>DASYZX010000001.1:0-142610 GCA_035945715.1 Candidatus Acidiferrales bacterium
GTCCAGAACGCGGCGGTACTCGTCCAAGGTGGGCGGTGATATAACGAGGAGAAATCGCCGGTTTTGCCAAGCTTCCAAAATCTCATATGGAGGGCCCTTCCAGAAGATCCCGGAAATAACGACGTTGGTGTCGAGAACCGCTTTGATTTTCACTTCGCGCGACGCCGGACTCTGGCAATAGCTGATTTCAGGTCGGCTTTCCTGATTCGTGCTTTTCTGCCTTCCGCGCGGGCTTGGTTCAAAAGCTCCTGAAATTCCTCGATCTTGGGCGGCGTGATTGTCTTGAGAATCACTGCGTCGCCCTGGCCGATAACGAGGAACTGATCGCCTTCGTTGAGTCCAAGAGTGCGGCGAACCTTTTCCGGTATCACGACTTGCCCTTTGGACGAAAGCCTCGTCGTCGCATATGCGGCCATGGTAGAGAACCTCCGGTCTTACTGGTAAGAATAGCATAAAACCCCTATCTGCGGGCATTCGTTTATCGGGCTAGTTGAAAGCCTCATCCTCACGAAAGTAGGTGATGGTCAGACCGAGCGGGTTGATGGGAATGAGGTTATTCGGGACCTGACTTCTGAAAAAGAACACGAAGTTAGCAGTATAGAGCGTGCGCTTCAGTTCGCTGTGGTCAGCGGGCCGCCTTCATAAAGAGTTGTGAACCCGACTTGCAGCACGACCGGACGGGTTTGCGCTGGTCCGGAAATCTTTTTCGCGAGTTCCATGGCGGAGATTTGTCGTGCGTTGCTCCATTCCGGGATGGCGGTCAACTTGGTTTTTGCGCCCGGTGCGGCCACCGTGGCGAAAGTGAAAGCGGACAGGATTGCGAGGCCCACAAAGGCAAGCTTTTTCAGCATTCGCGAGTACCCCATGTTCCGGTATGCGTTCTCGACGCCTTGATTATCGAGCTTCAGCGTCTCTGACGTCAAAAAACTTCCGTTCACTCCTGATAAGAAGTAAGCTCTTGCGCTTGCAACGACCGATGAATTCAGGAAGAGCGTAATGTTTCAGCCTGACTTGCTGAAAGATCGGGTCATTCTCATAACGGGCGGCGGGACTGGGCTGGGCCGGGCGATGGCCCTGCGGTTCGCGGAGTTGGGCGCAAGCCTGTTTTTGCTGGGCCGGCGCGAGGAACCCCTTGCGAAAACATGCGACGAAATTCGCGAGAAAGGCGCGCGCGCCGGTTATGCTCGTTGTGACGTTCGCGAGTTCACCGTCGTCGAGAAGGCGATCGCTGCCGCCGAAGGCGAATTCGGACGCGTGGACACGCTGGTTAACAACGCCGCAGGAAATTTTGTAGCGCGCACAGAGAAACTTTCACCAAACGCATTCAGCGCCGTCGTCGGAATTGTCTTGCAGGGAACTTTCCACTGCACGCTCGCATTGGCGCGAAAATGGATTGCCGCGGGCCAGCCGGGAAACATTCTGAACATTGCGGCAACGTACGCGGCCGTGGGTTCAGGGTCCGGATACGTAGTTCCGTCGGCGTGCGCCAAGGCCGGCGTTCTCGCGATGACTCGATCGCTCGCAGTCGAATGGGCGCGGCATCGCATCCGTTTGAACGCCATTGCTCCAGGACCGTTTCCCACAGAAGGAGCTTGGTCGCGATTGCTTCCGACCAAGGAACTGGAGGAGCGTGCACTGCGCGCGCATCCAATGAAGCGGTTTGGCCGGCACGAGGAGCTTGCCAATCTGGCCGCTTATCTTGTGAGCGACAGGTCCGAATACGTGAACGGCGAATGCGTGGTAATCGACGGAGGTCTGTGGCTGCGGGGTGCAGGAGAGTTTAACGACTTTGTGGATTTTCCGGACGCCGCCTGGGACGTGCTTGAGGCTTCTCGCAAGAAGGCCTGAGCAACGGGCACAAAAAACGAAGGCTGCGGAGCATAGCTCGCGCAGCCTCTAGGACATCACCCCGGGACGTGCAAGATTGTTCTCTGCACTGTCGGTGATGCAAACCGCTGCATTCTAGCCGAGCACGTCCAAAGCCATATTCAATGCACGGCCGGTCACGAGGCTAAGTTGAAGCAGATTATGGAGTTTAGTTTTATCAGCTGAAATGACGGAAGAGGCCGGGAATCCGAAGAATGGAAGTTAAATATGAATTCTGGAATAGCCGTACCCGGGAACGCCAGATTGAAAATCAGTTCGCGCGGAGCATCCTAATTGCCCGATTTCATCATCTTTAGTACTCTCTCGGATTGCTGTTTGAATCGTGTGTTGGCACACACCGGGGAAAGAAAAGATCATTGAGTCTGCGCTCGAAGCTCACAACCCTCACATTGATCGGAGTAATACTGCTCCTGGGCTCCTGCCAGCAATATGTCAATTTACCGGTACCAGCGATTGGCTCGCTCAGCCCTGCGACTGTGGCGGCGGACTCGACAACATTCACGCTGACGGTCAATGGTACGGGGTTCGCGCCAAGTTCCCAGATCGAGTTCAACGGCGCGCCGCGGTTCTTCAGCAACCCCCCCTCGAGCAACACCATCTTTCTTTCATCGAATCAGCTAACCACTGTGGTGAGTCCGGGCGATGTATTAAACGCTGGCACGATTAGTGTGACGGTCTTCTCGCCGGCGCCGGGGGGCGGGACTTCGAACACGGTCACACTGGTGGTAACACCGACGGCGTTGCCGGTGCCTCACATTACATCACTTGAGCCGAACACCATCGCTGCCGGATCGGGAGGAGGTAGCGTTACGATCCTTGGGACGAACTTTGTCGGCGTGGCCGGGTTTGGCGGAACAAGCATTTCGGTCGCAACTGTCGACGGAGCTAACCGGGCCACTGCGTTTGTCTCGAGTACGCAACTGACGGTGACGTTGCAGCCTTCAGACATAGCGACGACCGGCCCGATTGAAATAGCGGTTCTCAACCCACCGGCTCCGAGCTTGAATCCGCCCGGCGGCGGAGTTTCGAATTCTGTGGCGCTGACCATCGTGAATCCGGCGCCAGTGCTCAAATCCGTGAGCCCTGCGAGCGTGGTGGCTGGTGCTCCGTCGACGACGACAACCTCAGTCTCTGTTTCGGGAAGCGGGTTCGATTCGGCCAGCCAGGTGCTCATCAACGGGACGGGGCGACCGACAACTTTTTTGAGTTCTTCTTCTCTGACTGCACTGTTGGCGACCGGAGATCTTGCGGCGGCTGGGACGTACACGGTGCAAGTGGAAAATCCAACGCCCGGCGGCGGTCTTTCGCAGGTGCTGCACTTCTCTGTTGTACCGGCCGCATCCGGTGCGGGGCTTCCGGCATTGGTGGATGTTGCGCCGGACGGCGCGCAGGCCAATGATGGAGTGAGCGAGCCAAGCGAAGTTGGGCCGTCGACGGATTCGACGGGACGATACGTGGTATACGCGTCTTCCTCTACAAACGTGCTGGAGACGACCACACTGATTCCGCCGCCAGTCCCAAATCCTCTGACGAACGGAACGTCCAATATTTTTCTCCGGGATACCTGCCTGGGTACAACGGTGGATTGCGCACCACGGGAGATACTGGTAGATCTTGGGCCGGCAAATGTAATTGCAAACGGTCCGAGCTTTTCGCCGGTTGTCAATTCGACTGGCGCGAATATTGTCGCGTACGTCTCGCTAGGCACAGACTTGGTATCCGGCTTCGCGTTCGACGGGAAAACCCCGCAGGTGTTTGCAACAAATCCGTGTGTTACCGCCTCGGGCGGATGCACGATCACGACGAATCTGATTTCCGCAGGCAGCGATGGCGTGACTCCCGCGCTGGGCGCTTCGATTGAACCGTCGATCAGCGGCGAGGGACGCTTCGTCGCATTTGCGTCCGCGGCAACCAACCTGGTCTCCGGCGCAAATACGGGAGCGCAGGAGATCTATCTACGCGATACATGTTTAGGCCAGGCCTCAACCTGTACGCCGACGACATTCCTCGTTTCAGCTGCGTCCGGCGGGACACCGGCCGACGGAGCGAGTTCGGAGCCCGTAGTCGTGTCGGGGAAGACGGGACAGTTTGTGGCGTTCACTTCGACGGCAACGAACCTTGTGAGCGGCGCGACCGGGGCATCGGAGATCTACAAAGTGGGCCTTTGTATCGGAATCGCCAAAGGCTGCACAGCAACTTCAGCGCAACTGATTTCAACACCGGATGGAACTACCTTTGCGGATGGCGCGAGCATGGAACCCGCGATGACTCCTGATGGCCGGATCGTGGCGTTTGCATCGACGGGAACAGTCTTCAGGCCGGCCTCAGGAGGCGTGCAGGAGATCTATGAGCGGGATACATGCCAAGGGGTGCCGGCAGGTTGCGACCCTCAAACTGTCTTGGTCTCAGTTGCAACCGACGGCTCGACGCCCGGGAATGCCCTTAGCGAGAATCCGAGTATCGAAAATACAGGTCAGTTTATAGCTTTTGCGTCTCAAGCGAGCAACTTGGCGGCGAAGAATGTGGGCGGAGTTGAGAGTGTCTACGTGCGGAATAGCTGCTTAAACCAGCCTAGCACGTGTACGGCGAGTACGGCGCTGATAAGCCTCTCGGCGTTGCAGACTGCGGGCAATGGACCGTCGCTCAATCCTGTGATCAGCAGCAATGGAGCAATTGTGGCTTTTTATTCTGCCGCCAGCAATCTGGTGAACAACGATCTGAACGGCTTCCCGGATATTTTCCTGGCATTCTCCACGTTTTAGTTCTGGATTGACGATTCGCTCTGAACCTAGGGCGGGTAGGTGTCCCGCGGATGGTAGTCGCGCGGGCTAGAAGTGGCCTCGGCTCCACTGGAACCGTTCGTCCCCGCAGCACATCTTCCAGCCCGGCAACGGGATGGTACAGACCGTATCTCGCGGCGCACAATGAGGCGGAAGAACCAAGAAGACTAGTACTATCGCTTCGGTACCTTATTCAAACAATTGAGCTTACAAGCTCCCAGAATGCGCGTCGTGCCCACTTGCGGGCTTTGACTCGATCGGTTCGAGGCGCAGTTCAATCTCCGTTTCCTTGCCCCGCCGAACCATAACGTTGTGCCTCCAGACTGTGGCAGTGGCACCGCGGGAGGCCCGAATATCGTAAAGACCAGAGAGGACATATTTGAACAGGAATCGGCCGTTTGAATCGGTTCGCGTCGCGACAGGAGCCGAGCCATTCGAGCGTTCAATCATTACCTCTGCGCCCGGAGCCGGCTTGCCGTTTCGCTCGACGACGACGCCGGCAACTGTGCCGGTGCGGCCGCCGGCGTGCGCGTACAAAGTGACTAAAGCCAACGAAGTTGCAAGCGCACAAAGCAGGATTTTGCGCATGAGAGCCTCCGCAAGTCCAATGGCTCCATTTTACCCGTGGGTTTTGCAAACTTCCGCAGGGCGTTCAAAGCGATGCGTTTCTGATACCTGTACGGACAGGCAGGACTCGATTCGGCAATGGATTCCTTACTCCGATGGTCAAAAGCATTCGGCTGCCCACGGCTTCTATTTGACGCAGCGATTCGGAGCAGCATTCAGATTTACCGTTGGCAGTGCGGCGAGACTGTATTTTTGCAGCAAGCCATTCAATGCTGGCAGATCTGTGGTGCTGAGTTTTTGCCAGCCGGCAAAGGCGCTGCTCAATGCTTTGCAAATCGAGGCGCTCTCGTCCTTCACCGACTGCGCCGGCGCGCCGTCCCCCATGTTTGCCGCGTAGACCATTTGCGTTAGAGAGCTGTTGGCGGTTCCGAAGCCAACCGACGAGGGTCCGCCGCCTTGCACCGAGTCGAGCTTCTTTTGGAATGCCGTGGCCGCGTCAAGCGCCTCTTTCGCCTGTTTGTTGGCCTGCAAGCTCTTCAGCCGGTCGTCGAGAGCGTGACTGAGCGGGGTCAGGTTGTTATACGCCGCATAGCTTGACGACATTCCGTCGGTCATTTGTCGGATCAAATTGAATTGCTCGACGTAGTCGTATTGGGAGGCGGGGACGCGGGGGTCCTTCAGAACACGCAGAGTCTGACGGTAGGTCTGGCCATCGACGGTGAGGACGATCTCATAGTCTCCAGGCACAACTTGCGGGCCAAGCGGCTGGTTCCGCGGAGTCACACCTGGCACGGCGTCTTGCGTCCCGTAAAACTGCACATACTTCTCCAGCCCGCCGCGGCCGCCGAACGTGCCATAGCTAAGAGCGTCAGGATGCGGATAGCGGAGATTCCAGACGAAGCGGTTCATGCCCGAGTGTTTTGTGAGGACCGTGGGGGGCGCGAACCAGTACTCCGGAACGGCATCGGGTTCGTGTTCGGCCGATTGCGGCGCACTCGTGTACTGACGAATCCGGTTGCCCAGTGAGTCGTACATCGCAAGCGTAATGTCGCTTTGAGGCGCGGACTTCAGATAGTAATCGAGGAAGGCGCCATCCGGTGGATTCTCGCCTGCGGGAACCTCCGGCGGCAGCGGCGTGTCCTGATCGTTATCCCAAATTGTGCGAACCGCTGTTTCCGGGCGATAGAGGTGGGCGTCGTCGTCGGCAACTTGCGAGGTCGCCTGACGCAGCGGAGTCACGTCGTCGAGAATCCAGAGTGAGCGCCCATAAGTCGCGACGGCAAGGTCGTCGCCATGAATGATCAGATCGCGGACAGAGGTTGTGGGCAAGTTGAGCTGGAGGGACTGCCAGTGGTCCCCATCGTCGAAGGAGACGAACACGCCGGTTTCAGTGCCCGCGTAAAGAAGGCCTTTGCGCTCGCTATCTTCGCGAATGACACGAGCGATACCCGAGGCGGGCAGTCCGTCGTCGATTTCCTGCCAGGTCTTGCCATCGTCGTGAGTGCGATAGAAATGAGGGCGAGTATCCTGGAAGGCGTCTACGGCGGCGTAAGCCGTTGCTGGATCAAAGTGCGACGCCTCAATGATGCTCAGCGCGCTTCGGTCGCCGAGCTCAGATGGAGAGACGTTCTGCCAGGTAGCTCCTCCGTCCCGGGTAACCTGCACCAAACCATTTGTTGTTCCCACCCACATGACATTCGCAGAAATTTGCGAGGGAGCGATGGCGCTGATCACACCATTTCTCGGCCCGCCGCCTCTGCGGGGATTCCCGCCGGAGTCCGTTGCTCGAGGCCGCGCTCCGAGATCAGGACTGATCTCCTGCCAGCTAGCGGCGCCGTCGTTGGTTTCGAGGACGTACTGCGTGCCAAAGTACAAAGTGTTCGGGTCTTGCGGTGAGAACACGAGCGGCGCGTTGCTTGTGACGTGATACTTCGCTCCTCCATCGAAAACGGTCCGAACTTGGTTGGTTCGGCGGTCAAGAAGTGTGATCGTGCCCGGCGTTCCATCGGAGTAGACGAAGTATTGATGGACGGGGTCTTCGACGATGTAACCGAACTCGTATCCCTCGGGTGAGAATACATCACGGCTGCGAATGCGCCCGAAGTCGCTGCGACTGGGAATCGCAACGCTGCCGCTATCTTGTTCGGAAGCGTAAATGACGTAGGGGAATTCGTTGCCGGCAGACAAGTGATACAGCTGGCCGGTCGGCTGATTGTACCAGGGAGACCATGACTTGCCGCCATCGAGACTGATGATCGCGCCTTGATCCACGCCCAATAGCATGCGGTTGCTGTTGGTGGGATCGATCCAAAGTACGTGATAATCGTCGCCGTCCGGGGCGCCCTTCAAGGCTTCGAAGGTGACGCCGCCATCGGTCGATCGATACGAGCAGGTTTGAACGGCGTAGACGACGTTGGCATTTTTTGGATCAACAAAGACGCGGCTGAAATAACTGTTGCCAAGGATGCGAGGATCTTGGGTGATTTGGTGCCAGTTAACTCCGGCGTCGTCAGAGCGGTATAAACCCTCATCGACGATGGCAAAAACGCGGCGGCCGTGGTCTCCCGGAGCGACGGCCAAGCCAGTGCGCCCCCATTTGTCTGAGGGCATTCCATCGGCGTCGAGTTTTTTCCACGTCGAGCCTTCGTCGGTGGATTTGTAAATCCAGGCATCGGGTCCTTCAGGAGGCCGACCGGCTGATCCAAAAAATACCCGGGAGGCAGGGCGCCACATGGCGACGTAAAGCACTCGCGGGTTGTTCGGATCCATAACCATGTCGGCGACGCCGGTCCTGTTGTCCTGAAAAAGCGTTTTCTTCCAAGACTTGCCGCCATCCGCCGTCTTGTAAACGCCACGATTGTCGCTTTCCTTGCTATCGCCCATGGCGCCAACGATGACGATATCCGGATTGCGTGGGTCAATGAGGACGGTATTGATGTAGTGGGTCTCCTGCAAGCCAATCTGGGTCCAGGTCGCACCAGCGTCCGCAGACTTGTAAACTCCGTTGCCTTCGGTTTGCTCTCCAGTCCCTACGTAGACGATGTTTGTGTCTGACGGCGCGAGCGCGACAGCGCCGATAGAAGCCACGTGCGCTGCGTCGAAAATGGGCTTCCAAACCGTTCCGCCATCGGTCGTCTTCCATACGCCGCCGCCGGGCGTGCCAATGTAGTAGACCGCGGGATTGGCTGGAATGCCCGCAACCGCCGTGACTCGTCCGGCGCGGTACGGGCCAATGAGCCGCCAGCGCATGGCGCTATAGAGACTCGGGTCAATTTGCTGAGCGCTCAGTGGCTCAGGAGCGGCGGCGAGAAGTGACAGTCCTGCAGCGCAAAACAACAAACAGTACAACACACGACGGCAATGGCTCACGATCAGTGCTCCTTCGCGCATGCGATTAGCGGCCAAGATTGAATCGCGGAGTATACAACGATTCAGTATTTGCGCGTTTCTGGCGTGTAATGCGCGTCGAGGTATTTGAGGATGCTGGCTTGAGATTCGGATGGAATTTGGGCCCCAAAAACCTTGCCCATTTTGTTTACTTCCGCTTCCCACGTAGCGGCTGGGAGCGGCGGCTGCATCGTGATGTAACTGGGCGTGTGGCAGGTATTGCAATAGGATTCGACGTCCTGGCGGCCTTCTCCCGGAGCGAGTTCCGGTTTGTAAAGCGGGAATGCACTGACTTTGTATGCCTCATCGGCGGGCAGTTTCATCGGAGCAGGTTGCGCAATGCTGCCAAGATTTGAGGAACTGTAGTAGCCCAGCTGGAGATCCGCGTAAATGACGCCGGCAGCAACGATCGAAAGGACGCCGGTAAAAATCAGAAACAGGCGGATCCCTCGGACCGCGCGCTTCATTCCGCGACTCCCACGGTTACTGGCTGGCGCTCAATTTTATTCCATAAATAACCGCCAGGGTTCCAAACGCCTTGGTCAGGCTGGACGTTTCCCTTTTCATCCGTTGCGCGGACAGCGAGCCGATAGTTCCCGGGGCGCTGCGGCATCCATTCTATTTCCCAAGCGCGAAACGCATATGGGCCCAAGTCCTCGCCGAGTTCTGCCCTGCGCCAGCTGCCGGGTGTCGAGTCGGAGAACTCGATTTTAGTCACGGGGCCAGAGCCGCTGAATGCGATACCGCGTACTGTGACCGGAAGCCCAGCGGGAATTTTCGTCTCGCCGTCGGGAGAAATAATGAAAGAGCGTACTGGCATCCGCGTGATGGGGATCATTTTTACTTTGCCGGCTTTCACGTCGGCGGGGTTTGTATTTCCTCGCGGCGTGTCCGGAACGCGGTATCCCGGATTCATCCAGAAGTTTTCGTCGGGCTTGTCAAGGAGGCGGATGGAGCTCAGGCATTTCATCCAGTAGGTAGCGAAGTATCCTGGGACGATTAGACGCGCAGGAAACCCGTTGAGCATAGGCAGCGGCTCGCCGTTCATGGCGTAGGCTACGATGCATTGATCGAGAACAGGGTCATTCCGGTCGAGCGATTTCTTGAATTCGTAGGAAGGCATGCCTTGAGGGCCCTTGCCGCGTTCAAGACCCTGCATTTGAACCTGAACCGAGCCGCTCTTGATGCCGGCCATGTCCAGGATTTCGCGGAAGCGCACACCCGTCCATCGCGCGCAGCCCATCGCGCCATTTCCCCACTCGCCTCCGGCGACACGGGGCTGAAAACGGCTGCGGCTGTTGCCGGAACACTGATTCACAGCAGCGACGGTTACGGGTTTAAACTTGCGGAGAAGATCGGGAAAGCTCAGTTCCAGCGGATTGTTGACGTTGCCTTCGACGCGCAAGCGCCATGAGGAAAGGTCGATTTCGTTTGGAATGCTTTCCAAATGCCAGCGCACAAAAAACGCATCGTTCGGCGTGATGGGATTCAGGAAATAGTTCCGCGGGGTTTCGAGCTGAACGGGACGGTCGGTCAACATGATCATCGGCGCTTTTTGCGGAAACGTCGCGATTTTGCCAACTGAATTCCAGTAAGGGTTCGCGCCAGGGCCGGTGAACGTCCTGATGCCACCGGCTGCTGACGGCTGCTGCTGTGCGAAGGCTTCGGGCTGGAAAAAACGGCCTAACGCGAGAGCTGCCGCACCAGCGCCGAGTGTCTTTAGAGCGGAGCGGCGAGAAGTGTTAGAGAATTCTTTTTTCATCTCCAGATTATGCTCGCAAACACTATCAGCGATGAAATTCCGACTGTCAAGAATGTTCTCGCCGCGTTAACTTAGGGTGGTAGGAATCTTATTGAACAGCTCTTTGATGGATCCAAAATTTCTTGCCGCAGAATTCAAGTCGAGATTCGGCGACTGGCCGCAAATCTATCGGGCGCCGGGCCGCGTGAATCTAATCGGCGATCACACCGACTACAATGATGGGTTTGTCCTGCCTGCTGCGATTGGATTCTATTGTTGGGTCTCCATCTCGAAGCGGGCCGACGGTGATTTCGTAGTCTTCTCGGAGAATCTGCGCGATACCGCTGTCGTGCGGGCCGGGCAAGGATCGGACGACGCAGTTGCAAAGTGGGGCCGCTATCCTCAAGGGATTATCCATGAGCTTCGAAATTCCGGATATGAAATCAGCGGCGCAAATCTCCATATTTCGAGCGATGTGCCAATCGGTGCGGGACTCAGTTCTTCCGCTGCCATGGAAGTTGCGTCGGCCTATGCATTGCTCGGACGGTTTGGCCACAGAATCGAGCCGACACGCGTGGCTTTGCTGTGCCAGAAGGCAGAAAATGACTTTGTGGGTGCACGATGCGGCATTATGGATCAATTCGCGTCGTGCCACGGGACAGCGCATCATGCTCTCTTTTTGGATTGCCGCTCTCTTGAATATCGAAAAATACGCCTTCCGGACCAGTTCCGAATGGTCATTTGCAATACGATGGTCCAGCGTCAGCTGAGCTCGCACGAGAGTCAATACAACGCCCGGCGAGAGGAGTGCGAAGAAGGCGTTCGGCAACTTGGCAAAATATTGCCGAACGTGCGAGCGCTTCGCGACGTAACGCTCGGTCAGGTGGAAAAGCACCGCGAGCTGTTGAGCAGCACGATATACAAGCGCTGCCGCCACGTGATCACGGAGAACGATCGGGTGAGCCAAATGGCGGCCGCCTTAGAAAGTAACAACCGGCAGATGATGAAAGAACTGATGCATGCCTCTCACCTGAGTCTTCGCGATGATTACGAGGTGAGCTGCCCGGAACTAGACCTCATGGTCGGCCTTGCGAGGCAGCAAGAAGGCGTCTACGGCTCGCGCATGACCGGCGCGGGTTTCGGCGGGTGTACGGTGAACCTTGTCCTGGCCGACGTTGTGGACGAATTTCAGGACCGCGTTTCGGCCGCATATCTGGCAAAGACGGGACGAAAGCCGGAGATTTACGCTTGCGAAGCGTCCGATGGCGCCGCCGCGGTTCAACTGCAGAGTTAAGTTGAAGTGGAACAGGAAACGGCAGGAGTTCGTCTAGCCCGCGAGGGCTGCTTCAAAACGCTTCCTCGATTCCGCTAAATCAAGCGGCACGCCGTCCCGGAGCGTAACTGGCTTGCCAGAGTTCGCCGGCACGCGGTCGCCGGGCACGACAATCCCAATCAAGTTGAGCGGATCGGCTGCGGAAATTGAGACGACCTCGTTCGCCGGCGCCGCATTCCGCGTTGCACGGAGGGATTCAACAGCCACAGGCAGTGCGAATTGTTCTCCAATGAATCCGCTGACGAACCTGCCGCCGCGCACTTCTCCGCGGTCTTCGAGTCGGCGAAACGCGAAGAGCAACTCGCGCCATCGCAGTGCCATTGTTTCCCGCGAAAGAAGTTCGCGGAAGACGACCCCATAGCGCTCTAGGAGCCTTTGGCACGTTGCCTCGACTGCGTGCGTACGCTCCGAAGTATCGTTATGGGTGAAAAGCAGCGACCACCGGCCGGCGCTGTGGCGCGGGCGCGCATTCTGGCTCCGGCCTTGTCCGGCGCGCCTTTTCGGGTCGATTAATGCACGGATATTGTCGAAGCCGTCCGCCGTGATTATGCCGGCGGTCACGAGTTCCCATAGAGCTGTTTCGACTTCGGCTTTCAGCTTCTGCGTGCCGCGAACAATGTCGGCAAAGAAGGAAGCTCCGCGTTGGCGCAGGAAGCTCAGGACGTCGCGGGCGTTTGGACTCAAGTTGCTGGGCTCCGATTCGCCGTGTTCAGCCTGACGCGGGATCATCCAATCCGCATCGGCTCTCACGAAGAATGTAATCGGCGCGATGCTCGACGGGATCACGCGCCGAGCCGGAAGGGGATCGTCCATGGTGGCGGGCAGGGTTGCCGGGTGGGGCGAGAGCCGCCCCCAGCCTACAGCTCCCGTCAGGCATAACTGATCGAGGACTTTCGGATCGTAGTTTGCGATCCGTCTTGTGAGGATTTCCCGTTCCCATGCATTGGCTGGAGCTTCGAATCCTTGAAGTTGCTCGAGGATCTCCAGTGTTCCGTGTTCGCCGAAGACCTGCGTTCCCGGGGAAACGTGCTGCCAGCGAAGCAGCCAGCGCATGAATTGCGCAGCGGTGACTGGCTCGACTTGTTTGCGCAGTGCTCGCAGCGTGAGTTTGTGTATACGCGCCACCAGGCGCCGCTCACACCATTCGATCTTTCCGCCAGGAGCGCCGGTGAAATTCCCCCGCAATATTGCGCCGCTCGCTTCCAAGTGCAACAGTGTCTGATCTGCGTCTGCAAGGGCGATCCCCAAGGTATCGCTTAGTACTTCGGCGGTCACAGGACCGCTATGAGACATCCAGCCGGTGATGAGCGCCAAGAGTGCGGCTTGTTTTTCGCACTCAGCGGCTCCGACATCGGGCAGCTCTGATTCAAAGCGGGCATCCGGAAATATCGCTGCGAAGATTCTCCCTTTCTCGGCGGCAACCCAGTATGTTCGCTCAGCCACGACGGCGCGCGCGGCGCGTCGCTCGCCGATCAATGCTTCGAAGTATTCGCGCCAGTTGTTTATGGAATCGCGGATGCTCTCTTGCAACGGGAAGGCAGCGCAGGATGACATTTCAAGCGACGGCTCCCTGGATGCAGGTAACTCCGGGACAGCCACCAAGGTTTGCAGTACGTCGTGAAGCTCGTCGGCATCACGCACATCCGGCCATGACTCTTGGTGTACCTCGGCGACTGCAGCCGGATCAAGGCGGCCAATTTCAGAGAGCACCGCTTCGGGCAGCGTCCGGCGCATCTCGACCGCGCGAGCGCGACGCTCCTCTAGCGGTGCGTCATCCAAGTATGCGTAGGGATTGGCGTTCAATATCTCATGGGAAAACTGTGAAGGGACGGGCGTATCAACCGCGACGCAGTTTATTTTTCCCGAGACGATTGCTTCGAGAATGCTCCTGAGGCCATTGATGTCCATCGCTTCGGTGAGCGTGTCTTTCATCGTTTCGCGCACCAGTGGATGATCCGGAATCTCGATATCACCTTCGAGATTCTCCGGGCAAGCGAGGGCATGCGGAAAAACGGCCGCCAACAAATCGTCGGAACGCATGCGCTGAATTTGAGGCGGGACTTTCTTGCCTCCCTGAAATCGAAGAAGGGCCAGCGACCGCCCGGCGGCCCAGCGCCAGCGCGATGTGAAGATCGGGGAAGCCAGTACCGCTTGCGAGAGCAGTTCTTCAACGGTCGCAGCGTTCAGAAAATGGAAAACATCGGCCAGCGGGAAGCTGTGCTGTTCGCCGAGAGAAATATTGAGGCCATTGTCGGTAGCCGCCGCCTGCAATTCAAAATTGAACGAGCGGCAGAAACGCTTTCTCAGCGCCAAGCCCCAGGCCTTGTTGATCCGACCTCCGAAGGGCGCATGGATGACAAGTTGCATGCCCCCGCTCTCGTCGAAGAAACGCTCTGCGATGACGGTTTTTTGCGTTGGAATGGCGCGCAGGACAGCTCGTCCGGCGACAATATATTCAACTGCTTGTTCGGCCCCGGATCGATCAAGGCCGCATTCCTCTAGGAGCCAGTCGGTTGCAGCGCTTCGTGATGGATCACGGCGCGCCGACCCGGGAACCACATCTTCTGCCAGCGAACTTATCGTTTGCCGAAGCTCCGCGATTTGCTCGGAAAGTTCCGCGGTCCGCGCGGGCGCCTCTCCCCGCCAGAAAGGCACGTTCGGCGCTGCGCCCTGGGCGTCTTCCACTAGAACAGACCCTGCCTGCACTCGCCGAATTCGCCACGACGTGTTCCCGAGAAGCACAATGTCGCCGCGCAAACTCTCGACCGCAAAATCCTCGTCCAGCGTTCCGACGACCATGCCTTCCGGCTCGGCGATCACGGTGTAAAGGGCGTTGTCGGGAATCGCGCCCCCACTGGTAATCGAGGCAAGCCGGCTTCCGCGCCTTGCGCGCAGGCGCTTGTTAACGGCGTCGTGATACAGATAGCTGCCGTAACGGCCGCGGCGCGCAGAAATCCCGTTTGCGAGCATGTCGATGAGCTCTTCGAAGCTCTCGCGGGGCAGTGCCCGATATGGATAGGCCTGCTTCACTAACGCAAACAGATTGTCGTCCTGGCATTCAGTCGCTGCGCATTCAGCGACGATCTGTTGCGCTAGCACGTCAAGCGGACAATCGGGAATGATGATGTGATCGAGCAGTCCCGCACGAATTGAGCGAACCAGGGCCGCGCATTCCAGCAGTTCATCGCGGGTCGTCGCAAACATCCGGCCTTTCGGAACGGCGCCTCGCCAGTGTCCGGCTCGCCCGACACGCTGAAGTGCTACGGCGATGGAGCGTGGCGAACCGATCTGGCAAACCAAATCGACCGTGCCGATGTCGATTCCTAATTCTAGAGACGCGGTGGCAACGAGGGCGCGAAGCTCCCCAGCTTTCAACTTGTTCTCAACCGCGAGCCGCCGCAACCGAGACAGGCTGCCGTGGTGAGAAGCGACCGCGTCCTCACCGAGCAATGAGCTGAGATGATGCGCGACGCGTTCGGCAAGGCGCCGCGTGTTCACAAATATCAGCGTCGATCGGTGCTGCTGGACGAGCTCGGCAATGCGCTTGTAGATTTCGTCCCACATCTCATTGGAAGCCACGGCTCCAAGTTCGCTTCCCGGAACTTCCACAGAGAGGTCAAAGGCACGGCGCTGAGCGATTTGAACGATCGTAGGTAAACGACGTGAGCTGCCCACAAGGAACTGGCCGATCTGCTCAATGGGTTGCTGCGTTGCGGAGAGGCCAACGCGTGTCGGATGACAACCGGTAAGCGCTTCGAGTCTTTCGAGGGAAAGAGCAAGATGCGAACCGCGCTTGTCGTCGGCGACGGCGTGAATTTCGTCGACAATCACCGTGCGCACTGTGCGAAGCATTTCGCGGCTCCTGCCCGCGGTGAGCAGAATGTAGAGCGACTCGGGCGTCGTCACGAGAATCTGCGGAGGGCGCTTTTGCATCGCGCGGCGCTCGTGCATCAGCGTGTCGCCGGTGCGTACTGCGGTGCGAATCTCCGGCATGAGGAAGCCGCGAGCCGCTGCCAGCTGAAGGATCTCCCCTAGAGGCACTTCAAGATTCTTTTGGATATCGTTGCCGAGGGCTTTCAGCGGAGATACGTAGAGAACTTCAATCTCGTCTCGGAGTGCGCCGCTGATGGCTTTGCGCACCAAGCGGTCAATACACGCCAGAAACGCGGCGAATGTCTTGCCAGAACCGGTGGGCGCGCTGATCAGCGTGTCTTTTCCCGCCAAGATGTGCGGCCAGCCCATGATTTGGGGCTCGGTCGGCGTGCCGAACTTTGTTACAAACCATTCCTGGACGAGCGGATGCGCCCATTCCAGGCCGGCGATTACGGGAAGCGGCGTAACGATCGGATTCATAGAGTTGAGGTGCCCTGCGCCGTCAAAGGATTTTCGCCTTATTATCGCCCAAATGGCCGGGATAAGCAAAATCGAGGAATGAAGGCATGAAGGCGCCAGACACAGGAGAGTCAGTGGGAGGTTCACGGTCTTTGGCGCGTAGAGGTCTTTTTTGCGTTCATTGTTTCGATGAGGCATGAAGGGGACTGGCGGCGAGCGGAGGAGTGACGCGGCGGAAACAAGGGGGGCGGGGGCGACGCAAGGAATGAAAACGAGGGTCTATTATTGGTCGAGGGCCGAGGAGCTTGTGCGCGGAGTCTTGGGCGGAGGCATGAGGACGTACACGATAGGGCCGGTGCTGGCGCTGCTGCCGGAGCGGTGGCGGCGTGCGCATTTTGGTGAATGGGGGGTGGACTGGCCGAGAGCGACGGCGATTTCGGCGCTCATGGAGGGGTTTGGCGCAACAGGGCTGCTCCTCGTGTGGTATTCGGTGTTTGTCATGAGATATGGGGATGCTATTGCAGCGCGCGGTGGAGATGGCTTCGTAGGACTGTTTTTAGTGGCGCTGCATCCGCTGACCTGGATAATTTGCTACTTCGGGTGCGAAGGCGTGGTGCGATTCCTCGCGGCGGTGGCGACGGGCGAGAGCTACGGGACGCTGCCGCTGGCGCTGATTGCGTGGGGAATGGAGCGCGCGGAGCGGAAGCGCCAAGGAGCGCCGGTGGCGGACGAAGTTACGATCCGCACGACTGAATATGACTTGCAGGTTGCCTCATGCCGCGCCAAGCAGCACTGGAAGTATCCGCTGACGATATGCTACCGGGAGAAATTCTATCAAGTTCTGAGCGGCGAGGTTTTGCGGCAAGGCGCGCGTCCGTACGTGTATTTTCTGCGGCGGCTGCCGACGAATGAAACGATCAAGGGACTCGAGCCATACGATCCGGCGAGCGTGCTCGCCGAGCGACCGCCGGGATTCTTCGAGACGGTGATGAGCGAAGTGAAGCGGCGAGGTGGGTAGAGACGCCAGAGAAGAGTCCTGCGTTCGAAAAGCAGGCATGGGGCAAGCGCGCAGGTAGGCAGCGGCGCCTGAGCCCAGCACATTATCGATATGCCCGAAAATCCAGAATTAGGGGTCGGCTGTGAGGTTGCAGCAATGGGCGAGGTTGTCCTTGGCGACTTCGAGGGCTTTTTCGGGCTCACCGAGGAAGGTGTAATGGGTGGTGGCAGTGGCCTCGTGCATGGTGAATGAGAATAGAAACTTTCTGCCGGAAATATCGTATTGATAAAGTGTGGGTTCCCAGAGGTCCGGAGCGGCGGGAGCCTGGTCCATGTGGAAGCGGCCGCCGCGGTAGATTTTGCCGAGGACGCCGCCGCCGAAGTTGACGGCGCGGATGACGGTAGCATCGACGGAAGCGACCTGAGCGGCTTGCGGATCAACACAGACGGTAGCGCGCGCGTGGGTGAGCAGGTCGGTGGCGTCGTCGTGAGGCTGATAATTCGGGTTGGGATCGAATTGCAGCGTTTCGAGGACACGGCCGTCGCGAATCTCGCGTGAAACCCAGGTGATGCGGTAAGCGGTAAGGACTCTGTCGACGAAACGGGCGCGCTCCTTGCGTTTTTTTTGCTGCTTGGCGAGGACAGAGACTTCGCGAGGGTCCTCGGGATGGACGGCGACCTGGAGGATGTTTTCCCAGTCGCGCAACTGGCGCTGATAGAGAGCGGCGGGAACGGGAGAGCCGTTCTGGCGCAAGAGAATCCGAAGGGTACCGCTGCCTGTAGGAACGACGCGAAAAACCTTCTTGTCTGCGACGGTCCCGGCGGAATCGTTTGCGCGGGTCAGGCGGTGTTCGACGCGCTCGAAGGAATCGAGCGCTGCGTCGTCGCGATGCTGGTTGGCAATGGTGCGCACCATGAGCTCGTGGACTTGGTCGTCGGTGAGCGGAGTTTGATCGGGCGCAGCGGACTGGCCGAGGGGGGCGCGATTGCCGGCAGGGGCGGAGTACGCGAGGGCGAGACATAGGGCCAGCGGCGCGGCTGCGGAGAGAGCGGATTGGGCCCGGCGGTTCATGCTGGATGCTTTGTATACTTTTGGGATTCCGGCAGACGGCTCCCGGTTGCTACAGTTCGTTGTTATGGTTCGACGCTGCTAGAATTGTAGCTAGTTTTCAGGCAAAGGGTTGACGCAGTCCGGACGCGGTATCGAGAACGTCATGGTGGAGAAACGCGTGGCAGGCGACGCAAAACTGAAGCTCGGCTTCCGACAGACGCTAGTGAGTTTGCGCGAAGCCACGTGGCTTGCGCTGGATACGCTGAGGACCCACAAGCTGCGGACGTTTCTGACGCTGCTCGGCGTGATTCTGGCGGTGGCGACGCTGGTGTCGGTGATGAGCGTGCTGAACGGGCTGAATCTTTATGTGTCGACGAAGGTGGCAAACCTGGGGTCGAACGCATTTGTCGTGGACAAGTACGGGATCATCACAAGCTACGAAGCTTTTCTGAAGGCGCAGAAGCGGCCGGCACTGACGGAGGCCGACTATTACGCGATGAAAGACAATTTGCGTTATGCGATGCACGTGGCGGGGTATGAAGCGACGCTCGCCGACGTGCACAACGGACGGCAGATTGACGAAGACGTGAATCTGCTGGGCGCGACTCCGGAATTTACGCAGGTGGAGAGCTTTGATATCGCGGTTGGGCGCGCGTTCACGGAAGAGGATGAGATGCACCGGGCGGCGATTTGCTTTCTCGGGCATGACGTGGCACAGCGGCTTTTTCCCGCGATTGATCCGATTGGACGCGAGATTCGTGTGGGGGAGGAGCAGTATCAGATTGTCGGCGTCGCGAAGGCCCTTGGGACGGTGCTCGGGCAGTCGCGCGACAATTTCGCGATGATTCCGCTGTCGACGTACCGGGAAGCCTGGTCGCAAACGGGAGACAGCGTGACGATTTTCGTGCAGGCGATCAACACCGACGCGATTCCGGCGGCGGTGGATGAAGCGCGAGTATTTTTGCGCGCGCGGCACCACCAGCGGTATCGCGATACGGATGATTTTGGGATTATCGAATCATCGTCGATCACGGACCTTTGGAAGAAGTTAACAACGAATATTTTCGGGATTGCGGTGTGGCTGACGAGCGTTTTTCTGGTGGTTGGCGGGATCGTGATTATGAACATCATGCTAGCGAGCGTGACCGAGCGGACGCGAGAAATTGGAGTGCGAAAATCGCTGGGCGCGCGGCGTCGAGACATCGTGCTGCAGTTCCTGATGGAAAGTTCGACGCTATCGGCGGCGGGCGGCGCGATGGGCGTGATTCTTGCGGAAGCGGTGACGATGCTCGTGCGGGCGACGACGCCGATGCCGATGTCCGTGCCGCTGTATTCGATTTTGGTTGCGCTGGTGCTTTCGTCGGCGGTCGGACTATTCTTCGGGATCTATCCGGCGGTGCGAGCGTCGCGACTGGACCCGATTGAAGCGTTGCGCGCGGAGACGTAGAAAATGGTGAAGCAGGACATCCGAGAGAATCTGGCGCTAGCGTTCGATACGCTGCGGACGCACAAGATGCGGAGCCTGCTGGCGGTGCTGGGCGTGGTGATTGGCGTGGGCGTGATTATCGTGGTGGCGTCGCTGATTACCGGATTCCGGTCCACAATTTCGGAGGAGATTGCAGGTTTCGGTGCTGACACAGCGTGGGTGGCACGTTACGACCAGGGGCCGCGGATGACGCGGCTGCCGGCGAATGAACGAAACCGGCCGCCACTGACGCTCGATCAAGGATTGGGGCTGCTTTCACAGTGTCCGGCGATTAAGAAAGTAACGATTTCGCTGTACCAGTGGCAGGACGATCACATCGCCACGTACAACAGGAATCAAGTGGATGCGCTGGACATGAGCGGGACCAGCCCTTCGTACATGGAGGTTTACGGCAACGCGAATCTGCAGGCCGGGCGATTTTTTACCGATTCGGAGAACGAGGAAAGAGCGAAAGTGGTGGTGTTTGGATCGGATGCGGCGAAGGCGCTGTTTGCAAATCCGCCGGATGCCGTGGGGAAAACGGTGAGGCTTGATGGTTCGGACTTCCGGGTGATCGGGGTGTTCGAAACGCCGAAAGGCGGATTTGGATTTGACAGCGAAGACAAGCGGGCCATCGTTCCGTACAACACGCTGCACGAAATGTATCCGCAGGCGCTCGACAATGGATATCGGTTTGTGGCGTATCCGGGACAACTGGACGAAGCGGTGGATGAGGCGCGGGGAGTGCTGCGGCGCGAGCGGAAGGTGCCCTATAACGCGCCGGACAGTTTTTCGATAACGACGCAGGTGCAGCAAGAGGAGCAGTTCAACCAGATCATTGGGGGCGTGGCGCTGGTGCTGATCGTGCTGAGTTCGATCGGCTTGCTGATTGGCGGCGTGGGTGTGATGAACATCATGCTGGTGAGCGTGACGGAACGCACGCGGGAGATTGGCGTACGAAAAGCGATCGGGGCACGCAGCCGTGACATCACCTGGCAGTTTTTGTTCGAAGCGATGACGCTGACCGGCGCGGGCGGGATTTTTGGCGTGGCGCTCTTCAGCGGACTTGCGCTGCTGATTCCGCACATTACGGCGATGAAAGCCTCGGTTCCTGCGTGGGCGGTGATTGTTGGAATTGGGGTGTCGGTGGGAATTGGCCTTGTGTTTGGAGTGTGGCCGGCGGTGAAAGCTGCGAAGCTCGATCCAATCGAAGCTCTCCGGTACGAATAAGACCCAAAATTCAGCGAAGTGAAGATTTGGCGAGCCATAGCGGGCTGTGGAGTATTTGTATGCAAATGCGGGGCATACCACTATCCATAGATGGATTGAGCACCTATACCCAAATATTTTGTGGTGAGGTTGCGGTTTTCTCTTGACACGTTTTCCACAACTCAGTAAAACACTCGCCCAGATTCCGGGGGAGCAGTGGTCAGGCCCGCGAGAGAAGAGTTCAGGACAATATTTCACGGCGCCGACCGGACCGCAATCGACGACATAAAGGGCCGAACGCCCGAACGCGAGAGTTGTGGAAATGCGAGCGCGGCGGAGCGTTCCCTTTTTGCCGGTTTTTCACAGGGGAGCGAGTTTTCCACTGGTGAACCGATTGTGCCGTCCTGAATCACGGAGCTAGACTTAGGTCCCTTTGAATTGCGCGGCGGTTGCCTGCCCCTTCCACGCCGCGAGCCGGAGCTGAGGTGCGCTATAATTCATGTATTGCGTCCCTCGCGCCCGGGGAAAAATCTGAAAAGGCAGGCTGCCTGCGCGGAGGCAAACATGGCGGAAGCAAGAATGGCATTGAACAATAAAACTGAAGTTGAGCAGCAGAATCCTCCGGCCGTTTCGGTCGGATTGGAATTCACGCGGCGATTCACGAACGGAAAGACCGCTCCATTTGACGCGGTCGAGTGGGAGCGGCGCACGGCGCAGATCGGGAACGAGAAAGGGCAGGTTATTTTCCGCCAGGAAAACGTGGAAGTGCCGAAGCCCTGGTCGCAGACAGCGACGAACATCGTGGCTTCGAAGTATTTCCACGGCAAGCCCAACACTTCGGCACGCGAGACGTCCGTGAAGCAACTGATTGGACGGGTTGCGGACACGATTGTGCATTGGGGCGAACAGGGCGGCTACTTTGCATCGCCAGATTCGCGCGAGGCGTTTCGCGATGAGCTGACGCATTTGCTGGTCGAGCAGAAGATGGCGTTCAATTCGCCGGTGTGGTTCAACGTGGGCGTGCAGCCGAAGCCGCAGTGCTCGGCGTGCTTCATCAATTCGGTCCAGGATTCGATGGACTCGATCATGAATCTGGCGAAGACCGAAGGGATGCTTTTCAAGTGGGGCTCGGGCACGGGAACGAATTTCTCGACGCTGCGCGGCAGCAGAGAGACTCTGTCGGGCGGCGGAATCGCTTCGGGGCCGGTGAGCTTCATGAAGGGTTTCGATGCGTTTGCGGGCGTGATCAAGAGCGGCGGCAAGACGCGGCGTGCGGCGAAGATGGTGATTCTGAACGTAGACCATCCGGATATCCCCGAGTTTATTAGCTGCAAGACGAAAGAGGAGCGCAAGGCGCACGTTTTGATCGAACAGGGCTACGATCCGTCGATCGACGGAGAGGCATACAGTTCGGTGTTTTTCCAGAACGCGAACCATTCGGTGCGTGTGACGGACGAATATATGCAGGCGGTGGAAGAGGATCGTGATTGGTGGACGCGAAACGTCACCGACGGCCAGCCGAACGAGAAATTCCGCGCGCGGGTTCTGCTGCGCGAAATGGCGGAATCGGCGTGGAATTGCGGCGATCCGGGTATGCAGTATGACTCGACGGTAAACCGCTGGCACACCTGCAAGGGAACGGACCGGATTTACGCTTCGAATCCATGTTCGGAGTACATGTTCCTCGACGACACGGCGTGCAATCTAGCATCGCTGAATTTGCTGAAAATCCTGGGACCGAACGGGCAATTTGATGTTGAGGGATTCCGGCACGCGGTGGACGTGACGATCACGGCGCAGGAGATCTTGGTGGACAACGCCAGTTATCCGACGCCGAAGATCACCCAGAATTCGCGCGATTTCCGTCCCTTGGGATTGGGCTATGCGAATCTGGGCGCGCTGCTGCTGTCGCTTGCCGTTCCGTACGATTCGGATCAGGGCCGAGATATTTGCGGCGCGGTGACGGCGTTGATGACCGGAGAAGCGTATGCGCAATCGGCGCGCATCGCAGAGCGACTCGGCGCGTTTCCGGGCTACAGTGAGAACCGCGAACCAATGCTCGACGTTATGCGCATGCATCGCGACGCGCTGCGTCCGATTAAAGAAGAAAACGTGCAGCCGCAACTGCTGCGCACGGCGCGGCAATCGTGGGACGACGCGGTGGAGCTTGGCGAGCACTGCGGGTACAGAAATTCGCAGGTGTCCGTGCTCGCGCCCACGGGCACGATAGGCTTCATGATGGATTGCGACACGACGGGCATCGAGCCGGACCTGGCCCTCGTGAAGCACAAACGACTGGTTGGCGGCGGTGTGATCAAAATTGTGAACAACACGGTGCCGATGGCGCTGATGCGGCTGGGTTACTCCGACGTGCAGACTTCGCTGATTGTGGATTGGATCGATCAGCATGGATCGATTGAAGGGGCGCCGGCATTGCGGTCGGAGCACTTGCCGGTATTCGATTGCTCGCTGGCGACGAACGGCGGGCGTTCGATTGCGTGGCGCGGGCACTTGCGAATGATGGCGGCGGCGCAGCCGTTCCTGTCCGGTGCGATCTCGAAGACGATCAACATGCCGGAAGAGTCGACGGTCGAAGACGTAATGCAGGCGTACATCGAATCGTGGAAGCTGGGACTGAAAGCTGTAGCGATCTATCGGGACAATTCCAAGCGTTCTCAGCCGCTTTCGGCCGCTGGCGGGAAGAAAACGGAGAAGGCAGAAGCAACAGCGGCGGCGGTGCCAGCGGCGACGCAGGCCGCTGCGTCCGCGGTGCAGATGGAAGTTGCGGCGCCGGCGCAGAAGGAGCTCTTCCGCGAGCCGCGCAAAAAGCTGCCCAACGAGCGCCGGTCGATCACGCACAAGTTTAACGTCGGCGGACACGAAGGCTATCTGACGGTCGGCATGTACGATGACGGAGAGCCCGGCGAGATTTTCATCAAGATGGCCAAGGAAGGCTCGACGCTTTCCGGAATCATGGACGGTTTCGCGCTTTCGGTGTCCATCGCGCTGCAATATGGCGTGCCGCTGCGGGCGCTGGTGGACAAGTTTGTGAACGCGCGGTTTGAGCCCTCCGGATACACCGGCAACAAGCAGATCCCGTACGCGAAGTCGATCATCGACTACATTGGCCGCTGGCTCGGCGGAAAGTTCATTTCGAGCGATTACGTAGTGCAGACGACAGAATCCGCGGAGGCCTCGTCGTTGCCGAGTACGCCACAGCCGACGCCGGTGTCGAGCGTGAGCGTTGCGGAAGAAAAATCATCAGAGAAGATTTCGCGGCCGCGCGCGGCGATTGATGATGCACCATCGTGTTCCGAGTGCGGGATGCTGATGAGTCCGAACGGCAGTTGCTACAAGTGCGAGAATTGCGGCAGCACTTCGGGCTGCAGCTAAAAAAATGAGGCAACCAAGCGTGCTCCGCGGGTAATCATAGCCAGTATCCATTCGGAGACACTGGTTATCGGCTAACTTCAGCGATGTGTCCCACAGTGGTACAGTCGAAGCTTCGACACTATGCCAGAGGCAGTTCGAGTTCGGCACCAGATTCCTGCGCTCACGCTGCGCACGTTTGACGGGCGCAGTGTGTCGGCATGGGATTTCAAGCAGCGGCGCAACCGCGTGATTGTGATGCTGCGCGCGGATTCCCCGAAATCATGGGACTTTCTGAAGCAGTTAATTGCGCGGGCCGCTGACTGGAAGGAAAAGGAAGCGGTCGGGCTGGTGGTCTTTCAAAAAGTGCCGCTTACCGGACTGCCTGCGGCGCTGCCTCCAGAAATCATCGCCGGGACGGACGAAACAGGGAATTCGATCGCTCGATATCTGGGGGAGCAAGCGCTGGGCGCGGAAGGTCTCGAGCGGCAGGGAGTTTTCGTGGCCGACCGTTATGGCGAGCTTTATGCGAAATGGATCGTCGATAGGGACGGCGAACTGCCCGCTATTTCGGAGATACTGAAGGCGTTGGAGCAGATTGAGATTGCCTGCGAAGAGTGCCAGCCTACGACCTGGGCGCTGGACGGCTGACGCAAATTCGAGGACCGCGTTACCTCTGCAATAGAGTTCCATCAATCCTACTGGCCTAGCTGAAAGACGACGGTGATTGTGGTATCAACAGCGACAGGCTGTCCATTTAGTGTTGTCGGGGTGTAGCGCCATCGGCTGACGGCATTCATTGCGGCCTGCGCTAGGATGTCCGGTCCCTGAATGACCCGCAGACTACAGACCGCTCCGTTCGCGCCGATGATGGCATGAAGAATGACGGTGCCTTGCACCCCATGTTCCTTGGCCTCAAACGGGTACACGGGAGGCGCTAAATGAATTGCCTTCGCGGCCATGACGTTTCCGGGCACTTTCGCGGTTTCCTCGTTCTGGCTCTGGTTTTGGGACGGCTTCTGAACCGCGACATTGCTTTTTGGATTCAATGCAAAGCTGCCGATGTAGCGAAAGGCGCCATTGACGTAGGCAAAGTAGTGAAGCAGTCCACCCATGGCACCATGGAAGAAGTGCACGTCATAAAGTGGCTGCGGGCTCGTTCGGTGTTGCAGCACTTGGTATTCCTGTTCCGAGGCCGCTGGATCGCAGGAATCTGAAAAGCGCACCGCCTTGGGGTCAGTAAAATGCTTTGCTCGCAACTGACTTAGTATGTCCGGAAACGAAAGCGGCAATTCAGTTTGGGTTCGGTCATATGAGTCGGCTAGTTCTCTGCCCATTTCGTCGCCAAACGTCGCGGTGAACCACGCGGCGGCATTGGGCAGGATGAGCGATTGGGTATACGCAGACAAGTTTTTGGAGTCGCCGTCTTTCTGCATTTTCAGCATGTCTTTGATTAGTCTCTCCAAGCCGGCCGGGGAGTCGGGATAAGACGGAATGGCGGTAGCCGCAGCATGGGGCTGCTGGGGTGCCGCTTGAGTCGCGGTACTAGAAACCGCAGACGTTTGTGCCCTCACAGACACAGCGCAGATGAGAAAAGCGGCGCAGGCAGCGGCAATTACAGGCCTCCTTCTGACGCGTGCGTTACCACGAGGGCGTCTGGTCAAGGGCCGCTACCGCCCAGGGCCATAACTATACTGGAACGGATAGGTGGTTGACTGCGCTTTGCCATCGACTATCAGGGGCGTGAATTTCCATTTTTTGACGGCGCTAATGGTCGCCTCGACGTAGGGACAAGTGCCCTGAATCACGTGGAGGTCGCTAACGCTGCCGTCGGCTTCAACCGTACCCCAGAGCTTGACCACATCGCTGTTGTTGGGGCGGGCCGCGTTAAAATTCATCGGATACACCGGCGGCACCTCATGAATTAACTTCGGCCATTGGATATTCTCGCCCAAGACGCGGTTGTCCGGCTGTTTGATTTGCAAATTGCCGAGGTAGCGAAAACCGCCGTCGATATATGCAAACGGAAAGAACCAGCGGAAAGTCGTCCCCTTTACGAAGCGGACTTCATAGAGCGGAACGGCTTGCTCCGCGCGCGCGGCGAGAATTGGGTATTCCATCTCGTTGGCGTCGGATTCGCACGAACTGCGGAAGCGCCGCACGTCGACAGTGTCATATTTTAAGCCCGTATCTGTTTGCAGAGCTTGATTGAAAAACGAAGCGATGAACTGCTGGAGTTGCTGATACTGCTCCCTGAATTGCGCGCCTTGCTGGTCGCCAAATACTGATGGGAACCACGAGTCGGCATTGGGAATCAGCAGAGCATGAAAGAACGGCTGCAGATCTTCCGTTTTTCCGCGCTGAGAGATTTCAAGCATCTGCTTCATCATTTTGGTCAGGCCACCGGCGGACTCTGGGTAAGAAGGAATTGACGCGGAGGCAGCCGAAGCGTTCGGCTGTGCCGCAGACGCCATTCCTGAGGGCAAATGAAATTGAACTGTAATCGTGGTATCAACCGTAACTGGTTGGCCATTCAGAGAGAGCGGCTCAAATTTCCACTGGCGCACGGCGGCATCGGCGGCTGCGACAAGCGCGGGATTCCCGCTGGTGGAATCCACAGATTGCACGGTGCCGTCCGGGCCAATAATCGTGTGCACCTCGACGGCACCCTCCAAGCGCTGCGAAAGAGCGTCGGGCGGATAAGTTGGCGGAACACGGTGGGTGATTCGAGCTTCTGCAACCTCGGGTCCGACGCGAATCCGTCTGGGTATCTCGGTGGGAGCTGCTGCATTCCTTGGCGCTGAAGAAGAGGCAAGGCGCAAATCCGCGAGCGGGCCAAGATAACGGAACGCGCCCGCGTCGTAAACGAAGTAAGCCCAACGCATGGTTGAGCCGCTTCCCGACTGGAAGACGACGACATACAAGGTTTGCGTTTGTTTGAGGAGGCCGAGGAAATAGTTGTCCTTGCCGGTTGCGCCTGGATCCCCAGGGTGCTC
The DNA here is from genome assembly GCA_035945715.1 of Candidatus Acidiferrales bacterium. Lineage (GTDB taxonomy): Bacteria > Acidobacteriota > Terriglobia > Acidiferrales > UBA7541 > DAHUXN01. The sequence goes on from DASYZX010000001.1 coordinate 27,114, forward strand.
GAAGCTCAACGCAGCGACGTCGTTCATCTGCGAAGCAACCGCGCGGATGACATCCCCCGAGATCTGAAAGCTTCGGGCTTCCGACCATGCGTCGTAAAACATGGCTAGTTGCGGGCCGTTGGCGTCACCAAAGACGCTCGCGAACCACGAGGCGCTGTCGGGAAGGGCCAGCGATTGCAGGTATGGCGCGAGTGCTTTGTAGCCTCCGCTCCTCTGCGCGGCCATCATGTCTCCCACGAGTTTCTGCAACCCGTCGGTGGAATTGGTATACGCTCGGAGGGCGTCCTGCTCGGGCAAAGATTTGGCTGTTATGGGTGCAATGACAAAGACATACAGAAGAAACGTCAAAACCATTCTGGGCTTCATGGTTCTGCACCTCGCCTACTGGCCTGAAGTCGTTACGATGAAGAGTACTTTACGATTTTGGCAACGCGACGGCAACTGATTTGAACGAAGCGCGTGCTAGGAGGCTGAGCGGGCGCCGATGGAAGATTCGATGGCGTGGGCGACAGATGCGCAGCAATCGTCGACGTCGGTTTGCCGTTCCGCTTCGACCATGACGCGGGCGAGGGGTTCGGTCCCGGAGTAACGCACGATGATGCGGCCGGAAGCGCCGAGTTTAGTTTCGGCTTCGCTAATGGCGCGCGCCACAAGCGGCAGAGACGCGAGGTCCGGTTTTGAGCCGACGCGAACGTTTACAATTTTCTGCGGGTAGACCTTGAAATCTTCAAGCAGCGTGTCGAGTTTTCCGGCAATGGACACGAGCGACGCCATTTTGACGGCACTGAGCATGCCGTCGCCGGTGGTGGAGTCGTCGAGAAAAATGACGTGGCCGGACTGCTCGCCGCCGAGGTTTGCGTCGATCCCGAGCATTTTTTCGAGCACGTAGCGGTCGCCGACCGGCACACGCTCGAGCTTCAAGCCTTCGCGTTCGAGAGCTCGCTCGAGGCCGAGATTGGACATGGATGTGCCGACGATGGTGTCGCCTCTGAGTTTCTTTGCGTGCTTCATGTAACGGCCGGCAGCGAAAAGAACGGCATCGCCGTCGACATAACGGCCGCTGTGGGTGGAAAAGACGGCCCTGTCAGCATCGCCATCAAAAGCCACGCCCAGGTCCGCACCGGAAAGGGCAGTTCTTTCCTGCATCTTGTGGGGATATAGAGAACCGCATTGAGCGTTGATATTCTTTCCGTCAGGAGTGTCGAATATGGCGACGACTTCGGCGCCCAGGGAGCGGAACAGTCCGGGAGCCAGGGCGCTTGCAGCGCCATTGGCGCAGTCGAGAACAATCTTCATCCGTGACAGGTCGGCGCCACGGAACAGCTTTTGCCGCAGAGAGGAAAGATAGTCGTTGTGAAGCGGCGAGGTCGCCGGGAGGCCGTCGTTGCTGATTTGCGGCAACGGCGAATTTGCGTTGCGCGCGGCGAGAATGCGCGACTCGATTTGCGCTTCAGCAGAATCTGGGAATTTCATACCGCAGGAAGAAACCAGTTTGACGCCATTGTCGTGGTAGGGATTGTGGGAGGCGGAAATGACCACGCCTCCCGCGAAATCCTCGCTGTGGACGAGCCAGGCCACGCCCGGCGTGGAAATGACGCCGGCGGAAATAGGTTCAATACCGGAGGCGCGCAGGCCTTGGGCGATGCGGCCAGCCAGCATTGGGCCCGATTCGCGTGTGTCCATTCCGATCAAGACGCGCGGCGATTTGGCGGCGTCGCGATGTTCGGCTAAGTGTTCGCCGAGAGCGACGCCGGTGAGAAAGAGCGTCGCGTCATCGAGAGGATACTTGCCGGGGACGCCGCGAATCCCATCGGTTCCGAATAGTTCTTTGGGCATCGGTTAGCGCGTAAGCTTGTGATCAAGCGGGCTTGGGACACCAGTCTAACATGCGAGCGGAGCGCGGCTGAACGAGATTGAGGCCATGACGCCAAAGACGCAGGAGGCGGGAATGCGGATTACGGCACGTCAGTTCTTCGGATGGTTTGGAAGAGAGCGAATGAAATGCACGAGATGCCACGTCTGCTCTTCGGTGTTGAACTTTTCGAAGCCGGGCATGCCGCTCAGGCGAATGCCATGCTGGACAATCCAGAAGAGTTCAAGGTTCGACCACTTTTGCACCTCCGGCGAGCCCAAGTCGGGAACGCGCGGATACATCGACTGGCCGATGTGGGTTGGAGTACGCCCGTCTCTGCCATGGCATGACGCGCACTCCACGCTAAAAACGATCGCGCCGGTGTTTGCACCTGCATCGGAATAGGGCAGTTCGGCGATGTGCATTTTTGCGGCCTGATGGCCGACGATCACATGCTTGGCTTCTGTGGCGAGCTTGGTTTCCAATTGACCGGGCTCATCGAGTGCGCTGATGCTGGCGCGAGAAAAAGCGAAACCAGCGCAGAGAATGATCAAGACCACGATCGCCGCGACCCACAGCCATATGTTTCGTTTGCTCATTTCTTGCTCCGCGCTGCTTGTCCGAATCTGGTTATCGGATACCGCCAGGAGGGAAAAAGATTCAGAGATTCGCGCAGGAGCCTCATGAGTGTAGCCGCAAGCGACCGACCACCGCTTCGAGAGCGGCGAGATCGACAACCTGTTGAAACAGGCGAATGGCGGCGATGCCCGCGGCTCCTGCGCGAATGCATGCAGCCGCATTTGTGTCTGAGACGCCGCCGATGGCCAGGACGGGAATGCGGACGGCGCGGCAAACTTCGGAAAGCTTTCCCAATCCCTGAGGTTCTCCAAACCTGACCTTTGACGGCGTTTCGTAAACCGGGCCAAAGAAAATGTAGTTCGCGCCGGCCTTTTCGGCAGCGATTGCATCAGCTGGGCTGTGACAGGAGACTCCGGCTGCGAAATTTTCGGGTGCATTGCCGGTTCGGAGCCATTGGACCGTTTCCGCTGGTGGAGTCGAGGCTTCAGTCAAATGAACGCCGGCGGCGCCCGCGGCCAAGGCGACGTCGACACGATCGTTTATGACGATTTGTGAAGGCGGAGTTTTGCTGACGCCCGCGCGATTGCAGGCGGAGATGGCGCGGCGGGTGAATTGATCCAGGTCACGCGCGGTCAAGTCCTTTTCGCGAACCTGAATCCAGTCGACTCCAGCTGCTGCGGCGCGTTCGATTTGACGCAACAAATCATGGAGCGAAACAGAACCACCGAGGAGGTGACGGTCGGTGACATAACAGAGGAGCATTTGCTAGACCGGGGCTAGTTGCGCGCGGCGACGGGGCGCTTGCGACGAAACGAATCTACGGCGAGAACGGCGTCCACGACGCCGAGTCCCGAGATGGCACCGCGAAGATAGGGATTGAGCAGAATGGGGATCAGGGATGGGTAGCGATTCAGGAAATAATTCGTGTCCCAGAAGACGGACCAAGGAATCAGGATGATGAGCAATCCCAGTTCGAGCCACAAAAGAAGCAGAATCACGCGAAGGAGACGATGTGCCAAGTTTAGTGTTTTTGCAGCGCAGAGATGCGCTCAGAAACGTCACGGTAATCGATATTCATGGCATAAACCTGACGGAAACTCTCGAGCGCCGCATCGACATTACCCGCCTGTTCTTCGGCCATGGCCAAATCATACCGCAATGCGATGACAGTTTCCTGCTCGAGGCCGGGCAGCGCCAGGGCACGCTCGTACCAAAGGGCGGCGATCTTCGGCTCCATTTTGTCGGTGAACGTCAAACCGAGGAACGTGCAGCACTGCATGGCGTAGCGGAAGGGCTGGCCGTCCTGCACGGCCTTGGCAACCTTCTGGAATTCGCCGATGGCTTCGTCAAGCAATCCCATTTCGCGGTAGGCAATACCGAGGTTGTAGTGAGTCTCCAGGTCTTCGTTTTGCTCCTGAGCTTCCATCTCGCCGAGTTCGGCGCGGAACTCTTGAAAGACTTCGCTCAACTCATGGAGGTTGTCGGGAGCTTGCAGAGCAGGTTCGGCTGCCGCGGACGGCCTGCGGATCGCCGGAATTTCTTCAGTGGGAGCGGTTGGGTGCTTTCTGTAAGCCGTGGGCTGCGGGACGGGAACCGCAGCAGCGATTGGCGCTTCCGGCGAAGCGGCTTCCAGCCCCTCCACCTCGGCAACGAGCCGGTCGAGCAGGCTCTCGGAATTCTCCGGTTCGTTATTGCCTTGGCCGGGTTCGGCGACAAGCTCCAGGTCGAATTCGGGCATTTCGGCTTCGGGCTCGGGGCTGGGTTGCACGGGAGGCGGAGGTTCCGGCTGGGGCCGCGGTTCTGGCTGACTTGAAAGGCTCTCCCACTCATCCGACAGGTCAATCTCGGCTTCGGGGGCCGGAACTGCGCCCGCAGGCGGCTGCGGCTGAGTGCCAGAAGTCGAAAAGTCCGGAGGCGCGGCGGCCGTTGGCGCAGGAGGCGAAGGCTCGGACCTCACCGGAGGCGCTGCCAGTTCCTCTTCAGTCGCGCCGGAAGCGCGCTGGAACCGGCTGCGAAGCTCGGTGAAACGTTCGGCATTCTTTGCGTCGCCACGCTGCGTGTAAATGCGTTCGAGCTGTGCAGCGAGCTCGGCAGTGCGACGGTCGTTGCCGGAACCGACCGAGAGGTCAAGGAGACGCTCGAGCGTCGGGGCATGCTGCGGTACTCGTTGCAGAATGGTCTCGAGCAACTGAATGGCTTTTTGGGACAGGCCGTAACTCGAAAACAGGTCAACGTCGGTGAGCGCCTGAGTGATGAACTGCTGCGTTTCATCGTCGAGCCCCGCTTCATTCGCCGGCGATTGCCGTTCTGCCGGCGCGCCAGCGAGAGGCTCACGAGCCGGCGGCTCAAAGGCGGATGCATCGAGCTCGGCGGGAGCGGTGGAAGCGCGGCCGAGTTTCTTTTGAACCTGGCTCAAGCGTTGCCGTGCCAGTTCATTGTCGGGTTCACGCTCAAGAATCTCATTGAGAGTCACTTCGGCTCGCTGCGCATCTCCAGCATTAATCAGCGCTTCGGCAAGCTGCGACTGCGCGTCGGACAGGTTGTTGTCGGCAGTGCGCCGGTACAGGTCGACGAGCCATTCGTGGGGCTCAATGCGGTCGTTGAGCTTTTCGGTGGCGCTGACGAGGATCTTGGCCAAGTGCTCCTGATTCCCGGAGGAAATTGCGGATTCGCGGATGCCGCTGATGAGACGAATCGCCTCGTCCTGCTTGTCGGCATCCATGAGCGAACTCACAACTCTGGAAACGAGGGCGTATTTTTCCGGGCCCTTCAGGTCGGCGTCCTGTACCAGTTCGACCGCGCGGTCACTTTTGCCGCTCTTGAGGCAGAGATCGATTTGCAAGCCGATGGTTTCGGAACTCGAATCGGCGTTGGGAAGCTTCGACAGGGCGTCAAGCGCAGCGTCGGCATTGCCGGTTGAGCCCAGCATCCGGGCCTTAAGCGTGAGCGCTTCTGAATCTCCGGGCTGGGCGCTGATTGCGGCATCGATCATTTTCAGCGCTTCGCCGGAATCGCCGTGTTCCTGGAGATACCGTGCAAAATGAAGATACGTTTGCGCAGCTTCCTTTTTCTGGCCCATCGCCATGTAGAGTTCGGCGAGGCGTCTTTGCACGCGCGGGTTATCCGGCTCAACCTCGAGCAAACGCCGGAGAACTTCGACTGCTTTTGCTGTTTGATTGGCTTTCAGGTGGGCTTCGGCGAGTTGCAGGAAAATTGGGCGCGCCTCGCTTAGAACGCCTTGCTGGACATAAAGATTGGCGAGTTTTTCGAGCGGCTGCGTCTCACTCGGCGCCAGCTTGGAGATTTTCTTGTAAATCGCAATGGCTTTGCTGTTGAAGCCGTCGTTGAGGTACAGCTGCGCAAGGCGCTCGAAGTATTCGACGGCCTGGGACATGTTGGACTGACGGACGAACAAATCGCCGACGGTCATCAGGACGACCTGATCGTTCGGGTCGCTTCGCAGGATGGTCTGGTATTCCTGAATCGCCTGCCCGACTTTGCCCTGGTTCAGCGACTTGAGCGCTGACTCCATGGCTTTTGCCTTGTTTAACGCCATGCCTGTCTCTCGGTCCCCTTGCCCGCGCCGTTGGCGCGAGCATCCCCCGTTAGGGTCGGACGCGGAATTCTGCAGCGAATCGTTTCATCGCGCCGGGCCGCGCAAAAGCACAGAAACATGCTTTCTTGCCTGGCGGGACAACTAATTCGGTACGTTAGCACACGCGAAAAACGAGGGTCAATGAACTGCGCGGGAGCGGGGTATGAAGTGGATAACACCCCTATGTAAGGCTGGAAAGTTCAACGAGCCTTCCGAAGGGCCGGTGCAGCTCAATCGCGGTAGAGAAATTCCAATTGAATCCCTGCAACTTCGATGATGTCGCCGGCACACAGTTTTTTCGGATGGATCACCGGCTGGCCGTTGACCGTCGGGACGCGGTCTGCCCCTCCGATGTAGTAGGAGTTGTCCTCACGCCGATTGATTTGCGCAGCTGCTTTGGGAGCGAACCAGCCCGTTAATTTCACCGTAGCCATGGAGGATTTCCCGACGACAGTGAGCTTATCGGTTAGCGTGTATTCGCGCTTGTCGGTTCTTCCCTTGCGGACGAGGAGCGTGGCCAGTTTGACACGCGCCGGCGCGACCTGCGAACTTTCGCCGACGGCCGCCACTTTCTGAAGAAACTCGCGGCGCTCCTTGGTGTCGAGCATCACTGTTTCATTGATTTTCGGCGCTGCTGGCTTAGGGACGCCGCCCTGCCAGAACGGATCGGCCGCTTCCCGCGAATCGGTAACGATGATTGTATGTTTTCCGATGGCCACGGCATCCCCGGGCTTGAGCGAGACCATTCTGACACGCTGGCCATTTACAAAAGTGCCGTTCAAGCTGCCGAAATCTTCGAGCATCAAGCGACCCTCTTCGTTGAAAACGCGTGCGTGGTAATGCGAGACAGCCGGATTATCGATGACCAGGCCGTTATCAGGCGACCGGCCGATGCTGACTTCTTTGCCACCGACGGGTGTCTCCGTCAGAACGGAGTTTTCGAATTTTAGGACGAGCTTGGCCATTTTTTCCTCCGCAGCGAATCTCAGAACTTCTTGAACCAGCGTCCCAACTTCTCAAAGGATCCCACCAGTCTTGGCGCGTGGCGAAGCACGATTACAGTGATGTTGTCGTTTCCACCAGCGTCATTGGCCAGTTGAATGAGTCGCCTGGAGGCCTCATCAGCGTCTTCGATCGTGGCGAGCACGCCGGCGATTTGAGCATCGGAAAGCTCTTTCGTAAGACCATCGGAGCAGAGTAAAAGCACATCATCATCGACGAATAATTCTTCATTCAAATCCACTTCGACTTCTTCTTCAACGCCGACAGCCCGTAGGAGAACGTTCTGGAGGTTGCTACTCTGCGCTTCCTCCTCCGTCATGTGTCCCTGGCGGACTTGCTCCGCGATGAAGGAATGGTCCTCAGTCAGAAGTTCGAGACGGCCATCGCGAAGGCGATACGCGCGACTGTCTCCGACGTGCGCAATGCTCAGGCGCTCTTCGGTGACGATTACGGCGACCAAGGTCGCACCCATGCCGTGTAGCGCTGCGTTCCTCCGGGCGGCTTGATGTACGGCGTGATTGGCCAGACGGAAAGCGCTTGCCAGGCGATTGCCGAATTCCGAAGCCCCCTCCTTCGTCCTTCCGACAACGGGAAGCGCGGGGTTCTCCGCCGCTTCGCGGCAATGCGCGATGACAGCTTCCGAAGCCAAACGGCTGGCGATCTCTCCTGAGGACTGGCCGCCCATGCCGTCCGACACGACGAATAGATTTATTTCTGGCGCGACGCGAAAACTATCTTCGTTGTTCTCGCGCACGTGGCCCACGTCGGTGCTCGCGCCAAATTCGATTTCGATGTCGCTTGTGACTTTCATGCGCTTCAGTTATGCGAAAAAGCTCGCTTCCCTGTTTGATTTTGACTCGGATTCTGTCCTGGCCCAACCTTGTGTGCGTTTGGAAAGCCGATGGTCTTGAGCCATTCCAGCACCTTCTGCGCTTCCGGGGGTTGATACGGACCAGTGAATACGGCGAAGAACTGCTGGCCCCCTGGCGCCCGCCGCGGCTTGATGGCCACAGGGAGATTCTGATCCTCGATTCGTTTGGAAACATTTTGGGCGCGGTCTTCACGTTCAAAGCGGCCTACCCAGATGTAGGTATTGGGATCTGATGCGGTCCTTGGCGTTCGATTGCCCCACTCCATACGCGGAAAGACTTCGAGCGGTCTTGGTTTAGCAGGAGCTGTTTCCGGCGCTTTTTCGACCGGCGCGGGGGGCGGAAGCACAAAGGCTTCTTTCGGAGGAACTGGCGCGGGCGATACTGCTGGAGGCTGAATCTGCGCGGCCAGTTTTCGTACCTGCATCGCCTTGAGCCCGCCAACGATGATGAGAATTGCGGGAACCAAAGCAATCACCCATGCGCCTTGGAACCTGCGCTTGGGTTTTGGGGGCACGGGTTCCTGATGGTGCGCAGTCGGCGCGGCGCGCCTTGTCGAAATGGGAGGAGCGCTCGTAGCCGCTAGGGGACTGGATGCGATCGGCGCTCCCGTCACGCGCGTGGAACGCAAGGCATTCTCCAGTTCCGCGATTGACTGGAACCGTTTGGCCGGCTCCTTTTCGAGGCATTTCAGAATTGTGCGTTCAATGTATACGGGAATATTCGGATCGATGTCGTGCGGCGGTGTCGGTATCTCCTGCATTTGCTTGAGCGCGATGGCAACGGCTGTGTCGGCGCGGAAGGTCTCCGTACCTGTGAACATTTCGTAGAGGATTAGGCCGAGAGCATAAATATCGGTGCGATAGTCGACCGGCTTGCCGGAAACCTGCTCCGGGGCCATGTACGCGGGCGTGCCAATCATTGCGCCGGTCAGCCGAGTGCCCGCCTCCATCGAGCGAGCGATACCGAAATCCATGATTTTGACGTTTCCCTGCGCATCGATCATTACGTTCTCGGGTTTCAAATCGCGGTGGACAATTCCCTGAGCGTGCGCTTCCCGCAGGCCGGAGCAGATCTGAAGCGCAAGATCCACTCCTTTGCGTACGGGGAGACCGCCAAAACGACTCAGCACCGAGCGCAGGCTTTCGCCCTCGACGAATTCCATGGAGGTGTATGCGATTCCGCCGACGCGGTTGAATTCATACACGCGGCAAACGTTTTTATGAGTAATCCGGCGGGCGAAGAGCAGCTCGTTTTTAAAGCGCTCGGTCATCGCTTGGTCAGAGGCAATCTCCGGCTTGATGAGTTTTAGCGCGACGGTTTCACCGGTCTCGCGATCCCGCGCCTTGTACACATTGCCCATGTTGCCGTGGCCCGCTTCGCTTAAAACGTCGTAACGCTGCGAGAGCGCAGCGAGACTGCTCGAAGAAAGACTGAGATTCGAGGCGAAGTTGCCGGTCGAGGATGCGCGCGCTCCGGATGCACGCACCGCGCCTGGCGCGGCGGGAGTCTCGTTCAGCAGGACGGTCTTCTGATGTTCGCCTGCTGAGGCTTTCCGCGCGGGCGCAGGGGTATCTTTGGTTTTGACAGTTTGGTCCATAGGGGGCCCGCTTACAATAAACACCAAAAAAGGCCTCAATGGGTTTGCCTTTAGGCAAGAGTGTAGAGAAAAGGTATCTGGTACTTTGGTTCCACGTCCGAAAGTGCCGTTTTATCAGTGGTTTACGCGGAGATCAGAATGAGGCGACGGTTTGTGAAAGGCTACCACGGGAAGAAAAAAGAGGCGGGGCCGCTTTATCGCGACACCGCCTCCGGGTTGGGCCCAAGTGTCCTGAGTTAGAAGGTTATTTTGAGCGCGAACTGGAGCTGACGGGATGAGCCAAAGTCGCCGGTCGGAAAACGCGTGCTCGTGATATCGCCGAAGGTCGCACTGCCGAAGTTTAAGTTCGGGTCTCCAAAATTCGGATGGTTGAAGATATCGAACGCTTCAGCGCGGAACTCGGAACCTATGCGCTCGGTAATCTTGGTCACCTTGATTAGCGAAAAATCAGTATCCACGAAGCTGGGGCCAATGATCGTATTCCGACCCTCGTTACCAGCTGCACAAGCGAGAGTCGCGCCCGAACCGGTGCACGGAGAACTGAAAACCGATGGGTTTGCGATCCACTGCACTCCATAAAATGGCTTTCCATTCACCGGCCCCGCCACGACACTCTCGGTATGGATTGCACCGCTTACATCCGGACGGATCGTCGCTCCCGGAAAGAGGCCACTCACACCACTTACAAATCCAGTGAGCGGGTTGCCGCTCTGAGCCTGAGTGATCAGGCCGAGCTGCCATCCGGAAACCAATCGGCTGCCCCTGAACGGCAATTCATAGAATCCACTCAGCACGATACGGTCCCGCGCGTCGAAATCCGAAGGACCATACTCGTCGACGAGATTATTGCTGTCCTGCGGAAAGTTATTCGGAACATCCAGCGACGAATAGTCGAGCGATTTCGAATACGTGTACGACGCAAGGAACTCAAACCCGTGCGTGACGTGTTTATTGAGCGTCGCCCATAGCGCGTTGTAGTTCGAATTGCCGTTGCTGGTTATTTCCACAACTTCGCCGAAGTTCGGGAAGGGAGCGGCGGTGATCGGGGAGAACTCTCCCGCGACGACCGCCGGTTGGTTGATGTTCAAGACCTGTTGCAAATGCGTGCTTTTTGAACCAACGTACGCCACCTGGAGTCCCAATGTGTTCGTCAGTTCGCGCTGAATGGTCAGGTTCCAGTCTTGCGCGTACGCGTCGTGATAGTTGGGATCGACCATGTCTGGCGAAACGCCCTTCGGTGTTATCGGTGGGTTCTCGAGCGAGATGGGGCCACTGGTCGCGGAGGTGGCGGCAAATGGCGTTGCAAACGGCGGATTTCCGCTCAGCCCCGAAACGACATTCGTCGTCGGCTGCTGGGCGAGAATCGCGTAACCGGCCCGTATCGAGGTCTTGCCATCACCCCACGGATCCCAAGCCACTCCCAAACGCGGTTGGAACAGTTTGTTATTCGTCTGGAAAGGCTGGGAGATTCCCGGAATGAGTGCGTCGGTGGCGGGATCAAAATTGGCGAAGCGATTGGTTGCCTCGGATGGCGTTGAGTTCCAGTCGTAGCGGAAACCGAGACTCCAAGTGACATTGGGTTTCCACTTGAAACTGTCTTGAACGAAGGCTCCCCAGGCAGGCATCAGGATCTTGTCATCCGAATTGCCTTCGGTGGTGCTGAACGCCGAAGCGTCATCGTTCAGGAAATTCGCCAGTGTGCTGAATGTGAACGACCCGACGTTCTCTCCAATGTTATTGTTGTAGAACCGGCTGACGTCCACACCGAAGTCGAAGGAATTACGGCCCTTCAGCCAGCTTATTGTATCGTTGAATGCAACGGTCGTGTCGCCGCGCCCCTGAGGCTCACCACCCGGGTTGCCAAATTCGATTCCAATGTCTTGGATGGTAATGCTCGGCATCCCGAATTGCGGAACGCCCGCAGGAAGGCCGATTCCGAGGCCCGCTGGTGTCACGCTGCCATCGTTCGGCAGGAAGGTGATGAACAAGCGGTTGAATCCAAGGCGAACCTGGTTGGTCAGGCTTGGACTGAAAATGTGACTTTCACTGAGGGTCAGCAGCTGACGAGAGCCATCGCGGGTGTCGCCGAAGCCAGGGAGATTTGTCCCTGAGGTAGGCTCGAAGCGATGGTCTTTTTCGATGGCGTAATAGCCGTGAAACTGATCGGCACTGGTGAGGCTTACACTCAAGTCAGCGGTTCCGATATTCTCGATGACCGGCGCATTCGTAACGCCAAGGAACGTGCCGGAGGTGCTCCCGGGTGCTACGGGCTCAGTTGGCCCCGGCAAAAGTTTGAGGATGTTGTTTACAGTCGGGTCAGACGACGCTAGTCCCGACGCGGGAACCAATGTGTCCAGGTTGAGCGCATGAAGTTGGCGCAATCCCTCATAACTCAAGAACATAAACGCTTTGTTTCGCTTGATTGGTCCGCCCAAGTCACCGCCGAAATCATTGCGGATCAGAGGCGATTGTGCCTGCGGCGCAGGATTGAAGAAATTGCGCGCATCAAAATAGTTGTTGCGGAGGAAGTCAAACGCCTCGCCGTGGAATTCATTGGTGCCTGACCGCGTTGCAATGTTGACGATGGCTCCTGAGTTGCGGCCGTATTCGGCAGGGAACGTGGAATTATCGATCTTGAATTCTGATACCGTGTCGATTGACGGCTGAAACGTCACTTGGTTCTGGACTTCATCGTTTAAGTTGATGCCGTTGACCAGGAGGTTCAGCGTGGTCTCACGCTGGCCGGCGGTGTCGATGCTGAGTGATCCGAGACCTTGCAACGGAGCAACCAGGAAGCCGTTTTGGTTAGGAGTCATTGTGCCGGGCGTAAGAGGCGCAAGATCGAGGAAGTGCCGGCCGTTGAGAGGAATCTCTTGCACGGTCTTCTGAGTGATCACTTGGCTGACCGAAACGCTGCTCGTGCTCACTAGCGGTGTGCCACCGGAAACGACCACCTCCTGAGTTACCTGGCCGACGGTGAGCTGCGCATTTTCCGTAACGGTAGTTGCCACATCGAGCTTCAAATCCTTGACGACGTAGGTTTGAAAGCCGCTTGCCGTAACGGTGATCTGGTAGGAGCCCGGCAGAAGTCCAGGCACGACGTAATATCCGCTCTGATCGGTCTTCGTCGTTACATCGACGCCGGTGCCTTGGTTGTGAATGGTGACTGTTGCGCCAGGCACGGCGGCATTCGATGCATCGACTACGGAACCCTGCAGTGTGGCTGTTGATTGGGCTTGCGCGACGAAACTGAAAACAAAAACAAGCGCGAAGAGAGCTGTCAAACGAACTGTAAATGCGAGAAAGGACGATTTCCGCTCGCCGATATTCGGCATGATTCCTCCTGAGAATAAATTGACAGCAGGCAGTCCTGAGGGAAGCGACTTCATTGGATTTTCAGAATTCCAAACGACTGCTACGTCCCCGAAAATTACCGTTTGCCCCGGCGCCTAGCATGCACGCTGACGCCCCTCGGGCACGCTGGTACCGAACTCGTTATCGTTCAATCGCTTACATGTGAATCGAGGCGTAGCCTCTGGCAATGGAAATCCGTAAAACTATATTGACTTATGGTTTTCCGTATTAATTTAGGAATGAAATACCGTAAGAGATACGAATTTCGATATTCGAGATCTGAAGTCAGGCGGGAGTGTCTTAGTGAGCGAGCGGGAGCGCTTCCTGAGTAGCGTTTACGGCCCAACAGGTCGATTCACGTACGGGAGCGTAGGAGAATCGGTGCAGAGGAGTCGGGCCATATCTCCGCAGGGCTTCGAGATGGTCCGGAGTGCTATAGCCACGATTGGTGCCAAGTCCGTACTGCGGATACATTTGGTCGAAGTCGTCCATCAAGCGGTCACGTTCGACTTTGGCTAAGATTGACGCGGCAGCAATCGAAACCGAGCGCGCGTCGCCGTGAATCAGAGGTTTCTGCTCGATCGGCAGGGGCAATTCCATGGCGTCAATGAGCAAGTAGTCGGGCGCGGGCCGGATATTTTCCACCGCGGCGAGCATCGCCTGCTTGCTCGCCTGATAGATGTTCCATGCGTCGATGCGGCTTGCATCGATTTCGGCAACGGCCCACGCTAATGCATGCGCGCGAATGCGCGGAGCGAGTTCGCGGCGGCGTTCGGGTGTGAGTTTCTTGGAATCATCGAGACCTACGATGCGGCGGCGGGGATTGAGAACGACGGCGGCGGCGACTACGGGACCGAATAATGAGCCGCGCCCCGCTTCGTCGATTCCGCAGATGCGCATCCATCCTTGCTTCCGCGCCCGCAATTCGTAGCGTGTACAACAGAGCCGCGCCATCGCGCGGGATTCTACCACAGCAGTCTCAGGTGATGTGGTGGCCGGTCTGTGGAAAAGTTTCCTATGAGAAACGGCTTCTACGCAATGAAACCCATTCCTTCATCACCCGAAGGCCCGTAAATCGCGGGCACTTTGCCTTGAGCTTGACGGAGATAAATCGTCAACTGACCGCGGTGGTGGATCTGATCGAGCAGGTTTCCCCAGATGGTCTCCGCCTGCTCCAGTTGAACGCATCCGCCGCGCATGCTTACGGTCACGGTTTTGCTGAACTGAGTTTCCAGGCGCCGCATTTTTTCCGATGCCGCACGATGAGCCGCTTCGTATGCCGACGCAACCTCCTCCATCGTTTGAGGCGGAGGCGGGCTTGGGGGGACGTCGCGAAGGTCGGTGACGCCGTCGATGATTTTTTCGATGACGCCTTCGTCGGTCACGCATTGCCATGCCAGATCGCGAATGGAACGCGAGCGCTCATGCGGCTTCACATCGAGACCCGCCAGGGGAAACGCCCTAAATACCTTGGCGGTCGTTTTGGCTTCGCGGTCCCAGATACGCAGGAAAATTTCCTTGGCGTCCATTTCAGAGGCCTCCGCTCGGTTTCATCGCCTTCGTGATGAAACCGAGAATTTCAGGGCGAATTTGATATCGTTTTAGATCCGCCGGCCAGTTCTCCCGGTCTGCGGATTTTGCTTTGAGCCCCTTCAAAATCTCCGGGTCTCCGCCGGTGAAACGGTGGATCAGTTCTCTCCAGCGTGCCGCCAGAGATTGCGCCTTGGGGCCGGCGGGGTCCTCGTCGAGCGAGGCTTCAATTTCCTTAAAGAGGGCCGCCCAGTCCTTGCTGACCTGCTGCTGCATTTCCGGCGACCACAGTGCTTTCCGCTTTTCGAGTTTCGCGAGCGCTTCCTTGCTGTAATACCTTTTCATCCAATCGGTGTCATTCTGCATTTTGATCTCCTTCAGTATTTGTTTGAAGGATTCCCAGTCCGGCTTGCGTCCCACTCCGAGCGATTTTTGGGCTTTCTTGATCGCATCAATCGCCCGATCGAGCCGGCTGCGCTTTTCAACAAGCACTTGCTGCTGCCGCCTCAGGATTTCGCGCAGCGAGGTCTCATCCTTCAACAGATCGCGAATTTGGCTAAGCGAGAGGCCGAGAAACTTCAAGACAGCGATTTGCTCCTGACGAACGAGGTCGCTTTCCGCGTACAACCGATAGCCGCTGATGGAACGATGCTGCGGCTTGAGCAGGCCCAGGCGATCGTAGTGGTGAAGGGTGCGCACCGTGACTCCTGCAAACTCGGCGAATTGATGTGCCTGGTATAGCTTTGCGGTTCGCACCTTCACTGCGGCCTCCCAGACTGATCATCAGCCCTGACGTAACGTCAGGGTCAAGCCTTTTTTGCGAGGGGGTAATTGGGCCAGAGTGATTCGGCGAGGGTTGACAGGCCGGGGAGCGGGCTGCCGTTCGGCAGCCGAGCGCAGATGGTCGAAGGAATTTACTCGGACGACTCTTTGACCGATGCGGGATGCTCGGTTCGCGCCGCGCGCTTGATGCGCGCCGATTTGCCCTTCAAGCCACGCAGATAATAAAGCTTGGCGCGGCGCACATTCCCTTGCTGGACGATTTCGATCGACGAGATCATCGGCGAGTGCAACGGGAAAATTCTCTCGACGCCGATGCCAAAGCTGACACGCCGCACGGTGAAGCTTGCGCCTGCCGTATGGCCTCGGCGCTTGATCACCACGCCTTCAAACGGCTGGATGCGCTCTTTTTCTTTTTCGCCCTCGGCTTCACGCAGCTTGACGTTCACGCGGACCGTATCGCCCGGGCGGAACACCGGCAAATCCGTGCGTAGTTGAGACGACTGTGCCTTATCCATCGGTCGGTTCATTGTGTTTTTCTCGGCAGACCCGCTCAGGTGGGGCCAGCTCACTCTGCGCAATTGCCTAATATACCGAAAGGCCGCATTTTTGGCCATAAAATTCAGATGCGGTTTTATCGAGGCCGGGAGTCGTTTGTGGACTCCACGGCCGAGGACCCGCTCGCATTCGCCCAAACGCCATGCTATTTTTGTTGAGGGCGCACACGGCTCATGTTTGAAACTCTCACAGACAAACTTCAGCGCGCTTTCAAGAATCTCCGTGGGCAGGGAAAGCTAACCGAGGAACATCTCGATTCCGGGCTGGCGCAGATTCGCGAAGCTCTGCTCGAGGCAGACGTGAATCTCAGTGTCGTCGATCAAATCACCGCGCACATCCGCGAAAAAGCGCTGGGTTCAGAGGTCCTGCTGCAACTGTCTCCGGACCAACAGGTCGTTAAGATTGTGCGGGACGAGCTTTCCGAGCTTCTCGGCAAGGAAGTGCGGATGCAGTTCGCGTCGCGGCCGCCATCGGTCTGGCTCATCGTGGGCCTGCAAGGCTCGGGCAAGACTACGACCACAGGCAAACTGGGCAAATGGCTCGGAGAGCATGGGCATCGGCCTGTGGTGGTTTCGACCGACGTGTATCGGCCGGCCGCACGTGAGCAGCTAGCGCAAGTAGCCAAAGCGACGCACACGCCGAACTGGCCCGGGAAGGAAAACGACAGACCGCTCGAACTCGTTCGCGGCGCGATGCGCGAAGCAAAACTTTCTGCTTACGACGTCGTACTCGTTGACACGGCGGGCCGGTTGCACATTGACGACGAACTGATGAATGAACTTTCTGCGCTGAAGAAGGAACTGTCGCCGGCGGAGATTCTGTTTGTCGCTGACGCGATGATTGGTCAGGACGCCGTTCGCTCGGCAGGTGAGTTCCACAAGCGCCTGGGTGTAACGGGAGTGGTCCTTACGAAACTCGACGGAGACGCGCGCGGCGGAGCGGCGCTTTCCATCCGCAAAGTAACGGGCGCGCCCGTGAAGTTTGCGGGCATCGGCGAAAAGTACGATGCCATCGAGCAGTTTCATCCCGACCGGATCATCTCGCGCATTCTCGGCATGGGCGACGTGCTGACGCTGATTGAAAAAGCGGAAAAGACCATTGACGAAAAGCAGGCGCGAGAGCTGCAGCACAAGCTGACCCACGATCAGTTCACACTGGAGGATTTTCGCGACCAGCTGCGCCAGATTCGGAAAATGGGTTCGATCGAGCAGTTGATGGGAATGCTTCCGAAAATTGGGCCGTTCGCGAAGTTGCCCAAGAATACCGAACTGGATGAGAGCCGTCTGAAGGTTGCGGAAGCGATCATCAATTCCATGACCGCGGCCGAGCGCGATGACCACAACCTGATCGACGGCAAACGAAGGAAGCGCATTGCGCGCGGCAGCGGGACCAGCGTCCAGGAAGTGAACGAAGTCCTCAAGCAATACTCGGAGATGCGGAGAATGCTCAAGATGTACGGCAACACCATGCGCGGGAAGATGCGCGGCCTCGGTAAGCTCCGGTCCGGCCTAAGCCAGTAGCAAGAACACTTTAAATCTGATTCGCTGGACATTCTCGAAGATATGTGACTATAGTCATATATGACCATGGTCACAGAGGCAAAAGGCTCCCGGCGAGACAGGAAGCAGGCCGCTCTTCGAGCGCGAATCGTTTCGACGGCGATGGACTTGTTCTCGCGACATGGAATTGCAAATGTGACCGTGGATCACATTGCAGACGTGGCGGACATCGGCAAAGGGACGATCTACAACTATTTCCAAGCGAAAGAAGACATCCTGGTCGCGTATATGGTGGATATCGAACGCAAAGTCCAGGTAAAAGTTCCCGATTTTGAAGCGTCAAAGAAACCGCTCGCTTGGATTCTGATGGAGTTCCTGCGATTCCAGTTTCGCCTGAAGAAACCGTATCACAACTTCGTTCGCGTGTTTCTGGCACAGATGTTTGTGCGGACTGCGGAAACTCTCCCGTACATGATGGAAATGCAGAAGGTGATCGACCCGCCCATCGAGCATCTTTTCCGTGGTTTGCAGGCGCGCAAAATGATACGCGGAGACCTAGAGATTCCATCGTTGATCGCCGCATTCAAAACGCTTCATCTCGGCCTAACGGCCGTATGGGCCATTGAAGGGCCACCGTTCCGCGGGACGCGCCAGATTCTAAGACAGGAAGTCCAATTATTCTGCGAGGGCATCACTAGGAAAAATTCATGAAAAGAACCGCGGCAATGCTAGCTTTTCTTGCTGGCCTGGGGTGCCTTGGCGCGTATCGCGCTTGCGGGCAGAACAGCGCGACGGAATCTCGAAGAGCGAACCTGTTCACTCGGCACTATCAAGAGAGAGAAAGACTTAGCTACCACATGAAAGCGACAAATAAAGACCGGCTGAAAACAATGAGCTATGAAGCCGAGGCCGATGGCGTGGTGAAGAAGGATACCGCGGGCCATTATTACGAAGAATATCGATGGTCTCAGGTAATCTGGGATGGCCAGGCTGCGCCGGTGGCTCCTGATTTCCGGCAGATCCTGTCCTTGGATCCCGGCTCACGGCCGCAGCTTCCAGATTTGCAGCACGCAGGTTCGGCCTTGGTCGGACCCACGCTCGACTTGTTTACGTTCTACACCGATCTGATGATGGCGCTCGATCGACCAAGCCTGAATGCCGCCGGAGACCACGTCTACGTGAAGCTTGGCGGTCCTAACTCATGGGCCGCTGGCGAGGGCCTGATTCTCGGGGAAGATTCGATTGACTTCGATCTCACGCTGAAGAGCGTCGACCCGAGCGCCAACATCGCGACACTGCTCGTCCGACACCTGCCTCCGCCCCAGCCGAAGATTCATTTGCCTGCCGCCTGGATGCATATTCCTGTTGTTGGGGGCGCTCCCAACAATTGGGTGGAAGTCGGCAGGACACAAGACGGAAAGTATGTCGCCAGGATCGGCATGGAGACGTTCGACGACCTAATCCAGATCAGCTTGACCGATGGACACGTACTATCCGCAACGATGGATAATCCTGTGGAGGTCTCGGAGAGGGAGTGCGACGATCGGGCGCTGACGGCATGCGGCCCGTCGGTTCGGTATCAAGTTCGGCGGCAGATTGCCGTCCAGTAGGGTGATTCACCGGGTCAAAAGCACAGTTTTATTGGGCTTTTGACATTGTGGAAGCTTACGCTATACTCGCAAGTGTCTTTTGGAGGAATATACCGAGTGTTGATGATTCGCTTGTCCCGCATTGGCAAAAAGAAGCAGCCAGCCTACCGTGTTGTTGTGATTGAAAAGACCCGCCCTCGCGACGGTCGCTTCGTTGAAATTGTGGGGACTTACGATCCGTTGAAGAAACCTGCTGCAGTGAAGCTAGACGCCGAGCGCATCAAGTATTGGCTCGGATGCGGAGCGCAGCCCAGCGACACCGTCCGCAGCTTCTTGCGTCATCAAAAGATAGCCTAAAGCGCCGCGCCGTTTAGCCGCAGGTTCCCAACGTCCGAACTTAAAGCTCCAGCGCAAATTCCCGCTCCCCGGAGGTATCTCATGAAGGAGCTCGTTGAGGAAATCGCGAAGGCTCTTGTTGACCATCCCGATCAGGTCTCCGTGAAATCAATTGAAGGTGAGCAGGTTACCGTGCTTGAATTGCGAGTCGCGCCTGATGACCTTGGGAAGGTGATCGGGCGGCAGGGCCGGACAGCGAAATCGATTCGCACCCTGCTGGGTGCGGCCGGCATGAAACTGAAGAAGCGGTTTACTCTGGAAATCCTCGAATAGCGTGAGCGATTCCCCAGCCAATCGTGTCGCCCTGGCCCGAATTCTGCGCCCCCACGGGCGGCGAGGGGAAGTTGCGGCCGAAATCCTGACCGACTTTCCTGAGCGGCTCACGCGGTTGAAATCCGCGCTGCTTTGGGACGGCAAGAACGCTCCGCGCGACGCTGCGATCGGTGGATGCTGGCTGAGCCAAAGTCGCGGCGGCCAGGCAATTTTTCACTTCGAAGAATCCCATTCCATTCCTGACGCGGAGAAGCTGGTCGGCCTGGAGATTCAACTGCCGCTGGCAGAGCGAATTGTCTTGCCCGCGGGCAGTTATTACGTGACCGACCTGGTTGACTGCGAGGTGTTCGAGAGACGAGGTTCTGGCACTGCAGACAAGATCGGGACAGTGCGCGATGTTCAGTTCACCGGCGAGGATGTTTCCGGGACACCGATACTCGTGGTTGATTCGCAGGATGAGGAACTGCTGATTCCCCTGGCGATACAGATTTGCCCCCGCATAGATGTTGCGACGCGACGCATTGAAGTCGTGCTGCCTGAAGGACTCCTCGATCTGAACCGCACGAAATCGAATCGGTGAAGCGGCGGTTACGATGAGGTAAGATTCACCGATGCGCTTCGACATCATCACGATTTTTCGGGAGTTTTTTCGTGGGCCGCTTGATTATGGCATCGTGCGGCGCGCGCGCGAAGCGAAGCTCATTGATGTTGCTGTCCACGATTTACGCGATTTTGCGCGCGATCGTCATCGCACTGTCGATGACCGGCCGTTTGGCGGCGGCGAGGGAATGGTGATGAAGCCGGAGCCGGTCTTCGAGGCGGTCGAATCTGTCGTCGGCGCCGCGCCGCGCGCCACTGCAGGGGGAAAGGCGGCGATTATTCTGCTCTCCGCTGCGGGAAAGGCATTTCGGCAGGAAACGGCGCGGCAATTCTCGCGACTCGAACGGGTCGTGCTGATTTGCGGACGGTACGAGGGAGTGGACGAGCGTGTGGCGCAGTATCTGGCCACGGACGAGATCTCCATCGGTGACTTCGTGCTTTCGGGAGGAGAGCTGGCGGCGGCTCTGGTTCTTGATGCGGTGACGCGGCTTATTCCGGGCGCGCTCGGCAACGAGGACTCGACGGAGAATGAATCATTTGCTCGCTCGATGCCAAGTGACCTCGACGATTCGTTCGTTGCGCGACAGCAGCTTCACGATTTCAGTGCCATGCGCCAGCGCGGAATTCTGGATTATCCGCACTACACCCGTCCGCAGAAGTTTCGCTCATGGAGTGTGCCGGAAGTGCTGGTGAGCGGGAACCATGAAGAAGTTCGCCGCTGGCGGAAGCGAATGGCGATAGAAAAAACAGTGCGCAACCGTCCAGATCTGCTGGCCGGCGGAGACTCACATGCGGAGCAAAAAGGTCGAGGAGAATACTGACGGATGGCTATCATTGATTTTCACGATCATTACTATCCCCCGGCGTATCTCGATGCATTGCAAAGTGGCCACAGCATCGTGAAGGTTGACAGGGATTCCGAGGGCAATCCGCGGCTGCATTATCCGGGCGACTATAACGTGGCGGTGAGGGGACATCGCGACATTGCTTTTCGCGAGCAGGAGCTCGGCAAGTATGGCGTTGACGTGCAGCTGATCTCGCTGACGACGCCGGGAACGCACGTCGAAACTCCGGCAAGTGCGTCAAAACTCGCGGCGCTAGTGAATGATGCGTTCGCAAATGTGGCAGCGCGCAAGAAGGGGAAATTCGTAGCGCTGGCGACCCTGCCGCTGAACGATCCAGCGGCGTCGGTCAAGGAGTTCGAGCGCGCCACCGGCCAGCTTGGATTTCGCGGTGCCATGGTTTTCAGCAACATCAATGGAGTTGCGCTGGCGGATGAGCGCTTTTGGCCGCTCTATGAAGTCGCCAACGCTTCAAACGCAATTCTTCACATTCACCCGACAGCTCCGGTAGGAGTTGAGGCCATGGGGGATTACTGGCTGATGCCGTTGGTCGGTTTCTTGTTCGATACGACGCTGGCAGCGGAAAAGCTTGTTTTTAGCGGCGTCGCCGAACGTTTTCCGCGGATTCGCTGGGTACTGAGTCATCTGGGCGGTGCGATTCCCTATATTGCCGAGCGCGCCGACCGCGGGTTCGCTGCGTTCAAGGAGTGCCGCGCGAGGATTTCAAAGCCGCCGAGTGAATATCTGAAGCAGTTTTACTACGACACGGTGAATTTCGATCCGTTGGCGCTGAAGCTCGCGATTGATTTCGCAGGCGCAGAACACATTCTGGCGGGCAGTGACTATCCCCATCAGATTGGCAGCATTCCGGAAATGCTTGCTTCGTTGCGCAGCCTACCTATCCCGGAAGCCGACCGCGCCAAAATTCTCGGCGGCAATGCCGCACGTCTGCTGAATTTAGCCTCGTAAAAGTTGATTACTTTAGGACGGTCGCTTACACTAGCTGTTTCCGTTGGGTGCATTTTTGCAAGCTGAGGCGCCGCATCTGGGTTCGAACGCCGCGCCGTCTGATTCAAGGAGAGAGTTCTTTGCCGAAACGCACTTTTCAACCGCATGTTCGCCGGCGACACAAAAAGCACGGCTTCCGCTCGCGAATGAAGACCAAGAATGGCCGCAAAGTGCTGGCCCGGCGTCGCGCCAAGGGACGGCATGCGCTGACGCGCGTTTAGCATCCACCGTGGCAGAAGAAAAGCCTGTTGCCGAGCGCCCGCCAAAGCGGAATTTGCCTCGCGAATGGCGGCTCGTGAGGCGCGCGGAGTATGACGCGGTGTACCGCGAGGGACGGCGGCGCGCAGGGGCTACGTTTGTGATTTTTGTGCGCCGCAATGGTTTGCCCCGGGATCGCTTCGGAATGAGCGTGAAGAAGGCGCTTGGTAACGCCGTGGTAAGGAACCGAATCCGACGGCGCGTGCGCGAAGTATTGAGACTGCATCGCGAGGAGATCGCTCCGGGATGGGATATGGTGATACACCCGAGCCGCGCGGCGGCAACGCTGAAGTTTGCGAAGCTCGAAACGGAACTGCTTTCCCTGCTTCCCCGCCAAAAGCGAGAAACAGAATGAAGCGAACGGGCTTGGGTCTATGGCTTGCATTGGCGGGCATCCGCGCGTACCAGATTTTTCTGGGTCCGTTTCTTGGCGGTGGCTGCAGATTCTCGCCCTCCTGTTCCAGGTATGCGTATGAGGCGGTTGAACGGTTCGGCGCACGGCGCGGCACGTGGCTTGCGGTGAAGCGCTTGATGCGCTGCCGGCCTTTCTCTCCGGGAGGCTACGATCCGGTTCCGCAAGAGGCGGCCGAACGGGAACGCGAGGCGCACGACTCGCGAAGTGTAACTGCCCCGGGTGACGGCCGGGCCGTGGAGGTTTTGCGTTGAGCGACGAGCAGCGCGCCGGTCTGGCTCTCTTGTTGATGGTTTTGGTTTTGATGTTGTGGTCGCGTTTTTACAAACCCGCTCTTCCCGCGAAGCCTCCCGGAACAAATCCTCCCGCGGCGATTGTCCAGCCACAACCCCCGGCGCCTTCCTCTGTCACCCGGTCGCCTGCTGAGAAAAGCAAGCCTTCCATGGCGATGGAAACGACGCACCCCGCGACGCCGGCTGCGGAAGCCGCGGAGGAAGAAATAATTACCGTTGAGAGCCCCCTCTATCGGGTCGAGCTTTCGAATCACGGCGGGGTCGTGCACAGCTGGAAGCTCGACAAGTATCGCGACAACGAAACTCCCCCCAAGCCTCAGGAATTGGTGAATGCGTCGGCAGCGGGACAGTTGAATACCTGGCCGCTCTCGATCCATCTGGACGATCCGAAGCTCTCGGCGGCGGCGAACAATGGCCTCTATGTCGTGAAGAGTACGTCGACCGACGTACGCGCGCCCGGCGAAGTGGATTTCGAGTGGAGCGACGGGCGTTTGGACGTCCTGAAGCAATTCAAATTTGAGACGGGTTACAAGATTGAGGTGAGCGTTTCGACAACCCTTGATGGACAGCCGCTCCCCGCGGCAATTGCATGGGGCGGCGGCTTCGGCGATCAATCCGTCCCGAACGCCGCGGCGCTGACCCAGGTTTTCTACAGCGAAAGCAGCAAGATCGAAGCGCTCTCTTACAAAAAACTCGGCGTGAAGACGCATCCGGAAATACCGGTGCAGGTCACGGGTTTTATCGATGCCGCGGGAATTGAAGACCAATTCTTTACCGCGGCATTTCTGCCGAACCATCCGGGAATGAATCTGTGGGATTGGGCGCAGACCGAGAGCGTAACCGCGGAAGGGAAAACGTCGCAGCTTCCTGTGCCGGAAATGGCCGCCGGAGCGCAGGCCCCCGGCCCGTGGGACGTGCAACTCTATGTGGGTCCCAAGGAGTTATCGGAGCTTGGCAAACTTGAGCCGAATCTGACCGGGCTGGTTCAATTCGGCTATATGAGTTTCATCGCCAAGCCTCTCCTGAAGATTCTGAAGTGGACCTACAAGTACGTTCCGAATTATGGCTGGGATATCGTACTGCTCACCATAGCCATCAACATGGCGCTTTTCCCTTTCAAGGCGAAGAGCTGGCGCTCGATGAAGAAAATGCAGGACGTGGCGCCGAAACAGAAAGCGATTCAGGAGAAGTACAAGAAATATTCGATGCGCGATCCGCGTCGGCGGCAGATGCAGGAGGAAATCGGCGCGCTCTACAAAGAACACGGCGTAAATCCGCTTGGTTCATGTTTGCCGCAACTTGTTCAATTTCCTATCTGGTGGGCGCTGTATCGAATGCTCGAGTTCTCGATCGAGCTGCGCCACGCGCCATGGATTGGATGGATCCACGATTTGTCGGCGCGGGATCCTTATTACATTTTGCCGATCCTCATGACGATAGCGATGTATTACATGACGAAAATGACGCCGCAGACGGTGACCGACCCGGCGCAACAGAAAATGATGACGTTGATGCCGCTGGCCTTCGGTATTTTCCTGTTCCTCTATTCAAGCGGGTTGGTGCTTTACATTTTTACGAGCAGCCTGGTAGGAATCGTACAGCAATGGTATTTAAACCGCAGCGATCCACTTCCCTCGCGCAGCAAATTCAAGAACAAGCCCCCAAAAGCCTGACCGTTCACCGTGAGTTTCAGGGAAGGCTGAGCAGAAAGCCGCGTTTGCCGACGTTGAAGCAGCGTGTGCTGCCGATCTGGTCGCTTTTTCCGCCGCATTCGTGGATGTGACCGCAGAAAAGCATTTCGGGCTGCTCGCGTTCGACCCATTCGCGGACGGCGCGGCTGCCGGCATGTTTGCCGGGCGCGAATTCATCGAGCCTGGTGCCGTAGGGCGGAGCGTGCACGACAAGATACATGGGCGAGTGGCCGCGGAACGCATTGAGCGCCTCGGTGAGCTGGTCTTCGGTGTATTCGCCCGGCGTGTCGAATGGAGTAGGGTTGCTGTAGCCAAGTCCGGCCCAGAAAGTCGAGCCTAGCTGGCGGATTTGCCGGTGAAAGTCGACGAACCCAGCATCCGCGCAGAATTCCTGGTTTTGCCGGATGGTTTCGTGATTGCCGGGGATGACCCACACACGGCTGGCCTGCTTCGCGAGGATCGGGCCGCAGGTGTCGTGGCCGTTGCCGAAGTTCGTCAGGTCGCCGGCGGAAATGTATACGTCGGCAGGAACGCTGAGGAGCTTTTCCAGCATGGTAACGTCGCCGTGAATATCGCTGAAGATTTGAACCTTCATGGTCGGTCCACGGGGGGCACGCTGCTCGGCGAAAACCCCGGCCCGCGTCGCACCCATCCGTAGTCCAGCATTTTACCCTCAGAGTCGAGCGAAACGTAAAAAGTAAACGGCACAGGATGTTCGTCGCCCGTGAAAAAGCGCAAGTCGGCGTACCAGATGACATTGCGCCCGTTCTCCGTTGTGAAATTCGTGACCGGAAAACGTGCGTACCAGAGATACGTTCGAACGGCCTCGAGTTGCGCGGCTTGTTGTGTATACGGATTTCCCGCCAAATCGGGCCAGAACCTAAACCGCGGCGCCCAGGAATCACGCAAACAGAAAATGGACTGGTAAACGCCGCGGCGAGTCAGAATCAAGCCATTCCAATGAAACAAGGAAGGCGGCAAAGGAATGGCGGCGATGTTTTCCACGGCAATGTGATGACTTGCGGCGAAGGCGCGCACGCGCGACAGGGCTGCGTGATGCGCCAAGCCGCTGGCCGCGATATAGGTGCAGGAAAGATAAAACCCGGCGCGACACCATCGTGCGCGCGAGAGGCGCGCGCCGACACCGTGCCAAATCGGCGCAAAAAACAGTGCGGCAAATACTGCGGAGATAACAAATGCTGCATGCCAGGCGAATGGGAATCCCGCCGCGCGCGCTAAAGCCCACAACGCAAAGGTCGAGGCTGTCAAAAACACCCACGTCGCGGCGGCGCGTACGCCCGCGTTCTCGCGGCGTTGATGCGCCCATGCGGCCAATTGTGGCGCGAGCACGAGTGCGGTCAAAGCAAAATCAACGATAAAGAGAAGATCCCCGGCGATGCGATCGTTCGAGAATGGATTGAGCATGCGCGTGCCGAAGGACGTGAAGCCGTCCAGGATGATGTGGCTGGCGATGCCGGCTGCATAAACGGCAAAGAGAAATGCGAACGACGGAGGTGTCCACCCTTCGCGTCCAGGCCCTTTTGCGTATCGCAGGAAAAAAGCGCGCGTCAGCGTGGCGAGTACGACAGCGAAAATCGGCAGACCGACGAACGAATGAGTGAATCCGCGATGGTAGCGCGCAATGGCGAGCGAGTCGTGCGAAAACGCGTCGACGAAGATGTCTATATCCGGAAAAACGGCGCCAAGCGTCGCAGCGAAAATTGCAACGCGCGCTATTGTCGACGCTCGGTTCTTTGCTTGCATCGAGCGGTTCGCGGAGGAATCCCGGTTTGCGAAAAATGCCTTGCCGATCAGCGCGCCGGCAATACCGTGTGTGACTGGGTCCATGAGACGTGCGAGAGTGATTTTACACGAGGATTCAGAAGACGCCGATGAGCGGCGAGCGTTTTTCGACGACCTCGCCGATTTGAGCCGCCAAGACCTGGCGTTGTTCGAGCGCGGCACGAAGAGCAGCGGCGCGACCTCGGCCAATCGCGACGAGCAAGCCGCCCGATGTCTGCGGATCGAAGAGAAGGGCGCGAATCTCGTCCGGGACATTCGGCTCAAAGCCGACACAGGACTCGACGAAGTCGCGATTGCTCTTCAGTCCGCCCGCGAGAAAGCCGTTGCGAGCCGCGTCGCGGGCACCCGGCAACAACGGAACAGTTGTGTGGTCGATGCGCAGGGAGACTTTGCTGCCAGCGGCCATCTCGCGGGAATGCCCCAGCAGTCCAAAGCCAGTTATGTCGGTGACCGCATGAACCGGCGAATCGCCGCCCGCTGATTCTTTGAACTCGTAGAGCACCTCGGCCGCTTCACGATTGAGGCGCGTCATTGAATCGTTGGCTGCCTCGACGGACTCCTCCCGCGCCTTTCCCGCTTTCAGCGCTGTAGCGATCACGCCTGTTCCGATCGGCTTGGTGAGAATCAGGACATCCCCACTAACGGCACCGACGTTGCGCCAGATCTTTTGCGGTTCAATGATTCCGGTGACTGCATATCCGAACTTCAAGTCATCGTCACGAACCGAATGGCCGCCGAGAACCGTGCAACGCGCTTGGTCCATTTTTGAAAGCCCACCGCGAAGAATCTGCTCCAGGACGGACGCTTCGCCGTTCGGCGGAAAGCCCACTATGGACAGTGCCGAGACCGGCTTACCGCCCATCGCATAAATGTCGCTCAGCGAATTCGCCGCTGCGACTTGCCCGAAGGTGAAAGGGTCGTCGGCGATGGGCGTCAGAAAATCGACAGTCTGAACCAGCGCGAGCTCATCGGTGAGTCGGTACACTCCCGCATCATCGCTGGTTTCGAAGCCAACGAGAAGATTCGGATCAGACGGCCGTGGTAAGCGGCGGAGCACGGAGTCCAAAAGACCTGGACTCAGCTTGGCCGCTCAACCGGCAGCCTTGGCTGCCGACGTCAATCGCACCGGATCTGCCAAAGCAAATTCTCTCCTTAGGTCCAACCGCTCAAGCCGCACGATTATACGCTGGGCGTATACAAATCCGACAACAACGGACCAGGAAGCACGTTCTCTGCGGCAGCTTCTCAAGTAAAATGGAGTCTCTTTATGAAGGCTCCGAGCAAAGGCACAATTGCAATTGTCGCAGCGCTGCTGCTGATAGCGATTCTCTTGCCCCAGGTGGTTTCGGCAGGATGGCATCTCGCGCACGGCCGGACGGTGAACTACCGTTCGTGGCAAGTTGTGGTGCCATTCGGCTGGTACGCGACAAGCCACGGCGAAGTGCTGTCGGTCGAGCGTATGTCAGAAATCCCCTGGCAAAAGCATCCCTCCGCGGAGTTTCAACCCGTCCACTTTTCGAAGACCTATCCGTTCAGTTACGACCTTTTTGGCAAGGAGCAGGCCCTCACGCTGCGATCGCGCGGCTACTCGCTGATGGAACAGCGCGATGTTCAAGTGGCAGGTAAAGATGGCCGTTGCTGGACGTTTGACAATCGACAGAATCGTAGTCAACTGTGGATCGCTTGCATCGTACCGAAGGATTTAACCTCTGCCGACTACATCGGAGATTCCGCCCACGAGAACGATTTCTTCGCGCTGCTTGCTCAAAGCAAGCGCAACCCCGCCGCGAGCGACTAGGCTCGCACACCCGGATCGATCTTCGAGATAGGGTTTTTCTCTAGACTGGAACTGCCGGACGAATCGGAATTGCGATCGGCTCGTGCCCCTCAACTGCTGACGACAGCATATGGCACTGGCCATCAAGAACGCCGCCAGGCTGAATGACAAGGCATGGTGAGTGAATCTCGCCTGTCACTACGCCTTTCGGCTGGATCTCTACGCGATCCTTCGCAAAAATCTGGCCGTCAAACCTGCCTGCGATGGTGACGTCAGTCGCGTCGATTTGCCCTTCGACTCTGGCACGTTCACCGAGAAGAAGACCATTCTCCGCCACGATGTTTCCCTTCACTTCGCCGTCGATCCGGAACATACCCGTGACAGTTATTTTCCCTTCGAACGAAACTCCGCTGTCAATAAAGCCGGCCCATTCCGAGGATTTACTGCCCTTTCCGCCCAGCCACCGGGAAGCCATGTCATGCCTCCTGCGAAGTAGAAGCTAAGCGAGGATTATCTCTCAACGATCAGCCGGTACAGCCGGTCAAGATCACCTTCGGTGTAGTATTCGACAATAATCTGGCCAGGGCGTCGGTGTGAGCAAGGATTGATCGTCACACGGGTGCCAAGAACTCGCTGGAGTTCGTCGACGGCGGCGCGGGTGTTTGCGTCAAGCGCAGATGCGGTTGCTTGGGTCTGCGAACGATTCCGGCGGGATCGTGTGGCGAGCCGTTCGATCTGGCGAACGGTCAAGCCGCCGCGCGCCGCCTTCCGCGCCGTTTCGAGGCGCGCCGCCTCGCTTTCAATTGCCAGAAGCGCGCGGGCATGGCCACCGGTCAACCGCCCGTCCTCGACCATTTCGCGGATCGGCTTGTCGAGGCGCAGCAGCCGCAACGCATTGGTTATGGTCGCCCGGTCCTTGCCAGTCCGGACGGCGGCTTCCTCCTGGGTGAGGTGGAACTGTTGAATGAGGCGGTCGAATGCCTGCGCCTGCTCGATGGGATTTAGGTCTTCGCGCTGGAGGTTCTCTACCAGGGTGATCTCGATGGCCTTCTCATCGGTGACGTCCTGAAGGATCGCAGGCACGCGATGCAACCCGGTGAGCTGCGCGGCGCGCCAGCGGCGCTCGCCTGCCAGAAGCTGATACCTTTGCGGGCCGTTTCTGCGGACGACGATGGGCTGCACTATGCCGGTCTGGCGGATTGACTGTGCGAGCTCATCAAGGGCGCCCTGTGCGAAACGTGTGCGCGGTTGGAAGGGACTCGGGTCAATCAGATCAATATCAAGCTGCAGCACTGATCCTAGTGGGTCTGCAGTACGGGCCGGCGCAACGGCGGCGGCGCTCGCTAGCGAAGTAGCCGTTACAACGGGACGGTCATTGGCCTGCTGAGGAGCTTCGGGCTCGCGTATCAGCGCACTCAGCCCCTTGCCCAGCGCGTTTCTGGTCATTTGCTATGACCTCCTTGGACAGTTGGATGTAGCTCTCGGCACCTTTACTACTAATGTCGTAAACAATAATGGGTTTCCCATGACTGGGTGCCTCAGCGAGCCGAACATTCCTCGGTATGACGGTGTTAAAGACTTGTGATCCGAAGAAGCTTCGAAGATCAGCTGCCACCTGCCGTGAGAGCGTAGTCCGATCGTCGAACATAGTGAGGAGGATCCCCTCGATTGCTAAAGAGGGATTGATGGCTCGGCGAAGGCGCATCAAGGTGTCGTAGAGCTCGGCGACACCCTCCATTGCGTAGTATTCGCACTGAATCGGAATTAGAACCGAATCGCTGGCCGCGAGAGCGTTGATCGTCAGGAGATCGAGGGCTGGCGGACAATCGAGGATGACGAAGTCGTAGTTCGGGCGAATGCGTTCGATGAGTGCCCTTAGGCGGTATTCCCGGTTCTCCATGGCGACGAGCTCGACTGCGGCACCGACGAGGTTCTTGTCCGATGGTAGCAGATCTAGGCCGGCCACCTGACTTTGAACGATCACGCGCTCTGGTGGCTCATTGAGGATAATCGCGTTGTAGACTGTCCTTCGCGACGGGTCTTTGGGGAATCCTAGGCCTCCGGTGG
This sequence comes from Candidatus Acidiferrales bacterium, assembly GCA_035945715.1. Classification (GTDB taxonomy): domain Bacteria; phylum Acidobacteriota; class Terriglobia; order Acidiferrales; family UBA7541; genus DAHUXN01. Next base: position 57,341 of record DASYZX010000001.1, read on the forward strand.
TGTTAGCCTGCGGGTCGCAATCAATGATGAGAGTTTTCTTCTGTTCTGCTGCAAGAGACGCCCCCAGGTTGATGGCAGTCGTTGTCTTGCCGACGCCGCCCTTCTGATTGGCAATCGCGATTACTCTGCCCAAACCACTCTCCAGTTTCGATATTTGGCGAAATCTATCAGAGGTGCAGAGGATGTCGCAAGCGGTTTTAGTGCGCGATTGCAATCTCGACGCAGAAATGTTCCACGTGAAACATCTCCTTAGCGAGACCGGCTGAATTGTTCCACGTGGAACATTCTCACGACATTTTCCCGCCGGGCAAAAGAAACCTGCTCCGCGTTCCGGGGATCAGCCTCGGAGCGCCCCAGTCCCAACTGCCTAGACTCCGAATCACTGTGGCGTCGTCAAGCCCGATCCATAGGAGGACGGATCCTCGACAAGCGAGTTTCTCGTGTGCCCAATCGAGGATGCGCTTATGCTGTCTAAGCGCCCGGCTCGTGACAAACGAGAGCGAGTCGGAGTCGATTGGCGAGGATTCAAACTCGCTCGACACGATCTGCACGTTGTCCAATTCGAGGGAGCGCGTCACTTCATGAAGGAAGGCGCATTTCTTCCTGTTTGACTCTATCAGAATCACCGAGAGTCCAGGATTCGCCAACTTGATCGGCAAGCCTGGGAATCCAGCGCCGCTTCCGACGTCGGCGAGTCGACCATTTTTGATAGTTGCAGCCTCCAGGGCGAAGATGCTCTCCCCAAAATGGAAGCGGACGATGGCCTCAGGATCGTGGATCGAGGTGAGGGGCATCCGGGCTCCCCATCTCTGAAGCAAGGCCATGTATTTCTGTACCTTATATTCGATCCCGCCCGGGAGAGGACTGAGGTATGGCCTGAGCAGTTCACGAATTCGCTCCGGCTTCATTCCGCGCGCTCCGGTATCAGCAGTCGAGCGGAGGCTATGCCTGCTGAAAGATCGACAGCGAAATGGATAATCACCGAGGGCAATAGACTGCTTGTCCAAATCCTTACAGAGGAGAAAAGAAGCCCGACGATAAAGGTCGTGATGATGCCGCGCCTGCCTTGGTATGCGTGGGCGACAGAGAATAACCCCGCGGAAATCGCCGCCCCGGCTGCCAATGATGAGAATTCCCTCTGGAACAGGGACTCGATGAAGCCGCGATAAATGAACTCCTCGCAGAACGCCACCGTCAGCACGAGAGCAAGGGCTATCCATTTCTCAGTGTTGATTCGTGGGACGAGTCGCTCTGCAAGCTGTCCGACGATTCCTCGCTTTGCCGGAGGGAGTCGCACAAGCCGCAATACGCCGAACACCTGGTTCACCACGAGTACCGCGGAAATTGCGATTGCAGCAGTGACTGCTCGCGCCGCTTGCGGAACAGAGAGTCCCAACTCGAAGAAACTGAGCCCGCGCGCGTGGCATCGCCAGAAAATGGCGAGTGAGATTGTCCATTGAAACGCAATCGTCGAAGCATAGAGGGCGATGCGCTCCCGTGACTCAACTGCGTGAGACTGCAATAGTGCGGCGACGCGCACACGACTCCGCCACGGCACAATCACAGCCATGAAAAAAAGAATGGTTAGGTAATCCCAATGCATTGCTCACACTCAGTATGCCTTATACAGAAGTTAGTTGGCCCAGAAAACCGGAAAAGTGATTCCCAAGGGTTGACACTAAAGCGACGGTCGCCGTATCGTGCAAGCTCGTTCTGATGAAGATTCTTGTTATTGGCGGCGGCGCTCGCGAACACGCCCTGACGTGGAAACTTCGCGAAAGTCCGAGCGTCGAGCGCGCTTGGTGCATGCCGGGGAATGCCGGCATTGCCGCGCTTGCCGAATGCGTCGCCGGGAATGTTGGCGAGGTTGCGAAGCTAGCGGAGATCGCTCAGGGTCTCAAGCCAGACCTGACAATTGTGGGGCCTGAACAGCCGCTCGTTCTCGGTGTCGCAGAGGAATTCGAGAAGCGCGGCTTACCGATGCTGGGGCCCACCCGCGCTGCGGCGCGCCTGGAGGGGAGCAAAGTCTTCGCCAAGGAGTTCATGGGCCGGCATGGCATCCCGACGGCACCTCTTTACGGAGTCTTCGACGATGCTGGGACCGCCGCTCGAGCTCTTGGAAGAGTCAATTGGCCAGTTGTGGTGAAGGCAGACGGCCTGTGTGCCGGGAAGGGCGTCCTCGTGACGTCACTGCTGGACGAGGCCAGGGCCTTTATCGAGCGACTGGTCGAGAAAAATGAGTTTGGCGACGCCGGGCGGCGCGTGATCCTCGAGCAGGCCTTAACGGGACGAGAGATTTCATACATCGTTCTGACGGACGGCGAGGACTTCTTACCCTTGGCACCCGCCCGCGACTACAAACGCATCTTCGACGGAGATGCCGGACCGAATACCGGGGGTATGGGGGCTATCTCAAGCGATGAGTTAGTCTCTGGGGAGCTCGAACAACTGATCCAAGAGTCGATTGTCAGACCGACGATAGGAGGCCTGGCACATGATGGTCTGAGGTACGTCGGATTCCTGTACTTTGGCCTGATGATTACAGACGACGGCCCTAAGGTTCTCGAGTTCAACTGCCGGCTGGGAGACCCTGAGACCGAGGCATTAGTGATGCGCATGAATTTCGATTTGGCTGTGGCTGCGGAAGCTACGATCGCCGGCACTCTCGCGAGATTTAGGATGGTCTGGCGACCGGCGGCAAGCGCATCCGTCGTCCTCGCCAGTGCCGGGTATCCTGGTAAACCGCAGACAGGGAAGCGGATATCCGGAGTCCCTTCTGTCGATAGTCGGCGTGATGTCGCCGTATTTCACGCGGCCACAGAGGTGCGGGATGATATATACTATACAAGTAGTGGTCGTGTATTGACGGTTGCGGCAGCGGCAGGGACGTTGTCCGAGGCCCGTCTGGCCGCATATGACGTAGCGAACCAGATTGTGTTTGAGGGTATGCAGTTTCGAACGGATATCGGTCGTGAGTCGAAACAAAGTGCCAGAACATGAGGAGGAAATTTGCCGGAAAGAGAGAAGCAGGAGACCGCACTAGTCGGCGTCATCATGGGATCTGATTCGGATTACCCGGTGATGGCGGAGGCGTGCCGGATGCTAGAGAAGTTCGGGATTAGATACGAAGTCGCAGTTGTGTCGGCGCATCGGTCACCTGCGCGTGCCGCCCAATATGCCGAAACGGCGGCCGAGCGAGGACTGAAGGCTATCATCGTTGGTGCGGGGGGTGCCGCTCATTTGGCGGGAGTGGTGGCCGCGTTGACGACACTGCCGGTGATTGGCGTACCAATGCCATCGACATCCCTGAATGGGATGGACTCGTTGTTGGCCACCGTTCAGATGCCTGGCGGCGTTTCTGTGGCTACCATGGCGATTGGCAAGCCGGGCGCGATGAACGCGGGAATCTATGTGGCACAGATCTTGGCAACTTCTGACCTCGCAATGGCGCGTAAACTTGCCGACTACAAGACGGAACTAGATGCATCCGTTGCGGAAAAGAGCCGGCGCCTGCAGCGGGAAGTCTCCTCAGCTGGCGGTGGACCGAAGTAACTGGGCGAACGTGCGACCGGAATTCCTGAACCCGGAGCCTGCTTGGTCCATCTAAATCATTGGAAGGCCGGCGGCGGTGTGGCATTATGGGCGTAACTTGGGAAGCTGTTCTCGCGTTTTGTTTTAGGGAGATGCAATCCAACGGGTTGTGTTCGTAAAAGATGAGTGCAGGTTTCCTTATCAGACCCAAATTCTTTCGCGGCGTCCGGCGGTGGCCGGTGTGCGCGGCGGTGGTTCTGGCTAGCATTTCTTGCGGTTGTGCAAAGCCAGCCGCAAAGCCAAGCGGGTTTTCCGCGACCGCGGTGAAGACTGTAATTCTCCAGGAAGTGAGCATCCCGGATTATTCTGAATACTTGAGCACGCTGAAGTCGAGGCGGTCGGCCGCGATCAATCCGCAGGTGGAAGGTTGGATCGTAAAGATCGACGTACACTCAGGCGAACATGTCGAGCAGGGACAGCCGCTGATGGCAATTGATCCGAGGGTTCAGGAAGCCAGTCTGAACAGCCAGGTGGCCGCACGCAACGCGCAGGCCGCAACGATGGCGAATGCTCAAGCCCAGTATGACCGGGCCAAGAAACTCTATGACGCGGGCATCATCAGCAAGCAGGATTTTGACACCTTCAAGACCACCTACGACAGCGCGCTCGCGCAAACGAAAGCATTGGATGCGCAGGTGAGCCAACAGCAGGAGCAACTTCACTACTACACGGTTTCGGCTCCGACAGAGGGCATCGTCGGCGATGTTCCGGTGCATGTCGGCGACCGCGTCACGAACGCAACCTTGCTGACGACAGTGGACCAGATTGGAAACCTTCAGGCGTACATATACGTTCCCGTGGAGCATTCGGCAGGTCTGCGCTTGGGCGAGCCCGTTGATCTGTTGGATGACTCCGGCAATGTGATCGCGCACAGCAACATCTTTTTTATTTCGCCCGAAGTGGACAACACCACGCAGACGGTGCTTGCGAAGGCAGTGATTCCCAATGCGAACCACAGCTTGCGCACAGACGAGTTCGTCAACGCGCGTATTACGTGGCGCACAAAGAAAGGCTTGGAGGTTCCAGTCCTCGCTACGCAGCGGATTAACGGGCAGGTTTTCGTGTTTCTGGCCGAGCAGGGCGTAAAAGGAACCGTGGCGCGGCAGCAGCAAATTCAGGCCGGCGACATTATTGGCAACAATTACGTCGTACTGAGCGGCGTCAGCGCGGGAGACCACGTGATTGTTGGCGGTTTCCAGTTTCTTGCCGATGGGATGCCGGTCAAGGAAAGCATCGAGAATTCATCCACTGCCGCGGACCCGCATTGAGGCGGGGTGCCGCGAAACCTTTGAATTGCCAATTGCAGCAAACGGAGATCCGGCGTGTTTGTTGACTTCTTCATTCAGCGGCCGATTTTTGCCACCGTTTGCGCTTTGATTATCGTTTTGGGCGGCGCTGTAGCTATCCCAACATTGCCTGTCGCGCAATTTCCCAACCTGGCGCCTCCCCAGGTGATCGTCACGAGCGCGTATACGGGAGCAGATGCGCAGACCGTCGAATCCGCTGTCACGATTCCTCTGGAACGCTCAATCAATGGAGTGGAAGGCCTGAAGTATTTGACTTCCACGAGCGCGAACAACGGCACCAGCACAATTACGGCGACGTTCGACGTCACGCGCGACCCGGATCTCGCCGCCGTTGACGTGCAGAATCGTGTCCAGGCTGCCGCCGGATTGCTGCCTGCACAGGTCAACGCCAATGGAGTGACGATCACAAAAGGGTTTGCCGGTTTTGTCTTCGCAGCGGCGTTTTATGCGGAGAATAACAAGTATACAGGGCTATTCATCAGCAATTACGTCGATGTATATGTCAGCGACGCGATCAAGCGCGTGCCGGGCGTGGCGAATGTCACGATCTTTGGAGAGCGTGAATACGCTATGCGCGTCTGGCTGGATCCAACGAAGCTGGCTGCGCGGCAACTTACCGCGACGGATGTGATCAACGCGCTTGAAGAGCAAAATGTTCAAGTTGCTGCAGGGCAGATCGGCCAGCCGCCTGCGCCGCCGGGTCAGGCGTTTCAGATCAGCGTACGAGCGATGGGCCAGCTTGTTGATCCCTCCGAATTCGACGACATTATTTTGAAAACGGGAACCGACGGCACGCTGGTGCGCGTGAAAGATGTTGGTTACTCGGAGCTCGGTGCACAGGACTACAGCAACAATCTTTTCATCGATGGCCACGAAGCCATCGGCCTTGCGGTGCAGCAATTGCCGAACTCCAATGCGCTGCAAGTGGATGCCCTTTGCAAACAAGCGTTGCAAAAGCTTGCGCCCAGCTTTCCGGCGGGATTGAAGTACGGAGTGGCATTCGACACCACGACGGCTGTGAGCGAAGGGATTCGCGACGTTATCACCACGCTGATCGAAGCGATTGTTCTGGTTATCGCGGTCATTTTCGTTTTCCTGCAAGACTGGCGCAGCACGTTCATACCGGCCATCACGATCCCCGTTTCGCTTGTCGGAACGTTCGTTTTCGTGAAGGTGCTCGGATTTTCGATCAATACGCTGACGATGTTTGGCATCACACTGGCTACCGGGCTCGTCGTCGACGACGCCATCGTCGTGATTGAAAACGTACAGAGGCATATTACGGAAGGCTTATCGGAGCCGCATCGGGCTGCTTCTGTGGCCATGGGCGAAGTGGCCGGCGCGGTGGTCGCTACATCCCTGGTGTTGGTATCCGTTTTCGTTCCGGTCGCGCTTTTTCCGGGCACAACCGGAATTTTGTTCCGACAATTCGCTCTGACCATTGCATTCTCCGTAGCGATCTCCGCGTTCAATGCGTTGACGCTAACTCCGGCGCTCTCCGCGATTTTCTTGGGCCACGAGAAAGAGGGCCGGTTCAGCAAGCGAATCTTCGATCCGTTCAACCGGATGGTGATTGGAGGAACGAATCTCTATCGGGCGGCGCTGCGTCACCTGTTCAATTGGAAATTTGCAACGACGGTTCTTTTTCTGTTGCTCGCGGCACTGACCTACTGGGTGTTCAACAAAGTTCCGCGCGGGTTTGTCCCTGACGAAGATCAGGGCTACATCATGATTCTCATCCAGGCGCCGTCGGGCGCATCGCTGGACTATACCTCGGACATTTGTCATCAAGTGGAAGCGATTCTGTGGAAGCAGCCAGAAACGGCCGACATTTTCTCGGTTGCCGGTTTCAGTTTCACCGGGTCGGCTTCGAACTACGCGATGGTGTTTGTCAACTTGAAACCATTCGCCCAGAGGCAGGGCCAGGCTCACAGCGCGCCGGCACTCGTGAACCGGCTGCGCGGGCCGTTCTTCGCTGTTTCCGGCGCAATTGTGGCTCCTTTTAATCCTCCCGCAGTCCAGGGCCTCGGAAACTTCGGAGGATTTCAATTGGAAGTGGAGGATCTAGGCAACACTTCACTCCAGGGTCTTCAGCAGGACACGCAGGCGCTCGCGAGAGCGGGTAACCGCGATCCGAAGCTTTCTGGATTGTTCACCAGTTTCACGGCCAACGATCCGCAATTTGTTGTCAATATCGATCGCAGCGCAGCCAAGAGTCTGAACATTCCACTCAGTCAGCTTACCGATGCTCTACAGGTCTTCCTCGGCTCGGTGTATGTCAACAATTTCACGTTCAACAACCGGTCGTATCGCGTGTATGTGCAGGGCGAGAAGCAATTCCGGTCGCACCCAAGCGACATCAACGAGTTTTATGTACGCTCGGGTTCGGGCAGCATGGTCCCTTTGGATAATCTGGTGCATATCACGGAAACGTCGAGCCCGCAGATCATCACTCATTACAATCTTTTCCGGTCTGCCGAAATTGACGGCTCGGCGGCGGCCGGACGCAGTTCTGGTGACGCGATCGACGAGATGCAGAACCTGGCGGCCAAGGTTTTGCCGCGCGGAACAACTTACGAATGGTCCGGCCTCTCTCTGGAGGAAATTCAGTCGGGCAGCAAAGCCGCAGCGCTTTTCGGACTGGGCTTGCTTGTGGTTTACCTGACGCTCGCTGCGCAGTACGAGAGTTTTTCGCTGCCGTTTATTGTTCTGATGGCCGTTCCCATGGCCATGCTGGGGGCGCTGTTGTTTCAGGGGCTGCGGGGGAACATCAATGATGTCTACTGCCAGATCGGATTGGTGATGCTGATCGGCTTGTCAAGCAAGAACGCCATTCTGATCGTCGAATTTGCAGAACAGCTTCGCGAAAAAGGAATGGAGCTTTACGACGCGGCAATCGAAGCAGCGCGCATCCGCCTGAGGCCGATTCTGATGACGTCGTTTGCTTTCCTGCTTGGCGTGCTGCCGCTGGTGCTGGCAACCGGTGCGGGAGCCGCCGGCCGCAAATCGGTCGGCTCGACCGTGTTCGGTGGGATGATTTTTGCCACCTCACTCAACCTGCTGTTCATTCCGGTTCTCTACGTGATTGTGAAAGGAGTGCAGCTGCGCCACACGGCTTCGCAGACCGTACCGAAGTCTGCCCCGGCAGATTAGCCATAATTTTGCATCTGCTGGCCAGGTGGCGTTGCGCTTCTCGCATCCTTGCTGCTTCGACAGCGACCCGATTCTCTGTTGTAGAATACCGGCCGGAGATGCAACATGGCGGATTATACGGAAGCCCACTCGCGAGCTGGAATTCACGCCGAGCTCCCCAGATTGGAGACTTGGCCGAATCACTTTCCCGGATACGAAATCACGATTCGTTTTCCGGAGTACACTTCGGTGTGCCCGAAGACCGGTCTGCCGGACTTCGGCGTGATCCTTGTTCAATATGAACCGCGCAAAGTGTGTCTCGAACTGAAGGCGCTGAAAATGTATCTCCTGGCATACAGAAACCTCGGAATCTTCTACGAAAATGCGGTCAACCGGATGCTGCGCGATATCGTTGCGGCCAGCAAACCGGTGCGATGTCTTGTTCGCGGTGAATTCACTCCGCGAGGCGGTCTATTTACCACGGTCGAGGCGCGCTGGCCGCATCAGCACACGCCGGTTCGTCATGCGTAGACTTTCTGATGTTCCTTCGCGATAATCGCGGAACGAGCGCTGATTTCTGTGAGGAGATGCGATGACTGATTTGCCGGAATTTGCACGGAGTAAATCCGAGCCGCAACCGGAGTCATATCCGTACACGCCGCGATGGGTGATTATCGCCTTTCTCGTCGCCTTCGGCCTAAGTGGATACCTGATATACGCACTCGTGCAGCAGAAGAAGCAAGAGGCGCTGACGTCCGATGCTGCGGCGAAGCGCACTGGCGCGCTCACGGGCGAGCTGGACAGGACCAACGCGGCGATCGCCGACATGAAGACAGAGCTTCAGGTCACCGAGCAGAAGTTGGGTCTCACCGAAGACGAGCTTGCCAGCGCCAGGAGCCTGGCTGTGGCTGCGCGAAAAGACCAGAAAAAGCAGCAAGCGGCCAATGATTTGCTGCGCCAGCAAATCGGACAGGTACAACAACAAACAGCCGCACAATTCGGCCAGGTTTCCGATGAACTGAACGGCACTAAGAGCGATGTGGCGTCGGAGCGCAAAGACCTGGACGATGCCAGGGGCAAGCTGACAACGGCTATCGGCGACTTAGGTGTGCAGAGCGGCCTGATTGCCCGCAACCACGAAGAAGTGGAAGAACTGAAGCGGCTCAATGAACGCAACATCTATGAATTCAAGCTTGGCAAGGCGAAGCTTCCGCAGCATGTCGGACCGATCCAACTGACGCTCCGCAAAATCAACGCCAAGCGTCAGATCTTCACGATCGACATCCTCGCCGACGACAAGAGCGTCGAGCGAAAAGACAAGACGGTAGAGGAGCCCATCCAGTTCTATACGCGCGGCAGCCGCACACTCGAAGAAATCGTCGTTTACGACGTGCAAAAGAACTCTATCTCGGGTTATCTTTCGATCCCGAAGGCGGTCGCTCCTGCAGGTTCGAGCACAGCAAACCCATAGACCCTGCGAGCCATCAGATACGCATGGCACGCTGACTCGGGGACGCGCATTATCTAAATTCCGGATGGCCTCTAGAACTGAAACGAGAATCGCGCAACTCCTTTTCTTTCTCGGCCTTGCGTTTGCCTCTTTGGTTTTTGCTCGCGAGAGAACTCCACAACAAAAAAGTGCCAATACACTGCCGGCTGTTTCTGAACGACTGCAAGATGGACCACCGGTCCAATTTGCGTTCCAAGGGAATGTAGCGCAAGTTCCGGCGCAGATTGCTGATGCGTTGCCGCTGGTTCCCGTTCGCGTGAATGGCTCGCAGCCTTCGTGGTTCTTGCTCGATACGGCGCGTGCGGATTCAGCAATTGATGACGTTCGCGCTGTGGCTGTCGGACTCTACTCGCCGTCGGCGGAAGGCATCCTGCCGAAATCTTTTTCGAGTGTCACATTGGAATTCCCGGGACTGAAAATCTCGCTGCCGTCATTGGCACTCGACTCGTTCGGCGATTTGTCGGCACGCGTTGGGCATGTCGTGCAGGGAGTCCTCGGCGAGGATGTCCTGAGCCGTTTGGTTCTCCGCATTGATTACCAGGCTCCTTCCGTGCAGTTCTACGATCCGCAAGGATTTCGCTACAGCGGGCGTGGCGTGCAAGTCCCGCTCGAAGTTTCCGACGGGATTCCGGCATTTGCGGGCAAAGTCACAGTGCGGCATCGCGGAAAATTCAATGGCCTGATTGCGATTGCCACGGCACAGACGGAACCACTGGCGTTTTCCCCGCACTTCGCGGCAGCCCATTCCTTTGCTGATTTGTCGGAGAGGATGTTGCCGTTCCCCGGAGCCGACGCCGCATCGGACACGGATGTGCGCGAGTTTCTTGGCCGCGTGCAGGCGTTGCAGTTCGGAAAAATCGGTTTTGCCGACCCCATCGCGATATTCCCGGTGAAGTCCGCCAAAGGACCAGGGACCATTCCTTCAGGATTTGTTTGCGCAGTCGGTGGCGAAATTCTCGCTCGTTTTACGGCAATTCTGAATTATCCAGCGCGTCTTCTGATTCTCGAGCCGAACCAAACTCTTCCGAATGTCTTCAGCGCAGACATGAGCGGGCTCTCGATTATTGCTATTCCCCCGACATTCGATAAGTTTGAGGTCGCTCAGGTCGCGGCGAAATCGCCGGCCGCCGCCGCGCACATTGAAGTCGGCGACATGATTCAGAAACTCGATGACCGGACCGCCGGCGATTACAGTCTCGATGAGATTCGCGACCTTTTGCGCCAAGGTGGCATTGCCCACAAACTGAGCTTTCTCCGCAATGGAAAAGTGTTCGAAGTTACGCTGACCCTGAAGCCGCTCGTTTAGACAGAAGGAAACCTCGTCAATCTTGGCTTCAACTACTCATAGTCGGAAAGGGTGCGGGCCATAAGTCGAAGCCGGTCGTCGGCGCGGGCAAAGATGCTGCCGAGTTCGAACTTGCCTGCGCCATCGCGGCACCCCGCCTTCAGTCCTGTGAGGATTTCGATTCCTTGATCGATCGTGGCGACCGGGAAGACGTGGAATTTGCCTTTGGCAACGGCGTCGACGATATCGTCGCGCAGCATCAGGTCGTCCACGTTCTCAATGGGAATGAGTACGCCTTGAGTGCCGGTAAATCCTTTCACGCAGCAGACGTCGTAATAGCCTTCGATTTTTTCGTTTACTCCGCCGATCGGCTGAATATCACCCTGTTGATTGACGGACCCAGTCACGGCCAGGTCCTGGCGGATCGGTGCGCCGGCCAGGGCAGAGAGCAGCGCGTAGATTTCGGTGGAGCTAGCGCTATCACCGTCGACACCGGAATAGGATTGCTCAAAGCAGACACTGGCGGCGAGCGAGAGCGGCTTGTCTTGCGCGAACATGCGTCGCAGGTAGCCGGAAATGATGTGCATGCCTTTGTCGTGGATGCGGCCGCTCAGGTTCGATTCGCGTTCGATGTTAATGATGCCGGATTTGCCGAGAGCAGCTGACGCGGTGATGCGCACAGGCTTCCCAAACGCGTAGCCGCCGAGCTCCATGACGCTTAAGCCGTTTACCTGCCCAATGCGTTCGCCGGAAACGTCGATCAGTAGCAATCCCTTCTCGATCATTTCCTGAATTTTCATTTCGATCAGGTTGTGACGATCGATTTTAGCTTCCAGTGAGTGACGGACTTGCGCCGCGGTGACGATGTTCTGATGATCCTGTTGTGCGAGGTAGCTCGATTCCCGGGCGACATCCGCGATGTCAAAAAACCGCGCAGTGACTTTTCCACGGCGGCCGGCCTGGCGCACGCCATGCTCCATCAGCGCCGCGATAGCTTCGCGGTTGAAGGGCAGAAGGTTTTCGTCGTCGCATAGCTTCCGCAGGCGCCCGCAATAGTGGGCGATCACTTCATCGTTCCATTTCATTTCTTCGTCGAACTCGACCCGTACTTTGAAGATCTTCTTGAAATCGTCTTCGAAGTTGTAGAGCAGCTCGTACATCTCGCGATCGCCGATCAGGACGATCTTGACGCGAATGTCGATTGGTTCCGGCTTCATGGCGGCGGTACTGAATGGGAAGAAGACATCGACGGGTTGGATCTCAAGCTTGCTGTGATTCAGCGTGCGCTTGAGAGTACGCCAAACGCCGGGTTCGGTGAGTGTATCCAGTGCATACATAATCAGGAACCCGCCATCTGCTCGAAGTATCGAACCGGCTCGCAGATCCATGAAGTCGGAACTCCAGCCGCCGCGCGCGTCGTAACTGCGATGAATCGTGCCAAAGAGATTCGCGTACGTCGGAATGGTTTCGAAAATGACGGGACACGCTTCGTGGTCGCCGTGCGCGAGGATCACGTTCACGCCGTAAACTCGAAATGGATCGCGGTCCGAACGCTCGGGTCGCAAAGCGGCCGTCGCTTCAGAAGGAGGCTGCTCGTCCTCGCCCTCCCGTTCCTTGAAAGGCTCCAAATTATCAAGAATGTGGTGGCGAACTTCCTCAAGATACTCCGCAACGTGCGAATCCGCGTACTTTTCCTTCAACTCCTCGATCACCCCGTCCACAAGAACTGAGGCGGCTTCCTGCTCGAGATAGCTCATTTCGCTGGCCAGTTCGCGAGATAAAGTGAGAGTCTTTCTGTAGACGACCGTGAATTCCTGGCGAAATTGGTCATATTTGCGTTCGAGCTCTTCGGCTGCGGCGCTTTCGATTTTTCCTTCCTGCACGAGCTTGGGAATTTCTTCGATCGGCACCATCGCGCCTTCGAGGACGGGGAAAATTTCCGGAAGTGCTACCGCGCCGACCTGCATGCGGCCAAGGGCAAATTGCTCACGCGCGATGCGATGCGTGAAATCGTCCATCAATTCCTTTTCGCGCTGAGTATAACGTTCGACGATACGCGCTTTCTGCCGCTGGAACGGCTCGCCTTCAAAGACTTGCGGGATGCGCCTGCGCAGGAATTCAACACCGGACTGAACTTCTTTTCGAAAGGCGTTTGCTTGTCCCGGAGGCAAAGTCAAAAGGCGCGGCCGGTCCTGATTCTTGAAATTATTTACGTAGCAGCGGTCCGGGGAAAGCTGCGTCTTCGGCCCGATGCCTTCGATCATACGAACAATCATGCCGCCGCGGCTCGTTCCGGTGAGGCCGCAGACAAACGCGTTGTAACCCTGCGCCGTCATATCAACGCCCATGCGCAGGGCGCGCAAGGCGCGCTCCTGACCGATTTCACCGCCGATGTACGGCGCTTCCGCTGAAGTTGCGTACGGTACCTTTGCCGGGTCGCAGCGCCAGCGCAGTTGCTCCGGAGGAAGTTCCTTAGCCTGAGGCGTCTTTGGGGTCATGGCATTCTTCTAAACCTACACCGAACGAGGCGCGCGTCCCTGTTTGGCCTGTGCATTATACGTGCGCTAACAGCAAATCGAGACGAAACTGTGAACGTCTGTAGCGAATCGCAAAGCGGCGGAGCGGCCATGGCACGGTTTCGTTCAGGCACTTTCCGTCCGACGGCCTGCCTTAGCGTATAAATCGAGCAGGCTGGCGAACGTGGCGACGATGATCGGCCCTAACACAATTCCCAGCAAGCCAAATACAGCGACTCCCCCTAGAACGGCGATAAAAACGATCAGGCCATTCATGCGCGTCCGTCCGCTGATGAACCAGGGTCGGATGATGTTGTCGATAACCCCGGCAACTACGGTGACGATTACCGCGAGAACAACGGCCTTTATCCAGTGGCCGGTAAAGAATAGGTCGATTATCGCGGGAACCCAGATGATTAAGTCCCCAACGACGGGCAAGAGCGAAAAGAATGCGATGGCCACGCCCCAAAAAACCGGCGCAGTGATTCCAACAATTGCAAAAGCGACCCCTCCCGCCAAACCGTGAATTGCGGCAGCCGCGAGGGCCATGGTGACGCTGGCAAAAATCAGATCGCGTGACTTGCCAACAATCTCCTCGCGGGACTCTCGATCGAACGGCAAAACTTGCCGCAGCCGGGCCATGATTTCTTCGCTGTCACGAAAGAAATAGAACATGGCGATAATCGCGACAACGAGATCAAAGACAAAGATGGCCACGTTGCGCAAGACCACGCCAACCTTGGATGCAAGAAAAGTTGCCGTGGCCTCAATGGCGCGGTGCAGAAGTTGTGCAAGACTCTCAGGAGTTTGTCCGGGAATGTGTGCGCCAAGCCATTCCCACCAGCGGTCAACGCGGCTAAGCCCGCCGTTGTTGAGGCCGCGCTGAACGGCAGCGGCAGCCTGTAGCCCTTGATGAACGAAGGAAATCCCCACGCCAATCGCAGGGGCGATCAGCAGCAGGGTCACAAGAATCGTGCACGCAATAGCGGCGCGTGTGCGTCCCCACTGCTGATCGAGCCGCTTGTTTAGGGGATCTAAAACTACCGCCAGGACCGCAGCCCAGCACAAGGGGACGAGGAACGGTTCAAAAACCAGATAGGTAAAATACAGAAGCAGCGCGATGACCAGATAGAAGAACACCGCGCCTAGCCGCTGTTGCTGTATGGTCCGGTATGGCAAGCGTCCGTTGTCTCTCTATGGCGATCTCAGGAGCCCCAAAGCAAAGAGCATCCATAGTTTTCTTTTCCGCCTTTGTCAACTTCCGATTGTTGAGAGCCGAACTATAACAGCGCAGTTGCAGTTGTGATTCCAAAACTCAGATGGTCTATGAAAATCGCCTTCCAAAATTCGGATTATCACGTTACGACGGTCTTTGGTCGGTGCCTATGGTGTAGCTATTAAACACGTTAATGGGGCTGCTCTTGGTACTGCGATTTGGCTACTGATTTGCTCTACACCACACAGCTACGTCATCTAAGCCCACAAAGGGAGAAACGTAATGAAGAAGCTTTCGATTGCTGGCTTTGCGTTTGCAATCGCGTTTTTCATGGCGGCGTTCGGTACTCGCGCCCAAGTTCCAACCGGTTCCATCGTAGGAACGGTGCTAGACCAGCAAAACGCTGCCGTGGTTGGCGCGGACGTCACAATCACGAGTTTGGACACTGGGACGAAGTACGCCACAAAGACAGCAGCCAATGGCGAGTATTCGGTGACCAGCCTGAACTTCGGTCTCTATCGAGTGGATGTCAGTAAGGAAGGATTCAAGGTTGCCTCGGTGACGAACCTTAAGCTCTTTGCGTCCTCGCAGCTTTCCGTCCCTCCAATGACCCTGGAAGTAGGCGCGGCCAGCCAAACCGTGACCGTCGAGGCGGGGGCTTCAGAGCAAATTCAGACCACGAGCGCCTCGGTCAGTACCGATATATCTTCTGAACAGCTCCAAACGCTGCCTGTAGCCAACCGACAGCCGATGGGATTGATTCAACTTGAGCCAGGTGTAGTCAACAACGGCAAGACCGATACCGTGATTGATGGTCAACGCAGCGCGTTTAGCAGTGTTACGCTGGATGGAATCAACATCCAGGACAACTTCATCCGTACGAATGACACTGACTTCTCCCCCAACCAGCTTTTCCTGAGCCAAACCGGCGAATTCCACATCGATACGCAAAATGCTGACCCTTCGGTCGGAGGCGGTTCCTCTGCTATTAGTATTGTCACCCCGAAGGGCACGAATGTTTGGCATGGCCAGGGTTTCTGGTACTACCAGAGCAACAAATGGGCCGCCAACCCGTGGTTCAACAACGCGGAGGGAATTCCGAACTCGGCACTTAATCAAGACCAATACGGCGGACAAGGCGGAGGACCAATTATCAAGAACAAACTCTTCGTATACGGTTCGTTTGAAGAGCTCAAGGACCTTCAGACGAGCCTGGAAGATGCGACGATCTTTACATCTCCTGCCGCGGCCGGCGGGATGTTTCAATATCATCCGACGAATGCACCTGGTACGGTAGCGACCGCGAACCTGCTCACATTGGAGAACAGCGCCCGCGGGGGAAGCAGCCCCGTATTTACGATCGATCCGGTAATAGCCGCCCTGCTTGCCCGGATTCCAGCGAGTGCCGTTGTAAACAACAACGCGGTCGGTGATGGCCTCAACACCGCCGGATTTAGCTTTCAGTCGGCCGCAAACGCCACTTTGAAGAACACCGGTGGCCGCGCCGACTATGTTCTGAATCAGCACAATAGTTTTTCGGCTTCGTACTATTGGAACAGACAAATTTTTGACCGGCCGGACATTGACCAGACCTTCGATACAGTGCCCATAGTCAGTAACTTCGACGGCATCAACTTTTTCTCAGCTGCGTGGCGGTGGAGCCCGACGGCAAGCCTCACAAACGAGGTTCGCTTTGGCTTTGACCTCGCCCCGGCCACCTTTAATACATCACAGAAGTTCGGCCCCTTCTTTGTGGATAATACGAACCTCGCTTTTACCAGCCCCGACCCGAACTTCTTCTTTCAGGGCCGCAACACTCATACTTGGAGCTGGCAGGACAACGCTAACATGCTGCGCGGAAATCACTCCATTTCGTTTGGGATGCAGGTGCAGCGCGTGACGATCGACGCGGTGAACAACGCTGGGACGTCGACGGATTTCGTGCCTGCGTTCAGCGCATCCAACACCTTCGGATTGGTTAGCAGCGACTTCTCTGGAGTTGCTCCAATTTCGGCCAACGATTTGGCGGATGCCAATAACATATTGGCCTCATTGGCCGGCTTCGTTGGCTCAACCAGCGAAACATTCAACGTGACCAGCCCATCGTCGGGATTTGTTCCAGGCGCCACACAGGAACGGAATCTGCGGCAGAACGATTGGGCTTTCTACGGTGGCGACGCTTGGCGTTTCCGTCCTAACCTCACGATTACCTACGGGATGCGTTACGAGTACCTGAGCCCATTCAATGAGAAGAACGGCTTATTCCTTGAGCCAATTCCGGGCGTTGGCCAGTCCATGGAGCAAACACTGTTGTCAAACGCCACGGTCGGTTTCGTGGCCGGCAATTCAGGGCGTCGCGCTTACAACAAGGACCTTCTCGACCTGGGTCCGAATATCGGAATTGCCTGGGACCCGTTCCACAACGGCAAAACGGCTATCCGAGCAGGTTATAGCATTCATTATGTGAATGATGACCTTGCAACTGCGGTTCTCAATGCTACCGAAGGCAATGCTGGGCTAACATCCACGGCCGGGAACCCCGACGTGGTTGCAACCATCAGCGGTGGCAACGGTCTTTCCGCCGCCTCCCTGGTTTCAGCTCCGCCTTTCCTGATCCCAACAACCTTCGAAGCAAACGCGAATAACGTTGGCATAGTAAATAACGCTGGCTTCGGTATTTCGCCAAACTTGCGGACCCCTTACGTGCAGGACTGGAATCTGTCCGTTCAGCGCGCGATTGGATGGAACACGTCGGTTACCGTCCAGTATTTGGGTAATCACGGAACTGGATTGATCCGCGGACTGGACATCAACCAAGTCATTATCAACCAGAATGGGTTCCTTTCGGCGTTCAACATCGCCAGGAACAACTGTTTTGTGTCCATCGCGGCGGGAAACGGGTGTGATCCGAGATCTACGATTCCAGGGACCCAATCTCTGGCGGGAACAATGTTTGATCCGAACTCTCCAAATGCTCTTGCTGGAGGAGCCGATCCTGGACTCCTTGGAAACGGAACGGTACAGAACCGCATCGAGACAGGAGAGGTAGGTGATTTGGCGGATATTTATCACGTCGACGGATTTGAGAACAATATTGGATTGCCATTTCCGCAGGGACAGTTCACCACGAACGATCTGATTCGCGGCGGCGACTTGATCGAGAACTTCTCCAGTTCCAGCTACAACGCGGGAGTGGTGAAAGTGGAACACCGCGTCAGCAACGGGTTGTTTCTGCAGAGTAGCTACGCGTTCAGTAAAGTGATTGACGACGCTGATGGCTCCCAAAGTAATTTTTCGCCGCTCATCGACAACGCCAACCCGAGATATGCACGAGGCCGTGCAAGCTTCGATGTGACGCACGCTTTCAAGGCCAATTTCTTCTATGAGTTGCCTTTCGGCACAGGGCACCGGTTCGGATCGGGCGGCGTTATGAATCGCGTCGTCGGCGGCTGGACGGTCTCCTCCGTCTTTACGTGGCAGAGCGGCGCGCCGTTCTCCTTCTTCTCGGAGCGCGGCACCGTCAATCGCAATGGCCGTTCCACAAACGAAACTGCCAGTACAGCGTTGAGCATCTCGCAGCTCAGAAACGATATCCACCTCTCCTTCCCGACCAGCGGGCCGCTTGCTGGCGATCACGTAATCATGATGGATCCCAGCTTCATCGGGGCGAACGGACGGGGAGCGGGTGCCGATGGCCTTACCTGCACACCATTGGTTGGCAATGGTTTCTGCAATCCCCAGCCGGGGCAGGTCGGCAATTTGGCACGCAACGAGTTCAACGGTCCGGTCTTCTTTGACCAAGACTTCTCGATTATCAAAGCAATTGCGATACGCGAGTCGATGAGGTTGGAGCTCCGGGGCGATGCGTTCAATGTGCTGAATCACCCCACGTTCTTTGTGGGGGACCAAAATATCAATTCATCGGTATTCGGAACGGTGAACAGCACTGTCCTCGGCGCTTCGGGCACCGGAGCCCGCGTGTTGCAAGTGGGCGCACGGTTTACATTCTGAGAGAATTAACTGGGGCCGC
Organism: Candidatus Acidiferrales bacterium; assembly: GCA_035945715.1. GTDB lineage: Bacteria > Acidobacteriota > Terriglobia > Acidiferrales > UBA7541 > DAHUXN01. Next base: position 75,928 of record DASYZX010000001.1, read on the forward strand.
GGGAAACCGCGGCCCCTCTTTGGTGGTGCGCTAAGCATGTTCGACAACTTGGAGGTGAAAGTCCTGTCCTCTACTCACCCTGATGGAGGAGAAGAGTTAGTGAAGCGCAAGGATGTCATCGGGCTCCCCGTATGCCGATTTTGTGCCTCTGCAGTGACTAACGCTCGGCCAATGTTATAATCAGTCCACGAGCCATTTGGCGATGCCTGCGCAACCCTGCAAACACGCGCACACGATCCTTGTCGCAAAAGACGAGCACGAGGAATACCGCGAGTGCCTGGATTGCGGCGAGATTTTCGATCCCGCCGAGCGTGAATCGGTGACGCAGCCGGCGCAAAACTTCGGCGAGTCTCTTTCCGACGCTTAGCTTTCGAGTTTCTTCCTGAGATTCCCTGGTGCTACGCGACTTGTGCGACTCGCCCCAATAGGACTTCGGCCAGAGCCGAGGAGCCGACAAGCCGAGAGCCGCGACTTGACAAATCCTGGTCACCATTTTATCTTGCCATAGTCTAGCTATGCATTGTTAGCCTATGTGAGGGGCCATGCACCGTGATGAAATCCCGCCCGGCACGCTCTATCTGCTGATCCTAAAGACTCTCGCGCAGCGCGGTGAGCTGCACGGTTACGAGATCGCCAAAACGATTCAGCAGAATTCCGCCGACGTGCTGCAAGTCGAAGAAGGCTCGCTCTATCCGGCCTTGCAACGGATGCTACTGAAGGGTTGGGTGAAAGCATATTGGAGCATTACAGCGGAAAACCGCCGGGCGCGCTACTACCGGCTCACCGCCGTGGGCAGGAAGCAACTGCAGATTGAGCAGTCACAGTTTGAACGTGTCGTCACTGCGATCACGCGTGTGATTGAAACGGCATGAGAACAGGCTGACCACTCAAGGGTAGGCGCGAAATGGGCACGCTCGGCGAATTGTGGCGGCGGCTGGCAATGCTTTTCCGGCGGGAGAAATTCGACCGCGACATGGATGAGGAGATGCGCCTGCACCTGGAGCTCCGCGAGAAAGAGCAGGCCACAGGCGGGTTTTCGTCAGCCGAGGCGCACATGAATGCGCGAAAACATTTCGGCAACGCCCTGGCGTTCCGCGAAGCGAGTCACGATTCGTGGGGTTGGGCGTGGCTCGAGCATCTCTTGCAGGATTTGAAGTTTGCTTTTCGCATGTTGCGCAAGAGCCCCGTCTTCACAGTGACTGCCGTACTTACCCTTGCTCTTGGCATTGGCGCGAATACAGCTGTCTTCAGCGTCATTGACGGCGTCTTTCTCAGACCTCTTCCCTATCCGCAACCGAGTCGGCTTGTATATCCACTTTGGGTTGGAAACAGAGAGGTCGATGACTCAATCGGCGCAGCCGATTATCTCTTTTGGAAAGAGCACAGCCACGTATTCGAGTCGGCAGGAGCATACGAACCGGTATCGGGTTCAAATCTCGTTGCGGGCCAAAGCGCTCGATTCGTTCACGTGACACGTGTCTCGCCGGGCTTATTTCGAACGCTTGGCATCCAGCCGACGTTCGGGCGCGACTTTACGAGGGAGGAAGGGCAACCAGTTGGTCCGCACGCCGCAATCCTTAGCTACGACCTCTGGAAGAGCCTCTTTCCACCGGGCGCCCGCGCCACTGGCCAAGTGGTGCAGTTGGATGGAAAAGACTATTCCGTCGTGGGCGTAATGCCGCGCGGTTTCCAGTTTGTAGCCGCCGCAGACGTTTATACGCCCTTGCAACTGACCTTTAATCCAGACGATCACGATCAGAATTACGGTATGGTGGCGAGGCTGCGGCCGAACGTCAGCTTCGAGCAGGCACAGGCAGACACCAGTCAGGTTTTCGATCTCTTCAAGCAGATTTACCCGGCTGCGGTATGGCAGGGGTGGCGCGGGCTTAGCCTGATCTCTTATCGCCAGGAGCTCACCGGCAACGTCCGAACGCCGCTGCTTGTCCTATACGGAGCTGTCTCGCTCGTTCTCTTGATTGCGATCTCGAATGTAATCAGCCTGTTCTTGGGGCGCGCGTCCTCGCGCCAAACTGAGGTAGCGCTCCGGGTGACCATAGGAGCCAGCCGCTGGCGGATACTCCGGCAATTGGCTACCGAAGGGATTGTGTTGGCATGCCTCGGGGGCGGCCTCGGTTTGCTGTCTGCAGGATGGAGCTTACGGTCGTTGGTGGCTTTCATTCCGCAGTCGGTTTCCATTGACCTCAGTACTTCTCTGTTGCCTCTGGCTGGCCAAGTGAAAATGGATACGGCCGTCTTGCTGTTCACTCTCCTGCTTTCGCTGTTCGCTGGCATCGCCGCTGGTTTCTTTCCTTATTTGCAGGTTCGCAAAGCGAAGCTGTATGAGGAACTAAAACAGGGCGGCAGAAATGCTGGCTTGAACCTCCGCCATCCCCGCGTGCGGAATATCCTGGTGACCGCAGAGATTGCCATCTCTGTCGTACTGTTTGTTGGTGCGGGCTTATTAACGGAAAGCTTCCTGAAGCTGCGGACCGTCGATCCGGGCTTCCGCCCTCAGGGGCTATGGGCCCTCCAAATGTCGCTCCCGCCCCAAAAGTACACCACCACGGCGCAGGCCTGGACTCTCCAACAGCGCATCATCCACTATTTGAAGACGCTGCCAGGTGTTACCGGCGTTGCGACAAGCTCTAATCTTCCAGTTGAACGCGGACTCCGATATCCCTATGACATTCCGGGATGCGGCAGGCTTATGGTGCAGGCCCGTGCCATCAGCCCGAGTTATTTTGAAGTCATGCGAATTCCGTTGCTCAGCGGGCGAGAATTTCTCGATACGGACAAAGCCAACGTTGTGATCGTCAACAGTGAGCTGGCACGCCAGTGCTGGCCGGGACGCAGCCCCATGGGGCGAGAAATAGGCGGCAAGGAGTCCGGCGCCTCGGCGGCCAGAGCACAGGTTATCGGAGTAGTCGGTGATACGCAGGAAGGGTCGCTCGACAGCCCGCCGATGCCCGTTGTTTACCTTCCCCAGTGGTCTGTATCCGATCAGTTCACCGAGATGGTGCACGGGTGGTTTCTTAGCGCGTGGGTGATACGCTCGAGAATTCCGCTGAATTTCAAGGCTGTCGCGCAGGCCGTGGATGCCGCCGATCCGACTCTGCCTGTGGCGCACTTCGAGCCGATGTCCGCCTTTATTGCCGGCTCATTCGCCGTATCCACGAGCCGTCTGTTGACGGTTCTTGTCGATGGCTTCACCGGCCTGGCGCTTATGCTCGCGTTAATCGGGATTTACGGTCTCTTGTCCTATCTGGTGACGCAACTGTCCCGCGAAATAGGAATTCGAATGGCCTTAGGTGCGTTGAAGTCCGACGTTCTGGCCATGGTGCTTGGCCGAGGTTTGCGGCTTGCGCTGATTGGGTTGGCCATCGGCATTGCCAGCGCACTCGCTTTCACGCGCCTGCTGGCAAATCTCCTCTTCGATGTGAAGCCAACGGATCCTCTGACTTTTGTTGTTGTGTCATCGGCTGTGATCGGTGTCGTGCTTTCGGCCTGTTACATTCCGGCGCGCCGCGCATCGAGAGTCGATCCGATGGTGGTGCTCAGGCATGAGTGATGAGTGAGATCTCAAGGATTCAAGACGCAATGAATCGGCTGAGTGAATTTGGCCGGCGACTGGCGATGCTCACCCACCGCAGGGAATTTGACCAGGGGATGGACGACGAGATTCGTTTGCACCTGCAATTGCGGGAAAGGGAACACATCGTGAAAGGATTCTCGCCCGAGGAGGCGCGTATGACTGTCCGAAGAAATTTTGGCAACGCCCTCGCCGCGCGTGAAGTGAGTCACGATTCGTGGGGTTGGGCGTGGCTCGAACATTTGTCGCAGGATCTGAGATTCGCGTTTCGCATGTTCGCGAAGAGTCCAGGATTTACGGCGATCGCGGTACTGACGCTGGCGCTCGGAATTGGCGCGAACACGGCCATTTTCTCGGTGGTTTACGGCGTGTTGCTCGCGCCGCTGCCATACAATCAGCCGTCGCAACTGGTGGTGTTGAACGAAACCACGCCCAGAGTTGGTACCGTCAGTGTTTCCTATCCGAATTTCTACGACTGGCAAAAGACAAGCAAGAGCTTTTCGCAGATGGCCATCGTGCAGGACGTCGGATTCAATCTGGGAGGTGTCAGCCAACCACAAGTCATAAGCGGCGATGCCGTGTCTCCCAGTTTTCTCTCGATGCTGGGCGTGCGGCCGTTTCTGGGCCGCGATTTCGAACCATCCGAAGGGAAATCCGGAACTGCACCCGTGGTTATGCTGAGCTATTCCTTATGGAAGACACGCTTCGGCGGCGATCCTAGCGTCATCGGCCGCACAATCCTGCTCGATCAGAAGAGTTTCACGATTGTCGGCGTATTGCCCTTGAATTACCGTTCGCCGGACAATACCGACGTCCTTGAACCGATTGGTGTGTGGATCACAAACAATGCAGAGGAAGTGGCCGAGAGAGGGGATCGTGGCGACACGTTCGTAATTGGGAGGCTGGCCCCGGGAGTCACCTTCGGCAAGGCTAGCGTCGAGATGAACGGAATCGTTGCGGAGCTTGCGAGGGAATATCCGCGCGAGAACGGCCAGGGCGGTGTGGCGCTGCGGCCAATGCGGGAGGTCTTTGTTGGCGACAGTTTACAATCGGAAGTTCTGGTGCTGTTCGGCGCGGTGATGTTTGTCCTGTTGATCGCGTGCGCGAACGTGGCGAATCTGTTCTTGGTGCGGGGCGCGGCACGGACGAAAGAAATCGCGCTGCGCATCGCCTTTGGTGCGAGCCGCTCCCGCATCATTCGCCAAATGCTGACCGAAAGTCTTGTGCTGGCGTGTTTTGGCGGCATTCTCGGCGTCGGGTTGGCCGTTGGCGGAATCCGCGGATTGGCCGCGCTGATCCCTATGGGCACTCTAGCCGGCGCAACGGTGAGCTTAAACGGAATGGTGTTGCTGTTTATGGGCGGGGTGGTCTTGTTGGCAGCGTTTCTTTTCGGACTTGCCCCGGCTGTGCATTCAACCAGGCCTGATGTGCAATCTGAGCTGAAGGAAGGCACCAGAACAACGAGCGCCGGCGCAAAGGCGGGCAAGCTGCGTTCGATGCTCGTCATTACGGAAATCTCTCTCGCGCTGGTCCTACTGGTCGGTGCGGGGCTGATGATGAAAAGCCTCTACAGATTGCTCTGGGTGGACCCGGGCTTTCGGACAGCACACGTGATGTCCATGGAAATGGACTTGCGGACCCAGCAGTATTCCAAAGACCCCGCGATCCGCAATTTCTGGCAACAGGTGCTCGACAGCACGCGCGTGCTCCCGGGCGTGGAGAGCGCTTCGGTGGGAACAGTAGTTCCTTTCACAGGAAATCATAGTCGCAGCGACATCAGCATCGAGGGCATGGCGTTGCCGAAACCGGGAAGCTATCCGCACCCGGACGTGCACATCGTCAGTCCCGGCTACGCGAACACTCTAGGCATCTCGTTGCTGCGCGGTCGGACATTCACAGACGCAGACAACGAAACTGGCGTAAAAGTTGGGCTGATCAACCGACGTTTGGCGCAGCAGTACTTCCCCCATACCGATCCGATCGGAAAACGATTCATGTTCGGTGATCTTGCCTTCCTCACAACGAAGAACCCGCCGGAATGGATCACGATCGTGGGTGTGCTGAGCGATACGAAACTCTACGGCTTGGCAAATCCCTCGCGGCTCGAGGTGTACCTTCCGTTCCGGCAAGGCCCTGACAGTCATATGAACCTGCTGGTGAAATCGACCATCGAGCCCGCGGTTCTGATCTCCGAGATCCGCGGTGCGGTGTCCTCTGTCGACAAGGACCAGCCGATTTTCGGCATTGCGACGATGAACGAACTGCGAAGCCAGTCGATGAACGGACGGCAAACGACTCTTATTCTGCTCGGTGCATTTAGCGCGCTAGCATTGGCGTTGGCGGCCATCGGAATCTATGGTGTGATTTCGTATTCCGTGGCCCAGCGCACGCATGAAATCGGCATTCGCATGGCGCTCGGTGCGCAGCGCAAGGACGTCTTGCGCATGGTCTTGAAACAGGGCGGCAAGATCGCTCTGATCGGTACTGTGATTGGAATTGCCGCGGCCTTCGGCTTGACCAAGCTGATGTCGAGTCTGCTTTTTTCCGTGAGCGCGAGCGACCCACTGACGTTCGCTGGCGTGGCGGTTTTGCTTTTGCTGGTGGCGATGCTTGCCTGCTACATCCCGGCGCGGCGAGCAGTGCGCGTCGATCCCATGATCGCGCTCAGATATGAGTGAGCCATCGTCCCAAGGGACGACAACGAAGGATGAAAGAAGCCGCGAAATGCCCATTGATAAATAAGGGTTTAAGGCTTCTTTCGTAGGAGACTTCATGCGCCTTCGGCGCACCACCTAGCATGAAAATGTGGTTCAGAGCGGTAGCAGCGGGCGGGTCAGCCTGTGATACAAGCAAGGTGAGCGGCGATTGCTTGGAGGTCGGGACTTACTCTGTGACGACTGAGATCCCGCGTAGGATGCGGACCTTCGGAACCACCACGCGAGAGCTATTGAGCTTGCGCGAATGGCTGCTTGCAGAAGGCTGCACCCATGTGGCCATGGAGAGCACGGGGGTGTACTGGAAACCAATCTACGCCATTCTGGAAGGAGCTTTCGAGATCGTGGTGGCCAACGCGCAACACGTCAAGAAGGTTCCCGGGCGCAAGACCGATGTGAAGGACGCGGAATGGATTGCGGATTTGCTTTGCCACGGGTTGCTCCGCTCCAGCTTCGTTCCGCCCAAGCCGATTCGTGAACTCCGCGACTTGACGCGCTACCGCCGCAAGCTGGTGGAAAGCCAGACCGCGGAGCGCAACCGTTTGTTGAAGCTGCTGGAGACCGCCAACATCAAGCTGGCCAGCGTGGCCACCGATGTTTTCGGAGTCTCCGGCCGGCGAATGCTGCGAGCGCTGGTGCAAGGGGAAGCAACCCCACAGCAAATGGCCGAGCTGGCGAAAGGGCTTCTGCGCAAAAAGATTCCCGAACTAGAACCGGCGCTGGAAGGCAAGCTCGAAGAACACCATCGCTTCTTGCTACGGTTGCAACTCCAGCGACTCGATGCGGCAGAAAGAGATCTGGCGGTTCTGAAGCAACATATCGAGGAGAAGCTCAAGCCCTATGCGGCACAGCTCACCTTGCTACAGGAGATCCCAGGTGTAGATTCGACGCTGGCCGCGGTGATCATCGCCGAACTGGGCGTCGACATGAGTGTGTTCGAGAGTGTTTCGCAAGCAGCCTCTTGGGCGGGAGTGTGTCCGGGCAACAACGAATCAGCCGGCAAACGCAAGAGCAGCAGCGTCCCCAAAGGCAACGTGTATCTGAAAACCGCTTTGGTGGAAGCGGCCAGCGCAGCGGCGAAATCCAAAGGCACTTACTTGAGGGACAAATTCTATCGTCTCAAAGCTCGTCGTGGATACAAACGCGCCGCGCTGGCGGTGGCGCATAAAATCTTGGTGGCGATCTATCACATGCTTTCTCACCAAGTCTGTTACAACGAACTAGGGGACGTGTACCTGGACAAGCTCAACAAGCACCACCTGACCCGGAATCTGGTTCATCGGCTAGAACGTTTGGGCTACACCGTCACCTTAGAGCAGAAAGCAGCCTAAGATGAGGATATTTTCAGAGCAGTAGGGCATGGCTCCTGCGGAGACACAACGAAGGATGAAAGAAGCCAGGGAATGCCATTGATAAATAAGGGTTTAAGGCTTCTTTCGTAGTGATGGAGAGCAGGCGACCGCCAGACGCGAGGTTAGCGAATACCGAGTTTTTCGATGATTCGAATTACATCCTTGTGGGCAACGTCGTAGAGTTCGTGCTCGTCTTCCTGCTCAAGCCGTTCGCGCAGATACTCTGCGGCGATGAAGCTGGCTTCACGGTCCGTCAGGCTGCGCTTGAGCCGCTCACAAAACTCAACGAACCCCGTGTGAGCCAGGCCAAGAATAACGCCCTTTCCATCCACGTAGAACTTGCAGTCAATCGTATCCGCGTGTCGCGTGGCGATGGCATTCCACACGTGCGAAAAGCGCACACGGTAAACAATGTCCGTCATTTTCGATGCAACTTCGAAGGGCTTGACGAAATCGCTCATCGCACCTTGATTCGGAATGCGCGTAACTGTCTGCGTGCTCATGGTCTTGTCTCTTTGATTTGTCGCCCGAGCGCTCACGATCCTGCTTTTCTGCCGCGTTACTTGTGCACGGCGACTGCTGCGTGCGTGTCGGCGTAGCTCCGAATCGCTGCGCCCACCCCCGCTCCGGCGGAAAGCCGGAAGCCCTGGTCCAGCAGGCACTTCTCAAACGCTGCCAGGAACAGCAGAACATTTGTTTTCTGGCATCCATAGCCCATCAGTCCGACGCGCCACAGTTTGCCCTTGAGCGGCCCAAATCCGCCGCCGATTTCGATATTAAATTCGTCAAGCAACTGATTGCGCAGTTTCGCGTCGCTGACGCCGGCCGGCACTTTCATCCCAGTGACTGTGACCTGCCGATCCTTGGGATTCTCGACGAACAGCTCTACGCCCATTGCTTCCAAACCAGCTACCAGTGCGTCGCGGTTTTCGCGATGACGCGCCCAGCGGGCCTCGAGTCCCTCTTCAAGAACGAGTCGCAGGGCCTCGCGCATCGCAAACACCAGCGAAATGGGCGCCGTATGGTGATAGGTTCGCTCCTTGCCCCAGTAATTCATGGTGGTTGTCAGATCGAAATACCAGCTCTGGACAGGCGTTTTTCGGGCCCGCAAGACGTCTTCAGTACGCGGATTGACGGTAATCGGCGCCATCCCCGGAGGTGCGCTGATCGCTTTTTGTGAGCCACTGAAGCAGATATCGATTTGCGTTTTGTCCACGTCGATGGGCATACCAGCGAGGGTGGAAACGGTATCCACCACGAGCAGGGCTCCCAACTCGTCGGCAACTTTACGCATGTTGTCCAGATTCGTGACAACCGACGTCGAGCTTTCTCCGTGAGTGACGCCAAGTACCTTGATTTTTTTGCCCTTGCCCGCGCGACGGACGTCTTCCGGGTCGCACGGTTTGCCATAGGGTGCTTCGACGCGAATGATTTTCGCCGGAGTGCGCTCGGCAATAATGGCCATGCGCTCGCTGAACGCGCCGTTGACGCAGATAATAGCCTCATCGCCAGCTTCAAGGGGGTTCAGAACTGCGGCTTCGATCCCGCCCGAGCCCGAAGCCGAGATCGGAAAAGTTAGACGATTTTGTGTCTGAAATACTCGCCGCAGCAGGACCTGGACATCGCCCATCATTTCGAGAAACCATGGGTCTAAGTGACCGACGATCGGCGTCGACATTGCGCGATAGACGCGCGGGTCTATCTGCGAGGGTCCCGGCGTCAACATCAAGCGATTCGGGGGAAGCAATTCACCAATCGGGGAGCTCATATCGTTGTCCTTAACTGCGCTTGCGGCCCTTGAATGATTGCGTCTGTGGCCGGGAGCCGCATGGCTTCATGGGCGGCAGGCGCTTTGTAGCTGACTCGGCATCCCGGTCGCGAATGAATAGTTTCTCCAATTTAGGGTGAGGCGGTCAACATCCAAAATGGCAGGATGGCAGGTACCTCGTTGCATTACGAAACGCTGTGAAAGCACATTCGCAGTGCAGTCCTATTGCCCAAACGATGGAGCGCGGTTATCGTGTAAGGCCAGAAAGCGAATGCGCGACGCTTCCTTGGGAGAAAGCGAGTGCAAAACCACAGCGAAGGCGGATCCGAGCGGCGGGCAGTGCGTCGTCTCCCGTTCGTTGCGCTGGCCGAGCTCATCGGTGTGGGCAGTAACCAACGCGTCTCGGCGCAGACGACCCAATTGAGCTCGACTGGATGCTACCTCGGCGCAGCCAATCCGTTTCCCGAAGGCGCGCGAATCCGCATTCGTCTTGTGCACGGTGCTAAAGCATTCGAAAGTCTGGCGCGCGTCCTGCACGTCCACGCGGAATTCGGGATGGGCGTCATTTTCGAGGATGTGTCGGCCGAACAGCAGCGCATCCTCGACTCGTGGCTTGCGGACTCTCAGAGCTAACACGCGGATTCGCCGCTACAAACTGTTACTGCCGGGTATCCAGAGGATGCTTGGCCTTCTCGAAGAATTCCTCCTGCAGCTTGAAACTCTCGGAGTCCGCTTTCACCGCACGAATGGCGTCCACGAGCTGGCCGATCCACTTTTTCATGTCGTACTCGCCGAGGGCTTTGTTCGCGTAAGATGCGTCCCCTGCGTAATGATTCGGGAAGCGCGCATACCACCAGATGCCGGTGTAGAGAGTGTCAGGCAGGTTGCTGAGGCGCTTTTGGTCCACGCCGGTTTCCTCCTTTGCGCGGTCGAGATGCAGCAAGTCGGGACGGGCGATCATCAAGTGAGATGTTTCTGTTTCGCCTGCGTGCATATCTACGGGTGACCTGAGCGGCGGACGCCCTGGTCCGGCGAGGTCCGGCAGGCCAAAAACATAGACCACGTAATCGTGCTCGACGGCAAGCTGCGTTTGCGCGAAATAGGGTAGCAGGTTCTCATTTCCGCCGTGGCCATTCGCGATGATTATTTTCTTGCAGCCATTCCGCGCCATTTCGTTGGTGGTTTCCTGAAGCAGGTCAAGCTGCATGTGCGCGCTGTAGGCGACCGTCCCTGGCTGGTGACGCGCCTCAAAAATCTGACCGAAGTAATACGCGGGGAAAATAATGGCGTATTCCTGTTCGGCAGCCTGAAGAGAAATGTACCGTATGTCGAAGAGATCGGTGCCCAGCGGAAGGTGGGGCCCGTGCTTCTCGAGAATGCCAAAAGGGAGGATGCACGTCCCTTGCGCCCGATCGATCGCTTGTACAAAGTCGGCAGCGGTAAGTTCTTCCCAGTGAGTCGAGAGGGGCGACTGCGCGCGTGCCGCCGGCAAAACGGGAACACCAACGACAAGGAGCACGCACAAGTCAAAACAAAACAGCACGAACCGACGAAGGGCATAACGAGTCATGAGTATCCTCCGCATAGGCAAACGACGCCGGGGTAAGCTTCATTAAAACGGTTCAATTATCGTAATGCGAAGGACGTCATGCAACAATGTGGAGCACAAGCGGGCGGGGTGCCCGAGGCAATCTTCTAGTGTTTGAATTCGGGCAGATAGACTCTCTTCGGCGCCAGGATTTTCACGCCGGAGACCTCTGTGTTCACCTTGATATCGTGGAATCCGGATTTAGAAGAAGGCATGGAATTGAAAGTCAATAAATACTGCTGTCCAAGCATCGTCTGCAGCTCATTTAGAAACGGACGAAACGAGACAGGTGTTTCCGTCCCTTGGGTAAAGGAATAGCCTCCCGTGTCGGATGTCAGCTCGCCGAGCGAACCTTGGCCATTGAGGTTAAGGATCTGGTTCCTCGTGGCGCGTCCGGATCCCACGAAAATGCTAAAAACGGTCACGTGTCCCCGTTCCGCGTCGCGGATCGCCTTTTGCAGTCCGGGGTTTTGGTCCGGTTGGGTATCAAACACCCCATACGTGGGATCGATGCCATCGCTAATCAGCAACACTTCTCGGCCCGACATGCCCCCCGGCCATTTTCGGATCAAGTCAGACAAGGCACCATAGATGCTCGTATTTCCGACCGCAGGTCCAAAAGTGACGTGCAGAGCTTTGGTAATCGCAGCCCGGTCGGTCGTGAAGGCCTGCTCCAGTTGAGCGCTGCCGCTCGTGGCATAAGCGAGGCCGGCCTGAGCGTTCTGCGGCAGTGATTGAATAAACCGCGAAATGTCCTGGAACTGTGCGCCAAGGCGCGGCGTAGCATCCGAATCAACCAGGATCATAAGTTGCAGTGGATCGTCGGCTTGGCCAACGGCGTCGAGGCTCACCACGGGCCGAGGATTCTTGTCTTCGTGGACGGTGACATCGCGTGCCGTAAGCGCTGGTGAGGCCCCGCGTTTGGCTCGCGCAGTGATGGTCACCTCGATATTGCTGGACGACTGCGGTTGTGCATCCTGTGCGAAAAGCAATCTAGCGGTGCAGAGGATTGCGAATCCCAGAATCGCAGGTGCAAACATCCAAGTTTTTCGATTCACCGGCGGCTCCCTCACGCTCATTACCTGCTTTGTTTAGATGTGCCTCTGGCGGATTTGGGTACCTCAAAGAAGCTTGCGATGCGCGGTGTATAATTTGACCGCGATGGACTCCCTGAAAAAGAATTCTGCGATGAATACTGGCCTTGCGCGCGAGCTTGAGATTTATCAGCTTGGCGTCGTTGCGAAAAACCTGTCGATTCCCGCGGCCCTCTCACGGCTGGAACAGAAGGCGCGCGAGGCACTGGACCCGCGCGCATATGACTACGTGGCGGGAGGTGCGGGCGGCGAAAACACCGTGCGAGCCAATCTCGAAGCGTTCTACCGCTGGCGCATCGTCCCGCGCATGTTCCGCGATGTGTCCGTGACGAACATGAGCGTCGAACTACTGGGCACCCGATTGCCCGCGCCGGTTCTGCTCGGACCGGTCGGAGTCCAGGGCATCGTTCATGCTGACGCCGAACTGGCCACGGGTCGTGCGGCAGCGGCGTTGGGACTGCCGTTCGTGTTGAGCACTGTGTCGACCAAGACGATTGAGAAGGTCGCGCAAGCAATGGGCTCGGGCCAGCGCTGGTTTCAGCTGTACTGGGGAAAGAATCCAGAATTGACTATAAGCATGCTGCAGCGGGCGGAAAAGGCGGGTTACACCGCGCTCGTTGTCACACTGGACACCTCGATGCTCGGATGGCGTGAGCGGGACCTCGAGCACGGGTTCCTGCCTTTCTTCTCAGGCGAGGGCCTGTCGAATTACTTTACAGACCCTGTTTTCCGGGCCGCGCTGAAAGAATCTCCCGAACAGAGCCCTGTTGAGGCAATACGGCTTTGGGCCAGTATTTTCACCAACACTACGCTCACCTGGAATGACTTGGGATTTTTGCGGCAACACACCAGGCTGCCGATCCTTCTCAAAGGAATACTCGACAGTGACGATGCGTCCCGCGCCGTCGATTGCGGCGCCGACGGGATCGTTGTCTCAAATCACGGCGGTCGGCAAGTGGACGGCGCAATCGCGGCACTCGATGCGCTTCCGGACGTGGTCAAGGTGGTCGGTGGGAGAATTCCTGTGCTCTTCGATAGCGGCATACGCCGTGGCGCTGACGTCATGAAAGCGCTCGCGTTGGGAGCACGGGCCGTTCTGGTGGCGCGGCTTTACGTTTGGGGATTGGCGGTGGCTGGCGAGGCGGGCGTGCGCGACGCCATCCTGAACTTGCTGGCCGATTTTGAGTTGTCGATGGCGCTCAGCGGATTCACCTCACCCGGCAAACTGGCACCGACCGTCCTTCAGAGATCCGAGCGATAGTGATCAGTTCAAGTGCGGACTCAAAGTTGAGGCTTTTTCGGCGAGGGAACTTCCTTAGGATTCTCGATCTTCTGTGACGTGCCAACCCAGAAAAGCTTGAAGTTGCTGAACCGATGCAGATGGTGCAAATAATGGCCCCGCGACTGGATATATACGTCGACGCTTTCCGGCAGCCACAGGCTGACTTTGTGCGCGCTGAAATTTACAGGAGCGTACTCAATAACCCAGTGCTCACGCTTTAGGCCAACCGGTTCGATGGGATGCTGCAAGTCAATCTCGAGGCGAACGACCTGGCCTGTTTTGGACGAGATCCAAGCAAGCCCCTTAAGAGGAAGCGTGAATTCCTCGGAAGACGTCTGGAAGCTGGCAAGCCGACTTGTCGGCCGATCGCTACGCTGTTCGAAACGCACGAGCCACGCCGACTGGCCTTTCCATTCCGTTAGACCTTCGCACCGCCAAGCAAAGTCGTCGCGGAAGAACGGGTGAAACGCCAGCACCAACCCAGGTGCGCCATCGTCGAGGAGCCGGCCAGGCATAGCCGAGCCTTTATCGTTGTCGCGGATTTCCTTGACTCTGATGAGCGCCGGTCGCGGCTTCTCGATGAAAACCATGTAGCGGAAGTTTGCCTCATCGGGGGTTTCCAGTCGTTCGTCGCGCTTAACCTCAACTGACTGATACTCTTCGGTCGCTGTAAACTCCTGCAGATTGCCTACAAACCGCACTACGTTCTTTCCTGTTTGGTCAAGGATCTTGTCGAGCTGGCACGCTGCTCCGGAGATTACAAATGGCTTTTCGGCGTCAATGTCGGCCGGGGCCCAACTCTCCTTCGGGGGAAGCTCGACGGGCGGTGCGGCTGGCGGAATCGCTAGCGGTTCAGCGACAGAGGAAGGCGGAGCGACCGCAGACCGCGGGCCGCCCGTCTCAGCAGCAACTGTTTCGACGCGCGCCGGAGCCTTCTTCAGCTGTGTTATAAATTCTTGAATTTTGGCGGCACGGGGATCATGCGGGTACGCCGCGATGTACGTCTGAAGGGCCTCAACTGCCTTGGGGCGGTCTCCCAAACCAGCGAGCGCTTCTCCAAGAAGCAGCTGCGCAGATGTAGCCTTTTCTTTTCCCACCGAAAGAGCCTGCTCCGCGTGAACGCGTGCCTGGGCGTAATCGTGTTCGCGCAAGTACGAATCGGCGAGCATCCATTCGGCGTTCCAGGAAGAAGAATCGAGCTTGAGACTCTGGTTCAACGTCTCGATAGCCCCTGCGTAATCCGCCGATTCAAAACGCAGCGTACCTAGCGCGCGAAGAGCGACAGGCTGCTTAGGATCGATGGAGACCGACTTTTCCAGATAAGGCTTGGCCTGTGGCAATTGCTTCGAAATCAAATAGCTCATGCCCAGTACGTAGTTTACGTACGGGTTCCCCGGCGCCATGGCCAGCGCTTTTTGAAAGTGCTTCTCGGCCGAAGGGATTCTGCTGGCGTTCAAATCCTTTATACCCTTTTCCACCTCCTTCTGCGCGCGGGGCGCCAGCACGAACTGCCCGGAAGGGGGACGGAACTTCACCTGTTCTCCCACCGGTGTCAGGAACACGATGACTTGGGTATTTGCGCTGAGCATCTCGACTTGCTGGCTGGCGGGCTGATAGCCATCGGCTTTCACGTCCACTTCGTAGGTATCCCCGATTTCGACGTCCGAAAAGACCCATCCGCTGCTACCGTTCTGTTGCGCGAACCCGGGCATCGAACCCCGGGACGGTGACCGAAGGCTCAGCGTGGGAATCACAGAAAGGGGGCCCCCTTCGGGACCCCGGATGAAGACTGTGATCGTTCCCCTCTGGGGACCTCCGGATTGCGACGATGGATTTTGAGGGATGTGGCTAGGGAACTGAGCGCGGGCAGGAACTGCGGCGCAGACGCACACGAGCGCCGCCAGGACTACAAACTTAGGGAATCCTACCGAGGCACCGCGAAAAGCTCGGACCATCAGGTCTCTCCAACGATTGCAGGCCCGAGGTAACGATACGTGCGAATTGCTGTTCTGTCAATAAAGTGAACGTCAAAAAGGGGCGGATCGTGGCGATGACGGAATCGCCCCGATGCGCCGCCCGGGGCGCGGTGGGGCGCGGTGGATTCAAGTTGAGTCGTGTACGACACTCTCTTATAATTAGGAGTTTGTCGGTGAGGTTAGACCACACTTGCTAAAGAATCTCAGTCAAAGCAAAACCGCCGTAAAGATTTTCTTGGGCGCTGTCCTGGTGCTCATATGCGTCGCAATGGCGTTGACTCTTGCCCCGGTCGGGGGCATCGGCGGCAGCAACACTGGAAGTCCCGACGCGGTCGCAACGGTCGGCGGGCAGGATATTAGCGTCATGGCCGTCCGGCAACAATTTGCGCAGCAGACGCGGGGTCAAAACATTCCGCAATACATGCAAGGCCTGTATCTGCACCAAGTGCTCGACCAAATGGTCTTCAAGCGGTTGCTCGCAATGGAGGCCGACCGGCTGGGTATTCAGGTTACTCCCGATGAGGTTACCCAGCGAATCAAACAGTTACTCCCTACGGCATTCCCGGGAGGCGTTTGGGTAGGCGCCGAACGCTACGCGCAAGAGGTCGAAGTGCGCACAGGTATGTCCGTGCCGGAATTTGAAGACTATGTGAGCACCGCTGTGCTTGTGGACAAGTTCAAGTTTCTGGTGACCGACGGCATCAGCGTCACACCGCAGGAAGTCGAGGCGCGCTATCGCTATACGAACGAAAAGGTGCAGTTGGACTATGTAGAGATTAAGCCCTCGGATCTCCAATCATCCGTGAATCCCACCGACACCGAGCTCTCCGCATATTTCACGAAGAACGAAGCGCAGTATCAGGCCCCCGAAAAGCGGTCTGCGAAATACGCCCTTCTCGACCTCAATCAGCTCAAACAAAGCATCAAGGTCAGCGATGCCGACGTCCAGGCCTACTACCAGCAGCACCTCGACGATTACAAGGTCGAAAACCGGGTGAACGTCGCGCACATCCTTTTCAATACTCTTGGAAAGACCGACGCCGAGGTTGCCCTGATCAAAGTTCAGGCGCAAAAGGTGGATGATCAGGTTAAGCACGGCGCGAACTTCGAGGATTTGGCAAAGAAGTACTCGGAAGATGCCAATACGAAGTCGAAGGGCGGGGTCATCGGCTGGATTGTCGCTGGGCAAACGGCCCCGGCGTTTGAAAAAGCTGCGTTCAGCCTTCCCAAAGATGGGGTTTCCGACCTCGTCCAGACGCCTTATAGCTTCGACATCATTAAGGTTCTGGACAAAGAAGAAGCGCACACGAAGAGTTTGGGTGAGGTTAAAGACTCCATCGCCAACACATTGACCCAGGAGAAACTCAACTCCGAGGAAGGTGATCTTTCCGACAAGCTCGCCGCTGCGGTACGCCAGTCGAACCAGCAAGGCATCGATGCAATCGCGAAACAGTTCAATCTTCAGACCGGCGAAACGCCTCTTGTGAGCGTCACCGAGCCGGTGGGTGATTTGGGATCGACCCCTGCTCTGCAAGAGGCGCTTTTCTCGTTGCATCCCGGTGAGTTGAGCCAGCCGATCTCGATCAACCGCGGCTACGTGATTCTATCCGTTGATAAGATCGTAGCCGAGCATCAGGGAACGCTGGCCGAGGTCCGCGACAGGGTCCTGGCCGACTATCGCAAGCAGAAGGCGCAGGATCTTGCAGGCCAGAAGGCTCAGGAGCTCGTAAAGGACGCAAAGAACGGGACCGCTTTCGATAAGGCGGCAAAATCCCTCGGTCTGGGCGTCAAGACCACCGATCCAATTACGCGGACGAGCCAAGTCGGAGACGTCGGCCCGGCCACCGAACTGGAAGCGGCCTTCAACATGAATGAAGGTCAGACGGGAGGCCCGGTTCTTCTCAATGGGAACTGGGTCGTCTATAAGGTGAAGTCGAAACAGGGTGCGAGTCCCGAGGACTTCGCGAAGGCCAAGGATGGCCTGGAGAAGGAAATCCTTGCAGATAAGCAGCAGGCTGCGTTCGAGGCATTTCACGATGCGCTCCAAAAGCGCTATGAACAAGAGGGGAAACTGGCCTTCAACGCCACAAATCTAAAATTGCTTATGAATCAAGCGTCGAGCTAAGTTATTGTAAAACCTGGGCTTAATCGATTAACTGCCCTGCCTTTTTTCCTGTTGCACAGCGTTCTGCACTCATCTAGCATATTCCTTCCGCAGTTTTGAAGACTCCCGTCGCCAGCGGGGCGTCAGAACCTTCCCAGAATGTCGCCCTGTGGAGTGACTCAAAAAGCCAGCTCGTGGCGATAAATGGAGCCGACAACACGGCACTGAGATTGGGAATCGCCTTCTCCGGAATCGAGGAACCAATGAGTCAGAAAACAGCCTCAGAGCGGAACGAATACCGCTGCTGTATCGAGATCAATCAGAACGGGAAGTACTCGGTTCGCGTCCAGGTGCGCTTCGGCCAAAGGAGCTGGTCGCTGCCGGTATTCTTCTTGGTTTCGTCATTTGACACGGCTATGAAGAAGTTGGAAGAGACCATCCAAGTGCTGCAGCGAGACGAGGAACATCTCCGGTTTTGGAGCGTCGAGCGAAGCGACGACCCCAAGCTTGCCGCTGAATTGCTTGGCAAGATTGGTTTGCACTACGACCGAAGGCGGGAATTCCCGCGTCGCATGGCCGAGTTCACCTTGCCTACAGGTCGTGCGGTATCGGCCTTCCGGCTCGCCCAGGCGCGGCGAGCGCTAGCGGATTCTGTGAGTTCCGGCCGGACAGCGCTGGCCAGCGACTAACCGCGCGGGGAGGTTCATTTCGACCGAATGATCACTTCCCCATGGGCGATCACATGGTCGTTGATTGCCAAGCGATACTTGAATGAGCCGGGTTTGATCCCGGCACGCGGCGTCCCGCTCATCAGTCGCACTCCCGGTGGCGCCTGGAACACGTTGGACGCGAAAGGGCACCGCTGAGGGTCGAATTCGACCTTCAAGTTCCCGCTTTCCGCCACCCACACCACTTGATCGGTATCTTCAATCAGGACGACTTCTGGCAAAACTCCAACGAGAACCAGTTTTTCTGCCATATCTTTCATGCGCCCAGCGCAAGGAAAGAACCATAGCATACCCTTGGGCAAATTTGCTGGCCGCGCCAAAACCCTGGGCGGATTCGTCATCACTTGCGCCGGCATCTCGCGCAGTCGCGCAAGTGTGAACGGCCGTCGGAAGAATGAGAACCACTTCAAGCTCGACGTGTCAATTCCCTGAACGATGTTTCTTCACGGCCGAACTGGATGCTGTGTGCCTCTGGGCCAAATGCGATGACGACCGCACCCAAGACCAGGACGATTGTCGCCAAGATTCCCATGGCGTGCCCGTACGACATACGGTGTTTCATGGCTGCCTCCAAGTAAGCGCTTGATGCCGCGAATAACACCCCAGTCTGATACGCAAAACCAGGGAAGAATCCACGAAGCGTATCGGGCGAAAGCTCGTTGATGTGCGCTGGAATCACTCCCCAGGCGCCCTGCACCATGAACTGCATAAAAAATGCGCCAATCAAGATCACCGCAAAATTCGGCGCCGCAATCCAGGCGGGAATCAGAATGACCGCCAGGACAATCGATCCAACCATCGCGCGGCGCCGTCCGCGCCGGTCCGAATACAGCCCGACAACCAGCCCTCCCGCAATTGCACCGATCATGGAAATCACTGTAATCAGTGCGACGGTGCCCGGCTTGTATCCGCGTTGCAATTGAAGAAATGTCGGATAAAGATCTTGAGTGCCATGCGAAACAAAATTCATCAGCGCCATCAGCAAGACAAGGTACGCAAAACGCTTCCAGTTTCCGACAATTGCTCGCCAGTAAGAGCTCCAACTGTTTCGGGATGCTGTCGCCGCCCACGCTTCGCTTTCTTTCACCTTGAATCGAATGAACAACGTCAGCAGCGCGGGCAAGCCGCCAATAAAGAACATAGCGCGCCAGCCGAAATGCGGGAAGACAAGCCAATATGCCACCGCCGCGAGCAAATACCCGAAGGCGTAACCCTCTTGCAGCAGGCCGGAGAAAATCCCTCGCCACTTTGCGGGCACGGACTCCAATGCCAGTGACGCTCCCACCCCCCATTCACCTCCCATGCCAATTCCATAAAGCAAGCGGAGAACAATGAACGCGGAATAGTTTGGCGCAAAACCCGAAAGCACCTCGACGGCAGAATAAAACAAGACATCGAGCATGAGCGGCAGGCGGCGACCGTATCGGTCGGCGAGCAGCCCGAAAATAAACGCCCCGAGCGGCCGTGTGGCCAGGCTCGCGGTAATTGCGAGCGTCACTTCCGGGATGCTTTTATGAAAATCCTTGCCAATCGGTGCCAGCACGAAAGTCAGAACAAAAAAATCAAACGCATCCAGCGTCCAGCCCAGAAAACACGCCGCCACAGCGTTTCGTTGATTGGATCGTTCCGCGGCGAGATTCGGCATCATCGGCGCGCGAATGTTAGGTCAATGAACTACGGAAGGCAATGCGGCTATTGTTTTCTCAGGCGGTCGAGTCCGGCGAAAAGAAAAACTCCGATCACCGAATTGAGCAGCGATGCAATCAGCAAGTGCACAGTAAAGAATGGCGCGTGCTGGGCCAGAAGCAACCGAATCATCAGCGCCAGCAGCACCTGGTGGATGTGGAAAAACAAAAACATCAAAATGAAGCGGCTGATAGGGTGCTCCGTGTCCAACCGCGCGCCAATCGACGAAGCGATGTAACCGATAAATCCCTTTGCGATGCCGTAGAGACCAATCGGCGTGTGGCTGACGCCGTCTTGCAGCAAGCCCACTGCCGTCCCGAGCAGCAGGCCAATCACCGAATTGCGCCGGCTGAGCCCAAAGTAGACCACCACGAGCAGGGGTAGTTCGAGTATTCCGAATCGCGGACTGAACCTGTTGAGGAAGGCCTGCAAAACGAGCGCCAGAAAACAGATGCCCAGCACAGCTCCGGCATAGAACTTATGCACTTCGATATGCTGCGACTCGGAATCCATGCGCACGGTCATGGTATCGCTGGCCTCACTGGGGGTTTCCAGGCCCCGTTGGCGCGGTAGCTTTTTTCACGGAAGCAGCTTTTGCCGCCGCCGGTTTTGCGGCCTCTTGTACCGGCCTTCTGTTCGCGGAAACTTCAGCGTTCGCGGCAGCGTTTCCGTTCTGCTGTTGCTTCACCTCGGGCGGATTCTTTTGCGTAGAGGAACTTGCTTCAGGGGCGGGGTGTGTATCCAGAGATTTCTCTGTAGTTAGCACGAGAACTTCTTCAAGCCGGTCAAGATGAGCGGCCGGAGTAACTTCAATCGTTTGAAACGGGAAACCGGCCTTCGTCGAGGCAACCCAACCTACAGGCAGATTCTTCGGAAAAATCTTATCTTCGCCGGACGTCAACACTTGTTCGCCACTAGGGACTTTTTCGTCCGTGCTTACGTAATCCATCCACAGCAAAGGATCTCCCGTGCCTTTTACCACTCCGTGCGTTCGCGTTCCTGCCAGCAGCGTGCCAACTCCGCTTTCTCGGTCAGTGATCAGCAAGACTTGCGATGCATGCGGAAGAACCTCAGAGATTTTTCCCACAACCCCGTCCGGCGTTATGACCGCCATATTGCGCCGGATTCCGTCCTGCTCTCCGCGACTGATGAAGACCGTTCGGCTCGTGGAATCCGCGTTCGCGCCGATGACCTCCGCAGCGGTCATCGGAATATCGCCGTTTGCTTGCCGAAAGCCGAGCAGCCGTGCCAGTCGTAGTGCTTGAGCTGCTTGCCCCTGCAATTGCTGATTCTTCAGCCGAAGCTCGCCGACCTGTTTGGCAAGATTGCGGTTCTCCACGCGGACATTGCGCAAATCGATGTAGCCGAACCACAGCCCGTCAGTTTTCGCAACGATGAACGTACCGGCGCGTTGCAACGGTGTGAGTAGTTCCGCCGACCACACGCGAATCAAACGGACGTCACGGTCGCGTCGGATTTGAAACGCGAGCAGCAACACCTGCGCCAGGATTACAGCGACCAGGAGAACCAGTGGTCGATGACGGGAAGGGACTTCCATAGTTTTCTTGAATTCGCGCCTTAATCAATCGAAACCAGTCGAAGAAGCCTGAAATCACTGAGCATTTTTCCCGTGCCCAGCACAACGGACGCCAGCGGGTCGTCGGCGATGGAAACTGGCAGCCCCGTTTCTTCCCGAATCCGCTTGTCCAGATTCTTGATGAGTGCCCCTCCGCCGGTCAGAACGATGCCGCGGTCGCTGATGTCGGCGGAAAGCTCGGGCGGCGTACGTTCCAGCGCCACACGAATCGCATTCAAAATCGTGGCGATGCATTCGGAAAGCGCTTCGCGAATTTCGCTGTCGTCAATGGTCACCGTTCGCGGCACGCCTTCGATCAAATTTCTCCCCTTCACTTCGAGCGTCAATGGTTTTTCCAGAGGATACGCCGACCCAATCTCGATCTTGATCTGTTCCGCCGTGCGCTCCCCGACGAGCAGGTTGTACTTGCGCTTCAGGTAATGCATCACCGATTCGTCCATCTCGTTTCCCGCGACGCGCACTGATCGCGAGTAGACGATGCCGCTCATCGAGATCACGGCAATGTCGGTTGTGCCTCCGCCGATGTCCACCACCATGTTTCCCGAAGGCTCCTCGATGGGGAGTCCCGCCCCAATCGCTGCAGCCATGGCCTGTTCCACCAGATAAACTTCGCTGGCGCGCGCCCGGTAGGCGGAGTCTTGCACTGCGCGCTTTTCCACCGGCGTGATTTCGCTGGGCACCCCGATCACAATTCGCGGATGCACCAGCACGCGGCGATTGTGGGCCTTCTGGATGAAGTAGGTGAGCATCTTCTCGGTTACCTTGAAGTCGGCGATAACGCCATCCTTCATAGGTTTGATGGCCACCACATTGCCCGGCGTGCGGCCCAGCATCTCCTTCGCTTCTTTGCCAACCGCAACCACTTCGCCGTTATTCTTGTTAATCGCTACGATCGACGGTTCGTTCACCACGATGCCCTTCGTCTTGGCGAATACAAGTGTGTTCGCGGTCCCTAAATCTATGGCGAGATCGGACGAGAAGAGACTAAAGACCGACCTCATCGAATATCCGTTTTTCATGAACCCCTCGCGGCCTGCAATTCCCCCGCCCACAAATTGGAAATGTTAAAAAAATTGCGTACGAAAATCGAGATTACGGCACAACGACCGGGATACGCTGGGTTCCCGTTAAGCCCCGCCGGTCTTGTCCAGTGATGACAATCACGTGCGCGCCTGTCGTCATCGGCTCCGTAAAATAACGAAAACGCCCGTCTGCGCCAATGTCGGCCACCGTCTCTCCGTCGACCAGTAATGCCGCTCCCGGCTCAGTGTAGCCGCTAATTTCCACAACCTTGCCGTGGAATTCCGGAGGATCTACGACGAGCTTCATGCTCTGCTCTTTGTCCTGTTCCACCAAAGAAAACTTGAACGGATCAGCCGCCTCGCTCGATGTGCCTTTCGCATCGATCGCCTTTACCGTCCAAAAATACTCCCCCGAACCGAGCCCGGTCACATCCACCGCAGTATCTGTGGTTTTTCGATCCGCGAGCACGCGGTTGAACATCGCTGTGTCGCTAATCTCCAGTTCGTATTCGCTTGCCGTGGCAATCGGCTGCCATTCGAAGCGAATTGACGTGCGCTTCGGATCCGGAACAATAATGGGCTGCAGATTCACGGGTTGCACCAAGCCCGGAGGCGCCAGAATGTTTGTCTTGGTGATCGGACCGCCCTGGCTGAAGGTGGCTCGCTGGTACTGTTGCACCTGCACTTGCTCAGTGCCGCGTTGCACGTCCGCCGCGCCGGTCGCAACTGTGATCTCGTTCTGCTTTGTGTTCGGATCCGTTTTCACGTCCGCATGGCTGTTCTCATGCAGCGACGCTACAGCATCTTCGAACGAAACTTCCGCTTTGGATCCGGGAATCTGCCAGGTGCCGGTCGTCAAGTCCACGTTTCCGGCACTGATGTGCACTCCGACGCTTGAAGCGCTGTCTTTCGGGACGAAAATCTCTTCGACCGTCACCAGGGTCTGTGCTTGCACCGTGTAATTCGTTCCGTCGGCGAATGCCAGACGCGCTAGGCCATCCGGGCCTGTTTGAATCAAATCGCCTTTGTCGAGGGTCATCTGATAATCCGCGGTGATCCACTGCACAGAATTGGCCTTCTTAATCTGCACCTTTCCTTCGAGATTCACGAACCGCGCCCCGCGCATTCCGGCCGCCGCCGTGGTCGTGTCCTTCGTCTGCAGCGCCGCCGAAACATGCCGGATAAGTCCGGCGAACGAATCCGGAAACACCAGATAACCGCTCGCCAAAATCAGCACCAGGGCCAGTGAAATATAAAGCAGCACGCTGCGATACGTGACTTGATGCCAATACACCTCGACCTTATTGATCTTCGGACGGGTCGCAGCCGTGGTTTTTTCGGTTGTCATGCTAAATTTCAGCTGATTTGCGAATCTAGCACACGGGTTGGGGCCTTTCAACACGCCGCGAAACAAGTTGCGAAATCGCAAACACTTGTACGAAAGTACAGGCTCACCATTTTTCTATTGCGAAATGTGCCTGAAGCTAGGTCACGCAAGATTACCCGCGAATCTGATTCACTGAAAACTCTTCGGTTCGTCCCCTGTCGCAATGCTGTCCTATCGGACAGTATAGATTTGCGCTCAACAAGCTAATCATCACGGCAAGTCGGCTTGCACGGCAAACATGCAAGTGCTACGGTGAGGTTTACCTTTCGATCCGCCAATTGAGAAGAGGCGCAGCTCTTCTTGGGCGGAAACCAAAAAGAGGTACGAGCGGGTTTCAGGACCCGTCGCGCGGCAGGAGTTTGCGTGGCGAATTGGATTGGTGGCGATCAGAAGCTCCCTCAGGGGCGCCTTATCCTCGTATCTTACGTGGTTGTCCTCGAGTTCATCCTGCTGTTGATCGGCTTCTGGAAGCTGCAGATCGTTCAGTCCGGTCATTTCGCCGATCTGGCCGAGAAGAATCGCATCCGTTCGATTCCCATCATTGCCCCTCGCGGCAAAATTCTCGACCGCTATGGACGCGTCATTGTCGACAACTATCCTTCGTTCAGTATTCTTTTGTTGCGCGATGACCCCGTGCAGATCAAGAAAGACCTGCCCCAGATCACCAGCGGACTGAACGTCACTGCAGAAGACCTGAACCAGCAGCTTCTCGAGGCTCGCGATGAGCCAAAATTTCAACCGATCATCGTCAAACCAGAAGCCACGGACGCCGATTTGGCCTTCGTCGAATCCCATCGCGCCGATTTGCCGGAATTAGAATTGATGATGGTGCAGCGCCGGAAATATCCGCCCAACGATTTTCTGGCGCACGTTATTGGATACGTCGGAGAAGTATCGCCTGAGCAACTGGAGCAATCCGGAGGCGATCGCTACAAACCCGGCGACATCGTCGGCAAGGCCGGCCTCGAGCGCGAGTACAATGATATTCTCACCGGAACGGACGGCATGCGCCGTGTCATCGTCAACAGCATCGGTAAACCCGTGCGCACTCTGGACGATACCGAACCCATTCCCGGCAAGCCGATTCAGCTGACCATTGATGCCGACCTGCAGGAGGTTGCCGAGCGTGAGCTTGCCGGCACCATCGGCGCGATGGTCGCGATCAATCCGCAAAACGGCGAAGTTCTCGCCATGGCCAGCCGTCCGGCATTTGACGCCAATGATTTCTCCGTCCGCATTTCCCGCAAGGAATGGACCGACTTAAATGACAACCCCAATAAGCCCCTTCTGAATCGCGCCATCCAGGCTCAACTCGCGCCCGGCTCGGTCTTTAAGATTCTCGAATCCGTAGCGATGCTCGAGTCCGGCACTCCTCCGCCGGATTTTCACGTCTTCTGCCCGGGATACGGGGTCTTCTACGGACAAGTGCGGCATGACTGGGATCCAAAGGGTCATGGCGAGGTAAGCCTTCACAACGCCATCGTGCATTCCTGCGATATTTTCTTTTATAACGTCGGCGAGCGCCTGGGTATTGATAAAATCTCATATTACGCCAGCTCACTGGGCCTCGGTGCGCGCACGGGCGTCGACCTTCCCAGCGAAGAACCGGGCCTGGTGCCCTCCCAGGAATGGGAGGAGCGCGTTTATCACCACAAATGGTATCCAGGATCGACGATTTCTCTCGCCATCGGCCAGGGTCCTATTGACGCAACTCCTATCCAGCTCGTGCGCTCCGTCGCTGGAATCGCCATGGGCGGCGTCTTCTACCAACCTCATCTGCTTAAGGACTTCAGTCCAGTCAAAGTTGTGCGCTTTGCGATCTCGCCGGGCACCGTCGATCAGGTCACCGATGGCATGTACGGTGTTGTGAACGAAGGGGGTACGGGAGTTTTTGCCTATGACGTTCTGAAGCAGGCCAAGCTGCAAGATATTCAGTTTTGCGGCAAGACCGGCACGGCGCAAACGATTAGCAATAAAGGCCTCCTGCGTCTCACCGCTGCCGAGCGCCACAGTTTCGGATACAACACTTGGTTTGTGGGATTCGCGCCCCGCCGCAATCCTGAAATCGCCGTCGCCGTGCTCGTCCAGGACACGCATCTCGAGGCTGGCGGCGCTGCTGCTCCACTCGCCGCGCGCTTTATGAAGGCTTACTACGAGAAAAAGCTCGGCCAGCCCATTCAGGAGCTGCAGGCCAAGGCCGCTCCCTCGAAGGCCGCCTCTCAGACGCAGGAGGCTGCAGCAGCTTCTGCCGCTCGCGACCAATGAGAGAACGCGAACGCAGCTTCGAACTCGATTGGTGGCTTCTTTTCATCGTGATGGCCATCTGTTCGGTTGGCCTGATGGAAATCTATTCCGCCACCCATAACGGTCCCCTGCACGGCATGCAATGGAAACAGTTGGTCTGGATCGGAATCGGTTTCGCGGGAATGCTGGTCCTTTCGCGAATCGACTACGGCGGGCTGCTCGACCAGAGTCTTTTGCTTTACCTGCTTTCCCTCGGGGCCCTGGCTGTCGCTTTGGTGGTTGGCAATAAGCACTTCGGCGCCCGCAGATGGATTGCGATCTGGGGTTTCGATTTACAGGTGTCAGAGTTGGTAAAGTTGATTATAATCATTGTCCTGGCCCGCTACTTCAGTGAACTGCGGACAGAGCGATTGACGCTGGCAGACTTGTTCAAGATTGGTTTGCTGGTGGGCGTCCCGGCGGGGTTGATTTTGCTCCAGCCGGATTTGGGAACGGCGATGGTTCTCGTTCCCGTTGCGATTGCAGGCGCCTTTCTGGCCGGCATCGATTGGAAGCACGCCGTAGGCGTGCTCGCGTTGGGAGCAGTTGTGGCAGTGGTGGGATGGAATGGGCATTTTCTCAAGCCATATCAGAAGCAGCGTTTGGCGACCTTCCTCAACCCCGAAAACAGCCCTCGCGGAGCCGGCTACCAGATTCTGCAATCGGAAATCGCCGTAGGTTCTGGCGGGTTTTGGGGCACAGGTTTCAGCAAGGGTAGCCAGAATCAATTGGGTTTTGTGCCCGTGCGGTATTCGGACTTCATTTTGGCCGCGTTGGCGGAGGAGCAGGGTTTCTTCGGCGTGCTGATCACGCTGCTTTTGTACCTCGCTCTGCTGCTTCGCTTGGTGGATAACGCCCAGAAAGCCAAAGACCGCGCGGGAATGTTTCTGGTGATGGGCGTGGCTGCAATTTTCGCGTTTCAGGTTCTTGTAAACGCGGGAATGGTGATAGGGTACATGCCTGTGACGGGCATTCCTCTGCCATTCATGAGCTACGGGGGTTCGTCGACAATTTTTGGTTTTTTGGCTCTCGGCCTTGTGATGAACGTGCGAACCAAGCGCTTCGTCAATTGAGCCCGGAGCGAGTCATTACCCGGTGACGCAATGCGCGCCGGAAATCGTATTGGGAGAATAGAGGAGCGCATCGGACGAGGGACACTATGATGAAACCTAAGACATCCCTCCGTGTCAGCCCGGCCTCGCCGGAACACTCGCGTGCCATCGTGCACTGCGCGGCTGAATTCCGATGCTCCGTGAGGAGTTTTCATGGCAAAGGAAATGGTGGTCTCAGCGAACCCGCACGAAACGCGGGTCGCGATACTCGAAGATGGACAGCTTTGTGAGATTTACGTTGAGCGGGAAAAAGAATTTGCGTTAGTTGGCAGCATCTATAAAGGGCGAGTCACCCGCGTGCTTCCCGGCATGCAGTCGTCCTTCGTGGATATTGGCCTCGATAGCGACGCCTTCCTCTACGTCAGCGATTTCCTCCAGGAAATCGAAGACATGGATCATGACAGCGAGGACCACGGCGCCAGAGCGGCTCGGCCTTCGAATCCGCCGGCCGATGACTCCGTTGCGCCCACCCCGGTCACCGCGCTGCCCGGCGAAACCATCGGCGGAAACGGTGGAACGGCCAGCAGCGAAGAAACGCAAGACAACATCGGAAATCGCGAAAATTACAACCGCCCGTTCTCGCGAGAGTCTCGCCCTCACGGCGATCGCAAGCCCTACGGCCGCAGAGGGGGACGAGATCGAGGTGGACGCGGACGCCAGGGTGGTCGTGGTGGACGGGACCGTGGACCCGGCGGCTTTGGCCGTCACGGACGCGAACTGCCGCAGTCCAAATACGCTTCGCATCGGCCGTACGAGCCGCCCGAGGCGGGCAGCGCAGAGGCCTTCGAGCCCGTGCTACTCCCCGGCGAATCCATTTCGTCTGCGAAGCATCCCGAGCCCGGCCCGTTTGCCGCCGGCGAACCAAGCGCTGCGGCTCCTTTTGAAGGGTCGGTTGCTCCCGCCGAACACTCTGTGGAAGAGCGCTCGAGCGTGCCCGAAGAACGTTCCGCCGAAATAGAGAGCTCTGACGCCGGCGCACCAAGCGGCGCGGAATTCGAAACCTCCTCGCAGCTTCCGGGTGAACAGATTTCCGGGCCTTCTCACTCGGCGCGTTCAGAAGAACGTTCGCAAGAGAATGACCGGCACGACCGTGCGCCTGCGTCCTATCAACCGCGTTTTTCGCGCGACTCGCATGGGCGCGACCGTGATCGAGGCCGTGGTGGTCGCTTTGGACGAGGCCGGGGAGACGATCGTCGCGGGCACTACCGCCGCGAACACGGCAGCCCGGAAACTCCCTCAGGCTGGATCACAAGCCTCGAACCCTTGCCAGGCGAGTCGTTGTCCAAGGCCAAGGCCCACGAACCGGCAACACCTGAGCCCGCTTTTGGTCCTGCGCATGAGGCTCTTACCCACCCGTCCACTCATCCTCACGACGAAGCCATCGCTGGAGACGAACATTTTCCCGAAGAAACCAGCCTCGCCCCGCCAGAAACGGCTGACGTTGAAGAACAGGCTGGCGAACAAATTGAAAACCAGCCTTCTATGGACGCTTCCGTTGAACCGCACCATTCGCCTGAACTCACTGAAGAGGAAGCGACCGCCTTAGCCGAACATGTTGCCGAAGCACAACAAGAGGAAGCGGAACGCGAAGCCGCCGAGCGCGCCGAAGCTGCCGCAGAATCGCTCGCTTACTCTGCAGACGTCGAAGGTTATTCTGCTGATGTCGAGACACAGGAGGAGGCTCAAGAGGCCGCCGCAGCGTCCGAACTCGAGGAATCCTCCGATGAGGACGACGACGAAGAATCCGAGGAAGCCGAAGCCTCCGGCGGCGAAGCCTCTTTGATCGCAGAAGAGGCCGACGAAGCCACGGAAGTCACTCGCGAAGAAGCCGAAGCGGCCGCCGAAGAAATCGAAGCTTCCGAGGCAAACTCGCAAGACCAGTTAGCAGCGGCTGCCGCAGCGGGAGAAACATCGTCTGTGCCAACCGAAGCTCGCATGCACTCCGACTTTCGTCCTCGTATGCAGCGGCCCATGCGTCGCGGAGGGCGCGATCGCGGACGCGGCGGGCGTCGGCCATTTCACAAGCGCCCGCATCATCGCGGCCAGCCGCGGAGAAATCAGCTTATTTCGGAGCTGCTCAAGGCCGGCCAGGAAATCATCGTCCAAATCGCCAAGGAGCCGCTTGGCAAGAAAGGCGCTCGCATCACCAGCCACATCGCTCTGCCCGGGCGCTTTCTCGTTTACATGCCAACGCTCGATCACACCGGCGTTTCGCGCAAGATCGCTTCCGCCGAAGAACGCTCGCGTCTGCGCCATCTGGTCAACGACGCCAAAGGCTCCGCAGGTGGTGGATTCATCGTCCGCACTGCGGCGGCTAGCGCTTCGCCCGATGAAGTCCGTGCCGATGTCGAGTTTCTCACCAAGACTTGGTCCGAGATTAAGAGCAACTCCGAGCAACGCAAAGCGCCGTCGCTCTTGCATCGCGACTTGAATCTCGTCGAACGCATTCTGCGTGACTATCTCAGTTCCGACTACACGTCAATCTGGGTGGACACCGAAGAGGAGTACACCAAAATCCTCGACTTCGTCAGCCGTTTCCAGCCCGCCCTTGCCAATCGCGTGAAGTTGTTCACCAAATCCACGCCCATTTTCGAGGAGTTCGGCATTCAGCAGGAGATCGACAAAGGCCTGCGCCCGAAAGTCTGGCTGAAATCCGGCGGCTACATTGTCATCAACCACACCGAAGCGCTCGTGGCCATTGACGTAAACACCGGCAAATTCGTCGGCCGCGGCTCCAATCGTCTCGAAGACACCATCGTTCGCACCAACATCGAAGCCGTCAAGGAAATCGTTCGCCAGATTCGCCTGCGCGATTTGGGCGGCATCATCATCATCGATTTCATCGATATGGAAGAGCGTCGCAATCGCGACAAAGTGATGGCCGCGCTCGAAGATGCCCTGAAAGCTGACCGCGCGCCGTCGAAAGTGTTGCGCTTTAACGAATTTGGCCTCGTGGCCATCACCCGCAAGCGCACCAAGCAGGCGCTCGAACGCACTCTTTGCCAGCCGTGTCCGTACTGCACCGGTTCCGGCATGGTGAAATCCATTCCCACGCTCTGTTACGAAATTCAGTCCGAGGCGCGCAAGATGGCGCCGGAAATCGACGCCGCCAGCCTCACGCTCCGCGTCCATCCGGAAATCGCCAAGGCCCTGAAAACGCGCGAATCCTCGTTGATGGATGAGCTCGAGAAGGTCACCAAGAAAAGCCTCATTATTCAGGCCGATCCCACGCTCCACTGGGAGCAGTACGACATTTATTAGCGATTAGCGATGTAGATTGGCTTTGGAGCGGCGGTCAGTGCGCCTCGTCGAGCCGCGCCTACTGCTCTCCGCCAATCGCATCGCTCCCTTCAGTAAATCCCGCATCGCATCGGGATCCACCTTTGAAAGCCGGACGAGCACCCAAGGATACTTCAAGTAGTGATCCGTGATGTAGTACGTCTCCGAATCTGCCGTCATCATTTCGTCGCGTTCCTCGAACGTCGTTCCCACGACGAGTGAGAGGCCATCCTCTTTCAATCTGGCGATCAGCTTGCCGCGCACCTTGAACGCCGCTGTCCCGTACGACGTGCTTTCCTCCACACCCTCGAGCGACAGCGCTATCTTCCGAACGTCTCTGAATGTCATCGCCATCGCTGCTCTATCCTGGCGTATTGTACTGGCAGATGCTCTGCAATTCCGTATGTTATGATGGTTTGTAATCCGAATTTATCCACAAGGAGTCAGCTTTTGTCAGCACGAATACTCGATGGGACGGTGATCCGCGATCAAATCTACGCAGAACTCTCCCAGGAAATCGCCGAGCTGCAAGCTTTGGGCGTTCGTCCGGGATTGGCCGCAGTTCTCGTCGGCGATGACCCTGCTTCCAAGATTTACGTTCGCAGCAAAATCGCCGCCTGCCAGCAACTCGGCCTCGGAAACGTCCATCTCACGCCTCCTGCAAACACCACCACCGCCGAACTGCTCGCGATCGTGCGCGAACTCAACTCCCGCGACGATGTCGATGGAATTCTCGTGCAGCTTCCGCTTCCTCCGCAGATCGAAGCCAAGAGAATTCTGGAAGCTGTCGACCCCACGAAAGATGTCGACGGATTTCATCCCATCAATATCGGCAAGCTCGTGGAAGAGCGTCCGAGTATGGTCGCGTGTACTCCGCTCGGCGTGATGGAAATTCTCCGCCGCAGTGGAATTTCCGTC
This sequence comes from Candidatus Acidiferrales bacterium, assembly GCA_035945715.1. Classification (GTDB taxonomy): domain Bacteria; phylum Acidobacteriota; class Terriglobia; order Acidiferrales; family UBA7541; genus DAHUXN01. The sequence continues at coordinate 107,407 of DASYZX010000001.1, forward strand.
GAAGGTGCGGACGCTGTCGTGGTTGGCCGCAGCAACATTGTCGGGAAACCTATGGCGCTTCTGCTCATGCACGCCGACGCCACCGTCACCGTTTGCCATTCCAATACGCGCGACCTGCGCAAATTCACCCGCGAGGCCGATATTCTCATCGCCGCCGCGGGACGCCCCGAGCTGATCGTGCCCGAGGATGTCCGGCCTGGCGCCACGGTCATCGACGTCGGCACCACGCGCATCATCGATGCGTGGCAAGCCGAGAGAATCTTCGCGCATTTGCCCGAGCGCCTGGAAAAGTTTCGCAAGAACGGCTCGGCCCTTGTCGGCGATGTCCATCCGGACGTTGCGCAAGTTGCCGGCGCACTCACTCCTGTTCCCGGCGGCGTCGGCCCGCTTACGATCGCCATGCTCATGAGCAACACCATCAAAGCAGCACGGCTCCGCCGCGGCTCTCGTGCGCCCGAAGCCGTCGCCTCTCCGCGCTAGCCCTTATGTTGACCGTTGGACTCACCGGCGGAATCGCCAGCGGCAAATCAATCGTCGCTCGCATGCTTCAGCAAAAGGGCTGTCACGTAATTGAAGCTGACCTTGTTGCGCACGAATTCCTCAAGCCTTCAAATCCGGTAGCGCAGCAAGTCGTCGCCGAGTTTGGCCCGCAGATTCTCGATGCAAACGGCGCAATCGACCGTGCCAGGCTCGGCGAAATCGTATTTGGAAATCCCGAAAAGCTCGTGCGCCTCAACGCGCTGACCCATCCTCCGGTGCTCAAAGAGATCGCCCGCCAGCTTGCGGATATCGCTCAAAGAAACAGTCCGGCTATCGCTGTAGTGGTCGCCGCGTTGCACGTCGAAAGCGGTTACTACAAAACGTTCGATCGCCTCGCCGTCGCATGGTGCACGCGCGAGCAGCAAGTCGCGCGACTGCTGAATCGTGGCCTCGCGCTCGAACAGGCCGAGCGCCGTATCGCTTCGCAACTTCCCCTCGACGAAAAACGCTGCCTTGCCGATGACGTGATCGATTGCTCGCGCACCATCGGGGAAACGCAGCGCCAAACCGACGAATTACTCACGCGATGGAAGCAAATAAAGTAGTCCACACATGAGAAAACCAAAGCCGGATTATGGCCTCGACGCGCCTGGCGTGTGCCGCAATCTGTTCATCGGCGGACTCGCTGCTTTCATGGGCAGTATTTGCTTGCGCCTTTCGAGTCTGCGCAGCCATCCCAGCGAGCTTACGGGTCTTTTTGTCGTGCTGCAAAACGGCGGCATTGGCTGTCTGACGGGTGCCGCGATGATGTTTGCCAGTAGCCGCTTCGGCAAATTGCGTGCGCGCGATCGCATCCTCGACAGGCTCAATCTTTCCGGCAGTGAAGCCGTGCTCGACGTCGGCTGCGGCCACGGCCTCCTCCTCATCGGCGCCGGCAAACGCCTTCCGCGTGGCCACGCCGTCGGCATCGATTTATGGTCTCAGGTAGATCAGGGCAATAATTCTCGCCAGGCCACTCTTCGCAACGCCGCGCTCGAGGGAGTCGCCGAACGGGTCGAGGTCCACGATGGCGACATGCGCAAATTACCCTTTCCCGACGCCACATTTGACGCCGCCGTGGCTCACTTTGCCATTCACAATATTCCCAGCCACGAAGGCCGCCGTGAAGCAATCCGCGAAATCGTCCGCGTTCTGAAACCCGCCGGCCAGACCGCTCTTTCGGACATGAAAAGCGTCGGTCTCTACGCCGACCAGTTGCGCAAGTCAGATATGCGCGAAATCAAAATCTCCTGGCCCAGCTTTTGGACTTGGCCTCCAGCCCGCACGGTGACCGCGCGGAAACCGGCGACGACGGCATGAGTCTTACGCGTTCCATTCAGCGCGTATGCGTTTCTGTTCTGCTTCACTCAACTTAAACCAGCCTTCCGCCACGTCTCTTACCTGCTCAAGAGACCGTTGCATTTCCGCATGTCTTTGCTCCATCTGTTCGCGCGATGCATCCGCCGGAACGTAAATTGTCGGAGCAACGACCGCGATCGCGCGCGTAAACAAATGCGGCACCTGAAATAGGTCCCACGATTTCTCAAATGTCGTCGCGCGCTCCAGTCCGATATGAAACAGAAAAATCGGCTGGCCGGTTTTTCTCGCCAGCATCACCGGGCCCGGTTTTGCGACGTAGCGCGGTCCGCGCGGCCCGTCAATCGTGAACGCAACGTCATGCCCTTCCTTCAGCCGTTGCGCCATCACCACCAGCCCTTTCAATCCGCCTCTCGACGAGCTTCCCTGTGCCGTTCCAAACCCCAGTCGTTCGATAACCCTCCGCGTCCACTGACCATCAAAGTTTGTGGTGTTCATCACCACAACGCCGCGGTTCCGCCACCACCACGTCGCGGAAAAAATCGACCGGTGCCAGAACGCTCCGATCAGATGTTCGCCGCGGTCGTATGCGCGTTGCGCATGCTGCCAGCCGAGCACTTCAAGTCGCAGCGTCGGGCCAATCGAGCGTATCGCCGCCCACACCAGCCAAGCGATCACCGGAACTTGCATCCGGCGCCAGCGCGGAAGCTGCGGCAGGCGCGTATCGTAATGAACGCTGACGGATTCTTCCGGGGAGTCGGCAGTCTGTGCGGCAGGTTCGTTCATCGGCGTATAGTATAACAATCACCATGAGAGACCTGATGACCCGACCCGCGCGTCCGCGACGGGAGCGCCTCATCTACTGGCTTGTTTGTGCCGCAGTGCTGTTTTGCTGCGGAGTTTTTTCCGTCCCTGCTCGCGCACAAACTCCGGAAGCTTTTGTTCCCCTAGGTCAGATTATCGGCGATCAAGTCTCGGTCATCGGTCCATCGCATGCCGTTGCGAATGGTGCAGCGCAGACCATCGAATTCAGCAGCGGTGACGCAATCGTCGTCTTCACGGGAAAAGCGCGCGTCGAATTTGCCGGCGGCGGCGAAGTGGACATCTGCGGCCCGGCCAAGTTCACCGCGTTGTCCTCTGGCCAGGCGCTCACCATGGCGCTGGACTTCGGTCGCGTCCACGTGCGCTTCGGTCCGTTGCGGCCCATCACTGTTTACACTGCACTGGTCGTTGCGACGCCGGTTTCGATGGGAGATCGTCCGCGCGATGCAGCCGTGGGGCTTACGAACACCGGCACGATGTGCGTTCTCGCCGCGCGGGGCGCAGTTCGCTTGCAAAACCAACTGAGCGGCGAAACGGTCGTCGTGCCCGAGCCCAGCGAAGTGCTCGTCCCTGGCGCATCGTTCACATCGTTGCCTGCCGCGGCCGGCCAGTGCCGATGCGATTTCGACCAATCAGTTTCTCAATCAACGCCAACGCCGCCCGCCGTCAGCGTCTCGCCGCCCCCTTCCACGACTCCGAGCGAACAAACCGTTCCCCAGCCCGCCAAGCCATCCGTCGCGCAAAATCCGCCAACTCCGGCGTCGCAATCTCCCGCACCGAACCCGGCATCGCAGTCTCCCCCGGAGCCAATATTCAAAGCCACTGTTCCTCCCATCGGATACGATGCGACGAGCACCACGGAAACAGCCGAGCCCCTGAGCGTCGCAACCCTACTGCTTGCGCAGCAAATCGTCGTGCAACCCGCCTGGATATTTCAAGGAGCAGTCGTCGCCTCCGGGAGAAAACAGAACACGTCTCCCCCGCCCGCTTCACACAAAAACCGCGGCTTCTGGGCGAAGGTGCGCAGCTTCTTCACTGGCTCACACTAAGTTTGCAGAGCGGAAAAACGAACAGGATGCTTACCTGGTGGTGTTTTACATTCCCTCGTAGTTTGGCCCGCCGCCGCCTTCCGGAGGAACCCAATTTACGATCTGATAGGGGTCTGCGATATCGCAGGTCTTGCAGTGAACGCAGTTCGACGCATTGATTTTCAGCTTCGGCTGTCCGCCTTCCATCACCATCTCATACACCGCCGCGGGACAGTAATACTGGCACGGATTTCCATACTCGCGCACGCATCGGTCTGCGCAGATGCTTGGGTCGCTGACTACCAAATGGCATGGCTGATCTTCTTCATGCCGCGTCCCCGAGTGATATACATCCGTCAGCCTGTTAAACGTCAGCGTGCCGTCTCCCTTGAATCTCGTCGACTGATCAACAAGCCCCCGCGGCCGGTCCAGCCTGTGAAAATCCTGATATCCCGGTCGGCATCGCGCTGGATCGGTGAGTCCTCGGCCGCCGCTGATAAACTGCATCCCCGCGTTGAACAGCCCCGGCCACAATCCATCGTTGAATCCTTGATGAAAATTTCGAACTTCCCAAAGTTCCTTCTTGACCCAGCTCGCTTCCAACTTCTTCTGATAGGCACTCAACGTCTTCGCCGAAGTGTCGCCTGACGCCAGCGCTTCGTAGATCGTCTCCGCCGCCAGCGTTCCGCTCTTGATCGCCGTGTGAATACCCTTCAGGCGCTGTGAGTTCAGCAAGCTCGCCGAGTCGCCGACAATCAATCCGCCATCGACATAACTCTGCGGCATCGAATACCAGCCGCCATAGGGTACCGTCTTCGCGCCGTAGCGAACCAGCTTTCCGCCTTCCAGAATCCTGCGCACGAACGGATGCGTCTTGAATTTCTGAAACGCCTCATGCGGATCAAACAGCGAATCCTTGTACTCCAGCCCCACAACCATGCCCAGCGAAACGCGATTGTCCCGCAATCCATAAATCCAGCCGCCGCCATATTTGTGCGAATCGAGCGGCCAGCCTAGGGTATGCGCTACGTAGCCCGTCTCGATTCTCCCGCGCTGCACGTCCCACAGTTCCTTGATTCCGATCCCATAAACCTGCGGATTCAATCCATCCAAATGAAGCTCAGTCACCAGGTTTTTTGTCAGCGAACCTCGCGGTCCTTCCGCCAGCACCGTAATCTTTGACTGCAGCTCGTATCCCGGCGTGAAGTTGTCTTTCGGTTTTCCGTTCTTGTCCACGCCTTTGTCTTCGGTGATCACTCCCGCGATGCCTTTGCGCTCATAAATCAGCGAAGCGCCTGCGAACTGCGTGAATATGTTCACGCCCGCTTTTTCCACCAGCCCGCCGAGCCATTTCGTCAGCCGGTTCAACGACACCACATAATTTCCGTGATTTTGCAGCGGCGGCGGCGTGATCGGCAGTTTCCACGACCCCGTCTCGCTCAGAACATACGCCGCGTCTCCCGTCACCGGAGTGTCCAGCGGCGCCGATTTATCGAAATCCGGAACCAGTTCTCTGAGCGCGCAAGGGTCCATGATCGCGCCCGAAAGTTGGTGCGCTCCCAACTCCCGCGCCTTCTCCAGCACGTAAATATTTTCAGTGGAAATCGCCGGCGTTTTTCCGCCGGCGGAGTTCTGTTCAATCAGCTGCGACAAACGCAGCGCGCACGCCAGCCCCGCGGGCCCCGCGCCCACGATCAGCACATCCGCTTCTAGTTTTTCGCGTTCCACAGGCACAGAAGTTTATTGTAGCAGAACGTTTCGCGCACACTTCCGCCCGTCGCACCGGGTCGCGGATCAGTTTGAATTTTCTTGATCGTAACACAAAGAGTCAAAATTCAAGCTGCCCCTTACGCGCATCGGAGATGACGCGCCGGATGTTTCGCAGGACAAACTAGGCAGGCTTCGACTTCTCAATCTGCTCCGTCAGCGCCGGCACGATCTCAAACAAATCGCCGACCACCCCGTAATCGGCAATCTCGAAAATCGGCGCATTCTGATCCTTGTTAATCGCCACAATGCACCGCGAACCTTTCATTCCCACCACATGCTGAATCGCGCCGCTGATTCCGAGCGCCAGATAAAGTTTCGGCGACACGGTCTGCCCCGAGCTTCCGATTTGGCGTTCCATCGGCAGCCATCCTTCGTCGCAGATCGGACGCGAAGCGGACAACTCCGCGCCCAGCGCCTTAGCCAGTTTTTCCGCCAGCGGAATATTCTCCGGCGCCTTGATTCCGCGCCCGATCGAAACCAGAATCGGCGCCTGTGTCAGGTCTACGGCTTGCTTCGCCTCGCGGAAAAGCTCCAGCGGTTTCGTTCGGATCTGCTCTGCCTTCAACTGTACGCTCACGGGCTCCACAGGAGCTTTCCCGCCCTGCTTCTTCGCTGCCGTGTCCGCGCGAAACGCGCCGGCTTGAAACGATGCAATCCACGGAGCGTCGCCCTGAAAAACCACGTCCGCCGCCGTCCGTCCCTGAAACATCTGCCGCACAAAAGTCAGTTTCCCATTTTCATTCCGATAGTCAACGCAATCCCCAATCATCCCTTTGCTCATCGACGCTGCAATCTTCGGTGCAAAATCGCGCACCTGATACGTATGCGGAAAAATCACCAGGTCCGGCTTCGCCTGCTCAACGACCTGCTTCACTGCGATCGAGTAACCATCCGGCGTGTATTTCCCGAGCAGCGCGTTCTCCACGAGTATCACTTCCGCCAGTTCGTATGCCGCCAGTTCATCCGCCAGCCCCGCCACGCCCTGTCCGATGACCACGCCGGTGACCTGCCCCTTTGCCTCCGACGCAATCTGCTGCGCCGCCGCCAGCGCTTCAAAGCTGACCTTGTTCCATTTCCCCTCGCGCTGCTCCGTGATCAACAGGATCTTCATGTCTTGTCCGTCGGCCTAAAACACCCGCGCTTCGTGCTGCAGTTTTTCCACCAGCTTCGCCGCAATTTCCTTTGGCGAGCCACTGATGAACTCTGTCTTCTTCGTTTTCTGCGGCACATAAATCCGTTCCACTTTTTGCGTCGGCGCCGACTGTACCCCCAGCGACTCCCGCGTCACGCTCGCAATCTCTTTTTTCTTTGCGGCCATGATGCCCTTGAGCGTCGCATACCGCGGTTTGTTGATCCCCGATTGAATCGTCAGCACAGCCGGCAACGGCAATTCCACCCACTGGAACCATCCTGCTTCCAGTTCGCGCTTCACGCGCAGGTTGTCGCTCCGCGCTTCTATCGACATGATGATCGTCGCATGCGGCAGCCCGAGTAATTCCGCCAGCAGCACGCCCGTCTGCCCGAATCCGTGGTCCTCGCTCTGCAATCCCGTCAAAATCAGATCAAACTTCTCTTTTTCAATCGCTGCCGCAAGCGATCGCGCCGACCCCAGCGGATCGAGTGCGTAAAATCTGTCATCGACCACATGGATTCCGCGCTCCGCGCCTTTTGCCAGTGCTTCTTTGATGGTCTGTTTTGCGCGTTCGGGTCCCATGGAAATCGCCACGACTTCCCCGCCGTGCTTTTCCTTAAGCCGCAACGCTTCTTCCAGAGCGAAACTATCCGGCTCATTTGTTTCAAAACTGATGTCTGTCTCGCGAATCCACCCGCCGCTCGCGTCGATCGCCAGCGGCGCGTCCTTCGCGGGAACCTGTTTCACGAAAACTGCAATCTTCACCGGCCCTCCCACAGCTTGAAAACCAGCGATGCATTCGTTCCACCAAATCCAAACGAATTCGACAGCGCGTATTGCATCGCCACCTTCCGCGCTTCGTTCGGCACGTAATCCAGATCGCACGCCGGATCCGGATTCTCGTAATTGATCGTTGGCGGCGCGACCTGATCCCGCAGCGCCAGCACGCTGATTCCCGCCTCGATTCCTCCAGCGCCGCCCAGCGTGTGTCCCGTCATCGACTTCGTCGAACTCACTGGAATCCTCTTGGCCGCATCGCCAAAAGTCCGCTCGATAGCCTTTGTCTCGAGCGCGTCTCCTATCGGCGTCGAAGTCCCGTGCGCGTTCACGTACCCAATCTGCTCCGGCGCGATGCCCGCATCCTTCAGCGACGCGCGCATCACGCGATACGCTCCATCGCCATCCTCCGAGGGCTGCGTCATGTGATACGCATCCGCCGACATCCCGTACCCGACAATCTCCGCCAAAATATTCGCACCGCGCCGCTGCGCATGCTCGAGCGACTCCAAGATCAGCATTCCCGAGCCTTCTCCGATAACGAACCCGTCGCGCTGCGCGTCAAACGGACGGCTCGCCCGCGCCGGTTCATCGTTTCGAGTCGAGAGCGCTTTCATCGCTGCGAATCCGCCCACGCCCATCGGCGTAATTGCTGCTTCCGACCCTCCCGCGAGCATGACTTCGGCATCGCATCGTTGAATAATCTTGAACGCGTCTCCAATCGCATGCGCGGAAGCCGAACAAGCCGTCGCCGTCGCCGAATTCGGTCCTTTCGCGCCATAGCGAATCGAAACCTGTCCAGCAGCCAGATTGATAATCGCGGAAGGGATGAAGAAGGGTGAGATCTTGCCCGGGCCGCCGTGAATCAGTTTGCTGTGCTCTCGCTCGATGACGTCGAATCCGCCGATTCCCGAGCCGATGTAAACGCCCGTAGCGTCGGCATTTTTTTCATCGATTTCCAGCCCGGCCATCTTCACGGCGAAATCCGTCGCCGCGATCGCGATCTGAATGAACCGCGCCATTTTCTTGAGGTCTTTTTTCTCAATCCACTGGAGGGGGTCAAAGCCCTTTACTTCACCGGCAAACGTGCAGTCAAATCCCGTCACGTCAAACTGCGTAATCGGCGCAATCCCGCTCGTTCCGGCAACGAGGTTCTTCCACACCTCTTCGGTGCCGATTCCGCAGGCGCAGACCAATCCGACTCCGGTAACGACAACTCGGCGGTTCAATCGAGGGCTTTCTCCTCGTGGAAATTCGAGGGCGCGAAACTATTTCTTGCCGTGCTTGTCGATGTACGCGATCGCATCCTTGACTGTCGCGATCTTTTCGGCGTCTTCATCCGGAATCTCAATGCCGAACGCCTCTTCGAATGCCATTACCAGTTCGACGATGTCGAGCGAGTCGGCGCCCAGATCATCCACAAAAGAAGCCGTCGGCGTCACTTCTCCTTCGTCCACACCGAGCTGTTCGACGATAATCTGCTTCACGCGTTCTTCAACGCTGGCCATTCGATTTCTTCCTCCGCTTTCGGCGTTCTTCGCTCTTGCTCCAACTCGTCCGGCGGCTTCTCCGGTTGAATCTGTTCATTCTATGCGGACCGCCATATCCGGTCAACCACGGCAATATGTAATCTTCACTTCCATAACGCAGTGAAAGTTCCTTGGACCCGTATGCCAACGTCACTCCGAGTAAGGTCAGACATGCCCACGGAAAAACCCGCAACGTCTTGCTCATTGATGCCCGTTTCGTGGCTCAAGCTCACGCCGCTGTCAGCACCATCGGCGCGCCATCGGTAATCACAATCGTATGCTCGTAATGCGCGGCGAGGCTTCCGTCCGCTGTTTTGACGGTCCAGCCGTCGCCCGCGTTCCTCGGCTCGCCCGAACCTATTGCGATAATCGGCTCGACCGTGAGCACCATTCCTGCCGTCAATCTCTGCCGTGCCGTCGGGTCATCATAATTCGGCACGCTCGGCTCTTCATGAATCGTGCGCCCGATGCCGTGCCCGCCAAGTTCGCGAATCACCTGAAAACCGTTCCGCCGCACCTCGCGTTCCACGGCCCGCCCAATTTCATTCACGCGATGGTTCGCTCGTGCGAAAGCCATCGCTTTCCGAAACGCCTGCTCTGCGCACGTCACCAGCCGCCGCGCCTGCTCCGAAACCGGCCCAACCGCCACGGTCATCGCCGCGTCCGCCATGTACCCATTCTTTTCGAACGTCGCGTCCAGCTTCACCAGATCGCCCGCCTTCACTTCGCGCTTCTCCGACGGAATCCCGTGGACCGCTTCATCATTCAAGCTGATCAACACATCGCCCGGAAAGCCGTAAACCATACGCGGGGCCGACTGCGCTCCATTCTCGCGCATCACTTTCCCGCCGATTTTTTCCAGCTCTCCTGTCGTGACTCCCACCCGCACGGCTATCGCCATCGCCTCAAGCGCCAGCCGCACAATCCGCCCCACTTCCTTCAACGCCAGCAGCTCTTTGTAGCTTTTAATCGACATCTAACTCTCACTTCCCTCGTGCCTGCACGGTCCTCCAGAACCTTGTCGCCGTGGTTTGGCGAACGGCGGTGAGGGGGCCTGCTGTTTGTTAGCCCATCCTCATTCCGCCGTTCACGTCCAGCACGCACCCTGTGATGTATCCCGCCTCTTCGCTCGCCAGAAAAACAATTGCCGCCGCCACATCCTGACCTGTCCCAAATCGCCCCAGCGGGATCCTCGCCTTCATTTCCTCCTTCACTTTCTCCGGCAGCGGGTCGGTCATCGGCGTGCTGATGAACCCCGGAGCCACCGCGTTCACAGTGATATTCCGCGAAGCCATCTCTGTCGCAATCGCTCGCGTCAATCCGATCAGTCCTGCCTTGGCCGCCACATAATTCGCCTGTCCCGCATTTCCTGTCTCCGCCACCACCGACGTCACATTGATGATTCGTCCCCAGCGATGCTTCATCATCGTACCGAGCGCCAGCTGCGTGCATAGGTGCGCCGCTGTCAGATTCGTCCGCAGCACCGTCTCCCAATCATCCAACTTCATGCGCAAAGCCAATCCATCGCGTGTAATCGCTGCATTGTTCACCAGAATGTCTAGCCGCCCGAACTTACCAACTACCTGTTGAAAACCCGCCTTGATCTGCTCTCCATCCGCCACATCCATCTTTACCGTCAGCGCTTCTCCACCTGTCGATTCAATCTGTTTCGCCACTTCGGCCAGCTTTTCCTCGTTGCGGGCCCCGACTGCCACTCGTGCGCCTGCGCCTGCCAGCGCAACCGCCGTGGTGCGCCCAATTCCCTGCGACGCTCCTGTAACCAGCGCTGTTTTTCCCGCCAGCGAAAACATTTGCGATTCGTTTCCTTCCTGTTGGATTCAGGCTTCGCTGATTTCCGCGCGCGCTTTTGCCACTTTCTCCACCGTAGCCTGCAAACTCGCTGCGTCTTCCACATTGAACGCGCGTACCGAGCGGTCAATCTGTCTCAGCAGTCCGCTCAGCACTCGTCCCGGCCCCACTTCCACAAAAATCCGCACGTCCTGGGCAATCATCTCTCGAATCGAATCCTCCCAGTGTACCGGCATGCACACCTGCCGGATCAGCGCGTCTCGTGCATCTCCGCCGCTCGTAATCGCTTCGGCATCGACATTCGTCACCAGCGGAAACCTCAGAGCACCAAATTCCGTAGCGCGCAAATCCGCCTCCAGCTGCGTCTCCGCCGGCTTCATCAGCGCACAATGAAAGGGCGCGGAGACCGGCAGAATCACCGCGCGCTTCGCCCCGCTCTGCGACGCAATTTCTACCGCCCGTTTCACCGCCGCCGCGCTTCCTGAGATGACCGTTTGCTCCGGAGAATTCAGATTCGCCGCCGTCACCACGTCCCCATTCGCGGCCTTCTTGCAGATTTCTGCCACTTCCGCTGGCGCCAGCCCCAGAACCGCCGCCATCGCACCCTGCCCTTGCGCGACAGCCTCCTGCATGTAACGCCCGCGCTTCCGCACCAGCTTCACCGCGGCCGCAAAATCCAGACTCCCTGCAGCTACCAGCGCCGAGTATTCGCCCAGGCTGTGCCCGGCCACGTAATCCGGCGCCACGCCGTTCTCTTCCAGCACCCGTTCCGCCGCCACCGAAACCGTCAGAATCGCCGGCTGCGTATTCTCCGTCAGTTTCAGGTCATCTTCGCTGCCTTCGAAACACATCTTCGACAGCGAAAATCCCAGCGCCGCATCCGCGGCCTCAAACGCTTTGCGCGCCGCCGGAAACGTCTCTGTCAAATCCCGGCCCATGCCCGGATACTGCGACGCCTGCCCCGGAAATAAAAACGCCACTTTACTCATTGGATGATCTCGTAGCGCAATCCGCGCCCTGACGGATGCCGACGCCAGCTTTTATCCCTCTTTGTGCGGAAAGTCCAGTGCCGCGCACCCGCCCCAGCAACTCACGCGCGCGCACCGGCTACTGCTGCGGAAAGCTCCTTCTCGATTTTCTCATTGGCTTTGGCGCGGCAAAGTTCCGCCGCCACGCGAATGGCATTCTTGATGGCGTTGGAATTCGACCGCCCATGCCCGATTACCGTGATTCCCCGAACCCCCAGCAGCGGCACGCCGCCGTACTCCGAATAATCAATCTTTTTGCGAAACTCCGCAAACGCGCCCCGCGATAGAACATACCCCATCTGCGCGCTCAAACTGCTCTTCAGCGCCTTCTTCAGCATCCCGCCCACGTGCTCCACAAGACCTTCGCTGATTTTCAGCACGATGTTCCCGATGAAGCCATCGCACACAATCACGTCCACATCGCCCTTGAAAAAATCTTTGCCTTCCACATTCCCTATAAAATTCAGGGAAGTCTGCCTCAGCCGGTTGGACGCCTCTCGCGTCAGCTCGTTTCCCTTCATTTCCTCTTCGCCGATCGATAGCACTCCGACTCTCGGTTTCTTCGTTCCAAACACCGCCCGGTAGTAAATCTCTCCCATAATCGCGAACTGCTCGATCTGCTCCGGCTTCGAATCCACGTTCGCGCCCACGTCCAGCAAGATCGACGCGCCGCCTTTCGCATTCGGGAACGGAGCCGCCAGCGCCGGACGGTCCACCGAAGGCAGCGTCCCGAGCACAAACCGCGCCACCGCCATCACCGCGCCGGTATTGCCCGCGCTCACGAGCGCCTCCGCCTGCCCCTGCTTCACCAGCTTCGCACCAACGTGCACCGAACTGTCGCGCTTCTTCCGAAACGCCACCGAAGGCGAATCGTCCATCGTGATCACTTCCGTCGCGTTCACGATCTCGATGGGCAGCCCGCGCGCTCCGTGACGGTTCAGCTCCGCGCGCACTTTTGCCTCCAGCCCAACGAGCACAATGCGCACGCCATACTGCCGCGCCGCGAGCACCGCTCCTTCCACTTCCGCTCGGGGAGCGTGGTCGCCGCCCATGGCGTCCAGCGCAATCGTTGTCATCGATTCACCGTGCTGCGTAGGCAGGGGAATTCCCCGCGGAGTTTAAGCTGAGGTATCGACAACCGCACGCCCCTTATAATAACCACAATGCGGGCACGCGCGATGCGGAAGCTTCGGCTCGTGGCAATTCGGACAGTTCGTAATCGACGGCGCTTTCAAATGATCGTGCGCTCTCCGGGTACTTGTGCGCCTCTTTGAGTGACGTCTCTTTGGATTCGGCATTCCTGCTCCTTCTGCATTTTCCCGAAGAAGCGCACACGGCGCCTTCTTCGCCTGTTTTGAACCCCTTTATTCTACTGTACTTTACTGTTTTTTCGGCCAGTCTTGCTTCAGCCGGGCAAGGGGAGCCATTCGCGGGTCCGACGCGTGGCTTTCACAGCGGCATTCTTCCTGGTTCAAATTGACTCCGCAGTGCGGGCACAACCCCCGGCAGTCGCTGCGGCAAATTACCTTCATCGGCAGCGACAGGTTCACCTGTTCGGCCAGCACATCCGCCAGAAACAGCCCGTCGCCTTCGAAAAAAGCAACATCTGTATCGTCCAGATTCAGCCGGATTTCCTCATCTTTCCGGATGGAAGTCATGGGCCGGTAAATCAAATCGAAATCCTTGCTCACCTCTTCGACCACCGTCTCGAGACATCTAGCGCAGGTCAGCTCCAGCCTTGTATGGAACGTCCCGAAGATGCGGATCTGCCCGTCCACCAACTCCGCTGTAGCGCGCACGTCGAGCGGCTCGATCTGCTGGAAATCCCCGGAGTGGAAATCCAGCGCCCCCGGCGCGTAATCCTTCCGGATTCGTATCTTGCGTGTGGCGAGTTCGTGTACGTCTAGGAACATTAGAGAACCCGAAATAGTCAGTATGAAGCCTAATTATTATTGCGCGCTCGCCCCTTGTCAAGAAACCCTGAAACATTCGTTCCTTTTGACGCCTATCCGTTACTTGCCCGCCAGTACATGGACAATCGCTGCCCGCGCGGTTGCTCCCTCGAGAAAATTGTCTGCCCCGGGATTATTCTTCGTTGTCATCCTGAGGAGCGTCTTCCGCGACGAAGGAGCTCGCCGGGGTGTTGGCATTTTGGGGCGCGATACGGAGCGGACGCCGCTGTGGCGCCGGCCTTCAGGTCGGCATACCGTTCCTCGCCTTCGCTGGGCCGCGGCTTGGCCGCACTTTGGCCGTGCGAGGAACCTGCTGTTTTCTTTTTTGCTTCCACCGCACTTTTGGACAGAGTCTGGCAGCGATTACACTACGCCGTGACTTCTTTTCCCAGCGATTCCTCGCCCGTAGCTTTCTCATCAACCGTCAACTCTGGAATTTGACACCCCGGCCCTCCCAGATGTTCCGCCTCGCCCGCTGTATCGTGAGCTTGTCGGGGGCGGCGCTGGCCGCGCCTGTGCGACCCGGAGTCGCGTTGTCGTTCCGCCTGTCCTGCCTCTGTAGTGGCCGGGTGCCAATTCTTCAGCGCCGGACACCCTCTCCGAGCAAAGTCGAGGGATCCGAGGCCAGGAGGGTTCGCCTTGCCGGAGCCGCAAACGACCGTCTCTGGGCCCCGTTTCTGAAGTATTCTGCTTTAGTGAGCCCCAACTCCTCCGCGTCCGGCCGTCCCTCCGCCGGCCTCTGCCGCATCTGCGCCCACTGCCGCAAAATCCAGTCCAACCGCGCCTCCGTATTCTTCCTCTGCAAACTTTCCGAAACCGATCCCGCCTTCCCAAAATATCCGCGCCTCCCCGTCCTCTCCTGCCCCGGCTACACACCCGCTCCATCTTCATAACGATTTTCGCCATGCTTCCGCCGGATGCCTCACCGAGGAATTCCTCCTTTTCGAGTGCCGATCTGTTCGCCGTATTGCCGCAGCAAAAAATGATCCGTCATCCCCGCAATGTAATCGCGCACGACGCGATGCGCAGGCTCTTTGCGCGCGCGTTCGGTGTAACCGTGCGGCATCCTTTCCGGCTGCGTCAAATAGAAAAGCAAGAGTTCGTCCAGTGCCGCAACCGAACGCTCGCGGTCTTCGACGATTGCGGGATTGTCGTAGAGCCGCGATTTCAAAAACTTTTTCAGTTCCGCATTCGCCGCGGCCACGCTCTCGGAAAAACTGGCCAGTCGCCTTGGATTCCGGCGAACGTCTTCCGTCGTTTCGATTCCGGCGCGCCGCACTTCGCTCCGCGTGTTCTCAATCAAGTCCGTCACGAACTCATCGAGAATTCTCTTCAGCGTTTCATTGAATTTCAATTTTCGTCGGCCACTCGGCTCTCTCTTTTCCACTTCTGCAAATGTTTTACTGAAAACCGATACCTCCGCGGCGAGCTCATCCAGATTCACCAGGCGCGCTTCAAATCCGTCATCCAAATCCGCGGTGTTGTACGCAATCTCATCCACCAAATCAATCAACTGTGCTTCGAGCGGCGGCCGCTGGTCGAGCGAGTATTCGGCAAGCTCAGGAAATTCCGCGACGGAATAATCGCGCGAGTGTTTAGCGATTCCTTCGCGCACTTCGAACGTCAAATTCAATCCGGGAAAATCCAAGTAGCGCTGTTCGAAGTGTTCAACGATGTAGAGCGCGTGCAAATTGTGGTTGAAGGATTCGCCATGCTCGCGCATCCGCAAATCCAGCTGCCGTTCACCCGCGTGACCGAACGGCGGGTGCCCAATGTCATGAGCAAGCGCGAGCGCTTCCACCAAATCGCTGTTCAACCCAAGCGCGCCCGCCACGGTGCGTCCAATCTGCGCGACTTCGAGCGTATGCGTCAGCCGGTTGCGAAAGTGATCGGAGAAGCGCGTGGTGAAAACCTGCGTCTTCGCTTCCAGCCGGCGGAACGCACGCGAGTGAACGATGCGGTCGCGGTCCCGCGCATAATCGTTGCGGTAGGGATGCGGCGCCTCGATGAATCTCCGGCCGCGAGAGCGCGCGACATCCATGGCATAGGGCATCGCGTGCGATGCAAATTTGGCCGCATTCTTCATCGCTGGCATTGTAGCGAAACCACGCGGCGCTTCCCATTCCGACTGTTTCTGGTATGCTGTGGCGCATCGAACGCCTGAGGTTCCGCAATGCGAATCACGAAGTTGGTCGCTGCCATTCTTGTCTTTACTCTCTCCATTGCCCTACAGCCGCTCTTCGCGCAATCTTCGCAAACAACGCAGACCGATGCCGGGAGCGCGACGCCAACGCAGGTCGACGTGAGTGCGATGCGAACGTGGACCGACACAAAGATCGACATGCGCAGCGGCGAAAAAGTGCAGATCACCGCGGCCGGTAGCGCGAATTATCCGAACGGCGCGAGCTTCACTCCCGACGGGCTTTCGCGCGGGTGGAAAGACATGTTGCACCAATACGCGGTTCCCGATGCAGGGCGCGGCGCGCTAATTGCGCGGATTGGTTCGTCCGACGGATCGCAGCCTTTTCTGATCGGTGCTTCGAAAGAATTTGCGGTTCCCGTCGCGGGCCGTTTATTTCTCGGCATCAATGAAAGTGAAAAAGATGCGGGCACCGCGCAGGGCAGTTTTCACGTTACGATCGCAATTCTTTCGCCCGGATCAGCGGCACCGGAGGGCGCTCTCGCCGGCGGCCCAGCGGAAACGCCGATTCCTTCGCTGACCTCTGAAATTCTCCAAGAGATTCCGCGCCGCGTTTCGGACCCGCAGGGAAATCCGGGAGACATGGTGAACATCTTCATCGTGGGCACGCAGGATCAGCTGACGCAGACGTTCGCCGCCGCGGGCTGGGTGCAAGTGGATCGTTCAGTCGAGTCCACTCTCGCGGCAGGTTTGGAAGAGACGCTCGCGAAAAAAGATTACCTGACCATGCCGATGAGCGCGCTTTATCTTTTCAAACGGCCGCAGGATTTTGGTTTCGCGCACGCAGAGCCGGTGCGCGTGGTGATGTCGCGCAATCATCTTCGCGCGTGGAAGTCTCCGTACACGGTTGACGGGCGGCCGTTGTGGTGCATCGCCGCGACGCACGACATCGGATTCGAACGCGATCAGCGCAATAACGGCGTGACGCACAAAATTGATCCGGCGATTGACGGCGAGCGCGAATATGTGAACGACACGCTGTCCGCGACCGGCTTGGTGACGCAACGCACGCACGTGGCACCAAGTGATCCTTTGACCACGGCGAAGACAGCTACGGGCGGCGAATTTCATTCCGATGGACGCATTCTCGTCCTCATTCTTTCTGCACAAAACAGCAGCAACTGAATCGCAGCGAATCGGTTGCTGATCTCGCGAATCGGCACTAGAATCCCCGCCCAGTTTCCGCCAGCGAGGATGGAATGCTGTTTGCCGCTCTAATCTGGCCGCAGCCCCTTCGTCCAGCGCATTCGCTCGCGCTCTCCGCGTTTGTCGCCGTGATTCCTCTGATTGTTGTGCTGGCCTTGATGGGCGGGCTGCGGAAGAGTGGACTGTTTTCTTCGGCTTGCGGACTTGCGACCGCGGCAGCGCTCGCGAGTTTTGTGTGGCGAATGCCGGTGACGCTGGCGAGTTGGAGCGTGATTTACGGCTGCATCTACGCGCTATGGTCAATCATGTGGATCGTTTTCGCGGCGCTGTGGCTCTACCACTTAACCGTCGCCACAGGCAATTTCGATTTGTTGCGGCGCTGGATGGAGCAGCACGCTTCCGGCGACGCATGCATTCAGGCAATTCTAGTTGCCTTTTGCCTGGGCGCGCTGCTCGAAGGCACAGCAGGATTTGGAACGCCGGTCGCAATCACGGCATTTTTGCTTGTTGGATTAGGATTCCAGCCGCGGCGCGCGATTCTTCTTTCGCTGATCGCCGACACGGCTCCGGTAGCGTTTGGCGCTCTGGGAATTCCGATTGTCGCGCTGGCGGGCGTCACCGGACTCGATTTGATGAAGCTTTCGGCGATGGAAGGACGGCAGCTTCCGTTCCTCTCGGCGATTTTGCCCGCGTACCTGGTTTGGATAGTGGCGAGGGGAAAAGGCTTGCAACGCGCGTGGCCGGCAGCGCTCGTTTCCGGAGTGAGTTTCGCGCTTGCACAGTTCTTCGTTTCGAACTATTGGGGACCTTGGGCGGCGGACATTATCGCCGCGCTGGCGTCAATCGCGGCGCTGGTTATTTTTCTGCGCTCCTGGAAACCACGCGTGGAAACGAGGCCGAGTACAGTGGCGCCACCGTCCGAACAAGGCGGAGCGCGGCTCTCGGCACGACAATCGTTGGAGGCATGGCTGCCGTGGATTTTGCTCTCTGCGGTGATGGTGCTGTGGTCGTACGGCAAGCTTTTCCAAAAGGGACAGATCACATTTGCGATCCCGCATCTGCACAACGCCATTTTGATCACGCTGTACGGCAAGCCGTATGCCGCGAAGTATGCCTTTCAGCCGCTGGCGACGGGAACAGCCGCGCTCTTCGCAACAGTCCTAACGGCAATTTGTCTTCGCGTGAAACCGAAAACATTTGCAGAGTCAGGGATGAAAACACTGCGACAGCTTCGGTTGCCGGGCTTGACGGTGGTGCTGATCGTGGCGCTGGCGTATCTCTACAATTATTCCGGAATGGCGTACACGCTGGGTGACGCCGCCGCGAGCGCTGGCGCATTTTTTCCCGTGCTGAGCAGCTATCTGGGCTGGGTAGCGTGCTTCTTGAGCGGCAGCGACACAGCGAGCAATCTTCTGTTTGGCAATTTGCAAGTTGCGGCGGCACATCAGCTGCATTTGAATCCGGTGTTGCTGGCGGCGACAAATTCGAGCGGAGCGATCACCGGGAAAATGATTTCGCCGCAGAATATCGCGGTGGGAGTAACGACCGTCGGACTGATCGGTGAAGAGGGCAGAGTGCTGCGGTCGACATTCTGGCACAGCATTTTCCTTGCGGCGCTGATCGCGTTGCTGGCGTTGGCGCAGGCACATTTCCTGGCATGGATGGTACCTTAGCTGTTCGATGACAAGCGCACGGCGGACGCCAAGCGAGTTTGCAGATGGCAGTCGCGCCGCCGTACACTATTTGTGCCCACGCGATTGAATTCACTCTGACGGAGGCAAGTATGGCACGCAAAGCTACGGCGGTTTGGAACGGTTCACTGAAAGAAGGCAAAGGGAACATCTCGACGGAAAGTGGTGTGTTGTCGAAGTCGCCATATTCATTCAAGACGCGATTTGAGAATGAACGGGGAACGAATCCCGAGGAACTAATTGCGGCGGCGCACGCGGGATGCTTCACGATGGCGCTCTCGGCGCAACTGGGAAATGCGGGGATCACGGCGGAGAGTCTGGAGACGACGGCGGCGGTCACGCTTGAAAAGCAGGCCGACGGCTTCGCGATTACCAAGATTCATCTGGACGTCACCGGACGGATTCCGAAGGGAGACCCGGCGGCGTTCGAGAAAGCTGCTGAAGCGGCGAAGGCGAACTGCCCTGTGTCGAAGTTGCTTAAGGCGGAAATTACAATGAGCGCGAAGCTGGAGAGCCAGCGAGCGACGGGGGCGTAGAGGCAAAGCCAAAACGCGGGCGGCGTAAAGCCTCCCCTACAGGTCGCCGATCTGTGTTGGATGCTTGAAGCTCAAAGGCTAAACCTGTGCCACTCAGGTAATTCGCTTTTCGTATTGGACGAAGCCGGAGCGCTGGGCGATGCGGTCGTAGAGAAGCATGGCCTTTGCGTTCGTTTCGTGGGTGAGCCAATAGACCTTGGAGCAGCCAGTAATGCGCGCGGCGGCGAAGACGTATTCGATGAGTTTGCGGCCGACGCCGCTGCCGCGATGGTCCGGTACGACGAAGAGATCTTGCAAGTAACAGTAGTTGCCCACCGTCCAACACGAACGATGGTAAAGCCAATGGACGAAGCCGACAGCGCGATCCCCGGCGAGTGCGACTGCGCCGAAGACAGGCTCGTGCAGATCTAATATTCGCGACCACGTTACGCGGGTGGTCTCCGCGGGGATTTTCTCCCGGTAGAATTCCTGATATGCACGCCAAAGTGGAAGCCAGGAATCATGATCGGCTTCGGTGAACCTGCGCAGGACGATGTCGTTGACCATTTTTGTCTGCTCTCCGTGAGAATCTCCGAGATTAGCAAATTTTTGCAGTTCGAGGGAATGCCGTGGGTGGAGCCGATGGGGAAACGGTCAAATAAGGCCCGTGTTTTGTGCGGGCTACGCTGGCCAGGGAATTGCAACTCGCTCAGAGGCGGCGGACTAGGTGAAACAGAAAGACCCTCTCCCAGATCCCTTCGCCGCCACAGTTTGGAGTGGAGCGCGTGAGCCAGCAAGTGGAATTGAAACAAGGACCGGCGCCGGAGTGGATTCCGATGCAATCCATCGATCGCCGGCGCTCGCGCCGAGTGAAGCTTTCTGTTGCGGCGCGCGTGCGGCCGTATTACGAGACCGCCGGCCTGTCCGAGGAACTGCTTTCTGCGACGAATCTGTCGCGCGACGGATTTTATTTTGTTTCGCGGCAGCCGATTTACCGTGAAAACATGAATTTGTATGCGGCATGCCCGGCAGGACATTCGCAGACGCCGGCGGATGCCGAATGCGCGCGTGTAGTGCGTGTGGATCCTTTGAGCGAGGACTCCTGGGGAGTGGCGGTCACATTTGTTCGCAGCACGGCTTCGTATCACAACGGATGTTCTTCTGTGAAGCGAGGATCGAGAATATGAAGACAGTCTTGATTGCGGCGTTTTTGTTTTTGGTTGTACCGGTTCACGCACAGGACCGCGCGAGTCGATTGACTTCCGGCGGCAACGGAGGAGCGGGATATGGCACCGGGGGATTCGGCAGCTCGAGCATCGGCGGATCGCTGCCCGCGGCGACGCGGAACGAGCATTGCACCTATACCTATGCGCAGGGATCGAGCGCGACGTATACTCCGACGCGATTTGTTTCTTTTGAGACGGGACTGAAGCTGGCGAAGGAAACGCTCGCAGTTCGCCCGAAGAGCCTTGGAGAAATCGCGGCGGAATACCGCGCGGCAAAGAACCACGCCCAATAAACCAGAATTCTTCTGGCAAATTCAGCTTACGAGGAATAGCAGGCTACGATTTCCCCGCGGGGAGCAGCGCGAGCTGCTGACCGGCTTCGTCGGCAGCGCCCGAGTCGGGATAATCCGCTTTGATCTGATTGTAGAGCTTTGCAGCCTGAGCGGGATCGGACTGCTTGTAGTGTCCGGCAAGCGCGAGCAGGACGATGGGCTTGGGCACGAGCACCGAAGGATTTGAGAGAAGCTGGTTGTAAAGCTGAACCGCCTGGGCGGATTTTCCCGTCTGATCGTAAATCTGCGCCAGCTCGAAACGCGCCATCGCCGCGAAATCCTGATTCGACCCGTTTTCAATCCCGGAGAGGTCAGCAATGGCCTGGGTGGTTTTTCCGAGATGCTGTTCGCAGAGAGCGGAATAATATTTTGCGAGCTGCCCGGAGCGCGTGCCGGGATATTGTTTGATGACAACGGCGAATTTCACGAGCGCGTCCTGGAGTTTCTTGTTGGCGTCCGAATAGGTCATCTCGTTCGGTTGAGGAGGCTGGCCCGGCGCAACGACCGGAGCCTCATAGGTGACCAAGGCGTCGTTGAATTCAGCTTCGGCCTTGACGGACTGGCGCTGCGAATAAAAGCGCCAGCCAAGAATTCCTCCGACAATAATCGCGGCAATGACAACAGCGAGAATCAGCCCTTTCTTGTGAGACAGAACTGCCTCAGCGCCGTGCGACAGCGCCTCCTGCACCGAGTCTGTTTTCAACTCCTGACGAGAAATATGCTTCGCCACGTTTCAACTCCGGGGAAATTCGGAAACCCCATGCTAACACAAAAGCACACGAATCCTTAGGATAAGGGAGGAGAATTCTCTCGGCAGGAATTGCGCTTCGGCCGTTCTATAAGAAAAGGCCTAGACGGCTGTTACGTTTTCAGCCTGCAAACCCTTTGGGCCTTGCTTGACCTCAAACTCCACCAGCTGGCCTTCGTTCAAAGATTTGTACCCATCCATTTGAATGGCCGAAAAATGAACGAACACATCTTCTCCCGATTGCCTTTGAATGAAGCCATAGCCCTTGGCCGCGTTGAACCACTTGACGACACCCTGTTCCTTGTCCAAATCTTCACCCCTTCGTTTTCGAAATGGTCTCCTGCCTTCGCACACGAAAAGAGCGCCACACCCGGGAACGCGCGTTTGAGGGCTTGGCAGGCCGCCTCGGGGCGGAATTCTAACCACAAAAAATGAGCCGTGTCCAGAGCAGGGATGCGGAACATTTTTTTGCCTGGCGTCGTTAATGTCGTGCATGGAACAAACGGAACGACGAATTGGTGCGCGGGAGTGGCTGATACTGGTTGTGGCGAGCATTTTTATCGTTGTGCTCGCGGTATCGGCGTATTTCGAAGCGGACATACGATGGCTGCACTTTTTTCAAGCGTGGATATATGTGGCGACCATCGCTTTGAGTTTGCAGCGAAGCAAATGGGGGTACTTCATTGGGATTTCGGCGGCAGGATTGTGGGACTACGGGAATATCGTCGCGACGAGTTTCTTCTTCAATGGGTTGCAGGAGCTATCCGAATGGATTCATACAGGGCATGTGGCGCGGCCGGATCTGCTGATTGCGGTTCCGGCCTGGTTCTCAAATTTGCTGTTGATCATCGGCTGTGTGTGGGCGTATCTACGACTAAAACAGAAACGAGCGGGTGACCTGGTGCGATTGGTAACCTGCTTTGCGCTGACCACAGGATTTTTCGCCGCAGACATGGCGATTTTCCAGCCGCGCTATCTGGCGATATTCCATGGGCTATTGCACCCGCATTTACAGTGGTGAATGAGATTCAGAAGCAACTTGCTGGTTTGGCGAGGGCCGGTGGCCGAACTAATGGGAACCGTGCGATTCGGAGGGGGAGCTGTCCGCGGAAACAGGAAACCATTTGCTCATAATCAATTCCGTGCCGCCGTCGGGGCCGCGCTGAACGTCGAATTCATCCATGAAGGCACGCATAAGGAAAATGCCGCGTCCGGAAGTGCGCAGGAGGTTTTCTTCGGCAAGAGGGTCGGGGACATCAGCCAGACTGAAACTTCTTCCTTCGTCGAGAACGTGAACGACGAGCTTGCGCTCTTCGAGTTCGACGATCATGCCGATTTTGCGGCCGCGTTCCCGGCGATTGCCGTAACTGTAGGCATTGATCACCGCCTCGCGCACGGACATCCCGATTTTGTGGCAACTATCTTCGTCGAAGCCGGAAGCCCTGGCTACACTTAAGACAATTTCTTCCGCAAGGTCGACGCTATCGAGAAGCGTCTCGAGAGTCACTTCGATGCGCTGGGCATTCTTGGCCATCCGATCGTGTGCCGAACTTGAGGCGCGCAATCCTTGCATGAGCCTCCATCACAAGTCAACTGGCTTACTTCCTCCACAATAGTTTAGATGCGTAGGGCGAGGCCATAGACAAAGGATACACTACGCCCAGTACGTCCGGTCCAGTGTACGGTATTGGATGGCTTCGCTCACGTGGCGTGGTTGGATCGCCGCAGAGCTGTCGAGATCCGCGATGGTGCGCGCGACTTTGAGGATGCGGTCGTAGATCTTCTTCTCATCTCTGAAACGCTCCATCTGGAAATGACGCGCGGAAATGACTCGATGGCCCTGCCATCGCGAAGTTCTTTGTAGCGCGCGGCTCGCGCCTGCCCGGCGCACCAAGGTCGCAGACGCCCGTTTCAAGACCAACGCGATCTGACGGACAATCGAACTGGCCGCTGTTGTGCCGGACAGTGCCGTTGATCGCAGAAGCTGATCTGTTCGACATCGTTGGTCCGAGCCTGGCCGAGCCTGCCGCGTGCTTTACAAGTGTAGTGTAGGAACGTATTCTTAGCACGGCTGTGGGCGCGGCAATCAAGTTGGTTCTCATCACTGCTGCTCCCTTGTGCAAAGGTTGGCTCTGGGCAGACCGGGCAAATTGCGACGTCAGCAGCGCAACTTGAGGGGGCGGGGATGCGTATCTGTAAGAAGGAGACGCCATGATTGGCTGGGTGATACTGGGGATCGTTGTCATCCTGGTTTTCATTGTGATCGGGATGTACAACGGGCTAGTTAAGTTGAAGGTGCAGTGTGACAACGCGTGGTCGGACATCGATGTGCAGCTCAAGCGACGCTATGACCTGATTCCGAACCTCGTGGAGACGGTGAAGGGATATGCCACGCATGAAAAAGGCACGCTCGAAGGCGTGGTGCAGGCGCGAAACGCGGCAATGAGCGCACAGGGACCTGCGGAAAAGGCGGGAGCGGAGAACATGCTGACCTCGGCGCTGCGGCAGGTGTTCGCGCTGGCTGAAGCGTATCCGCAATTGCGGGCGGTGGAAAGCTTCAATCAACTGCAGAATACGTTAAATCAGCTGGAAGACAGCATTCAGAACGCGCGTCGTTATTACAACGCAGTGGTCCGTGATCTGAACACAAAAATTGCGGAGTTTCCTTCCAACATCATCGCGAGCATGTTCAACTTCAAGCCACGCGAATTTTTCGAAACCAGCGCGCCCGCGGAACGCGAAGCACCGAAGGTAAGTTTTCAAGCGGGCGCGTCACAATAGGCGTGGACTTCGGGATGCGCAGTCTTCGCCGCGCTACAATTCTTCTGCTTTTTGCGCTTGCCGCCGTTTTTGCGGCGGCCCTTCCGGCACGCGCACGCCAACTGACGATAAAAAACTTCAACGTAGCCA
Organism: Candidatus Acidiferrales bacterium; assembly: GCA_035945715.1. Classification (GTDB taxonomy): domain Bacteria; phylum Acidobacteriota; class Terriglobia; order Acidiferrales; family UBA7541; genus DAHUXN01. The sequence continues at coordinate 131,858 of DASYZX010000001.1, forward strand.
TCGACGTTCAAGCGGATTCGACGATTGACGTGACCGAGACGCTCACGGTGAATTTCGAAGGCGAATGGCGCGGGCTTTACCGGAGCATTCCGGTGGAGTATCGCGGATCCATGGGCTTGAATTACACGCTTTTCGTGGAGCTCAAGAGTATCGCCGATGAGAGCGGGAATGCGCTCAGGTACGAGGTTTCGCGGCAGGGGCAATACAAGCGATTCAAAATTTACGTGCCAGACGCGGTGGATGCGACGCGCACGATTGTGATTCGGTACAGGGTGCTGGATGCGCTGAGATTTTTCCCGGACCACGATGAACTCTACTGGAATGTGACGGGAAATGAGACGGACGCGCCGGTGGAAAATGCATCGGCGCGAATCGATTTGCCGGCTGGCGTAACGGGATTGCATGCCGAGGCATTTACCGGCGGATACGGTGAGCGGGGGCAGGATGCGGACCTAAAGATTACTGGCAACACTGTGGAAATTGGAATGCAACGGCCGCTGTTCTATCACGAAGGATTGACAGCGGTTGTTGGATGGGACAGAGGATTTGTGCGGCAACCGGGCGCGCTGGCGAAGGCGATTTTATTTTTGCGGAGCAACTGGCCGTTTGCGTTACCGATTGCGGCGTTTTTGTTCATGGCTTGGTTCTGGTATTCGAACGGGCGCGATCCGCGGCGGAATCCGATCAGCGTGCAGTACGAACCGCCGGACCAAATGAGTCCGGCGGAAGCCGGGACGCTGGTCGACAACGAAGTGGCGATGCGCGACATCACCGCTACGATAATCGATTTGGCGGTGCGTGGTTATTTGAAGATTGAGCAGCAGGAGACGAGCCAGGCGCTGGGACTGGTTCACCAAAAGAAGTTTATCTTCCACCGCACGCAAGCGGCATCCGAGTGGACCGGCCTGAAATCACACGAACAGGAATTGCTGGGTGCGCTGTTTGACGATGGCGCGAGCGACCAGGTGTCGCTGGCGGACTTGCAGAATCACTTCTATGTGCATTTGCCGGCGATTCGCAACCGCGTTTTCGATGGATTGATGGCCGGGAAATTCTACACGCGGCGGCCGGACAGAATGCACCAGGGTTACTTTGCTGCGGGAATTGCGATTGCTTTCGGCTCGTTTTTTGGGGCCACGACGATTTCCAATTCGCTCGGGATTTCGTACCTTACCGTGCTGCTTTCCGGGCTTTTCACGGCCGGGATTGTGGCGCTGTTCGGCCATTTCATGTCGGCGCGAACGGTTGCCGGAGAACGAGAATTGGAGAAAGTGCTGGGATTCGAGGATTTCCTCGGACGGGTGGAAAAGGATCGAATCGAGCGCATGGTGAAAACACCAGAGATGTTCGAGAAGTTTTTGCCGTACGCGATGGCGTTGCACGTGGAGAAAAAATGGGCGAGCGCGTTTCAGGACATCTACAAGACGCCACCGCAATGGTATTCCGGACCATATGGAGTTGGGTTCCAACCGTATCTGTTCGTGAATGACTTGAATTTAATGTCGATGCAAACGGGAAACGCGCTGGCTTCGTCGCCGCGCAGTGCAGGCGGAGCGGGCGGGTCAGGATTCGGAGGCGGCGGATTTTCGGGAGGCGGGTTCGGCGGAGGGGGGGTTGGTGGATTCTAGGCAGAAAGACAGTCGATGAGAGGTTTTATGGCTTTTGACTCAAGGCCAGTTTAATCCTGCTGATTACCCGCGGTATTTTCTGTTGCGATTCTGTGTGCTCATGCGCTGGCCAGCATGAGCCATTACGGTTTGGAGCGCTCGAAGGAGCGTCAGGCCAGAAGAGCGAAGGTCAGCGCGATGAGGAAGCGCGACCTGGCGGAGTATTTCTTCGCCACGCCCTGTAAGGCGCAACAAGACCTGGCGGCGATCCCTGCGATTCCGCATCCTCTTCAAGAGGCCATGCGCCTCGAGGCGGTCCACGAGCTCGACGGCGCTGTGATGTTGAATCTGAAGGCGTTCGGCAAGCAGGCCGACCGTGGCGCTGGACGAAGCAGGCAATCCCTTAATGGCAAGCAACGCCTGATACTGCTGCGGTTCGATACCCGCGGCGCGCGCCGCCTGCTCGCTCAGATTCTGAAAGCGGCGCACCTCGTATCGAAATTCGGCCAAGGCGCGATAATCAACGTGTTTGTCGGCGGCAGTTTTCAAGGCCAGGCAAATATATCGTAACACGATGTAAAGAAGGCGACGGGCGGATAATTCAAAAGGTGTGTTTAAGAGCTAACAGCAATTTAAGAGAATCATTTCATAAAGTCTTGCGAAATGATTCTTGCGTTCTGTTGACGCTGTAGCCGGGATTCTCGTAGACACGATGGGCGCGGCCGGATGACGTTGGAACGCAAGCCTGCTTCCTTGAAACCACGAGCGCGGGTCCATTCCTCAGCGCGCTCCATGAGCAAGCATCCGACGCCCTGAGAGCGGCGGGATTCTTCGACAAACAAGCTCCCCCGACTTCGATGCGAGGGTTTGATCCGATCGTCCGGAATGGAATCACTTCAATATAGCCAGCAAGTTCAGAGCCTTCACACTCGGCAACCAGGATGAAGCGCTCGACGTCTTGAAGAATTTCGTGCAGTCGCACTGCCAGTTGACCTGCCGTTGAAGAGTATCCCAGCTGCCCGGCGAGCACGGCAGGGCGAATGGGGAACACCGGTGTATCTGGGGTGCGAGCCGTTTGTCTTCCTTTAGGCGTTAGAAGAGCTTATCTGAGTCGAGCAGGATGGTCACGGGGCCGTCGTTTACGAGCTCGACGGACATGTGCGTTTGGAAAACGCCAGTTTCGACATGGACACCGCGCTGCGCAACGGCACGAAGAAACTGTTCATACAACTGTCTGGCCAGCTGGTGCGTGGCGGCTTGGATAAAGCTGGGGCGGCGACCGCCGCGCGCGTCGCCGTACAATGTGAATTGGGACGCGGCGAGAAGAGCGCCGCCGGTGTCCAGAAGGGAGCGGTTCATTTTGCCTTCAGCGTCGTTGAAAATCCGCAGATTGACGGTGCGCTCGGCCATTGCAGCTGACACCGCGGTAGTGTCCTCGCGGCCGACGGCGAGCAAGACCATGAGGCCGGAAGCGATTTGGCCGACGACGTTTCCATCGACAGTTATACGCGCTGAGGTGACACGCTGAATGACAGCTCTCATGCGGTCCAATGGCTCACAGTCGCAACCTTCTCGCAAGATAGGTGAAACGCGTCCATTGTATCGTGAGCCTCAGAACAGCACAGAGATTTCGTGGTTGGAATCACGCGTACAATATTTGCATTGACAAATATTGTATAAGCAAGTACTTTGGCTGGATGGATCCTGGACAATCCAGGGCTGAGATTGACTCTGTCTTTGTTGGGCGACTGCTTATTGGCCCTCTCATGAGCGCTCTATTTGGCGCTCACGACAAGGCGCTGGCGCCGCTGGGATTAACGTCGCGCCAGGGAGCAGTGCTTTTGAACTGTGCGAGACGCGAGGCGAACACTCCCGTAGAGCTGGCGTTTTACAACGGCCTCGATGTATCGAGCATGAGCCGCTTGCTCGACCGGCTCGAGCAGCGGGGACTGGTTACCCGAGAGCGAAGTGGAACCGACCGACGAAAAGTGATCGTTGAACTGACACCCAAGGGATCAGCACTTGTTAAGAAAGGAATGTCGCTGGCGGCGGAAGTTGCCAAGGCTGCCTGGGGAAACGTTACGGAGCGGGAGAGGGAAGTTTTTCAAAGAGTCGTTCACAAGGTACTCGAGAACCTGGGCCATCTTCACAAATCTTGAGCAGAGCGTTCTCTCCTCATGAGAAATCGCAGGGAGGAATCGTATTTGGCAATGGTAAGGGAAAAGACGGAGCAGAATTACCAGCATTACCGGAACAAGCTCACGCATGTTCTGAAGAGCGTCCGTGTGTTTAGTCACAAGCTCACGGAACATGCAACGGTGATTTATAGCCGCATGGAACTGGCATTGGAAGAAGTCGCGGAGGAGAGTCCTGTCCGGATACATCTAAAGGGCATCCACGAATCAGCCAAAGAAGTCGCCTCGCTCAGTGAGAAGCTTCGCGATCTCGGGAAGCAATAAGAGCTCAGCAGCGGTTCATCAATCTGCGTGGCCACGATGGGCGGGACGTGTGTTTTCCTGCGCGTATTCCATTCGCGAGGTTTCGCGACGGATCGAACTCTGCTAGAAAGAGGATGCACCCTTGGGAAAGACTGTGAAGCTTGCGTTAATCGGGACACACGGCGCAGGGAAGACGACGATTGCGTATGAAGTGTGCTCACTCCTGAAACGTTCCGGACAAAACGTGGAACTTGTAAGAGAGGTCGCGCGAAGGTCGCCATTTCCGGTGAACGCGACGACGACTCTAGAAGGGCAACTGTGGATTTTACACACACAGATTGCGGCGGAACTCGAGGCCGCACGCTGCGCTCCAAACGTAGTGTGCGACCGTTCTGTACTCGACAACTACTGCTACCTTGTGAACAAATTTGGGCGGCAGGAAGAGATTGAGGGATGGCTTTTCTGGTGGATGAAGACTTACGATTTACTGGTGGAGGTCCCGCCGTTTGTGGAGCCCATTATACGCGACGGGTTCCGCTCGGAAGATCGCGGCTTCCAGCGGCGTATTGAGCAGCTGCTGAAACAACTGCTCGACGAACCTCCCTTCGCGGCATTGCGCCGATGCGTGATGCGGCTGGACGGTCCGGATCGCGGCCTATGGGCCGAACGGATTTTCGCGAAAGCGTTCGCCAAAGCCACCGTTCGCAGGTAACGCATGAAAGCCGGCGACAGGTCAGCGAGTTGCTTGACGGTCGGTTCGCGGAACCGCCTTTGGCGTGCTGGCGACGGTGAACGGCGTGGATGATTCTGGTGTCGAGGATCGTGGCCGGGGCATTGTGGACCGCAACGGTTCCAACAACCGGCTTCATTTGCGCTGCGGCTCTCATGCTGGCAGGGGCGGGGTCGGCTTATTTCTGGCGTTGATGCGGCGCGCGCTGGCAACGAGGACAGAAATAACTGCTGCGTCCGGCGACAATGATGCGGCGGATCACCGCGCCGCAGCGGCTGCACTTTTTCCCTTCGCGCTGATAGACGCGATGGCGAATTTGGAATTCCCCGGGCCGGCCTTCCGCGTTCACGTAGTCAGAAATCGATGAGCCGCCGAGACGAATCGCTTCCAGCAGGACTCGCTGCATGACACGATGAAGGCGCACGACCTCTTCGCGCCGTAGCGATGATGCCAATCGGGCGGGGTGGATGCGCGCGCGCCAAAGGCTTTCGTCGGTGTAGATATTGCCCATGCCGCGGAACATGCGCTGATCGAGAAGGACAGCCTTGATGCGCGCACGTTTGGCGGTGAGCTGCTTCCGAAATTTGTCAGCGCTGATTTCAAGAGGGTCGAGCCCTAAGGGACCCAGGACCGATTCGCTCTGGCCCTCCGGCAAAATCAACATGCGGCCGAAACGGCGAGGATCAATGAAACGAAGCTCTTTGCCGTTATCGAGTGAAATCCAGACGTGCGTATGCGGGGCGCAGGGCATCGAGCCAGGAATAACGACGAGCTGACCGGTCATACCGAGATGAACGATGAAATGGAGGAGGCTGTGCGGCGAGTTTGGCGGGGCCTGAGCAGGTGTGGGTTGCTCGATCTGCAGGACGATGAATTTTCCGTGACGGCGTACGGCAGATACTCTGGAGCCGGGCAGAAGCTCTTCAAGCCTAGACGGATCGTCGATGAAATCGGTTTTTCCGAGGCGAAGTCCCGTGATGGTACGGCCGTGCAAAAAAGCTTGCAGGCCGCGAACTACAGTTTCAACTTCAGGAAGCTCGGGCAAGGATGCTCCTCAATGGGAGTTCGTTTCACGAATCAATCGAGTTCACTAGGTCCGTTCGCGATAGTGCTTCTTTGAAAATCTCCCGGAGCCTTAGTCGGGCAAAATCGCGAAAACGCGGACTGGGCCTCCCGAGCCACCTTCAAGTTTTATCGGAGCAGCGATAATGAAAGCGCCGGTGGGGGGCAGCTTATCGAGATTCGCGATATTTTCGACGTGAAACAGACCCGCCGGCAGTGTGGTGCGATGCACTTCGAAATTCGCAGAGGGGCCATAGTCGATGCTGAGCGTGTCGATGCAGAGCCCGCTCACGTGACGCGAGATCACCAATTTCGCGGCAGCGAGGGAGTATCCGGGAAAGTGCATGACGCCCTTCGGGTCCATGTTGCGATAGCGCTTTTCGTCAGGCCAGCGCGAGGCCCAGCCCGTGCGCAGCATGACGATGGCCCCCGCTGGAATCCGGCCATGACGGGATTCCCAAGTCTGCACATCCTCTGTGGTGAGCTGGTAGTCAGCGTTTTTGCTCACCTTGTCGCGAACATCGATGACGACACCGGGCCCGAAGAAGCGATCGATCGGAATCTCGTCAAGCGTTTCTTTGCCGGGAGGAAAATGCGCGGGCGCGTCCATATGCGTTTCGTAATGCTCGAGCATGGTGAACTTGCGGGTGAAATAGCCTTCTTGGGCGGGCGTCGCGTTGACGAGGGCTTTGAACGGCTCGGTGTCGCCGGGCCACGACGGCGAGTGATCGTTGATGAGATAGGTCATGTCTATCACGCGCGTGTGACCGGAAGGAATCCCTGCCAGCAATTTGCAATCGCTGGCCGCTGATTTTGTCTGCGCACTGGCAAAGGCACAGATGCCGAGTGACATCAGGAAGATAAAGCCTGTTGCGAGAAGTTTTCTCACTGCGTTCCTCCGAGATGGGTCTGGAGCGAAATTGTAGGGCGCTATCTTAGTTCTGTTTGTGATTTTGGGGAATGCTTTCAGGGGGCCTACGGGAGAGGAATGCCGGGAGAGGCGACAATCCCCGCGAGCCGGAGAATCTCGGAGTATTCCTCATCGGTTAGCGGCGAAATGGTCAGCCGGGGATTCTTCAGGAATTTAACCTTGCGGAGAAGCTTTTGCTCGCGCAACTCCGTGAGCGAGACTTGGCGTGGCAGGCGCTCCAATGCGCGCAGATCAATGACCAGATGCTTTGGAGTGGGGTCGTGCGGGTCCGGATAGGGATCGCGGGTGACGGCGGCGATGGCGTAGAGGGCGTATTCCGGCTTGCCGTGGTAACACAGAGCACGGTCCCCACGGCGCATTTGTTTTATCTGGCGGAGAGCATCCGGCTTGCTGCCGGCGTGGCGCCACATCTCCTTTCCTTTAACGAAAAGAGTGTCCCAGTGATAGATGCGGGGGTCAACCGCGAGCAGCCAGTGATGTGGTCTGGTTCCGGGGCGCGTCATAGCCTGGCTGTAACTGGCGAACTATACATCGAAGTGCGAAAGAAACAATGAAAATGTAGCGGCTGAGCAACAAGAATTGTGGTCGAAGTGAAGCTAGCCCACGTCGACGAAAACGTCGCTGCCGCGCAGCTCGACCGAATAGCATTCCACGCCAGTGTCGGGCTGCTGAGTGAGCTTGCCAGTCGTGAGGTCATATTGCCAGCCATGCCAGGGGCAACTTACAACGGAGCCTTCAAGATTACCTTCGCCCAACGGGCCTCCGTGATGGAGGCATACACTATTGATAGCAAACAGTTTACCGTCGACGTTGGCGATGGCGATAGCTTTGCCGGATACGTCAAATTCGCGGATTTGACCCGGCGGTATCTCCTCCTGTCGTGCTGCGCGCTGAAACGCCATGCGGAGCCCCCGTGTTCGGAAGACCGCGGAGTATAGCTGGCCGAGGTAGTGAGAGTCAATGTGGCGTAGGGTATGCGTATACGCACGCGAAAAAAGGACCACTCCTGGGGGGTATAACTTCGCTTGCGGACATTGGGTCGCCAACAAGCCTTGCGATTTTAGAGTCGTAGAAGTGATATCCGAACCCTCGATGGGTATGGCGGGAAAGCCATTCTGATCGAGCATTGTTGAGACAGCGATTTTGGCGAGGTTCTTGCCGTTGTCGGCCGGTCATGTACATTCTTCGGAGGGGCAGGTTCGTGCGCTGGTCCGTCGGCGTGCGAGCTCCCCGCCAAGAATCAGGAGCGCCGCTGTCAAGAGCAGGAGCAGGGAATCGGGCTCGGGAGTAGTGACAGGCGCGCCCGCGGCGAAGGAGCCGGATGATCCGTTCTCGGGCGTAAACAAATTGCCTAGGCCTTCGAAGGGAAAGATGGTGGCGTCGGCAGAGCCATAGCTCATGTTCGATAGCCCTGAGGCTAGGTTCAGAACCAGGAAGTCGTCAAAGCCATCATCGAATTCGAATTGAAACGGTTCGGACCCTGTTAGGTCAACTCCAAAGAAATTCAGCCCCACGACACCGGTCGCATGGATGGATGAGGAGATGGCCTCGTCCGTTGCTGTGTCCACTAGAAATGACCCGTTAAAGACTTCTGAACCGAACAAGCTCTCGAAGGTGAGATTGTTGAGCGTAATTTGCACGTCGCTGGCACGTGCCGGGCGCGCGGCTGTAAGCAAGCCCACTGAGAACAATACGGCCGCGGTGACCCACCGAATTAAACAGTGCCTTAACATGAGATTCCTCCATGATATTCACTAGATAGCATCCACTGCTTTTCTGGCGTCAGGCGCGGGAACCGTTGCTTGTGAATTCTCACGCCTGCCGCCAAATTATCTACTCCTTAGTCCGCCTCACAAGCCACATTCGTTCCCCGCCGCCTCAGTTCAGAGAGACGAGCAAGAAAGTGGCTGCAGATGAATCGGACTGGGTAGCGTCACACCACCTACTGGGACGGTGTTGAATGACAAGGTGGGCGGGGGCATACTTATGCCGTTGGGAATTGAGACCGGCAAGCCAAAGACGTCGACATTGTGGAACGACAGGGAAGGCGGGGTAAAGTTTATGCCGGCTGGCATCTGCAAGTTGGCAGGGGGTATCTGTAAACTAAACCCATCCACGCCCGACACGACGTTGTTCACTGAACCGCAGAGATTCCCCAGACTCGTCTTAAAATTGGCCAGGTCTCCTTGCACGTTGGCAAACTGAACAATGGTTGTCTGAATTCCGCTGAGATTTGCCACAGCGGACGGAATTATATTACAGGCGTTCGAAAGCAACCCTCCTGAGCCCTGGCTAGCACAGAAATTCGTGACATTGAAATCGGACGCCTTCGGGAACAGTGACGATGGATCTTGGAACAGGGGGCCAAGGAAGCCGGGCATAGGGAGGCTACCAATGAGACTCGAAACATTTTGAAAGGTCTGCTTCGGGTTCTCCAGGTTCGCAAGGAACTGGTTAGATGACAAGCTTGTGGTGAAGTTGTTCAAAGCATCCAGAGTGGACGTCGCTGCGGAGTCGCTGAGCAGAGGAAGCTCGTTGAAAATCTCAGCCAACTTCGCCGCGAGGGCCTGTCCGTCCGAAACGTTAGCGATTGTGTTCAGAAACTCCTGCTCAGTTATCGTGGGAGTGGAGCCGAAGATGTTGAACTTGGCCAATTTGAGGCAGGTGCTCTTTTCCAGCGACGCGCCTCCCCCAATGTCCAAGGGGAGTTTGCCATCGAGTTCGCCGTCGAGGTCAGCGTTGGCACCGTTCCCGAATGCCTCAGCGCCAACTTCGCCCTCCGCATGTGCTTTAATGCGGCTCTCGAGCTCCAGCTTGGCTGAGGCCTCCAGGTTGCCCTTGGCGCATACGTCTGTCTCTAGCTCTAGGGGAATTTCAACGCTCGACGACTGCACACCCATGGCGGGGCGCATCGGGAGGCGGTCAGCGGCCAGTTCCAGCCGCGGAGTCTCGGCGTGCTGGCGCACCTCATACGCCGCCAGCTTGGCGTTTTGGTACTCGAGCGATTCCAGTTTGGCGTTCAGGCTACGAGTCTGCTGTTGCATTTCAGACTCGATCCCATTGAGCTTGGCCATAACATCATTGATAGTGGCTGCTTGCTGCTTTGACGCCATCTCTGTCTTCGCCTTGGCCGCGTAGGCTTTGTGGGTCAGTACGCCCATGCCTGTCGCTAGGACAGCCAGGGTCGCCACACTTGTAATCACGAATGCCTTTCGGGTCGCCGCCTTGGCTAGCCCCAATAGAAGCGAATGTGCTCTGCTCTTCATGTTACGTCTCCTTAGCGCAATGAAAATGACGTGGAAGGACGAGCCATGCAGCCAACATGTAGTTTGACCGTGCACACACCGGCACCTAGCAAGCCCTTCGCGGCGCGATATATGTTTTAGTGGGAACCGTGTCAATCAAATGGGTCTTAAATATTTCTCCAGGTCTAACATCCTCTGGCAAGGCGAGTTAAACGGCGTTCTGTCGAGGCTTGGTGCGTATGAACCAAGTATGAACCAAGTTTGTTGATGAGATACGTGCTTTGTGTTAGCGTTCTGCGTCCCCGAAAGAACAACCGGAGGAAGGTGTGTCCGGCAATAGCCCACAGCCCAGGGTGAGCTTCGGCGCGTTTGAGGTCAATCCAGCCTCGGGTGAACTGCGCAAAAGCGGCATCCACATCAAGCTCCACGACAAGCCGTTTCAAATCCTGCTCGCACTACTCGAGCACACAGGCGAAGTCGTCACGCGAAAAGAGCTTCAGAAACGGCTTTGGCCGCAGGATACATTCGTCGAATTCGAAAACGGCCTGAACAACGCTATCGGCCGCCTGCGCGAGGCACTGGGCGACACAGCGGACACTCCTCATTTCATTGAAACGATCCCTCGCCGGGGTTACCGCTTCATCGCCGAAGTAGCTCCCAAGTCGTCAACGCAGAAGAGGGTGTCTTCACAGCAATGGATCATTGGGGCTGGTATCGCAATTGTTATCACCGTGGCAGTA
>DASYZX010000002.1:0-2744 GCA_035945715.1 Candidatus Acidiferrales bacterium
CATTTTCTGCTCGGCGAGCATCTCGACGTATCCACGCACTTCCTGGTCGAGTTCTGCGTCAGCGCGGTGTCTCCGCCGCCAATTTCGCAGCGCATTTTTTAGCCACATCCGTCACCTCAGCCCGTCATGCACCGACGATCACCCCGATGAAAGAAGACCTAAACCTTTCGTGATCAATGCGCGCTCCCGGGCCTCTTTCATCCTTTACGCTGTGGCTCTGAAAGAGCCATGAATCACTCGTATCGCAGGGCGATCATTGGATCGACGCGCATCGCCCGCCGCGCCGGCACATAACACGCCGCGAGCGCTACGCCGATCATTGCTCCTGCTACCACGGCATACGTCAGCGCATCCACGGCGCTAACTTGGAACAGGAGGGTCTTGAGGAATCGGGTAAGCCCGAAAGACGCTGCCAGTCCCAGTCCTACACCACTCGCAGCAAGCAAGAATACCTGCATGACAATCAGCCGCAGAACGTCGCTCCGTTGTGCCCCGAGCGCCATCCGTACGCCGATTTCGCGCGTGCGCAAGCCCGTGTTGTAGGAAATGACTCCATAAATGCCGATTGCGGCGAGCAGCAGTGCAACCAACCCGAAAAAACCGAGCAGTGCCGTGCGGAAACGTGGTTCGGTGATCGACTCGCCAATCACTGTGGACATCGGCTCAGTTTCAACCGGCAGCGACGGGTCAATGGCGTGAAATTCGCCGCGCACGGCCGAGCTGAGGCTTGCGGCGTCGCCCCTCGCTCGAATCGCCACGCCAATTCCGCCCAGCGGATTCTGCACGAAGGGTACATAGACCTGTCCCGTGCCCGAACCGGCCAGACTCATGTCTTTGACGTCACCGACAACGCCGACGATTTCGCGCGATGCGTTTGTCGGAAAGCCGATCGTGACTCTCTTTCCGAGCGGATTCTCGTCGCCAAATACCATTCGCGCCACCGTTTCGGAAATCAGGCACACTCTCGGCGCGGATAGGGAGTCTGCTTCCTTCAATTCGCGCCCGTTCAACAACGGAATCTGCATCACTTGAAAATAATTCGGGCTGACCATCACGAAATTCACAGTGGACTGCTGCGACTGGGCCAGTTGCGGCCTTCCTTCAACTTGAAAGCCCAGGTTGATGTATCCGCTCGCCAACGGCAAAGGAACGGCCACCGCCGATTGTTGTGCGCCGGGAAGCGACTTCATCCGCTCCAGCGTCTGGTGGTAGAAGGCGATGAGTTTTTCGGGCGTCGCGTACTGCGAGTAGTCCAATGAGACTCCGCCGGTCAGCAACTTCTGCGGATTGAACCCTGGATTCAAATTCGCCAGCCGCTCGAAGCTGCGAATCAGCAGTCCCGCTCCGATGAGAAGTACGACCGCCAGCGCCATTTCCGCAATAACGAACGCACTGCGCACGGTCCTGCGTCCAGTATCTTCGCCGCTGCGGCCGCCCTCCTTAAGGGCATGGGCAAAACGCTCGCCGCTCGGGCTCCACGCCGGCGCAATACCCAGAACGATTCCCGCGAGAATTGCCAAAGCCAAACCAAATGCAAGCACATCTCCGTTCACATGGATTTCGTTTATTCGCGGCAAATCCCCCGGCAGCCAGGACGTAAATCCCTGCACCGTTGCGTAAGCCGCCAGCAAGCCTGCCGCGCCGCCCGCGATTCCGACTAGAATGCATTCGGTCAGAAACTGTTGAAACAGGCGCCCGCGCCCGGCGCCGAGCGCTGCGCGGATTGCCACTTCTCTGTGTCGGGCTGTCGTGCGGACCATCTGCAAGCTCGCAACGTTGGCGCACGCGATGAGAAAAACCAAGCCGACAGCGCCCAGCAGCACCAGCAGCGCCAGCCGGAAGTTTCCAGCCAGATCTTCCTGCATGGGAATGATTTTCGCGCTCCAGCCTTTGTTATCGGTCGGGAACTGTTTCTGCAAAGCCTCTTCAACTGACTCCAATTCGCTTTGTGCTCGCGACAGTGTTACGCCCGCGCTGAGGCGCCCCGCCGCACGCAAATAATGGCCGCTGCGGCGCTGATACAATTGCGCCGCAATAGAATCTTGAATTAAAGGAACCCACAGCACTGCCTTGGCGTCTGGGATCTGCGGCCGAAAACTCCCGGGCACGACGCCGATCACCGTGAACGGACGCTGTTCAAGCTGTATTGTCTTGCCCACGATGGACGGGTCGGCACCGAACTGGCTTCGCCACAACCTCTCGCTCAGAACGGCAACACCCGGGGCGTCCGGCACGTCGTCGCGCGGCTCAAAAGTGCGTCCCAGAATTGGCGTCACTCGGAACATCGAAAAGTATTCTGAAGTCACTGCTCCGGCAATCACGTTGGTGGCTTCACCGGCTCCGCTGAGCGCAAATTGGGACGTGCGCATCGCAACCAGCTCTTCGAAGTTATGCGCGGCTCGCTGCCAGTCCTGAAAATTCGGATAGGACAATCCGGTCTTTGTTATGCCTGACTGCGGCGCGTCCTGATAGACCATCATCAGGCGGTCGGGCGCAGGGTAGGGCAAGGGGCGTACGAGTACAGCGTCAATCACACTGAAGATTGCCGTATTGGCTCCGATGCCGAGCGCGAGCGTGAGCACCGCGACGATCGTGAAGCCCCGGTTCTTCCGCAGCATGCGCGCGCCGTAGCGAATGTCCTGCCCGAGCGTTTCGAGTAAATGCCCGGCGCGCACTTCGCGTGTCCGCTGCTTCACCTGCTCGATGCCCCCCAATTCCATTTTTGCCTCCCGCTGGGCCTGGTG
>DASYZX010000003.1:0-264600 GCA_035945715.1 Candidatus Acidiferrales bacterium
TTAAACGGTCAGTGCACGACCTGTGTTGTTCCGGCAGGCCCGGTTCAGATTACCAACAACATAGGCATGACCGGTGTTGAGGGCTCCGGGGCGGCCGGCGGAAACGCCCTCAGCATTTTTCTCACCGAGTTGACCTGGAACAAGAACGTCCTCGCCAGTGCTGCCGGCACAAACTATCCCAGCGGGACGTTTTTTCCATCGCTCACCCAAATTGGGTTCATCCACTATTTTCTAACGAATATTGTGGGCACCAACTACCAACTCCTCCCGTCCAGTCCATACGTGAACGCCGGAACGGACGGGAAGGACATTGGCGTGTGGGACTGGTCCACGTGGAATACGGCAATCGCCAACGCTCGAGCCGGAACATCCCAGTAGGTTGCTTTCATCGAAGCTGAATCTCGGACAAGAGGAGCATTGGTTCTGTTCATCTCCTCGCTCCGATTCCGCTTTGGCTTTCCACCTTTCTAAATTGCTTTTGCTGAGTCGTTGTAGAATCGCGGCCATGCGGACACTTTTGTTGATCTGCCTGGCAGCGAGTGCAGCGTCTGCGCAGTCGTGGCAGGTGCAAACGAGCGGCGTGAACACCAATCTGCGCGGCGTGAGTGTGGCGCGCGCGCCGGACTCGGGAGGAGCGCCGGTGGTTTGGGCGTGCGGGTCGCATGGGGCCGTGCTGCGGTCGGATGATGGCGGCAGGACGTGGAACCGCGTAGACGTGCCGCACGCGGCATCTCTGGATTTTCGTTCGATTCAGGCGTTCGGGACTGCGACGGCGTATGTGATGTCGATTGGGCCTGGTACGGCGTCGCGGATCTATAAGACGATGGATGCCGGAAGACATTGGAGGCTCGAATACCAGGCCCGACGCGCGCAAATTTTTCTGGATGATTTGGTCTGCGACTTGAAGAGTGATTGTTACGCGGTGAGCGATCCCGTCGATGGAAAGTTCCTGCTCTTGCACACAGGCGACGGAACAAACTGGCGCGAGCTTCCCCGCGATGGGATGCCGGCGGCGCTGCAGGGTGAAGGAGTTTTCGCGGCCAGCGGAACTTCGCTGTCGGTCTCGAAAGAGGGGATTTACTTCGTGACCGGCGGCGCAAATAGGGCGCGAGTCTTCCGGTCGAAGGACCGAGGAAAAAGCTGGAAGGTTTTCGATACGCCCATTTACAGCGGGAATGCGTCGTCGGGGATTTTTTCCATCGCGCAAAGCGGGAACGCGGTGGTGATTGTCGGCGGCGATTATAAAAACGCGGCCGGCGCGGAACGGGTGGCGGCGTATTCGCGAGACGGAGGAGCGAGCTGGAAACTCGCGGAGTCCGGACCGCATGGATTCCGGTCGGGAGTGGCTTTTGCCGGCACGACTGTGATTGCGGCTGGCCCGCAGGGTGAAGACGTCAGCCGCGATGGCGGGGCGCACTGGACGGTGACAGGTTCGCTCAATTTGAATGCGGTGGCGGTGTTTGCTTCTCGCGCATGGGGTGTCGGTTCAAAAGGTACGATAGCAACTTTCCCGCTCGCGCCATCCTAGAGGCATAGCTTTCCCGATTGCCCTGCTCTCTTGGGCACACCCGCTAGTTCGTGGGGATGGTGAGGTCGATCTGGATATCGTTGCGGCTGTCGAAGCTTGAAATGGTGTGATGCGACGATTTGTGGTGCTTGAATTCGGCGTAGATCTCGAAATCGGTGTTGGGATCAAGGCCAGAGAACTGATAGTGGCCCTGCGGGTCGGAGATGTGCGTCTGGACGTTGTTCGTTTTCTCGTTACGGAGGTAGACGATTCCGTTGGCGATGGGATTTTGGCTTTTATCCACGACGTCCCCGTGAACGGAACGGAGTTGGGAACGGTCACGCTCGTTCTGGGCGTGGATGGAAACTCCCGAGAGAACCAATACAACGAAGACAAGCGCTACCGACGACGTAATCCGAGTGGCTTTCAACTGGCCCTCCCTCGTACAACTCGTCCGGCAAATAGGGCGCCGCGCTTGCGACCCTAGGGATTAGATGATCCAAATGGCGGTAAAAGATGCAGCGGCGAAACCGGGTTACTCGTCCAGTTCGCTCTCATCTTCCTCTTCTTCGAGGATTCCCTCGTCCTCATCCGACTCGTCGCCGTCCTCATCGGTACTCTCAGCGGCGTCATCGTCCTCGTCGTCTTCGGAAATAACATTCAGGCGGACGGGATGAATTTGCACGACCTCGAGTTCGGCGTCACATTCGAGGCAGGTAAGGATTTCGCCCTCCTCCACTTCGTCTTCGTCCACGTCAATCTCGGCGTCGCATTTCGGGCATCTGACCACGGCAAATTCTCCTTGGCGATTGAATCCGTCCTAGTGAGCGTATTATATAACGCACATGTCAAGCAATGTTGGCGGCGAAATGGAAACGACACAAAGGCGGGCGTATCCCGACCGGCCAATTGTGGCTGTCGGAGGCGTGGTGATCCACGATTCGCGGGTGCTGCTGATCCGGCGCGGACAGCCGCCGTTCGAAGGGCGCTGGTCGATTCCCGGCGGAATTCTGGAAATTGGGGAAACGATCGCTCTGGGGATCGAGCGCGAACTAAAAGAAGAGACGGGCGTTCGCGTGCGCGCGGGGGACTTGATCGAGATTTACGAGAAGGTGGTGCGCGACGAGCAAAACAAGCCGCAGTATCATTTCGTGATTTTGGACTATGCATGCGAATTCGTCGAAGGGACAGCGCGGGCTAGCGGGGATGTTACAGATGCTGCGTGGGTGAGCGAGCAGGAACTGGACGCGCTGGCGCTGACGACTGCGGCGAAGCGCGTAATTCGCAAAGCGTTTTCGAGGGTGCAGTCACGGGCAGCGACGTCGCGTTGAGGCGGATGCGCGGCGTGATCAGGCGAAGTTGAGCTGCGCCAAACCCAGAGTCACCGGGTGTTTCCGCGGAAGAGGCCGAGCGGTTTCCTCAGCAGAGCGTAGCCGATCATAACTCCGGCGGTCTCCAGTCCAACGTAGGCTGCAATGACCAGCGCGAGCCTCGCGTGAGGAATTCCGGTACCTTCGGAAGCTTCTCCAGCAACGAAAAACAGGCCGATCAACACGCCGGCAAGAACGACGATCGCCCAGGCGTATTTTTTTCGTGCCGGTGAGCCGGCGGTCCGTTCTGATTCTGTAGCACCGGCACCGTCGGGCACGAGCGCAGTCGTCCACGCCCACAGGGCGAGGAACAGCACGACCGATCCAGAAAAAGCGGTGAAAAGGACTCCGATCAAGCCGCGGCGGAAATGTTGCGGGTAAAGAAGAAGAACGAGCACGACGAAAAGCGATACGCTGAATGTTCGAATCCACACGCTCCGGCTCCGAGGCCGGCCAGCCGCAGGGGCTTCTCGCTGGATCCAGAATCCGATGGCGACGGTAGGGACAGCCATACCCGCGAGGAGTTCGATGAGCTTGGATCCGGCAGGCAATCCCATCCATACCGAAGGATGCCGAAGCATGGCGAGCGCGTCAGCGGCGAGAGTGACGGCCACGGAAAGGACCGCAGCCATCTGCGCACGGAGGAGAAAGCGTTGCTGGTCGAGTGAACTCGCAGGTCCGCGCGAGCCGCGGAATGCACGCACGAGGCAAAGAATGCCGAGAAAGGCAGCGGCCTGGATGCCGAAGGACCCAACTGCATCGTACGGGTCGTCGGCGAATGCGTTTACCGCGGACAATGCGGGATCGTGCTTCGCGTGCATGAAGAAAACGTAAAACAACACGGCCAAGGCAAAAATGAAAAACGACCCGATTTTGAAGTTCCGATCCGGTATTGCTTGAATGCCGCGCGCTTTCTCGCCCATGGTCGCCTCCACAGATCGCAAGACTTAGGAGCTATGCCTCGCCGAAGTGCGCGAGGCGATCCAGCCGAGAATCGTCCAGGCGGAAACCCAGAACGGGAAGATGCCGTAGAGCGTGTCGGAAGCGGAGCGGGAGTGGCGGTCAATGGCGCCGAGGACTTGCAGGCAGAAGAGCACGGTGAGCAAAAGCGCAAGCCAGCCAGGCCACGCTACCGGCCGGTAGAACCATCCCCAGGTCTTAAACCAGATCGTTTTCATTTGGTTTACTCCTTCCGTGGCCGACGATCTTGCCAGTTCCCCGGGGCCGAATAAAGACAGGGTGTACGGTTACACGAAGGAATAAATTTCGTCGGCGATCCAGTAATTGGTGAAGACGATGGCGAAAAGCGTGCCGACGGCGAACAGGGTCCACCGCCAGCGACGCCAGAAATCGCGAATCGACGAATATTGCAGGGGAAGGTCGGCGATATAGGCAGCGCAGTAGCAAGCGTTGGCCAGAGCGGCGAGCCCCAAAAGACGGAGAAGGTTGCCCCAGGTGAACGCGGGACGGAAATGAGGCCACGTTGCCGCGATCCAAACGACAACAACAGCCGCGAGCAGAAAGTTGTAGATGACGCGGCGGCATTCCCAATATCCGAGCGCGTCAGCGAGGATCGAGCGCGAGTCGACGGGTTGCGGGGATGGGAGCCGATTGAGAGTGTTCATCCAAACCTCCAAGCGGGATGCGTAGCAATTGCCCGCTAATTGATCTGGCCGATGATCCAGACGTTGGCCAATGCGACAGCCAGGAGCATGCCCGCGAGCCACAGAATCCAGCGTCGCCGGCGCCACAGATCACCGAACGACGAGCGCTGGATGAGAATGTCGACGCAATAGGCCACCGAATAGAGAACGTTGGCGAGCGCTGCGAGAACGAACAGCGCGAGGCCCAGTCCCCAGGGAGGCCAATGAATTTGCGAGCGCGTGACGACGGCCCATACGACAACTACGGCGACGAGGACCAGATTATAGGGAATGCGGCGGAGCTCCCAATAGCGGAGTGCGTCGTCGAAGATGCTGCGGAGTTCTACGGGTTGGACACCCAGTACCGATTGAGATGTGCTCATGTGTCACGCTCCGAGATGAGGTGCAACGCAAACCGTTCCTGCCGTGCCGCCGATCCGCCTAACTGGCGGACGCGTTGGCGACGCTTGCGGGGACGGCGCCGAAGCGGCGGTCACGTCCACGGAAATCGCGCATGGCCAGTTCAAGATCGGCGGCGGTGAAATCGGGCCACATGCGTTCGGTGAAGTACAGCTCCGCATAAGCGCATTCCCACAGGAGAAAATCGCTGAGGCGCTGCTCGCCGCCGGTGCGAATCAGCAGATCCACATCGGGCGAGCCTTCTGGCGCGCGGGTGACTTCGGCGAGACGGCGGGAGAATTCACGCTGAGTCACTTCGGTGCTGGAGACCATCCAGCAGGCGGTACGGAGGATGGCTTCGCGGGCGGAGTAGTCGACGGCGATGCGAAGGTCGAGTCCGGTGTTGAGGGCGGTAGAGGATTCGACCGCTTCGATTGCAGCAAGCAAGGCGCTCGGCAAACGGTCGCGGCGGCCAATGGCGCTGACGCGGACATCGTGCTCACGGGCGTGCAAGGCTTCAGTGTAGAAAAACTTTTCGAGGAGGCCGAAGAGAGCTCCGACTTCCTGAGCGTCACGCTGCCAGTTGCTGGAGGAAAAAGCGAAGAGCGTCAGCGTGCCGATGCCAAGAGCCGGAGCGGCGCGGACGACGCGGCGGACGGCTTCGACACCGGCGCGGTGCCCGGCCGAACGCGGCAGGCCGCGCGACGCGGCCCAGCGGCCGTTGCCGTCCATAAGGACTGCGAGATGAATCTGTTTTTGTTTCGATGGAACGATATATAAAGTACTTTCTTTCATAAAGGGCCTCGGCAAAAAAATTTGGCTGCTGTTAACCTTCCCGTGTTGCGTGAATCAAAGCTTCCATGTGGTCCAAATAGCGTTCCAGAGCCTTGCGGCCAGCCGCAGAAAGGCGGTATTCGGTCTTTGGCAAACGTCCGGCGAAGGACTTCGTGCAGGAAATGTAGCCGGCGTCTTCGAGCTTGCGCGCGTGGACGCTGAGGTTACCGTCGGTGGCGCCAACGAGCTTCTTCAAAGCGTTGAAGCTGAGCGTGGTGTTGACGGCCAGGGCGCTGACGATGCCGAGACGCGTGCGTTCGTGAATGAGCCGGTCAAGATTGCGCGCCGATTCTTCGGCGCCATGGGCACGAACGGATTCATTGCCATGCAAAGCGCGTTCCTGTGAGGCGCGCACTGCAGCGGATTTAGCCACCATAATTCCTCGCTATGATCGCGCCGAAAACGATGTGGAAGCCGCCGAAGCCGATGCCGAGCAAAACATCGGACCACGATGCGGGGCAGAAAAAGGCCACGGTGCCCAAAACGATGAAGCAGAGGCCCATGAATGGAACAGCGCGGATCGAGAATGTGCCTCCGGTCATTACGCCGGTACCATAGAGAAGCAGCCAAGCTGCCGGAATCGCAGAAGCCAGGCCGGCGTGAAACAAAACATAGGTAAGAATTCCGCCAGCGAAGACGGGCGGGGCGAAGCTGAGTGCGAATTTGCGTGCAGGTCCGGAAAGCAGAGAATCGTGAGCGCGACGCGCCTTGACCAGGGCGCTCCAGCCGGCGATGGCAATGGCGATCGCGGCTTCGATGAGCCAGACCACTAGCCATTCGGTGCGCGTGGACTGCTGCGCAGCAACAAATGCCGCGCCAAGAGCAGTAATGCCGAGAGCGACACCTCCCCATCCCGGAACGGCGGTAAAAGAGCCGGCGCGCTCCATGGTCTCGCGGATGAAGCGAAGATTCTCGCGAGCATGGTCGTCAATGGCGAGCGGAGGATTCGGGCGATGGACGGGCTCAGGAATGCTCATGGGCGAAAGGATAGCGCTCTAGCGCACTTCTGTCAAGTACTTTGTGCTGCAAAGCTAGCAGGCGCTTTGTGATTGTTCTTGGCGCGGTCGGGCGGAGGGAGCTATGCTCAGCGTGCCCTTAACGGGAGAGGAGACGGTCGATGAAACGCTTTGTGATTTTGGTTGCGATTTTTGCATTCGTACCCTTTGCGGCCCATGCCCAGGAGGCCGCGGCATCGGGAAATCCGGTGACGGATTCCGTGAAAGCGATGGTGGCGCAGCATGCCAAGGCAATCATTGCGGCGGCAGAACAAATGCCGGCCGACAAGTACAGCTACCATCCGACGCCGGACCAGATTACGTTCGGGCATTTGGTGATGCACCTGGCCGAGTCGAATACGCACTTGTGCGCGGCGATTGCCGGGACCAAACCGCCGGACCAAGCGCAGCTCTCCGACACCGATCCGAAGGACAAGCTGGTTACGGCGCTCAAGGCTTCGTTCGACTATTGCAGTGGAGTGCTGGACAAGACGGACGATTCGAAGCTGAACGAAATGGTGCCGGGTTTCCGCGTATCCGTGCCGCGCGCGAGAATCATGATCACGCTGGTGGCGGATTTGTACGATCACTACAGCGCGGAAGCGGCGTATCTGCGAATGAACGGCATGCTGCCGCCCACGGCGCAGCGCGGGAAGATGTAGGGGCCGCCCCGCGTACAGACCGCGACTTCCGGGCGTTATTTCGTGTTGGGATAACGCCCGAGGACCAGGTTCCAGCGGATTTGCCACAGATCGCCGAACATTTGGAGACTGTCGCGAATCATGTGAACTTTCGTTCGCGGATCGTGCGACCAAACCACGGGAATCTCCGCGATGCGAAGGTCGTGGCGCCTGGCGAGAAATAAAATCTCCGGGTCGAAACCAAAATCCTCGATCTTCTGCTGTTGAAAAATGATGCGCGTGCGCGCCGTGCGGAACGCCTTGAACCCGCATTGTGTGTCTTCAAAATTCAAGCCTGTTGCGAGGCGCATCATGCGGTTGAAAAAAATGCCGGCAAACTCGCGCCCAGGCGATTGATGGACTTTGATGAGACGACGGTCGAGCGCGCGGGAACCGATGGCGATGTCGGCGGAGCGGAGCGCGTCGAGAAGTTTTTCGCTTTCTTCGACGGGCGCCGAGAGATCAGCGTCCGTGAAAAGCGAGATTTCTCCGCTGGCCGCGAGCATGCCTGCGCGGACGCTGTAACCTTTGCCGCGATTTGCGCCGTTGGAGAGAAGGCGCAGTTCGGGCGTTTGTGCCTGCCATTGGCGAACAACTTCCGCGGTGCGATCGGTTGAACCGTCATCGACAACGATCACCTCGCTCGCAGGATGAGTGCGGCGGAGATATTCGCAGATGCGTTCGAGTGAGCGGGGTAAACGAGCCTCTTCGTTATAGGCAGGGACAACGACGGAGAGTTCGAGCGGGCGCGTCGTCATGCGGCGGTATCCGGCCAGCCGTAGCGGCCCCGAAGCGGCACGAATTGGCAGGGAAAGAGTTTTTCCTGAGCAATTTGGCCAGCAGACTTGCGGACGCGCAGGAGCATTTGCTTTTCCGCATTGCCGACGGGGATGACCAAGCGGCCGTTCTCCGAGAGTTGCTCGACGAGAGACGGCGGAATTGAAGGAGCGGCGGCGGCCACGAGCGCCGCGTTGAAGAGCGCTTCGTCCGCGCAGCCGAGAGTGCCGTCGCCGATTTGGACGCGAATGTTGCGATAGCCAAGCGCAGTGAGGCGTTCGCGGGCGGCCTTGGCGAGGGACTGGTCTCGCTCGAGGGTGACGACTTCCCTGGCCATTTCGGCGAGAACGGCGGCCTGGTAGCCGGAACCTGTGCCGATTTCGAGCACGCGTTCCGAGCCGGTGAGTTCGAGGGCTTCGGTCATCGCGGCGACCATATAGGGCTGAGAAATGGTCTGGCCATTGCCGATCGGAAGGGCGTGGTCCTCGTAAGCGTGCGCAGCGAGGTCTTCGGGAACGAAAAGATGGCGGGGCACGCGTTCGAGAACCTCCAGCAGGCGTGGAGAACGAATGCCGCGCTTGCGAAGCTGCTCATTGACCATCCAATGCCGAAGCGAGACCCACTCTTGGCCGTTCGCGCCGTTCACTCTAGGCTCTTTGTTTTCACGCGTTGCTCGGGCTCATGCGGCTCGGCCCCGCCGCGATTCTTCGCGGGATTATAGCATCGGCGAATCAGGCTGGTTGAAGATGGCGCTCCCAGGCGCGAGTCGCCAGGATTTCGTCGATCTGCGCGAGGGAGAAGTCGATCTCGTCGTCGCGATTATAGAAATGCGGCGAAATGCGAATGCCAGCGCCGGGGCGGTAATCGACAAGAATGTTGCGCGCGACGAGCTCGTTTTTCACTTCCTGCGCGTGCGGACAATCGATGGAAACCGTGCCGCCGCGTTCGGAGGAATCGCGAGGCGAGTTGACGCGCCAGCCGCGGCGGAGGGCACCATCGATGAGCTGGGTCGTTTGGCGCACAGATTCCTTGCGGATGTTGTCGACGCCGACCTGGCGAATGATTTCGAGGCCGGGCTGGCAGGCGTAAAGCGCGGGAATGTGCGGCGTGCCATTGAGAAAACGATAGGAGTCTTCGCGTGCGTCGAGCGCTGCAGCTTCAAAATTGAAGGGGCGCTTGTGCGCGAGCCAGCCGGAGATTTTTGGAGACAGCTTCGTACGCAAGTCCGGGCGAACAAAAAGATACGCGATGCCCGGGCCGCCGCAGAGCCATTTGAGGACGCCGCCGACGGCGAAGTCGGTTTCGAGTTCGCGCACACTGAAAGGGACAGTGCCGGCAGCCTGGAAGCAATCGAGGACTACGCGAGCGCCGACTTGGTGAGCGCGATCGATGATGGCTTTTGCGTCGACGATGGTCGCGCTTCGGAACAGAACGAGGGAAATGGGAACGAGAAGCGTGGCGTCGTCAATGGCCGCAAGAATTTTGTCGATCGGTGCGTGAAGGCCGTCTTCGCTATTAAGAATTTCCACGCGGGCACCCTGACGGCGCTGCTCCATGTAGAAATAAATCGTCGACGGAAATTCGAGATCGACCAGAACAACTTTGTTGCGGCGAGAAGAGAATTCGAAGCAGGAGGAGATGATGGCCTGAGTGAGGGTCACGTTTTGATGCAGGGAAATTTCGCCCGGGCCAGCGCCGATGATTGCGCCGACTTTGTCGCCGACGGACACGGCCATTTCCCACCAACCCTCTTCCCAGGCGCGCACGCCGCGGGCGGCCCAAGCGTCGGCGTAGTTTTTCATTTGATCGTAAACGGCGCGGGGCATGGCTCCGAGAGAGTTGCTGATCATGTAGGTGGAGGTCTCGAGGATCGGAAATTCACTGCGGCGCTTGAGGAGTTCGTCCATGGATTCTCCCGGTGCTCGGTGCCGACGGGGCTGCTTTGCCATGGTATCAGAATCGCGCAAAATTGCGCGTGGGCATGGGTTCGTCTAGGATAGTGGCGCTTTGGAGCGTATCTCGTGGCGGGAATACTAGCTCGCATCAGGAAAACGGGCGCTGGATGGTTTCTGCTGGGATTGATTTCGCTTGCCGCAGAGGGATGCGGAAGCGGGGCGCATCCGCCAAACCAGCCCATTACGCTGACAGTTTCCGCTGCGATCAGCCTGAAGGCCCCGCTCGAAGCAATCAGCCAAAGCTATGAGAAAGGTCACCCGGACGAGCACGTAGTTTGCAACTTCGGCGCGTCCGGCACGTTGCAGCACCAGATTGAGCAGGGAGCACCGGTGGATATTTTCATTTCGGCGGGTGAAAGCCAGATGGATGCGCTCGAGAAAGACAGCGTGCTCGTGCCTGGGACCCGGCGCGATCTGCTGGGCAACCAGCTTGTGCTGATCGTGCCGGCTCGATCTGAGGGAATCAAGGATTTTCCCGACTTGACGAAGAGCACGGTGAGATCGATTGCCGTTGGCGATCCGCAAGTCGTGCCGGCGGGAACATACGCGAAGGAAACGCTCGAAAACTTGGGTCTGCTGCCCAAGATTCAGCGCAAGCTGGTCTACGCGCAAGACGTGCGCCAGGCGCTTGCGTACGTGGAAACAGGCAATGCGGATGCAGGCCTTGTGTATGTGACCGATGCGCGGACTTCAAACGCAGTGCACATCGCTGCGACGGCGCCGGGCGATTCACACCTGCCAATTCTCTATCCGATCGCGTTGCTGAAGGATTCGAAGTCGCCCGAGGCGGCGCATACGCTGCTGGAAATGCTGGAATCTTCCGATTCGCTGAGCACATTTGAAAAGTACGGCTTCACGGCCGCAAGCAGCGGCGCTCCTCAGGAAGACTGATGGCGGCTGACCTTTCGCCGATCTGGCTGTCGGTTGAAACCAGCGTGACGGCGACGGCCATCACGTTTGTGCTGGGCACCGCAACTGCGGTCTGGCGCGCGAACAAGCACGGCGCGGGGCCCGCACTCCTCGATGGGATATTTCTGTTGCCGCTGGTTTTGCCGCCGACGGTTGTCGGGTTCATTTTGCTTTTGGTCTTCGGACGGAATGGCCCGCTTGGCCGCCTGCTGCTTCATTTCGGCGCGACGGTTGTTTTTTCGTGGCCTGCCACGGTCGTAGCAGCGGCGGTGGTTTCTTTTCCGCTGATGTATTTGAGCATCCGCGCATCGCTTGAACAGGTGGACTCGAACTTGCTGCAAGCGGCGCGGACGCTGGGAGCTTCGGAATGGCGGGTCTTCCGGCGCGTGGCGCTGCCGCTGGCGTGGCCGGGAATTTTGGCCGGAACAATCCTGGCGTTCGCGCGCGCGCTCGGCGAGTTTGGCGCGACGCTGATGCTTGCGGGCAGCATTCCCGGGAGAACGGAAACGATTCCCATCGCTATTTACTTCGCCGTCGAAGCCAACGAAATGCATCAGGCCATCCTTTGGTCTGTGATCGACATTGCGATCTCGCTCGGGATGATTGTTTGCATGTACTACTGGACGCACTTGCAGAGTTCGGCGCGAATTGGCGTGAGGCGCGGCTGATGGCGCTCGAAGTGCGGTTCCGAAAGCGGCTGGCCAGCTTTACGCTGGCTCCGGATTTTTCGTGCGGCGCGGAACCGCTCGCGATCCTCGGCCCCTCGGGAGCAGGCAAGAGTATGACGCTCGGGTGCATAGCCGGGCTCGAGCGACCGGATGAGGGCAGCATCCGGCTCAATGGGCGAACGCTGTTTGATTCGAAGGCAGGGATCAACATTCCAGCGCGGCGGCGCGGGATTGGATTGCTCTTTCAGAACTACGCGCTCTTCCCGCACCTGACGGTGATCCAAAATGTCGCGTTTGGAGCCGAGCACATGCCCCGAAGCGAACGCCGGACTCGCGCGCAGAAGCAGATCGCCGATGTACATCTGGACGGGCTCGAGCACCGCTTGCCGCGCGAACTTTCCGGCGGGGAACAGCAGCGCGCGGCGCTGGCTCGCGCGCTGGCGATCGAGCCGCAGGCGCTCCTTCTCGATGAACCGCTCTCGGCGCTGGACACCTATCTGCGCAGCAGGATCGAGCAGCAACTGATCACTACGCTCGCACAGTTTCGCAAGCCGGCGCTGTACGTTACGCACAATATTGAGGAAGCGTACCGCGTCTCAGCAAAGCTCGTAGTGTTGGCCAACGGGAAGGTGGTTGCGAACGGTGCACGGGAAGAAGTGTTTCGCGACCCGCCGAATCTGGAAGTTGCGCTGCTGACCGGACTGAAGAATTTTTCGCGCGCACGCGCGGTCGGTTCCGGCTCGATCGAGGCGCTGGATTGGAACTGCGTATTGAATTGCGCGAGCGCCCGCCAGGCCAACGCGGCTTATATCGGCATCCGCGCCCACCATATCGGGTTTGCATTCCGCGAAAGCAAGCCAAATGCGACTGGAACGAATGTGTTTCCTTGCTGGCTCGTGCGCGTCAGCGAGACTCCGTTTCATGCCACGCTCTACCTCTACCTCCATGAGCCTCCGCAGACAGAGGGGCCGTATCACCTTCAGGCGGAAGTAACGAAGGAACAGTGGGCGCTCTTCCGCACCCGGCCGCAACCGTGGTCCGCGGTTCTGCCGCCTGAAGCCCTGCTTGTTCTGCCGGAATAAGTTGAACCGAAACCCCGCCGATGCACCGGGAAACGACTAGCGGAAATGATTGGTGAACTTGATGCTGAGCCCGTAAATTCCGTTGATATCGCGCACGGCGACAATGGTGATCTCACGACGAATAGCGTAATCCACTTCGATGACTTGCTGCTGATTGGAAGCCGCGTTGGTGCTGTAGGTGATGCTCAAATCGTGCGTGACTTGCTTCTGAACCGTGACGCGAGCCTCGGTGGTCTGCGTGACGTTGTTGCCTACCAAGCTGGTGGCGAGAAACGGGTCGATGCGGAAGTTGGTCACGCCGAAAAGCCTTTCAATTGGAGCTCCGATCTGGCTGGTAATGGCCTCGGACAAGAGCGACGTCGCCTGGAAGTTTTGAGCCTGGCTGGACGAGGTGGTCACCAATGCAGATTGCTCTCCCTGGGTTCCCAGAGCCAGCAAGTTAATAATATCGGTCGATTGGAGAGGCGGATCGGAGCGATAGGCTACCTGCATGTGACTGGCCGCGCCGGCGAAGTCCAAGGTGATCTCGTAAGGGTTAATCGTGGTCGCTACTTCAATATTCAACACCGGATCGAAGCGGGCCGGGTTCGAGAAGTTGATGTCGCCGCGCGTCAGACGATAGGTGTTGCCATGAAAGGCCATTTCTCCCGAGAGCAGATGGACGCTTCCGAGAACGATGGGGTGTTCCCAGGTTCCGCGGACGCGCACGCCGCCTTCAGCCGTGAAGTGAGCAGATCCCCAGGAGATGTCCATGCCCGGCACGGCCCTGGCGGAAATGTCGAAGCGCAAATTGCGGAGATACGCCGAGGAAGTGGCTGCGCCGTTCACTGCGGAAGTGACCTGGCCATTCGCCGTGGAAGTGGCCGAGCCGCTCACCGTGGAAGTGGAATGGGAAGCAACCATCAAAGAAGAAAAATCAATGTCCGGCGCGAAGACGACACGCTGAACGGTCGCATCCCCAGATAGCGTGGCGCCCTGGCCCGTTCCGCTGAATTTCACGTTTCCGTCAAGCAACCAACTCATGCCTTGCGGATAGCGGACGCGAACGCGGCTGGCTGTCGCGTCCAGTTCATAAGTGACGGGCTTTGCACCGTATGCAACATTGCCGGAAATCTTCAGCGTGCCGCCGCTGCCGGCTTGCGCGGTGAAATTATTCAGAAGCATCCGGCTGCGATCAAAAACGACATCGCCGTTCAAACTGCTGATTCCTGTGGGAAAATCAGAATAGCGTCCCGAGGCGTTGATGATTTTCGCCTGGCCGATCACCTGCGGATCGGAAAAGGTTCCGGCGATGGTGGTATTCAGCTGCGCCACGCCGCGAGCATCCAATCCCGGGAACAAACCGGCGGCAAGCCGCAGGTTGATCGTGCCGGCAACTTTCAAATTCAATTCCCGATTGCCGGAGAAGCCGGCATCGCCGGAGATCTGGAAGTCCGTATCGGGACCGCTCAATGTCGCTGGTTCGAGGTGAACTTCGCTGTGTCCATACGTCAGACGCACGGGCCCGACGTTCTGAAGCTTTACAAATTCATAATCGAAGGTGATCTGCGAGAGATTGGCCTGCATCACGAGGGTGTCCGGCTCTTTTGCCTGGCCGGAGATGTTCAGCTCTCCATCGATGCTGCTGTGGCCGGTGAGCTCGCTCAGATGCAAACCCGCGGAAATAAACGGGTCGAGGTCGATCTGCCGGACGGTGAGTCTTCCGTCGAGGGGATAGTTGCCCGACAGGCCCATACGGAAATGGGCAATGAGCTTCCCGCGAGTCCGCGTGGATTGCAGATCGAGCTCGGCGGCCTGGCCATTGGAATCCAGTGTTCCTGAAAAGCTGTCGAGCACTTCGGAACCAAACCTCAGGTCAACGAGTTGCACGGTTCCGTGAGCCTGCGGAGCAGTGATGGGGCCATTCCCGCGCAAGTCGAAGTCGATATCGCCGCCGATCGGCAGAGACTTCGACTGAAGAAACTTGAATTCAGCGAGAGAGATTCCTGTGCCGATGGTCTGAAAATCGACGCTGCGTTCCGAGGGCCGGTACTCGAGATTTCCGGTGAGGTGTCCGGAGCTGCGATCCAGGGCGGCATTGGTAATTTTAATTTGATCGTGCCGCAAGCTGAGGCCCCCACGCGCGCGGTCGACGTGTATGCCGTAAGCGGTCATGTCCTGCAAATCGAAATTTCCGTCCAGCACAGGATCCTGGCGGGTGCCGCTGCCCTGGAAATCGGCAGTGAGAGTCGCTGTCGCAGGATAGGAAGTTCCAAAGAGGCCCTGCAGATCGGACAAGGATGCGCGATTCAACTGCGCACGGAGACTCCATGCGCCGTTCTTCGGGAAGTTCCAGTTGTGCAAGGCCAGGCTCAGGTCGAGATTCGCTTGCGAAGCGCCGCGCTTGACGACGGCATTGCTCAGGGTGAAATTGCGCGGCGAATAGACCATTGAGCCGATGATGCCATCCCAATACATCCTGCCAAAATGAGCTTCCTGGGCATGGAAGGAACCTGCGAACGTTGGACCGGTCAGAGGTCCGGAGAGGTTTCCCCTCCAGTCGGCGCTTCCGGTGATGGGTTCCGCATTCTTTTGATTGCCGCGCAAATCCGTAATGAAGTCGGACCAATCCTCGAGCCGGCCCGTATGAAAGTTTGCCTGGAGGGCGCTTTGGTGGCGGCCCAACGAGCCGCTGAAGTCGAGACGGCTATTCGGCGTGGTGATCGTGCTGGGCTGAAGGATGACCGAGCCGCGGTCCATGACATAGTCAAATTTTATTTGTGACGTGGCAGGGATCAGGCCCGGCTGGTGCTGCGCAGGCGGCGACCACACGGTGACTCCGTTCACGGCGAAGTGCTTGAAGTCCCGGTTCCAGGTGCAAACCGTATCGGCCTGGAGCATTCCGCCCCAGTGGAGCGTATGAACCGGCATGGAGGGGTTGCTCACTGCATCGAGAACCGCAGCCAGACTTGCACCGGTCAGTCTTGTATCGGTGCGGAATGCCAGGCCCTTGAAATCCATGGTGAGTTTGCCGGCCAGGGTGCCGCCCAAGGCCCGCGCGTGAAAAACCGGCAGGTGCAGGCGGTTGTCAGCCACATCAACGTCGCCCCAGCTCTCAATATCCCTGGCGCGAAACCACGGAGGATAGTAGAGAACGAGGCCGTGAGCATGATAGTCGCCGTTCAGACGAAATTTGTGTTGCGCATAGGAAGCACTGCCCGCGAGGTCGACATTGCCATCCGGCATGCTCTTTTTTCGCAGGATCTCGCGAAGATCCGGCAGCGCCAGCAACCCTCGATAGTGAAAATCGGCGTCGAGCGGCTGAAAGCTTTTGATTTCGGCGCGGGCATTCAGCGTGGTGTGGGGCAACTGCAGCTGGAAATCGTCGATGGAAACAGTTGTGTGGGTCAGCGTGAATTTCGTCGCAATGTTGAACCGGAAAGGCAGGTACCGGCGCGCGGTCATATCGACCTGCTTCCATTGCAACTGCCCAAAGTAAGAATCCTGTTGCGAAGGAGCTGCCTGATAATTCATGGCGAACTCGAAGTTCTGGCCTTCGACATCGACAGGAATCTTCGCGTCGTTGAAAAGCATCGTGCCATTGCTGATTTTCAGTTGCGCGATTTGCAGATCGAACAACTGAGTCTGCCAGGGCTTGGACGCTTGCTTGCGCGGCGGAACGGGCACGTTGCTTTTGCCGTTCTCGTCGATGCGGATGAATATCGAGGGCTCGGTTATTTCCAGATCGCTCAGCGAGATTTTATGGTGCAGGAGCGAAATAATGTGGACGCCGACGCGAATGTGATCTGCATGAAAAAATGGAGGAAGGCCGGGGCCTTCGCGGCCGTGAATCGTGAGCCCGTCAAGTTCGACGGTCAATCCGCGCAGTTGGAAATGAAAACCCTGGAGCTGCGCCTGAGTGGCGAGGCTGGTCTGGATCTTCTTGACGATGGTACTGCGAGCCCAACGGTCCAGCGTCCCGGTATTGAGGATCACCGCAAAGAGCACGATGACGACAACCACAAACAGGACGATCCCGAGGAAGACTCGGACCGCCCAGCGTTTCATCCGCCCCCTCCCAAGGGCTGGATGACGATGCGGAGGCGCGCCTTTGCTTCTTCAAGCCATTGCGCCGCTTTCTCGTTGATCTCTTCCTGAGTCAACAGTTGCTGGATCTGCGCTTCGACTTGGCCGATCGGAGGCACGGTAACGCCACGCTTCTGAAGTTGAGGAATAAAATCCTGCTGATAGTAAGACTGGATCTGCGCGGCGGTGACTTGCGTTGCGGCGTGAAACTTGTAGTCGAGAAACCGCACATAGTAAAGCTGCTGTTCGATCACCTGGCGAACCTGATCTTGAGTAAGTCCGATTTGAGCGAGGCGCGCCTGGAACTGCTCGCGCGAAGGAAACTGCTTCAACAACGTCTGGAACTCGAGGCTGACATCAGATGCCGTTGGATGCGGAAACTTCGAGGCCAGAGCATCGGTTTCCACAACCCACTGATTGACCAACTCATCGATAACTTTCGCTCGATCTTGTGCCTGGCCTTCGACCAGCTTCTGATAGCCTTCCAGTTGACGCACTTCGCTGTCGGTCAGCACGTCGTTGCCAATGCGGGCGGCGATGCCGTCAATTTCGGCGGCGTGTTGCGATGAAGAGTCCGCGTGCGTTGCGGCGCTCGCCGAGGATGTGGACGTGCGCGCCGACTGGCTCTGCGCGTTCGCTCTGAGAGCCACGCAAAAGACCAATGCCGAGATGGCGGTTAGTTTGCGCATTAGAATATAGATCCTATGTTGAAGAAAAACTGGAAATGAGGCAACCGGGATGTGCTGATCGTGTTCGTAGTAGTCAGCGACGCAAATTGCGCGGGATTGAGCTGGTATGCGAAATCCAGTCGCACGGGGCCGATCGGCGTTGCGTAACGAAAACCGAAGCCCACGGTATGTGAAAAGTAATTCAAGTTCGGGCACTCGGACAGGGTATTGGTGATTGTCGTCCCGGGCTGGCAACCAGAGGGCGGCGACAACGGAGTATAGCGCAACGAAACGTGATGGATATCGGAAAAGACGTTCCCGGCGTCGTAGAAGAGCGCGCCGCCCAGGTGATTCCCTACCCACGGAAAATGCATGGGGAAGCGCAGTTCCTGATTGAAGACCAGCATCGCCAAGCCGCCGACCGGAAAGCCCGTGGTGGGATCACGGGGGCCAGCCTGGTTCAAGGAAAATCCCCGCAGGGTCGTGCCGCCACCAGCGAAGAATCGCTCCGCCAATGGGATGTCGTCTTCCTGCGAGCCGTTGAATGCGTCCATGATTCCGAACGTGGTGGAGCGGGCGAATACCAGCGATGACCGGTGAAATGGAGTGTAGGTAGAATTTTGCACCGAAAAACGCAAAAAAGTCGCCGTCGATCCAAGAGACTGCGTGGCCACGCTGAGGTCCGCGGTGTTGAAGGTCCCATGAGTCGCATCCGCGGGATTGTCGCGGCGGTCGCGCACCCAGGTTCCCTCGAAACCGGACACCCTCGTCGGCTGACTGAACAGAGGCACTTCCTCCACCGAAACCTTCAGGCTCGTCGCGGTCACGTGCCGGTAAAAATAGCGATACAGCAGAGTCGTAGATGGCGAGGCGGTCTGCGACAGTTGCACGCTGCCCTCATAGCGCGTGGCGGTAAACGTGTTGACATAGCTGGCCTGGTCCGCGAGGCCGCTGATGATCAGGTTCAGCCACGAGTACGTCAGGAAATTCGGCGCTGTATAGCTGAGGAGGCCTTGATATTCGAGCGTACTGCCACGCAATTTGAGGGAGACGGTATGCGCACGTCCTCCGACATTAATCTTTGAAACTTCGAGGATACCGAGCGGGCTGGCGTTGAGATTGGTTTGTGTCGGATTGGTGGCAGAGGCCAGGCGCTGCGCCTCAAAACCAAATCCGTAGCTTAGAGTGTAGCGCTGACCCTCCTGGACGGCGACCACGACTGTCTTTTCCGGGTAATCGCCGTCGGGATTCTGTGGGGCGACTTCCACACGCTCGAAAACCGCCAGATTATAAAGTTTTTGTTGCGTGGCGATGCGGTCGCCTTCACGAAACGGGCCGCCTGCCTTCACCACGACTTGCCGGCGGATGATGCCGGGACGAGTGTAGCGGTACCCCGCCAGCAGCACCTGGCTCACATCGACGCGCTGCCCCTCGGTAATTTGGTACACCAAGTCAACCTGATCGGTTCCGGCGGTCGCAGCTCTCGCGTCGACTTGAACGTTCGGAAATCCCTGGTCAAAGTAATAGGCCAGGATGTTGTCGCGATCCGAAGTCACGTTGCTCTGAGAATATGGCTGGCCCTTGGTCGAGTTGATCACCGTCAGCAACTGTTTCGTCGTGAGCGCGTTATTTCCCACCAGCTTCAGATCGGCGACATGCGTTTGCTGCCCTTCGGTGATTTCATAGACGATGAAAAGACTGCCTTTCTTGCCTTCGTAGCCGTCCTTTACTTCAGGGCGCACTTGAGATTGCAAGAACCCGTTTGAGATATACAGCGAGGCAATGGAATTGGCGTCGTCGCGAACCATGGCTTGGCTGAAGCGGCCGCGTGAGAACAAGCTTTGTTGTTGAACCTGCAGGCGGCTTCTCAAAACATCGCTGTTGAAATAACGGTTTCCTTCGATGACCACTCCCACCAGGTGATGGCGGATTCCGCGGTCGATGGTGTAATTGATATCGTCGACGTGAGTGACGGGCTCGAGGTGCGTGGTGTAGGTCACGGTCGAGTCGAAGAAACCTTCCTTTTGCAACCAGTCGCGGATGTTGCGTTTGCCTTCCTCCAGGAGATCAGGGTCAACGTCGCCTTCTTGATACACGGGGACAAGTTTCCTGATTTGCTTGGACGATATTTTCGCGCCCGTGACGCTTACCGAGACACGCGGCCCGGCGACAACATCAACGTCGAGGGGCAGCGTGGATGAACTGGAGTCAAAGTCGCCGCGAGTCGCAGTCACCCGCGCCTCCAGATAACCCGACGCGACGAGGTAATTCCGCAAGCGCTCGGTGCCGCGGTCGATTCTCTCGGCAGTTACTTGAGTTCCCCGCTTGAGTTTGAGTTTGCCGCGAATCTCCTTGTCGGAAAAGGGTGTTTCATTTTTGACGTTTACCGCCGAGAGCTTCGCCCGGCGCCCCGGTGTGACCTCGACGGTAATGTCGATTTGCTGCGTTTGCGGGTGCTGGGCCAAGCCGTGATGCAACTTTGCTTCGTAGAATCCATCATCTTTCAAGGTCTGGCTCAGGCGATCCAGACCGGCATTCAGATCTTCGAGTTGAAAAGGAGTGCCGAGAGGCAATTGAAGCGCGGCAAGAGCGGTTGCCTCGTTCGGTGGTTCTTTCAGGCCGAACACGCGGACGACATTATTGTAGTAGTTGCGCGTGACCACGAAGTCGACGTGAAGGCCATCCGGCTCGGCTGTAACGCCGGTGCGGACATCTGAGAAGAGTCCGGTTTGATTCAACTGCCGCAGAGCATCGCGCTCCGCCGTCCAGTGAAAAACGTCGCCAGCTTTCAAAGCTGCCGGCGAAACGTTCTCGGGAATTGGATGTCCGGGGGCATCGATGACGCGAACGGCGGCGACGCGCTGGCCTTCGAGCGAGGCATCTTGCCCGTACACGCAGGAAACCGAAGCGAAAACCAGGAAAACGAGCGCACCAGCGCCTCGCAGTTTTTTACCTCGCGGCGGGCTGCTTCTCCATTTCATTCTCGCTCAGACTCTCAGAAGGTTAGCATACCGCCGTGTTATCGCGTTTTTGAAAAGGCGGTATGATGGAAAGTTGTACAAGAAGTAGGGGAAATCGTGGACGCGAAGCTCTACGAAAGATATTCGCGGCAAATCCTCTTTGCGCCCCTGGGCGAAGAGGGACAGAAGCGCCTGCTGCAATCGAGCGCGGTCCTTGTCGGCTGCGGTGCGTTGGGGACGGTTTCTGCGAACTTGCTAGTGCGCGCCGGCGTTGGTTCGTTGCGGATTATCGACCGCGATTTCGTGGAAATGTCCAATCTGCAGCGGCAAGGGCTTTTCGAAGAGTCGGACGCGCGCGAATCGTTGCCGAAAGCGGTGGCAGCCGAACGCCGCTTGCACGCGATAAATTCCGACGTAAGAATCGAAGGGCGGGTCAGCGATCTAACGCCGGAAAATGCCCAGGAGTTGCTTTCGGGCTTTTCGTTGATTCTGGATGGCACGGACAATTTTGAATCGCGCCTGCTGATCAATGATGCTGCGATTTCACTCAATATCCCCTGGATTTATGCGGCGGCGGTTGGGAGTTATGGCCTTACATTTACGGTACGACCTCGGGAGACCGCATGCCTCGCTTGCCTCGTTGAGACAGGAGACGGTTCGCAGCATAACGGCTTCGAAGCTACGTGCGACACCGCAGGGATTCTAAACAGCGCGGCAAGTCTGATCGCATCGATTCAGGCCACCGAAGCCGTCAAGATTCTCTCGGGGAATTCCGCGGCGCTCAGCGAGCGGCTGGTTTCCTGCGATGTGTGGAACAATCGCTTTCAGTCCGTTCGCGTGGCGCGAAATCCATCGTGCCGTGCCTGCGTTCTGCACAAATTGGCGTACTGGGAAGGTGAGGCACAGCCGCACGTGACCCTGTGCGGCCGCGATTCCGTGCAGATTCACGAACGAAGCCGCCAGCTGGATCTTGCGGAGCTCGGACGGCGCATCGAACGCTCTTCGGTGAGGGTGCGCGGCAACGATTTCCTGCTGCGATTTCAAATCCCTCCGTATGAGATGACTGTTTTCTTCGATGGGCGCGCCGTCGTCAAAGGCACACAGGATCCCGCTGTTGCGCGGTCGCTGTATGCCCGCTACGTCGGCGCGTAATCCAGGCTTGACTCCAGCTGATCCTGCGTCAATATATCCGCGCCTCGACACCTGGAAGCATAAAGGAGCGGCCACGATGCGAATCACTCGCTTCGAGTTAGTTCTCGCCTTGACGCTCGCTGTTTCTCCGCGAAACTTCGCACGGCAGTACTCGACGACTGGTCCTGCATCTGTGACCCAGCTTCAGGACACGCTCCGCATGAAGCTCACCGCTGATTTGAATCGAATCGCTTTTTCGTATGACGGAGTGATGGGAGTTTTTGTGAAGGATTTGACGAGCGGAGAGACATTTGCAGTCAATGCGGACACGATTTTCCCGCAGGCCAGCTCGATCAAGATTCCGATTCTGATTGCATTGATGCGTCAGGCGCAGGACGGAAAGCTCGACCTTGCCGATCGCATCGAAATCCGTCCTGCCGGCCTGGTCGGCGGCAGCGGGGTGTTGCAGTTTTTCTCCGACGGCGGCTCGGCAGTTTCCTTGCGCGACCTCGCGGTACTCATGGTTGTGCTGTCGGACAATTCCGCGACGAATCTCATCATTGATCGCGTGGGGATGGACAACGTGAACGCGATGCTTGACGGACTTGGGCTCAAGGGAACGCGGCTGGCACGCAAAATGATCGACATTGGCGCGGAGCGGGCCGACCGTGAAAATCGTTCAACGCCGCGTCAGATGGCGGCGCTCGTCGAAATGCTGAATGCGGGGAAGTTGCTCGACGCGGAGCACACGAAAATGGCCCTCGAAATCCTGGAATATCCGAAAGACAGCCCGCTGCACGCTGGCGTTCCGGACACGATTGCTGTGGCGGAAAAGCCCGGCTCGCTCAACGGAGCGCAGTGTGACTCAGGCATTGTGTTTCTTTCCGGGCGACCCTACGTCATCTCGGTGATGACGACGTTCAATTCCACGAACGGCGATTCTGCAATCTCCAGCGTTTCGGCGCGCGTCTTCAGCTACTTCAATCGGATTGCGCACGCGAATTCTTACGGCGTGCACGTACAATAAGTTTGAATTTGGGCCGGGAATCTTCAGCCGATGCGGCGTTCGTTTTCCTGACGGGCGGCGATTCGCTCGATGTTCTCGCGGCAGTTCATCAAAGTAAGGAACGTGCTGAGAATACGGGCTTTGGTTTCATCCGTGAGTCCTGCGCCGCCCGTGGCCAACTGCGCCAGCGCCTGCCCCTGTTCGGCCATATAGCGCCGCATCTCGTCATAGCGTTCGCGGCGAGTGCCTCCCACGGCTGTCTCGCGCCGCATTTGCATGCAGGTCTGTTCGAGTTCCAGCGTGAAATGCAGAATGCAGCGGCGCTGTTCTTCAAGCTGTTGCGGTACCCTGGCCTTGCATCCGACGATGTCACAGTTTACGAGCATCCGTTTCACGGCCTTCCCAAGAACTCAAACGAGTCATCCGGTTTACCGTCGTTTTTCTACTCCGTTTTTTAACACCCTCAGCTTCTAAAATCCACTCTCGCGGCGACTTGCGCGTCCAATGTGCCATCGCCTGAATCTGTGCTGACGCCCCGTGTTCATGGGCGTTCGGAGGGCTGCTGAGCGAGCTGAGCGAAGCAGTCGTTTTTCTTTGCATTGGTCTGTGCTACACTGTCGCGGCAAGAGCTACCTGCTCCTGCCAGTTTCCTCTGTGAGGCAGCCTGAATGTCCGGACATTCCAAGTGGGCAACCATCAAGCACAAAAAGGCCGCAACCGATGCGCGCCGTGGCAAGGTTTTTACCAAGATTATCCGGGAAATCATGATTGCCGCGCGCTCCGGCGGTGCTGATCCAAACTCCAATCCGCGCCTGCGCACCGCCATTCTGGCGGCAAAAAATGAAAATATGCCGAACGACAACATCGAGCGGGCGGTTCTGCGCGGCTCGGGGCAAATGGAAGGCGAGACGCTCGAGGAAGTAACGTTCGAGGGCTACGGCCCTGGCGGCGTAGGAATGCTGGTGCAGGTGGTCACGAGCAACCGCAACCGAATCGTCAGCGAAATTCGTCACTTGATGGGTAAGCACGGCGGCAACATGGCCGAAAACGGTGCCGTGGGTTGGATGTTCCATCGCAAAGGCGACATCACCATTCCCAAAGAAGCCGCCGATGAAGAAAAGATGATGGGCATCGTTCTGGACGCGGGCGCGGAAGATTTGAAGGACGACGGATCGTTCTGGGAGGTCGTCACTCCTCCGGATGCGTTTGAAAAGGTTCGCGAAGCGCTTGTCGCCTCGGGAATCAATCCTGCTTCCGCTGAAGTCGCATGGGTTCCTCAGAACTACGTAAAGCTTACCGGCGCACAAGCGCAGCAAATGCTGAAAATGGTGGAAGCTCTCGAAGAGCACGACGACGTGCAGCACGTGTATGCGAATTTCGACATCGACGAAAAGGAGATACAGGCAGCGGTCGCCAGCTGATTTTTCCCTCCGTAGTATCCTTCGCGCTGTCCCGGCAGAAAAAATACTATCCCTGAAAATTGGTGTGCGCGTAGACTGAAGCACGCGGCGGGCAGGTCGCGGCGTCTATGGCTCAAAGCGCACCAACACGAGTGACAACAACCCGGTCGAGCCTGCGTGTCCTCGGACTCGATCCAGCGCTCGCGGGAGCGACGGGCTACGGTGTCGTCGAACTGGATGGCCAAACGGCGCGGATGCTTCGCTTTGGCGCCTTGCGTTTCCCCTCGCGCACCGACTTTTCGGCGCGGCTTCGAGAAATCCACAAAATGGTCGCGGAGCTGGTCGAGGAGTTCGCACCGGACGCAGTTGCGGTAGAATCCGTGTTCACGGCGCTGAACATCCGCACAGCCCTGCGCTTGGCGGAGGTCCGCGGCGTGATCTTGCTTGCGGCAGCACAGGCGGATATCCCTTCGCACAGTTATTCGCCGCGCGAAGTGAAGGCCAGTATTACCGGCCACGGAAGCGCGTCCAAGGAGCAAATGCAGCAGATGATCAAAGCGCAGCTCGGCCTGTGCGAGCGTCCTGAGCCGGCAGACGCCGCCGATGCTCTCGCTGTCGCGCTCTGCCATGCGCATGCGGCTCGAATCGAGCAGCGTTTCGCTCGCAGCACTCTGCTGCATTCCGCGATTTCAGCAAATCAAAGGCGAAATAACGCGCGCAGCCAATTCTTAGCGGCGCGCATCGTTAATGAACGATGAAGCATTTTGGCATCAGGTTATTTGCTCTTGCTG
The DNA here is from genome assembly GCA_035945715.1 of Candidatus Acidiferrales bacterium. Lineage (GTDB taxonomy): Bacteria > Acidobacteriota > Terriglobia > Acidiferrales > UBA7541 > DAHUXN01. The sequence goes on from DASYZX010000003.1 coordinate 24,841, forward strand.
TGGCGTTGCTAGGCCTCGTCGCACCGGCGTTCGCGCAGGCGTCTGAGCATCCCGCTGCCATCCGAACAGACGCCTCCACACTCACCTACCGCAGAATCTTCAAATCCAGCTATCCGGAATTTGTGGAGATCAACGTCAACGAAGGCGGCGCCGGAACGTACGACATTCGCCAGTTGGACGACACGGCGAGCCCGCAGCCGATGCAGATTGGACAGCCGCTGGTCCAGAAAATGTTCGAACTCGCCGACGAACTTCACGATTTCCAAGGCGTTGACCTCGACGTGCACCGGCGAATTGCCAACCTGGGGCAAAAAACGTTCATTTACAAAAAGGGCTCCGCCACGCACGAAGTGACCTTCAACTACACGCTGAACAATACCGCGCAGCAACTGCTCGTGATTTTCGACGGGCTTCAGCGACAGGAACTGGATCTGAGCGACATGGAACGAGTCATGCGCTACGACCATCTGGGGATCGCCGACGTGATCACGCGGGTGCAGAGCGACGTGAAGAACAAGCTCATCCCTGAGCCGGACGCGCTGCTTCCCGCGCTGGATCAAATTGCGCAGGATTCCGAGCTGATGGACATGTCGCGCCAGCGGGCGCGTGCACTCGCTCAGCAAATCCGCGAGAAGAGCTGAGTTCCCTCCGGCTGGCAAAGCTCCGGCATAAAAGAGGCGCAGTTTTCGGGGCATAATGGTCCTATGGTGAAGCGGCCACCGCAGAGCAGGGTCGAAGGCAGCGAGTCAACGCAACACGATTTGGTGACGCTGTTCCGTTCGATCGGCACCAGCGGAGTCATCGAGGCCGACGCGATCCACGCGATCCTTGAATCCAACGGGATTTATTCGCTCAACTCCGGCATTGTGTATCCCGGATGTGGATTTGAAGTAAGAGTAGCCCGTGCCGATCTTGAGCGGGCGCGCAAAGTTCTTAAAGAGGCGGAAGCTAGCGGACCGGAGGCAGCCGAAGAAGCAGAAGCGGCTTCGGAAGAATGACCCTAGGTTACCGGGTCCTGCGAGTTTCGCGCACAAACCAAGGCCGGTGAAACCCGTTCCATCAATCTAACGTCAACTTGTATGTATACCGCGAATCTGCTTGACGGCGTAAGCGGAAAGCGCGACGATACAAACGCGGCGGGTAATCGCCTTGACCATCGGGCGCGGGGCGGCTGTTCCTTCCTGCTGGAGCCCCGGGAGGTGTGGGATGCGAAGTTCTTCCTTTGGTTTTTTCCTTCTGAGTTGCGCCTTCTTGCTGCTGACCGGTGCGCCTCGACCCTCGCATGCTTCGGATTTGAGCTATGCCCGCATTGTGCGCGTGAGCATGGTCAGCGGAGACGTGCAAATCTCGCGCCCCGGCCACGCCTCGTGGGACGCTGCCGTACAGAACATGCCCGTGACGCAGGGCGCCACGATTGGAACAAACGACGGGTATGCGGAAGTCCAGTTTGAGGACGGCACGACTGCGTGGATTTCGCGAAACACTCTTGTTCAGTTCACCGAGCTTGCGCTTGCCGATGGCGGGCGCGTTACGAGGCTTACCCTTGCTCAGGGCACCATGAGCGTCATGACGCAACTGCGCCGCGGGGACACGTTTGTGCTTTCGACGTCCTCGCAAACAATCGCCGTGCCCAAGAACACGTTTTTCCGGGTGGATTGCTTCCATGACGGCGCGTCGGTAAGCGTTTTGGGAGGAGAGGTTCAGGTTACGACCGCAGCGGGAACAAAAACAGTTCCCAAGGGGCAGACGCTGGCCTACCAGTCGAAACTCAGCACCGTATCGCTCAAGAGCAACCCTAAGCCGGACGATTGGGACCGGTGGACCGCTGCTCGGGCGCAAGGGGCGTGGGTCGAGGAAGCGCGATCCTCATCGTATGTGAACGCGCCATTTAGTTATGGCTTGGCCGATATGTCCGCTTACGGAGCGTGGAATTATTTCGGAGGAATGGGATATGGCTGGCAGCCGAGCGGCGTCGGCAACTGCTGGATGCCATTCATGAACGGCGCGTGGGACTTCTATCCGGGATTCGGCTGGACGTGGGTGAGCGCCGAGCCGTGGGGCTGGATGCCTTACCATTATGGAAGCTGGGATTTCGTGCCATCCTACGGGTGGACCTGGTTTCCATCCGAAATGGGCTTCTGGAATCCGGCACCGGTGGATTGGTATTCGGCAGGAAACGACGTTGGCTGGTGGCCGGCCTCAGGGTTCGGAGGGTTCTCGCCGCTCGCTTATCAACAGATGGCGGGAGGCTGCGGCGGATACGGATATGGAGGTTTCGCAGGGCCTTACGGAGCGGCTGGGAATTCGAAACTCTCGCACCTCTTCCGGCCCAACAGAGGGCCGATGGTGCGGGGAGTGCAGCCGCCTCGCCTGATGCTGACCAGCGGCCAGCTTGGGCGCGAGAACAGCATCGGGCTCGTCGCGTTTGATGGCAGCGAGGGCCCCAAGGCGCCGATGCGCTCCGAGGAACCGCTGGAGAACGGGAAGCCCTCCCGGATCGCTTTCTCGGAAGCCGCGGGAAGCCAGCACCACGGAAGAATGCTTGCACCAATGGCGCCGGACGTCGCGCGTCTCGAGCGCTCGCTGTCCTTGACAGGGACGAGCCTTTCCGCGCTCGAGCGGAATTCGCCTATGCCTGCGGCGCCGCGAGAGTCTCTGCGAGCGGTGAACGCAATGCCGACGCCGAGGATGCCTTCCCGGTTGCCGAGTCCCATGCCGGCTCGGGTATTCGGCGGCTCATCGCGAGGATATTCTCAAGGTTCGACCAGCAGCGCTGCTTGGTCTGGAGCTTCGGCGACGCACGCCTCGTCAGGGTCGTCTGCGAGTAGCGCGGCATCGCATGCAAGCGCCTCGTCGGGATCGTCCGGAAGACCTCACTAGCGGACGCATTCGCGAATCGCACCGAGTGGAACCGTTCGCTGAGTTTCACTCCACTGTGATTCCCGCGTAGCCCACCACGTCATCGGCGTCGCCGGTAACCTCCGCCGAAGTGGCATAGCGCACGAGGTTCGCTTTGGTCGCAGACAAATCGCGCGCCGCGGTGAGCATCGCTACTGCGGGCCCATATCCGCACATGGAGATCTCTTCACGCCGCACCGTGTCGTAGAGACGGCGCGCATCGAGCGTCAGAATTGCGTCGATCGCCTTGCCATCCTTCATCCGTGTTACCGCGTCGCTCTCGTGATGATTCATATCTGAACTCGCAAGGATCATCACCGGCTCATTCTGAGCCCTTACCACGTTTGCCACAGCATGTCCGAGGGCTTCGAGGGCATCGAAACGATCCGTTCCGATGAGCACTGGAGCAAATGTGAAATTCCCAACAAGGCGCAGCAGGAAGGGCAACTGAACTTCGAGCGAGTGCTCCGGCGCGTGAGCCACGGCATCTTCGCGAAGCAGCGGAAACTCATTTTTTAATTCAGTCGCCAGTGTTGAGTCCAGGCGCGCGGGGCCGAGTGGAGTCTGCCACGCTCCTTCGGAAAGAATGGCGAAACGCTCGCCTTGAGGGTAGTGACGCGGACCCAAGAGAATGAATTGCGACGGCAAATGGATCGAGCCGTAGACGACTCCGGCCACATGGCCCGAATACCTGTATCCCGCATGCGGAACGATGCAGCCAAGCGCGGAAACCTTCGGTGATCGAGAGGGAGTGAGCTCGCCGATCAGCGTTCCAAGCAAGCGAGCGTCAGAAGGATAAAAACGTCCGGCAACTGCAGCGGGGCGAATCATGGAGAATCGTTCGAGAAAGCGACCGTACGACCTTCAGTACCCCTTGGAGGGCTTACCCTTGATCGAGTCCGCTTCGGAAGTGCCATCCTTGTAGCGGACGGTCACCAAATCCCCGGGCTGATATCCTCCGCGTCCGATCAAGTCCTGCAGCTTCTTCGTAAGATCGGATGAAAACGTGAAGGTGCGCACAACATAGGAATTCTTGGGATCGCGAACGATGATGGACACGGTGTTCATGCGCACGACTTCGCCTTTGAACGTGTCCATTTTCACTTTAGGAGCTTTGATGGTTTTTGCCTTCAGTGTGACGGGACTCGACGTTGTTTCCTGAGAGTAACAGGCGCGCGCAGCGAAGGCGCTCGAGAACAGCAAAAGCAGAAGTGCGATGGCTGCTTGTTTAGGCTTCATCATTCAGCGAAATCTTCAGCGACTTGAGAAACTTGATGTCCTGCTGCGTGATTTCCACTCTTGCGTCAGCGGCCTGTTCGTCGAGCACTTCTTCGTCCACGCGAATATGCAATGCCTCCAGAAAACGGCGGTCGTGCGTCGTCATCTTCTCATCTTGCGCGGGCCGTTGCGCCAGACCGATGGTGGCATCGAGCTTGAGCACGATGTCATAACCTGCCGCGCGAACACTGCTGATTGCTTCGGCGATTTTCTCCGAATCCGCCACCGAATCGTTGATGGCATGCCCTAATTCGCGAAGCAAAGCCTTGAGATGGTCATCGAGACGCACTGTTTACCTCCTACTCTTCCTTGATTTTAGGACGCTGCGGGGAAAGATACAAGTGCTGGTGCGAGACACCGAGACACGGCAACTCCCATCCGGATGTAATAGAATGATCGACATGAGTTCGGCAGGCGGGCCGCATTGGCTGGTAGCTGCGTGGCGCGCGGGCGCAACCACGTTGCGCGTTTTCTGGAAGCTGCTTCGCCAGCTTTTTCACGAGGCTGCCGGCGCGCTTTTTGGAGTGTTCGCCATCTACGCGGGGACGGCTTCGTGGAAGCAAATTCACCGGCCAGGCGGGCAATGGATTGCGGCATTCGCGGCGGCGTATGCTGCGATGATGGCGTTCTTCTGCATCGCGTCTTTTCGTAGCGCTCGGCGCATTCGGTAACGCGGGCATGCTCTGATGGCAATGGCCAAAGACAGCGCGAAAGTCGAGGAGAGAAAACGGTCGCACGGCGCGCTGCCCGTTGAAACGGTCGTGGGTCCTGAAAACCTGCCCAAGTTCGATTTCCTGCGCGATGTTGGTTTTCCGGGGCAGTTCCCATTCACGAGGGGCGCTTATCCCACGATGTATCGCGGGCGCTTGTGGACCATGCGACAGTATGCCGGCTTCGGCACGGCGGTGGAGTCGAATCAGCGCTATCGCTACCTGCTCTCGCAAGGTCAAACCGGCCTGTCGGTGGCGTTCGACCTTCCCACGCAAATCGGCATGGACTCCGACCACCCACTCGCTCTGGGCGAAGTGGGCAAAGTTGGAGTGGCCATCGACTCGCTGGAAGATATGGAAACGCTTCTCGAGGGCATTCCGCTGGATCGCGTTTCCACATCGATGACCATCAATTCCACAGCGGCGATTCTGCTGGCTTTGTACGTCGCTGTGGCGAAAAAACAGAATGCCAGTCTGCGGCGCCTCTCCGGAACGGTGCAGAACGATATCCTGAAGGAGTACATTGCGCGCGGGACTTACATTTATCCGATTCGGCCGGCGATGCGAATCGTGACCGATATTTTCGCGTGGTGCCGCACGGAAATTCCCAACTGGAACGCGATTTCGATTTCCGGTTATCACATTCGCGAGGCCGGCTCGACCGCTGCGCAGGAGGTAGCGTTTACGCTGGCGAACGCGATTGCGTATCTTGACGCCGCGGTCGCCTCGGGGCTGAAGGCCGACGATATTGCGCCGCAAATTTCGTTCTTTTTTAATTCGCACAACGGGTTGCTCGATGAAGTGTCCAAGTTCCGCGCGGCGCGGCGGCTGTGGGCGCGCATTGTTCGCGACCGCTTTGGAGCGCGGGATCAGCGATCCATGATCCTGCGCTTCCACGCACAAACCGGCGGATCAACTCTGACCGCGCAACAGCCGGAGAACAATCTGATCCGCGTGGCACTTCAAGCGATGGCCGCGGTTCTTGGCGGCTGCCAGTCCTTGCATACAAACAGTCTCGACGAGGCGCTCGCGCTTCCGACCGAACAATCGGCCCTGTTGGCGCTGCGTACCCAACAGATCATCGCCGCAGAAACAGGTGTCGCGAACACCATCGATCCGGCTGGCGGCTCCTACGCCATCGAGCATCTGACCGGCGAAATTGAACGCGGCGCTTCGGCGTACATCCAAAAAATCGATTCGCTTGGAGGCATGCTGCGCGCCATTGAGGCAGGTTTTGTGCAGGCAGAGGTGCAGCAAGCTGCATACGAATATCAACAGGCAGTGGAGCGAGGCGAAGTGGTCGTTGTCGGCGTGAATCGATTTACAGAAGATGAAGCGCGGCAGATTCCGACGCTGCGAATCGATCCCGAAGTTGAGCGATCGCAAGTCGCGCGTCTGAAAGCCTTGCGGGCACGCCGAGACGCAGCAAAAGCAAAAGCCGCTCTGAACGAAATCGACCGGCGCGCTCGCTCAAACGAAAATCTGATGCCCGCCATCCTTGCCGCGGTCGAATCCTATGCTACCGTTGGCGAAATCTCCGACACGCTCCGCCATGCGTTCGGCGAATATCAGGAATCGGTGGTCATTTAATACTGTTTCGTGTCTGAACTTCCAAAACTAGTCCTCGCATCGGCGTCACCGCGGCGTGCTGAAATTCTGCGTAATGCCGGCTTCGATTTCGAAGTTTCCTTCGCTTCGGTTGACGAAACCCGATTGCCCGGAGAAACGGCGCGCGCCTACGTGCAGCGCGTTGCAAAGCTCAAGGTGCAGACCGCCATGAGCCGGTTGCGCGCAAACGGTCAGAAGGATTTCAGCGCAGTTGTGGCTGCAGATACTGTTGTGGTTATCGCCGGACAAGTGCTCGGCAAGCCGCGCTCCGAAGGGGATGCGCGGCAGATGCTTCGACGCTTAAGCGGCAAATGGCACGACGTGTTCACCGGGCTGGCTGTTCTCTCCAACCAGTCCCGGCGAATGGTTGTCGTGGCAGAAAAAACGCGGGTGAAATTCGCGCGGCTGTCAGCCAGCGAAATCGACGAATACATTCGCACCGAAGAGCCGTTCGACAAAGCGGGCGCGTACGCAATTCAAGGGCGCGGAGGCAAATTCATCCTCCGCGTCGACGGGTGCTACTTCAATGTGATGGGACTGCCGCTGGCCCGCCTGTACGCCATTCTGCATGGATTGAAATTGCAGTAAGGAGGATTCTACCTCGGAGAGTTTGCAACAACGTCTTATGAACCGCGCGGGTATAAATTCGCTGTCACTTCTTGGGTTCAGCCGCTGGCGGCGCAGTCGTCGTTGACGGCGGCGGTGCCGGAGCCGGTTCGTCGCGCATTCCCTGCTTGAACTCCTTGATGCCAGTTCCGATTCCGCGCATCATCTCGGGAATTTTCTTGCCTCCGAAAAGAACCAGCACAACCAAAACGACAATGGCGATGTCCATCGGCGAATCCAATATCGCCACGAGGTTAATCGCATGGTGCCACATAATTTCGCCGCCTTTCCGACGTGGGCGTAGTATAACCCATCGAAGTGCTGCCGGGTGTAGTTCACCTACAGTATAACACGCTCATCGCCCGTGCGCCGCGTCAACCCCGTCCGGTCCATGTATTCCAGTAAGGGTATGGCATGTTTGCGGCTTATGCCGGCGAGATCCTTAAAGGCAGCGATCGGCAGGCGTTCTCCGTGAGCGCGCTTGTATCCGGAAACAAGAGTGGAGAGTTTCGTGAGTGCGCTTGCGTGAAACACCATCTCCTCGGTGACCTTCACGAGAATCTTTTCGAGGATCAGCAGCTGCAGGAGCTTGCGCGCGCGGGTTAGATCGACGCCGGCATGGCTGAGCACGTCATTCAACGACGGCGCGGCAAGGCCGGCGCGCTCAAATTCTCGCGCAATCTGTTCCTTTGCTTTCGCTTCCTGCTCGGACAGGGGAATCTCGCGCTTCGCGCGCTGCACGGTATCGCCTGTGACGGCAATCCTTCTCTGGCGAACGAGTTCGTCCAGCACAGCGCGGAATGTCTCGGGGCGAAGGCGAGGTGCGATTCGCCCGCGCAGCTCCTGTTTGGCAATGCCCGGAGCCAGGGAATTTGCGGCGTGGAACTCGTTTACCTCATGCTCGGCCTTGCGGAGCAGCGCACCCATCGCCTCTGCCGAAATTGCTATCCACGGCTGGCTCGAGACCAATTGGATCTTTTTGGCATCCACCAGCTTTCGCGCAGTCTCGCGCAGCTCGCTTTCGAGCCCTCCTGTGCGTGCAACGACCTGAGACATGTCCATGCCGTCGGCATCCCTAGAGATGATGGCGCGCAGGATTTCCTCGCGGTTTCCACTCTCAAGCGTAGTCAAAAACGGCAACACAGCGGGGTCGCTCTTCTTGTGCCGCGGCGCCAGCGCATCCAGGACAACGCCTCCGCCGATGGTCACGACAGGAGAAAACTGCCGGATGATGAAGCGATCGCCGGGAAGCACCAGCAAAGGGGCGTCAAGGTGAAGCTGCGCAAACTCCGCACCGCCCGGCCGGAGATGGTCCGCACCCAGCAGACTCACATCTGCAACTCTTTCTGCTGCGCCGCAATGAAAATGAACGCGCGAATGCCCCTTCAGAGTTTGCGCGGAAGGCAGAAGAGTGATTCGAGAGTCGAGCCGGTTCGTCGAGCGAAACACGCCCGCCGTAGCGAGCACCATTCCCCGCTCAACTTCTCCCACTTCAATATCGGCCAGATTGACGGCCGTACGCTGACCCGCCGCGGCGCGCGCAACGGCAAGCCCGCCCGAGTGCAAGCCTCGTATGCGCGAACGCTTTTGGGCCGGCAGCAGCTCGACTTCCTGTTCCGACGTCAGCGCCCCGGAAATCAACGTTCCGGTCACTACGGTTCCGAACCCTTGCATGACGAACGCGCGGTCAATGGGCAGCCGCACATGTTGGAAAGTGTCTTTTGCAGGTGATTCGCGGCCGATGCGTAGCAGCTCCCGCTTCAGTTCTTCTAGTCCCGCGCCGCTGCGGGCGCTTACCGCCAGAATCGGTGCTCCTTGTAGAAATGACCCGCGCACGAATTCTTCCAGCTCAAGTTTCACAAGGCCCAGCGTATCCGCGTCCACCAAATCGGACTTGCTGATGACCACAAGACCCCGCTGAACGCCGAGCAGGCGGCAAATCTCAAAATGTTCGCGCGTTTGCGGTTTAATGGATTCATCGGCGGCCACCACCAGCAACACGATATCGATTCCGCCCGCGCCAGCGAGCATGTTGCGAACGAACTTTTCGTGTCCAGGTACGTCGACAAACCCTGCTTCAACGTCACCCAAATTGAGGAACGCATAGCCAAGATCAATCGTGATTCCGCGCCGCTTTTCTTCCTCCAAGCGGTCCGGATGAGTGCCGGTGAGCGCCTCCACCAAGGCGGACTTGCCATGATCGATATGTCCGGCCGTGCCGACGATGACGTTTTTGGCCATAACCTTGGCTTGCTCACATCATGGGGGCGCTTATCAAAACAGCTCGATGCTAACCGAGCCTTTCCCTGGCGGTCAAATTGGGGAAATGAAACGCGGCAAACTTCAGAGAACTGAAATCCCGAGATAGGTGCCAACTCGCTCGAGCCGTCAGGCGTGAGGGTGGGCCTTGTCGTACACGTTCATCAGTTGCTCGATCGTAGCGTGGGTGTATCGTTGCGTTGTGGAGAGCGAGGCATGCCCCAACAGTTCTTGTATGGCTCGAAGATCAGCGCCGTCGGCGAGCAAGTGAGTGGCGAAGGCATGGCGCAACGAGTGCGGATGCAAACTAAAATCTGACGTAAGCAGCCGCGCATACTTTCTGACAACGCTGAAAACCGCCCGTTTCGTCAGGCGACCGCCCTGCTGATTCAGGAAGACAGCTTTATTCCGGGCGCCGGACTTCGTGCGTTCGATAATGCGCTGCCTCACAGGCCAGTACCTTTCCAGCGCCGCTTGCGCCTTCCGGCCATACGGAACGACGCGCTCCTTGCGCCGCTTGCCATACACGTGAATCATCAGCTCGCTCGAATCAATGTTGTCCGTATCGAGTCCAGTGAGTTCGCCCACGCGGACACCGCATCCATACAACATCTCCAAAATTGCGCGGTCCCGAAGCGTCCGATCGCGCGCGATCAAGCTGGCCTTGACAGCGGAGTGTCTGCCGGCCTTTCGCTGGCGCGTGACCTCCGCGATGGTTTCCGGAGTGAGGCGATCCAGCAGACTGTTCACTTCTTCAGCGGTCGAAACGCTGGGCACTCTTTTCGGCAGCTTGGGACGAGATACCAAGCATGCCGGATCTTTCTTCACGATGTGTTCGCGAGTGCAAAAACGGAAGAAAGAACGCAGAGCGGCTAGCTTTCGTGCGATAGAACTTTTCTCGAGACCGCGGTCGTAGAGATGATTCATGAACTCACGAATGGTCAAATGATCCACCAAGCCGAGCTCCATGGGTCTTTCCCCGGGCGGAGTCACGTAGGTGACGAACTGCTCCAGATCAATTCTGTAGTTCTCGATTGTCTGCGGCGAGGCGTTCCGAACGTATTGCAAGTAACGAAGAAACTTTGTAATGGCCGCTTCAATGGATTCCATGGCAGCCCGCGTTCCTAGGTTTTTGTCCCAACGGCGACCGGCTCCGCGTTTTGCACCGAACTTTCTTCCGGAGTCTCGACTTCCCAGTCACAGCCTTCTTTCAGGCAGGATCGGAAGACGCCGTGCTTTGTCCTTTTTAGAACAATGAATGGCGCAGCGCATTTCGGACACGGCTCCGCGATCGGTTCATTCGGAGTCGTAAAATCGCAGTCTGGATAACGGCTGCAGCCGTAGAAAATCCTGCCGCGTCCCCGTCCTTTCGCGGTTCCGCGACGCACAAATTCGCCCTCGCCGCACTTGGGACACTTGATCCCCAGCGTGATCGGCCGCGTGTACTTGCATTTGGGATATTTCGAGCAGCCGATAAATTCTCCGAATCGTCCGTGACGTTTCAGGAGCTGCTCGCCGCACTGTGGACACTTTTCATCGAGCGGCTCATCGGGCAAGCGCGCTTTGCGGGTGCCCGCGGCCAGCCGCCGTGTCGTTTTGCAGTCGGGATAACCGGAACAAGCGAGAAACGCGCCGAAGCGGCCGCGCTTGATCACCATTTCGCGTCCGCAATTATGGCAATACTCAACCGTGTTCGCGCCCTCGACCTCTTCGGTGGCGTCGGCAATGTCGCGAATGTAGTCGCAATCCGGATAGCGCTCGCAGCCAAGGAAAAACCCATGGCGGCTGATGCGTTCCAGAAGCTTGCCTTTGCCGCATTTCGGACAAACTTCATCCGTCGGAATTCCGGCCTTGTACGACTCCATCTCGCCTTCGGCCTTTTCCAAATCGTCCTCAAAATGCTTCCAAAAGACTTTGACCGATTTCCGCCACGGAAGCTTTCCCTCCTCGATTTCGTCAAGCTCATCTTCGAGGCGCGCCGTGAAGCCCACGTCGAAAATATCTTCAAAGCTTTTGACCAGCAGATCGCTGACTTTCTCGCCGAGCAGCGTGGGCGTGAAGCGCCCCTGGTCTTTATTGACATATTCGCGCTCGACAATCGTGGAGATGATCGCCGCGTAAGTCGACGGGCGTCCGATGCCCTTGTCCTCGAGTTCCTTGACCAGCGTCGCTTCTGTATAGCGCGGGGGAGGCTCGGTGAAATGCTGGTCCGGCCGGATTTTTTGCAGCTGCAACTTTTCGCCTTCGCTGACGCGCGGAAGCGTGCGGCCCTCGGCGTCGGCATCCTCTTCGGGGGCTGGCGCGGCGCCAGGCACGGCGTCTGCGGCCTCTCCCTTGTCTTCATCCTCGCGGGACGCGGAGTACGCAGCAAGGTAGCCATCGAACTTCATCACCGAGCCGCTGGCGCGGAAGGTGTAATCGCCTGCTGCAATGTCGATGGTGGTCTGATCAAAAACCGCCGGGACCATTTGCGAAGCCACGAAACGCTGCCAGATGAGCTGGTACAGCTTGAACATATCCTCATCCAGGTAGCGCTTCACGTCCTCCGGCGACCGCGTCACATCCGTCGGGCGGATCGCTTCGTGCGCTTCCTGAGCTTGCTTCTTGGACTTGAAATAGTTCGGTTTCTCCGGCAAGTACTTGGGGCCGTAACTCGATCCAACGAAGTCCCGCACTTGCGCGATTGCGTCGTTAGATACGTTGACCGAATCGGTGCGCATATACGTGATCAGCGCCACCGAACCTTCATCGCCCAGGTCCACGCCTTCGTAAAGCCGTTGGGCCAGAGTCATCGTGCGTTTCGCGGAAAAGCGGAGGCGGTTGTAAGAAGCCTGCTGCAGCTTAGACGTCGTGAACGGCGGAGGAGCCCAGCGGCGCTTTTCCTTCTGCGTGACGCTCGAAACTTGCCACGACGCGCGCTCCACAGCGTCCACGATTTCTTTGGCTCTTTCCTCGTTCGGTACTTCGATTTCTTCGCCCTTGCAACGCCACAGTTTTGCTTCAAATTCCGGCGGTTCCGCTCCCGCCAGCATCGCGTGGATGGTCCAATATTCTTTGGGCACGAAAGCCCGAATCTCGCGCTCGCGGTCCACGATCAGGCGGAGGGCCACAGTCTGAACGCGTCCCGCCGAAAGGCCCCGCCGAACTTTGTCCCACAGCAGTGGAGAAATTTTGTATCCCACCAAACGGTCAAGCACGCGCCGCGCCTGCTGCGCGTCAACAAGATTGGTATTCAGCGCTCCGGCGTGATCGAATGCCGCTTTGATGGCCTTCGGCGTGATTTCGTGGAACATCACGCGAAACACTTTTCGCCGGTCGACCTTATTCCTGTTCGATTTCGCCTTCTTGGCTTGCGATTTCTTGGTCTTCTTCTCGCCTTTGCCATTGCTGCTGCCGTTCGTCTCCTCCGGTTCGACGGCTGTTTCCGTGCCGGTCAGGAAATCAACCAGATGGGCTCCGATGGCTTCGCCCTCGCGGTCAGGGTCGGTGGCAACGTAGATGGCGTCGGCTTCCTTGCCCAGCTTCTTTATTTCGTTCAGGATTTTCGATTTGCCGGGAATCACATCGTAGGTAGGCTCAAAGTCCTTCTTAATGTCGATGCCCAATTCCTTCTTAGGCAGATCCTTCACGTGGCCGTACGATGCCCGCACGGTGTAATTGCGGCCCAAATACTTATTGATTGTTTTCGCCTTGGTCGGCGATTCAACGATTACCAGAGAACGAGCCATGTATTCCTGAACTTTTCCTTCTCCGCTTCTCGCGGGTTACAGCATCACTTTCAAAAACTGCTTGCCCGGCAGTTGCTGTACCAGGCTTCAACTGCTTCGGCCCGAAACTCGCCGGCTGCGTCGCATTGCCCGGCACAGCGAAAGCCTCGCGGCTGAATTCCATCGCCAGCCTTGCCGTAATCAACGAACCCGAATCCTGTGCGCCTTCAACAACGACCACTCCTCGCGTCATTCCCGCGATGATTCTGTTCCGGATCGGGAAATCCTGGGGTGCCGGAAACATTCCCATAGGGAACTCCGATATGATGGCCCCTCGCTCCTCAATTTCAGCAAAAATCTTTCGGTTCTCTTTCGGATAGATAACCTCCACCTCCACAGCCCGGAATTCCGGCCGTCGCCCCCTCAGTTGAACCCAGCGCCCCTTTCTGCGCCGTCGCGTCAATTCCCAGCGCCGATCCGGTACCAACAAGCAGCCCCCGCGCGGCGAGGTCCCGTGCCAGCCTCTCCGCCATTTGATTCGGGTAGGGCTCCAGGCGTCGCGTGCCAGCGATGCCAATCGAATGCCGTTTCAGGAAGTTCCGCGTTTCCTTTGACATACAAAAGGGGTGGCGGGTCGTAGATCCCCCGCAGCATGTGCGGATCGAGCGGTTCGTCCCAAGTGATGAGTCGGCACCTGGCAGCTTCCGGTTGCGAACGTTCCTTGGCCGCCTGTCGGCGATCGAGCCTACGCAGGCCGCACCTGTACTGTCAAGTATGGGAATACGACATTTGTAACAGGCGACTATTCCCAGCCGTCGTCGCCAATCGGATCGCCTGCCGGCGGCGGCACGGGGGGCGTCAAATGAACGCTTGCAGGATTCTTCTGAAAGGCGTCGATTTCGTGAAACGCATAGAAGAGTTCTGCTCCACGGTTCTCGTCGGAGGTTGGCATATTTGTGGACCGCGCATTCTGGCGAACCTGCAGCTGCATTTCCATCCATCTCTTCAAATCGTCCAGCTTCAGCGAGGCAATCGCGCGCGTCTGCGAAGCAGCCTGTTCATCCGCCGCCAAAGCCATCAAATGATCGAGTACGACGGCGTTGACCGTCTGCTGAATCTGGCCGTCGTATCCCTGTTCCGGCGCGGCCTTCCAAGTCGCGGAAAGCACATCGTCGATCAGTTCCCCAAATCCGGGATAGCTCCGGTCGCGGGCGTGGTACTCCACCATGCGCTGGTCGCGATTGGGCTCGAACAACAGGCTTGAAATGATCTGCGCCGCAGCTCCCGCCGGCGCTAGCGCATCAAACGCCGGAGAAGTTTGCCGCGCGAAATTCTCATCGGATGATTCATATTCCGGAGGGCGCGGCGGGATCTGTTTCAGGAGCGACTCCGGCAGCGCAAGCGTCTTCGGCTGAACTGTGTCCAGAACCGCGCGTATCGCAGCCCGTTGCTCGTCTCCCGACACGATTTCCGGTCCTTTCTGCGCTCCGCCCCGCACCTCGAAGGAATAATTCAACCCTCCAATCATTTTTGAGACCGCACTCACCTGGTAGCGATGATAAAGATAAATCGGCACCAGAACATCCTCGAGCGTGGCCATCGGCGCGTCCGGGCGGATCACATCCTGCGAAAATCGCTGCAGCGCTGCCTCGCGCACAGCCATCACCTGCTTCAATCCATCGAGGTCGTTGCTTCCCGCATCCCACAAGTGCGCAACGGGGCTGGCCGATCCAAGCGGGCGCGCATCCTGATCGGTGAGATACAGCTGTCCGCGCGAAAACGCATCATCCAGAATTTTATCGAGCGCCTGCCGCTCATTCGTCCCGTCTGGGAATTGCCGGTAACCCCAAGTGATGGCGACTTTGTCCCACGCGCCTATGCCCGTCGCGTAGGCGTCGGAGACATCCGGCACTCCGTTTGCGTCCACGGTGACGAGCGGCGAGGGATAGTCCATCACAGAACTGCGGTTGACGATGCTGCCCGCGAAGTTGTGCATCAGCCCCAAGGTATGACCCGTCTCATGCGCGGCGAGCTGACGAATTCTCGCCAGCGCCATATCGTTTGCCTTGCGCAGCGCCGCCGGATCGTTTCCAAATGGATCCAGCAAGCCTCGCGCAATCAGAAAAACTTGACGTACCCGCAACGCATCCAGATTGACGTGGCCGTTGATAATCTCGCCCGTGCGCGGATCGGAAATCGCCGAGCCATATGACCATCCACGCGTGAAGCGCGGGACCCACTCGATCACGTTGTAGCGAACGTCCATTGGATCCACGCCTTCGGGCAGCAGCTTCACTTGAAACGCATCTTTGTATCCCGCCGCTGTGAACGCCTGATTCCACCAGCTCGCTCCTTCCATCAGCGCCGAACGTAACGGCTCGGGAACCGCCCGGTCAACGTAATAAACAATCGGCTTGACTGGCTCACTGGTTGCGGCCGACGCATCCTTCTTTTCCAGACGCCAATGAACGATGTAGCGCTTGTGGATCGACTCATCCACCGGCGTAGCAAAGTCCATGTACTGCATGGCGAAGAATCCCGAGCGCGGGTCGAATTCGCGCATGTGGAAGCCCGGTGGGGGCGCTTGAACGAACGAATGGTGCGTGTGCACGGTAATCGAGGCCGGATCGGGCGTGACTTCTCTCACCCAGAGACCTGGATTTTCCCCTGTGAAAGTCAAAGTGGATTCCACATCAGAGTTTTCCGGGAAGTTTTTCGTGCGCGGCAGATAAATCGCGCAGCGCGCAGGATCCAGCCGGTACGTTCCCTGATGCGTGGCTTGCAGTTTGGAAACGATATTGTGCGAATCGCGCAGGAAGAAGCTGGTCGCGTCCACCAGAACAGAATCGCCGTCCGCCGCGGCCGCGTCGAATCCCCAGAGCACGGACTGCGCAAACGCTTGCTTGACCGCTTCCTGCTGGATTGGATCGTCGGTGACGGCACGAAAGCGTTCATTCTCGGCGACCAAGAGAACCCGCGGTCCGCTGCGCTCGAAGTGCACCACTTGCGTTTCGCCGGGCTGGCCGCGGTCAAGGCCGATGTCGTTTGACCCCACGCCATACGGGAGCGATTCCACGTAAAGAAACTCCGTATTCCACCGGTCGATCTGCAGCCAGATTTTTCCTTCGCGTGCGTCCCAGAAATACGTGAAAAAGCCCGGGAACTCTTGCATAGTCGCGGTCTTTTCGCCAATGCTTGGAAGCGGTTTTTCATCGGCTGCCGCGACGGATTTTTGAGAGACAGGCATAATGCCAGCCAGTAGAATCACAAGACACATTCCGACCGTGCGCTTCATAAACCCTCCAAGAACGATTGCCGACGGTGTTTATATCAGAATCTGTGTCCTTGATTCACGCTGGTTCATTTTCTTACGCTTTGCGCAACGCAATCAGATATAGTCCCGTCCCAGAAACGGGGCCTGCCAGTCGTCGATCCGATTTGTGACGCACCGGCGGAGGCGCTCTCATATGGCGAATGCGCAAACAAGTCGTACGAAGCTTTCAATCTTGGTCTACCTGGTTCTGACCTTCGCCTTCAGCGCAGTGTTTTACCGGCTGATTATTCACAGCGGATCGCTCGGCGCGGGTGGCGGGCTTTATGTCCTTGGTCTCATGTGGTCGCCCGGCGTGGCAGGTCTTCTGACGCGACTGCTCTTCCAGGGGAATCTGCGCGGACACGGCTGGGGCTGGGGCAAGACAAAATATCAATTCGCCAGCTACTGGATACCGCTCGCATACGCCTCCGCCGTCTATGTGCCGCTGTGGATTTTCGGCTTCTCGAATTTCCATGTACCCCGCATCGCCACTATCGCGGAACGATTGCTGCATCACAACCCAGGAACATCCTCATCTGTCGTCACCTATTTCCTGTTCATCGCTACGGCCGGCATGGCGGGATCGTGCATCTCGGCTCTTGGTGAAGAGCTCGGCTGGCGCGGTTTTCTGGTTCCGCAGCTCGCGAAAGTCATGCCCTTTGGCGGCGTGGCGCTCACCAGCGGCGTCATATGGTCGCTTTGGCATTACCCGCTGATCCTCCTCGCCAATTATCACGGCGAGGGTCCGAAGTGGTATTCCCTGATGTGCTTCACGGTGATGGTGATCGGAATCGCTTTTTTATTTGCGTGGATGCGGCTTAAATCCGGCAGTGTCTGGACAGGAATGTTCCTGCACGCCAGCCACAACATTTTCATTCAATCATTTTTCGACCCTCTGACGCGCCCGTCGTTCGCCACAAAGTATCTCACCACGGAATTCGGTGCCGGCCTTGCCATCATGGCCATAGTTATCGCGCTGATCTTCTATGGGAAGCGCGGCGAGCTTCCGCAAACAGAATCGGCGAGCGATTCGGCAACAGCGGCCGCCCGACCGGCGTAGTCCCGGAAAGCATGGGACCCGCCTGATTCCGGGGTTAGCGCTCCACCACGGGATAGACAATTCTGCCGTCGCGGAAGGTGTAATTGACGCGCGTCAGCGCACGAATGTCGTGTTCGGGGTCGCCCGCCACGACCACGAGATCCGCGTTCAGTCCCGGCTTCACTTGGCCGCGAACATCTACTTCATTGAATCGTCTTGCTGGAGCCGCGGTCAGCGACTCGAGGATCTGTGAAAAGTCCATCCCTGCCCGCTGCATGAGCGAATACTCTGCCGTAGGGTCGTAGTCCCCAATGAATCCAACGTCCGTCCCAAACAGAAGCTGTTCGTTGGCAGCAGAGAAGTTCTGCACCTCACCGAGGATGTCCTTCAAGTTCGAATCGCCCGCAAAAAGCTTCAGCGTGGGAATCATCCACATTCCCTGTTGTGTCATCTGCTTGATGTACGATCGATTCCATCCACGCAAGTCTTCGACCGCATGGGCGAGAATGTCGACATTGGCATCCAGAGCAATCTGAAAACCCGCGACGTTTGAAGGATGCGCAAAAACGAGCTTTCCTTTCTTGTGTGCCTCATCGACGGCCGCTTTGGCAACCGCAAGCGGCATGGTCACCACTTGCCCGCGAGCGACCCATGAGCCGGTGAATAGCTTGATGACGTCCGCGCCCTGCGCCAGATGATCGTCGACCTGCTTCACCGCTTCGGCGGGCGTCGTAGGCTGCGGCAACTGTTTCACAATTTCCGGCGGCAGGCTGCTCTTCACGTAATACGGAACGCCATCTGGCGGATACAGCGGCGAACCCGCAGTTAAGATTCGCGGGCCAAGCACTTCTCCAGAATCCACTCGCGCGCGGAGGGCTTCCGTGTTCTGGAGATACGATCCGATATCGACGACGCTGGTAAAGCCGTACCGCGTGAACATTTCCTCGAACTGCTGCGTCAGTTGGTCCGCAGGCAATTTCGCCGCATCATTCCATTTCGGCTCCGTAAAGTGAACGTGGCTGTTCTGGAATCCCGCCATGATGGTCATTCCGCTGCAATCCACGATTCCCATGCCTTGAGGAACTCGGACTTGCGAGCGGCTTCCGACGGCCCCGATCTTTCCGTCCCGAATGATTACGACTCCATCTCCGATCACCTGAAACGGCGAAACGTAGATCTTTCCACCCTCCAGCGCTATCGGCGGAGGGCCCTCAACTTCCTGCGGACGCGCAAATGCGGCACGCGGCGCATTGCCGAGAATCGCGGCTGAGGCCGCAAGAACGAAGCCGAATGCAAGAATCCACGTCCTGATCTTCACGAAGATTCACCTCGCGTCTGGCTGGGATGCGCATGGCGACGCGCACCGCGGCAAATTCATGGCCTGATGCAGAAAATCTATCGGCATCTTATGCTGCGCCTGCCCTCTTTTCAATCAGTGGGCTGTGTTATATTGAGAATTCTGATTCATCCTCGAATCGCGATGAGCAAACTTAAGATTTCCATTGTCGAATATCTCAACACTGCGCCGCTGGTATGGGGTTTCACCGAAGGGCCTCTCGCAGGGAAATACGACCTTTCCTTCGCGTTGCCCTCGAAATGCGCCGACGCTCTGCGCGAAGGCGAAGTGGATGTAGCGATCATTCCCGCCATCGAATACCAACGGATCGAAGGCCTCGTCGCCTTGCCCGGAATGGCCATTGCGGCCAAAAACGAAGTCCACAGCATCTTAGTCGTTTCCAAGAAGCCCATCGACCGCGTCCGCAGTCTGGCACTCGATACCAG
Source organism: Candidatus Acidiferrales bacterium (assembly GCA_035945715.1). Taxonomy (GTDB): domain Bacteria; phylum Acidobacteriota; class Terriglobia; order Acidiferrales; family UBA7541; genus DAHUXN01. The sequence continues at coordinate 44,041 of DASYZX010000003.1, forward strand.
CTCGCGAAGTTCCACCGCTCTCGTGCGGCTGCTCGCCGCGGAAAACTGGGGCATCGCGCCGGAGTTTATCGACGCCGAGCCGGATCCCCCGGCGATGCTGGCGAAAGCCGACGCCGCGCTCATCATCGGCGACCCAGCGCTACATATCGCGGTCAAGTTCGACTCCCTGTTCGGCAAGAAGCCAAAAGAAGGAGATTGCTGCCACGGAGACCCGGATGAGTTTCCGGTGCAAGGATATCCTTCTCTTTTCGTCTACGACGTCGCGTTTCAGTGGCGCGAAATGACCGGCAAGCCCTGCGTCCTGGCAATATGGGCCGGACGTCCGGACAAAATCACGCCGGAAATCGTTGCGGACTTTCAAGCATCGAAAAAGTTCGGCCTCGATCACATCAGCGACATCGCCGAAGCCGCTTCGATAAAGCTGGACCTTCCCGTGCCTACACTCGAAACTTATCTTCGCGAAAATATCGATTTTTCGCTCGACGAAGAAAATCTGGCTGGATTGAATTTGTATTTTGAAAAATGCGCCGCTGCGGGAATGATTCCGCGCGCTCGTCCCCTGTGCTTTGTTTCGTCTTCAACGAACACAATTGCACGGAAAGGCGCGTAAGCTGTGTCTGGGCCCGCGACCGGAACAAAGCTCGGCACCTTGCGGGCTCTTCGCCGCTACCCGTTCAAGAGCATGGCGGGCGAGGACCTCGCTGAAGTTTTTGTTGCTTTTTCCGGACTCGTCGGCGACCGCGCTTACGCCTTTGTCGATCGAAACAACCACTCCAATTTTCCCTGGATGACCGCGCGGCAGAGCCACGAAATGCTGCTGTTTCGTCCGCGCTTCCTCGCGCCTCCGAATTCCGCCAACGAGCATCCCTCCCAAGCGGATTTCGCAGCCGAAGTCGTCACACCCGAGGGTGAAACGCTTCGCCCCTCCGTTTCTTCGTTCACTCCGTACTTCGAAGAACGCTTCGGCCGCCAGCTCGAGCTGCGTTTTTCCGAGCGAGCCATGCAGGACGCCTGCCCCGTGTCCTTGCTCGGCCTCGCAACCGTCAAATCGTTGAGCGATGAAGCCGGGATGCCTCTCGAACATACACGCTTCCGCGCCAACTTCTACATCGACTGGGATAATGGCAAGCCATACTACGAAGACGAGCTGGTCGGCACGAGCTTGCGCATCGGTGAGAAATTCACCTTCACCGTCGTGCAGAACAATCTGCGCTGCGCTATCATTACGTTGGATCCTGATACCGCTCAGGCCTCCCCGGAGGTAGGAAAACTGGTTGCCCGAAATCACGGCAATTGCTTCGGCGTCTACGGTTCCGTGCTTCGGGAAGGGATTGTGCGCCAAGGGGACTCCGTTTTTTCATATGAGGGAACAAAAGTAAAATAACAATATGGGCATCTCGCAACAGGAAGCGCTCGATCTCTTCAATTCCGACGACCTTGTAGGCATCGGCATGGCCGCCAACCGAGTCCGCCGCAAGAAAAACGACCCGCGCGTCGCCACCTACCAGATCGACCGCAACATCAATTACACGAATTTCTGCACGGAATATTGCTCCTTCTGCGCTTTTTACCGCCCGCTCGGCCACAAGGAGGGCTACGTCCTATCCTTCGAGGAGATTTACAAGAAGATTGAAGAGATGCTCGAATTCGGTGGGACCGGCGTCCTGATGCAAGGCGGCCTGCATCCTGATCTGAAGATCGATTACTACGAAAACCTGCTGTCTTCCATCCGGGAGCGCTACCCGCAGGTGCATCTGCACTGCTTTTCTGCGCCCGAGATTATCTGCATCGCCGAGGTTTCCGGACTCTCCATTCGCGACACTATCGCGCGGCTCGCAGACGCGGGCCTGGCCTCGATTCCCGGCGGCGGCGCCGAAATCCTGGACGATGAGATTCGCCATCGCATCTCGCGCCTCAAATGCACCGCCGATGAATGGGAAAACGTACATCGCACCGCGCATTCGCTGGGCATGCGCACGACGGCAACAATGATGTTCGGATGCGGCGAGGAGTATCGGCACCGCGTCAACCATTTCGAGCGCCTTCGCCGCATTCAGCAAGACACCGGCGGGTTCACCGCCTTCATTCCCTGGATGTTTGCGCCGGATAATACTCCGTTGGGCAAAAAAATCCCCGAAGCCACCGCCGTGGAGTATCTGAAAACTCTGGCCATCAGCCGGCTCTACTTCGACAACATCGACCACATTCAATCCAGCTGGCTCACGCCCGGCATCAAAGTGTGTCAGGTTGGTTTGCAATTCGGCGCCGACGACGTTGGCAGCATTCTCATCGAAGAAAACGTGGTCTATGCCGCGGGCGTGCGCAACCGCACAAACGAAGCCGAACTTCGCCGCGTGATTTCCGACGCCGGCTACATTCCCGCTCAGCGCGACACTCTCTACCGCGCATATTTTCTGAAATAGTAAAACGAGGTTAAAGGGAAGCGGGAACGGCGTGGTTTGCCGCCACGGGTATTTCGACGATCACCACGGCGCCGTACGGCTCGCGGTTGGAAAGATGAATATCTCCACCGCATTCGCGCACGATCCCGTAACAAATACTTAATCCAAGTCCCGTACCCTTGCCCACGGGCTTTGTGGTGTAGAACGGATCGAATGCGCGGCTCAAGTCCGAAAAGCCTGGACCGCTGTCTTCGAACGCAAAACGAATCCGGTTGCCTTCCCGATAGGCGTAGATGCGGATAATCCGTTCGCGGCTCTCCTCGAGCGCGTCGATGGAGTTGTTCAGCAGATTCAGCAGGATTTGCTTGAGTTCATCCTCACCGATGGCAAGCGCAGGAAGTGCAGGCTCGATTTCGACTCGAAGATCGATGCCGACCTTTCTTACATGAAATTCCCGCAGCTGCAGCGCGTCGCGCAATGCGGATTCCAACTGCGCCGCTCGTTCGCTGGAATTGCTTTGCCGGGCGAATCGCAACAGTCCGCTGACGATGCGGTGCATGCGCCGCGCCTCGTTCCCCAGCTTCGTTACTTTTTTCGACGCCCCTTCGTGCGTCACTTCTTCGGAAAGCAATTCTGTATAGCCGATAATCCCCGTCAGCGGATTGTTCAACTCATGGGCCACGCCGGCGACAAGCTGGCCCAGCGCGGCCAGTTTTTCCGAGCGCACCAGTTGGTGGTGCAGCCGGCTATTTTCAATCGTCACCGCGAGGTCCGCCGCCACAATTTCCACGCGCGCAATCTTCAGCATCATCGTTTCGCGCGCTTCCCCGTCCGACGAAAGCGCGATCCAGCCCAGGCAAGTGGCCCGGGAAGAAATCAGCGGAACAATCACCTCAAAGGCGAGCGCGTCCTCCTCTGCCGGAACCGCTTGCGGCGCCAAGCGGAAGGAATTGCTTCCCAGCTTCTCTGCCGTCGCGCACAGCTCGCCAATTCGGCCGAGATGCAGCTTCCCCGCGTTCTCTTCGAGAGCCCGCGCATCTTCCGCCGGCCATCCGCTCGCGCCGGCGAGAAACAAGGAGCCGTCCTCGCGCGCCAGCATCACCGCGGCGTGGCGAAAGTTCGCGGTTTCCGTAAGCGCCGCCGCAATCTCCCTGCACAGCGCAGAAGGCTCCGCACCGCCGAGGAGACGCGACGTGATGCGCGAAAAGCGCAGCATCAACGCATTGTCTTCGTGCTCGCGCGCTCCGATCTCTTCCACCATTCGCGATTTCTCTTCCAGCACCGACAAAATCATCCCGAAGGCCACAAAGTATTTCGGCACGTTCCATATTTCCGAATTTATTTGCATGTGCGGATAGAGGCGATCCAGCATCGTACCCACCGGGAAGACAGCTCCCCAGCACAGGAAACCGCCCGAAACCGTCCACACGCCGACCGTGTGCCGGGCAAATCGCTTCCAGAAAAGAAATCCTGAGACACCAAAAGTGAGCGTCAGGATCGCGTTCGCTCCGAGGTCGGCGTTGCCACGGATTTGTGCAATAACGGCCCACAATCCAACAGCGGCGAGCACCATAGCCAGAGCCAGATTGAACCGTGACCGTTCTTTGGTCCCGAAAATGGCGAATGCCGCCAAGCCAAAAAAGAAAACCGCCAGCGCCAACGCCATCGTCCCGTAGCTGTGCCAGTCACACGTCGCCGCGGCTGCGTGAAAAGCCGCTGCCGGAGCCAGAATCGCGAACAGCATGTTCCTGCGCAGCCGGTCGTCCGCGGAACGGGCTAACGAAATCAAGAAGACCACGCCGGAAAGCTCCAACGCCGTCAGATCAATGGACTCAAAAACGAGTTCGACCACGCCGGTATGCGTCTCGAAGATCTGGATGAAGAAGTGCGCGAAGATCAGCGCCCACGCGACAATCCACAGACGCGTGCGCTCCGACGGGGAGTGTTTCCGCAGGGAAATGAACGTCCCGACCAGAACAGCCAGAATCAGAATGGTTGGCAGTTTTTCGAGCAAGCCCGTCACGAGTTACCCTTTGTTTGGATTCAGGGGAATCTACCAACGGGCAGCGAACTGTGACAATCCCTCTTCCGTACTACTCTGAGTTATCGACGAAGTTAACCTATGAGTTTCAATCTAAGTTACGCGGAGTCTTAGGGATACGAACTTCCAACTCAACCTCCGAGTTTTCCAGCATCTCCACAGCGGTAGCAGGCACAAACACGCCGCCGCGATAGCGCGCTCGGATCTTGAGCGGCAGAGAAGGTCGTGCCGCGCTTCCCTCTCGCGACGCAGCGGCGCCCAGTGTCCTTCCGTTGAGATCGCCTCCATCGAGTGCTAGGTTCGCGAGCGCGTCTGCGTCGCTGTTCTGTTCCCGCGGGACATGCTCGATGACAAAGTACTCCAGCCCTCGCGTCAATTTCTGCGCGCGCTCATGCAGTGGCTTCAACTCCTCGTTCTTCACCTTGTAACGTCCCTGCATCTGCCGCACTAGCAATTCCGAATCGCTGCGCACACGCAAAGCGCGGATCGAATTCGCAGCGGCATAGTCGAGCGCCGCAAGCAGCGCGTAGTATTCCGCAACATTATTTGTCTTGCGCCCGATGCGCTTTGCGATTCCTGCGATTTTCGACCCGTCCGGCCCTCGGAGAATCACCGCGTAAGCAGCCGGTCCTGGATTGCCTCTCGAAGCACCGTCAATATTCGCAATGTGCACGCCGGCGGGCGGCGCGGCATGAGTTTCCTCAAACAAGCGCGCACTCAAAGGTGGTGATGTCTTGTATCTGTCGCTCATCGAAGACCGGATAGACAATCAGAGGGCGGCCGGAAATGCCGCATGCAGTACTGCAAAACGCTCAGCCCTCGCCGTTCTGTGCTGCTGACGCTTGTGCGGCGGCTTGAGTCGTCGCAGGCTCGACGTAATACAGAATGCGCGTGCACAGCTCGCAATGATAAAGATCCGAAGTGTCCTCGCGGCGCAAAATCTGAAACACGTGCGGCCGGATTCGCGCGCCGCACGCCGAGCACGCTTCGCCGCGAACTTCCGCCACCGCGATTCCACCGTGCTTCTTGGCAATCCGCTGGTAGTGGTCGAGCAAATCTTCCGGAATTAGCTTCACCACTGTCGCGCGCTCCGTCTCCAGTTCCGTGAGTTCCTTTTGAGCCACGCTTTTCTGCGCTTCAACTTCCGCGCGTTCCGTGCCAATTTGCTCTTCGACTTGCTTGAAGTTTTTCTCGGCCGCCTTCACCTGATGGTCGTACTGTTCTCCGGAAACCATCTGCTCCAGCAGCCGGTCTTCCGACTTGGAGATCTCCGCCTCGGCCATCTCCACTTCGTGCTGCAGCGCCTTGTATGCTTCGTTGGTTTTTACCTGATAAGCCTGGTCCTTGTATTTTCTGACCTTTTCTTTCCACTGCTCCACGTCCAGCTCGTATCGTTTGCGGTCTTTCAGCGTAGTCGAATGGGATTCCTTGCTTTGATTGAGCGCCCCGCGGCTCGCGTCAACGCGCGCCTGCAACTCTGCTAGCCGCTTGGGAAACGTGGCCAGCCGCGCGCGAACGGCATTCAGCCGCGTGTCCACTTCCTGGAGTTCCAGGAGCTCCTTGAGAATTTCTTTCACTGGTACTCAATTCTAACACATGGCCCGTGTACCCTGCCTTTTCGGTACTGGGTCGGTTTGAATTCTCTTGATCGTGACACAAGGAGTCAGGATTCAAACTGACCCCATCACAACTCTTTCACAGATTCTTCGTGAAAAACTCTATCGAACAGCGCCACGCGTCGGCTTGGGCTTGCGCATCGGCTTGCGCCGTCCCGCCCAGCAGGATCGGAAATCGCACGCCGCCCGACCGCGATATTCTTGTCGTCGTGGGAATCGAAGGATAACGCAACGCATGCCCGGCCATGGGATAATGTAGGTGCTCGACGGCGCGAGGGAACTCTTTCGACCGCAAGCGCTCGACGATCAATTCCGCCATGGGCGCCGCCGGCCAAACTTGATCATCGCCCCCGGAGATCAGCAAAATCGGCCCGCGCGTTTGCTCAACTGGAATCGCCGCCTTCGTCACCATTTCGTGATTCTGCAGCGCCCGTTGAAACAGCTTCCGAAACTTCACGGGCCGCCGCAGCAGGCCCACCGGAATCGCAGACCGCGCGATGAACCCTCGCAGCGGCAACGGCGCAAACGGAATCGCCTCGCCGTTCGACGTCCAGCACGGTATGGGGAGCCCTGTGGACTTGTCGCGCCCGCCCGAACTCCACGCGACCGCGCTTGGCGCGTACGCTACCACCGCGCGAACCTGCGGGAACCGCGAACCGAGCAGCAGCGCCAGTTCCGCCCCGCGCGAAACGCCCAGCAAACCGATACGGCCCGCGTCAACTTCCTCCTGAACGCTAAGCCACTCCATCGCCCCGGCAAAATATTCGAGCGGCACGCCGTGCAGCCACTTCGGCAACGAAGCAACTCCGAAATACGCAAGCGCCAGGGTCGCAAAGCCGTGGCGCGAAAGCAGCGCCGCCTTGTCAAGATCGAATCGGCCGCCCGAGCCGCCCAGCACGATGATTACCGGCCGCCGGCCGTCGCCCGCCGGAATACACAGTTGCCCAACTGTTCCTTCGGCCTGCAACTCGCGAATCTCCGTATTCGGAGACACCCACCGCCGCTGCAGTTTCTCCTCCGCGATTCGATCGTCGGCTGCCTCTGCCGTAATGGTCACGCGGTCCGGCTCTACGCTGTTCTTGCAAAATGTCGCACGCTGAGCCTTCGCGTCGCCCGCGAGACTCATCGACCAAAACAGCCCCGCCGCGTCCATTCCTCGATAGCTCCCTCCAACCGACTCGCGCACGGCGGAATCGACCAGTCCGTCGCGATCTGCAACGTACACGCCACGCGATTCCCACATCTGCCCGGCGTCGTCGCGCAGTGTCGCGCGCAAAGTGACTTTCGCCCCGGCTCGAACGCCGCGCAGCCGCACGCTCACCGGCTCATCAACAAATGCAGGATTGGGAGAAACGTCCAGCCGTAGTTCAGGAATAACTACCATTTGGGTCTGAGTGATGGAATCTCGCCTTGTGCGTCTTTTTCACCTGCTGATCCGTATACGGAACAGTATGATATGCGAGTTTGCCAGCGCGATGGAGGTGGCTGTGGGTCTCGACGCCGACGTGGCCCGGCTTCGACGCGGGGACCTCGAAGCGCTTGCCGCTTTGGTGCAGCGCTATCAGCACCGTCTGTATCGCTACTTGCTCCGCCTGGTGCGACAGCCAGCCGAAGCGGAAGATCTCTTCCAGCAAACCTGGCTGCGCGTCGCTTCGCAAATCCGGCGCTTTGATCCGCGGCGAAATTTCGACGCCTGGCTTTTCACTTTGGCTCGAAACCTCGCCATTGACCATCTGCGCCGCGCGCATCTCCAAAGCCTCGATGAACACGACGAGGATGGGGCCACAATGACGCCAGCGGCCCTGCGCGCTTCGGGCCCGGCTCCGATCGATGTTGTGATGGCGCACGAACGTGCCCGCTTCGTCGCCGCGGCGCTGGATGACTTGCCCGTTCTATACCGCGAAGTGCTGGCGCTGCGATTCGAAGAAGAGATGAAACTCGAAGAAATCGCCGAGGTGCTGGACGCTCCTTTGTCGACGGTCAAGAGCCGTTTGCGCCGCGGCCTTGAAAATCTGCGGGGAACGCTCGACGCGCGTTTCTCCCGAACGGAGTGGCAATGAGCAACGCAAAAAAAGTCAACGAGCATGAAAAGTTTCGCGAACTTCTACCGCTGGCTGCCGCTGGGGTTCTCGATGCCTCCGAGGAACAGCAGCTGGCAGTCCACATTGGCGTCTGTTCCGATTGCGCCGCAAGTCTGGACCGTTGGCAGCAGATCGGCACCAACTTGCGGCGCATCCCGACGCCGCAGGCTCCTGCAGCCCTCGTTTCACGGACCGTTTTGCTCGCTCAGACCCGCCTTACCGAGGAATCCAGCCGCCGCACGGAACGCAGGATGATGGCCATGATGCTCGTCTTCTCCTGGGCCTTGGTAGCCATCAGCTGGCCACTCGCTCAGCTTTTTGCTCACGGGTGGGAGAGTCTGCTGGGTTTTAGCTTTGAACAAGGCTGGGAGAACTTTGTGATTTTCACCGCGTTTTGCTGGCTGGCAGGCGCCGCAGCGGCCATTCTTCTCGCCATGCGCCGCAGCCGTCAAAGGAGATTCGCATGAGCCTCCGCAAGGAGCTTCGCGTAGTCCCAACCACAACCAAGATTATTGCGGTCGTTGTCTACGTCGGCTTTGTCATTCTCATTCACTTTCTGATCCCTCTGAATACAGAGCCGGGAGATATTGGGGCTTGGCCTCTCGCCTGCCAGCTCGCCTTCAATTTTCTCATCCCGTTAGTCCCTGTGCCTCTGATCCTGTTTTACGGATACGTCTACGGCGATGCGAAGCGGCGCGGCATGCACTATGTAGTGTGGACGCTGCTGGCGATCTTCGTTCCCTACTTGATCGGCGTGATTCTCTACTTCATCCTGCGCGACCCGCTCCCGGCCGAATGTCCGGGCTGCCACACTGTAGTCGTGTCCAAGTTCGCCTTCTGCCCGCACTGTGGCACGAGTCTGCGGCCGAGTTGCCCTCAGTGCGGCAGGGGCATCGAGCCAGGCTGGGTCAATTGCGGCTACTGCGGCACGCGTATGCCCGTGCAGCAACAGCAGCACCCTTAAATCGCGCTTCCCTGGCCCGTGCCTGCGGTGCTTTCCTCAACTCGCACGCTTCGCGAGATCGCGACGAATGAGATACGCATCGACAAAACAGCCGACGCCGAGCACGAACGGAACGATACCCAGCACAGCAGCTTCCGCTGTATCTGGCTCCCACCGCGACAGCATGGCGAACATCAGAACGTAGCCTACCGCGAAGGCCACCAACAGAATCCCCGCCCTGCGCGATGCGGCCGGATGTCCCAGTTCCGCGTCCACCGGCACATTCAACCCCCGTGCCAGCGCGGCGAGCCGCACGTCTCCTTCAATCTTTCGACTGCGTTGCCACGCCCAGGCCCCGACCAATGCAAATGGAAATCCGAGTGACAGCACCACTGCTGCAAGACCCACCACGTTGTCAGACATTTCTGCTCTCCTCTCGCTATGCGGGCCCGAGCCCGATTCACTTCGCTTCAGCTTGCCGATTGCAAGAGGAGATACGCGGAAACTCCTGCGGATGTTCCCCGGAAGGCTAGGGCAGTTGCTCGATCTGCATGTTTTGATCAATCGAGTAGCTTGGGCAGGGAGTCTTCAGATGAAGCTGGCAGCGCGCAATAATGCTGAACCCTTCTGCAGAGCTTCCCCACGAATACGTGTAGCCGTCGCGCGCCGGCCTTTGCGTCTTCAGTGTGCCGCTAGAGTAGAGCTCATCTACCGTAGCGTATGTGCCGTGAGTCGCCTGATACATCTGCTCGGCATGCGCAAATGACAGCAGATCGGTCTTCACCCCGGTCGCCGACACAACTCGCTCTGAAACCTCAGCCGATTTCAGCTGCGATTTGTAGAACCAGTAGCCGAACGCCAAAATAACGACTGCCATTAGCAAACCGACGATTCCTCGCATGATTTGCTCCTGTTTCCGTCTGAGGGGATTCCCTATTATCAACTCGTCGCAAAAGCGCGTGATTGGCAATCTCCGCCCGTTTGTCTTACTTGTAATACCCGATGCATTTGCTTCGGCGATTTGACATCAAATCCGCGGCCTCTTACGATGGTTATCCCATTAGCTACGTCAGCACGGGCGGGCCCGCTCGCGGAGGAAAGCTCAAAATGAAATCCATTCGGCCAGTGAACACCCTCGTTGCTGCTGGGGCCGCTGCACTGCTTCTTGGCTCTTCCGCGTTCGCACAGAAAAAACCTGTGCCGCCGGCGCACCAGCGCCCCATCGCCGAATCAACCGTGCGCCCACCGCACCTCGTGATTCAGACGCGCACTCTGCCAAACGGATTGCGCCTCGTGATGGCGGAAGATCACCACGTTCCCGTCGTCAATCTTCAAGTCTGGTATCACGTCGGCTCCAAGGACGAGAAGTCCGGCCACACCGGCTTCGCGCACCTTTTTGAACATCTGATGTTCAAAGGTTCCGCGCACGTCGGTCCTGACGAGCATTCGCGCATCATCGAAGCCATGGGCGGCTTCGATAACGCCTATACCAATGACGACGTCACCGTTTTTTGGGAAACTTTCCCCAGCAATTACCTGGATCGCGTGCTGTGGCTCGAAGCTGACCGCATGGGCAGTCTCAATGTGGATGAAGCCAATTTCAAATCAGAGCGCGAAGTCGTAAAAGAAGAGCGCCGCCTCCGCGTGGATAACTCTCCGTATGGCCGCGTTCAGGAAGACCTCTACGCCGCTGCGTTTACAGTTCACCCCTACCATCACACCACCATCGGCAGCATGGTTGATCTCGACAATGCCACCGTCGCCGAAGTTCGCGCCTTCCACGACACCTATTACCGGCCGAACAACGCCACCGTCGTAATCGTCGGCGACATCGATCCAACGCAAGCCGTCGCTTGGGCGGAAAAATACTTCGACGGAATTCCCAGCTCGCCGCAACCGATTCCCCGCGTGACCGAAAAAGAACCGCCGCAAACCGCCGAGCGCACAGTGACAAAATCGTATCCCGGTGTCCCGCTTCCCGCAGTGATTGAAAGCTACAAAATGCCTGCCCGTTTCGCCCCGGACTCTTACCCCTTGGATTTGGCCTCCAACATCCTCGCCGGAGGGGAAAGCAGTTTGCTCTATCAAACTCTGGTCTATAAAGAACGCATCGCTGTCGAGTCTGCTGGTTTCGGAACTTTCACCGAAGATCCGAATCTCTTTTGGGTGATTTCCATAATGAATCAGGGCAAGACCGCGGAGGACGGCGAGAAAGCGCTCGATTCCGTTCTCGCGGGCATCAAGTCGCAGCCCGTCTCGTCGCAAGAACTGGAAAAAGCCAAGAATCAGGAGATCTCTGACGCCATTCTTGGACGCGAGACCGACGAACAGAAAGCCGGCGCTCTCGGCGAGGCCGCAGTGATCGGAAAAAATCCGGAGCTCGTCAACACCAGCCTTCTGCAATACGAAGCGGTAACCGCGGCCGCCATCCAGCACGCTGCCGATGAGTATTTTGTCAAACAGCACGAAACCGTGCTCTTTTACTTGCCACAGGCGCAACCCCAATCTGGCAGCGGGAGTTCAAAATGACCGGCTCAGCCACGCACCTCCGTCGCACCGTGGCCACACACTCCCGCAAGCTCGCAACGCTGTCCCTGGCCTCTTTGTTTTTCGTTGCGCCGGCCATCGCACAATCGCAAACGCAGTCCGAGCAGGCCGGCCGGCAGTCAGCTCAAACTTCAGCCGAACAAAACGCACACGGTACCGGAATTATTCCTCCGGGCGTGAAGCTGATTCCGCAAATGCCCGCCGCTCAGCCGCCGCGCCCGTTCCATTTCCCTAATGCTGAAACGCGCACGCTGCCGAACGGAGTGCGCGTCTTCGTCGTCGCCGATCATCGCCAACCCTCCGTCGTCGTGCGCCTCGTGTTGATGTCCGCGGGTACGATTCGTGATCCACAGGGAATGCCCGGCGTCGCCTCGATGACCGCCGGAATGCTCACGCAGGGAACCGAAACCCGCTCCGCTCAGCAATTCGCTCAGGCCATCGATTTTGTAGGCGGCCGCATTGGCGCCTCCGCATCGGACGATGACACCGATGCCGACTTGACCGTTGTTTCTCGCGACCTCGAGCTCGGAATGACCCTGCTTTCTGACGCCGTGCTTCACCCGGCCTTTTCTCAGGAGGAGCTCGACCGTCAGAAGCAGCAAGAGCTTTCTGGCTTGCACGTCGAATACAGCGACGCGTCGTATCTCGCCTCCGCCGTTTTCGATCGCAGCGTTTTCGGCGAGTCGCCGTATGGACTGCCATCGGACGGAACGCCCGAAACGGTCGCGAAAATCACCCGCGCCGACCTCGTCAATTTTCACGATTCGAACTACGCGCCGAACGACGCTCTGCTTGCGTTTGCCGGCGACGTGACACCCGAGCGTGCCTTTGCCCTGGCCGAAAAATTCTTTGGTTCATGGTCAAAGAAGGAACTGTCCGCGGAAGAACCCGCCGCGCCGCCGCAAACGCAAGGCTTGCACTTCATCGTGATTGATAAGCCCGACGCTGTTCAGACGCAAATTCGCGTCGGCAATTTGGGAATTCGCCGCAATCATCGGGATTACATTCCGCTCCTCGTCACCAACCGGATTTTTGGCGGTGGCTACAACAGCCGTCTCAACACCGAAGTCCGCATCAAAAAAGGCCTGACCTACGGCGCGAGTTCTTCCTTCCAGGCCGAGCGTTTCACCGGCGAGTTTGTCGCCGACACCTACACGCGCACGGAGAAGACGGCCGAAGCCACCAAACTGGTCGTTCAGTTGATTTCCGAAATGTCCTCCGGCGACGTCAAGCCGGAAGAACTGCAGTTCGCGCAGGACTACCTTTCCGGCGTCTATCCCATCCAGTCGGAAACAGCCTCGCAAGTGGCGGGCAGGATTCTGGCCGTCGCCGAGTATGGCCTGGACCCGGATTACAACGACACCTACCAGCAGAAAATTCTCAGCGTCGATGAGTCCAGCGTCAAACAGATGGCCGAGCGGTATTTCAATTCGCAAAGCCTCGATGTCGTTCTCGTCGGCAACGCCAGCCAGTTCCTTCCGGCAGTCAAGGCGGAGTTCCCCGACGCTCAGTGGGAGGAGATCCCGTTCAACCAGCTCGATCTGCTCAGCGCCAGCTTGCGACAGGCTGGTTCTGAAACTCCCGCAGCCACTCCGGAGTCTCTCCAGCACGGCCAGCAAATTCTGATGGACGCAGCCCAAGCCGCCGGCGGCGATTCACTCCGTTCGATTTCAACCCTCGAGTTCTCCGAGAAAGGAAGCCTTTACGGCCCGCAAGGCTCCTTGGCCATATCCGTCAAATGGCAGGTCGCTTATCCTGATAAAGTTCACGTCGAAATTGCCTCTTCCATGGGTCAGGTGGCTCAAGTTTCCGACGGCAAATCCGCATGGATGCAATCTCCGCAGGGAACACGAGACGCTCCCGCCGCGGCGCTTGGCGAATTTCGGCGTGGCCTCGATCTCTTCGGCGGCTGGGGACTTTACCAACAAGCCTTGGCCGGCACCGCCAAAGCTCAGTACGTTGGGCAGGAAAACACCGCCGACGGCAAGCCAGCGGATGCGGTGAACTGGATCGCTTCCTTCGGCACTGTGAAACTTTATTTCGATTCAGCCACGCATCTTTTGGTGGAAGCTAAGTACACCTCTGGAGGGATGCAAGGCCCGGAACAGAGCGATCAGCGATGGTCCGATTTCCGCACCGTGGAGGGCCGGCAGTTTCCGTTTCAGTCCGTGACCTATCGCGACGACACGAAATACTCCGACTCCACCGTTCAGGACATCCATATCAATCCGGCGCTGGATCCATCGCTGTTCGTGAAACCGGCGAGTCCGGCGTCAAACCAGCCTCCTCAACGCTAGGACTCGAAAAACCCGGAATGCCCTTCGCGCAAAGACGCCGCGATTTGATCGTGGGGGCGTTTCCGGAATAATCGCTCTCGCTGTACTCGCCTTGGCTGCGTCGTGCATCTAACGTCCTTGCTTCACGGCTCGCTTCAGGAAACGCTGTCCGGTGGCGTGCTTGGGATTTAGCCGTACCTGTCTTAAACTGTAGGACTTTACTTTGCGCATGAAACTTTTCCGTAGCGCGTATCGAGTGTGGCCCGCCGCCGCTGTCGTTGCAGCGGCGAGTGTATGTTTTGCGAGCACTGGCCGCCTCGCTCGTCAGTCCTCGAGCGCGCCTCTTCCGCCTGTTCTTCAGGCCATGCAGGAAGAGCTGCAACGCTCCGTGGATGCCTACGGCAAGGCCGATCCTCCCGGCTACTTCATCAGCTACACCACCACTGACCTGCACGCATCCGAGGTGTCCGGCTCAAACGGTGCGCTGCTATCCTCCGGAGAAACGCGCGACCGCGTTCTGGAAGTGCAGACCCGCGTCGGCAGCTACCAATTGGACAGCACCCACAAAATCGAGGGCCGCGAGCCCGCGTGGTCCAGTCCGGGCACCGAAGTCACTCTCGACGACGACATTTCCCTTTTGCGCCGCGAAATCTGGCGCGAAACGGATCGCCAGTATCGCGCAGCCGTGCAGGCTTATATCGGCGTGCAAACGAGCAACGAAGTCCAGGCCCGCTCTGCCGAACAGACCGCTCCTGATTTTTCTCACGAAGAGCCTCACGTCTCCATAAGCAGTCCTCTGGATTTCCAGCTCGATCGTACGCCCTGGGAAGAGCGCGTCCGCAAATACACGGCCGCGTTCAGCGCGTCTCCGTCTGTAATCAATTCCATTGCGACCTTCACCGCAAGCTCGGCCAATCAGTATTTCGTCAATAGCGACGGTTCGCGCATCACCTTCGGTCAGATCCGTTACCGCCTTGAGCTTTTCGTCCAGGGCAAAGCTCCCGACGGCATGGACCTGCAGCGCTACGCCAATTTCGATTGGGTCGATCCCGCGAAAGCGCCCTCCGATGAAACCGTCATGGACCAAGTCCGCATCCTCACAGCGCAGATCGTCGCTCTGCAAAAGGCGCCTCTCGTGGAACCTTTCGCCGGTCCCACTCTGCTCACCGGGCGCGCCGCCGCGGTCTTCTTTCACGAAGTTCTCGGGCATCGCCTCGAAGGGTTTCGCCAAAAAGATGTGAGCGAGGGCCAGACGTTCACCAGTAAAATCAATCAGCAAATCCTGCCGGATTTCATCACCGTGCGCGACGATCCCACCACGCGCGACGTCAACGGTCAGGTCTTGCTCGGCTACTATCCCTTCGATGACGAAGGAGTCCCGTCGCAGAACGTCGTTCTAGTCGACCACGGCATCCTGAAAAATTTCCTCATGGGACGTTCGCCGCTCGTCGATTTCCCGCACTCCAACGGACACGGCCGCCGTCAGCTTGGCTTCCAGCCAATCGCGCGAATGGGCAATACCATCGTCGAGAGCAACAAAACCATGAGCGATGCGGCGCTCCGCAAGCTCTTCATCGACGAGATTCGCAAGCAAGGCAAACCCTTCGGCCTTTTGATTGATGACATTGCCGGCGGCTTCACTTTCACCGGCCGCGCCCAGCCTCAGGCATTCCAGGTTCAACCGTTGATTGTTTACAAAGTTTATCCCGACGGCCGTCCCGATGAGATGGTGCGCGGCGTCAACATTGTCGGCACGCCGCTGATTTCCATCACCAAAATCATCGCCACCGGCGATACACCGGAGGTTTTCAACGGTTACTGCGGCGCCGAATCCGGTTCGGTTCCAGTCTCTGCGGTTGCGCCGGAGATTCTCATCTCCGAAATGGAAGTCTCGAAGAAAGAAACTTCCACAGACATGCCGCCGATTCTTCCGCCCCCCGCACATGATCCTCAAGCGAGGACAAAACAGTGAATTCTCGTCTTCTGAACGGTCTCGGTTCCGTCCTCGTGGCGCTCGCCGCAGTGTGTGTCTTCGCTCTCCCCGCGGTGGCGCAAGACGACAACGACCACACGTTACAAGCCATGCAGGACGAGATGAACCGCTCCATCGCGCGTCTCCAACTCGATAGCCAGCAGAAGCCTTATTACATTCAATATCGCATCTGCGACATTGACGTTCGCGCCGTCACCGCGTCTTTCGGTACCCTTTTTTCCAGCACTCACCAGCGCAACCGAGTCATGCTCGTGGACGTTCGCGTCGGCGACAACAAGCTTGACAGCTCCGACTTCGTCAGCCAGAACGGCTTTCAAGGCTCCTCCAGCAACGCCGGTGAAGTCGGAATTGACCGCGATTACAACTCCCTGCGCCAGGACCTTTGGCAGGCCACCGACTTTGCCTACAAAGAAGCCCTCGAAGACTTCGCCAATAAGCAGGCGTTCCTGAACAGTCTTTCGCGCCCGCCCGAGATTCCTGATTTCTCGATGGAGCCTGCGCTGGTTGACGTCGAGCCGCTCGTCCCTTCCGATTGGACTTCCCGCAATTGGGAAGATGAGGCTCGCGAAGCTTCCAAGGTCCTGCGCGGTTTTCCGGATCTGTACAGCACGCGCGTCCACTACTACATCGTCTACACCACCTACTATTTTCTGAACAGCGAGGGCACCAAGCTCCGCACTTCCCACAGCGACGCGGGCATCGAGGCCAGCCTCGACACGCAGGCTACCGACGGCATGCCTCTTCATAATTTCTATGCCGATTACGCTGCCACTCCGAGCGGCTTGCCGCACCCCACCGACGTCAGCAAGAGCCTCATCCAGGATGCGCAGCAGCTCGAGGCCTTGCGCACCGCTCCAAATCTGGACGATTACGAAGGCCCGGTACTTTTTGACGCGCCCGCCGCAGCTTCGCTCCTGGCTCAGGCCCTTGAGCCTTCGCTCTCCGGCGCGCGTCCGCCGCTTTCAAGCGTTCCGGCCTACGATCAGATGATTCAGCAGGAAGGCGGCGCGAGCGACTGGACTGGCCGCATCAATCAGCGCGTTTTGCCACTCGATGTTTCCCTCATCGATGACCCCGGCGCGAAGGATTTTCAAGGGCAGCCGCTCCTGGGCGGCTACGCGATTGACGAGGAAGGCGTGCGCGCCGAGCGCGTTTCGGTCGTCGAAAACGGCATCCTGAAAAACCTCTTGATGTCGCGCCGCCCGGGACCGGATTTTGTGCTGTCCAACGGACACGGCCGTTCGGCCCTCCCGATGCTTTCCCTTCCAACTCCCGTTTCCAGCAATTTGTTTTTCCAGGCGGCGAACACGCTCCCTCCGGCCGATCTGCGCAAAAAGTTTCTCGATCTTTGCCGTTCCGATGGCCAGAAATGGTGTCTCGAAATCAAGCGCATGGACAATCCCGCGCTCGCTTCTCAATCCCAACAGGATTTTTCGGACATCCTTTCAGGAATCGCTCAGGGCCTGAGCAGCGGCGGGCGCTTGCCCCTGCTGGTCTATCGTGTGTCTGTGGATGACGGGCACGAGGAACTGGTTCGCGGCGCTCACATCAACAGCCTCAATATCCGCGCGCTCCGCTCGATCTCCGGAATCGGCAACGATTTCTCGGTCTTCAATTTCATGCAGAACGGCGCGCAGGGGTTTGCCGGCACCGCGCTCGACACATTCGGCTCCGTCAGCGACGGCATTCCCAGCTCCATCGTTGCGCCCTCGCTGCTTCTCGAAGACGTCGAAATTCGCGGCTACCACGGAGAGCCTCGCCGCCTGCCGCTCCTTCCGATCCCGTCTCTTCACCCCTAGTTCTCTTCGTCCGCCGCTACTTGATCTCTGCGAGAATCTCCGAATCATCGTTCAGCGATATCTTATCCGGCTTTAGCGGCAACAGGAACTTGAACGGCGTCGCTTGCCCGGCAGTTCTGATCCACCCGATGCGAATGTCTTTCCCCTGCTCATGGACGTGGATCGGCAAAATGTCCTTCCATCCATCCGGCACTCCGGATTGTGTGACTCTGCCGCTCACCAGCCATTTGTTATCCGGTTGACTCTCCAGAGAATAGTCCATGTGATATTCCGCCACGCCTGTTCGATACACGTACTCGTTGAAGAACCAATCCATTTTGTGACTGTTGTCGAGGTCCATCGCTGGCGTCATGTGGCGCTCCACGACTGCCTTGAAATCTTCCGTGGACGCTGCTTTGCCCCTGAAGCTCTTGGTGAAATCCTGCATCATCGCTTTGAACCCGTCGTCCGGCTCCTTGACGTGCGGATTCTGCAGCATCGCCCGCAACATTTCCAGCACGTAGCCGCCCTTGTCATAGACCATTGTCTGGTATCCAAGTGGTGCTTGCGACGAGCTCAGTCGCCGACCCATCCACACAGAACCCAGATCGTCGTATCGATGGCCGAAGTTGTTGTGCGAAAGAATCTCGTCCCGGTCAGCGTGTAATCGGTCCAGATACTGCTTCCGGCCGTCCCGGAATTCCACGTACAGATTCCCTGAGAATTGCGCGAATCCTTCGGAAAGCCATTGATCGTGGTACGTCTTCCAGCCGACTTCGTGCCCCCACCATTGATGCGACACCTCGTGCGCGCGGAAAAAATCGCTGATGCGGATTTGGTCGACAATTCCGAGCTCGTGCCTTTGCGTCTCATCCATGAAGGACAGTTCATCGAGGTATAGCAGCATCGGCCATCCCTGTCCGTAGTCGTAAGGAATATTTGTGACCGCCAATCTCGAAAAGGGGAATGGTCCGAAATAATTCTCAAACACACGCAGATTGTTTCCGATTTCCACCGTCGTCGTTTTGAGCATCGCGGCCGGATCCAAACTGCCCATGGCCGGCATCCCCGCCCCGGTCTGGCCCGGAAGGTTTGGAGTGATGATTTGTTCGACCTCACTGATCCGGTCGCTGGCGTTTCGATTTCCGTAAATTTCGACCGCTGTGTCTCCCACCTTCGACTCCGAGATTTTGTAGTCGCCGAAGGCAAACCCCGCCACGGCCTGCGGTACTGGACTCTTCCATTTCGTGATCGACCAATTCCCATCCGTGCTCTCGCCAACTTTGTCGCCGGTTGCCACCAGCAAGTATCTTTTCGGACTGTGGAAGGTCATCTCAAAATCGGCACGCGTCGCGAACTCATCCCTGGTGCCGGGGTACCAGCCGTAGCTCGGGCAGAAATAGGCTCCGGTGCCCACTTTTTGTACCATCCGCTTCCCGGCATATTCGAAGGTGAGCGTAGACCGCTCGCCTTGCGTCGTCGGTTGTGGAAGCACGACTGCCAAGTACTGGCCATACGACCGAGGGCGGTCCTTCGGGTCCTGCGGCTGGAAAAAAGCCAATGCTGCGCCGTGCTCGTCCTTCACTGAGGACACCCGCAGATTCGCAATCAGGGAAAAAAGCGCTACGCGCTCTCCCGCCGTCTGGAATTGCAAACCGACTTTTGTCGTTGCGCTGAAATCCGCGCCACCCGTTATCGTTGCGTCGATGTCATACCGATCGACCAGGAAGACGTCTTTTGCTGTCGGATTCTGATCCGCTTGAATCCCGCTCGCGTTCCCAGCAGGGAACGCCATCCAGGTATCGAAATTCAAGAATAGTGAGCCCCACGACTGATACCGTCCCACACTGAGATCTTCAAGCTCCAATGCGTCGTCCTTGGCAAGCACCCATCCAAAACTGTTCGTTTTTACGTCCGCCGCAAAGTACGCCGTCTTCGCGTGATCTCCGGAAAGCACTCCCTCGAAAATTCTTGGCACCATCTCGGCCGCCAAATCCTCGCGCGTACGCTGGCGCTCTTGGTACAGTTGCGCCAGCGAATTGTCGGGCGCGGCTGTCCATTTCACTTGTTTCGCAACTTCGTCGAATGTTCCGTCGGTGAAGCTGAACGCCGCCTCGCTGAACTCCATGTTCAGCGTGTTCTGTTTCGTGAAGAGTTCGAGCTGATCGGTCTCGCCCTGATTCGGCGGCGCGATCTCAATCCGTCCCCGCCCCTTGAACGCCGCGCCGAACACCACTCCCGCGGCTGGCGACGTGAATTCGATCGTCCCATCCATCAGCGTGACGTGAATGCGGTCTCGCGCAAGCGTCAAATTCTCGACGTGCGCCGTTTTGGCGGCATCAAACGGCGCCTGATCCACCGCATTCCAAACCGCCGTCGCATCCTGCGGCGGCGCCGTTTGCGCCACGCAGATTTCTGGACACGCGAACGCCATGAACGGGAAAACCAACACGCACAGCAAACCCACTCTCTCCAATCGCATCGGCAACCTCCGAGGGTCCGCTGATTCTACACAAGTAAGTACATGGATAAAACTGTAATTGAGGAAAGGTGAGGCTTAAGGTTCCAGTGTGATGAACGCCACTTCCGGCCGGCACAAGAACCGCACGGGAATATCGGACATTCCCACTCCACGGTTCACGTACATGCGCGCATTCTTTTCTGTGTACCACCCCTCAAGGAAATTGCCACTGCCGAAAGGAAGCCAGAACGGTTTCACGAACGGAATCCGAACCTGCCCTCCGTGCGTGTGCCCGGCGAAAACCAAATTAACTTTTCCCGCGACGGCCAAAAAGAAAATCGGCTCATGGAAGATGACAATCTTGTAGGCGTTCTCTGGGACGCCTCTCATCGCTTCCGGCAGGTTCGGCCTGCCGTTAATGATATCGTCCAACCCAACGAGCCACACATCCGGCCGTAATTCATGATTCTGATTGACGAGCAAATTGATTCCCGCCTCGCGATAAAACTGCCGTTCATGCGGCACCGGCTGCAGATTCTCCCAGTTGCCGCGAACAAACCAAACTCCAAGCGGAGGATTCAGAGCGCCCAGTTCTTTGTACACCTTCATGCACGCAGCATAATTGCCATAAGGGTCGGCGATCGAATCCCCGGTGACGAGAATCACGTCGGGTTTCTCCCTCACAAGAGCGTCCACAACTTCCCGCTCCGGCCGCCCCATTCCCCGCGTGTGCAGATCACTCAAGTCCGCGATCTTCAGCGGACTTTGCACGTTGCCATGAATCACGTAATGGTTCACCTGCAAGTTGTCGGGCTCGATGATGAACGCATCGAGCAGCAGCGCCGCCACCGCGGCCACAATCGCCAGCAGAATGATGTGCCGCCTCGGCCACGGCGCGCGCTTGGCATTCTCTTTTCCCGAATTCACCGGCTGGGATTCCTCCAAAATTCGAATCTTCCACTATACCGATGTTCGCGCGCTCGGCGAAGCGGCGATTTCGTCGCTGTCATAATATAATCGCCTCTCGCATGAACGCGCCCGCCGAAGCCGTCCGGCAGAAAAAAACGGCAGCCCTTGCCTCTGTCGCCAGCGCCGTCGTTCTCGTCGCGCTGAAGGTTTTCCTCACTCTTCGCACGGGCAGCTTGGGCGTTCTTTCCGAAGCGCTGCACTCCAGCCTCGACCTCATCGCCGCCGTGATTACCTTTTTCTCCGTCCGCGTCGCCGATAAGCCCGCCGACGCCGACCACACCTACGGCCACGCGAAGTTCGAAAGCTTCTCCGCCTTCGTCGAGACCACGCTCCTGCTCTTGACCGCCCTCTACATCATCTGGGAAGCGCTGCAGCGCCTGATTTTCCGCGGAGCTGCGTTGCGCCCCGGCTGGCTCGCGGTCGTGCTGTTGGCCGTGATGGTAGGAATTGATTCGACTCGCGCGCGCGCCATCTCGCGCGTCGCTCATCGCTTCCCGAGCGAAGCTCTCGAAGCCGACGCGTTGCATTTCTCCACCGATGTGTGGAGCACCAGCGCCGTGCTTGTCGGCCTCATCGCCGTGTGGCTTGGCCAATTATTTTCGGTTCCGTGGCTGCGCTATTTCGATCCGATCGCTGCGCTCATCGTCGCGGGAGTCATCATCTGGGTCGGCTGGCGCCTCGGCCGCCGCACGCTCGAAGCGCTCCTCGACGTGGCTCCGGCCGGACTGCAGGAAAAGATTACGGCTGCCGTCGCAAAAATCGAAGGCGTCCTCGACATCGATCGCGTGCGTCTCCGCCGTGCGGGTCAGCGCTACTTCGTGGACGTCACCGTGGGCGTCCCGCGTACCATCAGTCTCGAAGAAGCCCACGCCACCAGCGACCGAGTCGAACGCCGCATCGCTGAAATCGTTCCTTCCGACGTAGTCGTCCACACCGAACCGCGCGCGCGCTCCGGCGAAAATTTTCTCGAATCGATTCGCGCCACCGCTCAGCGCCGTGGCCTGTCCGTTCACGAATTATCCGCGCATCAAATCGACGGCCGCCTCTTCATCGAACTTCATCTCGAGGTCGACGAGTGCTCCAGCCTTCGCGACGCGCACCGCCTCGCCACCGAACTCGAACAGGATCTGCTGCGCCAGGCCGACGGCAACGCATCCATCAACATTCACATCGAACCGCTTGGAACTCACATCGCCGGCGGCGAAGAAATGAAAGAGATCGCCACCGACATTCACGATTTCATCAATGGCCTCGCCGCCGAGTTTCACGAGCTCGCTGACTGCCACGACATTCATGTCCGTTCCGTCGAACACAAAATCCTCGTCTCCTGCCACTGCACCATGAACGGCGATCTTCCCATCACCGAAGTGCACGACGTGACCGCCGCCGTCGAAGACCGCGTCAAGGAACGCTTCCCGCAAATCTATCGCATCACCATCCACCCCGAACCGCTGGACGAAGGCTAACTCGTCGGTAAGCGATGCGCGTCGTCCTGAATGTCTTTCACTCGCTGTTTGCGTAGCGAGAATATGCCTCGCCATGGCCCACCAATTTCCGCTTGGCGTATCGTCCCGCTTGGAGCAACATAGCGCCACCCATGACGCATACACTTTCCCGACGCGACACGTTGAAGCTTTTCGGCGCCGGAGCTGCCGCCACTGGCGCACAGTTCGCGCTGTCGCCGCTTGCACGGTCTCGGCAGCAAGATTCGAACGCACCCAGCGCGGCCCCGATACAAAGCATCGGGGCAAGCGCGCAGCACCAGCAAGGCGCGGAAAGCGAAGAAGAACAGCGCGAGGATGCGTCTCGCGCGCGCCGCATGGCGTGGTGGCACGCCGCCAAATTCGGCATGTTCATTCATTTCGGACTCTACAGCGTCTACGGCCATCACGAATGGGCCATGGAAGAGGAAGGCATTCCCGTCGCGGAATACGAGCAGCTCGCGCACCGCTTCCATCCGCGTCCCGGATTTGCGCGCGAATGGGCGCGCCTGGCGAAACGCGCCGGGCAGAAGTATATGGTGATGACCAGCAAGCATCACGAAGGCTTCTGCAACTTCGCGTCGAAACTCACCACCTATTGCGCGCCGGAGCAGGGCCCGGGCCGCGATCTCGCGAAGGAGTACGTGGAAGCCGCGCGCGCTGAAGGCCTTCGCGTGGGCTTCTACTATTCGCTGATGGACTGGCATCATCCCGACGGCGCGCGCTGCGCCACCGATCCTGCCGCGCGCGAGCGCTTCGTCGGGTACACGCACGCGCTGATTCGCGAAATCATGAGCAACTACGGGAAGATCGACGTGCTGTGGTACGACGTCGCGTGGCCGCTCGACGCCGCGGGCTGGCAGTCGGTGAAAATGAACGAAATAGTCTTCGGCCTGCAGCCGGAGATCATCGTCAACAACCGCAATCTTCTCCCCGGCGATTTCAGCACGCCGGAGCAGGAAATCGCAGCTGCCGCCGAGGGCCGCGCGTGGGAATCGTGCATGACGATGAACGACAGCTGGGGATATCAGCGCGCAGACGACGACTGGAAGTCTCCGAAGACTATCGTGAGCAATTTGGTGGAATGCGCGCAGGGCGGCGGAAATTATTTGCTGAACATCGGGCCCACAGGCGACGGGTCTGTGCCGTCGGAGTCCATCGCGACTCTGGAAGCGGTGGGCCGCTGGATGGACGACAACGGGCCGACGATTTACGAGTCGGAGCGCTCGAAAGTGACGACGTCGGAGATGGCGGGATTTACCCGCAAAGGCAATACGCTTTACGTTCACGTGCATTTCTGGCCCGGCAATACTGTGGCCGTCGGCGGCTTGCGAAGCAAGGTGTTGGGTGCGCGCATGTATGTCACAAAGCAGCCCGTCGAATTCAAGCAGGAGGAATTTCGCGTGCAGTTCACGGGCCTGCCGGATCATCCGCCGGATCCGCTCGCGACTGTGATCGAAGTGCAATGCGAAAGCGAGCCGGTGCAGGACACGGGCTGGGTGCGCAGGAATCGTCCGCGACGCGGCGTCGGCATCGATTAGTTTTCGGGCGCCGCACCCCTGCTTCCACACTTCCGGTACCGTTTCTCCTGCTCGGCCACATCGCGCGCTGGTAAGGTGCTGGGGTGCTGCACGCGCTTTTCCTCTGGATCATTCTCGCGCTCGTTGCCCTGCTGGCGTCGACGCTGGCGGGAGTCACCGGCTTTGGCGGCGCGGCGGTCCTGCTTCCGGCGCTCGTGGCCATCTTTGGAATCCGCGAGGCTGTGCCCATCCTCACCGTCGCACAGCTGATCGGAAACGCGAGCCGCGTTTGGTTCAATCGCCGTGAAGTGAACTGGCGCGTAGTTGCCTGGTTCGCTCTCGGAGCCCTGCCGCTCGCTCTGCTCGGCGGATACCTGTTTGCCAAAGCGCCTCTCGCGCCGCTCACGCGGCTGCTGGGAGTTTTCCTGCTGCTCGTGGTGGTCTGGCGGCACGCGCGGCCCAAACCCGCATCCTTTCCGGTCGCGTCATTCGCGGGCATCGGCGCCGGCGCGAGCTTCCTTTCCGCGGTGCTCGGCAGCGTGGGGCCGATTATGGCGCCTTTCTTTCTCGGCTACGGCCTCGTAAAAAGCGCTTACATCGGCACCGAAGCGCTTTCCACCGTGGTGATGCGCATCGCCACACTTTTCGCTTATCACCAAACCGCGGTGCTCACGGCATTCGACGTTTGGATTGGCTTGTTGCTCGGGCCGGTAATGATTCTCGGGTCGTTTCTGGGCAAACGAATCGTGGATCGCCTTCCCGAGAAAGTATTCGTCGCTATCATCGAAGGAGTGCTGGTCGTCGCCGGCCTGCTCTTCCTGATTCTCGGACGTGCCTGAGCTGCTTTCCAGCCAGTAGCCTCTCGCCTCAGAACGCTACATCTTTGACATGGGTGGCGATGAACCAGCTGTTGCCAAACGGATCTTTCACGCCAGCGCTGCGATCACCGTAGGGCTTGTCGCTCGGCGCTTCGATAGTCGTCGCGCCTGCACGTAACGCCTGCGCATACACCGCATCGGCATCCGGCACGTAGAGGTGCAGATGGCATTGTGACGGCTGCCACGGCCCATGCGCTTCGCTGAACTCGAGCGTGTTGTCGCCGATGCGAACTGTCGCGTGCGCAACTGTGCCGTCCGGCGCATTGTGCACACCCTCTGCCTTCGCGCCAAACGCACTTTCGAGGAACGGAACCATCTTCGCCGCATCACGCAAGAACAAATACGGCTGAATGGCGTTCATCTGCCCCTGGAACGGCGTGTACGTCTTCGGCGTGGCGATGAACCAGCTGTTGCCGAAAGGATCTTTTATTCCGGCTTCGCGGTCGCCGTAGGGCTGATCGATTGGCGCGTGCGTCGAAATCGCGCCAGCCTCAATCGCGCGCGCGTATGTCGCGTCCACATCATTCACGTAATAATGAAGCGCTACCGGCGACGGGCCGTACTGATCGTTTCCATCGCTCAACTCGAGGATCGAATCGCCGATTTTCACTTCGGCGTGCATGATCTTTCCGCCCGGAACCGGCACGCGGCCTTTTTCTTCCGCTCCGAACGCGTCTTTCAGGAATTCGATGAACTTCGCCGCGCCGCCGACCAAAATGTACGGCGTGATGGTGTGGAATCCTTCACGAATGTACGGAACCGCTTTTGTCACTGCATTGCTTGCCATTTTTCCCTCCTGAGTTTCGTTCGGCTGGCTGAGAGCGTTGAGTCGCCGCTGCATCTCCTGCGCCGACACATCTTCTCTATGGGTGGCGACAATCCACGTGTAACCGAACGGATCTGCGATTTGACCCGCTCGGTCGCCGTAAAACTGATCCTGCACCGGGCGGATGACTCTGCCGCCGGCCGCCAGCATCCGGCTGGCCGTTGCGTCCGCATCCGCTACCATTATTTTGAATCGCACCGTCGAACCGCCCAGTGTCTCTGGACTGGTCCCGCCGGCCGCGCCGTACTCGGGGGCCTCGCGCGATAGGAGGAAGCGCGTGTTGCCGATGCGAATTTCCGCAACGCCGAGCTTCTCTTTTTCGGTGAGTCGAAAGCTCTCTTCCGCTCCGAAAACCTGTTTGTAGAATTCGATTGCCTTCGCGGTGTCTCGGAAGCAAAGGGACGGAATGGCCGTCTGCTGTTCTCGCGCTTCAACTTCTACTTTTGTCGCTGCACCGGCTGTCATCGTCGCTCTCCTTATCAAATCAGCTTTCAATTCCGCCTTGAAATTTTCGCGCGGCAGCTCCTTCAGCCCGATTGCCACGTGTACGGATGGCATAAGCCTTTGGCCGGCGCTCGTGGGACCAATACCCACAACCTCGTCTCTCAGGACCGCGTCCACAGCTTTGTCGAGTTTTTCGTACAGATTCTGCTCAGGCATTTGCTACACCCAACTTTTCGCCGGTCACTTTCTCGACCCTTGCTCGCAAATTCCGTATCGCGCGAAATTGCAACTGCTTCACCGCGCCTTCCGTCTTGCCGATCATTCCGGCGATTTCCTTTATGCTTCGCTCCTCCGCGAAGCGCATTTCGATTACTAGCCGCTGCTCCACCGGCAATTCCTTCACCATCCGGAAAAGCTGCGCCTGCTCATTTGCTTCGTCGAAATCGAACGTCTCACTTGCTTCTTTTCCCGGATTTCCCTGTTCGCGGGCGCGTTGCCGCCATCGGTCCGCTGTGGCATTCGCGGCGATTCGCAAAAGCCACGCCGCAAACGGCACGCCGCGCCACTCGAAACTTGCGATTTTGTCGAGCGCCTGATGAAACACTTCGGACGTAATGTCTTCCGTTTCCTGACGGTTTCCGACGCGGCGCATCACGTACGCGTACACCCGTTCGAAGTGGTTTTCGTAGAGCTCTGCGAACCGGCTCGGATCCTTCCGCGCCGCTTCCACGAGAAGCCTCTCGTCCGCTTCTTTCTCTGGCCCCTTCAACACTCGCTCCAGCAGTACGCGCTCTCAATACCATAACGGCGGACGCGCGCAAAGGTTACGCGGAACTTGCGCGGCCAAGAGCTTCCTGTCGAGCCGCGCAGCAGGAGGGTCGACTGCCCAATAGTTGACAAAGTCAACTATCTATGCGACGCTTCGAATCACCATGAAGGCCAGCTCTGGATCTCCAGCCGCAGATGCGGCGTTCCATGCCCGCGTGCAGGCGGTTCGTCGCTTTAATCGCTTTTACACCAGACAAATCGGTGTTCTCGCCGACGGCCTATTACACAGCCCGTTTTCGCTTGCCGAAGTGCGCGTTCTTTACGAGCTGGCGCATCGCGAGAATCCGCTGGCCAGTTCGATCGCGCGCGACTTGGGTTTGGACGCTGGCTATCTCAGCCGCATTTTGCGCGATTTCGCCAAGCGCGGCTTCGTTACCAAAAAACGGTCCGCGTCCGACCGGCGCCAAAGCCCGCTCTGGCTCACTGCTCTTGGCCGCAAGACGTTTCTTCCGCTCGACCGCCGCGCCACTGAACAAGTCGGTGACATGCTGCGCGCTTTACCAGCATCAGGGCAAGCGCGTGTGATCGCCGCGATGGGTACCTTGCAAAGCATTCTCGCCTCGCCAAAGGAGAACAAATCAGACAGCCCCGTTTACATCCTCCGCGCTCACCGTCCCGGAGATATGGGCTGGGTGGTGCACCGTCACGGCGTGCTGTATTCCCAGGAACATGGCTACAACGGAGAGTTTGAAGCACTCGTCGCCATTATCGCCGGCGAATTCATTCAGAATTTCGATTCGAAACGCGAGCGCTGTTGGATTGCCGAGCACGAGGGCGAAATGGTCGGTTCGGTGTTTCTCGTCAAACAGTCCAAGCAGGTCGCGAAACTCCGACTGCTTTTGGTTGAGCCCAACGCGCGCGGGCTGGGCATCGGGCACCGCCTCGTGGAAGAATGCGTTCGCTTCGCGCGCGAGGCAGGATACGAAACAATCACGCTCTGGACGCAAAGCCATCTGGATGCTGCGCGGAGCATCTACAAGAGAGCTGGCTTTCGCCTTGTTCACGAAGAGCCGCACCACAGTTTTGGTTTGGATTTGGTTGCGGAAACCTGGGAACTCGATCTCTAGTCCGTTGCCGGTGCTGCCGAACGCTTGGCCCAAAGCAAGGCAGCGAGTGCCAACACTACTGGAAAGCATTCCAGAACGTAACGCGGCTCGGGCGTCTCGTTCGTCGTCAGAAAGAGCGTGCGAATCACAAGGAACGCACAGAGCATCATCACCGCGGGGTCTCTGCGAAAACGCCACGCTCCGATAAGACCCATCACGCCGTATGCGATTCCCATCGCAAAAAGCCCAAGCGAATAGCAGTATTGCGACGGGCTGTCTTCCCACCAGTAGCCGATGGGCCAGAATTTTCCCGAGAGCGGCAGCATTTCGACACGGGGCGTAAACCACATAGTCAGCCCGCGCAAGAACGGCACTTCCACGTACGTCCGCAAAGGATGGCGTTCGGTTCGCTCGCGCGCGATTTCCGCAAACTGGCGGTCGAGTTCCGGCGACATGCTCGTGCTGTCATTGTACTGCGCCAACAAATCTGCAACGCGGTCGTGTTCGGCAACGGAATCGGATGCGGATGCCGGTAAATCCGCCAAATGGATTTCTCCCCCGTTCAAGTTCCACGAAACTAAAAACACGTCGCGGAAGCGCCACAGCCATGTTTTCTCCCAGGAGAAAAATCCGTGTGGGGTGAACTCACCGGGCAATTCGCTATATCGCGGGGCAAGAAACTGCACTTTGTGGAGGACACGCCAGTTTCGTGCCGCCCACGGAAGGAGGGGCAAAACCAGTCCAAGCGCCAACAGCAGTCCCGCGCGCACTAATTTCGGCCACTCCGCCGGCCGCCACCACAGGAAAACCAGCGCCACGCCCGCGGCAGCCAGCAGCAGCGGCGCCTCGGGACGCACCAGGGTCCCCAGTCCCACCACGATTCCGGAGAGCAGCCATCGCATCCTAGGCGCCATGCCTCTGGACGCTGATTCCAAGGGCGGACCCAAACCCTCTTGCCGCAACGCCTCGATCAACACCAGCAGGGCGAGAGCCGTCAGGAACGTCGCCAGCGTTTCCGTCAGCACAACCGCCGTGTAATTCGCGGTGAACGGGCAGATGGCCGAAAGCCACAACGCCGCCAAAGCCACGCGCCGGCGGCTTGCCTTCGGCGCCAGCACGACTGCAATCGCCGCCACGATGATGCACGTCAGCACGCCGATCGACGCCTGTACGATCATCACCGCCCGCGCGCTTTCGCCAAACACGGAATAGATCGCTGCAAGAAAGGCAGGGTATCCTGGCGTTCGCATATCCACAGCAGTAACATGACCAAAGAGCTTCAGGCCATAAACACCGTGAACCAGCCAGTTGTGGGCTAACTCTTGGTATATCGGTGTATCGCCAGCATCGAAAAACGGAAATTTCCATATAAAATAGAGGCGCACTGCAAAGGCCGCGAGTACAGCAAAGGTCACCTCCAAGCGCATCTTAATAGAGTCGCTCATTGACACATTTTCCGTGGGCGGCTAGCTTGGATTGCCGCCATGGTAAAACGCAAGCCCATTTTCTACGACGAGGAGCGCCGTCGCTGGCGGCGGACGCGGCGCATTCTGGAAATCTCGGGCGTGCTGTTTACCCTGCTGATTGTCACTTTTCTTTTCAACATCATGCGCCGTCCCAACCTTCCGGATTTGCTCCTGCCGGAGCGCGGCCCCATGTATCGCCCTGTCACGCAGTTGCCTGCTCGCCGTCCGGCGAGGCTGAAGCGTGTGAGTTACCGCCCGGGCAGAAGCCGCAAAGTCGCTGCCATCGGGAACGTTCCGGAGCATTACGATCCCCTTCGCGCGGCTTTTTACGTCAACTGGGATTCGGACAGCCTCGCCTCTCTCGAGCTGCACTATCGCGACATTGACCTGCTCATTCCCGAAGAGCTCCACGCCTTCACGCCCGACGGCACTCTCTCCATTGACAAAGACACAAAGCTCGACGACTGGCTCAGAACCGCCAGCGTCGAGCTTCCCATGATGCCTTTGCTGAACAATTACGACGGCTCGGTCTGGCAGATCGAGCCCATGGCGCAAATGCTCTCGCACGCGGAGGCGCGCCAGCGCCTCGTCTCGTCTCTGGTGAACTACGCGACCTCGCACAAAACTGTAGGTCTTGCTGTTGACTTCGAGGAAGTTCCTGATGAGAGCCAGGGCAACTTCACCGCGTTCATTCGTGAATTAGGCGTCGCGCTCCATGCCGTCAATCTGAAACTAATGGTAGCGCTTCCCGCGGCGGACTGGAGTTACGACTACAAATCTCTCGGCGAAGGCTCCGACGCCATCATCCTGATGAACTACGATTTTCACTGGCCGCAATCGCCCGCCGGACCCATCGTTGATCAGACCTGGTACCTTAAAAACCTCCGCCAGATTTTCACCATGGTCCCGCCGCAGAAAATCGTCATGGGCATCGCCAATTACGCTTATGACTGGCCGTCGCCCACCAAGAAAAATCCGCATCCGGTCGCCGAGCCGCTCTCGTTCCAGTCCGCGTGCGTGCGTGCGATGGAGTCTGACGCCGCGATTCAATTCGACCCCGCGTCCATCAGCCCGTTCTACAAGTACGAAGACGAAAACAACAACGTGCACAACGTCTGGATGCTCGACGCCCTCACCGCATACAACGAGCTTCGCGCCGCCGAACGCGCCGGCGTTCAGGGCACGGCGCTGTGGCGCTTTGGCACCGAAGATCCTTCCATCTGGAGCATCTGGGACGCAAAACGTCCCACGGATCAAATTCGTAATGGGGTCGGAAACATTCCGCCGGGCTACGACCTGATTCTCGAAGGCACCGGCGACCTTTGGCGCATCACCAACGGCCCACAGAGCGGCACGCGCACTTTTCACTACGATCCCTCGACCGATCTTTTCACCGATGAAAACATCACCAAATACCCGCTCTCCTGGCGCATCGAGCGCATGGGCGGCAACGACCCTAAAGCCCTCGCGCTCACCTTCGACGACGGCCCCGATTCCACATGGACTCCGCGCATCCTCGACGTGCTGCAGAAAAAGCACGTCCCTGCCACGTTTTTCGTCATTGGCGTGGAGGCGGACCGCTATCCAGGCGCAGTCCACCGCGAATACAACGCCGGCGACGAGATCGGCAACCACACCTACACGCATCCTGATTTCGACACCGCCTCGCGCCCGGAAATCGAATTCCAGCTCAACCTGACGCAGCGTCTTCTCGAAAGCGACCTCGGCGTGAAAACCCTCCTTTTTCGTCCTCCGTACGGCATCGATGAGGAGCCTGAAACCGCCGACGAAGTCGCCAATCTGCCCATTCCGCAATCCATGGGCTATTTGCTCGTCGCCGGCCACATTGATCCGCACGACTGGGGCGAGGAAGGCGGCGTTCCCCCTCCGCCCGTGCAGACCATCGTCAATCGCGTGGTCGACCAAGTTGAAAAAGTCCCCGGCAACATCATCATCATGCACGACGGTGGCGGCGACCGCAGCCACACCGTCGCCGCGCTCCCGCAAATCATCGACCAGCTCGAAGCCAAGGGCTATCACTTCGTCAGCGTTTCCGACCTTCTCGGCCAGCAGCGCGCCGAAGTGATGCCGCGGCTCAGCCGCGAAGAGCGCTTCTTCGCCGGCGCGGACTCCTTCATCTTCGAACTCGTCCACTGGCTGCGCCTGATCATCGCCTTCATCTTCATCGCCGGAATCGCTCTGGTCAGCGGACGCGCCATCTTCATCGGCCTGCTGGCGCTTATCGAAAAATTCCGCCCCGCGCCGCTCGACCATCCCGACTATCAGCCGCTCACGAGCGTGCTCATTCCCGCGTACAACGAAGAGGTTGTTATCGCTGACACGGTCGGCTCCGCGCTTGCTTCCCGCTACGCCAAACTCGAAATTCTCGTCGTTGACGACGGCTCCTCCGACCACACCGCCGAACGCGTCCTCGAATCCTTCGGCCACGACCCGCGCGTCCGCCTGCTGCGCCAGGCCAACTACGGAAAATCCGCCGCGCTCAATCACGCGCTTTCCGAAGCCCGCGGCGAAGTCATCGTCACCATTGACGCGGACACCGTCGTCGAGCCCGACGCCGTTCCGCGCCTGGTGCGCCATTTCGCCGACCCGCGCATCGGCGCCGTCGCCGGCAACGTCAAAGTGATGAACCGCACGCGCTGGCTCACGCGCTGGCAGGCGCTCGAATACATCACCAGCCAGAATCTCGAAAAGCGCGCTTTCGACCTGCTCAATTGCATTCCCGTCGTTCCCGGAGCCATCGGCGCCTGGCGCGCCGAAGCCATGCGCAGTTGCGGGGGCTTCGCCGGAGACACTGTCGCCGAAGACACCGACCTCACTCTCACCATTCGCCGCCACGACTGGAAAATTCTCTACGACGAAGACGCCATCGGCCGCACCGAAGTCCCCGACACCATGGACGCGCTCGTTCGCCAGCGTTTCCGCTGGACCTTCGGCACGCTGCAGGCCGTTTGGAAGCACGGCGACGCGTTCGGACGCAAGCGCTATGGCACGCTCGGCTGGATCACCATTCCCAACGTGTTCCTGTTCCAGATACTGCTTCCGCTCGTCTCGCCTGTCATTGATTTCCTGTTCGTCTTTTCGATTCTCCTCTGGGGACTGGCCCAGTTCCGCGTCACCCATCTTCCCGCTCTCTGGACCAGCGATGACGTCATCCGCTCGATGATTTTCTTCGCCGCGTTTATGCTCATCGACCTGTTCACCTGCGTCATCGCGTTCGCGCTGGAAAAAGGCGAAGACTGGTCGCTGCTCATCCCGCTGCTGATTCAGCGCTTCTATTACCGCCAGATGATGTACGTCGTCCTCTTTCGCGCCATCAAGGAGGCTGTGCACGGCCGTCCCGTCGGCTGGCGCGGCGTCGAAACCCAAAAGCCCGAATTGCCCGCACCGGTCACGCACCCAGACTGATACACCTTCTCTGACTGCCTGTTCCGGCCAGGCCGATTCGCCTCGGCTTTCTGATATAATCCGGGTGTTGATGGGCTGCACCCCACGAAGTCCTCGCAAACGGGGGCGGCACCGGAGGTCAACATGAGCATCGTTCCCCCTTCTGGGAAGGGTGCGGGCAACGGCAGAATCACCGTGCCCGACATTCTTCGCCGCAAGATTTCCGCGGACAAAGCAGCTCGTTCTCCATACACGCAGAAAATCACCTGCCTCACCGCTTACGACTTTCCCACCGCGCGCCTGCTCGACGAGGCCGGAGTGGACATTCTTCTCGTCGGCGATTCGCTCGGCATGGTCGTCCTCGGCGAAGAAACCACGCTGCCCGTCACTCTCGACGAAATGCTCCATCACGTCAAAGCCGTCCGTCGTGGCACGCGCCGCGCGCTGCTCGTCGCGGACATGCCCTTCGGCAGCTTCCACGTTTCCGCAGAAGAAACCGTTCGCGCTGCGCTGCGCCTGGTGAAAGAAGGCGGCGTGGACGCGGTGAAAATCGAAGGCGGCGAAAAGCGCATGGAAATGATCGCGCGCCTCGTGGAGTCGGAAATTCCTGTGATGGGCCACGTCGGGCTCACACCCCAATCTGTTCTCGAATTGGGCGGCTTCCGCGTGCAGGGAAGAACCGCCGAATCCGCCGAGCGCCTTTTGCGCGACGCGCGCGCGGTGGAGGCCGCGGGCGCTTTTTCCGTGGTGCTTGAATCCGTTCCGCGCGAACTCGCCGCGCGCATCACCGGCGAGATGCGCATTCCCACCATCGGCATCGGCGCGGGCCCGGATTGCGACGGCCAGGTGCTCGTTTTCCACGATCTCGTCGGCCTGAGCCTGAATGGTTCGCCGAAATTCGCGCGGCAGTACGCCAATCTCGGCGAGGAAATTTCCCGCGCCGCGCGCGCGTTCTGCGAAGACGTGCATAGCGGCAATTTTCCGTCCGACGGGGAATCGTTTCACGCGCCGCAATTCGCCGCGCCGACGAAAACGCAGGTGCACTGATGACGCCGGACGAAGTTCAAACGCTGTATGCGTACAATTCGTGGGCCAATCATCGCGTTCTGGACGCGTGCGCGCCGCTCAACGCTGCGCAGTTCACGCAAAGTGTGACTTCCAGTTTTGCCTCTGTGCGCGACACGCTCGCGCACATCATGCTGGCGGAGTGGTTGTGGCTGGAACGTTGGCAGGGACGCTCGCCGGGGTTTCCTTCCAGTGACGGTTTCCCTGATCTCGCGTCCATTCGTTCGCGCTGGCAAAGAATCGACGGGGATTTGAACGCATTCATTCAGAAATTGTCCGCGGCGGACCTCGGTCGCGTGGTCGAATACAAAAACACCAGGGGCAACGCGTTCTCGAATCCCATGCAGCAAATGCTCCAGCATGTGGTGAATCACGGAACGTACCATCGCGGGCAAATCACCACCCTGCTGCGCCAGCTCGGCGCCACTCCTGTGACCACCGATCTCATCGCCTTCTACCGCGAGAAGGCCGGCGCGGCGCACAACTAGCTGCGAAAAACTCATGGAGATCATTCGCAGCGTCGAGTGGATGAAGCAGGCCGCGCGCGCCGCCGAATCCGCGCAGCGCGTTGTCGGCTTCGTGCCCACGATGGGCGCGTTGCACGAAGGCCATCTTTCTTTGGTTCGCGCAGCGAAACAGCAATGCTCTCCGGTCATCGTTTCCATTTTTGTGAATCCCAAGCAGTTCAGCCCCAGCGAAGATTTGGAAACATATCCGCGCAATCTCGAACAGGATTGCCAATTGCTCGAAGCACTCGGCGTTGATTTCGTGTTTGCGCCGGAGGCGCTGGAAATCTATCCGTCGGCCTTTCGCACTTCCGTGCGCGTGGATGGCCTGGGCGAAAAATTCGAAGGCCGCGTACGTCCCGGACATTTCGACGGCGTATGCACCGTCGTCTTGAAGCTTCTCGAAATTATTCGGCCGCGCTTCGCGTATTTTGGACGCAAGGATGCGCAGCAGGCCCGGATCGTGCGCCAAATGGTTTGCGATTTGAATCTCGATGCGGAAATTGTGGTATGTCCGATTGTCCGCGAATCGGATGGGCTGGCGATGTCTTCGCGAAACGCTTATCTCGACGCGACCGAGCGGCGCGCGGCTGCGGTTCTCTATCATTCGCTCGATGCCGCACGGCAGCGAATCAGGAACGGCGCGCGCGCCGTGGGAGAAATTCTCGACGCCGTGAATTCAACGATCGCCTCCGAACAGCTCGCCAAGCTCGACTACGCCGCGCTGGTTGACGCGGAATCCTTTGAAAAAGTGGATTTTGTTCGCGGTGCCTGCTTTGTTCTGATCGCCGCGCGTGTCGGTTCTACCCGACTGATCGACAATATGTTTGTCGAAGGAGGTCAGGGATTCTCTGTATCCCTCTGAAGCGGCTGCACTTATACAATGGGCTTGCTGCCGCCCAACTTCTTCACGAAGGAGGCCGTGCCGTGCGAACCCCTTTTGCCGCGTTGCTCGCGGTTTTCGCCCTTGCCCCTTTTTCATTTGCGCAAACCATCCCGGCCAACACCCCTCTCCCTATCAAACTGGATCAGACGATCAGTTCGAAGAAAGCTACAGTCAATCAGCGCGTGAAGGGGCAACTCGCGCAGGATGTTGTGATTGATGGAGATATCGTGCTTCCGAAAGATGCGAAGGCCGTTCTATGCGTTGAAAAAGTCCAGCCCGGCGATTCCACGAAACCGGCTTCGCTTTGGCTGCGGCTAGACGCCATCGCCGTGAACGGGCGCGCCTATCCCGTGTCCGCGCTGGTGGTGGGACAGCAGCTCACGCCGAACTCAACAAGCGCAGATCCATCAGCCGATTCGGAGTTGAAGGATGCGGACGAGAATAACAGCGTATCTGCTGCGGAGGATTCCGGAGCGGACGCCGGGCCGCCGCAAATCAAGTTTGTGTCGGCGACGGTTTTGAGTTTTCGATTGACGACGCCGTTGCATATACAATAGCTGGCAGCGGTGGAATGCCGTTGCGCGGACTTTTCTTTCGCGCGACGGAGTTACTGCCGGGATATTTCTTCCAGAACTTCAGCAGCGTGGCCTTTTGAACTGGCGCTGTCCCAGACGTGGCGGATTTTTCCTTCCGGATCAATCCAGTAGGACATGCGCACGATGCCGAGGAAAGATTTGCCGAGAAATCGTTTCATGCGGCGGGCGCCGTACGCTCCAATGACTTCGAATTTCGGATCGGAGAGCAGGGCGAAATTCAAATTGTATTTTTGTTTGAAGCTTGCCTGGCGCTCGACGGAATCTGCGCTGCAGCCTAGAATCACGGTGTTCAGCTTGTCGAATTTTTTCTTGGCGTCGCGAAACTCGGACGCTTCGTTGGTTCAACCGGGAGTGTTGGCTTTGGGGAAAAAGTACAAAATGACATTTTTGCCGCGAAAATCCTTGAGCGAGATTTCGCTTCCGTCGTCGGCCTTCACTCTGAAATCCGGCGCTTTCTGGCGTGCTTTGAGCGGTTCACTCATTTTTGTTTCCTCTATTTCTGCTGGAGCAGTTTGGTCAGAATTTCATTCACGGCCTGTGGATTAGCGCGGCCCTTCGTTTCCTTCATGACCTGGCCAACGAAAAATTTGAAAACGCCTTCATTGCCCGCGCGATACCGTTCCACGTTGGCGGAATTCTTTGCGATTACTTCGCGGCAGATTGTCTCGACGCTTTCCGTATCACTTATGGGAGAAAGACCTTCGGAGGCGATGACTTCGCCTGCGGACTTGCCCGTCTCGAACATTTTCGCAAAGACGCGTTTACCGATCGCGCCGGTGATTTCATTTTTCTCGATGCGGCCAAGCAGATCGGCAAGCGCTGCGGCAGTGAGTGGCGATCCGGAAATCTCTTTGCCTCTGTCATTGAGGCGGCGAAGGAGTTCGGTTTGAATCCAGTTGGCTGCGGGCTTGGGCGATGCGCCGGCACGAACCGCTGCCTCAAAATAGCCCGCGAGCGCCGGAGTAGCGGTGAGAACCCCCGCGTCATAAACGCTGATTCCGTATTCTTTCAGGAAGCGGTCGCGCTTGGCGTCGGGAAGTTCGGGCATTTCGGCGAGAATCGCGGCCTTGCGAGCAGCGGTGACGACAACCGGAAGCAGATCCGGATCGGGGAAATAACGATAGTCGTGCGCGAATTCCTTGGAGCGCATGGATTCGGTGCGGCCCGCAGAGGCATTCCAGAGGCGCGTCTCTTGCACAACGGAGCCGCCGGATTCGAGGACGCCCAATTGCCGCTCGATTTCGTATTCGAGCGCATGCCTCAAATAACGGAATGAATTGAGGTTCTTCACTTCGACTTTTGTGCCGAATTTCTGCGTGCCGCGCAAACGCACGCTGACGTTGCCGTCGCAGCGCAGCGAGCCCGCTTCCATGTTGCAGTCGCTTACGGCTGTGAATTCGAGCGCTTGCTTGAGATTCGTCAGATAGGCGTAGGCTTCGTCGGGCGAGCGCAAATCGGGTTCGCTGACAATTTCGATGAGCGGCACGCCGCCACGATTGAAGTCGATGTGGGTGTATCTGTCGGCATCGGGGAAACCTTCGTGAAGGTTCTTCGCGGCGTCTTCTTCCATGTGCAGACGCGTGATGCCGATGCGCTTCTTTTCGCCATCCACTTCGATTTCGAGCCAGCCGCCGGTCGCAAGCGGGAGCTCGTATTGCGAGATTTGGTAGCCCTTGGGGAGGTCGGGATAAAAATAATTCTTGCGCGCGAAACGGGAACATTCCTGAACATCGCAGTGCAAGGCCAAGGCTGCCTTGACGGCAAGCTCGAGTGCGCGGCGATTGAAAACGGGGAGAGCGCCGGGGAGCCCGAGGCAGACAGGGCAGGTGTTGGTATTCGGCGGGTCGCCGAATTTGGTGGAGCAGGCACAGAAGGCCTTTGTGGCCGTAGCGAGCTGGACGTGGACTTCGAGGCCGGCGACACATTCGTAGCGCGCGCGGACTTCAGCGGAGATTTGCGGGTTGCGTTCCGCCGCGGCTGCTCGTGGGCTCGTTGGGCTCATGGAATCCAACGATTATAACATCTCCGCAGGAGGCGCCTCGCTTGACTGCGGATGCATCGCGGCAACCGCGGCGGCCAAATTGTCTGGTGCGACAGTTGACCTTCGTAAGTGGAGGCGAGCGGTACGAACCGGTACAAGAGGCGCAGAGTTTCGCAAAAAGCGGGAAGCTCTGCGCTACACCACCCTCGCGAGCGGATGGAGGCACATTTACGTCACGGGAAAGCCCACCCTTCGCACACGGCGGGAAGGATTGAGGGGCGGCAAAATCAGTTTATTTGCCGCCCCAGGTGTATTTCACGCCAGCAAGATAATTGAGGCCGAGGGCAGGGTAGCCGACGGCCTCGGAATAGCGGCGGTCGAGCAGATTTTCGGCGTGCGCCATGACAGAGAATCCGTAGCGCAACCTGAATTGGGTGCCGAGGTCGAGACGGAAATAGCCAGGATTGCTGGTGAAGCCGAGACCGAGGAAGTCGCTATCCGTTTCGCGTCCAACAAAATGGCCCGCCAGGCTCCAATCCATGCGCCGAAACGCCGCGTTGAGGATCAGATTGGCGGAATTGAGAGGGCGGAGGAAAAGGCGATTGCCGGGCGTGAGCGTGGCATCAAAGGCGTTCGGCGATTTCAGGACGAGCGTGTCGTCGTAGGTGTAATTTCCGAACACGCTCAGCCAGCGCACAGGGTGAACTTCGATCGATGTGTCGGCGCCGAACGCGCGAGCGGCGTCGGTGTTGAAGAATGTGCCCCAGCCGCCTTCGGCTTGGAGATCGGCGGCAGTGCAGGTGGGCGGAACGGGAACGTCGCACGGAAAACCAACAACACAAGAAGCGAAACTGACGATGTCGTGGTACTCGTTGCGAAAGAATGCGACAGAGAACTTGGCGCGGTCGTGGCCGAGGTCCTGGTCGATTCCGGCGTTGAAGGTGGTGCTGCGTTCCGGCGGAAGGCTTGGATTGCCGGGGAAGCACGGGTCGGCGCCGAAGGACTGGCCGAAATTCGGTTCCTTGATGCCGAGGCCGTAAGAAGCGCGGAGGCGCGTCTCGTTCCAGAAGCCGCTACTGCCGTAACGCGCGAGATAGGCAATGCCTGTGCGGGGAACGACGCGCGTGCCGAAGCTGGCGTTGTCCTCGGCGCGGACCCCGGCGATTGCCGTGAGGCGGCGGCCGAATTGATCGTGGGTCTCGAGGTAGCCGCCCTGATTGTTGCGTCGCTCGTGCGGGCCGGCGGCGGAGCCGTTCTCGACTTCGTTGTCGTAGCCGAGGGAGACGGCGAGAGGGCCATCGAGATAAGTGGACTGCGCTTCGAATGCGGCGCGATTGAACTGATTGACTTCGGTGAAAAAGGGAACGTCGATGATGAAATCGTGGAAGTACGAATCAGAGCCCGCGAGATGGTGCTGCCAATGCGAGCCGGTGGAAAAATCCCAGCTGAGATTGGCGGAAAAGTCGTGAAGATCGGAAGACTGGCCGAGGAGCGGCGGCTCGAGGAGAGTTTGGCCGGGCTGGCCGGCGTCGCTGGCAGAGTTGCGCACAGACAGACGGAGTTGATCGGTGTCGGTGAATTTCCAGCCGAAGTTTCCCGAGAGAGTTGTGTCGCGAAAACGGTCGTCGGGGCCCTGGCCGTCGCTGTTGAAATAGGAAACTGCCGGCGCATAATCGAATTTGCCGAGGACGCCGCTCATGTCGGCCTCTTCGCGCTGGGTGTTGAACGTGCCGCCCTCGCCGAGGAGCGTTATCGCGGGCTGTTCCGTCGTGCCCTGATGGGTGAAGATTTGCACGACGCCGTCAACCGCATCGGAGCCGAAAAGCGCGCTCGTGGCTCCGTGGACGATTTCGATTTTGTCGATATTGGTGACATCGAAATTCGAGAGGTCGACATCGCCGCCGGGCTCGTTGACGGGCGCGCCGTCGATGAGGATTTTTGTGAAGTTGGAATTTCCGCCGTCAAGAAAGAAAGAGGTGACGCCTCCGAGCGGACCGAGACGCGCGATTGCGACGCCGGAGGTGGAGGAAAGCAGAGTAGCGAGCGAGGCCGACTGGAGCTGAGCGATTTGTTCGCGCGTGAGAACGCTGACGGGCGACGCGACGGTGTTTGCGGGCACAGGTTCGGCCTGTGCGGAGACGACGACCTTGGAGGAAAGCGGCGCGAGTTCCATGCGGACGTTCCACTCGCGGCGCTGGCCTTGGTGCAGCGTGAATTCTTGCTCGACATCGGCCATTTGCAGACTGGTTATAGCGATGCGGTAGGTGCCCGGCGGAAATGCGAGGGAGTAGGAGCCGTCGGCGACGGTGCGCGTGCGAAAGGAGTTTCGCGCATCGGAAACGGGCTGAGCGACGATCAGCGCGCCGGAGATTGCGGCGCCGGAGCGGTCGGTGACATGTCCGGAAATAGAGGCGTTGGATTGTGCTTGTGCGTGGGTGAAAATGGGAAAAACGAAAAACAAGACGGCAAAAAAACTGGACGAAAGAGACTGCCGAACGTGAAGGTTCATTTTTATCCTCCGACTCCCTCTCGCGCGGGAGTGTGAAGGTTGTCCCGGAAGTCGGTGCGCTGCGGTGACTGCGGGGTGCGCCGCGGCTTTGCTTCACGAGATAGAAACTCCGTCGGTCTCCTGGCTCGGCGGGCCTGCTGGCGCGGGCCTTCCCGCACCGGCACCGCGTCTTTCGACGAAGCAACCGGCGCAGTGACGCGCGCCGAAATTTTTCCGCCTTACAGTCGCGCAGCGGCGGCGGCTTTTCACCGCCTTCCCGTGCACGGAGTTTCGCGGTGGATTGGCCGGCAAGCGCCGGGCAGTTTCGATAAACCGCACGGCACAGCCGGTGAAGCAAGGTACCGAGCTACTGACCCAAGATCGTTTATGAAACAGGCGCATCGGTTCCGCCAGATTCACTCTTCGCATCAGCGGAATCACTTTGCGCTTCCTTATCTTCGTGATCGTTTTCTTCCTGGCCGCGGAGAATTACGCGGGGGCGGCCGGTCGCGGTCTTTTCGACTTCGAGCTGCGTCTTGAAAACTTCTTCGAGCAGTTCGCGGCGATAGACGTCTTGGGGTTTTCCGGCGCCGACGCATTTGCCACCTTGCAACAAAACGACAGCGTCAAAAAATTCCGCAGCGAGATTCAGTTCATGTGTGACGACGACGGCGGTGTAGCGATTCTCCTCGGAAAGGCGACGCAGGCGGCGCATCAGTTCCACTTTGCCGCCGATGTCGAGATAGCGAGTGGGTTCGTCGAGCAGGAGAAGCTGCGGCTGCTGGGCGAGGGCGCGGGCGAGAACGACGCGCTGGCGTTCGCCGCCGGAAAGCTCGTCCATGCGACGATCGGTGAGATGCTCGGCGCCGACTTGAGCAAGAGCGTTTTCGGCCATGAGGCAATCGGCTTCGTTCTCGAAGCGGAGGCGGCGGCCATAGGGATAGCGGCCTTGCAGGACGTATTGCCAAACGCGCAGGGGAAAGAGCAAATTACTTTCCTGATGAACGATGGCGATGCGCTGCGCGCGGTCGCGCAGCGAAAGATCTGCCGATCGCTTGCCGTCGAGCTCGACGCGGCCGGAAAGCGCTTTCACTTCGCCGGCGATGACACTAAGAAGCGTGGATTTGCCGCTGGCGTTAGGGCCGAGGATGCCGACGATTTCACGCTGGCGAGCGGAAAAAGTGACAGGGCCCAAAGTGAAATTGGGAGCGCTTGGCGCGGAGGCGGAATAGGCGTAACTGGCCTGCTCGACGACGAGGCGCACGCGACTCTCGACCCATCCGGCGAGCGTGCCGGGATTGGAGTTACTGGCGGCCATTTCCTGCGAGGTCATGTGAGCCTCCGGCGCAGGAGGTAAATGAAAACGGGAGCGCCGATGGCGGCGGTCATGGCGCCGACGGGAAGTTCAACCGGCGCGACGATGGTGCGGGCGAGGGTGTCGGCGAGCGCAAGGGCGATGGCACCGCCAAGGGCGGATGCGGGAATCAGCAGGCGGTAGTCCGAACCGAAAAACATGCGCATCACGTGGGGAATCAGGAGGCCGACATAGCCGATGGCTCCGCTAACCGAAACGGCGAGTCCGGTGAGCAAAGATGCGCCGACGTAAACAACGAGTTTGACGCGGGCGACGTTGACTCCGAGATGGTGGGCTTCGCGTTCGCCGGTGAGGATGAGGTTGAGATCCGAGGCGGTGGTGTAGATCGCGCCGATGGCGATGAGCAAGACAATGAACAAGAATCGGAGCCGGAGGGCCGGCGGAGTGGCAAGGTCGCCCATGAGCCAGAAAGCCATGCCGCGCAGATCGCGGCCGCTGAGCGTGGTCATGAGAAACATGATGATGGCGGAGAGGAAGGATGCGGCGACGATTCCGGCGAGCAGAAGCGTGGTGCTGTCGAGCTGGCCGCCGCGACGTCCGAGAAAATATACTGCTGCGATGGTGAGCAGCGCTCCGACGAAGGCGAGCAGTTGCATGGTCCAGGGGAAGTGCGGAAACCAGGCGAGAGAAAATATCGCGCCGAGCGCGGCACCGCTGGAAACGCCGAGGACGTATGGGTCGGCGAGAGGGTTGCGCAAAAGGGCCTGAAATGACGCGCCGGAAACCGAAAGGGCCGCGCCGACGAGGACCGCAAGGGCGACACGCGGCAGGCGGAGACCGAAGACGATCAGTTTGTTGGAGGGAGGAATCGTTCCCCAGTTACCGGTGAACATTGCTGCTGCGCCGCGCAGGAGCGTTTTGACGACATCGGTTACGGAGATCGGCGAAGCTCCGACTTCGAGAGAGAACACAACGATGACGAAAAGAATCGCGGCGAGGCCGACGCAGATCCACGTGATTCTTTTGGGTGTTAGCGGACGCACGAGACTGCCTCCGATGGAATTGAGTGCCACGTGCGCGGAACAGAGGAAACATGCGAGACGCTTTGCGGCGAAAAAACGGCGGGATGCAATTCGCGGGCGAGCTGCTCGATGGAGTCGATCAGGCCGGGCGCGGGAACCTGTATTTCATCGTCGACGATGGCAATGTGGCCTTCCCGCACCGCAGAAAGATCGCGCCAGACGGGCTGGTTGCGAAGCTCGTCGAGGTGTCGAGCAATTGCG
This sequence comes from Candidatus Acidiferrales bacterium, assembly GCA_035945715.1. GTDB lineage: Bacteria > Acidobacteriota > Terriglobia > Acidiferrales > UBA7541 > DAHUXN01. The sequence continues at coordinate 87,162 of DASYZX010000003.1, forward strand.
GGCCGAATCCCTGCCGGTAGAGAGGAACCGTTGCTGTCGTCGCCCATTTGATTCTCGGCGTAAACGATGTAATCGGGGTTGAGCTTGACCACTTCTTCCAGGCTGATGGTGGGCCAGTTCTGTTTGGTGTGAATGGCGGATTCGGCACCCGCCCAATGCAGCGCGTCGGCAATGAACGTGTTGTCACCGACCGATTGCAGCGGTTGTTCCCATACGACAAATAGCACGCGGACGGGCTTTTCGCTTTTGAGTTTCGTCTGGAGGGCATCCAAACGCGCTTGCAGGTTTGCGACGAGCGCGGTGGCCTCGTGCGACGAGCCGATTACATCGCCGATATCCGTGATGGAACGCAGGGTGCCTTCGATGGTGTGCGGATCGGTGGTGTAAGCGGGAACGCCCAAGCGCGCGAGCGTGTCGACGGTCTTGACGAGATTGATGGAGGTTGTGGCCAGCACGAGGTCAGGCTTGGCGCCGACGATTGCTTCGAGGCTCGGATTCACGGGCATACCGATGCTGGGCTTCTCTTTTGCTGCCGGCGGATGATCGGTGTATTCGGAAACACCCACCAGATGATCTTCCGCACCAAGGGCATAAATAATCTCCGCCAGGTTCGGCGCCAGAGTGACAATGCGGTTGACCTGCGCCGGCACGTCGACGCTGCGGCCCACTTCATCGATCACCCTGCGCACAGGCTGTTTCGGCCGCTCCTGAGCATTCTGGGCAAGCGCGAACGATGAGGAGTTTGCTCCGCAAAGCAGCATGGCCGCCCCGAACAGGTTCAGTGCCGTCGCTCGCCGCATTTCGCCCCTGTGCAATCTTTGTGAACAACCGTTCCTGAACAGTCGTCCTGGCAACAAAAAAGCCCCACGAGAAGCAATGGGGCGCCTGGCCGCGCTCTTTCTCGCGAAGAGCACCAGCGATGCGCGGCTCGCGTAAGTTCCTGACTCACGGCGGTTCAGACTGACTGATGAATCGCCGATTACAGTGGCGGGACCGTGGCCGATTTTCACAGCCTTCCTTTTTGGTGCGTCCCGCGAGCCGGCTGAATTTTCCGCTCAAAGTGTATGCGCAAATAGCGCAGCGAGTCAAACGGATGGACTCGCATGACGTCGTCAGCGATTTTTCCACTTGGGCGAACGCTTTTCGGCGATGGCGCGTAAGCCTTCGCTGGAATCCTCGAGAGCGGAAAGCTCATTGAGAAAGACGGCCATGGATTGGCGGACGCCGTCGCGCAAGGAAAGTCCCATGGAGCCGAGAATCGCTTTTTTGGCCATGGTGAGCACGGGGCCGGAATGCGCGGTGACCTGGTCGCTCATTTCTTTCACGGTGGCCGCGAGCTTGTCATCGCTTACGACGCGATTGACGAGGCCGAGGCCCAGCGCGCGTTCGGCGCTGATGACTTCTCCTGTGAGCACTAACTCGAGAGCGCGCTTCGGTCCAACAATGAACGGCAGGATTGCGGCGCCGAGCGGTGGGAAGACGCCGAGCTTGATTTCCGGCTGGGCAAATTTTGCGCGAGGGGTAGCGACGACGAGATCGCCGAGCGCAGCAAGTTCCGCGCCGCCGCCGAATGCGGGCCCGTTCACGACGACGAGAAGAGGCTTTGCGGTATCGAGCATGGCGGTGAAGGCGCGCTGAAAGGCGTCGAGAACCTGGAATGCGCGGCGGGGCGTATATTCGCCGAGTTCGATTCCGCCGCAGAAGGATTGCGCGCCGGAATCGAGGACAATGAGTTTCACGTCGCCGCGGCCTTCAAGAGAGTCGATTCCGGCAGCAAGTTCGGCAAGCATGCGTTCATTGAGCATGTTGTGCTCGGGGCGGTCGAGGGTGAGGCGCGCGACCTCGCCGTCGATACGGAAGCGAATGAAGCGAAAGTCCTCGGGCTTAGGCGGCTCGGCGGAAACATTTCCGCCGACAGCAACGCGAGAGACTTTGGGTTCAGCGACACGCATAGAATGATTCCTCCCAAGGGCTGTGCAAAAAGATAGCTAGGGAAAATCGTACAGCGGAAGCGGCTGACGATTAAGCGCGCGTTTGCGGAGTGACGCGGAAGGGGCAACCCCTCGGAGTTTTTCAACAGGGCTCTGTGGAATTCAGCGGCGCGTGTCGTTGACTCGCGCAGCATGGAGGAAGAGAATGCGCGCCTCGCCGGGGATGCCCAAGGGAGAAAGTTGGGGGGCAGGTTCGATTTTCTTCTTGCGCGGAGGGGCGCGCAGGAGGGAAACTACTGCTGGCGAAGATAAAGCGAATATGACCACGACACATCAAGCTGCGGCACTGGAACGTCCGCTGCCGTACAACGCAGAAGCGGAACGCAGTGTGCTGGGCGCGATTCTGCTGGACAATCACAGCCTGAACGTCGCAGTAGAAAAAATAAAGGGACAGGATTTCTTCCTGGACCAACACCGCCGCATTTTCGAACGGTTCGTCGAGCTGGCGGAAGCGCAGCAGGCCATCGATCTGGTTACGCTGAGCGAGTGCCTGGACCGGCATGGCGAGCTGGAAGCGGCGGGCGGGCCAGCATACCTGGCGCAGCTCATGGATGGGCTGCCGCGCGCGACAAACGTTGAACATTACTCGCGCATCGTCAAAGAAAAATCGATCCTGCGGCAACTGATTCACACCGCGGATCTGATTCAGCAGCGCGCGCTCGATGCGGAAGAAGATGCGGATGCCATCCTCGATAAAGCGGAGTCGGACATTTTTCAGGTGGCGGAGGAGCGCGTCCGCGCGGGACTGATTGGCGTCAGCGAACTGGTCAAGGACAGTTACGCGCGCCTGGAAAAAATGATGGAGCAGGGGCGCCGCCTGACCGGCGTCTCGACTGGGTACCTGTATCTGGACAACCAGACGGCGGGACTGCAGCCGGGCGAACTGGTTATTCTTGCGGCGCGGCCTTCGATGGGAAAAACGTCGCTGGCGCTAAATATCGCGGAGAACGTAGCGCTTGCCGACGAGCCACGGTCGGTGGCGATTTTCAGCCTGGAAATGTCGAAGGAGTCTTTGCTGCTGCGTTTGCTTTCATCGTGCGGGCGCGTCGACGCGCACAAGTTCCGCACCGGCCATCTGGGACCCGAAGATTGGAAGCAGATTACTCCGGCGCTGGCACGACTGGGAAATGCGCCGCTGTGGATCGACGACTCCGCGTCGGCGACGGTTATGGAAATGGGCGCGAAGGCGCGACGGCTGAAACGCGACAAAGGGCTGGATCTACTGATCGTGGATTACTTGCAACTGATTGCCGCGCGCGGGCGCTTCAGCAATCGCAACGAGGAAGTGTCGAGCATTTCGCGTGCGCTGAAGGGGCTGGCGAAGGAGTTGAAGATACCGGTGCTGGTGCTGAGCCAGCTGACGCGCGCGCCGGAACGCGAGGATCGCAAACCGCAGCTGGCGGACCTGCGCGAATCGGGAGCAATTGAGCAGGATGCGGACGTGGTGCTGTTCATCAACCGACCAAGTTTCTATAAAACGGACCTTCCCCAGGAAGAACGAGCGAAGTGCGAGTTAATCATCGCCAAGCAACGTAACGGGCCCACAGGCAGCCTCGATTTTGTGTTTCTCGACCGGCACACGCGGTTTGAGCAGGCCGCGCCGGATTCCTTCGGCGGCTTCGGCGAATAGCCACGCGGTGGTTTGCAGCTGCAGGTTGACCATTCTGGTTGTTTACCAAGACTGCGACTCGTAGCGAGAATGATGTGCGGCGAGGCGCCTGGCGAAGTACGCTTGGTATTTGCCTCGAATGACGCCACGCATCCAATTCGACGGACGTCCCGTTTGGGCGGAGATTTCGCTGGGCGCGATTGGCCATAACTTCCGGCTGGTTCGCCGCAACATTGGGCGCAAGCGGAAGATTCTGGCGGTCGTAAAAGCGAACGCGTATGGGCTGGGCGCGGTTCCGGTCAGCAAGGCTCTTTCACGAATGGGCGCAGATGCGTTTGGCGTGACGTGCTCTCAGGAAGGCATCGAGCTGCGCGAGGCGGGGATTCGGGAGCCGATTCTGTTGCTGACGGGATCGTGGCCGGGCGAAGAGGAAATCATTCTGAAATACGACCTGACGCCGGTGGTGGCGCGGCTGGACCAATTGGGCTATCTGGAGCGTGCGGCTGCAAAGCGGCGGGGCAAAAATGCGCGAAAGAAGATTCCTTTTCACCTGAAGATCGATAGCGGTATGAACCGGCTGGGGATTTCGCGCGGCGAAGTAGCGGTGCTTGCCCGCGCATACGCGGACTGTCCGCATTTGGAGATGAAGGGCACGCTGACACACTTTGCGTCATCCGAAGATTTCCGCACGCAGCAGAACGAGGAGCAAGAACGCGTGTTTGCTGCGGCTCTTGCCGACTTGCGAGCGGCTGGGGTCTCTCCGGGAATCGTGCACGAGGCGAACAGCGGAGCGATTTGCGGACGGCCCGCGACGTGGGCGGACATGGTGCGGCCAGGTGCGGTGCTCTATGGCTATCATCAGGGGTTTGAGCCGGCCGAGGCGGCAGCGGAGATTCGGAGGAAATTCCCGCTGAAACCGTGCTTAAGCTTGCGCTCGCGGATCATTTCCCTGAGGAAGATCGCTGCGGGAGAGAGCGTGGGGTACAGCGCGCGATTTGTTGCCGAGCGGCCTTCGCGCATTGCGGTGATTGCGGCGGGCTATGCGGACGGGATTGTTCGGCAGCGTTCGAACCGCGGATGCGTGATTGTGCGGAGCAAGCTGGTGCCGCTGGTGGGAGCGATTTCGATGGATCTCTCGATGATCGATGTTACGGACGTAGAGAACGCGGCGGTCGGCGACGTAGTAACGATTTACGGGAAAGATGGCGAAGCGTCGGTTGAAGTGGACCAGGCCGCGCGACAGATTGGCACGGTGACTTCCGACCTCCTATGCGCATTGGGTCGGCGCGTCCCGCGTTTCTACCTGGCTTGAAATTCCAGGATGGACGGAATAGGTGTATACTTCGAGGCAGCTCTTTCATACTTTTAGCACGTCTATTCATTCCGGCGATTGTTAATGGTGTTTCATCTTAAAACCGGCGTGTTCGTGATAAAGCAGGGAGAATTTTGATCTCATAATTCATAGGTTTTTTTTCATAAAAAGGGGCCACCAAAATGAACCGCTCTCCTAATCCATCCGGGCGTTCCTCTTCCGTTTCTGCAAATACAGAAAGTCCGCAAGTGAAATCGGTGCTGCTGTCGAGGTCAGAAAATCGCGGGATCGGCGGTTTCTGGGACATGCTGGCGGTGCGCGCAATCTTCACCGTGGTGTGCGTCGCCGCAGGCTATCACTTCCGCCCGTTCAGTTTGTCGCACCTGCTGGGATCGCTGGCGGGCTTGGCGTTTGCGGTTGCGGTGATTCTGTTCGAGATCCGGCTGCGGCGGGCGAGCTTGCGCCGGCTGATTGGTGCGGTGATTGGATCCATTCTCGGGATTCTGGGAGCTTTCCTGACGACGCTTGTTCTGGTGCACACGACGATGCCCGAGAGCACGCGATCGTTCGTGAGCCTGGCGATATTTCTGATCATGGCGTATATCGGGCTGATCGTGGGGGCGATCAAAGGCGATATGCTGAACCTGCAGGCGCTCGGCGGACTGTTCGGCACGGAGCGCAGCACGCGGCAGGTCTATAAAGTGCTCGATACGAGCGTGATCATTGATGGGCGCGTGGCCGACATTGCCGAGGCGCATTTCATCGATGGAACGGTGGTGATTCCGCAATTTGTGCTGCGGGAACTGCAGATGGTCGCCGATTCGGCGGACCCGCTGCGACGCCAACGGGGGCGGCGCGGCCTGGAAGTGCTGCAGCGTTTGCAGAAAATGCCGCAGTTGGACGTACAAATCGCGGAAGATGATTTTCAGGCGATTGCCGAGGTAGACCTGAAGCTCATTGAACTGGCGAAGCGATATGATGCGAAAATCATTACCAATGATTTCAATCTGAACAAAGTGGCGACGCTGCAGGGGATCGAGATTTTGAATGTCAACCAGCTGGCAAATGCGCTGAAGCCCGTGGTTCTGCCCGGCGAAATCATGCGCGTTTTTATTTTGCGCGAGGGGAAAGAATACAATCAGGGTATCGCGTATCTGGACGACGGAACGATGGTGGTTGTGGACGGCGCGCGCAAGATGATCAACAAGACGATCGATATCTCGGTGACGTCTGTGCATCAGACGACGGCAGGCAAGATGATATTCGGGCGTTTTGACGATCGGGGAGAACAGTCCTCGCATCGAGGCACGCAAGGAAGCGCCTCGCCGACAGAATCGGCGCCCAACCGCGCGCCAATACACGAGACGAAGACCGGGGATGTGGTCGCTCCGGGGAATGCCCCGAGCGGTGGCGGCGAACATCCGCCACGGTCCTACATGCCAGATGCCGGGCGTTCATAGGCCAAGAGACAGGCCTGAACTGAAGCAACTCTTCCGGGGGGTAATGAGTCAGTTTGAATTTTGACTTATTGGGTCACGATCAATAAAATTCAAATGGACGCACCAACTCTTCGGGGGATGTATCAGTTGCAGCGGATGCGCTAGACTCTTCAGTCCCTAATGACTCGAATCGCCGCCATTCTGCCTGCCGCAGGGATCGGAACCCGCATGGGTACCGACGTACCGAAACAGTTCCTCGAACTGGACGGCGTGCCCATTGTTGTGCTGACCTTGCGACGGCTCGCGGAATGCCAGGCGGTCTCCGAAATTCTCATCGCAACTCGCGGCGAGGAGGTTGAGTTTCTGGAGCAACGTTTGTCGAAAGAAAAACCGAAAACCGCTGTGCAGGTAGTCAAGGGCGGGGAAACGCGGCAGCAATCGGTGGCCAATGCTCTGGCGAAGATTTCCGAGGATGTGGAATTGGTGCTGGTGCACGATGCGGTTCGCCCCTTGGTAACGTGCGAACAGGTGCAGCGCGTGATCGCGGAGGCGCGCGCGCGGGGCGCGGCCATTCTTGGAGTGCCGGCGATTGACACGATTAAGGAAGTGCGGCGCTCGAGCCTGCCGCAAGACGTGGCCTTGATTTCGGCAACGATTCCGCGCGAAAAGATCGTTTTGGCGCAGACGCCGCAGGGATTCCAGGCCAAACTTCTCAAAGAAGCATTTGCACGGGCGGAGGAAGACGGAGTGACGGCTTCCGATGAAGCAGCGCTGGTGGAGCGGCTAGGCCATGATGTGTACGTCGTGCAAGGTTCCGAGCGCAACATCAAAATCACCAAGCCGGCGGACATGGACCTGGCGCGCTTCTACTTGAGCCAGGAAAACCGCGGGAAATAACAATGTTTGAGAGTTTCGACGAAGAAGCGCGCCGCTGCATTTTCATGGCCCGGCTGGCGGCGAGCCTGGATAAATCGAAGACCATTGGACTGCCGCAGCTGGTGGCAGGAATTCGAAAAGAGAGTCCGGGCTTGTTTCGCGGCGTCGACTGGCAGAAAAGCACGCTGAAGCTGGCGCGCCTCACGCCTGAGAATCTTCATCAAGCGAGCCAGGCGAGCGTCGACATTCCGCTGGATGCGAAGGCGAAGCGCGCGCTTGCTGCGAGTCCGGGGGTCGCGAAAAAGAGCGGCGGGAGGGTTACGTCGGCGCATCTGCTTGCGGCAGTTCTTTCGGTGGATGCCAAGCTCCGGAAGCAGTTGCAGAAGGCAGGATTGAGCAAGGAAAGCACCGAGACAAAATCTGCGACGGCTCGAGCGAAGCCTGCGGTCTCGCGCTCGGGAATCGGTTACGACCTGCACCGACTGGCCGAGAAGCGCAAACTGATGATCGGCGGGATGGAAGTTCCCTTTGAGAAAGGAACCGTGGGCCATTCGGACGGGGACGTTCTGTGTCACGCGATTTGCGATGCGCTGCTCGGAGCGGCATCGATGGGCGACATTGGCACGCACTTTCCAGACACGGACGAAAGGTGGAGAGGAGTGTCGAGCCTAGTATTTCTGCGTCAAGTGCGCCAGTACCTCGAGCGAAAAAACTGGAAAATCGCGCACATTGACGCGGTGGTTGTCGCGGAAAGGCCGAAGCTCGGACCGCACTTTCCGAATATGCGAACGGCGCTTGCAAAGTCGCTGGGGATTTCGGCGGAACAGATTAATCTGAAGGCGAAGACGCACGAAGGCCTGGGCGAAATCGGGCGAGGGGAAGCGGTCGCGGCGCACGTCATCGCGACGATCGAGAGTTGAGAGTAGCTGTGTTCCACGTGGAACTTTCTCCTGCTGTACAATTCAACTGTGAAAACTGCATCCTCTGAGGAAACGCGGCCTTCGGCCGCTAATCCCTTTTCAGCCGCAGATATTCAGGACATTTTGTGCCGTCGCGCATGGCTTACCGGGCAACCCACTCCGGAGATGGAAGAATGGATGCGCGACGCGGCAGAATGGCTTGGCTTGCAGGTTGCGCTTCACTCTGCGAATGAAGGAAGCGCAGCATTGGCGGATCTGCTGGCGTTGATTTTCTCTTACGGTGCAGCTGACGCGCTCGAAGACACGGACAACCAAGCGGTGATGGCGCGGGAAGGTGCGCGCGATGTGATCCGAGAGCTTGCGAACACCGTGCTGGAGGGCGGCGATCTGGACTCCGAGTGTTTTCGGGAAATTGTCAGCAAGCTGAAAGGAATTTTCGGGTCGCACGGCCGAATGATTTTCGACCCGCTGCGGCTGGCTCTCGCGGGACGCGCGGGCGAAGGCGAACTGGACCGCGTGATTCTCCTGCTGGACCGGGCGGCAAAGCTTCCATTTGGCGTCCCGGTAAAAGGCACGCACCAGCGCATGCTCGAATTTTGCGCGGCGCTCAGATAGACGATGAATCACCTTGCTGGAATTCACGCGGTCGAAGAAGCCCTTCTTGCTGGGCGGCCGATCGATCGAATCCTGGTTGCGCGCGGACAGCGGGGCGACAGAATTCAGAAGATTGTGGACTTGGCGCGTTCGCGCGGTGTTCCGGTGCGATTTGAAGAGCGCTCGCAACTGGATCGTGCGGCTTCGTCCGAACACCATCAAGGAGTGGTTGCCTTTGCAGCGTCACGCGCCGCGGTCGAGATCGAAGACCTGCTGGCTGACGCGGGCGCAAGCGGGTTGCTGGTGCTGCTGGACGGCATCGAGGATCCGCACAATCTGGGAGCGATCGTGCGGACGGCGCTGGCGGCGGGAGCAACTGGGATCGTGATTCCGGAGCGACGTTCCGCGGGACTGACAGATACCGTGGCGCGCGTCTCGGCGGGCGCGCTGGCTCACTTGCCGGTGGCACGCGTCAAGAATCTGGCGCGAGCTCTGGAGCAATTGAAGGAAGCCGAATTTTGGGTGATCGGGCTCGATGAACACGCGGAGAAAAACTATACAGCGGTGGACTACAAGGGCCGCATCGCGATTGTCATGGGAAGCGAAGGCGCGGGCTTGCATGAACTTGTGCGCAAGCGGTGCGACTTTGTGGTCTCGATTCCCACAAACGGCCCTGTGGGTTCATTGAACGTCTCCGTCGCGGCGGGTATTGTGCTGTTCGAGGTTGTGCGGCAACGGGGGAACTCCGCGAAATAACACCCGCCGCTATCTGTCGTATTGGATGAGCGAAAAGACTTCGGTGCCGTTGAGCTTTTCGCGTCCGTGAAGGAACGAAAGCTCGACCGCGAACGCTGCTCCCGTGATTTCGCCGCCTAAGTTATGAATCAGCTTGACTGCTGCGGCGGCTGTTCCGCCGGTCGCCAGCAAATCGTCGCAGATGAGCACGCGCTCCCCGCGCTTGACGGCATCCTGGTGAATCTCGAGTTTGTCGGTTCCGTACTCGAGCTGATAGGTGACCTGTTCAGTCTTCCAGGGCAGCTTATTGGGTTTGCGTATGGGGACGAAGCCCGCGCCAAGCCGATAGGCGAGAGCTGGGCCGAAAATGAATCCGCGCGCTTCGATGCCGGCGACAATATCGACGTGCTTACCGGCGAACCTGCCGCAGAGCTTTTCGATCAGCGCATGAAAGCCCTTTTTGTCCTGCAAAAGCGTGGTCAGGTCGTAGAACAAGATGCCCGGCTTTGGATAATCGGGCACCTCGCGAATCAGTTTCTTGAGATCGTCCATTCAGCGAATATCCTTTCACAAAGAGTCGCGTTCGATGGAGAACTGGCCGGAATACTTGTCTTCGACGGCGGCCTCTTCGTCGAAGACTTCTGAGACCGAGGCTCCCTGCGGGCCGTGCTCGAGTTCCCGGCGGAGCGCAGAAAGCTGGGATGCAGAACCGACGGCGTAAACCTCGACGCGTCCATCCCGAAGGTTCTTGACATAGCCGGTAACGCCGATTCGCTCGGACACACGCTGGGTGAAATAGCGATATCCGACGCCTTGCACTGCACCGGAAACGTAAAAAGTCTTCGCCAGCTTTGAATCACCCACAAGCCCGTCCCAGAGTGGTCTCAAGCACCGGGATTCTACCAAACCTCGACTGTGCCCGCAGCGTTCCATGCAGAGCAGGTTGCACATAAGGCGAAAATGTTTGCAATCCTCGAGACGGCCCGAAACTGTCACAATCTGTAAATATCTGATTTGTAGGGTATTTATCTTACTGCATGTACGTTGAACATTGGACTTCGACGTGCTATAAACTCTGGTCGGTCCGAGGTCAAGGAGACGGCATGAAACTGCGCTATCTGTTGCTCGTCGCGTTCGCACTAATCGTTCCAGCTCAATTTGCCAACGCCTCCCCGGTGGATCCCACGATTATCGTCAATCGTTTGGTTGGCGGCGACGCGCTCACTTTTTCCTCGAACTCGATCACCAATCCGCTGGTGATAACCTTGAACAGCCAAGGATTGTTGCCTACGGAGGACTTGGATTACACAGGCCCGGCGACGACCAATCTGTTTATCGCCCTGGCCGATTCGCTTCCCTTTGAAGCGTTTGATTGCGGCCCGTCTAACATCTTCACGGGGTGCAAGTTTATCAGCACCGTGGGAACCCCGTTCAGCAATGATGTCGAGATCGAACTGCTTGGGCCGCTTGATCCGGGGTATTTCAGTATCGAAGTTACAGCGACGCCGGAGCCGGGCACGATTGTTTTGCTGCTCACGGGCGGTGTTTTGTTGGTCGGCCTAGGCCGCAGGTGGTAAGAAGGCAGACGATCTGCTAAGGCTTCTTCGCAGAGAACTCTTTTATCAGAGCAAGAAACTTCGGATTGGCCTGCAGATTCTCCAACTCCTGATCACCCGAAGCGTAGTCGACCGAGTAGTGCTTTTCAAGCGCCTCACGTAACGCCTTCAATGCAGCATCCTGACGGTTGAGAATCGCTTCAATTTCCGCCTGGTCATAGATGTAATCCACGTTGTTCTTGGCTGACGCGCGAGCGCGACTGATAAAGCTGTCTGCGTGTTGGGCGTCGCCGATTTTCGCGTAGGAAAGCGCGATCTGGGCCATGGTCGAATTGCTCTGCGGATTGGTTTGCAGTTCCTTGTAACCGAGAGTGATGGCCTGCTGATACGTTTGCTTTGCTTTGTCTTGCTGACCGGCCCAACGATACGCATCGGCCAGATTAACGACCACCCCGGAATCGTTCGGGTTGAGCGCGACAGCCTTTTCATAGGCAGCGGCAGCATCCGGATACTGTTTCAGGAAAAAATAAGCGGTACCGAGGTTGGAATAGGTCGTCCAGTAAGGCTCAATCTGCAGCGCCTTCTGATAGTAAGGAATACAATCCTTGTACTTGCCTTGCTGAAGATACACGTTGCCGATGTTTTCGTATCCAACGTCGATATCCGGAGCGAGCACGGTGATCTGATGGAAAGCCTCCAGGGCTTTTGTGTAATCCGCCTGTTGAAAATAGGCGTTCCCCAGTTCGTCCTGGTTCGTCCAGAAGTAGGGATTCAGCTGAATGGCTTTTTGAAAGGCCTGCAGAGCAGCCGGGGCGTTCCCGCTCTGCAAGTATGCGTCACCCAGGCGGAGATAGGCCTCGTCGGAATTGGGCGCGAGGACTGTTGCACGCTTCAACTCAACGACGGCTTGATCGTATTTCCCCGTTTCACTGTAGGTGCTGCCAAGCGCGAAATGAACTTCCGGCAACTTATCATTCAGCGCTTTTGCCTGCTCGGCCGCCCCCAGAGCCTTGTCAGTCCAGAAACTGTCCTTTTTTATTCCGTACATTCGCAGACTGGCCTCCGCAACACCGCTGTAGGCAAGCGCGAATGAGGGATCTTTGGCAACAGCCTGACTGAAGTAGTCCAACGCTGACTGAATGTCCTTGGCTTGATGGCTTTTCAGGTCATTCTGGCCGCGGAGGTACAAGTCGTAGGCGGCAAGGTTGTATGTGGGTCGTGCCGAGGCGCGGGCGATTTCATCGACGGTGGGATTGTCATTCAACGCACTAACCAGTTGATTGTAAATCTGGTCCTCGATGGCAAAGAGGTTGTTCGCAATTCCGTTGAACTCTTTACTCAAGAGCCGCTTTCCATCTGCGACGTCCTCGAGGTTGACGATGACACGAATCTGGTCGCCGGAACTTTGCAACATGCCTTGAACAAGCAAATTCGCGCCAAGGGTACTCGCAATCTCAGGGAGAGGTTTGTTTTGATTTGCTTTTGCTGCTTGATCGGCCGAGGTTATGCGGACGTCTTTCAGCTGGAAAAGTTTTGCGGAAAGTGCTTCCCGAATGCCTTCGGCCAAATATCCGATTTGACGCGGGTCACCCAAAACTTGCAGGGGCAAAACGGCAATGAACTGACCGCTTGAAAGCGGGGGCACGCCGGGGAGCGCGACGGTCGACGGAGCCGAGGATGAAGACCGACTTGATCGGAAAATGTAACGCACGGTAGGAATTACAGCAACAGCGATCAGGGCTATTGCGACTGCGCCACCAATCCACCACCGAGTCGCAGCGCTGTTCAGATTCCCATACAGCCCCTTCGAAGCCGGCGTGACGCGGGCGGCGCGCAAATCGGCGAGAATCTCACTTGCGTGCTGATAACGACTTGCGGGATCGCGCTCGAGGCAGCGCAAAATGATGCGCGACAGGTATTCGGGAACTTCAGGATTGACTTGCCTGGGATTGGGCGGTTTTTCCTTGACTCGGCGGTACATGATCTGGAGCGTCGAGTCGCCCTTGAAGGCGTCTTCGCCGGTCACCATTTCAAACAGGATCAGCCCAAGTGCATAAAGATCGGTGCGCTGGTCTACATGGCCCGTTTCCACCTGTTCGGGGGCCATGTAGCGTGGCGTGCCTAGAAACTGCCCGGTGCGGGTCATTCCCGCAGAGCTGGACTCAAAAGACTTGGCGAGACCGAAGTCCGAAACATAAACATGATCGCCTTCGCCCATGAGGACGTTCTGCGGCTTCAGGTCCCGGTGAACAATCCCTTCGGAGTGGGCAGCATCGAGCGCTTCGCAAAGCTGCTGCGCGATGTTTTCCGCTCGCTCGATCGAAAGTTTTCCAGCGCGCAGAAGATGATGAAGATCCTGGCCATCCACGAAGGCCATGGAAATGAACTTGATGTTGTCGGCGTCGCCCAAATCATGAATGCGCAAAATGTTCTTATGCGAGATGCGGCTGGCGAGCAGCAACTCCTGCTTGAAGCGCTGCATGGCATTGGGATCGCTGGTTAGTTCGGGCTGAAGGACCTTGAGTGCAACCGGACGGTCGAGTTCTATGTCATATGCCCTGTAGACGCGGCCCATACCGCCCTGGCCGAGCATGGATTCGATGCGATAGCGGTGGCCGAGTTCATCGCCCGGCTCGAGGCCGCCGTGAAGGGTCACGGCGGTACGAGCGCCGGTGCGCGAAGAGGAAGCGGAACGCACCGAAGAGGCGACCGCGCGCTGGCTGGAGTTCATCGCGCCGGAAGAATCGAGAGCTTTTGGAGTAATGTCTAGGGTGCCGTCCGCGTCGAGGCCAAAATCAAATGCAGAACCACACTTCGAGCAGGCGATCGATTCGTCGGCATTCTGTGTTCGACATTGAGGACAGATCACGGTGACCCTGCTCTTTCCCTTAGAGCCGAAGTCATGGGATTATCACTCAGGCGTCGCGTGGCTGCAACCCCAGGGGTACTTCCGGTACTTCCCGGGGCGTTCTTGCTGCATCTAAGCTGGAGAAGATGATGCGTTCCATTCTTTTCACGATTTGCCTGGCGGTTCTTGGGGTGTTTGGAGGCGCAGCTCAGGCGCAGACCGCCGGTCCGATCACGCCTCCGCCGACATTTGAACTCAAAAAGATTCCCGATAAGCCCGCGCCGCCTGCTCCGCCGATTCCAGCGGACCAGATCATCCAGAAATTCACGCAAAACGAGGATCTGAACAAGAAGACCTACGACCAGGACAGGCTGGATCAGACGGTGAAAGTGGAAGAGCTGGTAACGAACGGCGGGCTTTACGAACTGGAGGGGCAGCAGTACAGCAAGCCCGATGGCGGGCGCTACGAGAGTGTGCTGAAGCCGCCGACTTCCAATTTGCATTACACGGAGTTTTCTCTCGAAGACGTAAAATTCCTGGCTGGGCTGCAGCTTTTTTTCCTGACAACCGAGGAACTGCCTCAATACCAGCTATCTTACGAAGGCAAAGAAAAACTGGACCAAGTTACAACATATATGTTCCGAGTGCAGCCGAAGCAACTGCTGAGCAAACCGCTGTTTGACGGTGTGGTGTGGATCGACGACCAGGATTTCTCGATTGTAAAAAGCTACGGCCAGTTTCTTACGAGTTCCGGAAGCTTTGCCCCCAGCTTTCCCTTTCAGATGTTCGAGGTTTACCGCGAAAACCTGGAGGGACATCTGTGGTTGCCCACCTACATTCGCTCCGACAGCAACGTAAAGGCACAGCAAGGTACCGTGCCGATCCGGCTGGTCGTTCGCTCGTCGAATTTCAGGCCGAACGCGACGCCACCGGCGGCTCCGCCTACAAAGCCGCCCGGAGCTGGTCGAATAAGCTGACCGGAAGGTGCCATTCCAGCCCGAAATCACAGCAGGCCGAAACCGGACGGAGCTTCACGAAAGGGAATTGCAAAACAGATTGGGAAAGCTTCAGTGAAATGGCGTGAGCGGGGGAACCAGGTCGTCCCGGTCAAAATCGAAATCGTCGAACGATGCAGCGAAACCGCACCATCCGGGCACGCCGCAGTCTTCGATGCGGACCACGTGGGCAGCAGTTTTCAGCCGGACACTGCCACGTCCAAAAGGACGCTCAATCAAGGAGACTTGGAGTTCAATCGCGGTTCCCGGGGCGATACTGCGCGGCGCCAAGAAATAGATGCCCGTGGAGCTGATGTTCTTGGTTACAAGAGTGACCGGCCTCATGTTCGACTGGCCTTCCACGCTCGTTAATTGCAAAGGCAAGCTGAGGCTGGCGCGGGGGCTCCGCCTGCGATCTTCCGCAACACTAATCGCGTGAGTTGGCACTCGCAAAAATGTCTTGTGAGGCAGAACGGGACGGATTTGATGGACTTCTCGAGCTGGAGCGTTGACTAAAGCAGCAGAGAGCAACTTCGGAAGAGCACCCATCGAAATCCCCCCAAGTCCCGGCCTTCCCCCGGCCGGGTAAGAACTATGCCTTGCTGACCTACAATGCGTCAACCATGTCAAGAGAAAAAGTGCCCTGAAATTCAACAAGGCTGAGGAAATGTGGAAAACCGAGGCGCGGGCATTTAACTGCAAGAATCGGATAGATATTGTCTCGCTCTTAGAATATTTTCGTGTTTGAAATGAGCCACACGATGAGCATTGCAAACCACAAAGACCGGACGATGGCGTCACGCTGCTGGCAAGCGGTCGAAAAGCGCCGTGCTGACGTTAAAGAACGCTTCTTCTACGCCGTACGCAGCACAGGAATATACTGTCGGCCGTCCTGCCCATCGAAGAGACCGCGCCGCGACGGCGTGGTTTTCTTTCGAGACTCACGAGCGGCTGAGCTTGCCGGCTACCGAGCCTGCAAACGCTGCCTGCCGCAGCTTCGCTCGCCGCAAGAAGAGTCAGCGCACTTCGTACGGCGGGTCTGCCAGCAAATTGATGAGAGGCTGGCTTCGGATCCCGAGGCCCGGCTGACCCTGGCCGAGATCGGTCTTTGGTTCGGATTGAAGGCACACAAAGTGGAGAGGCTCTTTCAGAGGATTCTAGGGATCACGCCAAGGCAATTCACCGATGCGCGAAGAATGGCACAACTGAAAACCAAGCTTCGCAAGGGGGAAAAAGTGACGACAGCAATGTATGACGCGGGCTTCGGATCAAGCAGCCGACTGTACGAGCGCGCTCCGGAACAGATGGGTATGACTCCGGCGGCCTATCGGCGCGGGGGAGAGGGCATGACCATCTCCTACACGATCGCGGCGTGTCCGCTGGGGCGGGTTCTGGTGGCTGCCACGCAACGCGGTGTAAGCGCGGTTTATCTTGGCGATTCGGACGGACCGCTCAAGAAAGCGCTCGAGCGCGAGTATCCGCGAGCCGAAATTCGCCGTGATGCCGCAGGGATCGGACCATGGGTTCGCGAAGTCGTCGAGCACTTGCACGGACAAGAACCGCACATCGACTTGCCCTTGGACGTTCAGGCGACGGCGTTTCAGCGGCGCGTCTGGGAGGAGCTTCGCCGAATCCCCTACGGCTCGACAAAGTCATATACTGAAGTTGCGCGCGCGATTGGCAAACCCAGAGCGATCCGAGCCGTGGCGCGAGCGTGCGCCACAAATCCAGTGTCTATTGTTGTTCCCTGCCACCGTGTTGTGAGGGAGGACGGGAATTTGGCTGGATACCGCTGGGGCCTGGGGCGCAAGAAAACCCTGATTGCGCACGAAAGAGAAGTCGCCGAGCGGGCGAAGAACTAAACAACGAAACGCTTCGCGGCTTAGGCCTCCGGCCGGACCTTCTGCGTTCCTTTCGGCCAGTGCGGCTTGAATCGTGAATCGGGTATGCCCGGATTCCTGGAGATGTTTGTGTAACGAACGACGAAGTAATCGTCTGTGCCGGTTTCGAAAAATTCCTGCTGGACAGGAAGCCAAGACGACTGGTCGAGCCACAAACGGATTCTGGCTATTTGATTGCGAGCCGCTCCGGCTCTCGGAGTGAGCTCGAGCAGGGCGGTTTTCTGACGATCCAGCATTGGTTCGCCGACTACTGTAACCAGGAATCCCTTCTGCAGATCATGGCCTGATGTTCCGAAGCCGAGCAAGAGAAACTCATTCACCAAATCGCGGTGCTTTCCGAGACTATATTCCTCAACCTGTTTTAGCCCCGGCGTGTAGATGAAAATCGTGTCGCCCGCCCGTAAGATCGTGCGTGGATCCGGTGTTTTCAAATCGAGGCGCATCTTGTCTCCGCGGATCCACAAAGTTCCAGTGTCAGTCGATTTAACGTTCACGACTACGGTGACCTTGGTGCGCTCCACTTCGGCGGTCAGGCTGTGAAAGTCCTTTGCTTCGCGGTTCAAGCGATCGAGCACCGTTTCCAAAGTAAGGCCGTTGTGGGCTTGGGGCTTGGCCCGTAGGCTCGCGGCACCAATGGTCAGCGTCAAGGCCGCGGCGGTGATAGCTGACAAACCGATCTTGCCGAGCATTCCTGTTTCCTCAATATTTGGTGGAGAAATCCGCAAGCATCATAACACGCAGAGATGCGGGAAACTGTCGGGAAGGAGGCCTGGATGGACCGTAGCTCTTAGTCGATCTGCGCGTCTAGTGCTTCACTTCGACTTCGTAGTACAAGACCGATCCGTTGGCTCCGCGAACCGGTTCGATGCTTCGTACTTGAAACCTTTGTCCCTTTAGGTCTTCGACCGATTCAGCAAGGATCTGATGTGTCTTTTCTTCGAGCGCGGCGTTCGACTTGTTGATGACGGTCTTGCCAAACAAGCCTCGGTCAAGCCGGTAAGTTTCGATATGCGTGATCGGGTCTCGGGTCAGGAGAGCGATCCCGGCGGAGTTTGTGAAGTTGTTCTGAGGTTGATCGCGGAACCAACTGCGCGGACTAATTAAAACGAAGATCACGATGATAACAACCATTACGTCATAAGGCCAGCTACCGCGGTCGTAAGACCAAAAAATCGTTCCCGTTATTCCTTGCAGCAGTTTTCGCATATTAATTGGCAGAAGCGCCGTCCACCACGATGCCGTCGCGCATGTGCAAAACGCGATTTCCGTAGGCCGCAGCGTCGGGATTGTGCGTAATCATAACAATCGTCTGCCCCAAATCCTTATTGAGCTGACGCAGGAGCCCCAGGACATTTTCTGAGTTCTTCGTATCTAAGTTCCCGGTTGGCTCGTCGGCGAGGACGATCTTGGGCTCATTAATGATCGCACGCGCGAGGGCAACCCGCTGTTGTTCGCCTCCGGACAGTTCCGACGGCCGATGGTGTAGACGGTCGCCGATCCCGAGCATTCGCGTCACGACTTCGAAACGATGCGGGTCAAAACCGTCGCCGTGGATGTGCTGCGCCAGAGCGATATTACCCCGCGCGTCCAGCGTTGGCAGCAGATTGAACCTTTGAAAGACGAAGCCGACTTTGTGCCGTCGAAGAAGCGTGCGAGCTCCGTCTCCCATGCCGGCCAAATCGTTGCCGTCGAGCAGCACTTTGCCGCGGGTCGCTCGCGCGAGGCCTCCGATCACGTGAAGCAGCGTCGACTTGCCGCAGCCCGAGGGGCCCATGATCGACACAAAGTCTCCAGGAAAAATCTCCAGGTCCACGCCGCGCAATGCGGCGACCTCCATCCTGCCTACCTGGTAGATCTTCCAAAGGCGAGTGCTCTTGAGTATAGGCTCCAAAGGCTCTCCTGCCGAAACCTGCGATTCGGTACAGAAATCCGGCGGCTCATGACTGCAAATACCGGCGCTGCAATGCGCTGCCTCACTCATACGCTAAGGCTTCAACGGGGTCTTTGCGGCTGGCGGTCCACGCAGGATATGTGGCACCCAACCATCCTCCCAGAATGGCCAGCGAAGCGGCTCGCACAATCCACCACGGGGAAATCAGAATTGTGAGCGTCGGAAAGACAGCGAGGAACAGAGCGCGAGCGCCAAAACTCATGGCGATCCCCAAGGCGATTCCCGCCATACACATTGCCGTGGTCTCGCTGAGAATTATCCGCACGATGTAGGCTCGCGAAGCGCCCAGGGATTTCAGAACGCCAATTTCGCGAGTGCGTTCAATGATCGTCGTATACATCGACAGTAGAATGACCAGAAAGCCTATCGCAGCCGCCAGCGAAATCATGGAGCGAATTACCGTCTGAAGCCCGGGCAGATTGGATGAAGTCATCAGCGAAAGGTAATCGCGGAGCGGGCGCACTTCGTAATGCGGCAAAAGCCCGCTGATCGCGGACATGACCTTCTCGGTTTGCTCTGGCTGATTGCACTTGACGAAAAAAACAGATGCCTTGTCATGCGCGCCAGCGAGCTCCTGGAGCGTGGACATGAGTACAAAGAGCCGCGCTCCCTTTCCATGCTCAACGATCGCAGCAACGTGAAAATCGTGGCCCAGAACGTGCAAAGTATCGCCGACTTTGACTTTTCGGCCTTTGGCGTACCAGTCGTCAACAAGGATATCGTCAGGATGCTGAAGGTCACGCCCTTCATGAAAGACAAAGCCCCCTGAAACCTCACGGAAACTTTCCGGGTCGATGCCATAAATCAGATCGAGGCCGTTGGTGGAATTGAATTGCAGAAGTACCGGCGCGACTGCGCGGACATATTTGAGCTGTGCCAGGCGGCGGCCGATCTCCATTGGCATAGGGGCGCCGCTGAGCGCCATGAAAATCGAGGCAGAAGGCGGCTGCACCATGATGTCGGCGCCGATTCCTTCGATGCGTTTCGCGGTGTCTGACAACATGCCCGACGTGAGGCCTACGACCATCAGAATGAGCGTGACCTCGACGGCGACGGCAATCACGGTGATGAAAGTCCGGACCGGCCGGAACATCACGTTTCGCAAGATCATCTGGCGAATCATTGGCTCGCATCCTCGCCAAGGCGGACAAGCTGCGTTCCTGCGGGCTGGGCCAGCCGAAAGCGGTCAGCGCTGAGGGTTTGATTGACGGTCAGCTGCGTAATCGCTATGTCGAGCCGATAGTCGTCAACGGGCCGGTCAATCAGAATATGTCGAGGGTAATCGGCGCCATCAGCAGGCCGCCAATCCTTCATTTGCACGTCAGACACGACAGTTCCTTGTGCGTCATAGATCTCGATTCTCGCAATCTGAAGATTTGCGCGATCGAACCAGACTTTGCGTTGCAAATCCCAGCCTTGCGGACCATGGGCTGCCACTGTCAAGACGTAATAGTGGAGGGGCAGCGCATCAACCTGTTCCAAAAGCACCGGAGCATCCGGCCCGATCGCTGGCCACATCAGAGCGTCGAAAAGATGCTGCGGTCGAAGGTTTTCAATCGGATGCTTCCCGGCACGATGTAAGTCGGCCGGCCCCTCGATGAATTCGTTCTTTGACGGAATGAAGATATGAAAGACCTGCCCGTCGCTGGCCATATCGAAAATGTCTTTTGCGATTACAGGGGCCTGGCCGATTACCCGAATCGACTCGGGCCGCTCGGCGAGGATGTATCCATTCACTTGGTGATAATTTTCGATAACGCCGCTCAGCGCTGAACCTGCCGCCGGTGACATCCGCACCGCCGCGTTCACGGTCTGAATTGCGGATGCCTCGTGGTTGTAACGGTCAATCAGGTCCGCCTTGGTGGCATTCAGCGCAGGCGCGGACGCGATGGGGGCAATCACGCTTTTGTGGCTGACTGCGCAGCCCAAAACCAGCGTACACACTGCAAACGAAAAAACACTGCGTAATTTAAGGCGGATGTTCACTATCCCCAAGAAAACACAAAACATCGAATCTAGCAGCCAGCTTTCGGAGTGTCAACGAAATGCACCCGAAATTGCACCCTAAGGCCTAAGGGCGTGCCCGTCCCCTGGGGTTAACCCGGGAGAAAGGAATAGGTTTCGATGGATTTCAAACTGAAGTTAACTGGTGCCGACGGGGCGCTATTTCCGCGGTGGAGAGCAAGAGGTTTCTCAAGCGGAAGCGGTCTTCCAGTTCCATTCCAACCATTTCCACTCCGGCCTGATTGGATTTTGCAAACCGCACGAGCACGTCCAAAGAAATTGGGCGCATCCCAGCAGAGATTCGGAGCTTCGCTGCGGTTCCGACGGATAGCTTGACATTTCCGCTGAGCAGGCCGCCTTCCAAGCTCAAAACCTGCACCGCCGGTTCATATTTTCCGCGTTGCGATTCGATCACGGCAGGCATCGGACGCACCATTCGGATTCGTTCATATCGGCGGTAGCGTACGAAATCGCGGTCACGTTTCGCGTCGAGCGGCGCCAAGTTCAGCAGCCGTGGGTCCAAGCCCGACTCCGCCAGGAGAGTTGGAGCGCGTTCGGAATCGAGCTTCACCAGCGCCTGAGCGGCCGCCAGACGCATCTCGTGCGGATAAGCCCAGCGCCACATACCCTTCGCTGCCACAAAGTTCAGCAGGGCTCCCTCCATATCGCGGACGCGAAGCCGCCCCAGCGCTTCGACGGCTTTTACACGAACAAAGTCCGAACTATCGGCAAGCGACTGCCCTTGAGCGATGCGCAATATCTCGGACGCGACGGTCGGGTCTCCACACATTCCCACTTCATCGAGCGCCATAGGCACAATCATGGGGTCGAGCACACCCGTCATGTGCGCTAACGTTCGGCCGCGTTCCGGCGCTGCCGCAATCGAGAGTTGGCGCAACGCTTCGTCGTGAGCGGTTCTTTCGCCTGCGCGGATGCGCCGCGGCAACAATTCTTCGACAACAATTGGCTCGATGCGGCTCAAAAGTCCCACCACGCGGACGGCAGTTTTTATGGGAGCAAGCTCGAGGGTTTGTCGCAATTGCGCTCGAACAGGCTCACCGATGGTTTGGGCCATCACCACCACGGATTCCCGCTCCGAAGCTCGGGTAACTCGCATCAGACGGGCGGCGAGCTGATTGGCAACGGCCTCCGGCGCACGGCGCAATACTTCGACAAGCTCCGTGCGCGGAACCGAGTCGCATAAGCCTTCCTCGATGAAAGCCGGGATGCGATTGTTGATGCCGATACGCGGCCCCAGCGTGCGCGTCCAGCTGGGACGCGACTTTTCGAGTGCTGCCAACGTGTCGAGAGACCGCCGCACGGCTTGAAATTCGCTTTGCTCGGCGGCCTTCTGGCTCAATTTGACGAAGGCGGCACTCAGTAAAGTCTGCAGTTCCGCGTCCCGCTCGCGGGAAAGTTGATCGCCAATTGCGCGTACCGCCTCGTCCAAGGACGAACCTCCCGCAGCCATGTAGGTGTCTGAGATTTGCATCACGCCGTTGATCGCCTGTCTGCGGGCTTGCGGATCCGCGTGGCAAATGCTACGCGCGTATCGCGTCAGGATTGTTTGCGCCATTTCAGTCTCGCCGCGGTGCTGCTGATCCCTCACATGCTGCTGGATGTTTTTGGCAGGCACTCGCCAGCAATCTGAAGAGAGCAGAACATTCTGTTTGTTGTCCGTCGACACGCTGGCCCAGAATTGCCGGTCCAGAACATCCGTGAGTGAATCGCCAGAAGCACCCCGTTCTGCCGGGGGAACCTTTGTCGCAGCTTCGATTTCTTTTGCCAGTTCCTCCAGCAGCGGCCGAACGGCACTGGAGCTGATCGCGCCGCTTTCAAAGCGCTCGGTTGCGCAGCGAATCGCAATGTCGGTCGACAGGCGATGCCATAGCGAATGGTCCAGCCTTGTTGGACGAAGTTTAGATTGAACTTCGAGAAAGGCTTCCCGAAATACAGCCTTCGCATTGGGGGGGAGGGCGTCGAAGGCTATCTTCCATCCGGCTCCTGCCCCGTTTTCTTTGCGGGAAGCGGCATCGGCCGCCGTCACGAGCCGCATCAGGCTGCTCACCTCGTCTTCGGCCAGCAAACGATCTGCTGAATCCTGTCCGTCTCCGTGCGCGGTGCCCAGAAGTTCTTCGCCGAATTCGAAGGATTTGAACTGTCGCGGCGGCTCGGATCCTTCCCGGGCACCGATCGCGTCGGCGAACTTGTCCGGATCGTGCAGCCAGCATTGATCGTCAGCGCCGGCATTTGACGGAGCGAATCGAAGCTCATTGAGCCGGATCCCGTTCTGCGAATAATGACCCGCTGAATCCTTGAGGAACGTGCGAACCTTGGAGGAAGTTACGGTTGCTCCCGCGAAAGCTCTTACGAAGTCGACGAATGCATCCTCGGAGACTTCCTGGGTGAACGAAACGCTGGCAACCCCCGCGTTCGTGAGAATCTGCGCCAAGCTAATCTCCGCTGCGGTGGATTCGAAGACCGTCCCATCCAGGACAAGCTTGTTCGCGGAGATTCCCACCATGAATCCCGCTGGACCGGCCGCGTCGAGCGCTGCTTTTAGCTCTTTCCAAGTGCCTCCGAATTGCGCAGTGGAGCGGGCATGATGAAATCCATACAGGCGGGCACACTTCAGCAGGGCATTCAGACGATGCACAAACCTTCGCGAAGCCGAAACCAAGATCTCGCTGGTACTGGGCATGCGAGGAACCTCGAAGATTCTATATATCGTGACTCGGTTATGGGAAGGGGAGGAATGGTACTCTCGTACCAACGTGCGCTTTGTGTCAACCATCCAGCCACTTGGATGCCCAGGCGTAAGCTACTGATTAGAGGTTACTTAGAGTACTAAGCAGCGAGACGCACCTGCACCTCGAGTCCAGCGAGGGCCGGACGCACACGTCTGACGAGCTCGCTCGCCCACAGAGTGTCACTCAGCACCACTACCGAGCCGTCTTCGAAATTGCAAACCGCGCAGGCGGAATAGTCCGGATAAGCGGAATGGTAGGCGTCAACCCCCTTGCGGGCGAGTTCATTTTCAAGAGAGGAGTCGGTAGCTTCCAACTTGGTTCCGGCACGCATGCCGAACGTTTCCGTTTCGAACCTCCTAAAAAGGTCGCAGAGGGCGTCTGTCTGCAACGATGGGATCACGATCGCACGCCTCGAAGCTTCGCGGTATTCGAGCTTTCGCGCGAGGCAGAATTCCCGAACACGGTCCAAGTGACTGAAGAAATCAAGCACCCACAATTCTTTGGCCGCGATGGCCGGCAAGACCCGGCTCCAGACGCGCGCGGCATCGTCACCGCGCACCGGTTCTCTATCGGGACCCTCCACCAAATCGAGTCCGACGGCGCGGACGTCCTTTCCCAAATCGAGCGGCTCAATTTCCAGGTCAATCATTCAGTTTCTGGCTCTCGCGAAAAAAGCGCTCGAAATTCCGATGATTGCTTGCGAATTTCCAGCCAGTCGAAGAATGCATCCGGTTGCTCCAGCCAAACCGCAAACCATCGCGAGATTTCTTCCTTTTCTTTTCTTTTTGCGGCATCGACTTTGTGATTGTGCGCAATCATTTCTGCACGCCTTCGTCCGAGGCGCGCAATCTCCAGTACTCGCGCTTCTCCCGCGCGTTCACCTTCGGTCTCAAACTTACGGAGCAGCTCATCTAGGCGCACGAGACATACCTCGGCTTCTTCTAGAGTCGCGAAGTGCAGTAGGTCTTCAAACTCCTCTTCATATTGCCCCTGCGGGTCGACATGGACGGAGAGCACTACGCGCATTTTTGCCTCGGCCAGAACATCTCGGATGTAGTCGGCCGAAGTCTTGCCAGCTTCGCCCCATTCGGCGATCAGCTTGCGGCGGATTTGCTCAATTTCTGCCGGCGTGTAAACGGACTTCCCGAGCTCCCGCGCAGCCGACAAAATCATTTCTTTCTTTGAAGGAATCTTTGCGTCGCTCATCGGGGAGTCGCTGCCTTCTTTTTTCGCGCGGTACGCGTCGTTGATTGGTTACGGACAGCGGGACGTTTTCCTTTTGACGCGTGACTCCGCGGTCGGACTGGCGGTAGGGGCGGTTCCGGAGGCAATCCAGCGAGAATACGCTTGTATTTCTGCACGTTCCGATTGTGCTCCTCAAGCGTACGGCTAAAGAAATGCCCTCCCGATCCGTTCGCCACAAAATAAAGATAGCGTGTTTCGGCGGGACGAAGCGCCGCGCGCAACGACGCGTCGCCCGGATTCGCGATCGGTCCGGGCGGCAGCCCGCGATGAAGGTACGTATTATAAGGAGACGGAATGTGCAAATCCTCGGCGGTCACCTTCGGAGTGGGCTTTCCGGCCAGGTCAAGGGCATACTGCACGGTGGGATCGCACTGCAAAGGCAGCCCGAGCTTTAAGCGGTTGTAGAACACGCTCGCAACAAGCGGCCGCTCCTGCGGCTGAGGCGTTTCCCGCTCAACCAGGGATGCCAGCGTGACCAGCTGGTCGGGAGACAGGACGGTGGGCTTCGCCGTTTGTGACGCTTGGACCGGATCCTGCTTGGCTCCTTGCGTCTGTCGATCCTCCTGCGACGTTGGTTGAACTCTGGACCACTCCTCACGAAATTCCTTCACCATCGTGGCGGCTACTTCTTCCGGAGAAGTATTTCGGGAAAACTGATACGTAGAAGGGAAAAGGAAACCCTCAAGGCTCTTCGCATGTGGAGCGATGTCGCGTACCAATGTCGCGCCGCTTGCCACGCTGAGGAATTCCGCTTTCCTGCAGAGCCGCTGACGCTCGAGTTCGGTTGCGATGTCGAACATTGTCCAGCCTTCCGGTACAACGACCACATGCACGAAGACATGCCCGCCAACAATTTGGGCAAAGACCTGGCGGGGCGTGGCGGGTTTGTCGAACATGTATTCTCCAGCCTGCAGCACCCATCGATGATGCTGTTCACTCAGGGCCAGGAATGCCAAGCGGCTGTGAATAACTCCATTGCGCTCGAGAAGAGTCGCGATGTTCCAGCGGGATGTTCCGCGCGGAATATCCACGAAAACTTGCGGTGCCGAAAAAGCCCGGTACGGCCGCTTCAATTCCGCTCTCAGCCACAGCGCGCCGGCAACGGCGGCGATAATCAGAATCCCGATGACGATGGCCACCCTTCTCACTGTGACCGTCCGCGACGCTTCGATTTCCCCGGACTGGCCGTTGTCTCATCCAGATATTCACGCAGCAGAATCGCGGCGGCCAGCGAATCGATGCCGGCATTTTTTCGCAACCCGAGTTCCGCCGCCATTTGCTCCGCTTCCCAACTGGTCAGCCTTTCATCTCTGAGTTTCACCGGCAATCCCAGTTCTTTTTGAACACGAGAGGCGAACTGGGCCACTTCCGTTGCCATCTCGCTCGATTCGCCGCTTAAGTGCAACGGTAATCCGATGAGAATGGCACCCACTCCGTTTTGTTTCACAAGATCGCGCAGCCGCCCGAGATCGATCCGACGGTTCCGTCGGTCCATCGCTCGGATCGGCTGTCCAGTCAGTCCAAGCTCGTCGGAAATAGCCAATCCGATCCTGCGGCGTCCATAGTCAATGGCCAGAATCCGCGGGGGTTTTGATGAGGAGGGCGTATGAGTGCCTGAGCGAGCCGGTCGTGTCGAGGAAACCATTCATCTCTATTATAGCCTGCGAGACTCCATGGAAAGGCCGTTACCAAGCATCAATGTGCGCCCCCGTCGGGCTGGCGGCCGCGCTTCCCCTCGGCCCACATGTCCCAAAGCCCCATACGTTTCATTTGCTGATCCGTTCCGGTTTCCTTCAGGAGACGTTCAATCTGCGACCGTGTTTGCCGGACTCCCAGCCGCCCTGGCCGATCGGCGATGGCATACGTCGTCACCGCTGCAATCGCTTCGTTTTTCTTCAGCTGGGCAAAATCCACTTTGTCGAACGTGTCTGAAGACGCGTGGTAATTCATCATGTAGTCGTCTGGCTCTTGATTAGCGATGAGCGTGGGCACTCCTTCGAGGAAGAAATCGAAATTGTCGGCTCCGATTTCCACGTCCGTCGTGTTTTTCAGCGGACCGAACACAGAGAGGGGCTTCAATGCTTCGTCCAGCGCCTCCAGAATATCTTTGCGGCCGCTGAGCGAATAGCCGGTCGTGCGTCCATCCCCGGCGTCAAAGACAACCGCGGCGTCCATCTTGCCAAGCTCGGCGCGATGCGCCAGCGCGTATGCCCACGAACCGAGCATGCCTTGCTCTTCCCCAGTGAACAGAACAAAACGGATTGAGCGTCGCGGAACCGAACCCGACGCGTGGATCGCGCGCGCTGCATCAATTACCATCGCCGCATTGCATCCGTTGTCGAGCGCGCCGGTTCCCAATTCCCAGGAATCGAGATGCGCTGCGAGGATCACGAACTCTTCGGGCTTTTCGCTGCCACGGATCTCCGCCAGTACGTTTTCGGAGCTTGTTTGCCCGCTGATCTTGTTCGGCATGTCGAGATTCACTTTCACGGCCTGACCTGCGGCGATAAATCGCGCCATCCGTTCAGCGTCTTCCCGTGCAACGATGGCCTGGGGCAGGCGGTCGATGTTCCCATTCATCGAGAAAATATGCCGGTAGAGAAGCATGTACGGGCGCGTGGACATCCACAGAATCGCGGATGCGCCCGCATCAATCGCCCGTTGCTCTACGGCGGGCTCGTGTAGGTATTCGCTGAACAAATCGTCCCACGTCTTCAGCACGTCGGTGTGAACCAGCAGAATCGAGCCTTTCACTGAATCTCCGGCGCGTTTGAAATCAGCTTCTTGTCCGGCGGCGATGTCCACAACGTTCGCCGTGAGTCCCCCTTCGGGGGTTGCTGGGGACCAGCCGATCGAAACTGAATGCACGGTGAACGGCTGGGGCGAAAGCACCGTTACGTGCGTGTGACCTTCAGCCCAACCAGCGGGCAAAGTGAAATTCTCGGTGAGCACTTCGTCCACTCCGGCCTGCCGGAACGCGTCAACGGCCCAGTCCACGGCTTTCTCGGCTGCGGGCGAGCCGGTGACGCGTCCGCCGATTTGATCTGTCAGCACGCGAAGATTCGTTTCGAGCGCCGAAGACGCCAGCGCATTCTTGATAATCGTCGGCGCGACATCCGCGCAAGACTTATGTATCGAGCAGCCGTACGTTCCTTGCGGAGGCGCGAACGGTTTCTGAACAGGTGGCAAGCCTTGGGCGTTTGCTCCCGAGGCAAAGACAGCAGAAACGGCCAGCGCCGCTGCACAGAAACCTTCGACCTTGCGTCGCGTCATTGCCATGTGCCTCCGATTGTCGGAACATTCATCACCGTCTTATTTCGCTCGCTGAATTATAGCGCGCGGAGCGCGGCTTCACCTTCGTGCAGTGGCAATGCGATCCGCGATGATCGCGACTTGGGCCATTTCCTTGACGTCGTGCACACGGACGATGTGGGCACCACCCCAAATGGCCGCCGCAACGGTGGCGGCCGTACCCCAAGCACGCTCTCCGGGCGGAGCGCTGTCCAGGCTCGCCCCAAGAAAAGCCTTGCGCGACGCGCCAACGACAATTGGGCATCCGAGTTTGGCCAGTTCCGGCAATCGGGCCAGAACTTCGAAGTTTTGCCGGTAATTCTTTCCGAAGCCGATGCCCGGGTCGATAAAAATTCGAGACCGCTCAATGCCAGCCTGTTCTGCACGACGCAGCGCCGCGCGCAAGCCTGTCATGACATCTTTCATCACGTCGCGTGCAAAGGGACCGTCCTGCATCGTTCTCGGCGTGCCACGCATGTGCATCAGAATGATGGCAACGCTGGATTCCGCCACAACTTCCGCGAGACCTGCATCAAGCCGCAGGGCGCTCACGTCATTCACGATCGCGGCGCCCCGCGCAATCGCCGCTTTCGCTACTTGCGCTTTTTGAGTATCGATCGAGACCGGGATCTTCAGTTTGCCGCGAAGCATGTCCAGCACAGGCAAAATCCGGGCCAGTTCTTCGGCCGCTCCCAGAGGGTTCGCTCCCGGCCGAGTCGATTCGCCGCCGATATCGAGAATGTCGGCGCCGTCACGTTCCATCTGAAGTGCGCGTTCGGCCGCTGCTTCCAGCTTGAGGAACTGCCCGCCGTCGGAAAAGCTGTCCGGCGTAATGTTCAGGACGCCCATGATCAGCGTTCGCCGACCCAGGAGAAGCGCGCGCAACGACGGAGGCAATCGGAATTTCCTGCGTTCATTCATTTGAGTTTCCGGTCAATTCGCCTTACGGAACGAAGAAACGCTCAATCGCTCGCCGGCTGATAGTACGCGAGCCGATTGACAACGCGAATCGAGCCAAGACCAGCAAGCTCCACGCGCAGTCGATGCCAGCCGGCCTCACGCCCTTTTTTCGGATAATATCCCAGCACGTACTGCGCGCTCAGGTTCTGCACCACAGAACGGTACGCGCCTGCGATCGAGCCGGTTTCCTTCAGAAAATAAAGCTGGCCACCGACGCGCCGCACCAGTTCGGCCAGGAAATCGGTATAGGCGGGAATGCCCAAGGTGAGCGCCGCTGGACTGATCAGCGAACGCCCCTGATGCGCGGCGAGCCATGCAGGCGTCATGATGCGCGGACGGTTCTGCGTTGAAATTGCATAAACTTCAATTCCGTTCGCACTGAGCGTCTGTACCACGTCTTGAAATGTGGCGCGAGATTCCCCTGGGCGGGGCGCTACTCCTGCACCATCGAGATTGAGTCCGAGGCCACTGTCCTGTCCGTCGGTCAGCAAAACGATCGCCTTTTGTCCGGTGCGTCCCGGGAAGATTTCACTGGCAACGAAGTACAGGGAACGATAGATGTTCGAACCAACCGGATCCGCAAACAGCGCACGGACGTCGACTCCGGCGACAGCCTTCGCCAGCAGTTGGCGGTCGCGAGAAAAGGGCAGCAAAAGAAATGTATGTTCCGCGAAATCGACCACGGCCACTTCGTCGGCGGGAGAAAGACCAGCGATCAGCTCCTGCGCAGCGGCCTTCATCGCTGCCGTATCCGGCAGCACACTGGGGCTTGCGTCGATGACCAGCGCAATGCTTGCGCCCTCGCTCGACGCGTCGAAGTGCTCGATTTTCTGTTGGATGCCGTCTTCCAAGATACGGAACTGATTTTCCGTTAAGCCGCGGACCGCGGTTCCGTCAGCCGCGAACACGTTGCAGGCAACCTCGACAAGACCCACGCTTATCTTGAGCGTGGCGCGAGGTTGTGCTGGCTGCAGGTCGTCTGCCGCGTGGCGAGTGGCGCGTCGCAGAATCAATTCGCCGTTCGTAGGATCTCGAATCGTCTCGACGCCCACATCCATTTTCACCGGTCGCGGAAGCTTCTGTCTTTTCTGAGCGGAACTTGCGGCGCCAGAAAGAGCCAGTGTGCCCAAGAGGCAGCTTGCATACGCCCATCGGCATTGGCGTCTCATCACTGTAGGAGTTTATGCGCGAGGGCCTGCGCAAGAAAGAGCGCAGTTCAATCGAGATCGAAATCGCGAAGTGGCTTTTCGACAGGCTGGTCTTTGGCCTTTTTCAGGCCTTCGGCAAACTTACGCTCCAGGACGTCGTCTTTCATCCGCTCCGCTTCCACGGACAGTTTGAACTTGGCCTCCACACGCTCGGCCTGTTCGCGGAGTAGCCGCGCTGTATCGTCGAGGTCGACGGAAGACGGCGGCTTCGGCGGCGGAGTGTGTGAAAGCACCACGCCCAGCTCGCGGTCAACCGTCAGTTTAGCCTGGCAGCACGGACATTCGAGTTCCACGGATACTGGCCGGTCTTTGCCCATGCCGGTATTTTACGACAAATGGAATGCGCGGGAAAACTTCCGATATCCTAAAGTGGCAAGACGTCAGGCAGGCGCAGGCTTTTCGCCCTTGGCCATTCCGGGCACGGCGCGCGGTTCCGGCCGCAACGAAAGCTGCGGCTCCTTTGACGGCACGGGCGGTGCGGATGCCGGCGGCGGCGGCATTTTGTCGGGAAGTGGCTTGCCGTCGATGAGCAAGCGCATTTCATTGGCGTCAAGCACTTCACGCTCCAGCAAACCGTGCGCGATGCGCTCAAGCGCGTCGCGGTGGGTCTCCAGGATGTTGCGCGCTCGTGTGTATGCGCCGGTGACGATTCCGCGCACCTCGCCGTCGATCTTGATTGCTGTATCTTCCGAGTAATCGCGATGCTGTGCGATTTCGCGTCCCAGGAAAATCGCCTCTTCCTTCTTGCCAAATGTAAGCGGGCCGAGCGTGCTCATGCCCCACTCGCAAACCATCTGACGCGCGATTTCCGTCGCGCGTTCAATGTCATTTCCGGCGCCAGTGGTGATGTGCTGCAGGAAAATTTCTTCTGCTGCGCGTCCGCCCATCAAAACCGAGAGCTGGCTTTCCAGAAAATCCCGCGTGTATGTATGTTTGTCGTCGATGGGGAGTTGCATCGTAACGCCCAAAGCCATGCCGCGCGGAATGATCGTCACCTTGTGCAAAGGATCCGCGCCCGGAGTCATCGCTGCGACAAGAGCGTGTCCAGCCTCGTGATAGGCGGTATTCTTTTTCTCGTCCTCCGAAAGAATCATTGAACGCCGCTCTGCACCCATGAGGACCTTGTCCTTCGACATTTCGAAGTCGTCCATGGTGACAAGTTTGCGGTTTTGCCGCGCAGCCCACAGGGCCGCTTCGTTGACGAGATTCGCTAAATCCGCACCTGAAAAGCCCGGAGTTCCCCGCGCCAGGATAGACAAATCCACATTGTCGGCAATGGGGACTTTTCGCGTGTGCACGCGCAGAATCTCTTCGCGTCCTTTCACGTCAGGCCGCGGCACAACGACGCGCCGGTCAAAACGGCCGGGCCGCAACAATGCCGGGTCAAGTACGTCGGGACGGTTGGTTGCGGCGATCAGAATTACGCCTTCATTCGACTCGAAACCGTCCATTTCGACGAGCAGCGCATTCAGGGTTTGTTCGCGCTCGTCATGTCCCCCGCCCAATCCCGCGCCCCGATGACGTCCCACTGCGTCGATTTCGTCGATGAAAATAATGCATGGCGCGTTTTTCTTACCCTGCTCGAAAAGATCGCGCACGCGACTCGCGCCCACGCCGACAAACATTTCCACGAAATCGGAACCGGAAATCGAGAAGAACGGCACATTCGCTTCGCCCGCGATGGCCCGGGCCAGCAAAGTCTTGCCCGTGCCGGGAGGCCCTACGAGCAGCACGCCCTTTGGTATGCGCCCGCCAAGCCGTTGGAATTTTTGCGGGTCCTTCAGGAAGTCAATGATCTCCTGCAACTCTTCCTTGGCTTCCTCGATTCCCGCCACATCTTTGAATGTCGCCTTCTTCTGCTGCGCCGTCAGCAGACGCGCGCGCGATTTTCCGAAGCTTAACGCTTTATTTCCGCCGGCCTGCATCTGCCGCATCATAAACAGAAAAATCACAAGCAGGAGGACAAACGGAGAGACATCGATCAGGACATTCACCCAAGTGTTGTCGCTGACGGTCTTGATGTTGACCTCGACATTCTTTGATGCCAACTCCTTGGTAAGGTCGTTCAGCGTCCCATTCGGCACGGTCACTCGGAATTTCGTTTTGGGCTCCCGGAATTCTCCGTCGACCTCCGCGCTCACCGAGGAGAGCAGGATCGTTGCATCGCTGACGTTGCCTTTCTGCACTTGATCCTGGAACTCCGTATAGCTAGGCGTCTGCTCTCGCGCGGTCTGCCCGCCCTGCGACGCCATTTTCCACAGCAGGACGGCAAGGAGAATCATCGCCATCCAGAACAGTATCGTTTTGACTGTTGAATTCACGACCCTATTTTACCTCATCCGGCCCTGCGTTTTCCCTTTTGTCGCTTCGAGACTCTCGAGCCCTTGCTTCCACCTGCAGTCGTTCCGGCCATCCCGTCTTCGGCGGCTTCGTCGCTCTTGTCGACGGTCGCGATGTAAGGCAAGTTCCGATAAAGCCCGTCGCGGCCGGGAAGGCCATACCCCACCCAATACTTAGATGCATCAGCAAAGCCAACGTATGCCGCCTTCAGCCCGACCTTGTGGTCGCGCGCCTTGTCGAAGAGCACCGCGAGGCTCAACGACCGCGGCTTGTAATCCTCGATTCGCTTCCACAGGAAATCCTGCGGCACGCCCGTATGTAGCATCGCGTCGACCAGGAGAACGTTCCTTCCTTGCAGTCTCGGCGGCGTTGAAAAGAAAAGCTCCGGCCACGTCGCTCCGCCTAATTCCACGTCTCGCATTTCTGTTCGCACAAAGTGGCAAACGACCGGACACGAAATCTGGCGTACCAAGTCTGCCGCAAACAGAAAGGAATTCTCCATAATAGCGACAACATCCAAGGTGCGGCCTCGATAGTCCTTGGAGATCGCTCGTCCCAATTCGTTTATTCGCGCCGCCAACTCCTTGCGAGAATAGGCGACCTTCACGCGAGCTTCATCCGACGTCCTCTACAATCCATAGGCCGGTACGTGTCGCCTCGCTTGCCGAGAATTCCTTCGCCGCCGGCATCCGGTCCACCCAGGCGACCCGGCCTGCGCTCGTCAAGATCGGCCACGACGCCCGTTGCGCCGCAGTGATCCGGCCCGCGATGAGCATCCGCGCCACTTTTCTCCGCCCGCTCCGCCCGCAGGGACAATAGGCGTCGCCGAGCCTCCAATTTCGCAAAAGCAGCGGAGAGCACAGCGTTTCCGCGTCCAGGACCACTCCCTCGGTTCTAGTTTCGCGCTCCCTCAGGGGCCAGTCAATCACTTTCAAATGGAACGTCCTGCCAAGTTCCGGAACCGTAATAGCCGTTGAACCGCGGGTTGGCAGGCACACCTCGTAAGAATAGGAAGCTCCTTGCGAAGATCCTCCCGGAGCGCTCTTATTCTTGTCTGCGCCGGCGAAGACCAGCCGGTCGAATTCCTTGCAAACTCTCACTGCACAAGGCAACTCGACGCGCCGCCCGCTGGCACCGTCCTCGGCAAGATCAATGACTTGCTCGACGTGCTTGCGTGACAGTTCACCGCCAGCGGTGGCGACCTCCGCATACAAGCGCCGAATGATGCGCTGGGTCAGAGCGCGAAACGGATTCGGTCCGGCGCATTGCTCCGCACCCATCGGCCAAAGAAGATGCTTTGCTTGAATGCTAGCGGCCCTGTCCGCGCGATCAACCAGGCTGCGATACCGCTCTTCAACAAGGGCTGCGAAAAACCCCTCATTGTCGCGCGCCAACTCTGCCAGTTCACCGAGTTTATTTACAATGGATTTCGAAAAACTCTGTTCCATCTGTGGCAGCAGGTATTGTCGCACCCGCGCTCGAAGCCGCCGCGTGTCCGCGTTTGTTGCATCCTCGCGCCATTCCTGCTCGATCGCGGCCAGGTAGCTCCGCAATGCCTGCCTGCGCACTCCCAGCACGGGGCGAATAATGCTTCCTCGCGCAGGATAGATGGAACCTAGCCCTGTCAATCCCGTGCCCCGGATCAGTCGCGCCAATGTTGTTTCTGCTTGATCATCGGCGGTATGCGCCGTTGCCGCGCACGTCGCCCGACCCCGCGCAACGATCTCCGCAAAAAACGTGTAACGCAATCGGCGGGCGGCATCTTCTAAATTCCAGCGGCGGCTCTTTGCGGCAGCCGCCACATCCTTTCGATCGACGATAAACTCCAGTCCTCGCTCGCGGGCCAACGATGCGACAAATCTCTCATCCGCATCCGAATCGGCATCCCGCAACTGATGGTTGAAATGGGCGACGCACAGTGTCACGCCCAGCTCGTCGCGAAGCTCATCCATCAGGCGGAGAAGCGCCACAGAGTCAGCACCTCCCGAAACCGCGACGGCAATCCGGTCCCCGGGGCTCAGCATCTCGTAGCGCTCAATGGTCTTTCGAACGGCCGCAGTAAGTGGAAGCATGGCGAGAGTGGTGTGTTCTGTTTCTATGGTATCAGCTGTGGAAAAGCGGGTACAGGTTAGGATTCGACTATTGTTCGGACATCTGCTGCGCGAGAAGCGCACGGCTGTAGGCAATTCGCCGGTCCAAGGCCACAGCGGCAAAATATGTGCAGCTAACGCGCTCGCCCTCGGCCCATTTGCAAACGCCCGGGGCGACGGACCGCGCCAGGATGCTGAGCAATCCCATCATGCGGTAGTAAACGCGGACCACCGTCAGGTCGCTCTGGTCATCGTTCTTTTGGGGGCAGAGCCGGACGAGTTGAACCAACTGTCCGAACTGTTCGCTCCTGACTCGCTCGCCTTCGATTCCAGCAACCTCGCGCACCTGTTCAGAAAGCTCGGACTTCTGATATGCCGCAATCACCGAACGGGCATAAGAAATAAAGAATTGCAGCAACGCTGCAACCGAAATCACGCAGATAAGCGCGGCGATCATGAATGTTGATGCGCGGCGATGTGCTGAACCGACGGTCGCGTCGCAACGCGAGCCGTCTCCAGGCGCGCCTCCTCAGGAATCCGTGTGAACGTGTAAGCCCACGCCAATGGCAGGAACGTTCCCATCACCGGAGGGATCCACTTCAAGAAGTTCGCCTCCAGGTGGGGGAAGAGATTGTACAGAGCATAGTTTGCCGCGTCGGCGCTAAAGAAAATCCCCAGCGCAAGAATCAGCTGAATCAGACGAGTTCTGGTCTCTCGAAGTTTGATGACGGCGCCCCAAAGCAAATAGGTCAGTACAACCCCAACGAAATAGAGATTCTGGCTCATTTCGATGACAAACCGGGTTGTCACTTGGTAGGCAGGCATTCGACGAACAACCAGGTATGACAACAACGCAGTTCCGGACAAAAGCAGAACAGATCCCCATCGCACGTACTTACCCGCTCCCATTAGCTGAAACACCTGATGATAAAAGCTCATGATTACGAAAAAGAGCGAAATGGTCAGGAGAGCGTCGGTGTAGTAGTACACGTACGCATAATTCGGCGATGTCACGCCGAAGTGTCGCAGCGCAATGTCCTGCCCGATCGTGGCACCGATCGTGGCAAACATATAGACATTCAGGAAGAGATAGCGGAGGGTGTTCTTTGAGGTGCACAGGCGCACCACTAGGTACGCTTCTGTAAGGAAGCTGAGTAGCGCTAGACCGTAGTCTAAAGGACCAAGCATTCGGTTTCTTCTGATCCGAGGCCTGGTCCGACGTTGCTTGCTAGCTTTTCCTCGCGGAAGCTAGCGGTTTACAGTCCGGACGGCCCCGAACTTCTCGCCGACGGTGTCCCTGTCGGCGGCGGCATTACCGGCACTGGCATTCCAGTGCTCGCAAACAGAGACGGTGTCCCTGTCGGCGGCGGCATTACCGGCACTGGCATCCCAGTGCTCGCACGCAGAGATGGTGTCCCTGTGGGCGGCGGCATCACCGGCACTGGCATTCCAGTGCTCGCACGCAGAGACGGTGTCCCTGTGGGCGGCGGCATTACCGGCACTGGCATCCCAGTGCTCGCCATTCTCGGCGTTGGTGTTTGATTGGCCTCCAAGTTGCGAAGACCAACCGCGCTTGCCAACGTCAACAACACTAAGGCCACCAACATCAACCACTTGTTCATGGGAATCCCCCGAGTTCGAAATTACGACTCGGCGGATTCTATGTGGTCTTGTGTTGTCAAGGGGTAAAAGTTCAGACCGTGTGTCTAAACAGTACACCCCTTCAGCCCCGGGGCGTAACCAGGGCCTCGATTCAATTGTCCCGGCCACGGTAGCCGCTGCACCCGTTCGTGTCAACGGTACCTTGGTACTCCTCAAATCTGCTCTACAACGAGCTCATTTTACGCGATCTGATGGTTGCAGGTGCCGTTTCCTTGGCCGGCTGTTCCTTAGGTGCAACTAGACAGTGTATCCGTTCGATTCCATTGCCACGCGAGTCGTCGAATGGTGCAATAATGTCCGCTGTCATGGCGCTACCCATCTCTCCTCTGCCGGTCGACTGTGTCGAAAGCCCCGCGCCGCGTGTCACATTGCGCAATGCCTTTTCGCGTCCCTATGACTCGGCGATTGCCGCTGCTCGCACCTGTTATGCTCCGCGGCTGATCCAACCGGAAGAAGTCACGGAAAAACAGCGTGTCCATATCGGCGCCGCGACCTTCTATAGCGGACATCACACCGTCTATCAGCATGCTCACTTTGAATTCGGCCTGGAAAATGTCAGCAGGCAATTTGTGTGGTCCTTCCTTCACGCCCACCCTTTTTACAATTCTGAGCAGCAAAGCCAGCGTTACGTTCGCCTCGACCGTGCGCAAGCCTACATTCCGCCGAATGACAAGGATTTCGGCGCTGCGGAGCGCAGGATCTACGAACGGGCGATTGCTCGCGCGTGGGCGCGCTATCGTGAGCTTGCTCGCGTTCTTGAACCGGAAGCCAACCGGATTCTCGCGGACATTTGGCACATCGGCCCGATGTCCCATCCGCGCCGGCTCGAGAAAATCAAGGCTGCAGCAGGAAAGCGCTCGATTGAAGTAGCACGTTATGTTCTTCCTGTCGCTGCTTTCACTACCATGGTCCATACGGTGTCCGGCATCGTCCTCCACCGTCTATGGCGGCTGCAGGCTGCTTGCGATACACCTGTCGAATCACGCGCGATCATTTCGCAAATGGTGGAGCGGGTGCGCGAGGTCGATTCCCAGTTTTTCGACCGCTTCGAAACGGAGCCGCTTGAGAATTTGCCTGAGTGGAATGCGAAAACCGATAGCAACGGCGCCTCCTTCGCGGCGGAATTTGATGCGCAACTTGCGGGGCGCACATCGAAACTGATCGATTATTCTGCAAACGCGCTCCGAGTAGCCGCCGGCGCGTATCGGGCCGTTCTCGGCCTGGCGGAAAAAGATTGCTCGGATGCTGACGCGCTGCATGGCATGCTCGATCCATCGGGCAACGTCTATCGCCGCGAATGGATCAATGTCGGAGTACATGCTCCGATCATGCGCGCCCTTCAGCACGCGAATTTCACCTTTGCAAAGAAAATCAGCCACACCGCGGACAGCCAGGATCAGCGCCATCGCATGATTCCGGGTTCGCGACCGTTGCTGACTTTGGCGGATACGCGCGAGCCCGATTACATCATGCCGATGCTCATCCGCGAAAACGCGCGCGCGAGAAAGATTTACGAAGAAGCTATGGCGGAAGCATGGTCCGCGAAGAACGAGCTTATCGACCGAGGCGTTTCTGCGGAAATTGTGCTCTACCTTTTGCCGAATGCCAAGGCGATTCGCCTCGTCGAGTCCGGCTCGCTGCTGCATCTGCTGCACAAGTGGACGATGCGCACTTGCTTCAACGCACAGGAGGAAATTTACGAGGCGTCTATGGAAGAAATTGAACAGCTACGCTCTGTTTTCCCGCAGCTCACGCCGTACATCGGTCCTCCCTGTTTTTTGCGCGCAGGCGTGACGACGCCAATTTGCACCGAAGGCTCGCATTTCTGCGGCGTGAAAGTTTGGCGGGATTTTCCAAACCTTCAGCGCCGGATATGACGCGCCGTGGCAGCCTGGCGTATTACCTGGCCTCGTGGGTTTGCGGCTGTTTTTTCATGGCCGCCACGATCTGGCTCGGAAATGGAATCCGCCCGACCGTTCCGCGCACCGGGGGGCTGCTGTTCGTGACGTATTTTTTCTCGCTGATGTTCGGCGCTGCGACCTCGCTGCTGTTCGGTTTTTTCCTTCGCCGCACGGCGAACCGACTGCGTTGGAATCACTTGTGGCACTGGCTCATCGGGGGCGCGATCCTCGCTCCCCTCTTAATTGCGCTGCTTGGCGCGATCGCTTCGTCGAATGCGCAGGCAAGCGGCTGGCGCGTTTGGCTTTTCCTTCCTCTCACCGGACCCTATATGATCAATGGCAGCCACGGTTGGAAATCCTGGCTCCTGGCTGCACCCGCAGGCGTAGCGACGGCCTGGGTACTTTTTCGGATTGATCGAGCCTTCGGCGGCCCTTCGAGCGAAACGACTCCCTAGGGCTTGCTCGCTAGTCATGAGCGCCAGCGCAGCGTCACGGGTCCTTCCAGCGGATGGATAGGCGGAACGCCAGTACGCTTTGAGTCCAGGTGCGCAGCTTTCAACTGGAAATACCATTTGGCCGGGCGGTCAGCGTCATCAATCAGCATCAGGTGAGGATTCGACTTCAATCCCTCGGCCTGCTTCGTCATTGTTTTTGTATCCTGTGCGATAAAACGAGGCCCCAAAACTCGAATGATCAATCCAACCACGGGAACATATCGAAGCACATTCCATGCAGCGCAGAAATCCAGACGGCACAAATCGCGGTGAATCGGCGTGACCACGGCGCGGCTCGAAAACCACAAGTTTCCAGAGCGCACCTGCTCGAAGCGATAACTGGGAAGCGTGAAATCGATCGTGGTCGTGACGGGCGCGCCGGTGATGAACTTTAGGATTTTGTACGGCAGGCTGTTCGAAGAAGGCGTATGCGGGCTCATGCGAAAGCCCCTTGGAATGGGCTCAAATTGTTTTTGTTTTTCGTGGATGCTTCGCCGGTTGCGCCACCACCAGGATTGGTGAACGAAGGGCCCGTGTGCCGGATCCATCAGGCCGATCACGCCGTGGTCCACTTGCACAGGCATCTCCGCAGAGAGATGCGCGATGTGATAACGCAAACCAAATTTCGGCAACTCCGGCGCAGCGACCGGCGCTTGCTCGCTGCGCGGCGAATTCGGCGATGCCATGTAGACCCAAATGTAGCCGTCGCGCTCTTCGCAAGGATAAGCACCGGCATAAATCCGGTCGGCGCGCAGCTTTGAATCCGAAAGAATCGACGGAATCTCACGGCATTGGCCGGAATGCGCTTCGAACTTCCAACCGTGATAGCTGCACTCGACCGTGTCGCCGTCGAATTCACCGTACGAGAGCGGCATGCCGCGGTGCGGGCAAACGTCCCGTAAAGCGAATGGTTTCCCGTGTGCATCGCGTCCCATTGCGAGCGGCACCTCGAGAAGCATCGCCTTGCTGAGCCTGCGGCCGGAAAGCTGGTTCGAGCGAAGCGCGGGATACCAGAAGTCCCACAGCATACCGAGGT
Organism: Candidatus Acidiferrales bacterium; assembly: GCA_035945715.1. Taxonomy (GTDB): domain Bacteria; phylum Acidobacteriota; class Terriglobia; order Acidiferrales; family UBA7541; genus DAHUXN01. Next base: position 126,870 of record DASYZX010000003.1, read on the forward strand.
CGCTGCCAGATTCCGGCCGTGCAGTGCCAATGTTCGCTTCCGGTGTATTCAAAGGTGTTCCTGCCTGACTCCCCGCAGACGACGACTCCGGAGGCAAGCGCCGTATCGTAGTACAGGCGGTGGCGCGGGACAACTTCGAGGGGGACCGCATGCCGACACGCGATTGTCTGTTCGGTTGTCTGTTCGGTTTGACAAACGCCCGTCGCGCTCCTATCCTGTTTTACAGAAACGCAATGTTCGCCGCATTTTATTAGCGCTCCTGCATAAGGCCGATCGGCCGTTGTCGTTGATTGCTCGCCTTTTCCTCTTATTTCTTATTTCAAGCCCGGTTCGCCGGTGCTCCATTTGGATTCTTACGGGAGTGTCGCGATGAGCAACGCCAATATGTTTCAAAAGCTCGATCAGATTGAAGCCCGTTACGACGAGTTGACGAAGGAACTCTCTTCGCCGGAGGTCCTGGCCGATTCCGCGCGTTACCAGAAGCTCGCGAAAATGCACGCGGACTTGTCGCAGATGGTTTTGAAGTACCGCGAATGGAAGGACGTCGAAAAGGGACTCTCCGGCGCTAAGCAGCTTCTCGCAGAAGCGGAAGACGCCGAAATGAAACAGATGGCGCACGAGGAGCAACATACACTCGAGGCGCGGCGCGAGACGGTAGAGCGCGAACTGAAAGTGCTGCTGCTGCCGAAAGACCCGAACGACGAGAAAAACGTCATTGTGGAAATTCGTGCGGGCACCGGCGGCGATGAAGCTTCCCTGTTTGCCGGCGAGCTATTCCGGATGTACTCGCGCTACGCGGAATCGCAAGGATGGCGAGTCGAAGTACTCGAGAGTTCGGCGTCTGCCGTGGGCGGCGTAAAGGAAATCATTGCGGCGATCCAAGGACAAAAAGTCTATTCGAAACTGAAGTATGAGAGCGGCGTGCATCGCGTGCAGCGCGTGCCAGCAACGGAGCAGCAGGGACGCATCCACACGTCTGCGGCGACGGTAGCAGTGCTACCCGAAGCGGATGAAATCGATATCAAGATTGAGGCAAAGGACTTGCGCATCGACACGTTCTGTTCGTCGGGGCCGGGTGGACAATCGGTCAACACGACCTATTCGGCGGTGCGGATTACGCACATTCCGAGCGGACTTGTGGTTTCCCAGCAGGACGAAAAGTCGCAGATCAAGAACCGGGCCAAAGCCATGCGTGTTCTGCGCACGCGCCTTTACGAGATGGAGCAAGAAAAGCAGCACCAGCAGATCGCAGCGGAACGGCGCGGGCAGATCAAGACCGGAGATCGTTCGGAAAAGATTCGCACCTACAATTTCCCGCAGAACCGCGTAAGCGACCATCGCATTGGATTGACGCTGCATCAGCTTACAGAAGTGATGGATGGGAAGCTGGGACCGTTGGTGGACGGGCTGGTGACTTACTTTGAGGCCGAGCGGTTGAAAAGAGAGTTGAGCGACAACGGCGACGGGAGTGGAAAGGCGTGATGAGCGCACGACCGAAAGTTGATGCCGCTGTCTCGGTGCGAAGCGCCCTGCGCGAGGCGATGGGCCGCCTTGAGGCAGCGAAAGTTCCTTCGCACACTTTGGCTGCGGAATTGTTGCTGATGCATGCCGTGCGATGCGACCGAACGTGGCTTTACTCTCATCCAGACGCCACGATGGACGATGAAGTGCTTCGGCGCTTTTTTGAACTGGTTGCGCGACGCGCGGGCGGCGTACCGACCCAGTATTTGACCGGCAAACAGGAGTTCTGGGGATTGGAATTTGAGGTGACTCCGGCGGTACTGATTCCGCGTCCGGAAACCGAGCACCTCGTGGAAGTGGCGATGGAGAGGCTTGGAGAAAGCAGAACAGGGGAGAGTTTGCGGATTGCTGACGTGGGAACGGGCTCGGGGTGCATTGCTGTTGCGCTAGCGCGCCAGTTCAAAAGCGCGGAGATTTTGGCCACCGAGATCTCCAGCGTGGCCTTGGATGTTGCACGACGAAATGCGGCGCGTCATGGCGTTTCCGAACGCATACATTTTACCCAATGCGACCTGCTGGGTCCGGCTGCGACGCGAGGACGCCAATTCGATCTCGTTGTCAGCAACCCCCCTTACGTGGCAAGCGGCGATGAATCGCAATTGCAAAGAGAAGTGCGCGAGCATGAACCTCACGAAGCGCTGTTCGCCGGCGCGGAGGGGATAGGGATTTACACGCGTTTGATTGCGCAAGCTGCGAAGTGCTTGCGCGGGACCGGCGTGGTCGTTGTCGAGGTTGGATATGGCGCGAGCGAGCGTGTTCGGGGCTTGCTCGATTGTGCCGGATGGAAAGAGATCCGCGTCACAAACGACCTGGCAGGAATTCCGCGCGTTATTTCGGCGAATCTCGCTTAAACGCTCCCGCCTTTTTGCCGTATCGCCCCACCGCGCAAATTGCGTGTATGATTCCCGGCAAGGTCAGACGCAATGCCTAAGCTCGCGCAGTACCGCGCCAAGCGTGAACCGCCGACTGCAGGGCCGCCCGACGCGGCGTCGAACGCACGCAAGAATACTTCCATACTCCATGTGGACATGGATGCGTTTTTTGTTTCGGTGGAACTGCTGGAGCGGCCGGAGCTTCGCGGGCTGCCGGTGGTGGTCGGCGGACAGAAGGATCAACGCGGCGTGGTGACGTCAGCAAGTTACGAGGCACGGAAATTCGGCGTGCATTCTGCAATGCCCTTGCGAACTGCGGGGAAACTGTGTCCGCACGCCGTTTTTCTCGACAACCGGCACGAACGATATTCGCAGTGGAGCGACCGAATCGCCGCAATTCTCGGCAAGTACTCGCCTGTGGTGGAAATGGCTTCGATTGATGAAGCATACATCGATCTGACTGGCACGGAGCGGATGCTCGGCCCGTCGCTCGCAGCGGCGCATCGATTGCTGGCGGAGATCACGAGTTCAACGGGATTGCCATGTTCGGGAGGGCTTGCGGCGACGCGGCTGGTAGCAAAGGTAGCGAGCGACCAGGCAAAACCGCGCGGGCTGGTATGGGTGCCAAGCGGGGCGGAAGCGGCGTTTCTGGCGCCGCTGGGCGTGCGAAAAATTCCCGGCATCGGCAAGGTGACGGACGCGGCGCTCGCAGCGCAGCAGATTCGCAGCGTGCAAGATCTCGCTATGGCGCCGCTGGAACGACTGGAGGAAATGTTCGGGCGCTGGGGCACGGCGCTGTATCGCAAAGCGCGCGGCGACGACACCTATGAGTTCTTCATCGACGCGGAGCCGAAGTCGATTTCGCACAACTGCACGTTTCGCGAGGATACCGCGCACAGTGAGACGGTCGAATCGACGCTCAGCTGGCTCGCGCAAAAAGCCGGAAAGCGGCTGCGCGAGACTGGACTTTTTTTCCGCACGGTGACACTGACACTGCGATTCGCCAATTTTCACACCATCACGCGGAGCCGCACTCTGCCGGAAGCTGCCGATTTGGACAGCACAATCTTGAAGACAGCGCGCGGGTTGCTGCGTGAGGCGTGGAACGGATCAGCGAAACTGCGGCTCGTCGGCGTGGCGTTGTCTTCATTTCTAGCGGCGTCAGCGGCCACTGGGCAGCTTGAATTGCTGGACTCAGGCCACTACGAGAAGCTCAAGCGACTGGCGCAGGCAACGGACCACCTACGCGACCGATTTGGTTTTTCGAAGCTCCAGCTGGGAGGCTCGCTCAGCGCCTCCCGCGACGAGTAATCTCATCTTCTTTGAGTCGCATGCGTTCTCCGCACCGTGCCGTATAATCCCAGGCATGGCCTCCCCGGGAACGAACTACACCCCGCCGCCCGAACGGAGTTCGCCGCAGGGCGGGAAAAAACACAGCCAATTTCGCGATTACTGGACGCGCGTAACCGAAGGCCTGGCCGTCGACCAGCTGTGGGGCCAGATGAAGGCCGACGCGCAATCGACCTACTCTTTCTATGCGCGCGACGTCGACTGGGAAACGATCAATAAGGGAAAGAGGTGGAAGCGCGGGTTCCACATCGCGTGGGCGTTTTTTCAAGCGATGCTCATGAAGCTGACGCCGGCGCGGCGTGTGGTCCTGCTTATCGCGTGCGTTTTGCTGATTCTCGATTTCCATTTTCAGTTTGGGGGTCAGGAGTACTACTTCGATCTCGGCGGCCTCGGAACGCTGCTTCTCTTTCTTCTCCTGGCTCTCGAGCTGGCAGACCGCGTGACCATGAAGCGCGACCTGGAAATCGCGCGAGAAATTCAGCATTGGCTCGTGCCGGAGAAACCGCCGGTGGTGCCGGGCGTCGATCTGGCGTTTGCAACGCGGCCCCAGAATACAGTCGCCGGTGATTATTATGATGCGTTCTTGCGCGCCGAGCCTGAGGGTGATCGAGGCCAGTCGTTGTTGATGGTCGTGGCCGATGTGGCTGGAAAAAGCGTGCCCGCTGCGCTCCTCATGGCGACGTTTCAGGCGAGCATCCGCGCGCTGGCCGCACGGCCCGGAGACCTGGACGAGTTGGCGCGAGATTTGAATCGCTATGCATGCGACCACAGTCTTTCCGGGATGCGGTTCACGACGGCGTTCATCGCGGAGTACGACCCGTCGTCGCGACGCATTCGCTACATCAACGCAGGGCACAATCCACCATTTTTGCGACGGCCATCGGGCGGGATTGAGCGTCTGGCAGAAGGCACGGTTCCTTTTGGGATCGATTCGGCAGCGGAATATCACTCCTATGCTGTCTCGGTCAATGCGACGGATATGCTCGTAATTTTCACCGATGGTTTGCCAGAGGCGGTGGATAGTTCAGGACGGGAATACGGCGAAGTGCGCTTGCAGAATCGCATTGAGCATTTCACGACCGAGCCGGCTGCGACGACGCTTGCTTCAGTGATGGCCGACGTCGATGCCTACGTTGGTGCGGCGCGCCAGCACGACGACATCACCTGCATGGTTGTACGATTCCTCTGAGTGCGCCGGCAGTCTCTTCCGTGTACCGTTTGCTACAGGTTGTTTCCGGCGTCATAATTCAGAGATGAATGCACGCCAGCATGCCGAGAGGATTTGTGCGCGCCTGCGTGATGCGGGGTATCAGGCACTGTTCAATGGCGGCTGTGTGCGCGACCTCATTCTGGGACGAGAACCGACGGACTACGACGTGTGCACCGATGCGCGGCCCGAGCGCGTCATCGAGATCTTTCCGGGCAGTTTGACCGTTGGCGCCAGGTTCGGCGTGGTGATTGTTGTGGAAGACGGCGTTCAAACCGAAGTGGCGACGTTCCGCTCGGATATTGGCTCCGCCGACGGTCGGCACCCAGAACGCGTGGAATTTTCAATCTCCCCGGAAGAGGATGTCCGGCGGCGGGATTTCACGATGAACGGATTGCTGATGGACCCGAGCAGGCGGGAAATTTTGGACTTCGTCGGCGGACAGGCGGACATCCGGGCGCAGATTGTTCGGGCGATTGGTGAGCCGAAACTCCGATTTGAAGAAGACAAACTGCGTATGTTGCGCGGGGTGCGGTTCGCGGCGCGGTTCGGATACTCCATCGAGCCGTGCACTTTCGCGGCGATGCGGAGTCTGGCGTCGCAGATTCACGGGGTGTCGCAGGAAAGAATTCGCGATGAATTGACCAAAATGCTGACGGAGGGTGCCGCGCGGCGCGGGTTCGAATTGCTCGACGAAAGCGGGCTGCTGCGCGAAGTGTTGCCCGAGATAGCGCGAATGAAAGGCGTGGAGCAACCACCGCAGTTTCATCCGGAGGGCGATGTTTGGACGCACACGTTGCTGATGATCGAGGGACTGCAGGCTGGCGCGCCGCGCACGCTTGCGTGGGGCGTTCTGCTTCACGATGTCGGCAAGCCGCCGACGTTTCGTCCGCCATCGAGTCCGAACGACCGGATCCGCTTTGACGAGCATGTGTCCGTCGGAGTTCGCATGGCGGAGGACATTTGCCTACGGTTGCGATTCTCGAACGAAGACACCGAACAGATCGCATCCCTGGTTGCCAATCACATGCGGTTCAAAGATGTACCGAACATGAAGGACTCCACGCGCAAGCGGTTTGCGCGGCTGCCGCACTTCGAGCAGCATCTCGAGTTGCACCGTCTCGATTGTCTCTCAAGCCACGGCAGCCTTTCGAGTTACGATTTCGTGCAGCGATTTCTCGCCGAAACTCCGCCGCACGAAGTCCGGCCCGAGCGTTTGCTAAATGGCGAGGACCTTAAGACGATGGGCTTTCGACCGGGACCCATGTTCAGGGAAATCCTGACTGCCGTTGAGGATGCGCAGTTGGAAGGCAGAATTGGGACGCGCGACGAGGCGGTTGACTTGGTCCGCTCGCAATTCGCAGGGAAATCCCCCTGAAACACCTGAAATCAGAGGGCTTTGACGACGACTGAGAGAAGCGACCGGATGAAAGAGAGTGGTTTTCAAGCAATTGATAACAAGGCGGTTGACGCAATCTTGCAATATTGAGTGCTGTGTGCTAATGTTTGCTAACACAAGCGATATAATACATGTAACCCCATCGAGCTTGCCTGCATCTAGTTAGACTGATGGTGGAAGCAGGCTTGCTTCGCTGGTCGGGAGAGGGGAATACAAAATGCCTAAATCTTCATACAAAGTGCCGCCGGAGTTGCCGATCCTCCCGCTGCGCGACACGGTTCTGTTCCCAGGCGCCGTAATCCCATTGACTGTGGGCCGCGACAGCTCGCTGGCCCTGTTGGAGTCGCTGCAGGGAGAAGAAAAGATTTTGGGAGTTGTGGCGCAACTTGATCCGCGTATCGAGGACCCGGTGGGCACGGACCTCCATGCGGTGGGGACGGTCGGCAAGGTTCACAAGATGGTGCGCACCCCAAACAGCAACGTGGTTGTTTTTTTGGAGGGCCTGCACCGGATCCGGGTGGAAGAGGTTATCGGACTGAAGCCGTTCTTGCGGGCCCGCGTGGCCGACTTGCCGGATACGGAAAACGAGATGGAGCCGGAACTGACCGCGCTCTATCGAAACACGCAGGAACTGTTTCGTGAAGTTGTTTCGCGTTCGCCGCAGTTGTCCGATGACCTGCAGGGCGCGGCAAACAATATGGAGTCGCCGAGCCAGCTTGCCGACTTTGTGGCCGGCACGCTGCCGTCGCTCAATACGCTTCTGCGGCAAGAGCTGCTGGAGACGCCGGGCGTACGAAAGCGGCTCGAGATCTTGATCCGCGAATTGACAAAAGAAAAAGAGGTCCTTGAGCTGCGCGCAAAGATTCATGAACAGGTGCAGGAGCAAGTGAATCAGTCGCAGCGCGAATTTCTGCTTCGTGAGCAGATGAAGGCCATTCAGAAGGAGCTTGGCGACGCAGACGACACACAAGCCGAGGTCGCGGAGTTGCGCGAAAAAGTCGAATCCTCGGGAATGTCTGCCGAGGCGAAAAAGGAATGCGAGCGGGAACTCAAGCGCTTGACGCGGATGACTCCGGCATCGGCTGAATACATGGTCTCGAGAACCTATCTGGAATGGATGACGTCGCTCCCGTGGGCGAAGTCTTCCGGTACCGAAGACATCGATATTCCGAAGGCGCAGGGAATTCTGGACGAAGACCATTACGATCTGGAAAAGGTGAAACAGCGCATCCTGGATTATTTGGCGGTGAAAAAACTGCAGCCGTCGATGAAGGGACCCATCCTGTGCTTCCTCGGACCTCCGGGAGTGGGGAAGACATCGCTCGGCAAATCGATTGCGCGCGCCCTGGGACGGAAGTTCGTCCGCATCTCCCTCGGCGGCATGCATGATGAGGCTGAGATTCGCGGCCATCGCCGCACCTACATCGGCGCCTTGCCAGGACAGATCATTCAGGGCATTCGCCGCGCGGAGACGAACGATCCGGTCTGCATGTTGGACGAAGTCGACAAGCTCGGGCGAGATTTTCGCGGCGATCCTTCTGCGGCGTTGATGGAAGTGCTCGATCCGGAGCAGAACGCGACGTTCCGGGACCACTATCTGGATGTGCCTTTCGATCTCTCGAAGGTGCTGTTCATTGCCACGGCGAACTGGATGGACCCGATTCCGGAGCCGTTGCGCGACCGAATGGAGATTCTCGAGCTGCCCGGATATACCGAGGACGAGAAGATCCATATCGCCAAGCGTTTCCTGATTCCGCGGCAGTGTTCGGAGAATGGGTTGAAGGCCGATGAGCAGATCGAATTCAGCGACGAAGGGCTGCGGGAAATCATTCACGGATACACGCGTGAGGCAGGAGTGCGCAGCCTGGAACGCGAGATCGCAACGCTGATTCGGAAACAGGCACGGCGGATCGCCGACGGCAAGACGGACAAGCTGGTCGTTACGCCCGAGGTGGTTCGCGAAACGCTCGGCGTGCCGAAAGTGCGCGCGGAACGCGAGGTCGAGGAGCGAGTAGCAAAGCCCGGAGTTTCGGTGGGATTGGTGTGGACGCCTGCCGGCGGCGACATCGTGTTCATTGAAGCCAGCAGCATGCGGGGTGGAAAGCAATTCACAATGACCGGGCACCTGGGCGAGGTCATGCAAGAGTCCATGAGGGCGGCGCTTTCGTGGGTGCGTGCGAACGCAGCGACCTACGGCATCGATCCGGACTTCTTCCGGAAGCAGGACTTGCATATTCACGTTCCGTCCGGGGCGATTCCGAAGGACGGGCCTTCGGCAGGCGTGGCGATGGTGACCGCTTTGGTGAGCCTGCTGAGCGGGCATGCCATTCGTCCGCGTGTGGCGATGACTGGAGAGATTTCTCTGAGCGGAGTGGTATTGCCGGTGGGAGGAATCAAGGAGAAAGTGCTTGGCGCAAAGCGGGCGGGAATCCGTGAGGTGATTCTCCCCGCGGATAACGAGCCCAACGTGAAAGAGGATCTGCCGGAGAATCTGCTAGGCGACTTGAAGGTGCATTTCGTTCACAATGTGGACGAGGTGCTGCGCATCGCGCTCGGAGATATCGAGGCGTGGCCCAAGCCGATGAGGCGCCCCGCCCGCGAAGAGAGGTCACCGGCGAGTCCGATTCACTGAGGCGTCAGCCAGGACACGATGTATGATGAGAAGCCCGGTGCGATTCCGCCGGGCTTTTTCGTTGTGTAGCTGCGTGGAGCGGGCCGGGTGCCAAAGAAGAATAACCCACGGAGGAAAGCGCGAGCCAGCGCGCGGAGAGCTTCCGTCCGGCGCAAACGCCGGAAAAGCGGTTCCGTGCGAAAGGCGATTCGCCGCAGGAAACCAACGCACCGCAGAAGCGCCAAGCGGCGACGCGCCCGCGCCCCGTTGATGCCGCCAAGACAAGCTGCGGTGCGCGCGCAAGAAACGGCGTTTCAGCTTCTCGTTGCTGTGGATCGTGGCGGCATCATTCATCGGTTTCTTCGATGGTACGCGAATGAAGGAAAGCGGCCGGGCCGCATCGCTAGTCCGGGGCGGTATCGGGAACTCGTGGAGACGATCCGCCGCGAATCCTTTCTCGTATTGGCGTTGCAGGTAGAAGCGGATGCGCAGCAACGCTTGGGCGCGAGGCCAGGCGAGAAAGCAAGTTTGGCGCAATCGCAACTGCAAGACTTGTTCCGCGAGGAATTTTATGCGGCGCTCGGGCGCAGTCTGGATTTTTCCGACGACGAATTCAATGGGTTTTGCCGCGACATCGAGGTGTACCGCGAACTTCTAAAACACAAACGTAGTTCGCCCTCGCGCGCGAGTGCGTTTTCCGCACCCGCCGGGCCGTTTGTTGACCGATGCGGATTCCTGCTGGACTCGCCGATGTTGGACCAGGGCCGGCGGGCCGCCGCGAAATTCGAATCCGAATTACACGCCACGGCGTCTGCTGTGCTCAGAAAGGTGTTCTCCCGCCGGTCTTACTTCTAAGCTGCTGCGTCAAGATCCCGTGCTACGGAACAGATTTGTGGCTCTCAGTGGCTTGATGCTCGCGCGCGAGTTCAAGAACATCCGGGCCAGTTTCGGATGAGCCGAGAAGCCATTGGGAGAAATAGTTTGCGCGCATCCAAAAGACGTACTCGGCGTCGGGCATATAGCTATGGCGCATGCCGGGAAGAACGAACATGTCGAACCGTTTGTCGGCCTTTATGAGCGCATTGGCGAGGCGCATGGTATTGGCCATGTGGACGTTATTATCCATATCCCCGGTCGTGAGCATCAGATGGCCTCTAAGATTCTTAGCCAATTCGGAATTTTTCTCGATGCTGTAGATGAATTTGACGGTGCCATCCTTCTGTTCGACTTCCTTGATGCCGTTGTATTTCTCACTCCAATACTTGTTGTAAACATTGTTCTCGTGGTTGCCGGATTCCGACCAGCCGACTTTGAAAAAATCAGGATACTGGAGCAAAGCGGCGGCGGTCATGAATCCTCCACCGGAATGTCCCCAGATGCCGACGCGGTCGATGTCGATGTAAGGATGAGTGGCGGCCAATTCCTCGGCGGCGGCTTTCTTGTCGGCCAAGCCATAATCGCGGAGATTGGTGTAGCCGTACGCGTCGTACCACTTGTCGCGCTGCGGGCTGCCGCCGCGGTTGCCGACCTCGATGACGATGAAGCCGAGTTGAGCAAGGGCCATGTTCTGGTCTTTGGGCGTAAATGATTTATCGACGCTCTCGGTCTGCGGCCCAGGATAAACGTACTCGATCACCGGATACTTGCGCGAAGGATCGAAATCGAACGGCTTGATCATGACGCCGTAGAGGTCCGTAACCCCATCGGCGGCCTTGACGTGAAACGGTTCTGGGTACTTGAAGCCTGCGGCGACGAGGCGCGACACGTCGGTCGTTTCGAGATTGGTCACCAGGGCGCCCTGGTCGTCGTAGAGCGCGGATTTCGGCGCGCTGTCGACCCTTGAAAAATTGTTGATGAAATATTTGCCGGAATCCGATGCACTGATCGCATCGTTGAAGTTCCCCGGAGTAAGAAGTTTTAGACCTGAGCCGTCGAGACTCACGCGATACAGATGCTCGTAATATGGGTCTTCGCCGGCTTCGCGGCCGTTGGCGGTGAAATACATGACGCGGGTTTTGTCGTCGATAGCGAGGATCGGGCCGGCCATATATTCGCCGGATGTGATTTGATTCTTCAGGTGGCCGGCGGAGTCGTAAAGATAGTAGTGGCCCCAACCATCGCGCTCGGACCACCAAATCAATTCCTGACCGTTGCCGACCTGGCGAAGCGGCTGCGTATCGAGATAGACGTTAGAACGTTCTTCGATCAAGGACTTCGACGTACCGGCGGTCGTGTCGGCAACGCAAACATCGATGCGGTGCAGATCGCGACTGGAACGCAGGAAATAAATCTTGTCGGAAGTATCCGAAAGCCAAGGGCCGGCCATGAACCCGCCGAAGCCGCCAAGATTCCGGCGTTCGCCTTGCAGCATCTGTTCCTCGTGCTCGCGGGTGCGATCGAGAATGCGGTCGGTGGCAATCTCGAGAGTTTGATCTTTGAAAGCAGCAGTTTGAATCAAAACATGCTGCTTGCTGGCCACATCGAAAACTTGCAGCTCCTCTTGCGGGACATTTTCGTCGCCGGCCATCGCGTAGCTGTAGGTTTCCAACGTAGGACGGGGATTCGCGAGCGTGTGAATCACCCAGAGGTCGGCTACTTTGCGTTCGTCGGCGCGAATCAAAGCGAATTTCTTGGAGTCCTTCGACCAAACGATGGGAATCGCTGGCGTGCGCGGGCCAGCCTCGTTCGTATCGCCTTTCTGTGATTTCTTGAGCTGCTCCGTCTCTTCGTCAACCAAAACACGCGCGTAGCTGTACTTGACGACTCCGTCGGTGGTGAGTTGCGTTTCGACGACAGACTTGTCACCGGGATTCTTCGCGGCTTTGGCATAATTGGCGGCGTCCATCATGTAGAGATTGAAACCGCGGGCAAAGACGATCGTCTTCTCATCCGGAGAAATGGAAGCCCACATCGGCTTGACCGGGGAAGCTTCAAAGCCGTCGAGACGGGTCAGTTTTTCAGTGGTGAGATCATATTCAAAGTAGATTTTTCTTGTTTCCGGCGGCTTCGGTTGCTCGCCCTCGGATCTCTGATTCTGACCGTTCTCTTGGCGCTGACCGATTCGCTGGTTTTGCGTCTGATCCTTGCTTTCCTGAATCGTTTGCTCGTTCTGCTCTTTTTCTTGATTTTCTTGTGCTTGCTTTGGCTCGTTCGGGATTACCGCGTCCTTCCATACCTCGATATCGAATTGCAGCGCGGTGTCCTTTTTGACCAGTTTCAGATTCTTGATGGGCAAGTTCTGTCGGTCGTAGGGGAAATTCGTCAGTGCCGAAAGCTGCGCAGCGAGCCTGGCGTTGTCGAAAAGCGGAGACCGGGACCTGCGAAGGGGATCAACGACCCAGTAGTGCGTACCTTCAGGAGTTTCGTAGCTGTACCAGAAGCGGTCGGAGAGTTCGAACCAGTGCGGTCTGACTTCTGTGTCGAAGACGAGTTTGCTCACCGCCGACGGAACAAAGCGCGCCGCAAGAGTGTAGTTCGGCTCAATCGCGTTCGTCGCGGCGTTTGTCGGCTGCGCCTGCTGCGGTGCGGCATGAGCCAGGACATTGAGACACAGCAAGATCAATATGGATCCCGCGAGCGAGAGATACATCCGGAGACTGCCTTGGCTGGATGGGAGTGCCCAACGCTTCATTCGAGATTCTCCTTAAGCAAGCGCCATCAAAAGACGCCGTTCGCAAGCGATAATGTGGAGCGGCGAATGATAAAGCCAAAAATGAAAAAATAACAGAGGAGCACTCTTATTTGCCATTGCGCCCGTTGGGGGAGCGGAGAAGAACGAGAGAGCGCTCAATCAGTGTGATGGACTCACCGGCTCGCGCGAACTTGCCGGACTCCGAAAACGCGGTGTTCCGCGTGTCGATTACAAACTCCCAGTTGCGATGGGATTCGAGCTCCGGAACCCTAAAATCAACCGGCTCGTGGTAGCAATTCAGCAGCAGGAGGAAGTCGTCGTCCATTACCGGCTGAGCGTTCAAATTCACGTCACCCAGAGTATGGCCATTCAGAAAAACACCCACACATCGTTGCCAGCCCTGCTCCCATTCGTCATCGGTCATTTGTTTGCCATCCGGCCGGAGCCATAGCACATCGGCATCTTCGGCATGGCGGATGCTACGGTCTTGAAAGAACTTGCGACGGTGAAGGTTGGGGTGGTCCAATCTAAACCGGATCAAGCTCGAGGTGAATTCCAGTAACGCCTGCTTGCGTTCGTCGAGATTCCAATCGAACCAGGTCGTTTCGTTGTCCTGACAGTACGCGTTGTTGTTGCCCTGTTGAGTGCGGCTGATTTCTACTCCGGCGGACAGCATGGGCACTCCTTGGGAAAGGAAAAGGGTAGCCAGAAAATTTCTCTTTTGCCGCTCGCGCATTTCGATGATCTTGGGATCGTTGCTTGGCCCTTCCACGCCCATGTTCCAGGAATAGTTTTCGTTGGAGCCATCGCGATTGTCTTCACCATTGGCTTCATTGTGCTTCTCGTTGTAACTGACGAGGTCATTGAGAGTGAATCCATCATGAGCCGTAACGAAGTTGATGCTGGCGAACGGACGCCGACCATCGCGTTGATAAAGGTCGCTCGAGCCCATCAGGCGATAAGCGAGATCGGATAGCTGTCCGGCATCGCCCTTCCAGTAACGGCGAACGGTGTCGCGATATTTTCCGTTCCACTCCGCCCATAAAACCGGGAATTTGCCAACTTGATATCCACCCTCGCCGACATCCCACGGTTCGGCAATGAGTTTCAGTTGAGAGAGGACAGGGTCTTGATAAATGACGTCGAAAAATGCAGATAGGCGGTCCACATCATGTAATTCGCGCGCCAGGGCCGCAGCGAGATCAAAACGGAATCCATCCACGTGCATTTCAATGGCCCAGTAGCGAAGGCTATCCATAATCAAGCGCAGCACCTGCGGATGGCGGACGTTGAGAGTGTTGCCCGTTCCGGTGTAATCCATGTAAAAGCGAGGATTATCGGAGGTGACCCGATAATACGTTAAGTTGTCCACGCCACGAAAACTCAGCGTGGGACCCAGATGGTTGCCTTCCGAAGTGTGGTTGTAAACGACATCCAGAATTACTTCAAGGCCATTCCGATGCAGAGTCTTGACCATGGCCTTGAATTCGGCAACCTGACTGCCGCAATCTCCCGACGCTGAGTATCGCGCGGCAGGAGCAAAGAAGTTCGTCGTGTTATATCCCCAGTAGTTCTTCAGGCCGCGATCGACGAGGTGTTTGTCATCGAGAAAATCGTGAATGGGCATCAGCTCCACAGCGGAGATGCCCAGCGACTTGAGGTACTTGATGCTCGATTCGGCGGCAAGGCCGGCGTAGGTGCCGCGCAGCTCGGCCGGGATATCGGGCTTCTGAATGCTGAATCCCTTGACGTGAACCTCGTAAATGACCGAATCGCTGAGCGGGATTTTTAGAGGGCGGTCGCCATCCCAGTCAAAATGCGGATTTCCAACGATGCACTTGGGCATGCCCCAGGCGCTATCTCGATCATCGGGTTTGTAGTCTTTGGAGCTATCCCCTATGTCATAGGGAAAAATCGGCGCTCTCCAGTCCACTTCGCCGCAGATTGCGATCGCGTACGGGTCAATGAGCAGTTTGGCAGGATTGAAACGCAAACCCTTGTCCGGCTCATAGGGGCCGTAAACGCGGTACCCGTAAAGCTGGCCCGCTTGCACACCCGGCAAGTAAGCGTGCCATACAAACGAGGTTTGCTCGGGAAGCCTGATGATCTCTGGATTTCGATCATCGCGAGACGAAAAGAGACACAGCTCGACGGCAGTCGCCTGCTCTGAATAGAGTGCGAAATTCACGCCAGAACCGTCCCAGGTGGCACCTTGTGGATATGGTTTTCCAAGAAGAACCGCTCGCGCCATGTTATCCGTCCATGTGAGTTACGCGCACCCGTGGCTTTCGACTATATACATAGAAAGGCCGTCTCTTGGAGGAGAAAAGACGAAGCCGAATGCGACGCCCAATTGCGAAGCGCACTTCGTTCGATGATCGAGCAGCGACAGCCGTTACACCTCAGACCGAATCGGACGGCGCCGAGCCTTCACTCGGTCAGTCGCTTATCCAACTTGAACTGCTTGAGCTGCGCCTTCCTCGCCTTAGCCCGGCAAAACGAGTAGAATGTGGCCCGATTTGTCAGGCCCAGGAGGAACGATGACGCGGATTCGTGATTGTGCGCTGGTGATTTGCATTCTCGTGGCGTTGCCGACGGCGGCGCAGGCGCCGAGTCTTACCGATGTGTACGCGCAGATTCGGACGGAAGAAACCAACAATTCGAAGATCATGTGGATTATCCACGAAGTGGCTGATGTCTATGGGCCGCGCGTCACCGGGACGCCCAATCTGAAGGCGGCCGATGATTGGGCGGTGCGAACGATGACGTCGTGGGGACTCTCGAATGTGCACTTGGAGCCGTGGACTTTCCAGCCGCCGTCAGCGGCGACGCCCGCACCTGGGTGGGCGAACTTGGAGCTCACGGCAGAAGCGGTTGCGCCTTTTCATCAGGACTTGATGGTGGAACCCTTGGCGTGGACGCCGAGCACGAAGGGCGAGGTGCGGGCCGAAGTCGTTCTGATTGACCCGCCGGGATTGAGAGCTCCTGCGGGATTCGGTCTTGGCGGCCCAACTCGCGATTCTCTGAAGTCTTCCGGTACGCCGCCGCCAATGCCAGCCGCTCCCGTGGAAGAAGCTCCGAAACAGCCGACGCAGGAGGAACTCGATGCATATTTGAATTCGGTGAAGGACAAAGTACGCGGCCGCATTGTCCTGGTGGGCCAGCACATCGAAGTTCCCGAAGACTTCGCTCCTGCACCGATGCGCCGGCCGGATAGCCAGTGGGCCGAGATGTTCGGCCCAAACGGGACGGGCTTTCGATTCAACCGCGGGCAAGCGCCGCAACTGGCTCCCGGACAATTGTCGAGAGCTGAAGTGGCGAGACAGGTGGACCAGTTCCTCGTGGATCACGGAGCGCTGGTGCGCATCAATGATGCAGGGCGGGCGCACGGGGTCATCGTTGCCCAGCAGAACAACACGTATGATTGGACGCGTACCGTTCCGACGTTGGTGATGCGCAACGAAGACTACGGCCGCATCGCGCGCATACTTGCCGATGGCACGCCGATTAAGTTGCGAATCAACATCCAGAACAAAGAGTATCCGGAAGGGACCACGGTCTATAACGCCATTGGAGAAATTCCCGGCACAGACAAGAAAGATGAGGTTGTCATGCTCGGAGGACATTACGACTCGTGGCATGACGCGACAGGAGCGACCGACAATGGCATCGGCGCTTCGATGATGCTGGAAGCGATTCGCCTGCTTGCGGCGGCGCACGTTCAACCGCGACGGACAATCCGCGTGGCGCTGTGGAGCGGCGAGGAAGAAGGGTTGCTCGGCTCCTTGGCGTACGTAAAGCAGCACTTCGGAAGCTTCGAAGATCAGAAACCGGAGTACGCAAAACTCGACGCATACTTCAACATCGATTCCGGAACAGGCAAGCCCCGCGGCGCGTCGGTTTTTGGCCCCTCTGACGCGGCTGGACCGATTCGCGACGCGATGATGCCTTTTCAGGACTGGGGATTTACAGGAGTTCGTGTGACGGATAGCCGCAGAACCGGAGGCACCGACAGCACCTCGTTCAACAATGCCGGTTTACCAGGGATCGGCCTTTCGCAAGACGGTTTTGACTACGGAAGCTTCACGCACCATACGAACCTCGACACATACGAGCGAATTTATGAAGAAGATGTCCGTGAAGGAGCGGTAGAAATTGCATCAGCGGTCTATGCCGTGGCGATGGCCGATCAAATGGTTCCCCGCTTCGCGGCATCCGACATGCCGAAGCCGGAACCAGAACCCGGGCCGGGATCGATGGCAGTTCCGGCGCACCACATCTCAGCAGCAGGGGGGAACGGACGGGGCGAGAAGTAAGTTCCGGGGATGGCTGGGGGCTGCGAGGTGAGGATCCATCGCCGAATCTCGAAAGCCGGCAATTTCCATTGTATAATCCGCTGATTCTCGACTTGCGGGAGCTCCATGGCTTCAGACAAAGCCTCCACGATGTGGGTCCCGGTCTGTTGCGGGCGCGTCATGCGTTGCAACATGTTCCGGAAAGCGGATGGGGGCGCATATGCAGCGCTGGTCTGCACTGTGTGCAACAAGAATATTACGCTGGAACAGGAACCACTCACGAGTGATCCAAAATTCGGGGCCGGCTCGGCGATTCTGAACCTGTTGGGATCGCCCAAGCCTCCGGAGACGGAACGGCCTAAATCCTTCGCCGACGCGGGTCCTGACGATCCGACGCTGTAGTCTGAATTACAGTTGACTACACTTTCCTGCCGATGATTGGCCAAACCATTTCGCACTATCGGATTCTGGAACAGCTCGGCAGCGGCGGGATGGGCGTGGTATATAAGGCCCACGACAGCAGGCTGGACCGCCTGCTGGCCGTGAAGCTTCTCACTGAAAAACTGGCGCAGCAGCCTCAGGCTCTCGAGCGGTTCCGGCGTGAGGCGCGGGCTGCGTCTGCTTTAAACCATCCAGGTATTTGCACGATTTACGATATTGGCGAGGACGACGGCCGCGCGTTCATTGCGATGGAATTCATCGACGGCGAGACGCTGCGCGCACACATCCATGGCAAGGCTCTTCCCACCGAAGAAATCCTGAAGCTGGGAATCCAGATCGCTGAGGCGGTTGACGCCGCGCATGCCGAGGGAATCATCCATCGCGATATCAAGCCGTCGAATATCTTCGTCACGAAGCGGGGACAAGCGAAGGTGCTCGACTTCGGATTGGCGAAGCTTGTTCCGAAAGGCATCGCGAACTCAGATGAGGAATCCCCCAGTCAATCGTCGGACCCCACGTCGATTGTCGGAATAATCAGCGGCACCCCTTCGTACATGTCGCCTGAGCAGATCCGCGGAGACGATTTGGACCCTCGTACGGACATTTTCTCTCTGGGTGTCGTGCTCTATGAAATGGCCACCGGGCGGCCGGCGTTTGGCGGCGGCACAGGCGGGATGATTATCGAGGCGGTCCTGACGCGGGCTCCGATTCCGCCACGGAGCATCAATCCGAATATCCCGCCCAAGCTGGAAGCGATCATCGAAAAGGCGCTCCACAAGCATCGAGAGGCGCGCTACCAACAAGCAGCTGAAATGCTGGCTGAGCTTCAGCGATCGAAACGGGACATCGAATTGGGCCGAGGAGACGGGGCGGTTGATGAAGCGGGCACAGTCGGCACCGCGAGATGGTCCACTTCGGGCGGCAAGCGGCAGGCAGGCGGCCCGCACACCGAGCGCGTCTCAAAAACGATTGGTTCGATTGCAGTGCTGCCATTCGTGAATCTAAGCCGCGACCCTGAGCATGAATACTTGAGCGACGGCATCACCGGCAGCTTAATCAACAATCTGGCGTCGGTGCCAAAACTGCGGGTCATGGCGCAAAGCACGGTGTTCCGCTACAGGGGCCGTGAGATTGACCCACAAGCCGTCGGCCGGGACCTGAATGTGCGCGCCGTGCTCACGGGGAGGATGATGCAAAGCGGCAGCTCGTTGCGTATCGGGGCCGAATTGGTCGATGTCGCGACAGGGTCTCGATTGTGGGGCGCGCAGTTCGACCGCAAGATGGGCGACATTTTCGCGATCCAAGACGAAATCTCGGGAGAAATTTCCGAAAAGTTGCGCCTGCAACTCACCGCGCCGGAGAAAAAGCGGCTCACGCGGCGCCATACAGAGGACACTGAGGCGTACCGGCTGTATCTGAAAGGGCGTCATCATTGGAACCGATGGACCGAAGAAGGATTCTACAGAGCGATCGAGTATTTCCAGCAAGCGGTCGAAAAGGATCCCAGCTACGCGCTGGCTTACACCGGTTTGGCCGAGTCTTACGTACTCCTGGGATGGAACAGCTATCTTCCCCCGAAGGACGCATTCCCGAAGGGCAAAGCGGCCGCACTCTCTGCCCTGAGAATCGATGAGGAATTGGGTGAAGCTCACACTCCTCTGGCGGCGGCACTGTGGCTTCACGACTGGAAGTGGGAAGAGGCGCAGACAGAATTCAAACGCAGCCTGGCGCTGAGTCCTGCCTATCCCACGGGCAATCATTGGAACGCCGAATACGTGATGACCATGGGTCGCAATGAAGAAGCGATCGCCAAAATGAAAGACAGCCAGAATCTCGATCCGCTCTCGCTGATCATCAACGTGGCGATCGGGTGGGCGCTTTACAATGGCCGCCGATACGATGAGGCTGGCGCTCAACTTCTCAGGACCGTCGAACTGGACCCCAACTATCCGGTTACACGCTGGATTCTCGGCCTCGTGTACAGAAAAACGGGTCGCCATGATTTGGCGATCACGGAGGGAGAAAAGGGAGTGCGCCTGTCGGGAGGGAGTCCGCTCCTGTGCGCGGCCCTGGCGCAGAGTTATGGAGTGGCGAACAGGGCCAGCGAAGCAAGGCAGATCCTGAATGACCTGAGAGAATTGGCAAAGCGAAAGTATGTCGCGCCCCATTTCTTCGCGGGAATCCATATCGGCCTGGGAGAAAACGACCGGGCGATCGAGTATCTGGAGAAGTCCTACGAAGAACGTTCCCACTGGCTAATATACCTTCACTTAGATCCGGGCATGGACGATCTGCGGGAGGATGGCCGATTCGGGGCCCTATTGGATCGTATCGGCCTTCCTGAACCGCCTGTTCCGATACGAGCCTGAAGAATGCAGCCTGGCGTTGTTCCCAGCGCGAGCGATTGTGTTGTGGCACAGCTTGCCCGTCGCGCTCCCTAGCACCGTGCCATCGGGCGAGGCTCCGAAATGCGGTTGTTGGTGAGGGCTCTCGCCCTGACTGGGAGGGAGGATGACGGATGGTCGCCGCCACCCTCCTCCTCGTTCATTTCACGGTGATGTCGACAGGCTCCGACGGAATCCCATTGACTACAACGACGAGCGTACTCGGACCGGTTTGCGTCCCGGGAAGCACGTCGAATTCCGTGCTGACGGTTTTGGTGCCCGTATCCACCCCTGAGCTGAAGTTGTGCGTGCGGGCATAGAAGACTTCGCCGGAGGCTTTGTTCTTGATGCGCACCAGGGGATAGTTCGTCGCCGACTGCGCGTCATCGCCGAAGGCGGCGCCCTGCGAAAGTCCGTTGAACTGAGTTCCGCTGATCTTGTAGGTGTCTCCGATGGTGACTGTGGAGGGATAGCACGCAGAGCAGATCGTTGGCCGCCAAGAGGCAGGGTAGCTGCTGCTGATACCCTTGTAAAACCAGATGTTCTTAGTCCCAACGTGGGTAAGAAGGACGGTGCCCTCCGGTGTGACGAGCATGCGCCCTCCCTCGCTGTTACCGGAATAGCCCGGCGGTGATGGAACCTTCGTGTAGCCTAGCCCTCCGCTGACGAACTCGTAGAATGTAGCCGGGGTTTGGCCGTATCCTTTATTGGTTTCGATCAGTATGTTCCCATTAAGCAGCAAAGCTGCGGGAGCATCGGCCATATCGTCGCCGTTCGGAATATTTGGACCGGGGACCCAGATGCCGAATGGCACGGCGTACATCGAGACGTGCCCTGCCTGTCCGGTACAGGTATTTGCTCCAAACGCTACTACTTGCATATCTTCGGCGTCGTCGGTGGGAACCAATACCTCAGGCCCCGTTTCATGAGCCGAACCCCCCGTTTGCGTTGGGCACCCAATACGAGAATCCCAAAGGCGCACTTGGGTGTCTCCGGCGCTGCCCCAGATTTCACTGGTTGGGTTGTATATCTCCGAGTTTCTACCGGCATAGGTGGAAGGAAAGCCCACGTATGTGTCGACCGTTAAAACATTGCCGTCGGGCAGCAATGTCCATCCTTCCTCGTCGTTGTCATCGTTTTTTCCAAGGCCGGCCGCGACGGTCCAGGTCAGAGTCTTTGCATTCAGAAGAGCCGATTCGCCGTTCTTATAGTTTGCCAACATGAAAGTACCGTTGGATAGAACTACGCTCTGGGCATCGCCGACGTTCGTCCATCCTTTCGGCGGATTCACCGGGGTCCAAGTATTCTTGACTGGATCGTAGATCGCGCCCTTGGTGGTCCAGTCCTGGACTCCTTTGTTATCCTCTCCTCCTTCGACAATTACCCGGCCGTCCGGCAACACCGCTGATGCGAAGTAGAGGGGTGCGTAATTCATGGATGCGGGAAATGAGGCGACCTTAGTGAAGGTCCCATTGTGATATACGCTGAATTTGTCTGGTGTCAGCGTGTACCAATTCGAGGTCTGGTTTTCCTGCATCAATATCCTGCCATCGGTAAGTTGCAGTGCAACTCCCACGTTGAAGGTGGGTGCTTTCCCCGCGGCCATGGCAGTCCAAGTCTGCGACCTAGCCGGACTGCTAAGGACGAGGGTCGACAAAGCCGCGAAGGTGACTATCCACAAGTGCGCTCTGCCGACGATCCCGTACCGTTCCAGGCGACCAATTTGCATTGCTTTCATAAACGATCTCCTCATTTCGTGAATTTGGCTTCCACTTGCTATGTCTGGATCCAATTTCATGGACCTGCGTTCCGGTAACCGTAGGCACCCCGCGTAAAACGTCAGCCACCACACCGAACGGTTCGGTCGAAGTCGGGTAAAACATGCTCTATACAAACAGGCGGAAAGCACCGGCAAATTGCCTCATCGGATCGATTAAAACGGAAAGCGCGGACCAACTGCCTCAACCGGACGAGAGAGGCCTGAGACAACTGGCCGACAGAAAGCCTTGGGAACTGCACGTACAGTCGGAACTGGTTTCATCGACAAGCGCACAGACCAAGCCTCGAAAGAGGAGCAGGAACGTTGACAGGTCTTCGGGCTGGGGTATGATTCGAGCATCAGTTTGGCCCTTTTCCTTTTTCCGATTGGAGGTACGCCGGTGTCTCAATCTCCCTCCAAGGCGGTAACTCAGCTCCTGAACCGCTGGACCAACGGCGACGAGCGGGCTTTGCATGATTTGGCTCCGATCGTCTACGAGGAACTGCGGCGTCTGGCGCACTACTACCTGCTGTCCGAACGTCCGGAACACACTCTGGAGAGCGCCGCGCTTGTTAACGAAGCCTACCTTCGCCTGCTGGGTGGTCAGCCTGTCGAACTGCAGAACCGAAACCACTTTTTCGCAGTCGCCTCGCGGCTAATGCGGCAAGTTCTGGTGGACTATGCGCGCAATCGGAAGGCAGCCAAGCGCGATGGCGGCTGCAGGATCAGCCTCAGCAACGCGATGAACATTTCCGTAACGAGTGATGAGGATCTGGTGGCGTTGGACCGCGCGCTGGAGGAGCTGGCAGGTATCGATGAGCGGCAGGCTAGGATCGTCGAATTGAAGTTTTTCGGGGGTCTCTCATCGAGCTCCGCGGCCTCCGTGCTGGACATCTCGCGGGCCACCGTTGATCGCGAGTGGGCAGTGGCCCGCCTCTGGCTTCATCGTCACGTACGTGCCGCGGCTCAGCCATGACATCCGAACACTGGGACCAGGTGAAGAACCTGCTCGTTCAGGCGATGGAGCTTTCGCCGGAGAAGCGTGCTGCCTTCCTCGATCGGGCCTGCGGCGGAGATCGTGCAATGCGGGAGGAAATCGAGGCTCTTCTATGCGAAGAGAACGTTATCCCTTCGAGCTTTCTTCAATCTCCGCCCTACGTCGATGACTCGGGGAACCCCGGTCATAGCGCAGGTGACGCGCCTGGTGGTGTGCCATGGGCCGGTCAAGTCTTTGCCGAACGCTTTCAGCTGATTCACAAATTGGGAGAAGGCGGCATGGGGCAGGTGTGGCTGGCGGAACAAACATCGCCAGTTCGGCGATTGCTCGCACTCAAACTCATAAAAGCGGGCATGTACGACGAGTCGATCGTGAAGCGCTTCCAGGCAGAACGCCAATCGCTAGCCATCATGGATCATCCCAACATTGCCAAGGTGTTTGAGGCCGGAGCAACAGGGCAGGGCCAGCCTTATTTCGTGATGGAATACGTCCCCGGCCTGCCTATCACCGAGTATTGTGACCAGAGGAAACTCAAGATCGTCGATCGTCTGGAACTCTTCATCCAGGCGTGCGAAGGCGTGCAGCACGCGCACCAGAAAGCCATTATTCATCGCGATCTGAAACCGGCAAACATTCTCGTCGTGGAGATCGACGGCAAGCCTGTGCCGCGCGTTATCGACTTTGGCCTGGCCAAGACAACCACACCACAGGTTAGCCAGACGTTGTTCACGCAGATCGGACACTTCGTCGGAACTCCCGGATACATGAGTCCGGAGCAAGCCGACCCTAACGTGAAAGACATTGATACACGCACCGACGTGTACTCGCTCGGAGCAATTCTCTATGTTTTGCTGGCCGGCGCCCACCCGTTCGACGTGAAGGCTGCGGAAAAACTGCCGCTCGACGAAATGCTGCGAAAACTCCGCGAAGACGAGCCGCCCAGTCCCAGCGCAAGGGTAGGCGCCGATTGGGAGACCGCGAGTGCGACCGCTGAATCTCGGGGCATTGAGCCCAGACAACTGGCCAACCTACTGCGCGGCGATCTGGACTGGATCACGATGAAGGCGCTCGAGAAGGATCGCACCCGCCGCTACGGCACACCTTCTGAATTGGCAGCCGATATTCGGCGTTATCTGAACCACGAGACCGTCAGTGCCCGTCCGGCCAGCACAGGGTACCGCTTACGCAAATACGTTCGACGCCATCAAGCGCTGGTGGCGGGAATAGCGACGGTTATTTTGGTGTTGGCGGCAGGCGTGGCAGTGAGCACATTCGAAGCATTGCGCGCGGGGCAGGCACGACAAGCGGCGCTGAGCGAGCGCGACCTTGAGCAACGGCGCTTCAACGATGTGCATAGGATGGCGCGGGAGGTGATCTTCAATCTTCAGAATCAACTGGCAGCGATTCCCGGCACGACGCAGGTGCGGAAGGATCTGGCGGCTGTCGCAATCAATTACCTCGATGCCCTCGCAAAAGACGCAACTGCCGACAGAGCCCTGCAAGGGGAATTGGCGGCTGCCTATCTTAGAATTGGCAGTATTCAAGGCAGTTCCAACACCGCAAACCTTGGGGACCTGCCGGCTGCGCTGGAGAGCTACTCGAAAGCCGAGCGCCTCGCCCAGGCGCTTGTTGCGCAATATCCCTCCAGCCGGGCCAAGGGACTGCTCACAGAAACCTTGATGGCGCAAGCTTACGCAGCCAAGGATGCCAACCAGGGTGCAAAAGCTACCGCCAAGGCGACGGAGGCTCTCGCGATTGCCCGCGAACGTGTTCGGTCCGATCCCACCAGCGCAGACGCGCAGATCCAGCTCGGCTCTGCACTGCAGTGTGCTGCTGTATTTAGCAGCATAAGGGATTCAGTCCATTATCTGGAGGAGGAAGCATCTATGTTCGAAGCGCTGCTGGCCCGTGATCCAGGCAATCCGGACCGAAGGCGAAATGCCGCTCTGGCGCATAAGTATGCTGCGTCATTCTTGATCAGCAATGGAGATCTGGATCCCGCCTTCGCGCATCTAAAGCGGGCCGAAGAACTGGACGGATCCGCCGTTCGCGCATCGCCGAACAATCCGGACCGCAAGATGGCCCTCGCCATCGACCTGAGTCAGTGGGGCGAGTACTACCAGGGCAAGAGGGACTTCGCCAAAGCGATTCAATACACCCGGGCGTCCCTGGCGATCCGGCGTGAACTTGCGTCCGCCGACCCCAAGGACAACTGGGCGCAAGAGAAGCTTTCTTATATTCTGACTCGGCTGGGAGACTTACAGATGCAAGTGTCAGCCCGCGATGCTTTGGCGAGCTATCAGCAAGCTAGCTCCATTGCCCAACAACTTCAGATCAAGTCAGTACGGGAACAACGGCTGGCGTTTTCGATGTCGGGCATGGGCAACGCCTACCGAAAGCTCGGAGATGTGCAGCGCTCCTGTACCGCCTATGCTGCGTCGATAAAGCTGTACCGCGAGGTGGTAAAGTCATCGCCTGAGGATGCCGGACGCGCCGAGGCAAGCAGGAAGGCGTACTCCCGTTGCTCAAACGCGAATCGATGACCTCGAATCGATTCCACGTTAACGTTAACCTTTAGGAGCCATTGAGGACGGCCCTCTTTACCTACGTCCCCGCAGCGAACATCGGAGACACCGGCCAAACAGGCAGTCTACAGGCCCGGCCGCAGTTTCGTCCTAATTCCTTTGGAATGTTTGGTGCCCAAGAGAGGACTCGAACCTCCACGACCTTGCGGCCACTAGACCCTGAATCTAGCGCGTCTGCCAATTCCGCCACTTGGGCAAAGTGCAAAAGCGGAGTGACCCAGAAGAGTTCATTGTGCCGTCCAGGTCAGGGTTTGTCAACGAACGGCCCGAGCACGCCGAGCACGCCGAGCACCCGAGCACCGCACAAGGCCTCTGCAAGCCATTGACTTGTCATCGGCTTCCTTCGTGGTGCTATAATCCCGCCCAATAACAGTGCCCCGACGGGGCCCATGCAACGTCTAAGCAGTTGCGGCCTCTCGGGCAAGGAGGCAGCGATGGACACGTTCCAGGTGATCTTTTTTGCCTTTCTGATTGCCTTTGGTGTGGTTCTTGCCGCGTGGTTCTGCCTGATCATCTACCGAGGAACACTCGAATCTCATGAAGACGACCAGCTATACCTGGCCGATCCGATGCTGGCGAGAGAACAGCAGGAAGTTGTAGGACGAATCGAGCGAATCAATCCGGTAATCCGCTCGGTAATGATCACCTGGATCCTGCTGGCTGTGGCCAGCGCAGGGATGTGGCTGTGGCAAGCTTACAAGAGCTTCTAGGCTGATAGCTGTTCTCTTGGCTCACCCTACATGCCGGGGCAAATCTCGGACGTGTGGTTGTGGACGATGAGCCAGCTGCCATTTTGTTTTACAAACACAAGAGTTGTCTGCCCGCGGGCTTCGACAGGCTTGCCTTGATTCAAACCCATAAACTCCCACTGATAACACGCCCAAGCGGTATCGCCGTAGTGAAAGATGTTCACGTTTTTTGGGATTAGCTGGATGCCCGTGAATCCCTTACGCTGCTGAAGATATTTCGGCACATAGTTTTGCCAGCCGGCAATGGGCGGGTCGTAGCTTCCAGAAACCCACGTAGCGTCATCGGCATAATACTTGTGCATCGCCTCGACGTCGCCGACCTGCCAGGCCCCGAGCATTTCGCCGATATTGTGGTTGATCTCGTCGGCGACGGACGCAAACACCGCAGGCTGAGCCGTCGCGTTCGTCGTCTTCTTCTTTTGCTGTTGGTTCTGGGCGCTGGCCCACGACACTGGAACCGCAAAGAGACAGATCAGCGCGCAAAGCAGGGTAAGCTTTTTCATTTCGTTTCCCCCAAAGTCTGAGACGGACTGCTGATTTGCCGAAAATGCGAGCCGAGGATAGCACTGAATGTTTGCGGTGGGCTTTCACTGCGAGATATTGTTCTGCGAGAGTAAATGGAGACGCGCACGCCTAAAGTCGATCCCGTTCTCTTGCCGGAAGTCAGATTCAGGGAGGCAATCGTCAGCGAAAAGAATCTTTGCGCTCTAATGTGCCTCGGCTTGCGACGCGCTCAAGAGGTTGACGAAGAGCCGATACGCGCCCGGTACGCCTGCGGGAAGCTGGCGGAAAAACGCCAGCCCGGTATAGATATAAACGCCCTTGCCATCCCGAGCCCAAACTAAGCCGCCGAGGGCGTCCGATTCTCCCGGATCATGCATCGCCAGGACGGCTTGATACTGAGAATCCCATTGACCCCAAAAATAAAGACCGCGCTCCTGTATCCATCCACGGAAATCGTCCTGGGTGATACGGTTGGGGTAACTCAGCAATTGGCTACTGGGATCCACGAAACGGACCGGCGAGTTTTCATCGGTGATTCGCTCAGCGGGTTGATCCATCGAAGCGCGGAACGGGGCCGGCAGAAGCTTGTTCCAGGCAAAATCGCGCTCGTATTGAACGACGAGCGTCCCGCCATTGTGCACGTAATCGAGAAGCCGATGATTCGCACTCATCAGATCGGGCCGCAGCTCGTACGCTCGGATACCGACAACGATGGCATCAAAATGGCTCAGGTCACCAAAAGCCAGAGCTGCTTCGTCGAGCATGTTGACGTCGATTCCGAGCTGTTGCAAAGATTGTGGAACCGGATCGATTCCCGCGGCGATGTAGCCGACGCGTAGGTGAGAGGGCAGTGCGAGATTGAGAATTTGCGCCTGCGCGACGGCAGGCTCGCTCACGTGCCTCGACGGAAGGGACGGCAGCGATTCGTAGGACGTGCTGAAACCCTGCGAGCCCAAACGTGCGTAAGGCTTCAGATCGTAGGCCCCCTCGGAAGCATTTGCCGGCGGCGTTATCGTAAAGCGCGCCAGCCGGTCTCCAGCCTCCGGAAAATCGATTGGAGAGACAGCCGCAACGCTCCAGCCCTGGGGCGCTCCGACGCCAACATCCACGCGCGCGGCGGTTTTTCCGTGGTAGTGGATGCGCGCTAAAAGCTGAAATGACCGCGACGGCCGATTGACGGGAAGCATGACCTCAGTCGAATCGACGGAAAGAGTGACGGCCGGGACAAGCTCAAGAGGCATGGTTTCAACGGTGGTCGAGGTATATTCGTTCGCAACTACGGGTTGTTCAGCGGAGAACCCATAGCCATCGGCCGTACCAGTTATGCGGGCCTCAACAAGCGAGGCCGGCCAGGGCAGGATGGCATCTTGCGGAGAGGCTGGTGGTGTCGCACCCGCTGGGACCTGCAGGTGAAATGAGAGGGCCGTGGTGGCAGCTTCGGAGTTGGACTTCGGGCTTTCGGCTGTTGCTGTCCATCCCTCCGGCAATTGGAGCGACGGCTGATCGAGTTGCACGGCGACATCAGGACGAACTTGCCAATTCACGCGAACCGCGAAACTCTCTCCGGCCACTAGCGCGCTCTGATCTGCCTGGGCGTCAAGATGTACCGCAGCCGCTCCTGCCAGTGCGAGATCGATCTTCTGTCGCTCCTGATCGAGCCCCCACAAAACGTTCTTGTCGGTGGCAGGATCGGACCGGGCCATGCGGATGGCGTTCTCGATTTGCTTTCCGGCGGTGGCCAGATACTTCACCGCATTGGGCCAATCCAAGCGGAGAGCCGATTGCCGCGCGGTCACAAGTGCGCCCTCCGCTGCGCCAAGCGGAACCTCCATCCTGCTGGAACCGACGCCCAGATAGAAGAGCGACTGTGCCAGGTCCTCCGAGGTCATTTTGTCTTCCTGAACGACCGTTAGGTTCACCGGGCGACGGAAAAAAGAAGAGTCGAGAATACGGGTTATGCCCTGCGAGCGATGGTTAGCAAAACCAACCAAGCTTAGGTCAGAGTAGCTTTCGCCCCACAGCGGAGAAATATCGCCTACCGGCAGCTGAATCTCGCCTTGTTGATTTGCCCCTTCCCCAAATCGAAACTGCAGCACGTGGTCCACGTGCCAAGGCCGCAGGCCTTCCTTGAACTGGTCCGGATAAGCAATGGGATCTTCAGCAGCCTGTATAGCCTCCGGTACCACGATTCCCGTTGCCTGATGCTGGCCGTGCCCGGTATGGACACCACCCCATTGATTGATGACGATGTTCGGACGAAACGTGCGGATGACGCGGACCAGATCCTCTTTCGCGATACCGTGCCAGATTCCCAGGGTTTCTTCGGCGCTCTTCGAGTAGCCGAAATCCGGAGCGCGGGTAAAGAAAAGCTGCACTCCATAAGCCTGGGTTGCGCGATAAAGCTCATTCGTGCGCAGGATCTTGAGAGCGGGACCAAGCTCCGGCCCAATCGCATTCTGACCGCCTTCGCCGCGCGTTGTCGAGCAAAGAGCGACCGTGTCTCCAAGGCCGCGGGACAGATACGTCAGTACGCTCGAGCGTTCATCGTCAGGGTGCGCTGTCACATAGAGGACGCGCGTAGCGACGCGGGCGTGGTCGATTGCGTCAACGACATCGACGACCGTCTGCGCGCGCAGCGGCCTGCCTGTAAGGAACATGCTCACCAATGCCGCCAGAATTGCGCATTTCCTTATCATCG
This sequence comes from Candidatus Acidiferrales bacterium, assembly GCA_035945715.1. Taxonomy (GTDB): domain Bacteria; phylum Acidobacteriota; class Terriglobia; order Acidiferrales; family UBA7541; genus DAHUXN01. The sequence continues at coordinate 155,873 of DASYZX010000003.1, forward strand.
AGCTGCTTCCGCGAATGGCCACTGTTTCAACCCCCTTGAACGGATCAGGAAAACAACAACGCCCGTGGCGATCGCGGCTACCCCGAACAGCATTCGCCTGCCGGTAGCAACGAACAATGCGAGCCAAAGGATTATAGCGAGGACTGCCGGAATCGGGAAAAACCACATTTTGAACGGCAGGCGCTCGCTCGGCCATCGGCGGCGCAGTAAAATGACCCCAACGGCTTGCCCGACAAACTGTATCAGAATCCGCATGGCGGCAATCGCGGCGATGACGGTTTCCAGTCGAAAGAGCAGACTGCAAATGAATGCTACTCCGCACAGCGCCAGGAGCGACACATGCGGAAAACGTTTCGTGGGATGCACGCGGCCGAAAATGGAGAAAAAGTTTCCGTCAAGCGCAGCCGCATAAGGAATCCTCGAATACCCGAGAGTCAGCGAGAACAGCGACGCGAAGGCGATCCAGAGAATCAGAATGGTCGCAAACTTGGCGAGTGAACTCCCGTAGATATACTGGAAAAAAGTGCTAATGATGAACTGGGAATGCTGCGCCTGTTGCCAAGGCACCACGCCGAGCACGCAGGTCTGCATCACGAGGTAGAGAATTCCGATCGTAATGCTGGAAAGGAAGATCGCGCGGGGAATATTGCGCTCGGGCTGCTTTATTTCGCCGCCGAGAAAGCAAACGTTGTAATAACCCCAATAGGTGTAAATCGTCTGAACGGTGGCACTGCCGAGCGCCCCGAAGAAGAGCCAATTGAACGACCATGCTCCAACCGGGTAGTTAAACGCCATCGCTGAATGGAAGTGCGTGGCACCAGCGATGATCAGCCAAAAAATCGTGCCAAAAACGCCGATCCAGAGCAGCATCGAAATCTTCCCGATGTCTGCGATGCGACGGTAAAGCAAAACGGCGAGCACAATCACGACTGCGCCCGCGACCGCCTTCTGGCCGTAGGGGCTCAGAGGACGCAAGTACCCAAAATACTCCGCGAAGCCGATGGCACCGGAGGCCATCACTAGCGGCGCCTGAAAAATCGTTTGCCAGATCACCAGAAACGAAAGCAGGCGTCCCCACTTGGCGGGTCCATAGGCCTCGCGCAGGTAGACGTAACTGCCGCCCGCCTCGGGCATCGCTGCGCCCAGCTCTGCCCACACGCAGCCGTCGATCAGTGCAAGAACAGCACCGACCGCCCAGGCGAGCAGGCATTGCGGTCCGCCCATATTCTTGATGACCAGGGGAATCACAATGAATGGGCCGATGCCGACCATATCAATCATGTTGAGGGCAAGAGCCTCTTTGAGGCCGAGTCCGCGTTCGAGATTTCCCAGGTGGTTCATTTGGAAGCAAAACGAGGCCAAAGCATAACAAAGAACGGGAAATGGCCGATGATAAAGTTCAAGTAAACTACGCTACACTTTGCGCGGCATGACTCAGATCGGCGTAATTATCATGGCAGCCACAATGGCAGTCGTCTTCCTGGAATTTTGCCGGCGCCGGAAGCACTCCTTCCCGTATGCAGGCTGGCTTGGACTCGCGACGCTCGCGGGGGCGGAACTGCTTATGTTCCGGGGCATCGAACCGGTGGCGACGTATTTCACTCCCATTGCGTGGTCGGCCTATCTGTTGATTTGCGACTCTGCCGTTCTCGCGATTACCGGCCGGTCGCGGTTACGCAACGCTCCACGGGATTTCTTTCAAATGGCGTTGCTTTCGATCCCCCTGTGGCTGATTTTCGAGGCGTACAACTTGCGGTTGCATAACTGGACCTACGTTGGAGTGCCTCGCTCGCTCTTCTGGGGTTTGTTGGGATACTGCTGGTCCTTTGCGACAATCACGCCAGCGATTTTGGAGACAGCAGAGCTGGTTGAGTCACTTGGATGGTTCAAGCAGGGCGAGGACAGGGACATCTCACCCGCGCTCTGGCGCAACATGATGATCGCTGGAGCCATTTGCATCGTCGTCCCCGCAGTTCTGCCGGAACACCTTGCCGCGCTGTCCTTTGGCCTTGTCTGGATTGGGTTCTACCTGTTCCTCGATCCGTTGAATTACCGGCTGGGGTTACCGTCTCTGCTCGGCGACATTTCCTACGGGCGATGGAGCCGATTCTGCTCGCTGCTCGTCTCGGGATGGATTTGCGGCTGGCTTTGGGAATTCTGGAACTACTGGGCCGCAGCGAAGTGGCACTATATTTTCCCCATGTTTCAGCAGTGGAAGATTTTCGAGATGCCCGCGCCCGGATTTCTAGGGTTTCTACCGTTCGCGCTTGAGTGCTTCGTAATGTATGTCACCGCGGCATGGCTGGTGCGGTGGATTCCCCGCTCGCAGGACCCGCGCATTATGGAGTAGGGAGCCAGATAGAGCTAACAGCGCGCGGCTTCTTCTTGTTCGAAGGCGTGGTATGAGGAGCGGACGAGCGGCCCGGATTCAACGTGCTTGAATCCCATTTCTTCGCCAAGGCGTTTGTATTCGGCGAATTCATCAGGATGGACAAAGCGCGCAACCGGCAAATGTTCCCGCGTGGGCTGGAGGTATTGGCCAAGCGTCAGAATGTCGACTCCCTGCTGGACGATATCCTGCATTGCGTTCAGGATCTCATCGCGCTCTTCGCCAAGCCCAAGCATCATTCCCGTCTTTGTCGGCATTGGGCTCCGCGCTTCGGCGGACATCTGCTTGGCGCGCCGAAGCAGTTCAAGCGAGCGCTCGTAAACAGCCCCTTTGCGCACACGGCGATATAGGCGCGGAACCGTCTCCAAGTTGTGATTCAAGACTTCCGGCCGGGCGCGGACCACTGTCTCAAGTGAGTTCCAGTTTCCGCGAAAATCCGGAATCAGCACTTCGACCTTGCAGCCCGGCACGCGTTCGCGGATTTCGAGGATCGTCCGCGCGAAGATCCCCGCTCCGCCATCCGCCTGATCGTCGCGATTGACCGAAGTCACCACCGCGTAGCGCAGCCCCATTTTACGAGCAGCTTCGGCGACACGCTGCGGCTCGTCTTCTTCGGGTGGACCAATTGGTTTCCCGGAGGGGACGGCGCAGAACCCGCAGGCACGTGTGCAGATGTTGCCAAGAATCATGAACGTCGCGGTGCGGTGGTTCCAGCACTCTCCCATGTTCGGGCAACGGGCGCTTTCGCACACGGTGTGCAAATCGAGCGTGCGCATAATGCGCTTGAGGTCTTGATAGTTTTCACCGCCGAAGAACTTCACGCGCAGCCACGAGGGTCGCGGATGCAGCTCAGGTTCATGTAAAACGGCTGGCGAGTTGGAAACGATCGGAAATGGCGTCTGCATGAGAATCTTTGAAACACCCCATTCTACAGTTCGAGCAGCAGCGAGACAAGTTCGCGAAGAAACGTGTTCGCGAAGAAACGTTCGCGAGGAAACCTCCGAATGTTCTGCCTCCTTGTCACACAGGCGATGCTGGCAAGTGTTACAAGTCAACGACGCCCATCCTTCCGTGCTGTTGCTATATTACAACATATTTCCAAGGAAATGAGCGCGGCTCAGATTCAAATGCTTATATTACAATCATTTAGCGGATGGCAGTTCGGCACACAAAATGCACTGGATCAAGGACCGTGGCGTTCCAAAACACAATTCGCCAGCCAGTTAAGACCGAAGGCGTAGGCCTGCATACGGCGGTGCACTCGCGCCTGTTGTTGCGGCCCGCGCCTCCCGATACGGGCATTGTTTTTCGCCGCATCGATCTGGACAATTTTGAGATTGAAGCGCACGGAGGAAACGTCGCCCGCGTGAGCTACGCCACAAGCCTGATGAAAAACGGCGTACTGCTTTCGACGACCGAGCATTTGCTCGCCGCGCTTTATTCCTGTGGCATCGACAACGTGTACGTCGAAATCGATGCGCTCGAACTTCCAATTCTCGATGGCTCCGCGCTGCCGTTTATTCGCTTGCTCGAAGAAGCGGGCGTACGGCAACTTCGCAAGCGGCGAAAATACTTGAAAGTGGTGAAGCCGTTGGAGATCTCCGATGGCGACCGTCAAATCGGAATTTACCCGGCTGACGAGTTCCGGGTCCGCTGCTTCATTGATTTTCCTCATCCGTTGATTGGCAGGCAAGAGACTGAACTCGCGGTCGGCAGCGAATCGTTTTGTCGCGAGTTGGCTTCTGCGCGCACGTTTACGTTCACTGATGAGATAGAAAAACTGCGCGCCATGGGCTTGATTCGCGGTGGTTCGCTTGAGAACGCGATTGTCCTGACTGCCGATGGCCTTTTCCAGGGCAACTTGCGATTCCCCGATGAGTTCAGCCGTCACAAGGCGCTCGATTTGATTGGAGACTTGGCGTTGCTGGGCCGGCCTCTGAAGGCACTGGTTGTGGCGCATAAAGCAGGTCATGCACTGCATACCCGTCTGGTTTCGCGCCTGCTTGCTGAACCATCACACTGGATTGAGACCTTTAACGAGCCGAGTGAGAAGACCGAACCTGTTTCCTTGGATGTCTCCGCCGTTCACGCAGACTAATCTTCCCTTAACTCCACATCGCTCACGTTTTCCGTTGGCGACACCGGTTCACGTTGGCCGATTGCCAAACCGCGAGCGTAAAGAGACAATATTCGCCTCATGGCTGCGAAAGATCTGATCTCGATTGTTCTGGCCGCGGGCAAAGGGACTCGGCTGAAGTCCGAGGTCGCCAAAGTGCTGCACCGTGCAGGTGGTCGGACTCTGGTCGAGCAGGTGGTTACGGCCTGCCAGCCGCTGGGCGGCGACATTTTGGTCGTTGTCGGACACCAAGCGGAAAACGTACGCGCTGCGGTTCTTCCCTTCCAAGCGAAAACCGTCCTGCAAAGGCCGCAGAATGGCACCGGCCATGCGATGCTCATTGCGCGCGGCACAATTGGCCCGAAACCGAATCTGGCTGTGGTTCTGCCCGGCGATGCGCCGCTGATTCGCACCGAAACGCTGCGTGCGTTTCTGGATACGCATCGCAAGGGCGGCGCTGCCGCCACCATTCTTACCGCTGAACTGAACGATCCCACTGGCTATGGCCGAATCGTACGCAAGAAAGACGGCAGCGTTGCGGCCATCGTCGAAGAAAAAGCGGCGAACGAAGAACAGCGGAAGATCCGTGAAATCAATTCCAGCATGTATTGCTTCACTCTGGAGAAGCTATGGCCCTGCCTTGCGGAACTGCGGCCCGATAACGTCCATCACGAACTTTATCTAACCGATGCGATTGCACAGCTGAATAAGCGAAAGGAGCGCGTCCTGGCGGTTCGGGCCGGAAGCGCGCAGGAAGTTCTTGGGTGCAACACGCGTGCCGAGCTAGCTGAGGCCGATCGAGCGCTCCGCGCGCGCAAAGCGCAAGCCCTCATGGATGCCGGCGTTACGATTTACCTGCCGGAAACAGTTCTAATTGATCCGGAAGTCGAAGTCGGAAGCGATACGGTGATCGAGCCTGCTGTGCACCTACTGGGTAAGACTCGCATCGGATCGCATTGCCGGATTCAGTCGGGTAGCGTGCTGACCGATGCGGCAGTTGAACATCACGTTCTCGTCAGGCAGCATTCGGTGATTACCGCGAGCCTGCTCAGCTCCGGCGCAATTGTTGGGCCTTTTGCTCATCTTCGCGAGGGCGCTGAACTGCGCCCGGGCGCTCGTGTGGGTAATTTTGTCGAAGTGAAGAAAAGCATTCTCGGAGAAGGCGTCAAGGCAATGCACTTGACTTACCTGGGCGACGCAACAATCGGGCGCGAAACCAACGTCGGTGCAGGGACCATCACGTGCAACTACGACGGCGTGAACAAGAATCCGACACGCATAGGCGAGCGCGTATTCGTGGGCAGCGACTCCGCTCTCGTTGCGCCGATTCGCGTCGGTGACGGAGCCTACATTGCTGCGGGTTCAACCGTGACCGATGATGTGCCTGCCGACTCGCTCGCTATCGCACGCGGGCGCCAAGTCAATAAGGAAGGTTGGGCCGCTGAGCGACGCCGCCAAATCAGTGCGGAGAGTGGCAAAGCCACTGGGCACTCTGCTGTCGCGAAACCTGCACGAAAGCAAACTCTTTCGCCGCGTCGGAAAAAATCCTCGCGATGATGACGCAATTTCTGTCAGGTCTTGCGCACTGCGGGAATTTCCCCGGAAACATGGCTGCCAAGAAATTCTGTAATCGGATCAATCAGATTTGACCCGCAAGCAATCAAGCCGGGAAGCAACGCGTGTTTCTTGTTGAAAGTAAGTGGCGAATTGTCAATTGTCCGCGCTACTCCACCGCCAGCGAGAACAAGCGCGACGCCCGCCGCGATATCCCACTCGTGCTTCGGAGACAGAGTCCACGTGGCATCGGCCAGGCCAGCAGCCACGAGGGCAAGTTTGTAAGCGACAGAACCGCTTGGCCGAACTTCAAACCGCAGGCCCCGAAACTTCTCCCATTCTCCCCGCTTGATTTCGCTGCGGCTGGCAAGGACGGCGGCTCCCTCCAAGCTTTGTCGTTGAGTCGCACGGCATGGCCGGCCGTTGTAGGTAAGCCCCGATCGAACCGACCCTAAGAAAATTTCCTGTGTCGCGGGATTGCAAATGCCCCCGGCGATCAGTTTCCCGTTCTCCGCCAAAGCCACGGACACACACCACTCGGGGATGCCCGCCACGAATTCGCGGGTGCCATCGAGGGGATCTACGATCCAAACTCTTTCTTTCTCTAGGCGGCTGAAATCGTCAACTGTCTCTTCCGAAAACCAGCCTTCGCCATCCCGCAGGAGTGATTTCTGCAACGCAAGATTGATCGCCCGGTCAGCTTCCGTCACCGGATCGTCTCCTTGCTTGTACTCTACCTTGACGCTCCCCGCGCGGTGAGGCGCAAGGGCCGCGACGGCGGCCTTAAGCGCCTCGTCTATGCGTGCTTCACACTCCATATATGCCCTCGTCCCTTTTCGATTCTCTGTTGGCAGCGGTTCGATCAGTCTGCCGAAGCACCGTCATTTCCTCCGATGAATCCTTGCCGTTCGAGATAGAGAAAGATCTCCTGCGCGGATTCTTCAGGACTCATCTCGTTGGTATCAATGACGACTTCCGCATCGGTCGGCGATTCATAAGGATCGGAAATGCCGGTGAACTGCTTCACGATACCTGCACGCGCTTTCGCATAGAGGCCCTTGCGATCTCGTCCTTCACAGGTGTCTAAAGCCGTCGAGAGGTGCACCAAAATGAAGCCGCCGAGCGGTTCAATCATGGATCGCACGTCCTTTCTGACCGAATCGTACGGAGCGATCGGAGCGCAGATCGCGATTCCTCCGTTCTTCGTAATTTCTGAAGCGACATATCCGATGCGCCGAATATTCAAATCGCGATGTTCTTTCGAAAAGCCCAGTTCGGAGGACAAGTTTTTGCGGACAATATCGCCGTCGAGAAGTGTAACGGGCCGATCGCCCGACTCCAGAAACTTCACCAACAGCGCATTGGCAATCGTTGATTTCCCTGAGCCGGAGAGGCCAGTAAAGAACACCGTAAATCCCTGCTTCTGACGTGGCGGATAGGTCCGGTGCAATTCCGTGACGACTTGCGGATACGTAAACCAACTCGGAATTTCCCGTCCTCCCGCGAGACGATCGCGCAGTTCAGTGCCCGAAATGTTTAGCACGCGGCTTCCCTGCGGCACTTCGTCTTCGGGGACATAGACGTCCTGATCCTCCAGATAGACCATCATTTTGAAGGGCACCATACTTACGCCGATTTCTTTCTCATATTCCTGAAGAAGATTTTGCGCGCCGTATGGGTCGTAGAAGGGCTTGCCTGCCGAATCTTTCCCCGGCCCGGCGTGGTCGCGGCCCACAATAAAGTGAGTACAACCAAAATTCTTTCGAATGATGGCATGCCAGACCGCCTCACGAGGTCCGCCCATGCGCATCGCGAGCGGGAGCAAAGCAAGCTTCACCGTATTGGCGGGATAGTGCGGGAGAATCGCCTGATAGCAGCGCACGCGTGTGTAGTGGTCCACGTCGCCCGGCTTCGTCATTCCTACCGAAGGCTGGATCAGAAGGTTCGCCGAAGCTTCTTTGGCTGCGCGAAATGTCAATTCGACGTGAGCGCGATGCATCGGATTGCGCGTCTGGAAAGCGACCACGCGACGCCAGCCAAGCCGCGCAAATTCAGCCCGCGTTTCCGCAGGAGTCAGCCGCAAATTGCGATAATCGTAGTGAACGGGAAGCTGCAACCCCTCGATTTTTCCCGAAACGTAGAATGAATGCGCCTTTTCGATCGCAAACGTAGCTCCCGGATGTTTCTTGTCGGTGGTGCCGAACACTCGTTGCGCTTCCTGCGCCCGGTCTGGCTGCCAGACCTCTTCGACGTGGAGAACGGCGAGCATCACGCCTTCGGCATCGCGAAGCGCGAGAGACGCGCCCGGTTTCAATTGCTTTGCGAGATCTTCCGGTACGTCGAGCACGATTGGCATGGGCCACACCAAGCCGCTCTTCAGCCGCATCGACTGGCAGACGGACTCATAGTCGGCCCGGCTCATGAACCCTTGCAGCGGGGAGAACCCGCCGTTCATCAGCAGTTCCAGATCGCAGGTTTGCCGCGGAGTCAAATCCCACGAGAGCCAGTTTTTTGAAGCGACTCGCAGCTCGTCTCGCCGCTTGGAATCAACAATCAGACTGATCAGAGTTCCGCCGTGTGCCGGATTAAGGTGTTCTGTGCTCTTGTTCATTATGAGAAAAAGATGCCTCCTTCAAGTTTTGGAAACCAAACTTCAGAGTAACACACACTGCCGTTGTGACTACGAATGACGGTTTGCGGTCCGCGGGTTTATAAACGGATGCAGGTACGCGAAGAAGTCCCAATTGACTTCGAAAACCGTGCCCTCGGTGAACAGCAATTATCTCACCGAATCCACCGGGAAAGATCAACCTAAGTTGCTCTAACAATATGGCTTAGAGATTTCTGGCTCGGCAGAGGGCGCTCGAGGTGCAGCCTTTTGCATCTTTCCGGCTATATTCTCCCATACTCGGTGAGTTTGCGGGGCGGCTAAGATCACCCGGCCGATGTGCTAAAATCAGCGAGGAGATCCGGGCGATGAAATTCGGCGTAGTAGTGTTTCCAGGTTCCAATTGCGATCATGACGCGTTCCACGCGATCGGCGGAGTGTTGCAAAAACCGGTGGAATTCTTGTGGCATGGCTCCGAAGATATTGCCGGCTGCGACGCCATCATCCTTCCCGGCGGTTTTGCTTTCGGCGATTACTTGCGCACAGGTGCCATTGCGCGGTTCTCGCCAGTAATGCGCTCTGTTGACCGCTTTGCGCGGAATGGCGGGTTGGTCATCGGCATCTGCAATGGATTTCAGATCCTGCTTGAGGCTGGCTTACTGCCCGGAGCGATGCTGCGGAATCAGGGCCTGCGCTTTCTTTGCCGGTACGTTCACCTGCGCGTGGAAACGACCGATACTCCTTTCACTTGCGCCGCGCGAAGGGGGCAGATTCTGAGAATTCCCATCGCCCATATGGAAGGGAACTACTTTTGTGATGAGACCGCGCTCGCGGAGCTGGAAGCCAACGACCAAATCACGCTTCGCTACACCACACCCGAGGGCCAGCTCGAAGAATCAGCCAATCCAAACGGATCTCTCAACGCAATCGCGGGAATCTGCAATCGCGAGCGCAACGTGTTCGGGATGATGCCGCATCCGGAGCGAGCGGTCGAATCGCCTCTTGGGTCAACCGACGGTCTCGTCGTCTTCCAATCCATGATCAAGAGCCTGACGCAATCAGCAGGCAGAGAAACCGAGGTTAGGGTCACGGCGCCGGTTTAGCGCGGCGGGGGTCTTTCCTGAGGGGGTTTTCGCGCGAAGTTTCTCTCTGTCTGTGGTCTGTCTATTCTGGTTGTATCCCTCGGCATCGCACCGGCAGGCCAGGACGAACCACGAGGACGGCCTGCATCTTTTTTGGAATATCCTGAATGATTTCTCTGGCGTAAACTGAACTTTCGAGCATGATCGAAACTGACACAAAAATCACCGCCGAACTGGCCGCCGAGCATGGGCTCACAGCCGAAGAATTTACGCGCGTACAGAAGATTCTCGGGCGCGACCCTTCATTCACCGAACTCGGGATTTTTAGCGTGATGTGGAGCGAGCACTGCTCGTATAAGTCGAGCAAAGTCCATCTGAAGCGCCTGCCGACTTCCGGTGCCCGTGTAATTCAAGGGCCGGGTGAAAATGCCGGCGTGGTGGATATCGGCGATGGCTTGTGCGCCGTATTCAAAATCGAATCGCACAATCATCCGAGTTTTGTCGAGCCATTCCAGGGAGCGGCGACGGGCGTAGGCGGAATCCTGCGCGACATTTTCACCATGGGCGCGCGGCCGGTCGCTGTGCTCGATTCGCTGCGTTTCGGGCCGCTCGAGGCCAGCGGAAGGGTAACCGAGGAGGAGGCGGCGCGGAACCGGCGGATCCTCGACGGGGTTATCCGTGGCATCGCGTTCTACGGCAACTGCTTTGGCGTGCCCACGGTTGGCGGTGAGATTCAATTCGAACATTGTTATTCGCGCAATCCACTCGTCAACGTGCTCGCGCTGGGCATTGCGCGGCGGGAAGAGCTGTTCTTCGCTCGTGCCAAAGGCGCCGGCAACCCAGTGATTTACGTCGGTGCAAAAACAGGGCGCGACGGAATTCACGGTGCCTCGCTGCTGGCATCGGCAGAGTTCGACGAAAAGTCACAACAGAAACGTCCCAATGTGCAAGTTGGCGACCCCTTCATGGAAAAACTACTGCTGGAGGCATGCCTCGAAGCAATGCATACCGGGGCCATCGTGGCGATTCAGGACATGGGTGCGGCGGGACTAACGAGCTCGTCCTCCGAAATGGCTTCCCGCGGAGGCGTAGGAATCGAAATCGAACTCGACCTGGTTCCGCAGCGCGAAACCGGCATGACTCCTTACGAAATCATGCTCAGCGAATCGCAGGAGCGCATGCTTCTCATAGCCGAACGCGGGCGCGAGCCAGAGGTTTTTGAGATTTTTAGCAGGTGGGGCCTGGACGCCGTGAAAATCGGCAGAGTCAGCGAAGATGGCCGCTTACGCGTGCTCCAGCACGGCCGAACCGTCGCCGACATTCCAGCCCACGCTATCGCCGAGGAAGGGCCGGTTTATCGGCGCCCTGTGGCGATGAGCGAGAAGAGGAGCGACTCGGAACCTCGAATGGAGTTTGCCCCAGCGACTGCGGATCTGAACGAAAACTTCCGCAAACTGCTAGGGTCTGCTGCAGTCGCATCGAAGCAGTGGGTGTTTGGGCAGTATGACTACATGGTGCGTACGAATACGCGCGTCGGACCGGGCACGGCGGATGCCGCCGTAATTCGCATCAAGGAGACCAAGCGCGCACTGGCGCTTTCTACCGACGGGAACGGACGATGGTGCCAGCTTTCGGCGCGCGCCGGAGCGATGCACGCGGTCGCCGAAGCCGCACGTAATGTGGCCTGCACGGGCGCACGCCCGATCGCGGCAACCAATTGCCTGAATTTTGGCAATCCGGAAAAGCCCGAAGTAATGCGGCAATTCAGCGACGCCGTTGACGGCATTGGCGATGCCTGCCGCGGTTTGGGCACGCCCGTCACAGGGGGAAACGTCAGCTTTTACAACGAGACGCTCGGGCAGGCAATCGATCCGACCCCTGTGCTTGGCGTGTTGGGAATTCTGGAAGATGCAGAGTGCGCAGTTGGAATGGGCTTTCAGCACGACGGCGACGCGATCGTCCTCCTGCAAGGATTCATCGAGGCGCGCGCGATGAGCCCAGAGCAGCATCGAGAGTTCCGGTCGTCCGAATACGCCAGAACGATTCATGGAGTGGTCGCAGGCGTGCCGCCTGCAATCGACCTGCATGCCGAGAAGGCACTGATTGACTGCCTGGTTGCACTAGCGGATGAGCATGCGTTGCAGTCGGCTCACGACGTTAGCGATGGCGGCCTTGCCGTGGCGCTGGCGGAATGCTGCTTTGTCAGCGAAGGATTGTCCGCCGAAGTGAACCTGCAAACCGATGACCCCGCGGAATTCGTTTTGTTTGAAGAATCGGGCGCACGTGCAATTATTTCGGTGCGACCGGAGTCGCTTGCCCGCGTCGAGCAGGTTGCGGCACAATATAGGATTGAGGCGCAGCGGATCGGGGCGGTCACTCGCGGGGAGTTTCGCATCCAAGTGAACGGCGCGCCTCGGCTCCGCGGTCCTGTCGATTCATTTCGGCAAATTTGGGCAGGCAGCTTGGAACATTCCTTGCACAACGGGTGAGCGCAACGATTCAATTCGACGACGACCATTTCCGCGACGAATGCGGCGTGTTTGGCGTTTTCGGCGCCGAAGAAGCTGCCAAGCTGACCTACCTGGGCCTGTACGCGTTGCAGCATCGCGGTCAAGAATCGGCAGGCATCGCTGCCACGGACGGAGTGCAGTTCCAGGTCGAAAGAGGCATGGGGCTGGTCCAGGACGTGTTCACGCCGGACGTGATCGAGCGCCTGCCCGGCAGGTCGGCCATTGGGCACACGCGCTATTCCACTGCAGGCGATACCTCGCTGAGCAACGCACAGCCGCTGGCAAGCGACTGCAACAAAGGCAAACTTGCGCTGGCCCACAATGGCAATCTCACAAATGCGCTGGAGCTGCGGCGAAACCTTGAACACAAAGGCTCGATTTTCCAAACGACGAGCGACACAGAAGTTATTGTTCATCTTGTTGCGCGCAGCAAGGTCGGAAGCCTGGGTGGAGCCATCGCCGACGCGCTCGGACAAGTAGAAGGCGCCTATTCGCTGCTCATTTTGACGCGCGACGAGATTTTCGCCGTACGTGATCCGCGTGGATTCCGTCCGCTGGCGCTCGGCCGCCTGCGCGACGCATGGGTAGTCGCTTCGGAAACCTGCGCGTTTGACCTGATCGGCGCCGAATATGTGCGCGACGTTGAGCCAGGAGAAATGCTGCGAATTTCAAAAAGCGGCCTTGAGTCGATTCATTTCACGCCGGAAAAGACGCATCAGCACTGCATCTTCGAGCACGTATATTTCGCTCGGCCGGACAGCCTCGTTTTTGGCCGGCCAGTGAATGCGACCCGGGAGAGGCTCGGACGATTGCTCGCACGCGAATGTCCCGCAACTGCGGATGTTGTCGTGCCCGTTCCCGACTCCGGCGTGCCGGCAGCCATCGGTTACGCGGCGGAATCGGGTGTTCCTTTCCGGATGGGGCTGATTCGCAACCATTACATCGGACGCACTTTCATTGAGCCGGAGCAAGCGATTCGTGACTTCGGCGTGCGCCTGAAGCTCAACACAGTGCGCCCTTTGCTCGAAGGCAAGCGCGTGGTGTTGGTGGATGACTCAATCGTCCGCGGGACAACCAGCCGCAAAATCGTGCGTATGGTGCGTGAAGCCGGCGCTGCGCAGGTGCACGTGCGCATCAGTTGTCCGCCCACGATATCGCCTTGCCATTACGGCATCGACACCCCCACCAAGATAGAATTGATCGCTTCTCGGAATTCCGTGGAGCAAATCTGTGAATTCATCGGGGCGGATTCGCTCGGCTATCTTTCGCTCGAGAGTCTTCGGGCGGCCGTCGAGGACACCGGAGCCAGTTTCTGTACTTCTTGCTATACCGGCGTCTACCCTACGGAGAACATTCAACTGGAAGTGGAGGCGCATCGTGGCTGAGCCGCAGAAATCAAATCGTGAAAAGGAACAGCGCCAGAAAGCAACGCGACAGAAAGTGTTGCGAGAGATCTTTTCTTGGGTCTGGCTGCTCCTGGCGCTGTTCTTTGTGGAAGGAGCCATGGCGCAGAGCCGTTTGATCCCAAGCGGCTCGATGGAGAACACCATTCTTGTTGGCGACCACATGGTGGTCAGTCCGTTTGGCTACGCGCTCTGCGTCCCATACACCGAACTCCACGTGCCGCTCTGGCGAAACCCCAAGCGGCAGCAGATTATCATTCTCGTTTCTCCGATCAATGGCTCGGAAGATCTGATCAAGCGCGTCATCGGCGTGCCCGGTGACAAGATTCGCATCGAGCACGGAACCGTTTACGTCAACGGAAAGCAGTTGAACGAACCCTACGTGCTCCGCGACCCTGCAGAAATGGCAAGCTCCCTCGAGAATTTTCCGCCCGCGGGCAGCGGAATCTACGACGGCCTGACGCAGGAGTGGTCCCAAAACCTGCCAAACCACGTCCGTGACGGCAGCCTGGTGGTACCGCCGAACCAGTATTTCGTGATGGGCGATAACCGCGGCGATTCATACGACAGCCGTTATTGGGGATTCGTACCGCGAAAGAACATTATTGCCACTCCGCTGTTCATCTTCATGTCCATCAAGGCGCCCGACGGAGAGACGGTATGGCAGCCGGGACACATTGGCGCACGCCTGGAGACTTACTTGAGTGTTTTCGTCCATCCGAGCGAAGTGCGCTGGAACCGATTGTTCCATAGTTTTTAGCGACGGGCCTCAATCCATACACGCGAATGTCATCGGCTCAAAAAGCGTCAAGGGCAAAACCAAAGGGCAAAGCGCCGGGACCGGAGCCTACCGCTGGCGACCGCATCCGGCGAGAACTCATTTCCTGGTTCTGGGTGATTCTGGCGTTCTTCCTGATTGAAGCAATGGTCATTCAGGCTCGCGTCATCCCAAGCGCCTCAATGGAAGGGACGATCCTGATCGGCGATCACCTGATTATTTCGCTGTTGGGATACGACATCGGAATTCCGTTTACCGAGCACCACATCGCATTGTGGCGCAACCCCAAGCAGCAGCAAATCATCGTCTTTGAAGCCCCGCCTCAGGCAGCTCCCGATGAAGACTTCATCAAGCGCGTCATCGGCTTGCCGGGCGACACTGTGGTCATCAAGCGTGGCCTCGTCTTCATCAACGGAAAGCAGCTGAACGAACCCTATTTGAATCCGCTTCCCGACCCAGCCGCGCCGCAGGAGAACGCAGGGCCGTTTACCGTTCCGTCGGGCCAATACTTCGTGATGGGAGATAATCGCGATGATTCGAACGACAGCCGCTTCTGGGGCTGTGTCCCGCGCGCGAATATCATTGGCACGCCTTTGTTCATTTACATGTCCGTTAAAGCGCCGGATGATGTCTGGGAGCCGGGCCACATCGGCGAGCGCCTTGCCACGTATTTGAGTATCCTGATTCATCCCAGTGAAATGCGATGGCGGCGGCTGTTCCGGACGTTTTGAAGCGATCTTCAGAAACCATAGTGGCGGTATGAATGCGTTATTCGGATGCAGGCGTCGATATTTCCCGCGCTGATGAAGCAAAGCAGCGAATCCGTCATCTTGCCGGCCGCACGCTGAATAAGTTTGTACTGGCCCCGATTGGCGGTTTTGGCGCCCTTTATCACCTCGATCGCAAGCGCTGGCGTGATCCCGTTCTGGTTTCGAGCGCCGATGGGGTCGGTACAAAGCTGAAGATCGCTTCTGTTGCCGGCGTCCATTCCACCGTAGGCGCAGACATCGTGAATCATTGCGTCAATGACATCCTTACGCAAGGTGCAGAACCCCTGTTTTTTCTCGACTACCTCGCTATGGGACGCATTGATCCGCGAATCGTCGAGCAGATCGTAGAAGGCATGAGCCGCGCGGCGCGCCAGGCGGGGTGCGCGCTGATCGGCGGCGAAACAGCGGAAATGCCCGGGATGTACGCCGCTGGTGAATATGACCTCGCCGGTTTCATCGTCGGCGTCGTCGAACGCGGGCAACAGGCGGACGCGCGCCGCGTTCACGCGGGTGACGTCTTAATCGGTTTACCTTCGAGCGGACTGCACACGAATGGGTATTCCCTCGCTCGCAAACTCGTTTTTGAAGTTGCTCAGCTGAAACCCGATACCTATGTGGCCGAGATCAGTAACAAGATTGCTGCCGAACTGCTGAAGCCGCATCGCTGCTATTGGCCTATGCTGAAAAACGTCGTTTCGAAGGGGTGGCTCTCCGGCATGGCGCATATTACCGGTGGAGGCATTCCGGGAAATCTTCCGCGCGTGCTGCCGCGAAACGTTCAGGCTCAGGTTGAACTCGGCTCCTGGCCCGTTCCGCCAATTTTTCGCTATCTTGCGCGGCTTGGAAAGATCGACGGCGCCGAACTGTTGCGAACCTTCAATCTGGGCGTCGGCATGATCCTGATCGTGCCATCCAAAGAAATAAGAAAAGTGGAAGCGGAGCTCAAGCGCCGCCGCGAACGCTTTTTCCGGATTGGCCGCATCGAAGCTGCCGCTGGTAAACCGAGCGTGACTTTCTCCGGTGCGTTACCCCTGAGCTAGCACACCCAGCGCGAAGCGCAACGCCTGCGCGCACCTGCACGTCAATATAATCAGGGTCCTCACCATGAAAACGCCGGGTTACATAATCGCGCTAACCATCATCGCAGTCAGCACAGTTGCCGCTTTAACTCCGGTCGCGAATGCGTATGTACAAAAACTTCACTCCGAAGAGGTGCAAGAGGCGTTTTCGCTCGGACAGAGCACGGATCCGGATACGGTCACGAAGTTCTTTGACAAATATTCACAGCAGCTTGATTGTTTGCCCGGCGGACCCTGCGTCAGTTCGATTGAATTTCGGACGCCCTTCGAAGAGATCGCGGTTCGTTCTCGCCGACGTGGCTCGAATTACACCGAGCAAGACGCCGAGAAAGATTATAGAGCGCTGCCGAATGTAGTCTCCGTTCGCGTGTTCATTCTTGATCCGCTCGATTTTTCAAACGACGACCCGGATGACTCCGCTGCCGGCGAACCGGCCAAAGACGACGCTGGTTATTCTTTCTACGGATACCGCATTCGCGTTTCTCAAGAGCACGCCTTGAAACCTGCACAGGTTCGCGGCAAGCCCTTTTACTTTGGCGGCTCGCAATGTTCCTACTGCGGAGGGGAGGAAATTATCCTGGATTTCAATCCCAGCGAGCTTCAGGCGGATGTCACGCACATCGAAATCCTCACCCCGGACGGCCACCCAGTAAGAGCCGAGTTTAATCTGCGCAACCTCAAGTGAGGATTTGGGCGCCCCTTTTGATGCCTGCCAGAACTGTGCTAACTTCTGACATTCATGAAAAAGCGCATTGGCGTGCTCCTGTCGGGCCGCGGTTCCAATTTTGAAGCCCTCGCGGACAGCATGGCGAGCGGCCGTATCCCAAACGCGGAGATTTCCATTGTCATCAGCCACCGCGAAAACGCGCCGGGGATCGAGCGTGCTTGCTCGCGAGGGATCGATGCCTCTGTCATTCCGTCAAAGGGGCTCGACCGCGAAGTTTACGATCGGCAAGTTGTCTCTGTTTTACAGGAAAAGAACGTCGATTTGGTATGCCTCGCGGGCTACATGCGGTTGCTTTCCCATTCCTTCGTCCACGCCTTTCCGGAGCGCATTCTGAACATCCATCCCTCGCTGCTGCCGGCATTCCCCGGGCTTGAGGCCCAGCGCCAGGCGCTGGAGCACGGCGTGAAACTGGCTGGCTGCACAGTGCACTTCGTGGATGAAAATCTCGACGCCGGCCCCATCGTTTTGCAGGCAGCCGTTCCGGTTCATGATGGCGACACCGTGGATTCGCTTTCCGCGCGCATCCTGGCCGAAGAGCATCGCATTTACTCCGAAGCCGTGCGAATTATTCTCGAAGGCCGTTACCGGATTGAAGGACGCCGCGTGGTTCTTTTGGGAGCCGCGAAATCCTATGTCTGAAAGCAGTGCACCCATCCAGCACGAACGAAAATCCGTCGACGGACAGCTCGCCTACTTGCGCAAAGGCGCCGCGGAGATTATTCGCGAAGAGGAACTGCGGGCCAAGCTGGAACAGTGCGCGAAAAGCGGCAAGCCGTTGCGTGTCTACCTCGGCGTTGATCCGACTGCGCCGGATATTCATCTCGGACATACCGTCGTGATTCGCAAGCTGAAGCATTTTCAAGATATGGGGCACATCGCTATCTTCCTCGTCGGCGATTTTTCCGCGATGATCGGCGACCCGACCGGTCAATCCGAAACGCGCCCTCCGCTCACGCGCGAGCAAGTCGTGGCCAATGCCAAGACCTACCTCGACCAGGTTTACAAGATCCTCGATCCCAGTAAAACGGAGGTCCGCTACAACAGCGAATGGCTCGGCAAGATGCCAAGTTACGACATTGTCCGTCTCTGCGGACACTATCGCTTGGCGCGCATGCTCGAACGCGAGGATTTTCGCTCGCGTCTCGAGAATAATCAGCCGATTTCGGTACACGAACTTCTATATCCTTTGCTCACCGCGTGCGATGCGGTGGAGCTTCGCTCAGACGTTGAGCTTGGCGCGACCGAGCAGAAATTCAACATTTTGATTCACCGTGATATTCAGCGCGAGTACGGTCTGTCGCCGCAGGTCGTGTTCACGATGCCCATCCTCGTCGGCCTCGATGGCGTGAAGAAAATGTCCAAAAGCCTCGGCAATTACATCGGCATCAGTGAATCGCCAAAGGAGATGTTCGGCAAACTGATGTCGATTCCCGATGGTTTGATGTGGTCGTATTACGAGTTGCTTACGGATTTCGAGGAGCGCGTCATCGTTCGACTGAAAGAGGAAGTCCGAACCGGCGCCTTGCATCCGATGGACGCAAAAATGCAGCTCGCTCACACCATTATTGCGAGCTTCCACGGCGAAGAAGAGGCGCGCGGCGCGCGTCAGGAATTTCAGCGCATCTTCCGCGACCGCCAAGCTCCAGAAGACGCACCGCTGAAAAAGCTGCCCCGCGGCGGACCGAAGCGAGTCTCGGTTCTCCTTGTGGATTTAAATCTCGTTTCGTCGCGTGCCGAGGCCGAGCGACTCATCAAGCAAGGCGGCCTCGAGATTGATGGACGGCGTGTGGATGACGTAAAGCACGAAATTGACTTATCGAAAGATGGAAGCAGCTTTCTCATTCGCGCCGGCAAAAAGAGATTCCTGCGCGTGATGGTCGAGTAGCAAAATTCTCTAAGCCGGGCTTTTCGGCGGCGGATGTCCAACGAGTCGCCTGAGCCTTTCCAGTTCGCGGCGGTCACGGCGCGCTACCGCATGCCGAGTCATGAGCCAGTCGACAAATCGACCAAAACGCCCCGGCATCTGATAACGGTCGCGCATCGCGACGCGTGTGCCTCGGGCCGTCTCGCTCAGCTGCCATCGCTGCATTCCGCGCACTCCGTATGTGTCCTGAAACTGCCACTCGAGCACGCGACCCCGTTCAAATTCTGTAACCACAGCAGTATGTGATACTTTGCGTTTGCCGATTCGTCCCGTCAGGCGGACTTTCAGCCCTGCACTGAATTCGATCGCGCCACCCTGCACCTCGAACTGCAGATCCAGTTCCCGCCCGTACCAAGCGCCCATGCGGTGCGGAACAAAAAAAGCCCCGACGATTTTTGCCGGGGCGGCAATTTCCTGAATGAACGTCAGGTCCGCCATCGGCGACGGGGTTTTAGGTAAGTTACGCGCCACTGCTCGGAATTTGTCATCGGTCTTTGACGAACTCCGGCTGCCTGCCTTGAGACCAAGGATCATAGGTGAGCGCAAAATTGACCCGCTCGGCAAGCGGGGGATGGCTAAAGAGCCAGACTTTGATGAGAGGGTTCGGATCGGGATCCGCCAGGTCCACTTCACCGAGTATCTGAAAACTGTGCGCGGCCACTTGTTTCGAATCCGGAAACAGACCATGCGTGACTTCCAAGCCATACTGGTCCGCCTGATGCTCGATATGCCGGCTGAATGTGTTGCTCACCGGCGACGTAAGAAATCCCAGAATAGCGATCCATAGCAGAAGCACGGGCAACGACGCCCAATCGTCTGTGCTGCGGATAGACCAACGGCTGCTCGATCTTGAGAGCGTCCAGAGCGCGCCGCGAAAACCAATGTACAGGAGGACAAACGCTAGCACCGCGCCGAAAACCAGGCCCTGGAAGACGTGTCCCAAAACATAGTGCCCCATTTCATGGCCAAAAACGTACATGGTCTCCGGAACCGTCATTTTCTGAATGGTTGTGTCCCAAACGACCACGCGTTTGGACGCGCCGATGCCCGTGACGTAGGCGTCGACCGCATTTGTCTTTTCGCTGGCTTTCATCAAGAACATGCGATCGGGAGGAATACTCATACCGGCGCGATGCACGACTTGCTCGAGAGCAGTCACCAGCTGCGGATCTGTGTTTTGCAACGGCTCGAACCGGTTGAACATCGGATCAATGACGTTCGGTGAGATAAAGATCACGAAGAACAGAATCGGCAGAGCTGCCAGCCAAAAGTACAGCCACCAGCGCCTGGGGCTGTGACGGATGATCGCGTAAAGAATCCAGACAAGAATAATTCCGAGGATGAAGCTCAGTGCCTGGCTCTTGGCCCAGTCACCGGCCCACGAACTCCAGCTTTGCACGGAGATTCCGTAGTTGCGCGAAAGCCAGTGCCCGTAGATATCGAGTGGCAACCCCAGTACCGCCAGCGTCAGCAGAAGAAGCGGCGTGAAAATCACAGCTTGCAAAAAGCGAACGCCCGTTGCGCGCTCCGCCCAGTCGCGATACTTCGGCGCGAGCCGCCAGGCAAGAACGAGCAACAGAACAATCACGCCCCAGACAAATCCGGCAAAGTACAAGATGTATTGCGCGCGGCTGTACTTCACAGCTTTTTCGTAAAGATCGGGCGGGAGCGTGTAGGCCTTAACGTCTTGAGCGCCTTGTTGCGGTGATCGAGCTTGCGAGGCCTGCTGCGACTGTGGAAATAGGCCCGGAGACCGTGCCGGTGCCGCAAGTGCCCGAGGAAGAACAAAAAACAAGCAGAGGAGCAGGATGCCCATAAGATTCCGCTTAGGGAAACCCGACATGACACCTCCTCGGCCCGATGCTTCGCTTCTTGAGCACCAGATTATCCTTCGGCGACGTGGGGGACTACAAGAACCAATCTCAGATGAGCACGCTCGTCGATGCGCCGCGACCCTTCTCGTGTGTGTCGGGAGACTCCGAGGGCTTTGCATCATTGGGGAGTTGGATTCATTACCATTTACGGCTCCCCGTACAGGTGACTCTTTCGAGGACTTGAGGCTCAGGAGGCTTTCTATCGCGTTAGGCCAGACCTATGATAGCTGCGGGAGTATCTGAGGCGGCCTATGAGACTTCGACGATGGATTGTCGCGCTTAGCGCCTGCAGTTTCCTTGCGAGCCTGCCAGCGGCCATTTCGGCCCAGCAGGCGAGCCAGTCTGCGGCGGACGCGGCCCGCAAGGCCAAAGAGCAGAAACAAGCGGCGAAGGCGAAGGTCTGGACCAATGATGACCTGCCGACGGCACCGACTGTGAGTGTGGTCGGGGAGGCGCCACAACAGGGCATGGAGCCAGGTGGGTCTGCCGCAAAAGCGGCAACACCTTCATCGAACAATAGCGCGGGTCTTACAAGCGAGCGTGACAGGACGGCTGCGGAGCTGGCTCAAGCGAAGAAAGACCTCAACGCGGTAAAGACAGACCTGGATCTGGCGCAACGGACCTATAAGCTCGATTCGGACCAGTACTACAGTGCCCCAGACTATGCTGACAACGAGCAGGGCAAGGCGGGGCTGAACAGCGACAAGGATCAAGTCTCAGCAAAGCAGCAAGCTGTGGATGCAGCCCAGAAAAAAGTGGACGACCTACAGAAGCAACTGGACACCCTGAATGAAAAGCTGAAAGCCATGCCGAACGCAAACCAACAAAAAGGCTGAAATACCCGCCAAATTTCTCAAAGCGAATGGTACCAGAGAGTGCGTCCGTTCTTAGCAAGCGCTAACAACGCGCCAAAATTGTCGATTAGAATCCGTTTGGCCATTTGTTTTTAGTAACTTAGCACGATTTCTAATTCCGGGCATTGGCGATCAGAAACGGGCTCCTGCTGTCGCTTTTATTTCGCTATGCCAGCAAAAAAGGCCCCGAACTAGTCGGGGCCTTTCCCGTAAGCTCATCCTCGGATACCTAGAACGTGTACTCCAAGCCGAACTGCATGATGCGCGGCAGTGTCAGTAGGCGTCCGTAGGTTCCAAACGAGCCTTGGTGGTCCAATCCTAACTG
Source organism: Candidatus Acidiferrales bacterium (assembly GCA_035945715.1). GTDB lineage: Bacteria > Acidobacteriota > Terriglobia > Acidiferrales > UBA7541 > DAHUXN01. The sequence goes on from DASYZX010000003.1 coordinate 177,866, forward strand.
CAGGCTCTGGACATCGTAGCGGTTCATGTTAAAAGAGTTGAACATATCGGCGCTGAGCCGCAGCTTGTGGTTTTCGTTGTACGGCATGGACCAGAATTTCGCAAGCTCCGCATCCGTGTCGAGATAGCCGTCGCCGCGAATCGGGTTACGAGAACCCGATTGACCGGGGAGAGGTACACTGAAGTCGTTATACGCGGTCGCCGGATCGCTGAAAACGTTGGGCGTGAGCGTGAGGCCACTCGGGTCGACCACGTTGGAGTGGCCGCCGTTGTTGATTCGCGAAGCCGCAATGGACGTTCCGGTCAACTGCCAATTCGTGGGGAAGCAAAAGCACGTGCTTCCGCTCACCGGGAATCCACTGGACCAGCGCGAAAGGCCGGAGAACTGCCAGCCGCCGATAACGGCGTCAAGACCACGGCCTATGTGACTAGCCAAGGGCCGACCCTTGCCAAACGGAAGCTGCCAGACCCACTGACCATTGATCTGGTTACGTAGGTCAAAGTCAGATGGCCCGCTTAACTGGTTGCCCATCCAAGGATTGACGACATCGCCGCTCAATGCACCCCACTCGCCGACGCTCTCAGCGTCCGAGGCCAAGTCGAACGATGTTGAGTAGGTGTAGTTCAGGTTAAATTGCAGGCCCTGGGCCATCTGCTTCTTGAAGGTCACCTGCATAGAATTGTAGTGCGACCAGCCCTGGGAGCGCCATGCAAAGAGCGAAGAGTACTGGCTATCGAACCAAGTAAACGGCCCCGTCTTGGCAAAATAACTGTTGTTGGGATTGTTGTTGCTCGGCAAACCAATAAGGTCAATAAAGTCCAATGCCGAGGTCTCGTTATCCGAGTTGCAGAAGTAGGATGCGTAAATGGCACTCACAACACTCGCCGTCGGGCCGCCGCACCCGAAAGCCGTCGTATTGTACATATCGCCGGCAGCGGCAGGTGTCCAGAGATTCTGCCAGTAAGCGACCGTCGGACCTATCGCGGTAGCCAAGGCCGAGTCATAAACTGCGCCGCTCGTGCCGTTTGGAGGCACGGGAGCGCTTGCCGACCTAGCAACCGTAGCCATGGCAGCGGCGGCTTGATAATACGTGATTCCCGATGCAGGATCTCTCAGGTTAAGAGGCTGAGCCAGATCGCTCTGAAGAAGTAGGTTGTGCCCCAAGCGGCCGACATAGGCGACCTCAATGGCCATGTTATGGGGCAACTCGCGCGAGATCGAAAAATCCAACTGATACGAAAAAGGAGTCTTTATGGAACTATCCATACCCCAGCAGATACAGAAATTGCCCGCCGGGAAAGTTACGGGGAAATTGGCTGATGGGGCAGGCAGAAAGATTTGATTGCCATTATTGTCGACAGTTGGAATGTTATTGACAGCCGACGCAAGGCCCTGCCCGGCGATTGGCTGCCACCGAGGCGTGGACGCAACAGTTTCGACCTGCGCAGGATTGACGAGCGTGGTTGAAAGGCCGAACTCGCCGCCGCTTCTATCGAACGTGGTAATCATAGCCTGGCCGTAGTGATCGTAATACTTGCCGAAGCCGGCACGAATCACGGTCTTATCGCCACTCCCGACGAACTTCCTGAGCCAGTCCTGGCTGGGCTCAGGCGACCAAGCAAGAGAAAAGCGAGGGGCGAAATCGTTGCTGGTTGGCCACCAGTCGGGGCGACCGTTTGATCTTCCCGCAATATCAAAGGTCACGGCCGGGAATGCATTGGCAGGAACACCGTTTGCCATTCCGGCAGCCCGCTCCTGAAACCAAACACCAAGATCCTGCGTGGGGGCTACTTCCTGACCGTCGGTTTCCCATGGAGCCGTAAGCCGCAAGTAACGAAGGCCATAATTGAAGGTCAAATTCGGCCTGACCTTGAAGGAGTCCTGAGCGTAGAGCTCGGACTCATAAAGAGAGAAATGCCGTGGCAATCCCGCGCCTTGAGCCAGCGGGGTTCCGACGCCCTGGTTGTTCACCTGGTTGTTGTATTGTGCATTCACCTCGGAGACCATGCCCATCAGGCCCATCAAGGGAAAGTCATAGCCATTCTGGAAACCGCCAGAGACGGCTGGGAAGTTATCGGCTGGGCTGCAATTCCCGTTGCCGGGGAAAAGGGTGTTGCAGGCCGGATTCAACTGGTCAGCCCGATTACCAGAAAAGCCACCCGTGGTCAGCCACGCCGCATTTGCCGACCCGCTGCTGAAAGAGCTCTCGGTGCTGACCGAGCTGTTATGGACGATCGAAACGTTGGTTCCGAACGTGAACGTGTGCTGGCCTTTGACCCAAGAGAGGTCATCGGCGAAGTTGTTGACAGGGAAGTTAAATCCTATACCGTAGTTCCCTTCGTCCTGGGTCAGATTACGAACACCGTTGAAGGGCAAGTTCGAGTCGCCGGCCGACACGATGCTCTGTTTCGTGAGACCCCAGCGGAAATTGTTAGTCAGGCTGGCCGAGAGCACCGCGGTATAACCAATCACCATACCTTTGCTGAAGTCTGTGCTCGTCGTTGTTGGCGGACCACCCGGAAGGACTGGCGTGCCCGGCTGATAATTATCGTTGCCACTCCCGCGCCAGAAGAGCGTTTGGTTGCCATTGGCAGTGATTTTATAGTCGACTCGGCCGATGCCGATGTCATCCTTAAAGTCCTGCGAGGCGGGGAAGCGGAAGCCGTCGAAGTTCAGTTGCAGCCCGTCGCCACCCTGCGGGTCGTTGGGGATTACGCCTGGGCTTTTGTAATACGACTGGAAATAAGCCAAAGACGATTGACTGGGTCCAATGCCGAGCGGGTCCATTTGAGCTAGTCCGACGCTTGTTCCGGATGAATTACACCCAGGTCCGGCCGTGAAGCAGGGGCCGATCGCGAAATTCCCTTCCACCACCGGATAAACCGTGCCGCTCGCTCCCGTTACGTTACCTGCAGGACACTGCGCTGCAACTTTGCACTGATATTCGATAATTCCATCGGCAAGCGTTGGCGACGGAATTGAGTCTTCAACGCTGGCAGCTTGACGCTGGCGATGGCCTTCATAGTTCAAAAAGAAAAACAGGCGGTTATGCTGGATGGGCCCGCCAATCGTGCCGCCGAAAATGTTATAGACGAGGTGGAGCGGCTTGTTGGGCAGGCCTGAGTTTCCTTCAGACACCTTGTTGAAAAAATCATTGGCTTCGCCGAGCTGGGTGCGATTGAACTCGTAAGCCGACCCGTGGAAGGTGTTCGTTCCGCTCTTGGTCACCAGGGATTCCTGGGCGCCCTCTGAACGACCTTGATCTGCGCCGTAGTTTGAGGTGCTGACGCGGAACTCTTCGACCGAGGCCACTGTAACCGGTATAACTGTGCTGAAAGCACCGCCGTTACCCTGATCATTCACGTCTACGCCATCGAGCGTGATGTTGTTCTGGTCGCTGTGCGCGCCATTGACCGAGCCGCTGCGCGTGTCGTTGCCAGCCATATCGCTTCGGTTTGAGGTGAACACAACGCCCGGCTGAACCGAGAGGAGTTGCGCGACGTTACGACCGTAGAGAGGCATCTCGCTAATCTGGCTGCCTGCCATCGTGTTGCCCTGGCTGGCGTCGGTGGTGTTCAGAAGGGGCGCCTGCGCTGTCACCTCAACGGTGGTGGTGGCGGCGCCGACCTTCATCTTGACGTTGATGGTGGCGGGCAAGTTGACGAGCAACTGAAAACCTTTTTGCTCGAAATTGGAGAAGCCGGTGGCTTCGACGCGAAGCACGTAGTTACCGGGCACCACTTCCGCAAAGACATAGCTTCCCTGCTGGTCGGTTGTGGCGGTTCGTTCCGTGCTGGTGTCAGAATTGACCAGATGCACAGTCGCATTGGGGATGGCCGCGCCGCTGGGATCGGTCACCACGCCGCGCAGGGAGGTTGTCGCCTGCCCCCAAGCAGAACCACTCAAACAAAAGAAGGCCGCAGTCAACACCGACAAAAGCAACGCCTGCCCAAATCTCCTCACGGTCCACCTCCGCTCAGATTGGTCAACGTGAATCCAACAGAGAAAACAGACACGCCCCGAGCGTTCCGCCCGTCAACGTATCCACCGAAAATCACAAAACGAGATCAGGACATACCCAAGCCCACTCAAACACGCCCGACTACTGTGCGTATTTGTGCAAGCCCTGTACCATAATTCGCGGAAGCGGTCAATAAAAAGTTAAGCACCCCTAATTGCAGGGAGTTAGGCGAAGTTATAGAACTGGCACACCACCAGGCATCGACGCGCCGAAACTACTGTAAACCGTATTTCTATATGGAAGTTCGGATTAAGCGCTCTCTAGAGCCTTGAGGTAATCGGCTAGGGCCGTTTCAGTGCAAGGACTGTGTCTTCCATCAAACATTGGCTGAGCGAGCGGCAAAGCTCCGAAGGAATTCCAAAAAAGAGGCGGCCGGTGGGGGTGCCGGCCGCCGTGGGCATGGGGTGATGGAGGTGCGAACGCTTTCGAGACCCGATTTGCGCGGGGGGCGCAACCGCAGGTCCCGAACGCACGCCCATTCTGCCGTTTCGTCCTGAAACGGTCGATAGGCCAAACGATTCAATTCGTTCTGGTACGAAAGTACCGTGGGTCGCTCCCAGGTGCTAACCTGTCGGCGGGTACCGCGCGCCGGGCGGGTGTTCTGCCAAGCGTTGTGGCCTACTCCCCGCGGCGCGGAGGCGTCACGAGCGGCTCGGCCGTTATATGCGGTACGCCGGCGTCGTTGAGAGCTTTGTTTAGGCTGGCTAGATCGGTATTGATCAAGCCATGTAAAGCCTCTACCGCCTGGTTAAGCTCTTGTGAGACGGCAGCCATTTCGTCCTTCTCTGGCTGCGTGGGAGCCGCGGAGTAACCGTCCAGCTGATTCATCAAGCGGCCGACACGCTGAGGGAGCGGAGGAGGGGTGTAGTGAAGCGGCCCGCCGGCGCCAAAACCGCCTTCAGAAACGAACTTGCCACTTAGGTCGTTCACCTTCTTTTGCAGAGCTTCCGCCTGTTTCATGATCTCGGCCGGGATTTTAGGTGCCTCGGGCTTCTTCCAAGAGGTGATGGCATCGTCGAGTGATTTTTTGAGGCCGGCCATAAAGCGCTGGCTCTCGCTACCGCTCTTGTAGAGCGCGTACATTTGCATGATGGCGTCGTGACGGGCAGCTGCGTCGGCGCTGCTGATTTGGATTCGTGGATCCTCCTGTAATTGAACCGTCTGAGTCTGGGAATCATCGCCGAGCGCCACTTTCACTGTGTATGTTCCGGGGTCGGCGGCGGGGCCTCGTGCGCCTCCACCGAAGATGCCTTGCGCGAGCGCCTCCTCTTGTTCGGGGGTGAGCTTTACAGGGGGGTCGTAGCGCAAATCCCAGTTGACGCGGTTGATCCCGGCTTCAGGGGCGCGGTCGTCCATCTGGCGAATGGCTTTGCCGGAAGAGTCGAGAATCGTGATCTTTACGGTTTGTCCTTTTGCCGGCTTCTCTTTCAGATAAAAATCGATCAGGACTCCGTCGGGCGGGTTAGGGCCGAGAAACACCTGTTGAGCGTCGAACCAACGATTGTTGTAAATTCGCCAAGCAATCGTGTTGCGAACCGGGAAGAGGTGGAGGCTTTCGCCAAGGACTTGTGAGTTCAACTGTTGGAGCGGCGTAATGTCGTCGAGGATGTAGATGGAGCGGCCATGCGTCGCGAGAATAAGATCGTTTTCGCGCGGCTGAATTTGAATATCGTCCACAGGAACGGTTGGCAATCCCATCTTCAGTTTGTTCCAGGCTTCGCCTCCGTCCAGGGAAAAATACGCTCCGAACTCGGCGCCGACAAAAAGCATATCCTTATCGGAGGGATGTTCACGAATTACGTGGAGCGTGCCGGTATTTTGCGGAATGCCTGATCCCAGGTTTTTCCAGGTTCGACCATAGTTGATCGTTTTGAAGAGATAAACGTGGAAGTCATTGGAACGATGGCCATCAAACGTGACGTACGCCGTACCTTCGTCGTACTTCGACGCCACGACTCGCGTCACATAGGTGCCCTTTGGAACGCCGGGGACGCGGCTTGCAACATTCTCCCAGTTCTGACCGCCGTCGCGAGAAACCTGCAAGTTTCCGTCGTCGGTTCCGACCCACAACACGGCGCTGTTCAACGGCGATTCGTCGACCGTCGTGATCGTGGGATACCATTCGACGCCATCATAAAGGGAAAGGGTATCTTTTGTCGGTAGGGCACCGAGAATCGGCAGCTTGTTGCGGTCGACCCCGGTTGTAAGGTCGCTTCCGAGCTTCGTCCATGAGTTACCGCGGTCGGCAGACTTGAAGAGGAAATTCCCGCCGTAGTAAATCGTGTTGTGATCCCGAGTCGAGATGAGCAGCGGGGAATTCCAGTTGAAGCGAAAGGGCGGGTCACTATCATTTGGAGGGACTGGCCGAATGTTCAAAGCCTCGTTTGTGCGCAAATCGCGGCGCTGGATGTTCCCATCCTGGGATTCCGTGTAAATCGTGTCCGGGTCGGCTGGATCCGGCTTCACATAGAACCCGTCTCCGCCTCCCACCATGAACCACGCGCTGTTGGGAATGCCTCCGGCGAACCACGTGCGGCTGGGGCCGCACCACTCGGCGTTGTCCTGATAGCCCGCGCAAAGGTGATAAGGCTGCTGGTTGTCATAGCCAACTTCATAAGCCTGGCCCAGGGTCATCACGTTCAGATGATCCCAGTCACGGCCAGCATCGCGGCTTGCATAGACGCCACCGTCGCAACCGACCAGCATGAAATTGGAGTTTCCCGGATCAATCCAAATACCGTGGAAATCGCTGTGAACGTCGCGGACGCGCTCCTGGTTAAAGGTCTTGCCGCCATCCTCCGAGTAATAAAGATTCACACCTCCCATCCAGATGCGGAGGTCGTTATTCGGATCAATGCGAATCTGGCTGAAATAAGACGGCCGGGGGTCTTCGGAGCTCATTTTCTTCCACGTGGCTCCTTTGTCCTCGCTACGGAAAACGCCACCGTCCTTGCCGTTCTGAATCAGCGCGTAAACGATGTTGGGGTTCCGGCGGTAAACGGCGACAGCAATTCTTCCGACATCACCCGTGCTTGGCAGGTCGGTCGTCAATTTCGTCCAATTCGCGCCGCCATCGGTCGATTTGTAAACTCCGCCGTCCGGGCCGCCTCCATTGAAGCCCCAAACCGTCCGGCGACGCTCATAGGCTGCGGCATAAAGCGTCGTTGGACTCTGCGGGTCAACCGCGACGTCTGTCACGCCGGTATCGTTGTTTATGAACAGAACTTTGTTCCAGGTTTTTCCACCGTCGGCTGTTTTGAAAAGGCCCCGCTCGGGATTTGGTCCCCATAGATGGCCAACCGCCGCGATGTACACAACTTCAGGATTCGTGGGATCGATTACAACTCTGCCGATCGCCTGCGTGTCGTCAAGACCCATGTGCGACCAGGTCTTGCCACCATCGGAAGACTTGTAGACGCCGTCGCCCCAGGATGCGCTTTGCCGATTATTCGCTTCGCCAGTTCCGACCCAAACGATTGAGGGATTGGACGGCGCAACAGCAACAGCGCCGACCGAAGGATTCGGCTCACTGTCGAAAATCGAGGTCCAAGTCATTCCGCCATCGGTACTCTTCCACAAACCCCCAGCAGCCGCGCCAATGTAAATTGTCTTCGGGTCTGTTTCAGCGACAGCTATGTCGTCGATGCGACCGCCCATGATCGCCGGACCAATCGCGCGCATCTTCAGATTCGCGGTCGCGGACTCGATGCTGGGTGCAGAGGACGAACTCTGAGCCATAGCCGTCCCGATCCCCAAAATGCCGCAAGAGAACGCCAGTAGCGCAGACGACAACAAGCATGTGGAAGAAATGCGGAGTCGCATCATTAAACGAACCTCCCAGAATCTTCGATTAAGACGAAATATCGGGCGCACAGTAACGCCCTAAGAGCCAAATTGCAATGGGCAGAACCCTTATGCCGCGCAGTTTACAGACGTCATTTCGCACTGTCCGGTTTCAGAGCCGAAGTTGGACACACCCGTGCGGGCGTGGTAGGTTTGGCTGGGTCTCTATCAACAGCCGCCAAAAGCGGGCCGCACAGTGGGAAGCGCCAGCACCAAACTCGAACGATCCAATTCGGAACAAACCGTGCGGGGGATCGTCGCCCAACTTTTGCGCGAGTTGGGAAACTCACGGGCGCTCGAAGAATTTGCCAGCAAAGGAACCGCCGCGCATCTGGAACGCGACTTAGGTCTTGGAAGCCTTGAGCGCGTTGAGCTGATGCTGCGGCTGGACAAGGCATTCTCAATCCAATTGCCCGAGAGCGTGCTTGCCGAAGCCAACACGGTCAGCGATTTGCTCAACTCCATTCTGCAGCATCTTGACGGCTCCGCGACCGACGGCCGTCGAGAACGCGCAACATCTGAAACCCTGCGCCCTGCCACGGATGAAAAACCCCAGGAAGATTTGCACGAAAGACTCTCGTACGCGGAGACGCTGGGCGAAATCATCGCCATTCGAGGAAGACACGACTCGGAAACAAAGCACATCTATCTGTATGAAGAAAGCGGGGACATTCGCACGATTCGGTGCGGCGAGCTCTATGCGCGAGCCTCGGCCGTTGCTATGGAGCTTGCACGGCGCGGCGTTCTACCAGGCCACACTGTTGGAATCATGCTTCCGACTGGCGTCGAGTTTTTCTGGATTTTTGCGGGGACGATGCTTGCGGGGGCAATCCCCGTACCCGTCTATCCGCCGTTTCGCGCAGATCGAATCGAGGAATACGCAGAACGGCAAGCCGCGATTTTGGCAAATGCCGAGGCGCGGATGCTGGTTACATTCCGGCGCGCGGAGGGCGTTGCGAAACTCCTTCGGCCACTGGTCAAGACGTTGCGAAGCGTTGTCACGGCCCCGGAGCTCGCCGCGAATGGCAGTGCACTCCCGCCAGAGACCGAAGTCCGGCCGACCGACGGTATTCGGCACCCTGCTCGCGCCGACGATATTGCGTTCGTGCAGTATACCTCCGGCTCGACAGGGAGCCCCAAAGGCGTCGTGCTGACACACGCCAACCTGCTGGCGAACATTCACTCGATCACCCGCGCGTTGAAACTAACGAGAGATGATGTCGCAGTTAGCTGGCTGCCGCTCTATCACGATATGGGCCTCATTGGGGCGTGGTTCGTACCGCTGGCGACGCGAATTCCGCTTGTGTCGCTTTCTCCGCTGTCGTTCCTGAGCAACCCGGTGCGCTGGCTGCAAGCCATCAGCCGCCACCGAGGGACGCTCAGTCCTGCGCCGAATTTTGCCTATGAGCTGTGCGTCCGAAAGATTGCCAGCGAAGAGGTGCACGATCTCGATTTGAGCTGCTGGCGCGCGGCCCTCAACGGTGCCGAGCCAGTACGGCCAGAGACGATTGAAAGATTCACGGAGAAGTTCGCGCGTTGCGGTTTCCGTCGCGAGGCGCTGTTACCAGTGTATGGTCTCGCGGAAGCCAGCCTCGGCCTGGCGGCTCCCGCGATGGGCACTGGCGCACGAGTAGATCGAATCCAACGCGCGACCTTTCAAAACGAAGGAAAAGCCGTCCCAGCAACTGACGAGACCGAATCGGCGCTGCAATTTGTCTCGGTTGGCCACACCCTGCCTGATATGGAGGTTCGCGTGGTCAACGAGAATGCCGACCGAGTGCCGGAACGGAGAGAAGGGAGGATCCACTTCCGCGGGCCGTCGGCAACCGGCGGCTATTATAAGAATCCCGAGGCGACGAGGGAGCTCAAGCGGGAAGACGGTTGGCTGGATTCTGGCGACCTCGGATACATCGCCGGCGGCGAACTGTACATCACGGGACGAGCCAAGGATCTGATCATCAAAGGCGGACGGAATTTGTATCCGCACGAGATTGAAGAGATTGCCGGGCAGGTGGGTGGCGTGCGGCCAGGCTGCGTCGTCGCTTTCGGCGTCCCTGACGAGGCGGGCGGTACGGAACGGCTGGTTGTGGTGGCAGAAGCGCGCGACGCAAGGCAGCGCGGCCGAATCGCGCACGAAATTATCGAGCAAGTCAGCAAGGTGATGGGCCTGCCTCCCGATGCGGTCGAGATTCTGCCGATACATTCGATCCCTAAAACATCGAGCGGGAAGTTGCGACGCAGCGAGACGCGCAAACTCTACCTTGAGTCGAACCTCGGAAAACGCCAAGCGCCAATGTGGGTGCAGGCTGGGAAGCTCGCCGCCCGGGGAGCATTGCCGCGCCTGATGTCAATAACGAAGACAGCTGCCTTGCGCGGCGCTGAGATTCTTTATGGAATCTACGCGCTGTCGCTGTTTGGCACAGTGACTGCGGTCGTTTGGCTGATCGTGTACCCGGCAAAGAATCGAAACTTCTCGGCGGAACTGATTCACAGAGCATCCAGACTCCTTCTTTTCCTGGCGGCGATTCGCGTCGAGATTCAGGGACGCGAGTTGCTTGCGCGGTGGAAGCACGACGGTCCGTGGATCTTTGCGCCGAACCACTCGAGTTACTTGGACATTCTTGTTCTGTTGGCGTGCCTGCCTGCCGAAACCCGCTATGTCGCCAAGGGAGAAATTCATTCGATGCCTTTCGTGGGAACACTTGCCAGCCGCTCCGGCCATTTCGCGTTTGACAGAAGAGATCGGAACGCGCGGGTGGGTCAATCGACGGAAATCGAACAGGCACTGCGCCAGGGACAATCCGTGGTGATTTATCCCGAAGGGACATTCACAGCACAGCCCGGCATCAGGCCGTTCCAGCTTGGCGCGTTCAAAGCCGCTGTCGACACGCGGCGCGTGATTTGCCCCATTGCCGTACGCGGCGCGAGGGAATTGTTGCGCGACGAAACATACTTACCGAAACCGGGAAGAGTAACCTTGACGGTTGGGCCGCTGATCGAACCGAGGGCTGGAGCGGAGGACTGGCGCGAGATCGTACGTCTGCGCGATGAGACTCGCGAGGTGATTGCGTCTGGCGCCGGTGAGTCTCTGCTCTAATCCATTCTGAACAGGTTTGTCTGGGAGACGGTTATCCCTTCTAGCGTCGAGACCTGCTTACCAGGACAACTGCGTCTCGACGGATTCAGAGTAATTCACGCCTTCGACTTCAAAGCCAAACAGAGAACGGAAGTCGCGCTGGAAACCGGCGAAATCCGTGAGTCCACGAAGATTCTCACTGCTGACCTGTGACCAGATCGAAGCGACACTCGCTTGAACATCCGGAAGCATTTCCCGGTCGTCGAGGCGGATGCGCCCCTGGTCGTCGAGTGTCGGGACGGCATCATCGGCGAGGAAATCGAAAAATAGCCGTCGCATCTGTTCGATCGCGCCCTCAGCCAGATTCTTCTGTTTCATCACGCGAAAAAGAGAACTCATGTACAGGGGCACAACAGGAATGGCCGCAGAAGCTTGGGTGACAATGGCCTTGTTGACCGCGATGCGCGCTTCGCCGCCAAACTTCGCGCGGAGACGCGAGTCTAAGGCGCGCGAGGTTTCTTCAAGATGCCGCTTGGCGCGACCGATCGTGCCGTCCCGGTAAATGGGCCATGTCATCTCCGGCCCGATGTACGAATACGCAACGGTCCGGACGTTCTCGGCAAGAAGCCCGTATTCTTCCAGCAGATCGATCCAGAGTTTCCAGTCAGCTCCACCCATGACCGCGACGGTATCCGCAATTTGCTGGTCGTTGGCCGGAGCGATGGTCACCTCGGTCACTTTTTCGGAATCGAGGTCGACGGTCTTGTTCGTGTAGGAGTCACCGATGGGCTTAAGAACGGAGTGATGGACGGCGCCGGAACCGGGATCTGTGCGTTTCGGCGCTGCCAGGCTATAAATAATCAAATCCACTTTGCTAAGTTCCCTCCGAAGCAACTCCGCCGTTGCGCGTTTGGTTTCATCGGCGAACGCATCGCCGTTAATGCTCGCCGCAAACAACCGCTCTTGGCGGGCGAAATCATGGAAAGCCGCTGTATTGTAAAATCCGGCGCTTGCCGTTTTGCTCCCGTCCGGAGACCGTTCCAAAAAAACGCCTACGGTTTTCGCACCAAAGCCCCAAGCTGCCGCGATTCGCGAAGCCAAACCGTAACCCGTTGATGCCCCCACCACGAGAACGTTGGCAGGGCCGCTCTGTCGAGAAGAATCCCCACCGACGATTGCCTCGATCTGCCGCTCCACGTTTCGCCGGCAACCCTCTGGATGGGCGTTCAGGCAAATGAAGCCGCGCGAGCGGCGCTGCACTACTTGCAAAGCCATACTGCTTTTCCTTTCCCAAGAAACGGTCGGTTCCAAGAAAGCCTACTTGGACGTGCTGTGTCAAGCAGCGCGAGCCGCACAAAAGCGCTTGCGCATCTTCGCTTTGGAGCCTGGAAACTTTTCGAATTCAATTGCGTTTCCTCTTGACAGTCGGACTGCGGCATACGTATAAATATACAGAGAGATGAATATTCAAACAGCGGGAACTTGGATGGGATCTCACAAGCGCATGCGGCAAGGCCAAATCCTGAAGCTCGTTGAGGGCGAGCCAGTGGCCAATCAGGACGACTTGCGGCGGCGGCTGGTTCAGATGGGCGTGAGAGTCACGCAGGCGACCCTTTCGCGCGACCTGCGCGAATTGAAACTCGTGAAGACGGCGGAAGGCTACCGGCCGCTCGGCGTGGCAACTGACGAGCCTGCGCCGGTTCGCCAATTGAGCAGGGCGCTGCGCGAATTCCTCGTCGAAATGCGGCCCGCGCAGAACATGCTGGTCCTTAAGACCCCGCCCGGAGGCGCGCAGCCGCTTGCTGCTGCGGTTGACGGTGAACATTGGAAAGAAGTGGCCGGGACCCTTGCTGGCGACGACACGGTTTTGATTATCACGCCGACGCGGGCCGCTCGCGCCGCGATCGAGAAGCGCATGGAGGATTTGCTGCGATGAAGGACCGAAGACGGGTCGCAGTCGTCGGAGCCACGGGCTACGCGGGATTCGAGCTGGCCAAACTCCTGCTGCGACATCCGGAAATCGAGCGGCCGACCTTCTATCTCCGCGGGGAGCACCTAGGCGCACGTTGCTTAACCGAGGTATTCCCGCAATTGCGGGGCTCGGGAGAAGCGCCCTGCCGCTCGTTGTCCGTGGATGCGATCGCTGCATCTGGTGCGGGCACAGCGTTTCTGGCGACGCCCCCTGAGGTTTCGCTCGAATTGGTCCCCGAACTGGTGAGAGCTGGAGTGCGAGTGGTTGACCTCAGTGGAGCTTTCCGCTTCCGGGACCCCGGCGTTTTCGCGCACTGGTACCGGTTACAAGCGCCGGACGGGTCGTTCACGAAACGTGCCGTCTACGGCCTGCCTGAGCTGTATTCAGGGCAGCTCGCCGGTGCCGAGTTGGTGGCCAATCCCGGCTGTTACGCGACTTCGGTCATCTTGGGCTTGCGACCTTTAATCGAAGCCGGCTGGATTGACGCGGCGCGAGGCGTTGTTTGCGATTGCAAGTCAGGGGCAAGCGGCGCAGGGAAAGAACCAAAGCGCGAAACGAGTTTTGTCGAGGTGAATGAGAACTTTCGCGCCTATGGCGTTTTCACGCATCGGCACACGCCAGAGGTTACAGAACATGCCGGCATCGACGAGAATCATCTGATTTTCACAACTCACCTGCTGCCCCTCGAGCGCGGCATTTTATCGACGCTTTCCGTTTGGCTCAACGAGCCACGCTGCGGAGAAGAGATTGAAGCAGCATATCGCAAAGTCTACGCCAATCGGCCCATGGTCCGCATCTGGCCAGCCGGGAAGCTTCCGGAGTTGCAGCACGTCGCGCATACAAACTTCTGCGATTTGGGATTTGTTCTCGACGAGTCCGGCAGGCGAGTTGTCGTCGTCTCGTGCCTCGACAATCTGGGAAAAGGTGCCGCAGGCCAGGCGGTGCAAAATTTCAATTGGATGGATGGACACTCCGAGTCGACGGGACTGGTATGAGGCTGGTTATAAAAATCGCTGGAGCCTTGCTGGACGACGCGGCCGTGGTTCGGCAGATTGCACGACAGATTGCCGAGGCAGGCCAAGCGGGGCACGAACTGCTGGTCATTCACGGCGGAGGAAAAATCTTCACCGGTACGCTCGCGCGCATGGGAATCGCGTCGCGATTCATCGGCGGTCTGCGCGTTACGGATCGCGAGACGCGAGACGCTGCCGTGATGGTCTTCGCCGGGTTGTTGAACAAACGCCTCGCGGGCGCGATCTCGCTCGCCGGGCAAAGCTCGGTAGGAATTTCGGCGGCTGATTCAGGGTGCTTCCTGGCTGAACCGATGATCCATGAAGGAGATGCTGGAGGACTCGGATACGTCGGTTATCTAACTGGCGTGAATCTCGAGTTTCTGGCGTCCTTGTGGCGGGCCGGCATCGTTCCGGTTGCCTGCTGCCTCGGCTTGGGGCCTGACGGAGAACTGTACAACATCAATGCAGACCACATGGCTGCGGCGGCCGCCGAGTATTGCCACGCCGACCGCCTGATTTACCTGACCGACGTGGCCGGCGTGCTGGATGGCGAAAAAGTGCTGGACAAAGTGGACAGCGCGGATATCGAGGAATTGATTCGCCAGCAAAAGGTTTCTGGCGGAATGATCCTGAAGCTGGAGGCCGCAAAACGTGCCCTCGCGGGGGGCGTCAAGCAAGTCCGAATCGTCGGAGGAACCGGCCGCCGCGTGCTTCGCTCCGTCGGCAACCGCGCAAGAGGTTCGGGGACACGAGTTATGCCGGTTGTGCCGGCTTCAAAATCCAAACTGAGTGCTGCCGCTTCCCGATGACATACAAAATGCGAAAAACCCGGAGAGCTTACCCGAAGCGCCACTCCAAAGGGCGAGTCAGTGCTGCGGAAGCGCTACGTCAAGCCGACAAATACCTGATGCGCACCTACCGGCGGCCGCCCCTCGTGTTTTCGCATGGCAAAGGTTGCTATCTGTACGACTCGAGAGGCAAGGCGTACCTGGATTTTCTCGGCGGCATTGCGGTGAACGCATTGGGGTACTCGCACCCAAAGCTGGTGCAAGTTGTCGAGCGGGAAGCCAAGCGTGCCGTTCACCTCTCCAATTTGTTTCACAATCCTTTTCAAGGGCCCCTCGCAAAGAAGCTTGCCGAGTGGTCGGGATTGGACCGGGTTTTCTTCACCAACAGCGGGACAGAAGCGATCGAGGGCGCGCTGAAACTCGCGCGAGCATACGCGAAGAAAAACCCTGTCCCGGGCTCGCGGCCAAAAACGCGAATTCTGGCTCTCGAGAACTCGTTCCATGGCCGAACCTTCGGCGCAGTTTCCATCACCTACCCAGCGAAGTATCGCGAGCCGTTCGAGCCACTCGTGCCGGGAGCGGAATTCGTGTGCTTCAACGATGTTGCCGATCTCCGTCGCAAATTTAGCTCAGATATTTGCGCGATTGTCATGGAGACGGTTCAAGGCGAAGGTGGCGTTACAGCGGTGAGCGAGGATTTCTGGAAAGAGGCTCGGGCGCTGGCAACCGCGAACAATGCCGCGTTGATCGCGGACGAAATTCAATGCGGCCTGGGGCGAACTGGCCGGAAATTTGCATACCAGAAATTTGAGGGTGCGCCGGACATTGTGACGGTCGCCAAACCGCTCGCGGGCGGCCTGCCACTCGGAGCGGTAATCTCCAACGAAAAATTCGCCGAGGCGTTTACACCGGGAATTCATGGAACCACTTTTGGAGGCGGCCCGCTCGTGTGCGCGGTGGCACTGGAATTCCTAAACACCGTCGAAAAGGAAGGGTTGTTCGAAAACGTGCGCGAGCGCGGGGCTGAGATAAAAGAAGGATTGGAGAGCCTGCAAGCCCGCTTCGATTTTATTCGCGAGGTCCGCGGCGAGGGACTGATCCTCGGGCTCGATCTTTCCATCGAAGGCGCGGCCGTCGTCGAAGAAGCGATGCGCGAGGGTCTGATCATCAATTGCACGCACGAACATATCCTGCGTTTGCTTCCGCCTTTCATAATCGGAGCGCAGCAAGTGCGGGAGTTTCTGAAAACGATCGGTAAAGCACTGGCCAAAGCGTCGCGCAAAGAATGGGCGGGAGTTGAGGCCGGGCAGAAACGCGATACCGCTCAAGCGGTAGCGAGGTAAACATGAACGCAGTCGCAGCGACCATTCCTGCTCTGACGAATGATCTTCTGTCGGGGAGTGAATGGGGAGCAGAACAAATACGCGAGCTCTACCATCTGGCCGCCGACATCAAGGCGCGGCCCGAGCGTTATCGCAGCGCGCTCGCGGGGCGATTCCTGGCATTGATTTTCGAAAAACCATCACTCCGAACGAGGGTCACGTTTGAAGTCGGTATCTCCAGCATGGGAGGCGGAGCGGCCTTTCTCGATCACACGCAATCGCGGCTGGGTGAACGCGAGTCGGTACGCGACGTTGCCAGGAATCTGGAGCGCTGGGTTCACGGCATCGTCGCGCGTGTGTTCGAGCATCAATTGCTTGAGGAATTGGCGGAGAATGCCTCGATTCCCGTAATCAATGCGCTCTCGGACCGCTCCCATCCGTGCCAGGCTCTTACGGATTTTTTCACGCTGGAGGAGCGTTTCGGCAGCTTGCGTGGACTGAAAGTCGCCTACATCGGAGACGGCAACAACGTTTGCCATTCGCTTCTGACGGTCGGCGCGAAGCTCGGCGTACATGTCCGGGTTGCGACGCCGGAAGGTTACGAACCGGACGCTGCGGTCGTCTCTGAGGCTCGGCGCACGGCGCGAGAAAACCGGAGCAAGATTGAGATTCTGCGTTCACCCGAGGAAGCAACAAGCGGTGCGCAGGCGGTTTATACCGACGTTTGGGCGAGCATGGGGCAAGAGGATGAAGCGTCCGAGCGCGAAACGATTTTCGCGCCTTATCAAGTCAATCAAGCGTTGCTAGAGCGAGCGGATGCAAATGCCGTTTTCATGCACTGCCTGCCGGCCCATCGAGGCTCAGAAGTCACCGCTCAAGTCATCGATTCGCCGCGATCAATCGTCTTCGATCAATCAGAAAACCGCTTGCATGTTCAAAAAGCAATTTTACTGACGCTGCTCAGTTAAGGAGAAAACGTTGGCTAAGAAAGTGGTACTGGCATATTCCGGAGGACTCGATACCTCGATCATCATTCCGTGGCTCAAGGAAAATTATCATTGCGAAGTCATCGCCATGATTGGCGACTTGGGACAGAAAGAAGATCTGGAAGCGGCGCGCCGCAAAGCGCTTGCGACGGGCGCGAGCACAGCGTATGTCGAGGACCTCAGAGAAGAATTCATTCAGCATTACATCTGGCCGACGCTGCGCGCCGGCGCGGTTTATGAGCACAAGTACTTGCTCGGAACGTCTTTCGCGAGGCCGATTTTGGGCCGCAGACAGGCGGAGCTTGCGCGCAAACTGGGCGCCGACGCCGTAGCCCATGGCTGCACAGGAAAAGGAAATGACCAAGTCCGGTTCGAACTCGCGGTCAAAGCAATTGCACCGGAACTGAAGATCATCGCTCCGTGGCGCGAGTGGAGCATCCGTTCACGTGAAGAGGCGATTGCTTATGCCGAAGCGCACAACGTTCCGATCGAGCAGACAACCAAGAATATTTACAGCCGCGACCGCAACATCTGGCACTTGAGTCACGAAGGCGGATGCCTGGAAGATCCGGCCAATCGACCCGAAGAAGCGATGTGGCAGTGGGTGGTTTCTCCGGCAGCGGCACCGGATCGGCCGGCCGACGTGAGAATTGGGTTTGAGGCGGGGATACCGGTTTCCGTCAACGGCAAGAATCTGAACCCTGTGGCGCTCCTTGAGACGCTAAACGAAATCGCGGCGAAAAATGCGGTTGGCCGGATGGACATGGTCGAGAACCGTCTGGTGGGCATCAAATCGCGCGGCGCGTATGAAACGCCCGGCGGGACTCTGCTCATCGCCGCGCACCGCGAATTGGAGGCGTTGTGCCTCGACAGGGAAACGCTGCACTTCCAACAGCATTTGTCGCTGCGCTACGCCGAGATGGTTTATTACGGAATGTGGTTTACTCCTCTGCGCGAAGCCCTCGACGCTTTCTTCGAGTCCTCGCAACGGCGCGTCACCGGCACAGTGGGGCTGAATCTTTTCAAGGGTAACGTGAACGTCAGCTCGCGTGAATCGGCCTATTCGCTGTATCGAACCAATCTGGCGAGCTTCACGATGACCGGTTACAACCCCAAGGACGCCGAAGGCTTCATCAATTTGTTCGCGCTGCCTATAACCATTCCCGCGGCCAAAAGCGAGGCGCGTTGACGGAAGCTGCACAAAAGAAGATGTGGGGCGGGCGCTTCGAGCGCGCGCCGAACAAGGAGTTCTACGAGTTCGAGCAATCGTTCAAGTTCGATCGGCGATTGCTTGCATTCGAATTGAAGCTCGACGCGGCATGGTCGCGGGCACTCGAACGTAACGGCATTCTCACCGCTGTCGAGGGCGAACAAATTCGATCGGCACTCGAACGCATCGAAAAACGCGCGGCTGAACCGGAGGGGCTGGAGGGATCTTCGGCCGAGGACGTGCATCACTTTGTTGAATCCGCGCTGACCGAAATGCTCGGCCCGCTCGGCCAGAAACTGCACACTGGCCGAAGCCGGAACGAAATGATCGTCACGGAATTTCGGATGTTCATTAGCCAGGCCGCTACGGGAGTTCGCGGCGCGGTTTGCGAACTCATTGCAGCATTCCTCGAACAGGCCGGCCAATATTTTGGCTGCCCGATGCCCGGCATGACGCACATGCAGCCGGCACAACCCATTTTGCTTTCACATTTTCTTCTGGCGCATGCGGAGGCGTTCTTTCACGACCTGGATCGTCTTGATTTCGCCAGAAACACGGCCGATGCGTGCCCGCTCGGCGCGGGAGCGCTCGCCGGGTGCGCCTTTCCCGTTGACCGGGAAATGCTCGCGAAGGAGTTGGGATTCGCACGAGTGACGCGCAACAGCATCGACTCGGTAAGCCGCCGTGATTTTGCCCTGGATTATCTTTTCGCGCTCACCGTGGTGGCGAGCCACCTCTCCCGCTTGGCGGAGGACATGATTCTCTTTGCTTCACCTGCCTTCGGGTTCGTGATTCTGCCGGACGAATACTCGACGGGCAGCAGTTTGATGCCACAAAAGAAAAATCCCGACGCGTGGGAACTGATCCGAGGAAAATGCGGACGCGTGACTGGAGCGCTGGTGGCACTCTTCGTAACGATGAAAGGCTTGCCCACCAGCTATCAGCGGGATCTGCAAGAGGACAAGGAGCCGCTTTTCGACGCACACGATCAAACGCTCGGAATGACGAGAATTGCGGCGGGCGCGCTGGCTGGGACGAAATGGAATGGGGACAGATTGCGCCGCGCTGCCGAGGAAAGAGGCCTGCTTGCAACCGAGGCGGCTGACTATCTCGTAGCCAGGGGCGTCCCCTTTCGTGAGGCGCACGAGATTGTCGGAAAGCTTGTCTATGAGGGTGAGCAGCAGGGACAACCCTTTTCGGAATGGCCCATCGAAAAGCTGCGGACATACTCGCCTGTATTTGCGACGGACTTGTCGAGCGCGCTGGCGGTCGAAGCGTCCTTAAATCGGCGCAATTCACTGGCCGGTACGGCCCCGGACGCAGTGCGCAAAGCGTTGGATCAGGCGAAAGAACGCCTTGCGGCGGCGGAGAAGAAACTTTGAAGGCGCGGAAAGCCCGTCTGAGCGATGCCTCGGCGATTCATTCGCTAATTGCGAATTACGCTCGGCAGGGGATTCTACTGCCGCGCACAGAACAGAATATTCGTGAGCAGATATCGAAGTTCTTCGTTCTCGCGGAAACGCGCCGACTGGTTGGTTGCGCCTCTCTGGAGAATTACGGATCTGACCTTGCCGAGATTCGTTCGCTTGCCGTTAACCAGGAGATTCGCGGCCGGGGTTTGGGCGGAAAACTGGTCGAATTCGTTTTGGCGGAAGCACGCCGAAAGAGCATCGCCCGCGTGTTTGCCGTAACGCACGCTCCGACATTTTTTCTGCGGCATGGCTTTGCGGCCTCTTCGCGTCGCGACATTCCAGAGAAACTCGAACGCGACTGCTGCACGTGCCCAAAGGCAAGGAATTGCCGTCTGACAGCGGTGATTGCAACGGTCATTCCTGAGCGAGTCGCGCTGCCTGTACTGGACGGCGTCGCAAGCCCGTCGCTGGCGTAAATGAATCCACGAGTTCCCTCTTTCGCTCTGCCAAAAGGGTTCTGCTTCGCCGCGACGGCCTGCGGACTGAAGAGGTCCGGCCTAGATCTGGGACTGCTCGTTAGCGAGATTCCTGCCGCAGCCGCATGCGTATTCACAACGAATCTGGTGAAGGCCGCGCCCGTGCTCCTCTCACAAGCACACATGAAGCGCGCCGGATCTGAAATACGAGCTGTTATTGTCAATTCCGGAAACGCCAACTGTGCGACCGGTAGCGCCGGCCTTGCGGCGTCCAAGCGAACGGCTGCGACTGCGGCGCGAGCGATCGGCTGCCGAGCCGAGCAGACTCTTGTTTGTTCAACTGGGGTGATTGGGCTGCCGCTGCGGGTTGAGCGAATTCTCGAGGCCATTCCGACGCTGCGAGCCAAAAGCAATTCGACGCGCAACTCGTTCGAACAATTCACACGCGCCATAATGACGACGGACTCGCATCCAAAATGGGCTGCGGCGCATGGCATGATTGGCGGTCGCCGCGTGCGGCTGCTTGGCTGCGCCAAAGGCGCAGGAATGATTCATCCGCAGATGGCAACGATGCTGTCGTTTATCGTCACAGACGCTGCTGCTTCACCATCTGTGCTTCGCCGGGCCCTCCGCGAAGGGGTTTCGAACACATTTAACGCAATCACGGTCGACGGAGATACGTCGACGAACGATACGCTGGTTCTCTTGGCAAATGGCGCGTCGGGCGCCGAAAATCTCGCTGCGGGCAGCGCAGGCTACCGCAACTTTGTTGCCGCGCTTCAGTCCGTTTGCCAGTCACTCGCCTTGCAAATCGTCGCAGACGGCGAAGGCGCGCAACGGACCATCGAAATCGAAGTGCGAGGCGCGGCTTCCGACCACGCGGCCGACCGAATCGCGCGGACCATCGCAAACTCGCCTCTGGTGAAAACGGCCCTGGCTGGCGGCGACCCAAACTGGGGCCGCATCCTTGCTGCTGCGGGGCGCGCGGGCGTGCGGTTTGATCCAGAACGCGTTGAAATCAGCATGGCCGGCATAACCATGTGCCGCGGCGGCCGCGCGGATCCGTTCAGCGAAGAAGCCGCGCATCGCAGGCTTCTCGGCAAGCACCTGTCCATCGTCGTCGACCTGCATGGAGGCGAAGGTTCAGCGCGCATCTGGACCTGCGACTTCACCGCCGAATACGTCAGCATCAACGCCAGTTATCGCAGTTAGGAAACGCGTGGCAGGGCAAGGCGGCGAGGCTTAGGCAATGGCCCTGTTGTGCTTGGGCTTCGCGGGCGATTCGTTCACTTGCACGCGGCCACCAACGTAGCCGTATGTCTCCAACGTTGCGCTCTCAACTCCTTGGCGCACAAGACGGACCCTATCAAGACCGGCCTCCGCGGCTTCGAGCTCGGCTGGACTTGCGTACAGCGCCGGGCTTCGGGGTAAGAAAATCGGGCAGCAATCGTGAAAGGGTTCGGCGGAAATATCATGCGTGCCTATTTTCTTTGCAGTCTCGATGATTTCCACTTTGTCCGTTCCGACAAGAGGACGAAATACGGGCATCTTCGCCACCGCTTCGACCGAAACCATGTTCCGCAGCGTCTGCGACGCAACCTGGCCCAGGCTATCGCCCGTGACGAGAGCCAGCGCGCCGTTCCGCCGCGCGATCGTCTCTGCGATGCGCAGCATCATCCGGCGATACAACAGAACCCGGCATGGCTCTGGCGCGTAGCGCACGATCTCCCGTTGAATCTCCTCGAACGGTACGCGGTACAGCTTCGCCGTGAATTGCCAGGGCACCAATTGACGAACGAGTTCGCGCGCGACGTGTACGGAAGACTCTCCTGGCCGTGCTCCCGTACCGTAAAAATGGACAAACGAAAGATGCGCTCCCCGCTTCATCATTTGATACGCGGCAACCGCGGAATCGAACCCGCCGGATAACAAGCACGTCATTTTGCCGGCAGTGTTTGCGGGCAGGCCTCCGGGACCCTGTATCTTGCGCGCGTAGACCAGCGCTGGCCCCGAGGTGATCTCAATGCGGCACACCACATCAGGATCCTTCAGCCTGACGCGGACACTGCGGCCGGTCGCCTTCAACGAATCCAGCAGATACTTACCAACGGCTCTTTCAATTTCCGAACTGCTGTGCGGAAACGATTTGTCGCTGCGCTTGGCGCGTACGGCAAACGTCTCGAACCCCAGAGGCTGAACTTCCTGCCAAGCGGCGCGGCAAAGAGCGTCGAGGTCACGCTCAACGGGACGTGCCACGGCATAGTAGGCAACGCCGGAAATCCGGCTGATGCGCCGTAGCACCTCGTCGATTTCCGCGTTATTTGCCAAACGAACGATCACACGATCGTTGGGCCGCTCAATCTTTTCGAGGAAGACCCCAGCTAACGCAAGTTTCAGATTTGATACAAGCTTGGACACGAAGAAGCGCCGATTCCCCCCCTTCAGCCAAAGCTCATGATAGTGAAGGACAACGACCACAGGTTGGCTCATTGGCAAGATCCCACATTCGGCATTTTCGGATTATACCAAGCCTTACTGAGTCCGGGACCCCTTGACGCCGATCGCATGGATACTAAATCCAATGTGCCTGATCCGTTTGTAACATTATCGAAACACTCGCATGATAAGTACGACTTTTCTTGACAGCGAGGGTTACAATCCACGACACGCGACAGCGTGTTCGGCGTGTGATGCGACGCTTTGAGGAGGGTCAGCATCTAAGGTGTTGGAACGCGAGAAAGGGGGACCCAATGTGGATGCGCCGCGACTGGGACGAATTCTTCAACCGGATAAAGAAGCGCGGCACGGCAGTTCACCCGCCGCGGCCTGTAGACCGCTCGGCGCGCAACCGTTTGGTTCCTGCCGAAGGCTATAGCCTCGCCGAACTCGATGATGCCGGTTTGAGCCTGGAACAGGCCGAAGTGTTAGGTCTCCCCGTTGACGCGTTGCGGGTAGGAAGTGATCAAGCCAATGTCACAGCCCTTCAAATGTTTCTCCGCGCCAGTCGGACACGCTACTAATCCACTTTCCATTTACGCCATAGAGCCTCTGCGGGCGCTCTTGACGCTTTCCGAGAAATCGGTAAACTGCGTCTTTGCGACATGGCTACACAGCTAAATCCCGCAGCGCTGGCAAACGCGATTGATGATCCGCTTCGCGAGCTCGAGCTTCCCCAACGGGAAGCGGCCTTTTTCTACGGCCTGTTTCTCCGCGGGCACTCGGCCGAAGAATTGCGGCGCGACATTGAAGTCCCGCCCGCCGTGCTGGCGAAGTGGGACCGCGAGAGCATGCGCCAGCCGGAACAACGAGTGACCTTTGAACGAATTGCGGAGTACCGGCGCCATGTTCTCGCCATCTTCGATTCCCTCGTCGGCTTCGATTCAAAGACTCAACGCTTGCAGTAAGACTTCTCGGATACCTCAGTGGGACGACTTCCAGCGAAATCTTGCGTGCAGAAGCATCTCGCAGTGGCGCTCTTTCGCAAGCTATTGTAGATTTAGATTGCCTGCATACGGTTCCCCGGTAGCTCAACGGTAGAGCATTCGGCTGTTAACCGAAGGGTTGCTAGTTCGAATCTAGCCCGGGGAGCCACTTCCCTCTTTTGTGTCAATCAGTTAGCGGCGGCATTCTGCTCGTTTCCATCCGTCTGCGGCTGACCGTAGTAAAAACGTAGTACGTGTTTCTTGCCGTACACGGACTTGTTGGCCTTTTCCACTGCCTTGCGTACCTGATCTGCCATTCCCAGCTGGTATCGCCGCTTGGTTTCTGGACTGGTGTGCCGCATCGCGCGCTGCACAACCGCGTCGGGTGCAACTCCGCTGAGGCGAGTACAAAAGACGTGCCGCAAGGTATAGAGCGGGAAGTGTGGCACGCCTGCTCGCTTGAGAGTCGCCTTCCAAACGGTCTTGACCGTCGAGTTGGCCGGTCGGGTTGGATCGAGCTCGGGAAAATAAACGGGCTAATCGCACCCTGTTCCTTCCGCCATGCCTTCAAAACGTCGGTTTAGTTCAGTTCGGGGCTCATCGCGGCCTCCAAGGAAGTCATATTGGAGGTCATATTGCGCACTGGCATGAGCAGTTCACCGCCGAACTGGTGCAACGTTTGTGACCCGTTTGCGCGGCCGGACTGTAGCAGGGCGGAGGTTGGTCGGACGCATCCCGTGAGGGAATTATCAGACCAGCACGCTGACCTGCGGCATCCGCCTGGAGGGCCCTTGCGCTTTCCAGGCGCTGTCGCCGCGCCGATTGCGAATTGTCTATATCGATACGACAGGCGACCTTCTCGCGCCGACATACCTGGCCGCGGCTCCGTCCCGGAATTACTGCGGCGCAGGCGGCGCTGACTGCGGTAGCCAAGCGTCTCGGCCAGCGATATAGTTTCGATCGGGGAAGGCTTCCGGTCGTACAGGGTCTCGAGGCCATAGCGCGAGGCTCAGCCCGGCGGACAACAGATTGAGCGGACGTATGTGATGATTCTTCATCGGGGAGATAAAGGATCGTCCTCGGGCCAAAAAGGGACGCGCAGAGCAGTTGCACTGTCGGCGACGATCGTGGTGCTGGCGGTGTGCTGTGGGCTCGCGGCGGCAGCGCAGAAAAGCTCGAAGGACGCGTCGGCTCAAGGCAGCACTGAAAAAAACACGCTTCGAGTCCGGACGAATCTGGTCATTGTACGTGTGCTTGTCAGGGACGCAAAGGGAAATCCGGTCAGCGGCCTCGCTCGCGGCAATTTCCACGTCTTCGATAACAGGAAGGAACAATCGATTGCATACTTTTCCGCGGAGGCATCGGCGGTTGTGACTCCGTCGCCGGCTGAGGTGCCCGCCCGCAGTCTGAAAAACTCGATGGCAGGAAAGTCGGCAGCGCCGATAGCGGGACCCGTGCCGCAGCGGTACACGGCGCTCTTCTTCGACGATTACCACATGCAATTTGCGAATCTAGTCTGGATCCGCGAAGCAGCAAAGCGCTTTCTCGATAAGAACCTCGATCAAGGGGCGCGGGTCGCGATGTACAGCACCTCCGGCAAGGTTCATCTCGATTTCACGAGCGACCGCGCCAAGCTCGAGCAAGCGGCGGCCCAACTCCAGTTCGATCTGCGCGCCGAGCCGCTCAGCGAATGCCCTCCCATGACCGATTTTCAAGCGCAAGAGATAGAAGACAACAATTTCATGGAGGCGGGCTCGCTCTCTGTTTCCCCGGGGGCAGGTGACGGTGGAGCTGGGGTGGCTTCCCCACGCGGTTCCGTCCCGAAGCGGGGTGCCGTTTCGGGAGGATCAGACGGGGTGATCGGACCGCTCGCTATCGCCGGAGCGGTGGCAAGAGCACTGGGATGTAGCGATGAGGGCTTGGGGGCGCGGGCGGCTTACATCGCGAGCTCCGACAGTCAGGATGCGGAAACCACCCTCAAGGCTCTGGACGGGCTCGTGGAGCGAATGGCGCACACTCCCGGCGGCGAGCGCACGATCGCCATGGTATCGGAAGGTTTCCTAAACAAAGCGTTTCAGCAGCAATTGAACGCCCTGATTGACCGCGCGCTGCGTGGCAAGGTGATCATCAATGCGTTGGACGCCGTAGGGCTCTATTCGCCTGAGGATCAGATTTATAACAGGCTGCCACCGAGGATGGCGCAGGCGTACGCAAACTTGCGATTGGATACGGTGAGTTTCGACGCCGACGTGATGGCGCAGGTTGCAGAGGGCACGGGAGGAACCTTCATCAAGAACAACAACGATTTCCAGGACGGGCTCAAGAAGATGTCCGCTCCGTATACGACCTACATGCTCGGGTTTTCGCCTGCGGGCCTGACATTCGACGGGAAATTTCATGTGCTGAAAGTGGAGCTGCCGAATTTCGGAACCTACACAGTGCAGACGCGGCGGGGATATTTCGCGCCGAAACGAGCGGAAGACTTTGCAACAGTCGAAAACGAGGAGCTTGAGCAAGCCGTCTTCTCGCAAGATGATCTGAACGCTCTGCCGGTGCGGTTTTTGGGCAGCAGTTTCGCCAAGGCGAACCCACAGGCGACGAAGTTCAGCATGACGGTCTATCTTGACGTCGGCGCGTTGCGATTCCACAAGGAGGATGGCTGGAATCTTGACGAAGTCAGGCTCATGCTGGCGCTGTTCGATGTCGAAGGAAACTACGTCACTGGCCAAACGAAAACGCTCAACATGAAGCTCTCCGATAGCACTCTTAACCGTCTCAAGAATACCGGTGTAACCGTGACGACCGCATTTACTGTGAAACCGGGCGGCTATCTCATGCGGGAAGTGATGCTGGACGCCGACTCGCAACAACTAGGTTCCTGCAGCGAGAATATAACGGTTCCGTAGAGTCCGGGGCTATCTATGATTGTGTCCGTCTTGCTTATGAGCTTCGCGTACAGACAACTGATACTTGTCGCTCCGTAACAGTCCCGTAACGGGCACAATTGCGAGCTTGTAATCGCGTCCGAGTTCCGCGAGATATTGAAGGGCGTGTATCTTACCGCGTGTTCGCGCAACTTCGGCTGTCACGTGTCGAAGATCCAAAAAGAAGGGGCGATTGAGGCAAGTTTCGAGAAGCTTCTTGGCCTTTTTTCCAAGGACCTGCGCTGGGTCGAGCATCTGCGGTTCCTGCTTCGCCGTTCGACGCGACTTGAAAATCGTTGGAGTCAACTCGATGAGCGGTGTAGTTCTCGCTCGGTCGTCATCGTGCAGATTTTTGAGCGCATACCGTTCTGCCTGTTTCCAACGAAGAATTGGTACGTAGTCGGCTGGACCAAACATGTTCACCTGCCTTGTGCCTCGATATGTTCTGGGAAGAGTCTGCGAACCTGGCCCTGACCTACTAGGCGGTTCAGAACACGGTATGATCTGCGCTGATGCCGAATCCTGCCAGCAACAATAGCCGGATGTATCCGTAAACGGCTAGCAAGATGTTCTACTGCATCTGGGTTTCGCAGGCTACTTGCCGGACTTTTCTTCCACTCGATTTCTGGAATCAATGCTTCGCCTGCAAGATGATCCGCTTCCTGTTCCTGTGCGTTCGTCGTATCTTCCACGTCGAGATCGTCGTAGACGGCGGTCAAATCGGCCTTCAAGTGCCGAGCAATATGAATGAGTTCGTGCATCAATACGAACCAAAAGTTGTCGATGCGGTCGTGCCGGATGGTCAATGCAACGACAGGTCGGTCAGGTGCAGCGAGAATTGCCGCACCATCTATATATGTTTCGGGAAGTTGCGGCTCGATGATGAGCGAAACGCCCATCTTGTCGAGATACTCTATTGCGTGGCGCGGTCCATCAGCAAGAGTGCTCAAATGTGCTAACTCATGCATGAAATCGAGCGTTAAAACATTCGATTCAAACTTGAAGGCCGGAGGGGATTCTAGCGCACGAATACACACGCGAGCATTCCAAGCAGCGAGAGCATAGAAGTCCATTTGCCTGGCAGAGCGCAGGTAATAGCGAGTCTGCTTGTAAAAGACGATCGGTGTCCAATCTTTTCCCAGTGGCGCAAAGAAGCGGCGCATCACATCTTTGGCTTGATGGCGCACGTCTGTAATTTTCCCTTTGATCCAACCGCGAGCGATCATCTCTCGAATTGGAAAACGCTCCCACTCGATAGCTTCCTCGCCAAGATCAAAGAGGAATTGCTCTTGGAGAAGGGCTTTCGCTGGAATTCGCAAGCCCTTGTGCAGCGCTCGTACCATTGAAAGCGTCAAGGGCCTCTTTCTTGAAAGAACCTCAGAAACCTTGCTGCGACTTCCGATTAGAGGAACCAGATCTCGGAGCATCAAATTCATCTGTTCCATTCGAAATTTAATCGCCTCAATTGGGTCGGGTGCCTCAATCTCAATTCGTTTTTGCTCGTAGTCTTGGACGAGCAGAGTTAGGAGATTAAGACGGTCCCCATCAGACGTCCCTGCACGGGCGTTCCGGTCTATGAGCTCCTCTATTTCTGAAAGGGCAGCTTTGTAGTCCACCTCTGAATTGATTCCGGTGATCATAAAGTTCCCCTTTAGGTCCATTTGGAGTACTCGGCATGAGTCCCTATGCGTTTGACCAAGACGACGGTAATCTCGTAGCTCACCTTCGTTTGTATCCGATAGGCATTGCCTTTTATGTTGAATATCACTCTGTTGTCGCTCAAAAAACTGGCACTTGGATACCGTGCCTTTATCTCAGCAGGGCCACTCCAATTAGCCTCCTCAACTTCGAAAATCCAAGCATTGAGCGGGCCACGGATGTCGGCGTGCTGCTTGGCGAATTCTGAGAGCAGTCCCTTCCCAACTAATCGCATTGGCAGCCGCTGCGGGCCACAATAACCGCTCCCAGTGTGGGAGCATTATTATTGCTCCCACACAGGGAACAGTGTATCATTTCCGCTATGAAAGTCAACGTGAATCCAGGAGCGGAGAAATGGCATACAAAGGTTTTCATCAGTTATTCGACGAAGGACATTCCGAACGTATGACCCGTTCGGAAACCAAACCGCATCTTCTGGATCGCTTACAAACTACTTCCACTATACGGGCCGCGATTTCGACTCCGAAACCGGCCTGTATTATTACCGCGCCAGATACTACGACCCGACAACCGGTCGGTTCATTTCAGAGGACGCGTATCGATTCGAAGCGGTGTTGCCGTTGATGATGTAATTGTATTTTCCGCCAGGAGCGTCCGGACCCTGGCGCGTGAGAATCTTGAAATAATACCCATGGAAGGGATGCTGGTGGTCGATTCGGGGGGCTCCTGACTTTTGCGGCGGTTACTTCCGAGTGGCCGACAACCCGGGAGCGGCGTCACACGCCTGTCGATTCGGATATATAGTGTCTCGAAGTCAAAGAGGTATTCGGGGTTGAAAATGGATGGACCGAACATCGGCCCGGTTGTAGGCGTCGCATTTGGCTGTGCTTGGGGACTTGCGGGGGCGACAGCGTTGCCGCATCCCTGGCAGACATGGGCTATCGGTTCCAATATCGGTATTTCAGCTGTTCTTATCGTGGCATTCGCGCTGCTCGACAAACAACGTCACTCGGTTACCTTTCGAGGTCACATCTATGGAATTGCAGTCGCATTCGAGGTGGCTGGTATCTTCCTGACAATCTGGTTGCTAAGACAGTTCGCTCTATCGCAGTTTTTATTGCCTGCGATCGGATTCATCGTCGGGTTGCATTTCCTTGGGTTGTGGAAGGCGACAGACCTTCGGGTCTTTCTTTGGACCGCGCTGGCGATGTGCCTCGTGTGCGGCGTCGCCGCATTCCTGCCTGGCGCAACTGAGAACGGCAATGTCGATCTACGACGAGTAGTGACCGGACTGGGCACCGCGCTAGTGCTCTGGGGAGCAGCAGTCAGGACTTTGGCTTGATAGATCCACATGAATGCGGTACTCGGAAACGCCCGGGTAAGTTCCGGCTTGCTCCATAAAGGAAGAAGTCAAGAAAAAACCTCCCCCAGCGCGAATTTTTCTTTCTTCGCACGCCAAGGCTCTGGAGGTGCTGCGCGATATCGAGAGGGAATGGAGCGCAGAGCTAGGGCCGAAGGACTTCACTCAGCTTAAGGAACTGCTCTGCCCCGTCTGGGAGAGCCGGTTAATCCGTTAACTGTCCGCTTTCGTGGCCACGCGATGAGTGCGGAAGTCCCGGATGACGGGCAAACCCGGTGTTAGCGGTCACCCGAGTTTTACGACGACCTCAAAGAGGTCCGGTACTCGTGCCGGCTCTGCGCTTGCACGTCGAGTTCTGATGAATTGGACCCTCTAAGCAGCGCGTATAAGTTCAACTCGGAATGCGATCGCCAGTAAATCCGGTGCGTTGCAGGCCCTCGCAACTAAACTTCTTCTGCGCAAAGAACTTCGGCACAACCCGGGTCGTCCCGGATGGACAACTATCATCCCGGCTCTTCCGAGGAGCGCGCCTTGAGAGACCGAAGCCAACCAATCACGTTCTCTTGGCGAGTCCCGTGCCCGCGCGCGGCGTCTAGCGGCGTCCCCTCCGCATACGCGGGGATCCAGTTGAGATCTGCGCCGCGAGCCAGCAGGAGCTCCGCCGCACGCCGCTGACCCCCAGAGCAGGCGTGCCAGAACGCTTGTGACACAGCGTCGGGTGCGTTGGCGCCCGATTCGCCGAGTAGCTGTTCGAGCCGAGATATTATGCCGAGACCTGCCGCCTGCCAGAGCGCGTCGACCTTGGCCCCTCGCGCGACGAGGAGACGCGCGACATGCCAGCAGGTGTAGCCGACCGCGTTGGCGAGCGGAGTGCCAATCGAGCCGCCGGGCGCTTCGAGATCGGCACCGCCGTCAATCAGTGCGCTCGCCACGTCGACGTCATCGCTGCTCGCTGCCCAGTGCAGCGGTGCTTCTGCAAACTGCTTGCCGGGGCTACGGGCGTTCGGGTCCGCTCCTGCCTCGATGAGAATCCGCACGACCTCCGGGCCATTCGGGAAATAGCCTGGCCAGTCGGCGACGATGTGAAGCGGCGTGCGGGACCCCATAGCACCGCCCGGCGGCGCCGACGCAAGGCTAGGGTTCGCATACAAGAGTCGCCGTAGCGACGCGACGTCACCGGAACGGATCGCCACGATGAGCTCAGCGGCGGCATTGGACGTGGTCATCGGTCTCTCCGTCGCATGGACATCATGCGTTACTCCGGGCAAAATCGAACATCGTCACGGCGGAAGCACTGCCGCCGAGGGCGCGATAGAAGTCGAAGGCGTGGGTGTCCTCTTTGTCCGTCAACACGAATATTTCCTGTATTCCTTCGCTCGCGGCCTCCATCTGAAGTCTGTTCATGAGCGTCCGACCAACGCCGCGACGTTGATGGTCCGCACGCACGGCGACGTCGTACACGAACAGCGCCGAGCTGACCTTGCGTGTTAGCGGCAGGGCGTGGGCCGTAATCCCTCCGACGAGCTCCTCGCCCGCGCGCGCAGCGATCACCCAGAATCGGCTATCGGACAACAGATCCTCGACGTAATCCTTCCTCAAGTCCTCTTGGTTTTCGCGGAAGACCTGCGCCATAAGGGCGAACCGTCGCGGGGCTAATTCAAGGTCCCCGCGGCCTAGCCTGCGTGCACGGATTGAGGTAGTCACGCTCATGGCGGCTCCTCTCCAAGCTCTACACCCTGGAGTATAGTCCAGAGTCAAGCGCTCTTTATCTACTACGGCACTGCCCGCCGGCGCATCCCGACTTGTGCTTAACCGCGCGATTACCATACGACAGCATCAGGGCGTGGAGCGTGGCCTCGAAGCACGGCGAGCAATTGTCGATCCCGAGCGTCTGGCAACGTACCCTTTCTATCACGCAGTGTTTGGCGAGTCTGAGTCGCAATCCGATGGAGCGCCAATTCTTTGAACAGCGTCTACGTGTCTGTGGATACCCGTGAATCGCCTCGGCAATCAGTTGCCGAAGCAGACGATCAGCTAAAGCTCGCGGGAGCGCTGGTGCAGAGGCGTAATTATGGGAGACAACACGCGACGAATTTTGGCCTTGACAGTCATTAGAGTACAGGCGTACTCTTACGGCATGCGATACTCGCTAGAACACAAAGCGCAGAATCACGAGAAAATTCTTTCCGTGGCTGCTCGCTCTTTTCGCGAGCATGGCGGCGACAGCAGCGGCATCGGGACGGTGATGAAGAAGGTAGGCCTCAAGAAAGGGGGCTTCTACCGGCATTTTAGGAGCAAGGACGACCTGTTCGTCGAAGCGGTGGCGCGGGCACTCGATGAGACGGGACGAGGCATGGTGGAGGTTGCGAAGTCCGCGCCCGAAGGTCAGGCTCTGCGCGCCATCATCGAACGGTATCTAAGCATGGGCCACCTAAATTCGCCCGGATCCGGTTGCGTGCGCGCCACCCTCGGACCGGAGCTGGCACGAAAGCCGTTGTCCGTCCGGAAACGGATCGAGGCGCTGCTGGAAGCATATCGGGAGCGGCTGTCGCCATTTGTTCCTGGTCGGACGCGAGAAGAGAGACTCGGGAAGGTTAGGTTGTTGTTCCCCTGCATGGCCGGGGTGTTGATGATGGCCCGCGTTAACTTGGACCCTCAAAAGCGTGAGCAGATTCTAATGGAAGCGAGGAACTTCTTTATAAAGTGCTTCGCTGAAGAGTAATTTTTTTTGCCCATAAAGAGTACGGTCGTACGCTTTTAAGATCAGATGGCGAAAGGAGGCCAAAATGTCGCTCATTCTTATCGTGACCATCGTCCTGGCTGTTTCCTCGACGCTGGCTTCGGTCGGCTTCTATGTGGGTATTCGCGCCTTGCCTGGCGCGACAGCGCGCCAGTCGCGCTGGATCATCGGTTCGGTCGTTGTCGCTGCGGCCTGGCTGCTCGCAGTGTTGTTGCTCGGCAGTGCTGGTAATGACGTGCTGCTACCGACCGTTCCGGTCGCGCTCGGTGGGACGTTGCTCGTGGGCTATCTCCTGCTGCTCTCCCCGACATTCCGCCGCATCATCGCCGCCGTGCCGCAGCACTGGCTTATCGGCATCCAGATCTTTCGTATTTTGGGGGCCGTATGGCTGGTCCGCTATTTCGCGGGCGGGCTGCCAGGTCTCTTCGCCCTGCCTGCCGGCATCGGCGACGTCGCGACCGGGTTGCTTGCGCCCTTCGTTGCGTATGCCTGGTATAGCGGCAAGCCCTATGCCCGCAGCGCCGCGATCGCCTGGAACATCTTTGGCATGGCCGATCTCGTCAACGCCGTGGTGCTGGGGACACTGACCAACGGCGGTGCTGGCGGCATCGTCTTCCCGCTCCTGCTCATCCCCGCGTATGGAGTGCCACGCTCGCTTCTCATCCACTCTTATTCACTCGTCGGCCTTCTGCGCAAAACCTCGTCACAATCGCGACGCGCGGAATCCCTGCACTATGGGACGGAGGCCCCTGGCGCATAAGCATCACGCACCTATTAAGGAGACAATTATGACAAAGCCAAGAATCATCGTGACTGGCGCGACCGGCAAGACCGGGAGCGTTGTTGTTAGCGAACTATTAAAAGCCGGTTACCCTGTTCGCGCCATGGTGCATCGCGAAGATGCTCGCAGCGCGCGGCTCCAGGCGCTGGGCGCGGAAATCGCAGTTGCCGATCTGAGCGATGCAGAGCGCGTGGCGGATGCGCTGAAGGACGTGCAGCGCGCCTATTTTTGTCCGCCTTATGATCCGTACATGATTCAGGGCGCGGTGGCGTTCGCGGTGGCCGCCAAGGAGGCGGGGCTCGAACACATCGTCGGCCTGAGCCAATGGCTGGCAAGCCCTTCGCATCACTCTCTCTCGACCCGCCAGAGTTGGCTCATTGACCGGCTGTTTTCGACGCTGCCAGGAGTTAAACATACGATTGTCAACCCTGGCTTCTTTGCTGACGGTTATCTGCTGACGATTGGGTTGGCTGCGCATATGAGCATCTTTCCCTGGATTTTCGGCGATAGCCGAAATGCGCCACCATCGAACGAGGACATCGCGCGAGTCGCCGTCGCCGCCCTGATTGATCCAAAGCGGCACGGTGGAAAGAGCTATCGTCCCACCGGACCGGAACTCCTCGATGCGGAGGATATGGCCAAGGCGGTCGGACGGGCTGTGGGAAGATCGGTCAGAGTCGTTCCGACACCAGTTTGGATGTTTATGAAGGCGGCCCGATGGGGCGGCGGCTTGCCGATCGAGCTGCTCAGCAACGTTCGTTATTACATCGAAGATCACAAGCGCGGAGCCTTCGAGCTGGGCGCACCGACCACCGATGTGCTCGATGTGACTGGCCTGCCCCCAGAGGACTTCGAGACGATCGCTCGCCGTTATGCGGCGCTGCCCGGGAACCAGCGGAGATTCGGCAACTGGCTTCGCGAGCTCGCGCAGTTCATGGTCGTCCCGCTCAGCCCTGGCTTTAATTTCAACCGATACGACCGCGAACTGCGCCGTCCGTTCCCATCGGAGCCGCAGTTCGCGCCCGATTCCAAAGTGTGGCGGCGCGACCACGCCATCGCCAAGCCCGCAATGCCGGGCAGCACCAAAGCCCCTATCATCGCCACCAGTCACAACCAAAGGCTGGAATTCTGAAAAGAAGGAGACACATCGTGCCACAACAAATGATCTGGTTTTTCGTGAGCATAGCGTTCAGCCTCATTGCCTGGGGGATCGTCACCTCTCGATATATCTGGCCGGAACTCCGTGTCCGGCCACGGGCCGAAGCCTTGCGGCCCTTGCTCATTCTGCACAGCTTCCGCTTCATCGGCTTGGCAGTGCTGATTCCCGGCGTGGTATCGCCCGATCTGCCGTCTGCCTTCGCACATCCCGAGGCCTACGGGGACATGATTGCGGCGATACTGGCGTTATTGTCGCTGCTATTACTTCCCAGCATGGCTGGCATTGCGGTGGCATGGATCTTTAATCTCTGGGGGACAGCCGATCTATTCAACGCCTTCTACCAAGCCGCTCACTCTGGACTATTGGCGGGGCAACTGGGAGCCGCATTCTTCCTTCCGACTTTGGTAGTGCCGCTGCTGCTGATTACGCACGGGCTCGTTTTCCGAATCCTTGTGCAACATCAACCTGAACCCGCAATGCAAGAAAGTCGGGACGTCACATAACACTTCGACCATCGCGAAAACTGCTACGTTGTTGATGTCAATGGGGGCCGCCATCTTTCGGAACGACCTGGTGGTTTAGCCAAAACTCGGTAATACGTCTCGGTTGTGGCGAGAGTAGGCGAGGTGTACCTTTTTTGCGTGAAAGTTTTGATATCCGGCGCAGGTGTAGCGGGGC
The DNA here is from genome assembly GCA_035945715.1 of Candidatus Acidiferrales bacterium. Classification (GTDB taxonomy): domain Bacteria; phylum Acidobacteriota; class Terriglobia; order Acidiferrales; family UBA7541; genus DAHUXN01. The sequence continues at coordinate 212,708 of DASYZX010000003.1, forward strand.
CCACCCTCGCTTTTTGGCTCTCGCATTACGGCCTTAAGTCTACGGTCGTCGAAAAAGCCCCCCGCTTGCGGACCGGCGGCTACATCATCGATTTTTGGGGGTTAGGCTTCGACGTTGCTGATCGCATGGGGTTATTGCCTCAGATTCGCCGTGTCGGATACATGGCCCGAGAGGTAAGAATTGTTAACGCAAGCGGGAAACGCATCTCAGGATTCTCGGTGGAATCGCTTTCACGTGTTGTTCAAGGCCGTTATATCAGCCTCGCACGATCGGACCTTGCGGCGTCGATCTACAAAGCAATCGAAGGCAAAGTCGAGACGATTTTTGGCGACAGCATCGCTCAGATTGAGCAGGCCGCGCAGGGCGTTCGCGTTACATTTGAATCAGGGATGGTGCGCGACTTCGATCTAGTCATTGGGGCAGACGGACTTCATTCCAGAATACGCGAGCTTGTCTTCGGTCCGCAAAATCATTTTGAAAGGTATCTGGGGTACAAAGTCGCCGCCTTTGAGGTCGAGGGCTATAAACCGAGAGATGAGTTGGCGTATGTGATGTACACGGAGGTTGGCCAACAGGTAGGGCGGTTCGCCATGCGTGGAGATCGTACGTTGTTTCTGTTTACATTCGCGGCCCCAGAAATCGAAGAGACTACGATTGATAACATCCAGGCTCAAAAGGCTCTCTTGCGAAAGCGCTTTGGGAAGAGTGGGTGGGAATGTCCGAGGATTCTGGACGCACTCGATGGTGTGAAGGAATTCTACTTTGACAGAGTCAGCCAGGTTTTCATGGGGCATCAGACCGGATCATGGACTCGCAATCGCGTATCCTTGGTCGGAGATGCAGCCTTCTGCGTATCACTGCTCGCCGGACAGGGCTGTGCGTTAGCGATGTCGGCGGCTTACATCCTTGCAGGCGAACTCTACCGTGCGAGGCTTGACTACGCGACCGCCTTTGCGCGATACGAGGAAAGGTTTGCGCCTTTTGTTCTCCAGAAGCAAAAGTCGGCATTGCGTCTTGCAGGTACGTTTGCACCCAAGTCAAAATTCTCAATGTTCCTGCGCAATCGGGTTATGAATCTCATGCAAATCCCTGTTGTCGCGGACTTGGCGGCTGGCCGCGACCTGGCTGACAATCTCAAACTGCCTGAATACAGTTGATTGGTCACGAAGGCTGCCGCGTTCCTTGGAGTGAGTCAGCAAACTGTATATCTGTGGGTTGAAGAGAGGAGAATTCCTCATCTCCGTGTAATGGGGCGCAACATCCGATTTTTGAGATCAGACTTGGAAACTTTCAGAGGGTCGTTTAAGCAGGAAGTCGAGAAGTACGGACATCTACTGCTTGGAAGGCAGGAGATTCCTGAGGACTGCCGCCAGTTGTTCGGCGAGACGGCCCGTTTTGGCGACGGATTCTAGTTGCCTGTAGACATCCTCTGCATCCCCCTGCTTCCGGACGCCGACACTGCAAACGACCACCACGTGATGCTGCAGATAAATTCGGTAGACGACGCGGTGGTTGCCAAATTGATGCTTCCAATACCCGGTCAGCGAGCTGCGCAACGGTAGACCGTATCCCTCGGGGTCAATGGCGAGCTTCTTCTCCAAGACCTTTCGGAGTTGATTGCGCACACTTCCGTCGAGACCGTTGATGTCCTGTGCGGCATCTGACGTGTATCTGAGTTCGAAGGGAGACTTGGAGGGCAGCCTTTCTGGTGCTGGACCGGAGAGAGAAGGCTGGTTTCGCCCTTTGCTCATTTGCCAAAAACATCTGTTGTGGTAAGCAACTGGCCAGCGGCAACGTCATCGTCGATAGTCTTCGACAAGGCGAGCAAGCGGTCAGTGAGTTCACGGTCTGCGAGAATCTCCAGGGTCGCAAGAATTGATTCACGCTCATTCACCAGGGAGTCCAAAAACTCCTTGTCCACCAAATACTTCGGCGGTTGGCGGCGGTTCTCCACTAACACAACCCGGTTTGCTGTGGCCTCTTTCAAGTAGGTCTTCAGCTTGCCTCGAAGATCGGTTGCTGTCACTTTCTTGACTGCAATGGAAGCTCTTGCCATGGGCACCCCTCTGATGTACGCTACGTACATCTAAATGTACGTTAAGCGAGGAACGCTGTCAAGTCACGGTGGAGAAGTATAAGGGGCGATGAGTCTACATTAGGTCGCAGGGAAAGTAGCTGTTCGCCATCTCTGAAGAGCCACAAGCATTCTGTTGTTTTCGACATCGGTCGCAACAGGTGCAGGCTGATCGTTCCAACCAAATATAGATGGAAAATGGTCTACATCCGACGCATTCTGAGTCACCCTGAATACGACGGGAAGGAGTGGTTAGAGTGACGTTCGCTGTATCGGAAAAATACGCGCTTGAAGTCGGCTCGCCAACGCCGATCACATCGGAGCGCCGGCACGAAGAATATCTGTCCCGTCTTGGACAAACTGGCTAACAAGGACAATCCAACAACCGATGAAGAGAAATATGCCGAGGCACTGATAACCCTGGTAGAAGCATACGAAGAGGAACATCATTCCATTCCTGATGGTTCTCCGGTCGAGATTCTGCGGACTTCAGTGGACGCTAACGGTCTCCGTCAGAAAGATCTAGTCCCGATTTTTGGCTCCGAGAGCATCGTATCCGAAGTCTTGCACAAGAAGCGGGATCTCAATAAAACGCACATCCAGAAATTGAGCAAACGATTCCAGATTTCACCGGCTGCATTTTTTTAGAGCCTCACAGGAAGTCCCCGTCGTTTGGCCCACGTTGGGTGCAGCATTGGGTGCAACTAAAAAGCGGCCCGTTCAACTGTTGCGGACGACCCGATTCCTTACACTTTGCGTATCGGACCTGGATAGTGCGCGAGTTTGCGGTCGTTGGTGACCAGCGTGATTCCCTCAACTATCGCCTGAGCGAGCAGAATACGATCAAAGGGATCCTTGTGTGAATGCGCCAATTGGTCCGTGTTGATTGCGTGTTCGCTCGTGATTGGGAGCTCGGCATAGCCATTATCCAGCAGTCCTCGGCGCAACAGCCTAGGATCCACACGGAAATCCTGGCGTCCCAGGCTCTGCTTAATCGTGATTTCCCAGAGGCTGGCAGCACTGAAAACGAGCTCGTTTTGTGGATTCTCTATGAGCGCACGCGCCGCTTTTGCCAGGCGTTTGGGATCGTGGGCTGCCCATAGCAGCAGATGCGTATCCAGCAGCAGTTTCATTCTTGAACTTGGAACATCCGCTCGATTTCAGGGCGACCCATCGTGTTAAAGTCATCCGGTATTGAAAACGGGCCGGGAAGAAACCCGAGTCTCCGAACCTGCTTTCCAGTCGGCGCGTCCAAGGCGGTAACTTTCACCATCGGCTTTCCTGCCTTGGCAATGATGAAGGGCTTTCCGTCCGCTGCCTCGTCCACCAAACGAGACAGTTGGGTTTTGGCTTTATGAATGTTGATAGTAACCATAAGCCTCCTCAGTAGACTTAGTTTATCTAGTTTAGTTTATGTTCAATCTAGCTGTCAAGTACCCGGTGAGCCTATTGAGCCTATGTTGATCCTATTGTGACCCTATGCCGTGGCCGGCGAGCTGGGGTGTAGTAAGCACGTAGTATCAAGCGCGGCAAATGCTGAATAAAGCGCACGGGAGGCAAAAAGAAAGAAGAAATCAGTTACCAGAATTCCCCTTAAGTCGCCAACTTTCTTCGGATTAGCTTAGCCCCGGCAACTTTTGGTGAAATCACTATACTGGCTGTTAACCGAAATGTTGGAGGTTCGAATCCTTCCCGGGGAGCCAAACCTCATTTGATCTCAAGAAATTAGAGATTTTAAGTAGAGCATTCGGCACCTAGATTTTCAGCTTCTTCGGCTTTTGCGGACAAGCGAATCGATCTCGGCGAGGGTGCCCTTCATCTCCTAATAGGCCGCTGGTTGCAAAGGCTCAATGGCAGCGTTCGTCAGTCCAGCGGTACCTAATTTGCGGGCCCGTCCTTCGGGCCCGCGCACATTAGTTTTTGGTGAAGGGTAGACGGGGGCGGTTGGAGAACCTAGTCCGGCGCTAGTCCCATCGTTGACGAGCGACCATGAATCGACAACAGCTCTCAAAACGTGATCAAGACGTATCCAGGACCCCCTGTTCCGCCTCCAAAAAGGGCGAGCGGAGACCCGGCGATGGCCTGAGCGCTTCCCCCTCCTCCGCCGGAGCCAGTCCCGCTGGGGGGCTGGATTGAACCCTGGGTCGCGGAACCACCCGTACCGCCAGCATTGAACAGGGAATTGGGCGAACTCGCCCCGCCAAAGCCACCGCCATTCCCGCTCCGCCCCACTGTATTGGGTCCTGTACCAGCTGTGCCGCCTGCTCCACCGCCGAGCCCGACTCCCGCAGCCCCGCCGCCCGCACTTACGAGTACATTGGAAGTGTTGTCCACAATCTGTGAGGCGCCGCCAGGATTGCCGTTTGTGCAAAAAGCTCCTCCGGCTCCCCCACTGCCGACGACTACATTGTATGTTGCCCCGGGTATGACTGAGACTACAGCACGAGTATACCCTCCGCTTCCTGCGCCTCCTCCGCCATCACCGTTCGGTAGGTTCAGAAAAATGCCGCCGCATGGAGGGCCAAACGCACCGCTACCTCCGCCGCCTGCGCCCCACATTTCTACGAGAAGGTGTGTCACACCTGCCGGCACCGTAAACGTGCCCGATTGTGTGAACTCCTGGATTCCGTTGAATCCCCCTGTTCCGGAACCAGGCGCGCCCGGGGGACCCTGCAGCCCTGCTGGACCCTGTTGTCCGGCCGGACCGGCAGGTCCCGGATTGCCCTGTGCACCCGTGGCGCCCGGCGGGCCCGTCGCGCCTTGAGCAGCGAGCTGTTGCCAGTCGGCGGAGCAGCCCACCTGCGACGGTTCGCAGCTAGTGCTCGGATTCGCTGTACCGCTGGTCGGTACGAGCGCGAGCCAGAACGAGCCGCCGTCGCTTACGGCGTCGTTCACGTTGTAACTGTTCGACGCGCTCCATGCGCCACGATTGTTGATGCCTGCGGCGAGCAGTTGCCAGTTAGGATTGTTCGCGTTGGGCTCGGAGCTTTGGTTCGGGATTAGATCGAGCCAGTACGAACTGGCGTCAGACACGGCGTCATTCTGGTTGTACTGAGCCGAACTGTTCCACGTACCACGATTGTTTATGCCGATAGGGCCTTGCGGTCCGATTGCGCCCGCGGGACCTGGGAGACCCTGGCCGCCCTGCGCTCCCGTTGCACCCGCAGGTCCTGCAGGACCGACTGGTCCTTGTGGCCCTGCTGCACCCTGCGGGCCGTTATTGTTGAGAACGATTTCCAAACGCGGTTCGTGGCTGGTGACGATGCTTTCCTTGCTGTCAAACACCGCATACGTGGTGGCGGTGTTGGCGACGAGGGCGAGGCCTTCGTTGTCGAGGCCGCCATTGCTTGAGCCGTTGAGCCAGTCCTTCACGAGTGACGTGACATCAACGACGAGAAACGAGTTCGTCGTCCCAACGGGGATGTTGGTCACCGCGCCGGGAGAGGATGTATTTATGGTAGGCGGCACGGAAGGGCCAACTGTGGATTCATTCCAAGGACTCGACACGGGATAGAGGTCAATCGCGCCGACGGGCTTGACGCCGGGACTGAAGTAGAGTTTCAGCGTCGCTTTGGCGACGTTAGCCGCTGCCGTGGACGGCGGCAGCGAAGAGAGAAGCTGGAATTTGATAAAGGTAGTGGAAGACCCCACTTCCAATGGGCCGACCGTGGCCTCAGAGCCGGCAACGATGAGAGAAATGCCCTGACCTTTCAGGTTCAGCGATTCCGTCGCGGGATGGGTGGAGACGAAAGCGTCATCGGTGACGGTACCTGTTTGCGCCATTGCGGGCCACGGAAGCAATATCAGCGCAAAGAAAAGGGCGAGGCAGAAGATTCGGCGCAGCTGGGCCATACTCAATCCTCCCTAAAGTCTCACTACCCTAATATTTCGAGAAAAACGAGGAAAGCGGCTCACGGAACTGGAAGAGGGTTTGCTACTCGCGTCAAGAACGGTGGTATCTGCCTGATACACGCTTCAGTTGTCTGCGTCTGTCCTTCGAGGGGTTGCTAGTTCGAATCTAGCCCGGGGAGCCAACCTTCCCGTCAACTGAGTTGTGTGAGTTTTGATGCGACCGGGCAATTCCAGACGGCGCCGCGCGCACATGCCCAACCAACGATTACTGTTCACAGCTCTGAGGCCTGCCACTCGCATCCGCTCCCGCGTATTCCTCCTCTCGGCGCACGCCGTCCAGGCGCGACCTATGCTAGTATTCTCGAAACTTTCCCACTGCGGAGCCTCGATCTCATGCGAACGGTAGTGATTGGCGCGAGTATTGCCGGATTGCTGGCGGCCAGAGCCCTATCGGATTCCGCTCAGAGCGTCACGCTCGTGGATCGAGACGTACCTCCCGACGCTCCCGTTCCCCGGAAAGGCGTGCCCCAGGGCAGGCATGTTCACGGCGTCCTCGCTGGCGGTTACGACGTCCTCAAATCCTTTTTTCCCGGTATCGTGGACGAACTCACGGCCGAAGGTTCGCGAATCAGCGACGTTGCCCAGGATGTTCTTTGGTTCAGCCGCGGCGCATGGAGATTGCGTTGCAAGAGCGGAATCGTCGGATGCATTCAATCGCGCCCATTCCTCGAGATGCACATTCGCCGCCGCATCTCCAAGCTTCCTAACGTGCTGCAGCTCTGTGGCTCGGTCGTGACGGGATTCGAAACGGACGCCACGAATTCGCGCGTCACCGGCCTGCACGTCAGCGCAATTGGCGGCGCGGAGAAAATTCTTCCCGCCGATTTGGTCGTTGATTGCTCGGGACGGGGGAGCCGGACCCCCGCATGGCTGGAGGCAGCTGGGCTTGGAAAGCCGAGCACCACGACGGTGACGGTAAACGTCGGCTATTCGACTCGACTCTTCCGAATCCCCGACAATCGCCTCCCCGATTGGCACGCCATGCTCATCTTGGGCAAGCCGCCCGACAACAGCCGTTTGGGCGCATGCTTTTTCGTCGAAACCGGCGAACTGCAGGTCACACTGAGTGGCGAGTTTCGTGATTATCCCCCCGAGGACGATGCAGGGTTTGTTGAGTTCGCAGGGAGTCTCGAACACCCCCAACTTTTTCACACCGTCCGCAACGCCACTCCCACTACATCGATTGTGACCTATCGGTTTCCTGCGCACGTTTGGCATCACTACGAACGTTTCAAAAACCTTCCGGCGAATCTGTTTGTGCTCGGCGACGCGCTTTGCAGTTTCAACCCGATTTACGGCCAGGGAATGACCGTTGCCGCCCAGGAGGCGCAAGTCTTGCAGCGCAGTCTGACCGGCCTCTCGAAAGGTGCCGACGGCTTGGCGTCTCTGCAACGCCGTTACTTCAGTGGAGCGTCGCGCATTGTACGCTCGGCGTGGGCTGTGGCCACGGGCGCGGATTTGGTGTATCCGCAAGCCGAAGGGCGCAGACCTCCCGGGCAGGGCGCGATCCTTCGTTATCTGGGCCACATCGAGGGACTCTGTCGTTATGATCAGAAAGTTCTCCAGGCCTGGAACCAGGTCACCAACATGCAGCGTCCGCTCTCGGCTCTCTTCGCGCCCTCGATTGCCGCTCGTGTGATGCGCCGCGCCGTCTTCGGCAGTTCCGGAGCGAGCAACGAACGTGCCCAAACGGTCCCTTCCGATTAGGCCGAATCACGTGTGCTTCAACCTTTCGCCTTGACAGGACGACGCACACAAGTCTCGTGGAGCCGCCCTTGACACAGGTGTTCCTGTTCGTCGCTGTCGTGTGCGCGATATAGTCGTCTCTGACCGCTCGCCACAGCCACAGTCTCCCGCTCCGCCGCTGCGTCTTTACTGTCGCTACGCAACCAGCGTAGGCTATGCGCATTCGTTTCCGGCAAGTTCTCCAGCCCGGGAGGAAAACCATGCACGCTCGTGTTACGCAATTCCATATCGTGCCCGAGCAACTTCGGCAATTCATGTCCAATCTCGATGCCGCAATTCCTCTCGCGCGTCAGCAGCAAGGCTTTTGCGGAGTCTTCGTTTTGCGCGCTGGGGAACAGACGACATCCTCAGTCGACGTGCGCGTGATTTCCCTCTGGAATTCTCTCGAAGATCTGCAAGCCGGCGAGCAGAATTTCTATTTTTACCAAGCGCTTGCAAAAGTCATGTCCGCGTCGAAGGGTTTTCCGCTGATTGAAAGCCATGAAGTTCTCTTCGCCGATTTCGGAAACGAAGCACAAAGGTCGCGCGGCCGCGACGCATCCAGCGACGAAACGAACTTCTAAAGAGCTACGACAAGTCGAGGTTTGCAGCCGAGTCCTGTTTGCACTGTTTGCAGCTTGCAGCTTGCAGCCGAGTCTTGACCTCGCCACACGCGGCCAGTAAGCTGTGAGTTTCCTGGAAGCGCCGCCGCGGAAGTTCGTGTCGCTGGGAAAATTTCAGCGCGGCGTTCAGGCGAACGAAAATGAGTACGATCGAAATCACCCTGCCTGACGGCGCCAAGCGCGAAGTTCCGAGGGGCACCACGCCCGCGGAAATCGCGCGGCAGATTTCTCCGCGCCTGGAAAAAGAAGCTCTGGTCGCGCGAGTCGACGGCCAGTTGTGGGACTTGTCGCGCCCGCTCGAAGAAAGCGCTTCGCTCGCGATTCTCACGCCGAAGGAGCCGGAAGCGATTCAAGTGCTGCGCCACTCGGCAGCGCACCTGCTCGCCGCAGCGGTGATTGAACTGTTTCCGAACGCGAAACTCGGCATCGGACCGCCGATCGACAATGGATTCTTCTACGAATTCCTGCGCGACGAACCCTTCACCCCCGAGGATCTCGAGCGCATCGAGAAAAAAATGCGCGAGCTCGCGTCGCAAAACATTCCCAACGAGCGGAAACTTTTGCCGAAACCCGAAGCGATAAAGCTCTACCGCGAATCGAAGCAGGAATTCAAATGCGAACTGGTGGAAGAAAAAGCGATTGAGCCGATGGTGTCGTTTTACACCACGGGAAAATTCATCGACTTCTGCCGCGGCCCGCACATTCCCTCGACCGGAAGAATTCGCGCCTTCAAATTGATGAACGTCGCCGGGGCGTACTGGAAGGGGCAGGAAGGCAATCCGCAGATGCAGCGGATTTACGCGCTGTGCTTTTACACGCAGCAGGAACTCGACGAATACCTGCACAAACTCGAGGAAGCGAAGCGCCGCGATCACCGAAAACTCGGAACAGAGCTCGATCTTTTCAGCATTCAGGAAGAAGCCGGACCCGGATTAATTTTCTGGCATCCCAAGGGCGGCCTCGTCCGCACTATTGTGGAAGACTGGCTGCGCACGGAGCTGCTGCGGCGCGGCTACGATCTGGTTTTCACTCCGCACGTGATGCGCCTGGAGCTTTGGAAGACCAGCGGGCACACCGGCTTTTACAAAGACAGCATGTTCCGTCCGATCGAAATCGAAAAAGCCGACTACCAGATCAAGCCGATGAATTGCCCCGGCCACATCTTGATCTACAAATCGCACCTGCGCAGTTATCGCGATCTGCCGCTGCGCTACGCCGAACTCGGCACGGTCTATCGCTACGAACGCTCCGGCGTCCTGCACGGATTGCTGCGCGTGCGCGGCTTCACGCAGGATGATTCGCATATTTTTTGCCGCCCCGACCAGATCGAATCGGAAGTGCAAGGCTGCCTCGATTTTGCGTTGGAGGTGATGAAGACTTTCGGATTCGACCGCTACGAAGTGGAGCTTTCCGAATGGGACGCGGCGCATCCGGAGAATTACGCGGGCAAAGCGGAAGACTGGAGTCGCGCGACAGCGGCGCTTTGCGACACGCTCAACCGTATGAGAATTCCGTTCAAGAGGATTCAAGGCGAAGCGGCGTTTTACGGCCCAAAAATCGACGTGAAACTTATTGACGCCATAGGACGTCCGTGGCAACTGACAACTGTGCAGTTCGATTTCAATTTGCCGGCGCGATTCGCTCTGGAATACGTCGGCGAAGACGGCGCACGGCATCAGCCGCTGATGGTACACCGCGCGCTGCTCGGATCTGTCGAGCGATTCTTTGGAATTCTGATCGAACACTACGCAGGCGCGTTTCCGGTGTGGCTTGCGCCGGTGCAAGCGAGCATCTTGCCGCTAAGCGAGAAATTTTCAGAGTATGCAAAATCCGTTGAACTGAAGCTGCACGAAAATCACGTCCGCGTGCATCTCGATGACCGCAACGAAAAGCTGCAAGCGAAAATCCGCGACGCGCAGCTGCAGAAAATCCCCTACATGCTGATCGTCGGCGGGAAGGAAGCAGAGTCAGGCTCCGTTTCAGTGCGCCACCGCTCGAAGGGCGACCTGGGCCCGCAACCGCTCGATCAATTCATCGCCGCGATTCGCCGCGAAATCGACTCGAAAACTTCGAGTTAGCCGCCCTGGCGGGCTTGGACGACGTTTATGCATCCCGATCTGCAGCTTCGCCTCGCCACACTCGCTGACGTTCCGGCGTTAATAAATCTGATTGAACTCTCCGTTCGAGGGCTCCAGGAGCACGATTATTCCGCGAACCAGATCGAACTCGCATTGAAGCATGTCTATGGAGTGGACACACAACTCATCTCCGACGGTACCTACTTTGGAGTGGAAGCAGTCCGCTGCCAAACTCCGCTGCTCGTGGGCTGCGGCGGGTGGAGCAAGCGTAAAACTCTTTTCGGCGGAGACGCCTGGAACGCACGCGAAGACTCTTTGCTCGACCCTTGCCACGACGCCGCGAAGATCCGCGCCTTCTTCGTGCATCCGGACTGGGCGCGGCACGGACTTGGCACAATGATTCTTGGTGCGAGCGAAGCGGCGGCTCGAGCTGCGGGTTTCGCGCGTTGTGAGATGGGAGCCACGCTGACCGGCGTGCCGTTTTACCGTAAGAACGGTTACGCCGAACTCGAGCCGGTTGAAGTTCCTCTTCCGGGCGGTGCATCGCTCCCCATCATTCGCATGGAAAAGAACCTGTAACCCCGCGAGGTTATTTTCGAAGTTGCTGCTCTTGCGGGACGATCCGGAACCCATGCTATACTTCATGGCCCGTCGCGCTGACGGGCGTTTCTGTCTAGCAGGCGACGGTAGTTCCGGGTGGAGGTGAGTTTATCGCCGAACGTAGTCTTGGTCCGCGGGTGAATGAACGCATCCGGGCGCGTGAAGTGCGGGTGATTGACGAGCAAGGAAACCAGCTTGGCGTCCTTACGTACTTTGACGCCATGAAAGCAGCGCGCGATGCGGGACTCGATTTAATCGAAATTTCCCCGAACGCCAATCCTCCGGTGTGCAAACTCGCCGATTACGGCAAGTTTCTCTACGAGCAGAACAAGAAAGCGCACGAAGCGCGCAAGCACCAAAAAGGCACGCAGATCAAAGAAGTGAAATTCCGTCCGGCGACGGCGGAACACGATTATCAAGTGCGGAAGAACCAGATCATCGATTTCCTGGGCAAGGGCTACAAAGTGAAGGCGATGATTTTTCATCGCGGGCGCGAGATGGCGCATCAAGACGTGGGACGCGCGAAAATGACACGCCTGCTCAAGGAAATCGAAGAACACGCGCTGGTGGAATTTGGCCCGCGGATGGAGGCGAACATTTTGCTGGCATTGCTGGCGCCGAAAAAAGGCGCGGTGGCAAAGCCGGCTCCCGCGGCTGCACCGAATTAAATCTTAGCGAGGAATAATTGTGCCAAGAAAACCAAGAGCCAAGATCAAATTGAAGACGCATCGCGGCGCGGCAAAGCGCTTCAAGATCACATCGACCGGAAAAGTGATGCGGCATCACTCCGGAAAACGGCACCTGCTGGGGACGAAGAAGCCGAAGCGCATGCGCCGGCTTAAAAAACAGATTCAAGTGACGCCGGGAGACGCGGCAAAAGTTCACCGCCAATTGCCGTACGGGTAGGGCTCTGCGATAATCGCAGTTCGTTTTTCTGGGAATGACTTTGTGCCAGGCAGCGCTTCACGGGTGCCTGTCGGCCAAATCGCGCTGAAGGATGTGCGCGGAAGCAGCAAGCAGTTCCTACGAGACAAACCCGTTGCGTTGTGGCGCGCTTGCGCCGCGCGCGATTCGTTTGTCTCCTGAAAAGTTTCGGGACTTGAAATCCAGCGAGGAGCATTTTCATGCCACGAGTAAAACGGGGGACCAAGCGGCGCGCCAAGCGCAAGAAGATTTTAAAGCACACCAAGGGATTTTTCCTGAGCAAGAGCAAACTGTACCGCTCGGCGAAGGAAGCGATGAATCGTTCGCTGCGGTATTCCTATCGCGACCGGCGCACGCGCAAGCGCGATTACCGCACGCTGTGGATTCAGCGCATCGGCGCGGCGGCACGAAATAACGGAATTTCGTACAGCCAGTTCATGCACGGGCTGAAGACGGGCGGCGTCGAGCTGGACCGGAAGATTTTGGCGGACTTGGCGGTGCGGGAGCCGGAGAGTTTTGCGGCGCTCGTGGCGCAGGCGAAACAGCACTTGAGCGCAGCGGCGAAGGCGCCGGCATCGGCATAAGTTTTCGCGCACGCAGCATGGCGGACACCCTCGGAAAAACGGATCTGACATTTGACAAGCTCGGACTGTCTTCGGCCGATCAGATCTCGACGCTATTCTCGGACTTGCGCCAAGAGTTCGACACCCAAAGCTCGAACCTTGAAAAGACGGTACCGAACCATCGAAATCGATATGAAGCCCTGCACCTCGAATGGAAAGGCCGCAAAAACGGAGTTCTGACACGAGTCGGCGATAACTGGCTGAAACTTGCGACGCCAACGCTTAAGCGCGCTTTGGGAGAAGAGTTCAACAAGCTGAAAAGCCACGTTGAGGCGGCGCTCGAAGAGATTCTTAGCGCTCCTGTCGCTGTCTCAGAGGGCCCCTCCGTCGACTTCTCGCTCCCAGGGGTCAGACGAATGATTGGGACGGAGCATCTGGTGCGGCAGACCTATGAGGAGCTGTACCGAATTTTCGGTTCGATTGGATTTTCGGTGGTGGAAGGACCGGAAATCGAGACGGCGTATTACAACTTCGAAGCACTGAACATTCCCGAGCATCATCCAGCACGCGACAACATGGACACTTTTTACATCGCGAACGCGCCGGGATATTTGCTGCGCACGCACACTTCGCCGATGCAGGCGCGGACGATGGAGCAACAGCAGCCGCCGGTCCGCATCGTGGTGCCGGGAAAAGTTTACCGGCGGGACAATCCGGACGCGACGCACTCATTCATGTTTCATCAGCTGGAGGGATTGGCGGTCGATACGGACATCACCTTCTGCGATTTCAAGGGAACGATCGAATATTTCGCGAAGGAGTTTTTCGGGCCGCAGACGCGCGTAAGACTGCGTCCAAGCTATTTTCCGTTTACCGAGCCTTCGGCGGAGTTCGATGCGTCGTGCCACGTCTGCGGCGGCAAAGGATGCCGGACGTGCAAGCAATCGGGATGGATTGAAATGTTCGGCGCGGGGATGGTGAATCCGGCGGTGTACGGATTCGTGAAATACGACGCGAAACGCTACAGCGGGTTTGCGTTTGGACTGGGCGTGGACCGGCTGGCGATGCTGAAATACGGCATCGACGATTTGCAGCAGTTTTTCCGGAATGACGTGCGGTTCCTGCGTCAGTTTCCGTAAGAAAGCAGGAGGGTCGCTATGTGCGGCGGGCCGCCATTCTCGATTGCTGATCATTGCGCTGTTGATGTCCGCAGCGTGGCTGCCGCTCGCGACTGGTGTTTTTCGATTTGGACGGAATGCCATCGAAGTTTGCACGGAGCCTCGACTGCCGCATTTGAATTTTGGCTGTTAAGAGATTGAAAGCGGACGAATGAAGATCCTGTACAACTGGCTGAAAGAATTCACGGACGTGAACGCGACGGCCGCGGAACTGCGCGCGCGCTTGTCGATGGCGGGCACGTCGGTGGATTCGGTGGAGGAAACGGCGGCAGGGCCGGTGCTCGATGCGGAAATCACGATCAACCGGCCGGATCTGCTTTCGCATCTCGGAATCGCGCGGGAGGTTGCCGCGCTTTACCGGCGCGATTTGAAATCCGTGCAGCCGCAATTGAATGAATCGCACGAACCGGCGGCGAACGCAGCGCGAGTGGAGATTGAAGCGGGTGATTTGTGCCGGCGATATGTGGCGCGAATTCTGCGCGGAGTGAAGGTGCAGCCTTCGCCGGAGTGGCTGCGGCAAAGGCTCGAGGCGCTGGGGCAATCGTCGATCAACAACGTAGTGGACGCGACAAATTACGGGATGCTCGAGCTGGGGCAGCCACTGCACGCGTTCGATTTGGACAAGCTCGCGGAGAAGCGGATCGTGGTGCGGCGCGCGCGAGCCAGCGAAACGATGCGGACGCTGGATGGAGTTGAGCGCAAACTTTCGAAAGATATGTGCTTGATATGCGACGCGCGCGGGCCAGTGGCGATCGGTGGGGTGATGGGCGGAGCGGAAAGCGAAATCAGCTTTGCAACGAAGAATCTGCTGATCGAGTCGGCGTGGTTCGATCCGATTTCGACGCGCCAAACCTCGAAGGCGCTTGGGTTGCGCACGGAAGCTTCGTTGCGATTCGAGCGCGGCGCGGATATCGAGGTGGCGGCGTTTGCTTCGAAGCGCGCGGCGGAGCTGATTCAGCAGCTCGCAGGCGGGGAAGTGCTTGCGGGAATGATCGACATTTATCCACATCCCGAGGCGGCGCGAAAGATTGAATTGTCGCGCAGGGAATTGTTGCGCGTGATGGGCGCGGATGTGCCGGACCGCGAGGTGGAAGAAATTCTTGCGGCGCTGGGATTCGCGCCGGTGCGCGTGGACGCGAACCGCGGCAGCGCAGGATCGCTTGTGGCCACGTGGGCCTGCACCGTTCCTTCGTGGCGCGGGGACGTGACGCGCGAGATTGATCTGATCGAGGAAGTCGCGCGGCTCTACGGTTACGACAAATTTGCGCCCCGTTTGCCCGCCGCGAAACTGCCGGCAGCGCGGTTGCCCCGGGCGCATGACGAGGCGCGGCTGCGAGAAAGGCTCGTGGCGCTGGGCTATCAAGAAATAATTGCCATTCCGCTGGTGGATCCGGAGCGTGACGCGATTTTTCGAGCGGAAGGGAAGGTTCCGGCGCAGATCGGCAATCCTCTTTCCGAAGATGCCTCGGTAATGCGCACTACCGGCGCAATCAGCATGGTCGCGGCGCTCGAATGGAATTTGAATCACGCGCAGAAAAATGTGCGGCTGTTCGAAGTCGGCAGGATTTACGAAGCGCGCAACGGAAAACCGGCGGAGACGCGCACGCTGACGCTGGGCGCGACAGGCGAGGCGCGCCAACAATCCATACATGAAGCGGCGCGCGAATTTTCGTTTGCCGATCTAAAGGGCGACATTGACGAAATCCTGACGCTCGCTGGCGGCGCGCAGTGGCGGCCGGAGCGGAAGCGCTGGCTCGCGAGCGGACGGGCGGCACAGTTATCGCTTCGAGTGAACGGCCGCGAACCAATTGGGACGGCGGGGCAACTCGCGCGCACGGTAGGGCAGCGATTCAAATTGCGGCAAGAGGTTTATCTGGCGGAGTTGCAGCTTGAGCCGCTGCTCGAGGCCATCTCAAAGCACAGCGCGTCACTGCAATACGAGCCGCTGCCGCGATTTCCCGCCGTGGAGCGTGATTTTTCGCTGGTGCTCGCGGACGCTACAACCTTCGCGAAAGTCGAAGAAACGGTTCGGGCACTCGCGATTCCGGAGTTGCGCCGAGTGGAAGCGGAGGATTTGTTTCGCGGCGGACAGATTCCGGCTGGGAAATATTCGCTGCTGGTGCGCGTGACGTTTCAGAACGATCAAGCGACACTGACAGAAGCGCAGTTGACGGATTTTTCGGGGCGCATTGCGTCGGCGCTTGCGGAAAAACTCGGGGCGACGCTCCGGGCCACATAAAATCCGCGAGCTGCGGGCGAGCCGTTCTTGTGCGTCACGTTCGTTTGCAGCAGAATGCATTCTCATCGCCATGCCAAAAGACTCTGAAAATTTGCTGACGCCGCGGGACGCCGCGCAAATCCTCGGAATCAGCTATCCGACGCTGAAGCAGTGGATTTACCACGGCAAATTGCGCACCGTGAAAACCGCGGGCGGGCACCATCGCGTGCCGGAATCGGAAGTAGATCGATTTCTTTCGCGCACACTGCGGCGAGATGACATCGCCGAACGCCGCTCTACATTTCGCCGAATCAGCGGGCGCAATCAGCTGGTGGGCCGCGTGGTCGCGTTGAAGACCAGCGGGTTGCTGGCGCAGGTTACGCTCTCCATCGGCGAGCAGCGCATCACTTCGATTATTACCGCAGACGCGGTACGAGAAATGCGCCTGCGCAAAGGCGATACGGTCGCCGCGCTGATCAAGTCCACGGAAGTGATGATCGTCCGTCCATAAGCCTCCCAGACTCTCAGTTGCGACTATAATCGTATTGATATAACGATAGCATCCGTATATATTCGTTCGTTACGGAATTGGCTGTGGAAGCGCGTGTAACCGTTCACGCCCGCAGAAACCGCAAGTCCAATCTCAACTTTTTAGCGATGGAGGCATTTCGTTATGAGGCTGATCGCATCTCGCACGGTTCCCGCGAATTCCCATGAACGCTCCGCACCAGGCGCTCACCGTCTGTCGCAAGTGACGAAGGTCGTGAGGGTTGTCGCGTGCCTTGCCCCCCTTGCGTTCTTGTTTTGCGCCCGCGGCGCTTGCGCGCAGACGTCGGCAAGCATTTCCGGAACAGTGACGGACTCGTCCGGCGCTGCGGTCGCCGGCGCCACAGTGACGGTTCAGGATGTGAACACGAGTTTCGCCCGCAGCACGTCGACCGATGCAGCCGGTCGCTACGAAGTGCTGGCGCTGCCGGTTGGCGAATATGAAGTTCGGGCCGAGAAGACAGGGTTCGAGAAAGAGGTGCGGACAGGAATCCGGCTGGCAGTGAACCAGGCCGCGACGGCCGACCTGCAGGTGCAGGTTGGCGGGGTAAGCCAGCAGGTGACGGTGAACGCCGACGCTCCTCCAGTGAGCACAACGACCAGCGATATCTCAGGGCTTGTTGGCGAGCAGCAGGTGAAGGATCTGCCGCTCAACGGAAGAAGCTACGACTTGTTGATGCCGCTCAATCCCGGGGTTGTCAATTTTACCGCGGAAAAAACAGGCGGCATAGGCGTGTCGAATTCGACGGTGGGGAACAATTTTTCAGTTTCGGGAAACCGTCCGCAGCAGAATCTGTACCTTCTGAACGGCGTGGAATTCACGGGAGCCGCAGAAAACAACATGCAGCCGGGCGGGACGAGCCAGCAACTGCTGGGCGTGGATGCGGTGCGCGAATTCAACGTGCTGCGTGATTCCTACGACGCGGAGTACGGCAAGCGGCCAGGCGCGCAGGTTTTGATCGTGACCCAGTCGGGTACGAACCGATTGCATGGGTCAGTGTACGAGTTCTTGCGCAACAGCGCGCTCGATTCTCCGAACTTTTTCGACAAGGGTTCAGCACCGCCGTTCCAGCGCAACCAGTTCGGAGGATCTCTCGGCGGCCCCGTCCAACAGAACAAGACTTTCATCTTCGGAAATTTCGAGGCGTTCCTGCAGCATCTGCATCAGACCAGCGTTGCGCTGGTTCCGGACACGAATGCGCGGAATGGTTTCCTGCCATGCTCGCTCGTTACGCCGGCGCCGAATCCGTGCCCTGCTTCCGGGCTGATGTTCGTTGGGATTTCGCCGCTAATCAATGCGTGGCCGGTGCAGAGCGCAAACGGCGCGGATTTCGGAGGAATCGCGCAGTCCCTCAGCCATCCATTACAAACGATCCGCGATGACTTTGGGGCAACGCGCATCGACCATGCGATTTCCGAGAAAGACTCGCTGGCGGGCATTTACACCATTGACGACAGCACGGATGTGACTCCCACGCCTGCCGATCCCTTCAGCCAGGACGTGGAAAGCTTGCGCGAGCAAGTATTCAGCCTGGAAGAAACACACATCTTCTCTTCTACGCTTCTCAATACGACGCGCTTCGGCTATTCGCGCGCGGGCTATTTCTTTACCGGAGAACCGACTCCCGGGACACCAGCAGCCGCGTTACCCGGGTTTGTGGGCAGCCACCCTGTGGGGGCAATCGTTGTCGGAGGAAGTTCGGCATCGAACCCGGCTGCCCAAGTCGGCCTGGCGGGAAGCAACAACGGAAGCAACTTGAACGTGTCGCGCAATTTGTTCACTTACGAAGACCAGGTGATGCTGACGAAGGGACAGCATCAGCTGAGCTTTGGCGCGTGGTTCCAGCAGGTGCGCTCGAACGAGGAACTGGCGTTGAGCCAATTCGGACAGGCGACATTCACCGGCCTGCAGCAGTTTCTTTCGAACACGGTCGGAACCTTCCTCTTCGATCCAACTCCGGCGGAGATGAACTGGCGGTCGCTGCTGGGAGCGTTTTATGTGCAGGACACGATTCGCGTGAAGCGAAACCTCACGGTGTCGCTCGGCGTGCGCGATGAGTTCACCACCGGATGGAACGAGGCGAATGGCCGCGCGGCGACGTTTGTCTTCCGCAACGGCGCGCTGCAAACGCAGCCACACATTGGAAATTCGACGTTTACGACCAACAACGCAAAGTTTCTGCCGCAGCCGCGAATCGGAGTGGCATGGAGCCCGATTGGCCCCAAAACCGTGATCCGCGCGGGGTTTGGCATGTACAACGATCTGCAGGACGCTCTCGGGTACCGGATGGACCAGAATGCGCCGTTCAATCCGACGTCGAGCATCGCAAATCTCCCCGTCTCAAGTCTTCCCGTGCCAACCTCGACAACCGGGAAGGTTTTGCCGGCGGGCATTCAGCAAAACATGAACACGCCGACGCTGATTTCGTATTCACTCAGGGTTGAGCAGCAAGTACTGCCGAACACGGTTGTGACGGTGGGCTATGTTGGATCGCATGGCTATCACGAGATACTGAGCCTGGATGACAATGAGCCGACGCCGGCAGTTTGTCCGGCGCCTTCGTGTCCAGCGACCCTTCCGACAGGTGCACCCGTCCCCCCGGGGACTTTCTTCATCCCTGCGGGCACGCCGACTTCGAATCCGGCGCTCGGCGCAGCATGGGCGTGGTTCTCGGAAGGGACCAGCTCCTATAATGCACTGCAGTTGGATGTGAATCATCGATTCAGCCAGGGACTGGCTTTGCGGGGCGTGTACACCTGGTCAAAAGCACTTGATAATGGCGATTCGCTGAACTCCACGACGGCGGGGAACGCTCCGGGATTGGTATCGAATCCATTTGATTTGCGGGCCGACTGGGGGCCGGCGACCTACGACGTCAGGAACATCGGGGTGTTTGACGCAGCGTACGATTTGCCGTTTGGTCACCGAAGGCGCTACTGGAGCGGAATGAGCGGCGTCGCAAATGGCGTCGCGAGCGGCTGGTCAGTGAATTCTATCGTGACGGCGCAGTCGGGCTTCCCGTTCACGCCGCAACTGAGCTATAACCCCTCGAACAACGGCGATTCCAAGAATCCAGTGCGCCCGTTTGTGAATCCAGCGTTCACCGGCCCAATCATTTTGGGCAGCCCAAAGCAATGGTTCAATCCGGCGGCATTCCTGCAGCCGCCTCCCGGCAGCGGGTTCTACGGCAATTTGGGACGAGACAGTTTGACCGGGCCGGGTTTGGCTACGTGGGATTTCTCGGTCCTGAAGGATACGCCCATTCGCGAGCGCTTTACGGTGCAATTCCGGGCAGAGCTTTTCAATTTGTTGAATCGCGCGAATTTCAATACGCCGAATCCCATTGTGTTTACTCCGTCCGGCGTTTCTCCAACTGCGGGAGTGATCACCAGCACGTCAACGACGTCGCGGCAGATTCAATTCGGATTGAAGCTGCTCTGGTAAGCATGACGAGCTTGCGCTCGTCGAGCGAATGCATCAGAATGAACGGCGCCAGACGGGAGACCGCTCATGAAAGTGGAGATTTTCGACCAGACGTACAATGTGCAGGCGGAGGGCGAGGAAGAGGCTCACCTTCGCAGAGTCGCATCGTTCGTTGACGAGAAAATGCGCGCGGTTGCCGAATCGACACGCCAGGTGGATTCGACGCGCGTCGCGGTTCTGACGGCACTCAATATTGCGGACGAACTTCTTGCGCTGCGGAAGCGCCAGGAAGAAGTGGAAGGCCCGCTGCGCCAGCGCGTGGAACGCTGCGTGCGGCTGACGGAGAAAGTGCTGGAAACATCATCGTAGACGGTTACTTACCCGCCGACAGAAAGCTGCAACCAATTACCTTTTCGGAACGTCTGACGTAGAATCGAGGTTTGGGGTTCAGCTTCTGTTGAGTTTTGGGGGCATGAAGGTCCTTTTCAACATGAAAGCTCGGCGGATCGTTTTCGCCTTGTCGCTGGCGCTTTTGCTGGCAGTGGCCACCACTGCGGGCAGCGTCTGGCATCATCACAATTCGACAACTGCGGAATCGACTTGCCCCATCTGCCATTTGGGCCATCAACCGGCTCAGCAACCGATCGTTACACAGTCCGCGCCAGTTTTATTGGCCGTTGGACCGCAAACGCCGTTGGCCGACCCGGTGCTGCATGCTGGACCGGTTGTTCCCGTAGTTCCAGGCCGCGCTCCTCCTTCGCTGTAAATCCTGCTTAAGACCCGGGCGTATCTGTGCCCGCATCGGCATTTCCTTCGAGGAATAAAATGTTCTATCGCGCTGTGCGTCTTTCGGCCCTTGTTGGTGCTGTGGTGGGCGTGGCGGCTCTGGCTTCCGGCCAGGCTGTGCAATCACCCGTTCGAATCACGCTGGACCAGGCGGTCCACCTGGCCCTGGCCCACAATCACGCTTTGCAGGCTGCGCGCACGACCATCGCGCAGGCCAAAGACGCAGAGGTCACCGCGAATCTGCGCCCGAATCCCACGCTCGGCGTCGATTACATCGGCTTGCCGCTCCGCCCGAGCCAGTTCAATTGGGACAACATTTCAAACACAACCGAGTTCGACACCGGCCTTTCGTATCTGTTTGAACGCGGAAAGAAGAGACAGAACCGTTTACAGAACGCGCAAGATCAAACGGCGGTGACGACTTCGACGGTTGCCGACAACGAGCGCACGCTGACGTTCAACGTGGCGACGGCGTTCACGAACGTTCTGCTGGCGGAGTCGACACTGGACTTTGCAAACCAAGATCTCAAGAGTTTTCAGAACACCATCGACATCAGCCAATCGCAGTACAAAGCCGGCGCCATCAGCGAAGGGGACTTCCTGAAGATCAAACTGCAACTGCTGCAATTCCAAACCGACGTGACGGCAGCGGTGCTCGCCGAGCAACAAGCGCTCGTTTCGCTGCGGCAGTTGCTGGGTTTCGAATCGGTACCGCTGGACTATGACGTTGCCGGTACTCTCGAATATCAAAAACTGCCCTACAACGTGGAAGACCTGCAGGCAATGGCGATAAAGGACCGTCCGGATTTGCGGGCCGCGGAGCAGGGCGTTACTGAGGCGCAGAGCGCATATAAACTGCAAAGAGCGATCGGGAAAGTCGACGTCACCGGAACGCTGAACTACACGCACATCTCCGATCAGGATACAACTTCGTTTTTCGTGAGCTTGCCTTTGCCGGTTTTCAATCGCAACCAAGGCCAAATTGCGCAGGCCAAGGATGCCATCGTGCAGGCGCAGGAAACCCAGCACGAAGCTTCCGAACAGGTGATGAGCGACGTTCAATCGGCGTTCGAGTCACTGCGCACGAACGAAGAAACAGTGCAAATTTATCAGTCGGGCTACCTGGATGAATCGAAGGAATCAGTTGACATCAGTGAATATGCCTACAAACGCGGGGCTGCGAGCTTGCTCGATTTCCTCGATGCGGAGCGCAGCTACCGCGACACGCAATTGGCTTACCGGCAACAACTCGCGTCGTACATGCTCGCCCTTGAGCAATTGCGAGAGGCTGTGGGCACAAGGAATCTGCCATGAACAGGAACTTTCCTCGGATGCTTTTGTCGGCGATGGGCGCAGCGGCGCTGGTTGCGGCCGGATGCGGCGCGAACGGCCGCGAGGCGGCGGAAAAAATGACTTCGTACGCCTCCGCGAATACCAACAACGCGGCGGAGCTTTTCTCGGTGCCGCAAGATCAGATGTCGCACATCCAGATTGTGACCATCGCGCCGCACGAGCTCACTCGCACGCTGCGGCTGAGCGGCCAAGTCTCTTATAACGGATTCAAGACCACGCCAGTGATCTCGGCAGTAGGAGGGCCTGTCTCGCGAGTGCTCGCATTCCCGGGACAGCACGTCACCGTAGGCGAAAAGCTGCTCGAGGTTGCCAGTCCGGATTTCTCGCTCCTTCGGGCGAGCTACTTAAAATCCAAAGACAGCTATGACGTGGCGAACAAGAATTACGCGCGAGCGCAAGACCTGTATGCGCATCACGCGATCGCGGAAGCGGATTTGCTGGCAGCGGAGTCGGCGAAGAATCAAGCTCAGGCGGACCTAACGGCCGCGGAACAGTCGCTGCGCATTTTGGGAATCACGCATCTGGAGACGGTCGCGGACGCCTCACCCGCAGCGGAGATTCCCGTTCTTGCGCCAATTGCTGGCGAAGTGGTGGACCGAGAATGCTCGCCGGGACAATTGCTGCAAGCAGGCGCAACACAGTGCTTCACGATTTCCGACATGAGCACGGTGTGGGTGCTGGTCAACGTTTACCAGAACCAGCTCTCGTACATTCACTCCGGCGACGCAGTTTCGGTGACAACGGACGCCTATCCAACCGTGTTTCACGGGCGAATCTCGTATCTGGCGCCCGCCGTTGATCCCAACACGCGGACGCTGCAAGCGCGCATCGTGACGGACAATCCTGGAGAGAAGTTAAAGAACCAGATGTACGTGACGGCAACGGTCGTCGCCGGAACGATTCGCAACGCGATCACTGTGCCGGTGGCATCGGTTCTGCGAAACACGGAAAACCAACCGTTTGTTTACGTCCAGACGGGCGCGACGGGTTTTGCGCGCCGCATGATTGAGATCGGCGAAACGCAAAACGGCCAGACGGAGATTATCAGCGGTCTGTCTTCCGGCGACAAAGTTGTCGCCGACGGCAGCCTGTTTTTGCAGTTCCAGAATTCCTTGCAACGGTAAGCGACGGGGAACGAGAAAATGATTCACCGCATCGTCGAGTTCGCCCTGCGTCAAAGGTTCCTGATACTGCTGCTCGTTGTTGCCCTGATCATTGGCGGATCGATTTCCTTTCAACACATGCCCGTCGATGCGTATCCCGACCTTTCTCCCCCGATGGTGGAGTTGATTACGCAGTGGCCGGGCCACGCTTCCGAAGAAGTCGAGCGGCTGATCACGATTCCTCTCGAAGTCGAGATGAATGGCGTTCCGCACATGCGCGTGATGCGCTCAATTTCTCTGTACGACCTGTCGGACATCATCATGACGTTCGACGAGGGAACCGACAATTACTTCGCGCGTCAGGTCGTCTTCGAGCGCCTCGCGGACGTGACACTGCCCCAGGGAGTCACGCCGTCCATGGCGCCCCTCTCGAGTCCAAGCGATTTGGTCTATCGGTACGTGATCGACAGCCCCGACCGCAGCCCCCAAGAACTAAAGACGTTTGAGGACTGGGTGATTGAGCGCGGCTACAAAGCTGTTCCCGGCGTTGCGGACGACTCCGGTTTCGGCGGTACGGTGATGCAGTATCAAGTGCTGCTCGATCCGGCGAAGCTCTATGGCTATCACCTTTCGGTCCCCACAGTCCTGCAACAATTGGCCAACAATAATGCCAATGCGGGCGGCGGATTCTATTCGCAAGGCGGCCAGTTCTACTACGTGCGCGGCCTCGGCTTGATGCGCGACGAGGCTGACATCGGCGACACCATCGTCGGCAGTCAAAACGGCGTGCCCGTTCGCATCCGGGATATCGGTCAAGTGACGATGGGACACGCGCCGCGCCTCGGCGAGTTTGGCTTCATGAAAAACGATGACGCCGTCGAAGGCGTCATTTTGATGCGCACGGGCGAGCAGACGCAAAACGTTCTGAAAGGCGTCGAAGCGGAAACAAACGACTTGAACGAACACGTTTTGCCGCCGGACGTAAAAATCCACCCATTTTACGACCGGAGCGACCTGGTCAAGCTGACCATTGATACCGTCGAGAACAATCTTCTTCGCGGGATGGCCCTGGTTTTCATTGTATTGCTTTTCTTTCTGGTGAGCGTGCGCGCGGCGATCATTGTCGCGCTGACCATTCCGCTCGCGCTGCTCTTTTCTTTCATTTGCCTGCATGCGAAAGGCGTGGACGCCAACCTGCTTTCCATCGGCGCAATCGATTTCGGAATTATCATCGACGGCACGCTCGTGATGGTTGAAAACATCTATCGCGAGCTGGGCCTGCGCACAGGCCAGAGCTACAGCCTTAACGAAGTGTTGCTGGCCGCGGCCGCGGACGTGGACCGTCCGGTTTTCTACTCGATTGCCGTTATCATCGCGGGATATATCCCGATCTATGCCCTGAGCGGGCCTTCAGGAAAATTGTTCCATCCAATGGCCGATACAATGTCTTTCGCTCTGCTCGGCGCGCTCCTGCTGACGCTCACTTTGGTGCCAGTTCTCTGTTCGTATTGGCTGAAGAACGTGCGTGAACGCGTCAACAAGCCCTACGAATGGATCAAGCGAAAGTACACGGGCGAACTGGAATGGTGTCTCGATCACCCGAAGACGACCATCGGGGTGGCTCTGCTCATTTTTGGCGCGACGCTCTTGCTTGTTCCCTTCATCGGCGGCGAGTTCATGCCGCATCTTGACGAAGGTGCATTGTGGGTGCGGGCCACGATGCCGTATACAATTTCGTTTGAGGAGGCGAGCAAGTTTTCGCCACAGGTTCGCGACATCCTGATGTCGTACCCGATGGTCACACAGGTCGGTTCCGAACTCGGCCGTCCGGACGACGGCACCGATCCGACTGGATTCTTTAACGACGAATTCTACGTTGGCCTCAAACCCTACAATGACAAAGCCTGGCGCCAGACTTCGGTACGAGACAAGCAGGAACTCACCGAGGATCTGCAAAAAAAGCTCGCAGCCTTCCCCGGCGTAATTTTCAACTTCACGCAGCCCGCAGAAGACGCAGTCGACGAAGCGCTGACAGGACTGAAGAGCTCGCTGGCTGTAAAAGTCTATGGGCCGGATCTGAACGTGCTTCAAGACAAGGCAATTCAGATCAAACGCATCCTCCAGAGCATCCGTGGATTTACCGAGCTTACCGTCGTTCGCGAGTTGGGCCAGCCCGCTCTCATTATCAACGTCGACCGCGACAGGATCGCACGGTATGGCATCAACGTAGCTGACGTGGAGACGGTCATACAAGCCGCCGTCGGCGGCCAGGCAGCGACCCAGATTATTCAAGGCGAGAAACTGTTTGATTTGGTCGTGCGTATGGAGCCGCAGTTCCGTTCGAGCCCGAGCCAGATTGGCAACCTGCTGGTTGGCACTCCTTCCGGACAATTGATCCCGCTGAGCCAGCTGGCGGACATCAAGGAAAGCGCCGGCGCCTCGTTCATTTACCGCGAAAATAACTCGCGCTACATCGGCGTGCAGTACAGCATCGAAGGACGCGATTTGCAGAGCGCGGTGCTCGAAGGGCAAAGAGCAGTGGATGCGGCGGTGCAAATTCCGCCCGGCTACCGCATGACGTGGGGCGGCGAGTACAGCGAGCTCGTGGCGGCGCAAAAGCAGCTCGAGCTGATTGGGCCTCTCGCTGTGCTCCTGATTTTCTTCATACTTTTTGCGCTGTACGGAAACTTCAAATTCCCAATCAGCATTGCGATCGGCGTTCTTATCACTGAGCCCGTTGGCGCCCTCATCGCACTCAAGCTTACTGGAACGCCCTTCAGTGTTTCCTCTTTGCTCGGGTTGCTGGCTTTGATGGGCGTATCGGTTGAAACGGCGGTAATCCTGGTGTCGTTCATTAACAAGCTGCGGCTCGAAGGGAAAGACATTCGCACAGCTACGCGCGAAGCTTCCCTGCTGCGCTTGCGTCCGATCATGATGACAGCGTTAGTCGCATGCCTTGGCTTGCTGCCAGCAGCGCTATCTCACGGCATTGGTTCCGACACCCAGCGGCCATTCGCAATCGTTATCGTTGCGGGACTGATCTCTCGTTTGTTTCTTGGATTCTTTGTTAATCCTGTGCTATATGAGGTTGTCGCCCGCGACGGCGACGTTTTGCAGGTGTAGAACATTGACGTTCTTTTCTCTCAACTCGAGAGAGCGCACCCGCAGACGAATTATTGCCTGTGTTGCGCTGCTCTCATTTCTCTTCCTGTCGTCCGCGATTGTCTGGCACCACCATAGCAAATCCGAGTCTGCAGCCACTTGTCCAGTCTGTCACGCCGTCCACGCGCCGCTGGTTCAGAGCGGAACTGCTCACGCGCTCAAAGCTCCTAGAATTGAAGGTTGGCTGGTTTCAGCCGCTCCGCGCAGCGCTGAATTCGAACGGATCGCTCGTCATTCCCCGCCTCGCGCACCTCCGGCATAGCCGGCATCCTCACACATAACTAACGTGGCCCGTTCTCTGCGAGAGAGAACGCGGAAAGCATTTTCCGACTACAACCACGACCGCCCTCGCTTGGGCGCTGCCTTGCCAAAGGAGAGGAACCGATGAGTGTACGGCAAAGTTTCTTGCTGATCTTGATTGTGTGTCTTTGCGTAGTTGCATTTCCGGCCGCCAGCTGGGCGCAGGCCGGAAATTCGTCAACAGTTTCGGGGACGGTGCTGGACCCCTCGGGTGCCATCGTCGCTAAAGCAACGGTGACCATTCATGACCCAGTTAGCGGTTATGAGCGATCCACAACAACTGACAGTTCCGGCAATTTCAGTTTCGCGAACGTGCCTTTCAACACCTACCACACAACTGTCATCGCTGCGGGCTTTGCGCCTTATACGCAAGACGTTGATGTCCGTTCCGTTGTCCCGGTGGAAGTTAACGTGAAATTGCAGGTTGCCGGATCAAGCACAACTGTGACGGTAACAAGCGAACCCAACGATCTGCTTGAAGATACTCCTACCGAGCACACGGACATTGACCGCAACTTATTCAATAAGCTACCCTTGGAGAGCCAGTCCTCGTCGCTCAGTTCGCTTGTCACGCTGGCATCGCCGGGAGTTGTAGCCGATTCCAACGGCCTGTTCCATGGTCTTGGAGATCACGCTGAAAACTCATTCTCGGTCGACGGCCAACCGATCACAGATCAACAGAGCAAGGTTTTCTCTAACCAGATCCCCATCGATTCCGTTCAGTCTCTTGAAGTAATCGAGGGCGCGCCGCCCGCCGAATACGGCGGCAAGACCAGCGTGATCGCGAAAGTAACCACACGGTCCGGTATGGGCGTGACTACGCCGCACGGCGACGTGACAACCTCCTACGGGACGTTCGGCTCGTCCACTCTCGGCGTCGACGTCTCCTACGGTGGCCAGAATTGGGGTGACTTCATTTCCTTGGATGGCCTGAACACTGGCCGATTCCTAGACCCTCCAGAATTCCAGGTGCTGCATGACAAAGGCAACGAGGAGAACTATTTCGACCGCTTTGACTTCAAGCCTTCCACTGAGGACTCGATCCAATTGAACCTCGAATTTACGCGCTCCTGGTCCCAAAATCCGAATACTTGGGACCAGCAACTTCAAGAATGTACGTTTCTATCCGCATTGTGCAGCGGCGCCCCCGGCACGTATGCCCCGGGCTCTGTGGTGCTCAACCCGATCACTCATAATCCTCTGGGGCCGACCGATCAGAGGTCGCAAATCAGAACCTTTAACATTGCTCCGACGTGGACCCGTTTGATGGGCTCCGACGCCGTTTTCACGCTTGGTACCTGGATACGGCGTGACCAATATAACTATTACCCCAGCAACGACCCGTTCAGCGATCTGGGGCCGCTTCAGGATGAGACCGTCTCTCAGCTCCGGTTCCTGACCAACGCAGGCGCACGAGTCGGCTGGTCTTACGTCAAGGGAGTTCAGAACTTGGACGTGGGCGCCTCATTCGAACACACATTCCTTACCGAGGATGATGATTTTGGAATTGTGAATCCGGGGCTGCTCGCTGGCTGCACGAGCGCTGCGTGCAACACTTTGAGACCTTTCGACCTGACGGAGGGTGGCCAGCTTTTCGGCTACCATGGCCACACCGATGTCAAAGAGAGCGCGCTCTACCTACAGGACGACCTCACAAAAGGGCCGTGGGTCTTTAACCTGGGACTTCGCGCCGATTTCTACAACGGTCTCCAGGCATCTTCCAATCAGGCAGAGCCACGCCTGGGTGTCGCCTACCATCTCAACAAAACAAATTCGGTGCTGCAAGTTTCCTATGCTCGCACGATGGAAAGCCCGTTCAACGAGAACCTGGTCCTTTCGGGCACCGGATGCAATGTGCCTGTCGTCGCCGCAATTATGCAAATAGCGCAAGGCTTCGCCTGCGGCGAGGTCTCATCGACGGGGGCAATTGTACCGCTCAACCCGCTGACGCCTGGGTTTCGCAATGAATTCCACGCCGGCTTGCAACAGGCCTTTGGGAAATATTTTGTCCTAAGCGGCGAATACATCTGGAAATACACGCACAACGGCTACGACTTCAACGTGTTCGGTACCAGCCCCATCACCCTGCCGATCGAATGGCATAATTCAAAGATCCCTGGATATGCGATCCGCGCGAGCGTCCCGAGTTTTCACGGCGTGACGGCGTTCGTCGTGATGTCGCATGTAAATGCCCGTTTCTTTCCGCCGACAGTCAGCGGAATCGCTCCGCCTGCGCCGCCGGGCGTTTTTCGCATCGACCATGACGAGAATTTCGGCGAAACCACGCACTTGCAATATCAATTGCCGTGGAAGAATTCGCCTTGGATGGGCTTCAATTGGCGGTACGACAGCGGACTCGTGAGCGGCGCAGTACCCTGCCTAGCAAACACAGCCACGTGCTCATTATCAACGGGCGGATCATCCGGCATAGTACCTCCGCCGGGAGATATAGCCTTGGTGAATAACATCAATGGATTGGCTCTTACTGCCGATCAGGAGTTCGAGGCTGGGCTCACGTGCAACGGCGTAGGTGCGACTCCTACAACACCGCTGCCGTCTGTTTGTCCTGCCACTGAGCTCAACTCCTCTCTGGTAAAAATACCGGCGCCGGGTAAGGAAAACGATGACCACAATCCACAGCGCATTCAGCCGCGCAGCCTGTTCGATGTGGCTGTAGGAGACGACAATCTGTTTCATGTTCATAGTGACCGCTACAAATGGAGCGCGCAGTTCACCGTGATCAACCTGGCCAACAACTACGCGCTCTACAACTTCTATTCCACGTTCAGCGGCACGCATTACGTAACACCAAGAACCTTCACAGGGGAGATTGGCTTCCACTTCTGAGACGGCGGCGAACCTATGTCTCTGAACAGGCGAAAACTGGGAAGGCTAGCGGCAGCTCGCCGGCGGGATCTGTTCTTCGCCCTCGGCGAGCCCACGCGTCGCAGTTTGATCGAACTGATCGCCCAGGGCGAGCAGCCGGTTTCGTATTTAGCCAAGTTTTTTCCGAGTTCGCGCCAATCGGTACTGGACCATTTGTACATCTTACAGAAGGCCGGCTTAGTCAGCGCGCGTTCAGCGGGCAATCGCCGCTATTTTCGCCTGCGAAACGCCGGGCTTCGCAAACTTCGCGCGTGGCTGGCGCATTACGAACAGCTCTGGCATCGCGAGCGCAAGATTCCGGCTTCGCAACGCGAGGGCGTAGTGTAGGGAAGCGCCGTCCCGGCCCGCTCGAACGATTCCTGCTACAATGAATCGCGGAGTTGGCCTGCGACGCGCGTCGCGCCGCGATGGCCGCTTTGAACCAATGCTGAATCCCCGGGAGCCCTTGTCGTCCTGCCGGTGTGCTGTCCCTCTCGAGCAATCGGGATCGGAAAGCCTGAAGGCAGGCGTTGGGCACCCACCTTGCACAGGGGTTCAGGGGCCTAGCTGCGTACGGCGAAGTGGACCTCTCCGCTTGCTATTGTTGCGCTTGGAACATCAGAATTGCAGCTTGTGTTCTTCCTGCTCAAACCCTCGGAAGGCGTCGTTCGTAAATTTCTGGAAGCACAAAAAAACCAGCCCTTCTCCTACCCGCACGTAAGCGCGTCTCGCGAGCAGAATCCTTCCGGCTACGACGTGGATCACCACCGTGTTCAGACGGGCTCCGGTCCGGCGGATTTTGAACGAGCATGCAAGGCATTGCGAGAATGGAAAATGTTCGATCTTCCGTGGCTGACGCTTTGCTGGCCGCACGCTGCCATCGAACCCGGCTCGAACGTAGCTATTCTTGCATCCCACGCCGGCTTCTGGTCGTTGAATGCTTGCCGCATCGTATATCTGATTGACGAGCACGGCGCTTGCGAGCGCTGCGGCTTCGCTTACGGCACTCTTCCTGAGCACGGCGAACGAGGCGAGGAGCGCTTCTCTGTAGAGTTTCATCGGAATGATGATTCAGTCTGGTACGACATCTATGCATTCTCACGGCCCCGGCTTATGGCCCTCCTGGGCTATCCTTACGCTCGGATGTTGCAGCGCCGCTTCGCGCGGGACTCCATGAAAGCGATGAAAGAAGCCGCAGGGCGGTCGTTCGATAAATGAAACCGCGGTTTGTGCTGGCTTGGAACGATTTCTCTACTTTTTCTGCACGCGTGCCTCTACTATTTAGCATCCATGCTGATTCTCTTCGTTGGCGACATTGTAGGTTCCCCGGGAAGGCAGATTCTCAAGGATCATCTTGCTGACATTGTTGAACAGAGAAGAATCGACTTGGCCATCGTGAACTGCGAAAACGCCGCTTCCGGGTTCGGCATCACCCCTCGCCTTGCGGAAGAACTCTTCAGCGCTGGCGCTGACGTTTTGACAGGCGGAAATCACATCTGGGACCGCAAGGAAATCATCGAGTACTTTCCGCAGCAGCCTCGCCTGCTGCGTCCGGCCAATTTCCCGGACGGCCTGCCGGGCAGCGGGCTATACGTTGGCAGTTCACGAAAGGGAGTTCCTTATGCAGTTCTGAATCTGCAGGGACGCACCTTCATGGCGCCGATTGACTGCCCGTTTCGCGCGGCGGAACGGGAACTCGCGCGAATCTCGCAAAACGTGAAGGTCATCGTCGTGGACATGCATGCCGAGACGACATCCGAAAAGCAAGCGATGGGCTGGTTCCTTGACGGAAAAGTTTCCGCAGTGGTTGGCACACACACGCACGTCGCGACCTCCGACGCTCATGTTCTGACGAAAGGCACTGCTTTCGTCACTGACGTCGGCATGACCGGGCCGCACGACTCCATCATTGGAATGACCAAAGAGCCGATCATTCAGCGCTTCTTGAGCAGCCTGCCTGCGCGATTCGAAGTCGCGGAAGGCGACGTGAAAATGCATGCCGTAGTTATTGACGTGGATGAAGCGTCGGGCCGCGCCCGCTCCATCGAGACTCTTGTCGTCCGATCGGATTGAGAACGGAGGAGGCCTCAGGAATGATGCGCAGGTTCATTTCGTCCGTCTCGCTTGGAATTTGCGTTTGCGCTCTTTCTCCCCCGACCGTGCGCGCGCAGGCGAACCAAACGATCAACGCCGCCGGCGCACCACCGAACATCCTCAACGTTGTTCACCAACCGCTCATTCCCGGCAAAGGATCGGCCTACTCGCAACTCCTGCATCGCATCGCTGAGACCTACGAGCAGGCACAGATTCCTGTTTATTGGATCCAATCGCAGTCGTTCACCGGGCCCTATGAAGAGATGTCGCTGAACTTTTTTGATTCTTTCGCGGACGCCGAACGGGTCAGCAATAACCTCGTGCAAGCTGCCGCGAGTCGCCCTGGCCTTGCTCAGATGCAAGAGCAGTTGCTGGCCTGCGTTTCGAGCATAACGAACGCGATTGCTTTTCGCCGCGACGACATCAGCTACCGCGCAAGCTCCATCGATTTTTCCAAGGCGCGTATTCTTCGCGTCGCCACCGTTCTAGTGCGTCAAGGCCACGAAGCCGAGTTTGCCGAAGCGATAAAAGGGCTGAGGGGCGCCTACGAAAGATTGAATGCCAACGCGTTCTGGGTGACCTACCAAGTCAACGCCGGCGCACCGTCGACAACGTTTGTCATTCTCATGCCCATGCGCTCTCTCAGAGAGATGGACGATTATATTGCTCGAACCGGACAACTGCCAGACGCGGAGGGCCCGGCAATCGCGTCGCGATTGCAGGAGATCGCCCGCAACGCGTACGTTTCCTGGGATAGCGAGCTTTACGTGGCGGACGCTTCCGCCAGCCACGTTTCGCGGGAGTTTGCCGCAGGCGACCCGCAATTCTGGCAATCCGCGAAACACTAGAGAAGGGCTTCGATTTCAAGGGAAAACGCATGCCATTTCGTGCGATAACCCTTCGTCCGCCTGGCGCATCTTACGGTCGGCAATTGGCCAGGTATAGCTGAATATTGTGAGATTCCGCCCCAGCCCGCTTGTGCTTGCGCTCGCTGCGCTGCTCCTTTGCGGATCCGCTCTTCTCGTTTGTCCGCGCAACTCGCTCGCTCAAGAAATCGAACTGGAACAGGACCTCACCGCGCGCGCGCGCTTGTTTCCTGACGTCGGCCCGGGAATTAAAGCGATGAAACGGGATTCGCGGGGCCGCTATTTTTTCCTCTCGACTGATGATCACGCGGTTCGCATTTACACGGCAAGCAACACCTTCATCGGGCAGGTTCCGTCCATTGTTTCGGGCAAAGCTGCCATCGTTTCCGGAGAAGATTTCGACGTGGACAGCGCGGGCCGAGTGTACGTCGCCGACCGTGACGCCAATGCGGTGAAGGTGTATGCGCCGAACGGCAATCTGTCTATTTCCATATCCGCAAACTCGCCGACTTCGGTTGCGGCCCTTTCCTCCGGCCAAATCGCCGTAGCGGGCCTGAAGTCGCGCGACCTTGTGACGGTTTACGATGGCCAAGGCCAGTACGTTCGAGAATTCGGCGATCTTTCCGATCTGGCCGACCACGAAGAATTGAATCGCTTTCTGAATTCCGGGAGACTTGCCACTGACCCAGCGAACCACATTTATTACGCTTTCACGTATTTCCCGGAGCCGACCATCCGCAAATACGACCCTTTTGGATATTCCTCCTACCAGATCGCTCTGCACACTCTGGACGTCTATCCTTCCGCGCAGGCCGAGCGGCGCGACATTTCGCGCATCGACGCGCAGAGCAATTTGCTCCCGCTGCCTTCCATCATCAATGCAATCGGCGTGGACCCGCAAACGCAGGAAGTCTGGATCTCCCTCGGTGATTTCTTGATGAAATTCGACCAGAGTGGAAACCGCGTGGAAAGCTATCGTACACTGACTACAAACGGCGAAGACCTGGTTGCGACCGCGATTCTCATTGAGCCGCATCGCCTTCTTCTGGCGGACGATCCTCATGGCATTTTCGAATTCGCGAGACCAGACTTGCCTCCGGCCCGGCTCGCGAAAACAAAGTAACGCGAAATCAGAGCCGCGTGATTAGTGGGCCGGGCAGGTTGCGGTGACTTGCTGGCGAAGTGCATCGTCCATCTGCGCTCCGTTAGAGCTCGTTGCCGAGCAGATCTGTTTCGCAGTCACGCTCAGCGCGCCCCGCAAATCGGCGCCGTCCAGATTGGCTCCGCTCAGGTTCGCACCGCTCAGAATTGTTCCGGCGAACGTGGCCCGGCGGAGGTCCGCATTGTGCAAATCGGCGCCGTCGAGAAATGCGGAGGTAAAGCGGGCGTTCTCAAGGGACGCTGCCGGAAGCCTCGCCCCTCCCATGTACGCTCCGCTGAAATCAGCCTGATTCAATTCCGCATTCTCCAAGACGGCGCCGCGCAAGTCAGCCTTCGACAGATTCGCGCGCTCCAGTTGCACACCCTCAAGCCTGGCGTTGTACAAGTTCGCTGAGTCAAATTCGGCGTTCACGCCGATGGCTCCGGTCAAAACGACATAGGTCAGGTCCGAACCCTCAAAATTCGCGCGTGCAAGGTCTGTTCCCTTCAGATTGGCTGACGTGAGATTCGCGCCCCGGAAATCCGCCTCGGAAAAATTTCCACCGCTTAAGTCCGCGCCTTGCAACGCTGCTCTGGCAAAGAACGCACGGTCACCCTGCGCGAAGCGCAGGCTTGCGCCACGCAGCTCGGCGCCTTTCACGGCCCGCAGATCGCTAGAAGCGCCAGACCATCCCGCCGGAGCGTCAGACATACGCTGGCCACTCACATTGGGAAACGGATCGTAACCAGCCAGCCAGAAGACATGCGCAGACCATCGCTCAAAATTGCCTGCCGTTAAGCCAGCGCCGCGATTGGCTGAGTGGGGAACTCCGAGGGTTGCGCCTAGCGTCATCAACACCAACAACAGGCAGCCTGCGACGGCGAGCGCCACGAAGCGGCCCGCATACCAGGAGCTTTGCGCGCTCTTTCGGTCATGTTCTTTAGCCGTTGAACTGAAGAGATTTGCCTCGTTCCCCGGGAGAAATCCGCTCATCGCCCAGGCTGCGAGGATGAAAAATATCTGCAAGAGGCTCCCGCGCCAATCCTGCTCGACTAGGTAGCGCGCCCATACCAAAACGAGCGTGGCAGGGACCATCCAATAGGCCAGCAGCTTCGAGAATAGGCGTTGCAGAAGTGTGAAAGCCGTCCGGGGCGAGTCTGGCTCGCGCAGCCCCTGGGGCGCCAGCGCGACCATCGAGAATGGCACGAATTCCGTCAACCGCCGGCCGTCCGGGAAAATGGCCGGTAGTTCGCCGAGCGCCTCCCACAGGCGCTGCAAGTAAAAGTGAAACGCAATATAGACGCCGGCCAGCAACATCGGCCCGATCAGGTAGAACGCCAGCGTCGGCATGACATTTCCCGCGAGAGGGATCGGCGCGGGAGCATTCTTAACGAGTTGAACGTCTGTTGTCGCCGCAACGGCGGCACAGAGGAAAAAACAAATCACGGTCATCGCGCCCAATAGAACCTGCAGAACATTGCTGACCATCGCCGCCCTGGCGACGCCCTCGAACGGGTAAAGCGACTCCGGCAGGGCTGCGCCGAAGAGGCTTGCGCCCGCGAGCTGCCTGGCCACCAACCCGGCAGACGTCGACAAGTTTGCGCCTACCAGGCTTGCGCCGCGCAGATTCGTGCTGACCAGGTTTGCTTCGCTGAGGTCCGCCTCGATCAAGCACGCGCCGCGCAGGTCGGCCAGCAGCAGGTCGGCGCGCTGCAGGTTTGCGCGAAGCAGACTGGCGCCCTGGAGTTCGGCGCCCATCAAGTCCGCTCCTTCGAAATTCGCGTGGACCAAATCCGCTTTCCGGCCGAATTGACCTCTCGACTCCACCCATGCGCGATGGTCTTCAACGAGCTCGTCGAGTTCCGGATCGCCAAACTTTCGACACCAATACCTCAGCGTCGCCTCGGCCTTCTTTTGCTCAGCCTCGGGCTGCTTCTCAATTTCTTCGGCGGACGCTGCAAAAGGAAAGCGTAGCTTCAAAGAGAGTCACTCCGTAAATCGAACTGGCGATCCTTGGGAATCAGGACAGTGGCGCGACAAAGCCAAGGCGCAAACATACCCGCCACGGCGAGAAGAATCTGTCTGCTCATGCCCCATGCCCTATCCAGATTAGCGGTTTTTTGAGACGAGAACGGTCTAATCCTAGTGCGGGTGACACGAAGGAATCTCCTGTCCTGAAGGTCAGGAGAAACTCACTGCACGGCGAGTTCGATGCAGGGTCCTGGCGGCTCAAATCCGCATGGGCATGACGACATACCGGTATCGGGATGCTTCATCAGCGAGCGGACGCATCTGCCCGGCCGACTGATCGTCCTTCAACTCCACCGAGATTGGGCCGTCCGCAGCTGCCGCGAGAAAGTCCAACAGGTACTGAGCGTTGAAGCCAATTGCAATCGGATCGCCCTTGAATTCCTTATCTATGGCCTCTTTCGCCTCGCCATATTCCGGGCTGGACGCGGAGATTTCGACGCCCTCTTTCGACAGCATAAATTTCACAGCGTGGGAACGCTGATCTGCAAGCTGCGAAACACGACGCAATGCATCCTGCAACTCACTTCTTTCCAAGACAACCGTCTTGTTCGCATCCCTCGGAAGAACAGCCTCGTAATTGGGAAATGTTCCGGTCAACTTGCGCGAGCTCAGCAGTCGGCGGCCGAATTGAAAGAAAAGGTGGCTTTCGTCCTGGGCGAACTCCACATCGGCGTCTTCGCCGGCCTTATTGCTCATACGCAGAACTTCCGTCATCGCTTTCTTCGGAACGAGTACTCGGACGTCCCCTGGGAGTCCCGCCAGCTTGTGCGGCATTTCCACCATCGCCAAGCGATGTCCGTCGGTCGCCACCATCGTAAGCGTTGCCGGGCTCAGCACGACCAACGCGCCGTTCAGCGTATAGCGCGACTCCTCCTGAGAGATTGCAAAAATCGTTTTGGAGATGAGCTCCGACAGAAGCTTCGCCGGAATTTTTATTTGCGTTGGCGGAAACGATGGCAGTGTCGGGAAATTGTCTTTTGACATGCCCACCATCTTGTAAGTCTTGCGATCGCAAACAATCTGAATCCAGTGATTGTCGAGCAGTTTAAAGCGAATCTCCTCTTCCGGAAGAAGCCGTACTAAGTCGAGTAATTTCTTGGCGGGAATCGTTCCGGCACCCTCTCGTTTCACTTTTGCTTCGCAGGAGGTGCGAATGCTCAACTCCAGATCGGTGGCGGTGATGAACAGCCGGCTGCCCTTGGCCTCGCAGAGAAGGTTTGAAAGAATCGGAATGGTGGTCTTCCGTTCGATGACACCTTGTGTCAGGTCAAGCTCGTCGAGAAGGTCGTATTTTTTTACGCTGAATTCCATCGGGCACGTCCCTCGGTACGTTTTTCGCTGTAACGTACTTTACTTCTTTTTTAAGAAAGAAACAAAGAATACAGCCGTAGTCACCGGAGTTGTGGATATCGTGGAAATCTCTCCAACTGTCTTCCGCTCAATTGCTTGGCCTCTTGGTAACTTTGTGGAGCAA
Source organism: Candidatus Acidiferrales bacterium (assembly GCA_035945715.1). GTDB lineage: Bacteria > Acidobacteriota > Terriglobia > Acidiferrales > UBA7541 > DAHUXN01. The sequence continues at coordinate 249,748 of DASYZX010000003.1, forward strand.
GGTGCGCTCCGCAGGGAAAAAGCGCTTTCGCCGCGCAGTTCTCCAAGATTCAAACAAGATCCACATCCACCGGGAAGCGTCGGTGCGGAAAAATCCTACAAACCTAGCCCAGTGAGTCGAGTAGCCTGTTGATGGTTTTGTTCAATTCCTTGTCGGTGCGGCGCAGGTTCTCGATTTTGTGAATGGAGTGCAGCACCGTCGTGTGGTGCTTGTCGCCGAATTGACGTCCTATCTCGGGTAGAGAAGCTGACGTCAACTGCTTCACCAAATACATAGCTACCTGGCGGGGGAAGGCGATTGCCTTGGAATTACTCCTCACTTTTAGGTCCTGACCACGCAATCCAAAATGCTCGCCGACACGCCGCTGAATCTGTTCGATGGAAACCCGTTTTTCCTGCGTGTCGATTAGATTTTTCAGCACCTGCTGTGCTGTGGCGACGCTGAGTTCAATACCGGTCAGTGAAGCGTAGGCCAGCAGCCGGATGAGCGCGCCTTCCAACTCGCGTATGTTCGATTTGATCGAGCGAGCGATGAATTCGGCAACGTCGTCAGCGAGCCTGACGTGTTCACTCTCGGCTTTCTTTTGCAGGATGGCGATTTTGGTTTCAAGGTCTGGCGGCTGAATATCAGCGATCAGTCCCCATTCGAAGCGCGAGCGCAACCGTTCTTCGATGGCTGAGATTTCCTTGGGCGGGCAGTCCGAGGAGATAACGATTTGCTTTTGTTGCTCATAGAGCGCGTTGAATGTGTGGAAGAACTCCTCGTGTGTACGCTCTTTTCCCGCGATGAACTGGATGTCATCGACCAGCAGCACGTCCATCGTACGAAAGCGGTCTCGGAAAGCGCTCATGCGGTCGAAGCGTACTGCGGCAATCACCTCATTGGTGAATTTCTCTGCGCTCACATAGGTCAGCCGGGCCGCCGGATTCCGGCGCTTGATCGCGTGCCCAATCGCGTGCATCAGATGTGTCTTGCCGAGCCCGACTCCGCCGTACAGAAACAGCGGGTTATACGACCGGGAGGGCTGCTCGGCTACGGCCAAGGCCGCCGCATGTGCGAACTGGTTGCTGCTGCCTACGACAAACGTCTCAAATGTGTACCGCGGGTTCAGCTGGTGATTCGTCGAGTCGAAGTCCAGTTTGGCTTGTGCGGGCGGCGCGGTGGGTGGAGTGTCGGTTTCCGCGCAAACGAATTCCAGCCGCGTGGCCGGCATTCCCACTTCGCTGAGCACGGCCTGAAGCAAGTCACCGTAGGTTTGGGTCAGGCGCTTGCGGAAGATCGGGGTTGGGACGCGGACCAGGAGCCGGTCACCCTCGGCTGCTTCCAGGCGCGTAGGCCGAAACCAGGTGGAGAAGCTGTGAGCGTTTACGCGCCGCTCCATGTGCTGCAATACTTTGTCCCACGAATTCACAGCGTTATCAAACTCCGTCGTTTTCCACACAAGTGGAAATCCTGTGGAAAACACCCCACCAACCGCGCGCCAAGCCCTGCCTCTCTATGATTCAGCTTCGCAGCCGGATTCCCGCCCCACGCGGCACCTGCGAAGCTCTGAGGGAGAATAAACTCTCCGCACTCCCTAAGTGCGAGCGCGGATTCTGCCTAAATGGAAGGAAAGGAGCAAGAGAAAATTGAGCGAAAGACGCGCACAGCTTTCACAGACTATTCACAGTTTTTCCACAGGGTGTGCGTCGTTCATTTTTCCCGAAAAACAGCTTGCTTTTTGCGACCAGGTGGCGAGGAATTTTTTTACGGGTGCGTCTTTGCTTCTTCAAGCTCGAGTTTCCATGACTTGTGTGATGGCTTCGGTCATGCGCGTCCAGCGGGCGTGCTCCTCGGAAAGAGCTCTCGCTCCCTCGTCCGTCAGTCGATAGAACTTGGCATGCCGCCTATGTTCGGAAAGTCCCGCTTCGACTGCGAGCCACTTTCTTAGCTGCAGTTTGTGCAGCGCCGGATAGAGCGCGCCTTCCTGCACACGCAACGCCCCGCCGCTCGCCCGGTGGATCGATTCGGCTATTGCGGCGCCGTGCATCGTCCCGTTCGCGAGCGTCTTCAGGATCAGCATGGACAACGTGCCGGGAACAATTTCGGCTGCACAATCAGGGGCTGGGTGCGTTTGGCGCTCCATAAGTTATTTATGGGAGCATAATGCACGCAGATTCGGCGCGCAACAATCCAGTTCAACGTCGTTGTTTTCTCAGTACCTTTTTGACCTACGAAGTCGCTCCTGTTTTTCTCGTCCCGCACCCTCCCTAACGTTCTGTAACCTACACAATTGTCGGCGGTTATAATAGGCAAAATGCATTCACAAACAGCCAGAATTGCCTTGTTCGCCGTCACCGATTTCGCTACAATATTGCTGTGCGCAGTTTGGGGTTTGTTTGATCTTCATATTCCTCAGAGCAAGATAGATTTAGACTGCGCTTTCGCGCCAGGAAGCGCCGACATTGCTCTGGAACGGCCCGCCAACGGGCCACAAAAGGTCTTCGCCGTGCGCCACCTCAGATTGTTGGGGAATGTCGCAGGATGAAGCGAAAACCCTTCGAGCCCGGCTCGATTCGTTCATCGAAAAAGAGCTGAGGCCAATGGGCAAGGCCCCGTAGAGCTGACTCTGCGTGACCGCCTTCCCGATCGAAATTCAGGAGCACGCCGGAAAATGGGTGAAAAAGAAAATACGCCTGCCAAGGCTGCTGGCCACAAGTACGACGCCACTTCAATCAAAGTTCTCGGCGGCATCGAAGCGGTGCGCAAACGCCCGGCGATGTACATTGGCTCGACCGGCGAACTCGGCTTGCACCATTTGGTTTGGGAAGTTTGCGACAACTCGGTTGACGAAGCGCTCGCCGGCTACTGCGACGAAATCAATGTCACGGTTCATGAAGACAACTCCGTCACCGTCACAGATAACGGCCGCGGGATCCCTGTCGACATGCACGCGACGGAGAAAAAACCTGCCGCGGAAGTGGTCATGACCGTGCTTCACGCGGGCGGAAAATTTGACAGCGACACCTACAAAGTTTCCGGCGGTCTTCACGGCGTAGGGGTTTCGGTTGTCAACGCGCTTTCTGACTGGCTTGATCTGGAGATCTGGCGCGACGGCCAAGTTTGGGAACAAAGCTACGAAAAAGGCCAACCCACTTCAAAACTGAAAGACACCGGCAAAACGAAGAAAACCGGCACGAAGATCACTTTTCATCCGGACCCGGCCATTTTCAGCACCATCAACTACAGCTACGACACGCTGTCCCAGCGCCTTCGCGAGCTCGCGTTCCTGAACAAGGGACTTAAAATTACCCTGGATGACGAGCGCAGCGGGAAAAAGGCAGAGTTTCGCTTCACCGGCGGCATTTCCGAATTCATTAAGCATCTCAATCGCGGCAAGACGGTTCTGCACGACTCGCCCATCTACATGGAAGGCAAGCGCGAAACCGTCGATATGGAAATCGCGCTGCAGTACAACGACAGCTATGCCGAAAACGTGTTTTCGTTTGCAAACACCATCAACACCGTCGACGGTGGCACGCATCTTTCTGGGTTTCGTTCAGCGCTTACGCGCACCATCAACTACTACGCAAGCTCGTTCGGCATGCTCAAGGAGCAGAAGGACGAAATCTCCATCACGGGCGATGACGTTCGCGAAGGCCTTGTTGCCGTCGTGTCGGTGAAGCTGCCGCAACCCCAGTTTGAAGGCCAGACCAAAGGCAAACTCAATAGCGACATCAAGGGCTTGGTCGAACAGCTCGTCAATGAAAAGCTTGGCGAATACTTCGACAAGCACTCTTCGATTGCGCGAAAAATCATCGGCAAGTGCATTGACGCCGCGCGCGCCCGCGAGGCTGCACGCAAAGCCCGCGAGCTTACCCGGCGCAAATCCGCGCTCGATTCCAGCGGCCTGCCGGGGAAACTCGCGGATTGCCAGGAGCGCGATCCCGCGCGGTGCGAGCTCTTTGTCGTCGAGGGCGAGTCCGCCGGCGGCTCGGCCAAGCAGGGGCGCGACCGCAAATATCAGGCCATCCTGCCTCTCAAAGGCAAGATTCTGAACGTCGAAAAAGCCCGTTACGACAAAATGCTCGGCCACGAAGAAGTGCGCGCCATCATCACTGCGCTCGGCACGGGCATCGGCAAAGACGATTTCGATGCCGCCAAGCTTCGCTATCACAAAGTGATTCTCATGACCGACGCCGACGTTGACGGCAGCCACATACGCACGCTTCTTCTGACTTTTTTCTTCCGGCACATGCGCGAGCTCATCGAGAAAAACCACGTCTACATCGCCCAGCCTCCGCTCTATCGCATCAAGCGGGGGAAGATGGACCGCTACATTCGCGACGAGCGGGAGTTTTCGCGGGAAATCATGCGGCGCGCGACCGAGGACCATTCCGTTACCGGCAAGGGCGGCAAGCAGCTCGAGGGCGGGGACCTGACACAGTTCCTGCTGAACGTTCAGGAGTACGAACAGGTTGCGGCGAAGCTCGCCCGGCGTCTGCGGGACGCGGAACTGGTGGAATTGCTGGCTGACAGCGATCTCGAAAAGAAGGCGGATTTTTCTGAAAGAAAGAAGCTGCAGGAGCTTATCAAGGAGATCGAGAAGGCCAAGCTCAAGCTCGAAGCAAAGCTGGCGTTCGATGAGGAACATAGCCTCCATGAAATTGTGCTGACGAACGGCACTGCGGAGCGCCGCATCAATTGGGCCTTGGCCGCGTCGCCGGAATACAAAAGAGCGCGCACGCTCCGTCAGGCCATCGCGCCGCACGACAAGCCGCCTTTCACGATCAGCCACGACAGCGACAAAGTGACCAAGGAAAACGCCGGCGGCGTGCTTGCGTATGTTCTCGAAGACGCGAAAAAGGAATTCAATATCACGCGCTTCAAGGGATTGGGCGAAATGAATCCTGAGCAGCTCTGGGAAACAACCATGAACGCGGAGACTCGTACGCTTCTGAAAGTCCGTCTGGAAGACGCCGTCGCCGCCGAGGACATTTTTTCGACTCTCATGGGCGAGAACGTCGAGGAGCGCCGAAAATTCATTCAGGAGAACGCCCTCGAGGTCGTGAACCTGGATATCTAGCGCCAACATTGAGTTTTCGCTCCTGATGAGACGAGGCGTGGAGAGACTTTGATCTATCAGCTGAGCTGGCAAACATTGCCGGGGCTACGCGGATTAAGCTGTTCAAACTTTCGAGCGGTTGCGACGGGGGAGCCAGATCGCGCGAGCGGCGTGGCTCTTGAGTGCGCGAGCGAAGCCGAGTGCGCCGGGCTGTTGGAGAGCCTGGAAGTTTGTTTCGGGGCTCAGCGTTTTTCCAACAACGCTGCCGCCTTTGAAGCCGTGAAGGCCTACGTGATGGACCGGAGCACAAAAAATCGCTAAGGCCTTTGCTGCAAATGGCATAACGGCCAAGAGAAAGTGGGAACCACGCGCACCGCGAGACAGCAGCTCAACCGGAGTCACGCAGTGAACTCGAATCGGGGCAAAATCGCAGTTTTTCAAAACACTGCTTTACGGGGCGAATGAATGGCCGATGAGCAAACAGGGCAGATCCTAACTCCGGTCGATATCGAATCGGAGATGAAGAAGTCGTATCTCGACTACGCCATGAGCGTAATCATCGGCCGGGCGTTGCCCGACGTGCGCGACGGCCTCAAACCCGTTCATCGCCGCATTCTTTACGCCATGTACGACATGGGATTGCTCGCTGGCCGGAAACGCTCGAAATCGGCCGGCGTCGTCGGCGAAGTCCTGAAGAAATACCACCCGCACGGCGACGTTCCCGTCTACGACGCTCTTGTCCGCCTCGCGCAGACTTTCAACATGCGGTATCCGCTGGTCGACGGCCAGGGGAATTTTGGCTCCATCGACGGCGATCCTCCGGCGGCGATGCGTTACACCGAAGCGCAGCTGTCCCGCATTGCCGCGGAGATGCTTGCGGATATTGAGAAGGAAACCGTCGATTTCGCTCCGAATTATGACGAGAGCACGCAGGAACCGCTGGTTCTGCCGACACGGACTCCGAATCTTCTCGTCAACGGCTCGAACGGCATCGCCGTCGGCATGGCGACCAACATTCCGCCGCACAATTTGAGAGAGATCCTGGAAGCCACGGTCTTGCTGATTGAAGAGCCGGACGCAACGCTGAAAAAAGTGATGAAGATTGTTCCGGGCCCCGACTTTCCGACCGCCGGTTACATCTACGGCCGCGAAGGAATCGAGCAGGCGTACAGGACGGGCCGCGGGACATTTCAGGTTCGCGCCAAAGCGGCCATCGAACAGGCCGGCAAGGACCGCGAAAACATCGTGATTACCGAGCTTCCGTATCAGGTCAACAAATCGCGGCTGATTGAACACATCGCGGAACTGGTGCAGAACAAGAAGATACAGGGCATTGGCGACATTCGCGACGAGTCCGACCGCGAAGGCATGCGAATCGTGATCGAAGTGAAGCGCGACGAAGAGCCGCAACTCATCCTAAATCACCTCTACAAGCACACGCAGATGCAGGAATCGTTCGGCATGATTTTGTTGGCGATCGTTGCCGGGCAGCCGCGCGAGCTCGGCTTGATCGAAATGATCAAGCTTTTCATCGAGCATCGCGTGGACGTAGTGCGCCGTCGCACGCAGCACGATTTGCGGAAGGCCGAAGAGCGCGAGCACATCCTGCTTGGTTTCAAAAAAGCGCTCGACATTCTTGACGACATCATCAAGCTGATTCGCCGATCCAAGACTCCCAAGGAAGCCAAGGAAGGAATGATCGAGCGGTGGGAATTCAGCGATATCCAGGCGCAAGCGATTTTGGATTTGCAGTTGCACCGGCTGACGCAGATGGAGCGGGAGAAAATCCTGGAGGAGCTGAAGCAGATCCAGGCGCGCATCGCCGAATTGAAAGAAATTCTCGGCAGCGACAAGAAGCTCAGGGCCGTCATCGTCAGCGAGTTGAAGGAAATCGACAAGAGCTACAGCGACGAGCGGCGCACGCAGATCGTGGATCGCGTCGAGGAAATCAAGCTTGAAGATTTGATCAAAGAGCAGGAAATGGCCATCACGGTGAGCCATGCCGGCTACGTGAAACGCACGCCGGTCGATGTTTACCGCCATCAGTCCCGCGGAGGCAAGGGGCGCATTGGCGCGCGCACTCGAGAAGAGGATTTCGTCGAACATCTGTTTGTCGCATCCACGCACACCTACATTTTGCTCTTCACGTCGAAGGGCCGTGTTTACTGGCTCAAAGTGTATGAAATCCCGGAAGCCGCCGCGGCAACGCGCGGCAAAGCGATCAACAACCTCGTTCATTTCCAGGAAAACGAAAAACTCACCGCTGTCGTGGCGGCGCGGAATCTCGAAGAAGAAGGCCGCTATGTTTTTCTCGCTACCAAACAAGGCACGGTGAAGAAAACTGGTCTTGCGGAATTTTCGAACCCGCGTCCCAGCGGCATTATCGCCATCAATCTCGATTCAAGCGATGAGTTAATCGGCGCCAAACTCACCGACGGCAAGCAGATGATTTTCCTGGCCAGCCACGAAGGTCAGGCGATTCTCTTTCGCGAAACGGAAGTGCGCGCCATGGGACGGCAGGCCGCCGGCGTATACGGTATGGATCTCGGCAAAGAGGACTACGTTGTGTCGATGGACGCCGTGCAGCCGGACTTCGAAATCATCAAGAAGGAATTCAAAAAAGAAACGGAGAATCTCGACGAACTGGAAAGCGATCAGATTCGCGAATCGCTCACTTCGCTAATGCTCACCATCGCGGAAAAAGGCTATGGCAAGCGCACGCCGCTTGCGGAGTACCGCGTGACGTCGCGCGGCGGAAAAGGCGTCATCAATTTGAAAAGTACTGAGCGCAACGGCGGCGTGGTTGCGGCATTGCAGGTGAAAGAAGATTCGGACGTGATGATCATCACCGGCCAGGGAAAAGTGATTCGCGTTCATTCGGGGGAAATAAGGGAGGCGGGGCGTTCCACGCAGGGCGTGCGCTTGCTGCGCCTGGATGAAGGGGACCGCATCGCCGCCGCGGCATCCATTCTCGAAGAAGAACCCACAGAAACAACTGGGGCGTGAACTCCGATCAACGGGACCTACTGCGCGGGAGGAGCGAGGTAGTAGCCTGGGCGGGTGCGAACACGCAGGCCGGCTTGCAAGACGCGGACCTCGATGTTGTGATATCCGTAAGCCTGATTTGCAGAGGGACGATACGCGAGCAGATAGTTCCCATGGATGTCGTTGCCGATCGCGTTCATGTCCTTCTCGAGGGTGGAATCTTTCATAGCGCCTTTGTGTAGTCCCCCCGTGCCCCCGCTCGCAATTTCCAATGAATTGCGGCCAACAACGTTTGCTCCGTGCTGCACCAGCCAAGCGACCAGCGGCAGGAGCGGGATGCTCTGATTGCCCATCTCCTCGTCCATGACTTGCGGGGTCTGCGCTGTTCCCGGCGGCGGATTCATCGGATAGGTTCCCGGCGGACCGGCTTCGACGTTCGGTTTTTGTTGGGGCGGCTGGCGGAACTCCGCAGCGGTCGTGCTCAGTCCGATGGAATAGATGGTTGTGTTGTCCAACTGGGCGCGCCGCAGCACCTGGCCCAATTTCATTTCGCTGCCTTTGTCATTTTTTTCGCCGACGACGACGATAATGCGGCGGCGCTCGGCGGGCTGCGCTTCCAGCAACGCCTCGGCCCGATCGAGCGCATCGTAGAGCCGCGCGCCGTCAAGGCCCGGTTTGATGTGGTTGATGGCGTCCAGGATGCGGTCGGAGTCGGTGGTCATGGGCCGCAGCAAGTCCACTTCGTCGTTGTAACCGATGACCGCCGATTCACCCGTTCCGGCCATTATCATCTGGGTGAAGATAATTCCGGTCTTGCTCACCTCGGGGAGAAGCGGAGCAACACGCGAACTGGTTTCAACGACCAGCACGATCGAAAGAGGATCGCCGCCCTGGTCGAAGCGAATGATTTGCTGCGGTTTCTCGTCATCAAAGATCTGAAAATCCTTCTGCGCGAGATTCAGCACGGCCTGTCCGGACTTGGTCGCAACGGCGACCGGCAGCGTGACCACATTGACGGGAATGCGAAGGACGGGAGGTTTCTGATTCTGCTGCTGTTGTTGAACGCCTGGCTTCACTTGCAACGGCCCGGGGGGCTGGCTTTGTGCCAACAGCGGCAAAGCGAATGCCAGAGCTCCCAGAAGCGCCAGCGAGCGGACACGGTCGGTGGTGCGTTTCATATCTTTACTGTATCTGATTCCGCAGGCGTGGTCGACGTTGCACCCTCCTTTTTACTGCATTGTTAATTTGTCGCACCGGCGTGCCAAAATTCCACAAATGCGCCGGATGGAACCGCACTAGAATGCTTGAGGTAAATTGAGTACAGACAGGGAGACTGAATGACGCTACGCAGCCATAGGCCATCGCCCAAACTCATGTACCGCGACCCGGAATTCATCGAGAGTCCGGCCGCCCGCCCGATGCGAATCATGGCGGAATACTTTGATCCGCTGACGCGCCTGCGGCGCGAGCACATCGGCGATACAATTGTCATGTTCGGTTCGGCACGTATCCTTCCTAAGAATCGCGCCATTGCAAAGCTTCGCCGTCTCGAGAGCAACAAGCGTGCCCGGAAAGATCCCATGCACCGCGCGGATGTTCGCGCAGCGAGAGCGAATCTGGAGATGTCGCGTTACTACGAAGAAGCGCGGGAGCTTGCGAAGAGAATCACCGAGTGGTCGCTGACGCTGGGAGAATATCCGCGCCGCTTTGTGATTTGTTCGGGAGGCGGCCCGGGAATCATGGAGGCGGCAAATCGTGGGGCGTCGGAAGCGGGCGGCTCGAGCATCGGATTGAGTATTCAGCTGCCGCACGAGCAAGAATCGAACCGCTATATTTCGCCGGAATTGAATCTTTTCTTCCACTACTTCTTCATGCGCAAACTGTGGTTTGCGCAACTGGCGAAGGCGTTGATCGTTTTTCCCGGGGGTTTTGGAACGATGGACGAGCTGTGGGAGATGCTGACTCTGCTGCAGACGGGAAAGCTGCCGTCGCATCACCTGATTCTGATTTATGGACGCAGGTATTGGGACAAAGTTCTGAACTGGCGCGCGATGGTGAATGCCGGCACGATCAGTGAACGGGAATTCAAGCTGCTGCAGTTCGCCGACACGGTTGACGAAGCCTTTGAACGCATTCGCACGGGTTTGGAGAGGTATCATCTGGTCTTGGATACGGACTGGGAAGGATGAAAAAGCCAGACGCGGCCGAACCGGGTTGTTCCGGCCGCGCTGTTGAGAGCCGTTAGTTGGTTGTTCCGAGCAGCTCGGTTGCGAAGAATGCTTTGAAGCGGCGCTTTTCGTCCTGATCGTGCACCATCACCACCGGAACAATGCGAAGCGTGCGCTTGCATCCGCGGCAAGCGGACATCTCGCCTTGCAGATCCTGCACAAAACCGTCGGTGAAGTGATATTCACCGTGCGGCCGCCGTGCTGGCTTGCTGCCCACCGTTCCGCAATGCGGGCAGGTGAATTCCAGCCGATCATCTTGCGGGTCGCGGTTGAGCGCCGCCCGCCCGGTATAACGAATCCCCACCGTTTCCGTACTTAGCTTGCTCATGATGGCCCTCCCTATGATGTCCGAGTCCCCAAGGCCTCTCTTCACCGGATTGGATGCGCGAATAAGCGTCTTTGATGCCGGGCCGCCGGCCCTCCTTAAATGTAATTATATCTGACGGATATCAGGGATCCCCTCCAAGGGGGCGGTGATTTGCTCGTTGCGGCCCGTATCGCCCGCGGTTCAGGAAATGAACTCGGCCCGGTCGGTGGCCGGCAGGAAACTTCCGGCTGAAACCGGTGTCAATCATCACAGAGGTCGCGCGAAACTCGCAGATCGGTTCCCGGAGGATGCCGTCGACCCCCCTGTTGCGGCATCCCTCGGGTTTTGGCCCGCCCTGGGCCCGGAGAGGTGCTCATGCGAGGCGCATTCCTGACAGACTGCCTGGTTGAAGGTGCAGCGGAAGTAAGAAGCCGAAGAAGGTCGAGACGGCGAAGGGCTCTGGTGGCCGCGCTGCTCTTCGAAGCCGCCATCGTGTTCAGCTTGGTACTGTGGCCTCTGTTGACTTCAGGATCGCCACCGCCGAGGTTCGTTGTGGTTGAGCACGGCATATATCCGTTGCAACCCATCGCGCGGGTCGTGCGAAATACGCCGAGCCGACCGGCGAGTCGAATTCCCAATTTTTCTCCGGCGAGAATTGTGGCGCAATCGGTGCAGCCGATCCGTGACGTCGGCGTTCCGGTCACTGGCCCTCCAAACATAGCCGTTCCGTTTGGCGGTTCGGCATTCCCTGGAAGCATCGGCGACGATTCAGCGCCAGCCGCTCCGCGAAAACCTGAACCGCCCGTCGTGCGCGTACTTCGGAGGAGTGAAGGAGCTCAGGAAAGCCAGCTGATCACTCGCGTGATTCCGGCTTATCCGCAAATTGCCCGGGTCGCGCGGATCGCGGGCACCGTCGAGTTGCTGGTGCTTGTGGGACGGGACGGGACTGTGCTCTGGGTGCAGGTGCTGAGCGGCAGTCCATTGCTCGCAGCGGCTGCAAAGCAAGCGGTAGAGAAGTGGCGATATCGCCCGGCCACGCTTGATGGTCAGGCCGTAGAGGTTGAGTCCCGCGTCACTGTGACTTTCGTTTTGGATGAATGAGGCGGCGATTTGCTGCGCCGCCCATTCGGGACCGGCGTGGAATTTCTAGAAATGGAAAACCAATCCGGCCGAGATACGGAAATTATCCTGGCCCTGGTTGTCAAAGTGCGAATGAATGTAATCAACCTGAATCGGCCGGAAGGCGAAAAGCTTGTTCACATGAACGTCGATTCCTCCGCCGAAGCCCTCCGCCAATGAAGTCGCGCCAGTGCCGCCCCCGCCCACGTGTGCTGCCCCAAGGAGCCCACGAACGAACGGAGAAACGGGCGCCGGAAACCGGAGTTGCGGACCAAAAAGAAAGGTGTGGAAGTTCGACCCTGAAACGCCGTTTACCGAGCCATAGGTTCCGCTCAGGTCAGCAGTTATTCCGACAGCCGGCACGAAATTGTCTGTCAGCGCAACATCCCAACCGTTCATATTGGCTTTGTTCGGCGAGCTGTCCAGGCGAACATATGAGTAACCGCCGTAGAGGTTAAGACCCTGCGCATGGGCGACAAGCGGCAGCATCAGTAGAGTTCCTAGCAGAAGAATCAGTTTTCGCACGAAGCTCCTCCAAATTGAAATGGAACGCACACAGAAGGGCTGTTCGCCCCAGTTCCGGCTGGTCTGACGATTAGATGATATCGCGAACACGGCGGTTGGCAGCTTGGCAGCCAGGGATAGTTGCGTCCAAGGCACTGCGGTACTAACATGTGCGCGTCCGGCGGACAAAAGAACCTGTGCCGTTGGCGGTCTGGGTCTGCCCCGTAGGTGCCCGCCTTGGGAGGGTGCAAATGTCTCGAGCCAAGAAATCCATCATTATTGCGGCGATTGTTGCTGGCGTAATTCTGCTGGTTCTGATTATTGCGCCATTTTTTATCAACGCGGATCAGTTCCGTCCGGAAATTGAAGCTGCTCTCAGCCAGAAACTGGGGCGAACGGTTCAGCTCGGACATATCAGCGTGTCCCTTTTTTCGGGGAGTCTTTCAGCAGATCAGATCTCGATTGCCGATGATCGCGCCTACAGTTCGCAGCCATTTCTGACGGCGAAGTCCCTTTCTGTCGGCATCGACGTGATACCGTTGATTTTCTCGCGAGATTTGCGCGTGCACTCGCTGGAGTTCAAGAATCCCCAAGTGCAGCTGCTTCGGACAGCGGCGGGGCAGTGGAATTTTGCGAGTCTGGGCGCCTCAGCGCCTGCCCCACCAAGTCACGGTGCAAACCAGGCTTCTGCGAACTTTGTTCCCGTGGCGCTGGGAGGAAAACCGGATGCCACAGAAACGAGTGCTGCTTCCAGTCCGACGCTGAACAGCTTCTCTGTGGACACCATGAAAATCTCGGACGGTACAGTCGTTTTCGGACGAGCTGGCCAAACCGCGGGCCGGGCCTATGATGACGTTAATCTCTCCGCGCAGAACATTTCGCAGGCAGCGGCTTTTCCTTTTCAGTTCGATGCGAAGACTCCTGGCGGAGGCAAAATTAATCTGACAGGAAACCTGGGCCCGATCGGCAATGATGATGGCAGCCACATTCCGTTTCAAGGCGGCCTGAAGGCACAGAGTGTCCCTGCCGAAGATATTGAAAACCTGATTGCAGTGCTGGGCTACTCTCTTCCGTCGGGTTCGAATCTGAAGGGCGGCACGATTCAAGCGGATCTGGCCTTAAAGGGTCCTTTGGAACAGTTTGTGGCGGACGGGCCCGTGAAGCTCAGCAGCGTTACTTTGGCTGGGTTCAGCCTATCGTCGAAACTCTCCGGCGCGCTCGGGCAAAGCGGGTCGCAAACGGGCAACGATACCCTGATCAAGATTGCCGAGGGTGCGTTGCGTTATGCGCCGCAGGGTATCCGTGCTGATAATCTGAATGTTGAAATTGCTTCCGTCGGCACCGTGACCGGAGCGGGGACAATCAGCCCGCAGAACACCTTGGATTTCCGGCTTGTCGCGAAGCTCGAAGGCGCGAGCCCCATTGCCAGATTGACGCAAGTCTCGCTATTCAATAAGGGTGGGGGAATTCCCTTTCGCGTTCAAGGCAATGCTTCGAACCCTCAAGTCAGCGCCGATATTCCAGGTCTGAGCAAAACTCCGCTCAACCAGCTCAAGGTGCCAAGTCAAGGCCAGATTGGCAGCATGCTTGGGGGACTGCTCAAAAAGAAAAAGCCTCAATAGCACCGAAACGCCGCCGACATTCCTTTTAGGCAGTTGCAGCCATTTCTAAAACGGCCACGGATTCGAATTTCGGTCCATTCGGCTGCTTTTGCCAAGCTTCCAAAATCTCAGACGGAGGGCCCTTCCAGAAGATCCCGGAAATAACGACGTTGGTATCGAGAACCGCCTTGATCTTCACTTCGCGCGACGCCGGACTCGGCCAATGGCGGATTTCAGGTCCGATTTCCTGATTCGTGCTTTTCTGCCTTCCGCGCGGGCCTGGCTCAAAAGCTCCTGGAATTCCTCGATTTTGGGCGGTGTGATCGTCTTGAGAATCACTGCATCGCCCTGGCCGATAACGAGGAACTGATCGCCTTCGTTGAGTCCAAGAGTGCGGCGAACCTCTTCCGGTATCACGACTTGCCCTTTGGACGAAAGCCTTGTCGTCGCATATGCGGCCATGGTAGAGAACCTCCGATCTTACTGGTAAGAATAGCATAAAATCCCTCTCCGCGGACGATCGTATATCGGGCTAGTTGAAAGCCTCATCCTCACGAAAGTAGGTGATGGTCAAGCCCAGCGGATTGATGGGGATGAGTTCGTTCGGGACCTGGCTCCTGAAAAAGAACACGAAATTGGCGGTGTAGAGCGTGCGCTTCAGTTCGCTGTGGTCGGCTGGTGAGTAATAGACCATGTAGAAGTCCACGCGGGCGCGGTATGGCGGCTTGTCCAGTTGCTCGATGGCGACGTTCTTCACGTCAATGTCGATTTCGGGCTTCGTCGGATCGGCCAGAAAGTCTTTGATGATGTCGTTTTTCTTGTACGCATCGATGATGTCGCTCGCGAGCTTGCCGTCCAAGAAGTACAGCGAGTGTGAGAAGTCATCGTTAATGGTGTAGCGGTTACGCCCATAGTAGTGCTGGCAGAACTGCGAGAGGAAATAGCGCACTTCGGCGTCCTGCGGCTTGTATTGGAAGTTGCTGTAGGCCAACGCCTCGGCGCGGCCTAGCTGGTCAATTCGAATGACAAGCGGGCGGAAGTTCTGAAACGTGCGGATGGTTCGCA
>DASYZX010000004.1:0-4260 GCA_035945715.1 Candidatus Acidiferrales bacterium
TCTGCGGCGCGTCCCGGGAATTCATGCCTGGAAGACGACCGAACTGACGTGCGACACGATCGAGGCGGCGGAAATTTTTTCTCAAGTGGACGGCGAAGCGGCCGCCGCGCTGCCTTTGCGATTTCGCATTGTGCCGGACGCGCTGACACTGGTAGTACCCGAGGACACGACGCTTCCAAATAAATAAGGTACCGTGGGAACGCAGCTACCTTGGTTCGCGTCAGATGTAGCGAGCCGATGAATTGAATCCGATCACTCATGCATTGACGGCCGCGGCGCTCGACCGCGCGGGATTGCGCCGAGTCAGCCGCATGGCTATGCCGATCCTCATCGTGTCCGGAGTCGCGGCCGATTTGGATCTGCTGAGCTATTTCGGCGGCGCGAACGCCTATCTTCACTTTCGCTATGCGCTGCTGCACTCGATCGTTGGCGCGCCGATTCTGGCGATTCTGATTGCGCTGGCTTTTTGGCTGGCGGCGCGACGGAATCAAGCCGCGCCGTTGCGTTTCTCACGCGTGCTTTTGTTGTGCGTCATCGGAATCGCCGCTCACCTATTGCTCGACGTGGCCACAGCAGACGGCGTGCAGTTGCTCTGGCCCTTTCGCGCCCGCTGGTTTTCGTGGGACTTGCTCAGCGGCGTCGATCCGTGGATTTTGGCGGTCCTCGCTGCGGGACTGCTGTTGCCGGCCTTATTTCACCTTGTGAGCGAGGAAATCACCTCCAAGAAAAAACTCGCGCGCCCATCGAAAGGCGCAATCGCCGTGCTGGTGATTGTCGGGCTCTACATTGGAGTGCGCGCCGAGATGCACGGCACGGCGGTGCAAATGCTTCTGGGGCAGGATTATCATGGCGCGATGCCGTTCGTCGCGGGAGCATTTCCCGATTCCGCGTCGCTCTTTTTGTGGCGCGGCGTGGTCGACACGAAAAACACAATCGAAGTGGTTAGCGCGCCCGTCGGCGGAGGCGACGTCTTCGATGCCAACTCGAGCCTGACGCATTACAAGCCCGGAAGCTCCCCGGCTATCGACGCGGCTCGCAACGCGCCGCTCGCGCAAGAGTTTGTTCGCTACGCGCGCTTCCCGCTCGCGGACCTGGAAAACACCGCCGATGGATATCGCGTAACGCTGCGCGATCTCCGGTTCCCCGAAGACGCCGACACGCCCGACAATCTGATCACCGTCATCGAGCTAAACGCTAACTTCACTCTGCGCGCGCAGGGAGTTCAGTTTGCCTCCGAGCAGAAAAGCCGCTCGCGCTGAAATGTCGGCGTTGCCTACTATTTCGATTGGCCGGCAGGAGCGGAACGCAACAGCCAGCGGCTCACAAAATAAATCACGGTGATCAACGCGATGGGGATCAGCAGCGTCGCCACTTTGTGCTGCAGCATCTCGCGCTCCACGTTTTCGCCATAGCGCATCGCGAACAACCCCTCGACCGTGAACCGCAGCCCGCGCCCGCAAAGAATTCCGAGGACGAAAGTCGAACGAGGCACTTCCGCAATTCCCTCCGCGATGACAAACAGCTTGAATTGCATCGGCGGCGGCAAAATCGCGGGCACAAATGCGCTGAGGAAGGCATTTTCGTTGACCCACCGGCGAATTCTCCCGCCGGGCTTCGGGCCGCGCTTGCGCCGCCAGGCCTCGCCTCCCTTTTTCGCCAGCAGGTAGAGCCAGATGCAGCCTGCAAGCGAACCAAACGTGGCCATCACCGCGTAATACGCCATTCGCCCCGGCCGCTGAATTACGAAGTCCATGAACAGCAAATCCGTGACGAAAGGAAAGGACAGCACGGACGAATCCAGGAACGCGATGACGAACAGGCCGCCGCCGCCGAGCATCGCGACGATGCGCGTCAGCCATCCGGGAATCTTAGCGATTTTCACAGTGCTCTATATCTTCTTCGCGCGCAAACAACCGGCGCATTGTAGCAGAGATGCTCGCGCGCACGTTCCCGGCTAGCCGTTGCGAGACGAAGGAGCGCGCGTTCATTCGGCCCGCAATGCGCGTTGACGCAAAAGAAAGAAAAACTGCGATATACTGCGTGTCTGGATTTCGCTGCTGAGGAGGCGAAAATGAAGAAATACGTCGCGATATTTTGTGCCCTGTTTGCAGGCCTCGCCATTCTGGCCGCTCCCGGATTCGCGCAACAGGACAAGAGCAAGCGGCCCAGTCCGCCGGCGAACGCGCAATGCAAATTCTCCGATGGAAATACAATCACGGTGGATTATTCGAGCCCGCGCATGAAGGGCCGCAAAATCTACGGCGGACTTGTGCCGTGGGGACAAGTGTGGCGGCTCGGCGCGAATGAGGCTACGACGTTTGTGCCGACTGTGGACGTAACGGTAGGGGACAAAGACGTTCCGGCGGGCGCCTACACGCTGGACGCGATTCCGACTGCGGATAAGTGGACGCTGATCGTCAACAAGACGACCAAAAACGCCAAGGGTGGCCCCGTCTGGGGCATTCCCTACCCCGGCGAGCAGTCCGATCTTGTCCGCACCGACGACGTGCAGGTCACGCAGCTCAGCGCGCCGGTCGAAGACTTCACAATTTCATTCGATAACGCGGGCGACACCTGCACCATGCATGCGGATTGGGAAACCACCCGCGCCTCTGTCACTATCAAAGAGAAAAAGTAGCCCAGAACGCACAATTCCCGCCCACGACTCCGTGGGCGGGATATGCGACACAGCCCAGCCCTCTTTTGCCTCCGCTCTAGCGTGGAGATGAATGGGCCTTCCGTTTTGCCCTGCTCAATCCTCCGATGTGAGCTTGTGGCTCAATGATGTCGCAGAGGTTCGCATCCCACCGCATCGTAGAAATCCCGTCGACACCTCCGTATTTTCCAGTGCTGCTCCTTGCCCATTGCTACAGCCGGTTGCAACTGGCGGTGAACGGAAAAGACGTGACAACGTTGCCGTTTGCGTCAAACAACGTCGCGGTTCCCTCGATTGAAAGCTGATTCAAGTCGGCGTTGAGAGACATCGGACCCACGTAGTGAAATGTGCCCAGGAAGTTGCCACTCGCGTCCCATGATTTCTGGTAAGCCTTCTGTGAGTAGGTCAACGGCCCTGTACTGGCCCAAGTTCCGACCGTAGGGCTCTCCTGCGACGGTGGAGCTGCATCGTCAATCTCGGACTGCGTCCCGCCCACGTGAATATTCTTGATGTCGTTAAAGGCCGGAGCGCCGCCCGCAGGAGGAATCGTGCAATTCCAGGCTCCGACGATCGGATCCGTGAAGACAGGCACCCTCTGCTGCTCCTCTTGCGCTTCTTGCGCGCTCACAATGTACGCCACCGGAAGCAGCGCAAACACTCCAACGCAGGTCACCGCAACCACCCATTTCTTAAATGGTCTCATCTTCTCGGTCATTCCATTTCTCCTTTTCTTTTCTTAAAGCACTGTGGTCGGGACTCGCCCACAGCGCGGCTGACGGTGACCGTAGCTTTTGTCGCGGCAGCGGTCAACCGACCTGTTCCTGACGCCCTAGGGGCTGCGTTGCAAGTGACTTACGCTGCCCTCTGGCGGTGGTCTAACCGCTGTGATAAACTCCGCCCAGTCCTTTCTTGCAATGTCAGCGCAATACACCAGCCCGAAACTTGTTCAGTTCGGGGCTTTCGAGCTCGACCTGCATCGTGGCGAACTGCGCAAGCAGGGCGTCAAGGTCAAGCTGCAGGAACAGCCGCTCAAGGTCCTGCAAATCTTGCTCGACAATCCTGGCGAGATCATCAGCCGAGAACAGTTGCGCTCTCACGTCTGGCCCGCCAATACCTTCGTCGAATTTGATCAAAGTCTGTATAGCGCCATGGCCCGATTGCGTGACGCCTTGGGTGACACTTCGGAGAGCCCACGATTTGTCGAGACGGTAGCCCGTCGCGGATATCGGTTCATCGCACCCGTGACCGTGCCGATCGTCTCAGCTGTCTCGTCCAACGGCGATACGCCTGCCAAGTCTGTACCGGGCAGAGGAGGCCAGCAGATAATTCGTCTTCGGCGGATTCCAACCAGCTTGTTGGCTGGGTTGGTTGGTGGCGCCCTGCTGCTGGTCATCTTTCATACCTTCGACCTGCTTGGCGTTCGGACTTGGTTGTACAGCCGTAATCACCCCATCCGCTCCATCGCCGTATTGCCTCTGGAAAATCTCTCTGGTGATCCCGCGCAGGAATATTTCGCCGATGGCATGACCGACGAATTAATTACGGACTTGGCTCAAGTCGGCAACCTGCGCGTGATATCGCGCACCTCGGCCATGTCTTACAAG
>DASYZX010000005.1:0-233844 GCA_035945715.1 Candidatus Acidiferrales bacterium
GTACGGCAGGCTGCTTACTTTCTGCTGACCGTTGTATTCAGTGAGAAGGAAATCGATCCGCAGATGGCTCGCGGTTTGTTCGTTCGAACTCTTGGCCTGATCCTGCGGAAGCGCCATGGCAGTAGCCATAAGCAAACAAGCGAACAGAGTTCCGATTTTCACACCGAGCTTCATCGTGATTCTCCTTTTGAAGATGCACGCGTCGTGATCACTTCACATGCCCAGCAACGAAATCCTTGTCGCCTGAAGCTGGCGCCGCGTCATCGTCAAGCGCCGCGATCTTCAACGGCACGATTACCAGAGGCTGAATCTCGAGCGGCTCGTCGAGCTTCTCTTGGTTGTCGAGCACCTTGGTACCGTCGATTTCGCCGCTCTGCGTGGCCGCGGCCAAGCGGAGAATCGCTTGCATTTGGCCGGGCTCGACAATGACTTCGGGCTCAGCAGCCTTCCGATGAGGCGTGCGCCGCGAGACGTGAGGGACGGCTGCGAGCGCCGGCTGGTGCGGCTGACCATTCGCCGCAGTTTCGATGGGCTTGCTCGGACGCGGATGTGCAACGCCCTTCCAAGTCGACGGAGCATTGATTGCAGCAGTAGCGTGATCGCGAGTCGCCCGATCGATTTGAGATAACGAACGCACGGCGAAGATCAGGACAGCGAGCGCGGCGCAAACTCCCACGGCGGTCAGCCACGCGCTCGGTTGCCACCACCAGGCCACACCATGTGATTGTTCGGCAATTTCTCGCCTAACGTTACTGATGAGTTGCGGACTCGGCTCGACCGCAAGGCGGGCGCTCAAGCTCTGATCGATCGCTTGCGTCAACACCCGCGCGTCGTGAAATCCTTTCGCACACGCAGGGCAATCGGCAAGGTGTGCATCGAGAGCTGCACGGTTACTGCCACAGGGCGCATCCGTCGCAGCGTCGAACAACTGTTCGCGGACCTGCGCGCAATTTGTCGCTTTGCCAGCCATCTTTTGCCTTCTCTTCCTGTTCCTCACGCTTGCGAACGCAATTTCTCCGCTAAGCGCTGACGCGCCAATCGCAGACGCGACTTCACAGTTGCCTCTGGCACTCGGAGCAGGCCCGCTACTTCCCGCGTGTCGTAACCTTCGATTGCAGCCATAATCATCACGATCCTAAGTTTCTCCGGCAACGAATCCACTTCCTCGTTCAGGCGCCGCTCGAATTCCCTCGACGCCGCAAGTTCTTCAGCGTTCTGCGCGGTGCCGAGGATCTCGCGCAGGCCATCCTCCGCGGCGTTTTCCTCGTGCCGCTGCCGTCGCCTCTGCGCCCGCCGATGGTCAATCGCCGTGCGCCACGCGATCCGGACCAGCCAGCTTCGAAAAGTCGCACGGTCGCGCAACCGATGAAAATTCCGGTAGGCGCGCAGAAGCGACTCTTGTGCCACATCTTCCGCTTCGGCGCTGTCGTGCAAAATGCCAAACGCGACGCGGAAAGCCAGTGTCGCGCATTCTCCAAGGCGCTCGTGAAACTCGCGCTCGAGCGAAGCGTCGTCTGTCACCGGTTCGGTACGGCTCGCCGCGAACGCATCCATTGCCTTTCCAATATGCCAGACGCCGGCCATGGGGTTTTGGATCACTGAATTCGCAGAACGGTTGCCGAACGATACGTCGCGCCGTCCCGATTCGCAAGGTGCGTCGAATTCCCGAAACAGGACTCGGACATGCGAGGCAGTTTCAGGGTGAAACTGCTTGGGAGAAGCCCGCGAAGGTACTCCGCACGGGAATGGCGCAGGCCGCCACGCGACTCGCGATTCTATCTTTCTTCGTTTCCGCTGTTTGCGAGGAAACACGCCCGCTGCTACGGGCTGCGGACGCACGACAGGTCCCCGCTTACGCGCAGCATTCGAGAATCAATTCGAGCAGGGCATCAGCGCATGTGTACACCGACTCGATCTCTACATACTCGTCGGCTCCATGAAGGCCACGGCCAGAAGGTCCGAAGACCACGCCGGGAATTCCCGCAGCAGCGAGCAGCGCTGTGTCCGTCCATGCGGCCATGCCGGCCAGTTCGCAATCCCCGCAGATCTTCTGGACAACCGTGCTGACGCGCTGAACCTGCGGCGTGTTTTCCGCGATGCTGTAGGCCGGCCGCGAGCCCAATCCGGCAAGAGTGGCTCGAAAGTTCGAATCCTGCTTTTCGAGCTGCGCAAGCATCGCGCCGAACTCCCCCTCGACGCTTGCTTCGGTTTCCCCTGGCAACATACGCCGCTCGAGTTTGAGGCGGCACTCTGCCGGATAGCTTGACAGCTCCTGGCCGCCGGTAATCAGCGAAGCATGCAGCGAGGCCTGGCCAAGTCGTGGATGCGCTCGACGCGCAACAATCCGCCTTTCAAGCTCTTCCAGCGCATCAAGCACCCGGCCCATCATGCGAATCGCATCACGTCCTTCCGACGGCAGGCTGCCATGCGCCGCTCTCCCGCGCGTGACAATCTCAAACCACGCATAGCCCTTGTGAGCGACCACGAGCTGCAAGTTTGTGGGCTCAAGAACGACCGCACTATCCGCCGTGTAGCCGCGGTGCAGCAGCGCTTGCGTGCCAATGCTGTCGCATTCCTCGTCGACGACTGCGGCGATGATAAATGGACGCGCCAACTGCACGCGTTGTTCGGCAATTGCGACGGCTGCCGCACACATCGCTGCGACCCCGCTCTTGATGTCGAGTGCGCCGCGACCGTACATCTTTCGGTCATGCACACGCGGCGTGAACGGATTCGGCATATCGCCCGGGCCAACCGTGTCGATGTGCGCCACAATCATCAGTGCCGGTTTGCTGTTTGTAATCCCCGTCGCGCCAGAGGTCACGGCGACAACATTTGGCCTGCCAGGGGCCGCGTCTTCCAGTTCCGCGAGAACGCCGCGCGTACAGAGAAAGTCTCTCACGTGCTTTGCCGCTCGCTGCTCGCCGGAAGCGCCGGGCACAAGGGTTGGATTCACCGACTCAGTCGCGATGAGTTCTTCGAGAAGTTGAAGCGTTGCTCTTCGATCGATGGGCATCGTACGGGAGAACGTTAACTCAAAACCGGGGGTGCCGACGATACTCAGTTTAAGCGAAATGGCTCGTGGCGCTCATGGGACTCCTGCCACCCCCGGCGCCACCGGCTTCCCTTCCGTCGCATAACTCCCTTCAAATTTGGCACACGGGATGCTCAGAAATTTCCGAACCAATAGGCGTACTGGCAGGGTAGTTCGCTCAATCCGGCAAGTCCGACGTCGAGGAGCAAAATGGAAGAACTGATCTTAGCAGCGCCTCAAGAATTTACAGAAACAGGCATTCGGAGGGGCTTGCTGGAAGACCTGGCTCTCAAGATCCTCTATCTCAACGGCGAAATGACCCTTCCGGAGTTAGCCCAGCACACCTGCCTGAGCCTGGGCGTGATTGAGCAGGTTTTTCAATACTTTCGCAAACAACAGCTCTGCGAAGTCAAGGGGATGGCTGGCGGCACGCATCGCATCGTCGCGAGCACGGAGGGTAAGCAACGCGCGGCTGGTCTTTTGTCACTCAATCAGTACGCTGGCCCGGCACCGGTATCATTGAGCGATTACCACACTCGCGTTCTTCTGCAAAGCGTGCGACAGGGTGAGATGATTAGTCCGGACGACCTGCACCGCGCCTTCGGCTCTCTCGTTCTCGACGAAGACTT
Source organism: Candidatus Acidiferrales bacterium (assembly GCA_035945715.1). Classification (GTDB taxonomy): domain Bacteria; phylum Acidobacteriota; class Terriglobia; order Acidiferrales; family UBA7541; genus DAHUXN01. The sequence goes on from DASYZX010000005.1 coordinate 3,664, forward strand.
GATTTCACGCATCGGCACGGCGGTCGTCTCCAACACCTCGATTTTCCTCTACGGCCCTCCGGGAGCTGGGAAAACGACTCTGGCCTCGAACATTCCTGAAATCTACAATGACACCGTCTGGATACCCCACGCCGTGGAAGTCGACAATCAGATCATCGCCGTCTTCGACCCGGGCGTTCATCGCAGGGTCACTGATCCGGCCGCCCAAGAATTCGATGCACGATGGGTGCTGTGCCATCGCCCCACAGTCATGGCCGGCGGCGAGCTCTCTGCGGAAATGCTCGACCTGCAATACAGCAACGCCAGCCGATACTACACGGCGCCCTTGCAAATGAAGGCCAACAATGGCGTTCTAATCCTCGACGATTTCGGACGCCAGCGCATGCGCCCCGACGAACTGCTCAATCGCTGGATGACTCCGCTCGATCGCCGCATTGATTTTCTTTCGCTTCCCGGGGGCAAAAAATTTGAAATTCCCTTCGATCTCTTCGTCGTATTTTCGACCAATCTCGATCCGCGCGAACTTGCCGACGACGCCTTTCTCCGTCGCATTCCCAACAAAATCAAAGTGAATCACGCGACGCCCGAGCACTTCTGCCAAATCCTCCGCAATGAATGCATGGCGCGCGGCATCGCCTGCGACCCCGATGTACCGGAAGAGACGGCCCGGTTCATCCAGGATGAAATCAAACAGCCCCTGAGCCAGAGTCTTCCACGCGACCTGCTCAGTCAGATCTGTTGGACGGCCGCCTATCACGGTGCGGTTCCCTCGCTCACTTCCGAAGCCATCAAGCAAGCCTGCAGGAACTACTTCCTTCCGGTAGAGGGCTAGAGCGCCTTCTGAGGGTTAACGCCTGGAGCCGCTCGGGACCTCGATATATCCTGAGATCAAATCGCGTCCGATTCTTGTGGCCACAAAGCGCAGCGGCTCGGATTGTCCGGGTAGCACAAAATCAACAAGCTCGTCGACCGCGCGATTCTTGAATTCCACAGGCTTGTCATCCAGAAACACCGAAACCGAGTAGCGCTGCCCTTTCGCATCCGAACTCTTCAACTCCATCGAAACCGGACCCACAATCTGAGGCCGGGACCCACGACGCAGTTCAAACGGCACCGCGAAACGCTGCGTCTCGGCGCTCAGTTGCCCGAGCTCCTTCCGTGTTTGCGAGAGCTCGGTTTGCTGCGATCCGATAATGCCCACAACATCGGTCAATTGATCCGCCGTCGCTTGCCAGGCCTGACGATCCGCCACGCTCTCCTGTGCCGGCGCGGATGCCACTTGTCGAACCGCAGCGGCGACCTCTCTTGGCGCTTCCGGCTGAGCGACGGGAGAGTCTGCCGGAGAGCTCTTCGGCGAAGCCTTCAGGCTATTCGCTGTTTTCGATGCAGCGGCTCGGAGAGGCTCTATAGAGTTGGCGCTCCCCGCAGCCTTCGCCGCGGAAGTGCGGTATCTTTCGAGCCGGTCCAACCGCTTTTCGATGTTGTCCAGTTGCTGTTGAATCTTCGCCCCGTTTCGATCCTGCTGCGCCGCGGGCGCCGCAGGAATTCCCGTCGTTATGATCCTGTATCCCACCACGACAGCTCCCGCCAGCAGCAGAACAGCTACCAAAACTCCAAGGCCGTGGAACCCTGCGCTCGACGGCTCTACGTCCGGCGATGTGAGATTCGGTCGCTGAAACTCGGTTGTCCCCATTTTTCTCTCCCCGAACTCGGCAATCAGTGAATCGCAACGCGCGTCGGGTAATGCGCTGCTAAGTGCAGCACCACTTCGCGTGTCGCGTGCGGCAGCAATCCAACCGTTTGCTCTCCATGATCCGAGCGGTCATCGGCAACTTTAATTTGATACTTCCCCGGCGGCACAATCAGCAGAATTGGCGTCATTCCGACAAATGCTCCATTGACCCAGACGCGAGCGCCGGACGGTTCCGACCGCAGGAGCATTCTTGCCGCATCCCCTCCAGCCTTCTCTTCCAACGCGCGGCGGTTCACCACATCGGCAGCAGGTCCAAGTGGGGCGATCAGGTAAGGGGACGACGCGTTGCGAGCGGTGGTTCCGGCTCGATTGCTGTCCTTGGGAATGTTCGTCGTCCATTTGGTCCCGTTGGCCGCTGCCGCCATCTTCGCCGCCGCCGATGACGCCGCGCTCCCGTATTCAACGGTGTCCTGAGCCCAGCATTGGTGCGCCAGAAAAATCGAAACGCAAATCATGAGCACTTGTGGCGCCCGCCGTCCCAATCGCCTTGTCATCTGGTTGGGCACTCTCATCTCGGCAAACCGGCATCCGCCCCCGCGGAAACCCCCAAAGTGTCCAGCAGGACGGAGGCCAAAGCATTTGCTGCCCACCTTATGAACTTCCTGAAAACAAAACCTTTTGATCAGAGACCGTCGAACGCCCGTGTTGCAGCCCCCTCGGAGTGACCTAAAACGCTCGGCTCGCGCGCCGATGTGTATCCTCTTGGTGACAGCCGTGCGTCTTGCCTGCGTTACTTCACGGCAAATGGCATTTGACTGGGTATCAACGTGCTCCACGACTGATGCGAGCTCGAAGTGTGCACTTCCTTCGGCAACCTCGTCGCAGACGAAATGGCCGCTACGTCAAACTCGATCTACCTCTTCCGCAAGTCGGTCCCGGCTCGATTCGCGCCCACCGGCACGCCACTTGTGATTTCAGTGCTGCTTCATTCGTCATTTGCTCTTTTACTGTTCAACCTGCCTCAGGCATTTTCCGCTCGAGCGGGCTTGCGATCCACGCCCGCTGCATCGATGAAAATTTATTATTTTGTGCCCGTGCTCGACACCTCTCGAACGCTGCCTCACGTGATGAAAGGCCCGACTGCACAGGTCCATCGCGACCACCAGCCAGCTCGGCGCTCCGCCTGGAACAATCAGGAAACGCAGGGGAACCTCGCTATCATTTCGCGGCCGAGACAGCCCGACAACGCGCATCAGACAATTCTTCAGCCCGCCGCGCCTGACATTCGCATCACTGTCGACCTGCCATTGCCGGATGTCATCCTGCGGCGGAAACAGGGGGACTCTCCCGAAATACCTGTTGACCTTGCGAACGCCAAGCCCGTTGAGCGTCGCGCGAACCTCATTGACGAAGCGATCCCGTCCATCGCGTCGGCAAGCTCGCCTTCTCTTCAGTCTTCGCTTGCTGCGCCGAAGCCGGCCCAAGTGCCTGCTCCCGCGATTTCCGTTGCCAGGCCGGCTTCGGCTCGCCCTCGCATCGAAAACGTCGCCCTGCCAGCGATCGCTGCTCCCAGCATGCCAAGCGTCTCTGCTCCGAACGCTCCCGCTCAAGCGGCATTGCCTGTTCCTTCCGTGTCCGTCGCGAAGCCTGTTCAGGCTCATCCAACTTCGCTCGCGCCGAGTGGCGCGCCGACGATACAGGCGGCGTCAGCGCCAAACCTGACTTCGCCTGACGCCGCTCCTTCTCAGCCGCTCTTGCCTTTTCCCTCGTTTTCCGTTGCCAAGCCCGCGCCCGTGACTCGCGCTGCTGGAGTTCCTGAGGGCGCACCAGCGAATCAGGACGAACTCGTCATCGTCGGAGTCAATCCTTCCCCCGCTGTTGCGCAAATCATTCTTCCGCCCGGCACGCGCGCCGGAGACTTCGCTGTCATGCGACCCTCCGCAACTTCGACACCGAGCCAACCGAGCGCACTCAACACCGCAAACGGTGGCGGCGTTTCTCAGTCAGTGCAACAATCCGGTTCGCGCACCAGCAGCGGCGACCGTTCGGCAGCAGACACTCTCGTGGCTGGCGATCCCTCAAGCGACAAACCCGAAACCTCCGGTGCCTTAGGTCCGGCACTTCCTCCAGACATCGTGTTTCCTGTGCATTGGGATTCGCCGCTCAGAAAAAGCCGAATGATCGTGGCGACCGGCTCGGTCGGCGGCGGCGGGCTTGGCATTTATGGTGTCCTCAACTGCACCAAAATTTATACAGTATTCCTCCCCATGCCCGGCAAAAACTGGACCATGCAGTATTGCGACGCCTCACCCGCCCCCAACCCCGCCTCCGCCGCATCGATTTCTCTCGCCATTCATTGGGGTGACGTCATACTCCCCCCCGAGCCCGAGTCCAAATTCGATTTTCACCGCTTGCCAGTGCCGGCCGACAAACGCGACAAAATGATCGTTCTAAAAGGAATACTGAAACCCGATGGAACGGTAACAGAGCTTAAGGTCTATCGCGGTGTCACGCCTGAGATGAATGAAGCGGCCCGACTCGCGTTCAGTGGCTGGAAATTCAAGCCGGCCATTCGCCATGGAGCACCGGTCCCCGTCCAATTACTCATCGGCATTCCAGCCACGCTCAACTGAACCTCCTACGTACTGGCACGAGCGTGTGCAAAAATTGTGACAATTTAGTGAACAAATTATCTTCCGTCAGAATCGCCCTTGTCACCTCATGTGCACGCCTCTGCGCTAGGGTATTTGGACTACCCACTAAATAAAGAGTTTACTGTAGACGCAGCCTGTCGCCGGTTTCTGCCGACTTTGGGAACCCGCGTGCATATGTCTCCTTTAGTCCACTCAGACGTGGCATTAGTCAACAGATCGCAGTCGGGCCCCTTTGCTTCATTCCAGAGAAGTTGAGCGTGGACTGGGACAAACAGAAAGGACCCGTCTTGACCGAACCAACAATCCGGCTTTGTTTCTTCAGTGAAGATTCACGGCTCGCCAGTTTCATCGGCCAAACCCTCGGAGAAGGTTTTGCCTCTCGCACTGGGAGCATCCGCGAACTCCCTCACATGCCAGAGGTCCGAAGCTCTTTCGACGTTGTGCTCCTGGACTTGCGCTTCGCGGCGACGAACGGTGATCCCGACCTAGCTCTCCAGTCCATCGATGAAATCGTCAAGTTTCCATCGCATGCGCCAGTAATTGTGCTGGTCGACTCCGACGACCGCCGCCTCCTCCTCGAGGCTATGAATCGCGGTGCCTACGACGGCGTCTTTGCTCCACCGAATATCGCGGAACTTCGCCTCGTCCTCCGCCGCGCCAGCAAGTTCCACGAAACCCTCATCGAGCTGGATAAGCTGCGCGCCGATAGTCGCGGCTCGGGACACCTGCTCGGCTTGCGCGGCACCTCCAATGCCATGCAGGAGCTTTTCGCGCTCGCCAAAAAAATCGGCCCCTGCGACGTCAGCGTTCTAATCACGGGTGAGACCGGCACAGGTAAGGAGCTCCTGGCGCGCGCCATCCACCAAATGAGCGCTCGAAGCGCTCGCCCTCTGGTTGCTTTTTCTTGCGCCAATCTGCCCGAATCTCTCGTCGAAGACGAACTCTTCGGCCACGAAAAAGGCGCCTTCACCGGGGCAATCACGAGCCGCTGCGGACGGTTCGAAGCTGCCAATCATGGAACATTGTTCCTCGACGAAATCGGCGATCTGGGCCTCGGCTTGCAGCCGAAACTCCTCCGCGTTCTTCAAGAGCGCAGCCTCCAGCGCCTGGGAAGCAACGCCACCATCCACGTCAATATTCGCCAGATCTGCGCCACTCACCGCAACCTCGCCGAGATGGTTGAACAAGGCAAGTTCCGCGAAGACCTCTACTACCGCCTCAACGTCGTGCAGATGCACTTGCCTCCGCTGCGCGAGCGGCGCGATGATATTCCGCTTCTTGCACAGTTTTTTCTGGAAGGCTTCGCCCAGCAGTTCAACAAAAAGGCCCGCCGCTTTTCGCTTGCTGCGATGCATGCGCTCGAGGAGCATCCCTGGCCCGGAAATGTGCGTGAACTGGAAAATGCTGTGCAACGGGCCGTCGCTCTTTCCGATGGGCCTACGCTGGATGCCTGGAGTTTTCCTGCAGTCCTGCGGCGAGACCCTCCCTCACCGCAGATGGTTGCCTCCTACAACCAGGAAGTCCGCGAATTTAAGAAGCGATTGGTCCTTCGCACTCTGCGCGAATGCGGCTGGCAAAAAGCAGAAAGCGCCAGAACTCTGGGCATGGCGCGCGGCTACCTGCACCGGCTGATTAATCAACTCGGAATTGAGGAAGCGCATGATGATGCCCCGCTCGCTGCGCAGGCCACCGGGTCGCTTCGCCCGATAAAGAGCGTGGCGAGTATGGCGCGTGGCGGGCCGGTAGTGGCTGACTAGCTTCCGATGACCCTCGCAAGAGCGACTGACGAAGAGATTGATTCGACCGGCACACCGATCGGGGAGTATCCTTTCCTTTCTCTCCTGGAGCGTGCGCAGAAAGAAGACGGCGGCTGGGGTTTTCACGTTAACTCAGAGAGCCGCGTCGAGCCCGCCTGCTGGGCGCTTCTTGCGTTACTCCAGATAGGCGCCCACAAGGATCTCTCCGAACGCCTCTCGCGCGGCCTGCAATTCCTGAAGTCGGCGCAATTGCCAAATGGTTCGTGGCCCGCGGTCCCCGGCCAGCAGGACGGCTGTTGGGTCACTTCGCTCGCCTGCTGGGTTCTCCTCTGTGCGAAACACTTCGAAGATCCGTACCCTTCAGTCGCCCCGGCATTTCGGTGGCTCGGCGACGACTGGCCGAAAGACACTTCCGCATGGAGACGGATTCTCCAGCGCTTTTCTCGCAAAGATGTTGTCAGTCACAATCCCTCTTACCGCGGCTGGGGCTGGACCCCCCGAACCGCCAGTTGGGTCGAGCCAACTTCCTTTGCATTAATCGCCATGAGCCAAGCCGCGCAGGAATTGCTTCCTCCCGCAGCCAAGCGCCGCCAGCGCCTTGCGAAGTTGCTGCTCTGCGACCGCATGTGCCCGGGCGGCGGATGGAACTGCGGGAATCCTCGCACCTACGGCGTTGCCGGTGAACCGCTCGTCAGCCCCACCGTTTGGGCGCTCATCGCTCTGCGCAATGAACACGACCGCCCGGAGGTTCAGGAAAGTCTCGCGTGGCTTGAAAAAAATGTTGCGCAGTTCCGCAGCAGCGTCTCGCTCGCTCTCGCACGCATCTGCCTCGAAACGTACGGCCGCCAAGTGACGATCACCGATCAAGACCTCCGGCGCGCGTTCGGCAAGAATGAATTCCCCGAAAATACTTCCGCGATCTCTTGGGCTTCTCTCGCCTGCCGCGCAAGGCCCAACTGGCTTGTGAACCGACCGGAGAATGGCTGAACCATGCCCGAGGCCTCAAAATCGCTGATCCCTTCTTTTCAGCGTCCCCCTTCGCGCGTCGCCATTCGCCGCAACTCGAGCTACCAGCAGGATCTCGCCACCCTCGTCTATGAAACCCTTCGCGAATTCGATCCGCCAGTCCGCGGAAAAAGAGTGTTGCTGAAGCCAAACTTCGTCGGCCCCGATCCTCTCGGCATCATGAACACTCATCCCCACTTGATCGCCGCAGCGCGCGACAGTTTTTTGCGTTTGGGCGCCGAGCAGGTTTTGATCGGCGATGGCCCCGCGATGGATCGCGACACCCAAGCGATCTTGGAATCCGTCAGCTTGCGTGAATACGCTGGCCCTCTTTCGCGCATTTTTGTCGACCTCAACGTCGATGACGTTAAACGCGTCTCGCTCCCTACTCGCGCCTCGCGCTTGAAGGAACTCTACCTACCGAAAACAGTCTTGGGCGCCGACTTCTTGGTTTCCATGCCCAAGCTCAAAACACACCACTGGGCCGGCGTCACGCTTTCCTTGAAAAACATGTTCGGCATTGTGCCGGGCAGCTGCTACGGTTGGCCCAAAAATGTGCTCCATTGGGCAGGGATTGATCGCTCCATCTTGGACATCAACGCCGCAGCGCGGCCGGACTTCGCAATCGTGGATGGAATCATGGGCATGGAAGGCAACGGACCCCTGCAAGGCGACCCCAAGAAATGCGGCGTCCTTGTTTTTGGAGATGATCCCGTAGCAGTGGATGCCACCTGCTGCCGCGTAATGGCGCTGTTGCCCGAACGGGTCAAATACCTCGCTGCCGCCGGCACATTCTTGGGCCACGTAAGTGCGACCAAGATCAAACAGCTCGGCGAGTCCATCGAGAGCGTGCGTACGCCTTTTGCCGTGCTCGAGGAGTTCGCTCGCCTGCGCGCAAATTGAAGAGCGCGCAGCTCGGTCGCTGACCAGCGCTCTTGGTCCAAGGCACATTCGGCCCTAAGTGAGGCGTTTTGAGTTGCGAGAGATTTGATGCGACGATCATGGAAATCAAATTGCCCATGCTTCTCGGGGGGACTACGGCGCTTCGCGCGTGGTTCGAGCCGCGTTGGTCTCGAAAATGCGGAGCGAGCCGCCATCTCCCGTGTACTCAACGGAGTTCAGAGGCCGTCGCGTTCGACGACTTGGATACGGGTCGCGAGCCGCGAGACGGCGTGCACAATTGTGCACGCTTGAGGCGCAATGGCGTGCACTTTTACGACTTTGTCTTGCGCATTCGGTTTTAGTCGTCGGGGGGCCCGCAACGAATAGCGGTAAACGGAGGGCGGTATGAGGCGCAACAAACAGGCGGGACAGGCCCTGGTTCTAACCGCGGTGGCGCTGGTCGTTCTGATGGGCTTTGCCGGTTTGGCAATTGACGTTGGAGCGCTGCGGTCTGAGAAGCGCGCGCAGCAAACTGCTGCGGACGCTGCCGCTCTCGCGGGCGCGAACAATCTTTCGTTTGGCGGCGTGACCGCAGGTGCGCAAAATGCTGCCGCCGGTGACGGCTACGCCGATACTGCCAGTACTTGCACGACTGGATGCCCGAGCTCCGGCTCGGTCGGTTACATCACCGTGACGGTCAACAATCCTCCAGCCTCGGGGCCGCATGCCGCTGACGCCAACTACGTCGAGGCCCTCGTCACAGAGATTCAGCCCACCTATTTCATGAGAGTGCTGGGAATTAATCAGGAAACCGTCACGGCTCGCGCGGTCGCCACCAACATAAACAGCGGCGGAGTAAACGGCCCCGGATGCATGATCAGCATTGGCCCGCCCAGTAATTCAATCGAGGGCATAAACATAAACGGAAGCGTAACCGTGAACGCGCCTTCCTGCGGCATTGTCGACAACGGGAATTACAACACCAAGGGGAACGCGCTCAACGTAAGCGCGAGCACGTTCGGCGTCTCGGGAGATCCGAACGTGAGCGGAAAGGGAGGCTCGGTCAGCTGCACCAATTCGTCAACCTGCCCTCAGTACGGCATGCCCGCGGCAGCGGATCCGTTGGCCACCCTGACGCCGCCGTGCAATCCCTGCACAGGAGGCGGAAGCTTCAGTCCCACAAGTAGCGCAACATTCAGTCCCGGGACATACAACTCGATTTCAATCACCGGAAACGGTACCATCACTTTTAATCCGGGCGTCTATGTCTTCGACGGCGGCGGACTTAGCTGCAGCGGAACGCCAACGATCAACGGCACTGGCGTGATGTTCTATTTTACCGGGACCGCCACGTATAATTGCGTCGGTAACGTCACCACCAACCTGGTCGCGCCGAGTCCCAGCAACTGTCCATCGTGCCCTTCCGAATACGATGGGATGCTGATGTATCAGGACCCGAACGACACCACCGGCCCCTCGGTGGGCGGCAACAACACGGAAAACTATGCAGGTGTGCTGTATTTTCCCGGTACGCAGCTCACCTTTTTCGGTAATAGCGGCAGCACCGATACCGCAATGGTGGTCGCCCAGGCGTTCGGCTTCAGCGGCCATCCCACCGTCAACCTCGAAGGTCCAGCCGGTCTGCCTCCCGGCGTCAACAACGTAACTGCGATCAAGAACGCAGTCTTGGTGGAGTGAAGATGAAAGGCAACACACGCGTGCAAAAAAGCTTGTCTCACCACGGCGGCGCAGATTTTCGGCGCGGCGCGAAGGCTTTTCGCTCGCAGTCCGGCCAGACCCTGCTGGAAGTGGCTCTTTTGTTGCCTTTTCTGCTGCTCCTGCTGCTCGGAGTAGTGGAAATGGGCCGGTATGCATACATCAGTATTTTGGTCGGCAATGCAGCGAGGGCGGGTGCCGCGTACGGTTCAGAAGGTCTGCTTGAGTGCGTGGATACAGGAAACATCCAGGCGGCCGCGGACCAGGATTTTCAGAACAACGGTCAGTTGGTCAGCAGCCTGACTGTTAATTCTACGACTTCTTGCGGATGCGACAGCGGCGGAACCATCACCGGTGCAGGCTGCACGACCGCCGCAAATCCCAATGCCGGGACTTGCAACGCAGGCCACTGGGTTGTCATGGTCTCCGTGACAGCTTCGGGAACGTTCAATTCGCTGTTCAATTATCCGGGAATTCCGTCGTCACTCACAGTGAGCCGGACGGCGACCATGCGGGTGGCGAACCAAAACTGATGCGCACCGAACCTATAATGCGACAGATACCCACGTCGCGCTTCGAGCGCAGAGACGCGGCAAAGAAAACAAGAACGCTACGTCCGCGGGACGGCGAGCGCGGAAGCACGCTGGTGGAATTCGCGCTGGTCTTTATTCTGTTTATGACCATCCTGCTCGGCATCGCTGGATTCGGCCATGCGCTGTATGCCTATCATTACGTCTCCAGCGCCGCGCGGCAGGCGACGCGGTGGGCCATTGTCAACGGCGCGGATTGCGCAAGCGATAGTAGCTGCACAGCGCCGGCGAGCCTGTCCGACATTCAGACTTTCGTTCAGAATGTCACGCCTCAAGGAATCGATTGGAGCCAGGTGACCGTGACCACTTGCGGAATGGCCGGGGACGCGGAGTGCGCCGACAGCACGCTGACGGTCTGCAAAACCACGGTCGATAATCCAGGCTGCGTAGCGCAAGTGAAGGTGAGCTACAACTTTCAGTTCATTTTTCCTCTGCTGCCAACCAACACCCTGGCCCTCTCAAGCACGTCGGAAATGATCATCGCGCACTGATTGCGAGAACTGCGTTCCTAGTCCCGAGTGGAAAACCTCTTATCATTGATTTTACGGGGGTTATTCCTGTCGCTTAATTTTGCAGCGCCGACTGGCCTTCCTTCGACTTTTTCGATCTATGCTTATTACTTTGTGTAGCTTACATCGGTTTGGAGTTCACAGTGGGCTGGGTGCGACTCCGGGTGCGCGCCGGCACTAAAAATCCGATGCCAGAGGTATGGTGTCAACAAAACGTAACGCTTCCAGGTGCGATGCTCTCGCGGAGGGCGAACCCTCTCTCGCTAGGTATTTAACTTAAACAAATTGAAAGGCTTACAGGGGTGTCGGAGAGGAGAGCGTATGGCGGCGCAGGTGCTTTAGAGGGGTCGAGCGGTGTGCGCGGGAGCGGTCTGTCCGAGTTGGCGAAAGACGACAGGAGCGTTCGAGAAGCGATGAGCGAATCAGGATACGCCATGCAGCCGAACACAGCGACGAGGCCGATGACGGCGACAGCAGTCGGCTCCGGGGAGCTTGCCCTGCCGCGAAGCGGCGCGGAAACCCAGCCCTTCGCTTCGCGGTTGCTATGGCTGGTTTCGTTCCCTTCGATGCTGGGAGGTTTTCTGGTGGTGTACGTGTTCGCCTCCATGCGCGCGTTTTTCGTAGACCCCGACGTCTGGTGGCACCTGAAGGACGGTCAGGCCATCCTGGCAACGCATCATTGGGCCACAACGGATCCGTATTCGTTTACCGCATATGGGCAGCCCTGGATGAGTTGCGAATGGGTCGGCAATATTTTGCTCGCGTCCGCCTCGCGCCTCGGCGGATTCGTCGGCCTGGACATTCTGCTCATTGTCCTCGGCGGCGCCGTGATCATCGCGCTCTACTATCTGGGGACAGTTCGTTCTGGCAATTCAAAAGCCGGGTTTCTTGCCGCGGGCCTGCTTTGTCCGCTGGCGTTTCCGTCCTTTACGCTGCGACCGCAGATGCTGGGTTACTTATTTCTGGTCCTCACGATGATTGCGCTGGAGTTTTTCCGCCAGGGAAAACATCGCGCGATCTGGTTCCTTCCACTGTTGATGCTGGTGTGGATCAACACGCATGGATCGTGGATCATCGGATTGGGCGCGATCTTTGCGTACTGGATCTGCGGATTGAAAGAGTTCGAAGTGGGCGGCATTGTGGCGAAAGCCTGGACGCCTTCGGAGCGCCGCCAGATTTCATTCGTATTCATGCTGTGTCTTGCCGTGCTACCGATTACGCCCTATGGAACACGGCTTGCGGCATATCCGTTCACTGTGGCCTCTTCTCTGCCCGTCAGCATAACAAGCGTGACGGAGTGGTGGCCCATGCCCTTCAATACCGGGACTGGCAAGCTTTTCTTGCTGATGCTGGTAGGCTTCCTCATCCTGCAGGTTTCTCTCCGGCTTTCGTGGCGGCTTGAAGAATTTGCGCTGTTGCTCTTCGGCATCGTCACGGCGACGATTCATATGCGTTTTGTTTTGATTTTCGTGCCATTTTGCGTTCCCGTGTTGGCGACGATTCTTGCTCGCTGGCTGCCAGCCTATGACCGCAGCAAAGAACATTACGCGTTGAATGCTGTTCTGATCGCCGCGGTGATTGCAGCGATGGTTTGGTATCGTCCAACCCAGGCGGGCATACATGAGAAGGTCGCACAATCGTTCCCGGTGGGCGCAGTTAGTTACATTCGTCAGCATCCGGTACCCGAGCCAATGTTCAACTCGTACTGGTTTGGCGGCTATCTCCTGTGGGCTCTCGGACCCGAACATAAGGTCTTCCTCGATGGCCGCGCCGAACTGTTCGAGGCCGGTGTCCTCGCAGACTATATGCACATAACATATCTAAAGCCCGGCGCGCTGAAGGTCATGGATAACTATCAGGTCAAGTCTTGCCTAATGGAGGCCGACTCTCCGCTAGCCACTGTGCTTGCCGCATTGCCCGAGTGGAAAAAGGTGTACTCGGACAATACGAGCACGCTTTTTGTTCGCCAGGGTTCCACATCGGCCCTCGCCCTATCAACAACGGGAGGAAATTGACCATGGGCCGAGAAAAGTTCCCCGCGCGCCGCAGATTGCCGCATGCTGCCGACCCTGGAATTCATCTTTCTGTAGTTGTGCCGTGCCTGAACGAGCAGGAAGTGATTTGCGACACGCACCGCCGCCTGACCGCCGTGCTCGAACAGGCGTCTCTCGCTTTCGAAGTCATCTACGTGGATGATGGCAGCGCTGACGAGACGGCGGACTTGTTGCGCGAGATACAAATTCATGATCCGCGCGTGCGCATCGTGCGCTTTTCACGCAACTTCGGCCATCAAATCGCGATAACTGCCGGCCTGGAACACGCTTCCGGCGACGCTGTCGCGATTATTGACGCGGATCTTCAGGATCCTCCGGAAGTTATTCTCGAGTTTTTCCGGAAGTGGATGGACGGCTACGACGTGGTCTACGGAGTGCGCAGCGAGCGCGACGGCGAGACTGCATTCAAGCTGTGGACTGCAAAAGCGTTTTACCGCGTCATCGGAAAACTTTCGGATACACCGATTCCGCTCGACACTGGCGATTTTCGCCTGATGGACCGCAGAGTCGTCGAAGCGCTGCTTTCCATGCCAGAGCGCGATCGCTTTGTGCGCGGAATGGTGAGCTGGCTGGGATTCTCGCAGTTCGCGGTTCCCTACCGTCGCGCGGCGCGCGCTGCCGGAGCGACAAAATTTTCTCTGTTCAAAATGTTGCGTTTCGCGGCTGACGGAATCGTCTCGTTCTCCATCTCACCCCTGCGTGTCGCTACATGGATCGGCTTCGCCGCTTCGGGTCTAGCGGTGATGGGCATTGTACTGGCGCTCGTCGAACAGTGGTTCGGTGTCACGGGACTGGTGAAAGGCTGGACCAGCACGTTTATCGCAGTTCTGTTCATGGGCGGCGTGCAGCTCATCTGCCTCGGCATTATCGGGGAGTACGTCGGGCGCGTTTATGGGGAATCGAAGCGCCGCCCCCTGTATGTGGTCCGCGAAAAGGCGGGCTTTGAACAGCCGCTTCCCGATTCACGGAAGCTTCAGGCTAAGGCGGCAGCGCGCTGATGCTTGCTCGAGAACAGCATTTGGCCGAGCCGCTCGCGCACCGAGAAGCCGTCTTCCATGATGCCTGGGCCAGCAACACACATCTCGACGATATCCTGATGCGAGAGTGTTTCGAGGCTCCCACCGCCCTCGAGAATCGATTCATTCTGAGCCGTATGGGCCCGTTGCGCGGGAAAAGGCTGCTGGACATCGGTGCGGGGCTGGGCGAGTCCTCTGTTTACTTCGCTCTTCAGGGCGCGAAGGTCACAACTGTTGATGTCTCGCCCGTGATGGTGGAGACGACCCTGCGGCTCGGCAAGAAATTCGGTGTGGAGCTTGAGGGCATCGTCTCGGCAGCAGAGCATCTGAATGTACCTGCCGAGAGCTATGACCTGGTCTACATCGCCAACGCCATTCACCATGTTCAGGACCGGGCTTCGCTTTTCGAGCAGATGCGAAGAGCGCTCAAGACCGGCGGAATGTTCTTCTCTTGTGATCCGCTGAGCTACAATCCGGCAATTAACATTTACCGGCGCATGGCGACTGAGGTGAGAACTCCAGACGAGGCGCCGCTCTCGATTGCGGATATCCGACTGGCAAGCAAGTATTTTTCGAATTTCGGGCATCGCGAATTCTGGATCGCGAGCCTCGCGTTGTTCGCGAAGTATTATTTTGCAGATGGCATCCATCCCAACGCCGAGCGCTACTGGAAGAGAATGCTGCGGGAAAGCCGAAACGATCTGGTCTGGTGGATTCCCTTGAAAGGGATTGACTCGATCCTTACTCGAATTCCTGTCGTCCGCTGGATGGCGTGGAGTGTGGTCATGTGGGGGAGGAGAGCCAGCGCATGACCTCTGGAACCGTCGTCACCAAAACAGGTGAACCCACAGAATCCGGTGTCAACAAAGGGTTACGCGTTTTCGGCCCGCTGCGGCGCTCTGAAAACGCTCTTGCCCCCTTTTGCCCGTTTAATCCATTCACGCGAGGTGCTTTAGGTGCCAGCGCCGGAAGGATACGGCGTGGCCGGCTGGGTGCATAACATGCATAACATACGGGAGCTTGGGCGATTCGATGGCAGAATTTGACGCTTTCGCTGCGACGTATGAGCAATCTCTCGATTCCAGCATTGGAATTACGGGCGAGTCGTTCGATTACTTCGCGGCATACAAGGCGACCTATATTGCGCGGAAGGTAGCGCCATCCGGGCCGGCCAGAGTCCTGGACTACGGCTGCGGCGTCGGGCTTCTCTCGAACCATCTTTATAGGTTGATGCCCGAAAAGCGGATTGACGGCTTCGATCTCTCCGAAGAGAGTATTCTGCGGATCGGTCCGGATTTGCAAATGCAGGGGATATTCACCTCCCAGTTATGCCTCATTGGCGGGGAATATGATGTCATCATCCTGGCCAACGTGCTGCACCACGTGAGGCCTGAAAACCGCCGCGAACTGATTGGGAGCGTTGCGGCCCGACTGCGAACGGGCGGGAAACTCGTTATATTCGAGCACAACCCTCTGAATCCGCTGACGCGGCGGGCTGTTTCGCAGTGCGTTTTCGACGGAGATGCGATTCTGCTGCCACAAAGGGAGACGCGGAGCTATTTCCCGGCGCAGAAGTTTCGGGTGCAACGCGACTACATTGTTTTTTTTCCAAGATACCTGCGCTGGCTGCGTCCTTTCGAGCCCTTCCTAGCGTGGTGTCCCATGGGTGCTCAGTACGTTGCCGTGGCTACAAAGTTAGCCTGAACCTACGTTTCTGACGCGCGTCACCAAAACAGTTGAACCCACAGAATCAGGTGTCCACAAAGGGTTACGCGTTTTCGGCCCGCTGCGGCGCCTTGCAAAGCAAGCGCAGCAACCATCCCCCTGTAATTCACTGACAACGAGCACTTTAACCTCTACCCCCGGAATAACGCAGTGTGGCGGGCTGGGTGCATAACCAGATGGAGCGGTGGAAAGCATGGGTCTGCCGCAACATCTGTATCAATTCGAGAGGAAACACATGAAGAACCTTCTAAAGAGGCTGTGGCAGGAAGAGGAAGGCCAGGACCTGGTGGAATATGGGTTGTTGGTCGTTCTCATCGCCCTCGCAGCAACAGCAGGAATGAGCACGCTGGCGACGGATCTCAACGCGATGTTCGGCAGCGCCGGCACAAAGCTCACGTAGTTAAGGAAGCGGAAGGTGGGAGAGGCTTCGCGGGCCCAGCCCTAAGCTTGGAGCCTCGCCCGTCCTCCGGTTTGATCTATCGGGACCAAATACTGGAGAAAAAATCATGACGAACCTTCTGAAGAGGCTGTGGCAGGAAGAGGAAGGCCAGGACTTGGTGGAGTACGGGTTGCTGGTCGTTCTCGTCGCGCTTGCAGCGACAGCGGGAATGAGCACCCTGGCGACAGATATCAACGCGATGTTTGGCAGCGCCGGAACTCAACTCACCTAAGTCTCGAATTTCGGGAGCGGCCTCTCCCGATTCGATGAGAGAGGCTGAGCTCTCGAAAAAACAGGCAGTTCCATGAATTGTAGAACTACACGATGACAATGAACTCATACCAAGCGATGTGGATTGCGGCGCTGGCACTGACGCTGCTCGCGGGATGGACGGACTGGCGCAAGCGGAAGATACCAAACTGGCTGACGGTGTCGGGATTTTTCCTGGGCGTGGCGATGAATTTCGTTTTGTGGGGCTGGCGCAACACGAACTGGCACGGAGGAAAGGCATCAATGGAAGGCGCGGCGCTGGGCCTCGCTGTGTTTCTGCCGTTTGTGCTGCTGCGGGCGCTAGGAGCGGGGGACTGGAAGCTGATGGGAGCGGTGGGAGCGATCTTCGGGCCGGCGCTGCTGGTGTTGATCATTTTCGGCAGCATTTTTGTGGCGGGGATTATGGCGGTTATCGAGGTGGTTCGCAGTCGGCGGATCAAGGAAACGGCAAAGAATTTAGCTGTGCTGGTCCACGGCTTCTTCACTTTCGGCGTGCGGAGCCGACCGGACATCACGCTCGACAATCCGGGACTGATGAAAATTCCGTTTGGCGTGGCCGTGGCGATGGCCACGGTGATTTGCTATGGCGCGGCGCTGTGGCGGAGTTGAAAGGCTTAGAGGAGAAATGACGATATGAATCGTAACCGGCTGATTATCGGAGTTGCAGGAGCGCTGGTCGTGGCGCTGCTGGCGAGCGCGTTCGTTTACCGGCAGTACAAGCTGCAAGCGCCGAAGGCGGCCGTCGCGCAATACATCGTGGTGGCGAACGAACCGCTGCAGGTGGGCACGCGCGTGGATTCGATGAATTTGAAGCTGATTGCGTGGCCTGCGGAGAAGCCGGTGGCAGGAATGTTCGCGAGGATCGAGGATTGCGCGGGCCGGGCGCTGATTACGCCGGTGGTGATGAACGAGCCGATCCTGGACAGCAAGCTGGCGCCGAGGCAGGCGGGCGCAGGGTTGCCGGCGACGATTCCGGAAGGGATGCGAGCGCTTTCGGTCGCGGTCAATGATGTCGTGGGAGTGGCAGGGTTCGTGATTCCGGGAACGATGGTCGACGTGCTCGTTACCGGCACTTTGCCGTCAGCGAAGGGCAGCGATAGCAACATCACGCGAACGATTCTGGAAGATGTGCGTGTGCTGGCAGCGGGTCAGAAAATCGAGCAGGACAAAGACGGCAAGCCGATCAATGTGCCGGTAGTCACGCTGCTGGTGACTCCGGAGGATGCCGTGAAACTGGCGATGGCGAGCACTGAGGGAAAGATCCAGCTGGCGCTGCGGAATACGATCGACACGAAAATCACGGCGCCAGAGCCCGTGCTTCAGGCCGTGCTGTTTGAAGGAGTCGCGCAGCCGCAGGCGCCGCGGAGAATCGTGAAGGGCAAGCCCGTGCCGCCACCGCCGCCGTATCAGATCGAAATCATCAGCGGGGACAAGCACACGACCAAATCGTTCCCGAACGAAGGCCAATTCTAGGAGCCCAGAGGAATCGAATGCACAAACAGGGCAAGACATGGAGTGGGTTGTGGGGTTTGGCGATTCTGTTTTTTGCGGCGCTGCAGTTGAGCGTTCGCCCCGCGAACGCGCAGCAGCAGCCGGCCAAACCGCCGGTAACTGCTGCTGCTCCAGCCGATGTTACTCAGCAAGCGCAGGAGCCCGGAAGTCCGCAGATGCTGCACCTGCTGGTTGGGCATTCGCTGCTGATTAGTTCGCCGACGCGGATCAAAACAGTGTCGATTGCTGACCCGAACATCGCCGAGGCGATCGTGGTCAGCCCAAACCAGATTCAGATCAACGGCAAGGCGGCAGGCGGCGATTCCCTACTGATTTGGGACGAGAATGGACAGAGCCAGGCGTTCGATATTTCGGTGGACATCGACATTCTGGGGCTAAGCGAGAAGATTCACGAGATTTTTCCGTCAGAGCAAGTGCAGATCGAGACGTTCAATGACGTGGTGCTGGTGTCGGGGCGCGTGTCGTCTCCTCAGGTAGCAGACAAGATTCTGGAAGTGGTGAAAAGTGCAGCGCCGAAAGTGGCGAGCGCGATGGAAGTGCCCGCACCTTACACGCCGGAAGTGATGCTGCAGGTAAAGTTCGCCGACGTGGATCGGACGGCGATCAGCCAGCTGGGCGCGAATTTCCTTAGGAACTTCGGCAGCAATATGCCGCTGTCGGTCAGCACGCAACAGTTTTCGCCGCCTCAGCTGGGCCAGACGCAGACCGTTTCGAGCGCGGGAACGACCACAACGACGACCGCAGGATCAAACCAATTCACGATCAGCAACCTACTGAACCTGGCGATCTTCCGGCCGGACATCAATCTGGCCGTCTTCATTCAAGCGCTGCAGCAGCAAAACGTGATTCAGATCCTGGCAGAGCCGAACCTGCTGACACAATCGGGCAAAGATGCGAGCTTTTTGGCGGGCGGACAATTTCCTTACCCGGTACTGCAAAACTCAGGAGGCACGGGCGGCGGATTGGCGGGGATCACGATTCAGTTCAAGGATTTTGGCATTCGACTGAACTTCACGCCAACCGTCATGCCGGATGGGACGATTCATCTGAAAGTGGCGCCGGAAGTAAGTTCGCTTGATTTTGCAAACGCCCTGCAGATTCAAGGATTCTTGATTCCAGCGCTTTCGGTGAATCGCGCCGAGTCAGAAATGGAATTGCGCGACGGCCAGAGCTTTGCCATCGCGGGATTGCTGGACAATCGCGTGACTCAGAACCTGTCAAAAATTCCGGGGATTGGAGACATACCGATCCTCGGGAAGCTGTTTCAGAGCCGTACGCTGAACAAGAGCCGCAATGAGCTGCTCATCCTGGTGACGCCGCACATCGTGCAGCCGGTCGACGCAGGCAATGCGCCGAAGGGGCCAGTGATGCCGTACGAGTTCCTCGGACCGACAACGCCAGTAAAGACAAAGACGAAGACTACGACGCCGAACCCGAAGCCATGATGCCGATGGTTGGGACACACAGGAAGAAGGATCGATGTTAACAGTAGCGATCGCAAGTGCCGACGCCGCCAGTTCGGCGCACCTGCTGGCCAGCCTGCAGCAAACGGGTGTGGTGAAGACAGTACAGCAGTGGACGATGCCCGGATGGCAGTTGGGCGAAGGTACGACGTTGCCGGATGTGGTCCTTCTGGATTTGGGACGCGAGCCGGAAGCGTACTTTGCTCTGGGCGCGGCAACACGCAAAGTGCGGCCTGCCATCAAGCTGGTGGCTTGCGCGCCGACCATGCCGCCGAGTCCTCAACTCATGCTGGAAGCGATGCGCAGCGGAGTTCAGGATTTCGTTGGGAAACCGGTCAGTGCGGGCGCGCTGAAGGAAGTGCTGCTGCGGTTCTCCATCGACGTGGAAGGGAAGGCTCAACCGTTCCTCGAGCGATTGATCGTGGTAATGGGCTCGAAGGGCGGAGTTGGCGCAACCACCGTGGCCGTGAATTTGGGAGTGCAACTGGCGACTTATGCAAAGAAACGAGTAGCACTGCTGGACTTCGCGCGGCCACTGGGGAATGTTCATCTGTTTCTGGATTTGCAGCCGAAATTCAACGTGCGCGATGCCGCGGAGAATATCGAGCGGCTGGACAGCCGTTTTTTCGCTGGGCTGCTGACGCATCATGCGACAAAGCTGGAAGTGCTCGGAGGGGCGACGCATCCCGAGGAATGGCAGGCGATCGCGGCGCCCAGTCTCGAACGTCTGGTGAATGTGGCCCAGAATTCGTTTGACATTGTGCTGCTGGACATTGGTTCGCAGTTGTCCGCCGACTGGACGCAAGTCCTGCGCATGGCGCGCATGGTGCTGATTGTCTCGGAAGCGAATGTGCCGTCGCTGTGGACGCTACAGCGGCGGCTGCTGGCGCTCTCGGGCATGGGGCTGGAGTCCAGTCGCGCGCGGGTAATTATCAACCGCTGGCACAAGGGCGATGAAGAAGTGCTGAAGAGCATTCAGAAAGATATCAGCCGGCCGGTATTCGCTTGCCTGCCGAATGATTTTCGCAAAGCCAGTCAGGCGATTAATTTGGGGACCCCGTTGATGGAGAATCACAACAATGTCTTGACCAACCAATACCGGCAGATTGCGGCGCAACTGGTTGGTATGGATGCTGGTCCCGTTTCAAAGAAGAGCTTCTTTTCATTTCCGGCAAAGAGGTAAGGGAAAATGAACAGCACGATTCCTGTCGCGCGCACGGATTTTGCGGCCACGAAGGTGGCAATCCATCGCAAGCTGATTCAGAAATTGAACCTCGAGCGGCTGGTTGAGGTGAATCGCGAAGAAGTGCGGCGCGAAGTGGGGCAAATCCTGGAAGCGCTGGTCGTGGGCGAGTCAACGCCGATGAACCTGCAGGAGCGAGAGCGGCTGGCGCAGGAAGTGCTGGACGAGGTCTTCGGACTTGGGCCGCTTGAGGCACTGCTGGCCGACAGCAGCATCTCCGACATTCTTGTGAACACGCACCGGCACGTGTACATCGAGCGCAAAGGAATGCTCGAGCAGACGCCGCTGCAATTCCGGGATGATGCCCATTTGATGAGCATCATTGACCGAATCGTCTCCCGCGTAGGAAGACGCGTCGACGAATCGTCGCCGATGGTGGATGCGCGGCTCGCGGACGGATCGCGCGTGAACGCCATCATTCCGCCGCTGGCGGTGGATGGCCCGTGCCTGTCGATTCGGCGATTTGGACACGATCCTCTTACCGCGGAAGATCTGGTGAACAACAATTCGATGACTCCCGTGATGCTGGATTTGCTGATCGGATGCGTGAAGGCGCGGTTGAACATACTGATCTCGGGGGGGACCGGCGCCGGAAAAACGACGCTGCTGAACGTACTCTCGAGCGCGATCTCCGACCGCGAGAGGATCGTCACCATCGAAGACGCAGCCGAATTGCAACTGCATCAGGAGCACGTAGTGCGCCTGGAGACGCGCCCGCCGAATATCGAAGGAAAAGGCGCCGTGGCGCAACGGCAGTTGGTCATCAATGCGTTGCGCATGCGCCCGGACCGGATCATCGTGGGGGAGGTACGCGGCGAAGAAGCGCTGGACATGCTGCAGGCCATGAACACCGGCCACGACGGCTCGCTGACAACAATTCACGCGAACACGCCGCGGGATGCAATCGGCCGCCTGGAAACCATGGTGGCTATGGCCAGCCTGAACATTCCTGACACTGCGATTCGTCGGCAGATCACCTCCGCAATGGATTTGGTGATTCAAGTCAACCGCATGAGCGACGGAACGCGCAAAGTAACCAGCATCGCGGAAATCACCGGCATGGAAGGAAACGTGGTGACCATGCAGGACATTTTCATTTTCCGAAAGCGCGGCATCCGCGAGAGCGGCGAGGTCGTCGGCGATTTCATGGCCACGGGAATTCGACCGAAGTTCAGTGAACGGTTGATCGTCGCCGGCGTCCAAGTGCCCATCTCGATGTTCGAAGCCGCACCAGCTCATTAGGGAAACTTTTATGATTGCAGTCTTATCGCTAATCTCGTTTGCGAATTTGGGGAAGATGGCCTCTCGGCCTTCTCCGTTTGCCCGGCAAGGAGACGCTGTATGGCCCTCCTGATTGCTGTACTGACATTCCTGTTGGTGGCCGCAATCCTGGTGTTTGTTTGGGTTTCCATGGGACGCGACAAGAATCAGGAGCTCGTGCGCCGGCGCCTGGAATCGGTGCAAAGAGCAGAAAGGCGCGGTGAAGTTTCGCTTTCCTTGAAGCTCGTCAAGGACGAGATGCTGAGCAGCGTTCCGCTGCTTCACCGCATGATGATGCGCTGGTCCTGGGCCGGCAAGTTGCAGGAAGTGTTGGTGCAGGCCGGCATGGAGATCAAGCCGGCAAAGTTCGTGCTGATCAATGCCACGCTGGCGCTGGCGGCATACGTGATCTGCGGATATTTCTATCCGCATTTGCCCGTACAGATTCTCGCCGCCGCGACAATGGCATTGGCTCCGTATTTGTTTGTGGCGTGGAAGCGGCGCAGACGCATCCACCAGTTTGAGGAACGTTTTCCCGAGGCGCTGGACCTGCTCGGGCGGGCCGTCCGCGCGGGCCATGCCTTTACGACCGGACTGGAAATGATTGCCAAAGAAGCGAGCGAGCCGGTGGCGAGCGAATTTCGCAAGACGTTTGAGGAGCAGAATTTCGGCATTCCTTTGCGCGATGCGCTGCTGAACCTGAGCGAACGGATTCACTCGATTGACGCGAAGTTTTTCGTTACGGCACTGCTCATCCAGAAAGAAACTGGGGGCAATCTTGCGGAGATTCTGGACGGCTTGGCGCGGGTCATTCGCGACCGTTTCCGCATATACCGCGACGTGCGGACCAAGACAGCCCAAGGCCGGTTGACAGCTGGAATCCTTATCGCCTTGCCGCCCGTGATGATGATGGCGCTGGGCGCACTAAATCCACACTACATGAGGGTCCTTTTCACTGATCCGGCAGGTCCCATGATTCTGCTGGTCGCGGGAATCCTGCAGATCATCGGTTCAGCAGTGATCTGGAAGGTCATTCATTTCGAAGTGTGAGCAGTGAATGGAGAGAATGAAATGCTCTGGCTGATGACGGCAGTGACGTTTCTTGGGAGCTTCACTGTTCTCCTGCTGCTATTCTACGCCTTCGCACCGGCCGAACAGAACGTCGCGGCGCGTCTTGGGCGGCTGTTTCATGGCGTGCAGCCCGTCAAGCGCGCCGCGTTCGGAGCAAAACAAAAAGAGGTCGTGCGCCATACGCTGGCCACAATCGGAAAGGCCCTCCCGGACGGCGGGCCGCGCCAGGGTTCAAAGACAGAACTGATGATGGTGCGAGCCGGGTATCGCAGCCCAAATGCCGCGCTGGCCATACAGGGTGTAAAGATCCTTTTGCCCGCGGCGCTGGTCGGCATTGTTTTCGCGACTGGTATTTACCGCCAGAATCCATTCGTGTTCCCGCTGCTTGCGGCAGTTGTAGGGTTCTTGGTACCCGATCTCTGGCTTTCGTCGCGCGTTCGAGCGCGCCAGCATCGCCTGCGCAAGGGGCTTCCTGACGGGCTGGATTTGCTGGTGATCTGCGTCGAGGCGGGACTGGGGCTTGACCAAGCACTTTTGCGCGTCGCGCAAGAATTGCGAATCGCCCACGCCGAGCTGAGCGACGAGCTGCAGCGCGTGAACTTGGAAATGCGCGTGGGAAAAACGCGGATCGAAGCGCTGCGAGAGCTCGCGCGCCGGACCGGCCTGGAAGATATCAAGTCGCTGGTGACGATGCTGATTCAGACGGAACGGTTTGGCACCAGCATTGCTCAGTCTCTTCGCGTTCATTCTGACGATCTGCGTACAAAACGGCGGCAGCGCGCCGAAGAGATGAGCGCCAAGACTTCCGTCAAGATGGTGCCGGCGCTCGTGTTCTTTATTTTTCCGGCGTTGATGGTGGTGATTCTGGGCCCGGCTGTGCTTGCGATTATGCGAGATTTCCCTAAGTAAATTGGGAGATTATCCGTTTCGCGGGAACGGTCAGCAAGTGGTTTGATTACATTACCAGGAGAAGAAAAATGGACAACGTTACTTTGATTCGTGTGGTGTGCGGCGTGGCGGCGGTACTCGTTCTCTTTGTGATTATTTGGCGGCGCAAGCGCAAATCAGCCGAGTAACTGAAGGCGCCGAAAAAAAGAACACGGACCCTGGGGCTTACGATCTCAGCGAGTACGGCGGAAGTATGGAACGATGGCCTCGCGTGATGGTGCTTTTTCAGTCAAACGCTCAAGAGTCCATCGACTCGTGGTTGTAGTCGTTGCTACTGCCATCGGATCGTTGGTGTAGCCCGTTCCCAGGTTGGGGAGGAAAAGAAGCGAACGTTCGAACGGTCGAGGCTACCGACATTTTCGTGGTTCGAACATTGCTGGTCTAGGTCGGGACACTTGCATGGGCACAGCATTAAAAGATGGCTTAGAGGTTAACGATTCGCGAGCTCGCACGCCGCAAACGTTCGTGCGTCCTTGGCAGGAGCGTGTACAAAACATGGCCGGCAGCAATCACAAGAATGGTTCGGTATTCATTTACAACAAAACGCGCGAAACCTTTGTAGCCACGGAAGTAACCGTTGCGGACGGTTACTTCAGCCGGCTCGTCGGCCTGCTCGGAAAAACAAAGCGATGGGCGAAGCTTGGCAAGGCGCTCTGGATCATTCCTTCGCAAGGTGTGCACACCATCGGGATGCTGTTTCCGATCGATCTGATTTATCTGGACAAAGAGAAACAGGTGGTACACGTCGAAGAGTTCGTCCGGCCTTTTCGAGTCTCCAAAGTCTCTCTAAAGACAAGAAGCGTCATCGAGCTTCCGCCGCACACGATTTACCGCACCGGAACGCAGATCGGCGACCAGATCGAAATCAAGCGCCTGGCCTGACCCTCCGGCTCCTGCAAGTTTGTTTCTTTGCGACCCTGCGCCAGGCTCTCGTGCGCGCCTGAACTGCCTCGAGAAACAGCAGGATTGGTAGCGCTAACGGGAGTCGAACCCGTATTTCAGCCTTGAAAGGGCCGCGTGCTAACCATTGCACCATAGCGCCAAGGAATGTGGCTGCGCAGAGAAGCGCGGAACGGCGAAACTATTATTCAGGATTCGTCGCGAATTAACAAGATACCGAATCAGCTCGCGCAAAACGAAGAGCTATTGGCTCGCGCTACAACCAGGGATACGAAATGAGCCAATCCGTGTGCTGTAAGCCAGAGAACCCGATTTTATGTAATCGCCGACATACCAGAATGTACAGTCATCGCTTGGATCCATGGCTGTGGTCGCGTAGTCTTCCCAGCGAAGCGTATTCGTCTGCGAGGCTTGACCCTGTGCAAGGGTAGTCTCGTGAAACGTCAGCAGCCCCTTGGGGTCAGAAGCGAGGCGAGCAGCGAAACGCTGGCCTGGGAAATTCGGCGTTCCGCCGAATGAGTATCCGACGCCAATGTCGCCGTTCTTGTCCATGTCGATGCTCGGCATCCAGCGATAAAAACCATCCGGCGCGTAAGTTCCCTGCTGGTATAGAACCGGATCGCGGTTTTCATTCAGGCGGAATTCATACCAGCGGACGCCTCCGCCACCCACCTTTGTTGCGATGGAGTGCGCGGCAACAATGAATTCATCGTTGCCGATCCTGCGATAGACCAGCCGCTGCATGATCTTGTCCCCTTGCGAGTCCAGGCGCTGGCCCGTCTCCGGTTGCGGCACGCAACTGCTTAATTGGCCGTCACAAAGATAGTGATATGGCGCGACGGAGATTTTCACCGGACCCACAGCTTCGGTGTTCCGCGGATTGCGCCAATTCACATGAACCTTCCAAAAATAAATGCCGTCGTCTTCGAAGATTTTCTTGAGTTGCGTGCCTCCGGCGGCCATCATGATATTCGGCGCGCCCGGCGGCGGGAGTTGCTGACCGTCTATGTCGGCATTGTTGAGGAAATTCACGCCATCGATGACCAGGCACTGCTCGGTGGCAGGAAGGCCCTTGAGCATCTTTGCGCGGTCTGCGATGCAGACGTGTTTCTGAATGACCGTGTCTCCGGTGCTTGTGGGAAGGTAATAGCCGTCAGGCCAAACGGCGGGACGAGGATAGTCCGGAAAAAGGGTGCGCTCGAATGCGTATCGGTAATAGGTGCCCAGGGGATCGTTCGTGGTGCTCACAGCGTAGCACATCGCATACGGACCTTCGGGTCGCGTGGGATTTGCTGGCGGAGCACCCGCTGCGCCGGGAATCGATACCCGCCCAGGCTTGGCCGGTTCTCCGGCGCGAGCGCTGCCGCGCTTCTGACCTTCACTCGCGGGAATCGGAGTAAAGATCGGCATCACCACGAGCCAGCGATTGGCAAGCTGGTCGTATCGGACAACGGCGTCTCCATTGTCACGTTCCTGGCAAACACCGCCAAAACCGGCAAAAATCTCGTTGGTGGGAACTGGGCCATACAAAACAGTGCCTGTATTGTCGAAGCGCGCGCCTTTCTTGGTGTAGACAGCAAAACGCGAGTTGACAATCTGAACGATGTGATTGGGACCGACCGCGAGACTATTATCGGAGGGATTGCGAAAGAAGGCAGGACCTTGCCCGCTTTGCGGTCCCTTGAAGCCGGCCCCAAGACCATCGAAGCTGTCGAGCACCGAAACGGCCGGACGTTCGCCTTGGGATGTTTGTTCAATAGCTGCCCCGGCGGCCGTGATCTTCGGCGTGGGCGGCGATTGGGCGTCTTGTTCCTGAGAATCGCGATCCGATGCTTCGGGCGAGAGGCCGCATCCGGCTGTGCGGCCGCAACCAGCAGACTGCTTCTCCGAGCTGGCCGTGTTTGCTTCCGGCAGCGATGCGACAGGCGGCGACACGTCGAAGCGTAGAGCCCGGTGCGTCGTCACGCGGCCGACAGTCATTCCGTCTGTGCCACGATGTGCGCCGTTTGCGGTGGCCACAACAAGAGCAGCCCCCGCGATGGCAACCATCGTCAAAACTCTCATCGCTATCGAAGATCGCTTCATCAGTTCTCCTTGGCCGGTTCAAAAGCGAGCGCAATCATACACTGGGAAGCTGGTCACGACGGAACAGGTTAGACAGGAAGAATTTCAGATTCGCGGGGCGCTCCGCCAGGCGGCGCATGAAATACGGAAACCAGTCTGACCCATAGGGAACGTAAACGCGCAGGCGATAGCCTTCCCGAATCAACTGCTCCTGCAAGTCCGTGCGGATTCCGTAGAGCATTTGAAACTCGAACTGATCGGTGCGGATTCCTTGCTCTGTGGCAAATTTCTTTGTGGCATCGAGCATGCGTGGATCGTGCGTAGCGATGCCGTGATATATGCCGCCAGACAGAAGGATCTTCATGACTTTGGTGTAGTTCGCGTCGACATCCGATTTCTTCGGGAACGCAACAGTTGCGGGCTCTTTATAGGCGCCCTTCACGAGACGCAGCCGGATGCCGACTGCGACCAGATCGCGTGCGTCCTGTTCCGTACGAAACAAATAGGACTGGATTACCGTGCCAACTGAATCACTGTGCGTGCGCAGGCGCTTGCAGATATCAAGCGTGCGTTGCGTGTAAGCCGAACTCTCCATGTCGATACGCACGAAATTACCTTGAGCAGCGGCACGATTGACGATCTCGGCGAGGAGGTCTTCACAGAGCGACTGGCTGATGTCCAATCCGAGCTGCGTAAGTTTGAGCGACACGTTGCAGGTTAGTTTTTCCCTGGCAATGCGGTCAAACATATCGGAATAGGCCGCGGCGGCGGCGCGTGCTTCCGACTCGCCGGAAACGCTCTCCCCAAGGCAATCAAGCGAAGCAAGGCGTCCGGCTCGATTCAGAGCGCGGACCGCAGCGACAGCGTCATCGAGGTGCTCTCCCGCAACAAAACGGC
The DNA here is from genome assembly GCA_035945715.1 of Candidatus Acidiferrales bacterium. Lineage (GTDB taxonomy): Bacteria > Acidobacteriota > Terriglobia > Acidiferrales > UBA7541 > DAHUXN01. The sequence goes on from DASYZX010000005.1 coordinate 31,332, forward strand.
GGACAACACGACGGCTGAGCTTGTTGTGAATAACGAAGCGGGCGATCCGAGGACTCTGCGAGAGCGCGAGGAGAGTGGAACGAAGCATCAGGGCCGGAAAAAGGATAAAGACATTCGATTGTGTTTGCAATGCGATTGCATCATCGTCACGAACAGCGACCAGCACGCGCTAGCGTGTGAGTGTCGCGGCGGTGAGAAACAACTAAACAAAACTTGCTCACGCAGCAGGAGACCCTTCCCTTCAGTGGGATTGCGCTTCGAGGAATCTCTCGGCGTCCATCGCGGCCATGCAGCCGGAACCCGCGGCGGTAACGGCCTGGCGGTAAACTTTGTCTTGAACGTCGCCGGCAGCGAAAACGCCTTCGACATTCGTGCGGCTTCCGTGATGGGTCTTGAGATAGCCGGTCTCGTCCATGTCGAGCTTACCACGAAAGATTTGCGTATTGGGCTCGTGGCCGATGCCGATAAACAGACCATCCACGGGCAGGATGGACGTTTTATTGTCGTCGACGTAGCGAAGTTTCACGGCCTCGACGTTTTGCTTTGACGGGTCGAGGATGTCTTCAACAACAACGGGCGTGACGAAGCGGATCTTGTCATTCGCGCGTGCGCGGTCAAGCATGATTTTCGACGCGCGGAATTCGGGTCGCCGGTGAAGAATGTTGACACGCTTCGCAAACCGGGTGAGAAAGCTCGCCTCCTCCATCGCTGTGTCGCCACCGCCAACGACGGCAATTTCCTTGTCTCGGAAAAAGTAACCGTCACATGTCGCGCAAGTTGAAACCCCGTGGCCGATCAGCTGGCGCTCGGACTCGAGTCCGAGGAGGCGGGCGGATGCGCCTGAGGCAACGATCAGGGTTTCGGCTTCGAATTCTTCTTTGGCGGCTTCGATCTTGAATGGGCGTTTCTTCAGATCCACAAGAGTCACCGCTCCAGCTCGGAACTCGGCGCCGAAGTGCTGAGCTTGCTTGCGCATTGCTTCGGTCAGCTCGGGGCCAAGAATGCCATTGGGAAAACCGGGGAAATTTTCGACCATAGTTGTAAGCGTAAGCTGGCCGCCCGGTTCGAAACCGTCAATGACGATCGGCTTTAGGTTAGCTCGTGCCGCATAGATCGCCGCTGTGAGACCAGCGCAACCGCTCCCAATGATGACGACTTTGTGCATGAAACACTCCCTGGCTATTGGACTCTGCTACAAAAGCAACGATTCAACGGCAAAAGGAGATGCATTTTAGCATGGCCCGGGCCGCAGGCCCGTAAGACGAATTCGCCGAATTCGCCCTGCCGGGTAGATGCAGTCTCGAACCCGCGTTATAATCACGCCCGAAAAATCCCCACCCTTAAACGGCTCGAGGCAGGAAACTTCAAGAACGATGGCAAGAGAACGCAAACGAGGAAGGAGAAACCGGCGATGTTGAAGGAATTCAAGGAATTTGCGATGAAGGGCAATGTGATGGACATGGCCGTCGGCATCATCATTGGCGCGGCGTTTGGGAGGATCGTAACGTCGCTGGTGAGCGATATCATCATGCCGCCGATTGGCCTGCTTCTGGGAAAGGTGGATTTCAACAGCCTGTTCCTCAATATTTCCGGCACTAGCTATGCGACGCTTGCGGACGCGAAAACCCACGGAGCCGCAACCATCAACTACGGCATGTTCGTCAATACGGTGATCGATTTTCTGATCGTTGCTTTCGCGATTTTTCTGGTCGTGAAACAGATCAACAAATGGACCACCAAGCCCGGCCCGCCGCCGGCGGTAACCACGAAGAATTGTCCGTATTGTTTGTCGACAATTCCGCTGAAGGCCACGAAGTGCGCGTTCTGTACCGCGGCTGTAACCGCCTGATCGCGAAACGCCCTCGACAAAAGACACAACGACCCCTGTTAGAGGGTAGGCGGGCGGCGATCCTTAATTTCGTGCAGATGTTCGCGGAGGCGCTCGAGCATACCGTCGCCCTGCCCCTGAATCATCTCGCGCGTAAGTTCGGTCAATGCGAAATGTACAATGTCGTGATGGTGCAGGTCCTCGCCCGGAAGCTCGGCGCTCAATTGAAGCCAGATATTGTGGAGAAGATCAATCTCTTTGGGCGTGAGGTGGGGCGCATGCGGGCCAAGGTAAAAAATGCGCTCTTCGCCGCCCGGCGTGAAGATATCGAGAGCGACACGAGGGCGAGGTTGCGGCATCCGCTCCCAAGCGATGCCAACCTCGCGCGCCTGCTCATTGATAGGCATTTTTGAAGAGCTGCCCACAACGATGCTGCTGGATTGAAGGTTCGCTGCGGCGCGTAAAATGCCGTCCCAGAGGTCGTTGGCGGCGGCAACCGCAAGGCGCACCGGTTTTCCTTCCTTTTCGGCGATCGCAAGAACCTTTGTGAACAATAACTGCTCGATGGTGCTAAAGAGCTGGTCCGGCCGGAGGTCATATTCGCCGGATGCGGCACGGCGCAGTAAACGGATGTGTAGCACCACCACATCCTGTTCATCTGCTTTCAGGCGCTCGAGCGCTGAGTGGAGATGATAGAGCGCATAATAGTTGCTCACCGGCACAAGGACGTTGCCTGGACGGGCACCGACGCTTCCCGGAGAGAGGTCCGCTTCTTGAGCAAGGTTGAACTGGTCAAGTTCGGCGGCCTGCGTCGTGCCCACTCGACGGCGCACACTTCGTTCTGAAAGACTAAAGCCGACGAACAGGAGCCCAGAGAAAACAACGCCAGCGATGGTAGCGTCAGGCTTCGTGAACAAATTGATGACGGCAATCAGCAAGAGCACAAGAGTAATCAGACTGAGGCCTACAGGGATCTCCTTGCCGGCAATCGTAAAATTGAGAGGTACGCGGTATTCGCGATCTTGCGGGTGCGTATAACGCAGCACGAGGACCGCAATTCCCTTCAGCGCGAAACTCCAAATGACACCGAAGGCGTAGAGGTTTCCAAGGAAGTTCACGTCGCCGCGGCTGACGAGAATCGTGATGATCTGCAGCGCTGCAACGCTCGTGATAATTCGGTGAGACGTACCGAAGCGACGATGTGGATGCCGGAACCAGTCCGTGAGCACTCCATCTTCGGATACGCGGCTGAGAACGCCGTTCGATCCAACGATGGCTGTGTTCACTGCCCCCGAAAGAATCAGCATCCCGACCACGACGACAAAAACGTGAAACGCAAGACGCAATCCAAAAGGGCCCTGCAGGTTCATGGCAAGGCCGCCAATCAAATTCTCAAAGAAAACATGACGGATGTGATCCGGGATGATCATCACAGCAAAAAAGGAAACAAGCGCCGTGAAAAGCAGACTGTAAACGCAGATCATGAACGCAGTTTTTTTGAGGTTCGGGAGCTTCGGATGCTCAATTTCACGATATACCTGCGCCAGCGTTTCTTCGCCGCTCATCGCAAGCACTGAATGTCCGAGGCCGACAAAAATGACCGCGAGGGTGAGGGTATGCGCCCAATGAACATTCGCAAGCCATCCCAGGGATCGCGAATCGAGAATCATATTTCGAGGAACCGGCGCTGGCGGCCAATGCACGCCGCGGACCCAGATTGTATAAACGCACCAAACAATCAGAACGATGACCATAACGGTCGTCAGCTGCATGATGCGCAGGGCTTTTTCGCTGGATTCGGGAATGCCCTTGATGTTCTGCTTCCAAAAATACACAGTGACGAGTATCGCGATTGCCGCCGCCGTGGCATTTACCCTCAAGTGGAGATTTATGTGTCCATAGCGGAGCAACTCATTCGCCAAACCGGCGATGTACTGCCCTGCGGCGACTCCGCTGATCGGGCCGGTGAGAATGTAATCGAACATCAGGGCAGACACCGAAAACTTGGCCAGCGTTCCGCCCATGGCCTCCTTTACGACGCGATAAACGCCGCCACGGACGAACATGCTGCAGCTCTCGACGTAGATGAGAGACACGGCATACGCAAGGAGCATGACTCCGAGGATGAACCATGGCGCGGACTTGCCGATGAACTGCTCCGCTTCGCCGCCGGCGTAATAGGCTGAAGAAGCAAGGTCGTTGAGAACAATTGCTCCGGCACGCCAAAAGGAAATAAAGCTCAGCATCGCCGTGGTGGCGACGAGTACGTTGACGACCGGCCGTTGGGAACCGGGATTTAGGGGAGTGGATGCCATCAAAAAACGTGGAAACCGACTATACGTTGTTTACGGGCAAAAATAAACAGCCGGCGAGACGGAGGCAACGCAGAAGTCACTGTGCTCGAGCCGCCCGAAATTCACGGCCGCATGCCTCACACGGGCAGATTTCGCGGAGGTGATCGAAACTGTAGATGCCAGTGGAATGACCGTCGGTAAACTCAATTTGGATGGCATAGCTCCCCACCGTCGAAGCAGCGCGAGCTGTGATTTGGGGCTTAAACATTGGCAGAGCGGATGAACCTGCGTCGGCTTCTCGCTTTTCGTCGCCTTCCTCTCTGCAGGTAGCGCAAGGGCAATGTTCGCGGAGATACGGAAACGGGTAGTGACTGGTGTGGCCGTCCGACCATGTGATATCCACGCCCCCGCCCGAGGAAACATGAACCTTCACATCGACCGGCTTCTTGCGAATGTCGAGAGGTAAGGGCGTCAATTGCTACTCACGATCCTAGGGGAACCGCCGGGTCTTGAGGCAACTCCACGACAACTACGCCTCCGCTCGGTAATCCCGCGCATAGATCATATTCCAGATTTCCGTTGGGCAGGACGTCGGCGCCACCTCCAAAGAAGGTTCGGTATCCTATCGGGACAGGACCTTCTTTCCACAAATTACTTCGACTCGCAGCACGGGCCGGGCGGGATGGGTTTGCCGTGCGGACAGGTTTTTGGATGCCCAAGAAAAGAACAGATGCGCTCATCGAGTTCAGGACTGATGATGTGCTCGAATTTGCACGCTTGCGAATCAGCCTCGGCATTGGAAATGGCAAATGTATCCGTGAAGAGGCGTTCGGCGAGACGGCGGCGGCGCACGACGCCGCGGGCGCGATGCTTACCGCGGTCGGTCAGATGTACTTCCGAGTCGTGCACGCTCACAAGGCCGATGACCGCAAGTCGTTGAATCGTGCGCTCCGGGTCGGCGTCCAAAGAATGGAAACGCTCGAGCCTCGCCTGCTTGCCGACCTCCTCGCATAGCCACAGCTCCTCCAGGACATGGTCGAATCGAGCCTCATCCTCAACAGAATAAATCGTAATTTGTGCGAGGCGGCCATGGGCAAGCTCCACGCGACGGTCGGCCAGACTAGCGATGGATGGATCGTGGGTAACCATCAGAATCGTATGCCCCTCCGCGTGAAGTTCCCGTAGAAGATGGATGACCGTGCCTTCGTTTGCTTCATCCAGATTACCCGTCGGCTCGTCGGCAAGAATCAGTTTCGGGTGATTGATTAGCGCGCGTGCCACCGCGACACGCTGCTGTTCACCGCCGGAAAGCTGTGAAGGCACATGCGTGAGCCGCTCGCCGAGGCCTACGCGGCGCAGCGCGGCGGCGGCTTCGGATTCGTCCGTCGTGCTATGAAAATATTGGGCCAACATAACGTTTTCAAGGGCCGTGAGGTACGGAACCAGATGAAATTGCTGAAAGACAAAGCCGATTCTCTCAGCGCGAAATCGAGTCAGACCAAGTTCGTCCAAGTGGCCGACGTCTACGCCGTCCACGACAACGCTGCCTTTTGTAGGGCTGTCCAGTCCGCCAAGAATGTTGATGAGGGTGGTCTTGCCCGAGCCGGAAGGCCCCGTTATCGCGATCCATTCGCCGGCCTCGACCGAAAGAGACACTCCGTTAAGCGCCCGAACTTCGCCGAACAATTTTTCCAGGTTTGAAACTTCAACGAGGGCCACGTCGCTATTCTCCACGCAAAATAGCAGCCGGACGAATGTTTCCCAGCAGACGCAATGGCAGGGCCCCCGCGAACGCCACCAAAAGCATCAGAATGACAGTCGCAGGAAGCACTTCCCAGCGCGGCGCGATGCGGGTGCCGAAAACGCGGTGTCCCATCCAAATCGAAAGCACCATGCCGAGCGCGTATCCGAGAATTCCTCCTGTGAAGGCCATGATGCCGACTTCGGCGAGAAAAATTCGCAGGACTTTTTGCATGGAGCCCCCGAGCGCCTTCATCAATCCCACATCTTTGCGACGCTCCATGGCAAGTGCAGCCATCGTCGCGAGAATGCAAAGCGTTGTGAGCACCAGGATCAGCAGCCCGGTTGAAACAATCAGAAAGCGAATACGGTGAAGCAGCGTGCCCTCGGCTTCGGTGACTTGCGGAACGGGCTTAACACTCAAATTTGGAATCGCGGATTGCAGTTTCGCCTGCACAGCACGAATGTCATCCGGCGAACCAGGAACGCTCAGTTGAATGAGTTGGACCTTGCCACGATCTGCAGCAAGCGTTTGAACGACGGCAAGATTTGCAAATACTTGATTATCCTCGGGACCTCCCGCGTCGATGATTCCCGTAACGCCGAGATTAGCGGTGTGCCCCCCGTAGCGAACCGTAAGAGTTCCGCCGGAGATTACCTGGAGGTTCCGGCTGACATTGCGGCCGATCAGGCAATGGGTAAGGTCAGTGCGAGAAAAAGACGAGTTACCCGAAATCTTCCACCAGGGGGAAAGCTGCGTGACGCGATCAAGCCATGCGCCAGCAACCACAACGTCGCGCGCAGGCGTCCGACCGGCACGTGCCACAAGATAGAGATAGGGAGACGCGATCACCCCGAACGATTCCACCTGCTTAACAGTTTGCATTACAGACGCGTCGATCAAGCCCGATGAGGCCGCGCTCGACCCGGTGGCCGACGGCGCTGAAATGACAAGGTTCGCACCAAGAGAACGAAACTCCTGCGCGAGCCTGCGATTGATATCCACTTCGAGATTCAAGAGCGCGGAAACAACAGCGCCACCGCTCGTGAGCGCGAGCAACGCAACCGTCAACCGAACGCGATTCCCGCTCAGCAAATGCCAGAGAAGCCGCTTGAACACTTACTCGCCCCTCAGAATTGGAGCGGGAGAAACATGCGCGGCACGATAGAGCGGGATCCAGCTGCCAATCACGACGATCAGCGCCGCGGCAGCGAGGATTATGGGCAGAACAAGCAGTCGAGGAGACGTTGACACCCCGAAAACTGTTTCACCAAGTTCACGCGCCAAACCCGCACCGAGCGCGAATCCCACACCGCCGCCAACGACAGCCAGGAAAAGCTGCTCGGAAAGGAACAAACCGCCAACCAGGAAATTCGTTGCGCCGAGCGCTTTCATCAAACCGACTTCCGAACGACGTTCCATTGCGGTGGTGGCAGACGTAGCGGCAACAGCAAGGCCGGCGGCGATGAGCGCGGCAATCGTGACGATCCAGAGCAGCAAGCCGACGTGCGAAAGAACACGGCCTTCGGTGTCTGCGATGCGGCGAATCGGCTGGACTTGCGTTCCCGGAAAAACCTCCTGAATCTGATGGCTGATCGAACTGATGTAGGGCGTGCAATACCAGCGATCGAACTCGGTCGGAGTCATAGTGTTCGGATCGCGGCGAGAAAATGCATCTTCCGGCTTGGTAAGTGCGCTGACAAACAGAGTGCGAAATTGTCCGGTCTTGCCAGAGAGCTCCTGCGCGACGGATAAGGAACATAGAACCGCTTCGTCTTGGGATTCCCCCGTAGAGACGATCCCGCTCACAGTGAGAGTTTTGCCCGCGCCGGCCCCCTGCGCCGACACATCCAGTTCATCCCCAACATTGATCCCATACTTTTCAGCGAGCGAAGTTCCGATGACGCACTGTGAAGAATCCTCCGCAAACCACTGACCACGGACTTTCCACCACGGACTCGTCGAGAAAGCCCCGGTGTAAAAATTCGTACCGTCTTCCAGGGCAAGCGAGTGTTTGTACCAGGTCCCGATGAGTACCGCAGGGAAACCGTTCGCCGCGGCCTGGCTGGCCGAAGCCGCCATGCTCACAGGAACGTCAAGGAACGGTGTGAATCCGAGAATGTTGTGCCGCCAGAAGATCGATTTGAGTTTGGGCAACTCCGAAACGGAAAGATACGCGCCCTCGGTGATAGGACGGTAGTCGACGCCACCGATCTCCACCGGAAGCGTGTCGCCCTGCGGAGTAACCATCAAATTCGCGCCGAAGCTGCGGAATTCGCGCGCCAGCTGATCGCTGACGTCAACCGCCACGGTGAACGTTGACGTAGCAACCGCCATGCCCAGGACAAGCGCTATGCAAGTCAAGAGTTTGCGACGCGGATTGCGAATGAAGGATTCCTTCAGCAGGCGGATGAACATGCTATTTTCGACAGGCCTTCTTCATACCTATTTCTGAATTTCCGACACAGCCGCGGACATCGCCGAGGTTTCGATAACAATGTCCGGTCCGTCAACGTGGGAGGTGAAGGCGATCGGATTGCAGCCCCCGGGCATACCGACCTCCGAGGCATTCATCGGGGCTCCACAATTGCGGCAGATTAGCGTCGGCCCCTCCTGGCGAAAACCTTTGGCGCCGCAAATCTGGCACGCATCGAGCGCCGTGACGTACTGCCCGTTCGGCTTCCGGATCACCAGGAATCGAACCGTAGAATTCCGCAAGTCGATCGAATAGAAATGGAGATTCGTTCCTGCCATATCCGAGAGCGGGATGCGAACAATATCGCCTGTGGCGACCAGTTTTTCAGCTTCCGGTGGGGCCGCTGAGGCACGCGTGTACACGAATTCGGCGGTCAGCGAGAGAATCACGACGAGGCAAAGAAATGCCGTCGAGGCGGCCCAGACGCGGCGGCGATGATGTTCATGCTGGCGAAGGCGCCTCTCGGCAGGGTTCTCCGTCGAGTTCAGGGCGGTGGCGCGAAGAGCAAACCACTCACGCAAAACAACGATAGCTGTCACTGCCAGGATGACCACGAAGAAAAAGTATTCGTTCCGCACGATGGGGCCGACCGTGGCCATCTCGCGCGCGCTCGAGGGAAGCCAGCGTGCCTCGCTCATTTCGTGAAGCCCCGTTAGCGCGAGCTGGAACGCAATGACGGTTAGTATCGTGCTCGTCGCTGCGAAGAAGCGGCCCAGCGGAACTTTCAAAGTGCCCTGGAAGAAGAAGATGCCTACAGCCACGGCCAATGCGATGCCGAGACCCGTCCCAATCCAGATTTGCAATCCCGCAATTGACAGTTCCGCCGCTCGCAGGATAAGAATCAGCTCGGCGCCTTCACGAACAACCATCAGAAAAACAAAAAAGCCGACTCCCCATCCGGCCAGCCGCTCGCTTTGCTGCGCGTAACGCTCGATCCGCTGCTCGATGTCCTTGCGCAGGTGCCGCGCAATGCGGTTCATCCAGATAATCATGGAAACAACCAGAACCGCGGCCAGAAGCATGAGCAGGCCTTCAAAGCCGTCTTCGCTGATTTGCCACCGCTGCAAGAGAATGGCAGCAGCGAAACTCAGAGCAACAGCAGCGGCAACACCGGCCCATACGTAGCGGGCAAGGGCGCGGCGGCCCGTCCGGTTGAGATAAACTAGGACGATGCCGACGACCAAAGCGGCCTCGACGCCTTCACGGAGAGCAACCAGGAGTGCCAGGAGCATATAAACGAAATCTCGTCCAGTTGAAACTCAGTATCAACTGGAAATCGAGTGTACCCCGGGAAGCCGCTGGAAGCAAGGAAAATGACCCTCTCTAAAATGAAGGGCGCACATTTGAAGGCTTGAGATCGAACAGCAGGGCGTGGCATTCGCGGCACAAATCCAGGCAACTTCATCTCGCTACTTCCAATCTGTGTAAGATAGCAAAAGGCTGATTCTCTTGCGCTTGAACACGATCTTTGCGCTATTTCTGTGCGCCGCATTCACCACCGCCGCGCAAACGCACCCTACCGCACCCGCTCGCGAGCCCGCCCAGCAGGCTTCCACACTTCCTCAGGACGCGGAGCAGGCCAAGGCAAGCTACCAGCGCGGGCTGAAGGCTGCAAAGCAAGAGAACTGGCCGCTGGCTTTCGCGGCGTACTCAGCAGCGGTTCAGCAAGACCCCACCCATCGTGAATACTTGCTCGGTCGAGAAATCGCGCGCGGCAAGATCGTCGGCGAGAAAGTCGACCGCGCGGAACAAGATGCCGTGATGGGCAACATCGACGAGGCTCGCCACGAACTGCGCGCCGCGCTGATGCTCGATCCGGGCGACGAGATCGTGCGCGAGCGGCTTGCGCAGCTTGCGCCGTCTTCCGCCGAAATGCTTAAGAAACTGGTCTCGGAACCCGCGGGCATGATTCATCCGAGGCCTCTGGCCGGAACCAGGAGCTTCGATTTTCGTGGCGATACCCAAAGCGCATATCAAGAGGTGGCGCGGCAATTTGGGCTGCACGCTTCATTTGATGCCGACCTGCAATCGAGGCCCGCCCACCTGAAGGTCGAGAATGTGGATTTCGCGACGGCCATGCGCATCCTGAGCGATATGACCGACACCTTCTGGCGGCCTCTAACCTCGCAAATATTTTTCGTGGCGGCTGACACGCCGGAAAAGAGGCGCGCCTACGACCTCCTCGTCGCCCGCACCGTGCAATTGCCCGCCGCCGAAACGGACCAGGACATGACGCAGGACATTCGGCTGGTTCGTGAGATCGCCGGCATCACGAACGCAGCACTCAATCTCTCGAGTAAGACAATCACCATGCGGGCTTCGCCGCAGCAGATTTCTGTGGCGTCACAGTTACTCGACCAGTTGGAGCGGCCGCGCGGAGAAGTTGTACTTGAAATGGAGATATTGGAAGTGGATCGCAACGCGGCCACGCAGCTCGGCATCACTCCGCCGGAAACGGCCCGAGCCTTTTCACTCAGCAGCCAGCAAATCCAAGAGGCGCAGCAAGGAGCGGCTGGGCTGGTTTCTGTGATCCAGCAGATATTCGGGACAGGGAGCGGGCTATCGGGATTGAGCTCCACTCAATTAGCCTCACTGGTGGGAGAAGGTTCTCTCGGCGTTGGCTCTCTCATACCGCCGCTGATCGCTTTTGGCGGAGGCAAAACCACCTTCCTCGCTACGCTGCCGGGAGCTGCACTCGCATTTTCCGATACGCTGAACACGGTAGAGGCAGGCCGCCGAGTTTTGTTGCGCGGAGAAGATGGGAAGCCCACAACATTCTTCGTAGGCGAACGCGTCCCAATCGATCTCGCGCAGTATTCGGCCAGCCTGACGCCTCCGGGTTTTATTGGAGCAGCCTCATCTGATCTCTTTCCTGAATCAACGATCTCGACCGGGCAAGACCCCGTTGCGGTGATTGGATCGGACTTTACCGCCAGTGGAAATTTTGACCTTGCGGTAGCGAACCATACCGACAACACCGTCTCCATCCTGTTGGGCCATGGAGATGGCACTTTCTCCGCCGCGGGAACTTTGGCGACCGGAAACGGTCCCGCAGCGGAAGCAACGGCCGACTTCAACGGTGACGGCATTCCCGACCTGGCCGTAGTGAATCAAACAGACAATACCGCCTCGATTTTCCTCGGCAACGGCGACGGGACGTTTACGCTCAAAGGAACCTTCGCCACCGGGAAAAACCCCGTTGCAATCGCATCCGGAGATTTCAACGACGACGGACACATCGATTTGGCCGTCCTGAATCAGACCGACAACACTGTTTCCATTCTCCTTGGAAACGGCGACGGAACCTTCCAGCCTCAAACGACCTTTGCCACCGGCACGACTCCCTCCGCCATCGCAGCATCAGACTTCAACAATGACGGCAAGCTCGATCTGGCGGTCACCAATCAGAGCGCAAATACCGTTTCCGTGTATTTGGGCAATGGAGATGGAACGTTCAAAAACTCCGCAACTTTAACGACGGGGAACACACCTGTGGCGCTGGCCGCGGGACAGTTCAATTTGGACAGCAGCACGAACGCGGATCTGGCAATCGTCAATCAGGCGGATGACACCCTTTTGGTCTATCTCGGCAACGGAGACGGCACATTCGCTCAGGGGCAAACGTTTGCATTGAGCAACGTCTCGTCGACGGGAAACAAACCAGTGGCCATAACAGAGGGAGATTTCAACGTAGACGGATTGTCCGACTTGGCCGTGACAGACGAGGACGCCAATACGGTATCCATCTTGATTGGCAATGGAGATGGCACGTTTGCCACGCCTCTTATTCTGCCGGCCGGCAGTGCGCCGGTAGGACTCGTCTCCGGAGATTTGCTCGGCACCACACATCCGCCAAGCTTGGCGATTGCCGATTCGGGGGCAAACGAACTGACCATCATCCAGGACAACGCCACATTCAGTCCAAATGGAGCTGGCACCGTCCCCTCAACGCCGTACCCTTCTGCGGAATACGAGGACGTCGGCCTGAAAATCAAAGCCACTCCGTACATTCAAGCGGCAGGAAATGTCGCGCTGGATTTGCAGTTCGAATTGCGAAGCCTGACCGGCAGCACAATTAATGGAATTCCTGTGATTAGCAACGAAAGCCTGGAGCAGGCGGTCAGCGCGAAGGCCGGGCAAACAACTGCACTTGCTGGAATCATTCAGTCCACGGAGATGCGCGCGATAAATGGAACGCCCGGTTCTGAACTGCTGGGGCCGCTCTCGCTTGTCGCGAGCACGGCTGACAACCAGAACAGCAAAACAGAATTATTGATTCTCTTGACGCCGCACATCGTGACGGCGCCCCCGAAGGCGGGTAGGCCGATCTTCGCAGGAAGAGCGCCTCAAGGAGGATCGTTTCCCGGATTCCGCCCGGCACAGTGATCAAGAAACGGGCGGCAGCACGACCAGTGGCTGGTAGGTCCGCGGCACGACGGCTTCGGCGATCGCGATCAGGCGTTCTTGCCCGTTAAAAACCCGCAGGCGTGCGCCCTGCGGCTCGCCGGAATCCAAAGCCGACGTTGCGCCCTGTGCTGTGGCTGCGCGGCCCGGCTGAACCTGCGCTACTGGAATGTTGAATTTTGCGCCGTGGAAAATTCGTCGTTCGATAACGGGCAAAACGGTGACGCGAGGCAACTCGGCCAACAGTCCTTCCATAGGTATCACGCATTCCGACAATCTTCCCGAACGCGCAACCTCAGCCAGTTCGTTCACGCCAATCGCTTGATCGAGGGCGAATTCGCCGACGGCGGTGCGCGTAATTTCGGAAAGATGCGCGCCCGAACCTTGAAGCCTGCCCAAGTCGTGAGCCAGGGACCGAATATACGTTCCGGCACCGCACTCAACGGTGAAACGCGCGAACGAACCCTCGGTCGCGGTGAGCCGAAATTCGTAGACGTCCACTTCGAGCGGCTTCAGCTCAACCGGTTTTTTTTTTCGCGCAAGTTCATGCGCCCGGCGCCCCTGAATTTTTTTTGCAGAGAATGCCGGCGGGATCTGCTCGATGTGTCCGACCAGTCCAGCCGCGAGACGTTCGATGGCCGATCGGTCCAGAGAGGGCGAGACGTCCGGGCCTTGCGGCTGGCCGTCGGAGTCGTAGGTGTCCGTTGCAAAGCCGAAGCGCACTGCGCAGTTGTAGCGTTTGCGCCGGCCGGAATAAAAACGCGCCAGACGCGTAGCCCGGCCAAGCAAGAGAACCAGCACGCCCGTGGCCAGCGGATCCAGCGTTCCGAGATGTCCAATCTGCCGGAAACCTGCCAGACGCCGCACCGCTTCGACAACGTCATGCGAGGTCTTGCCCGCTGGTTTATCGACAACAAGCGCGCCATCAATCAAGGGTGGTGGAATCGTGCGGCCCATGGGGAACGAACGGCGCAATTCCACGAAGTGGCGCGGCCCGTTCAGCTAACTACGAATCCTCCGAGTGTTTGTTCTGCCTAATCAACTGTTCGATATGCCGCCCGTACTCTTCCGAACGATCCGCAACAAAGAAAACCTCGGGCGCGCGGCGCAAATGCAGCCGCTCAACCAATTCATGACGGATAAACCCCGAGGCCGCAGCAAGTCCATCGAGTGTAGCCTGGCGCTCCGCATCCGAGCCCAACATTTCAACGTACACGCGCACATGCTTCAAATCCGGAGTCACGCGAACTTCGGTAACGTTCATGGCGCTGGCAAGCCGCGGATCCTTGAGCTCGCCAGCCAGCATCAAGCTGACTTCGTTGCGAATTTCCTCGGCGATGCGTTCAGGGCGATGCCCCGCAACAGTCACGGCATTCCACTCCGAATCCAAGTTAACGTTGCTCAGAGATACTCAATTTCGTGCGAAATTAGTCCGCGCCCAAGCACCTGCTCGGAGGCCTCCAAAACCGCCGCCATGGTCTCAGCAAGGTGTCCGTCTTCGCCGGAGATTCCCACTACTCCAATCACCGAGCGCTGCCACAAATCCTGATGATCGAGCTCTGCTACCGCTACGTTGAAATGCCCGCGCAGCCGGTCCTTCAGGCTCTTTAACACTTGGCGTTTGTCTTTGAGGGAACGCGCATCCGGAATGTGAATTTCCAGCGTGACCAGCCCAATCGGCATCTCTGCACTCCTGCAGGCAGAGTCGCGTTCCGGATTCTAAGCGGTCGCTCCGGCGGGAGCGAGCTTCTCGATCGTGAAGCATTCAAGGATGTCGCCCACTTTGACGTCCCCGAAGTTTGAAATTCCGATGCCGCACTCAAAGCCATTGCGCACTTCCGCAACATCGTCTTTAAAACGCCGCAGCGAACTCACGCGGCCGGTGTAAATCACCACGTTGTCCCGCAGAACGCGCACTTCCGCGTCGCGCTTCATCATGCCGTCCTGGATGTACGAGCCGGCAATCATCCCGACGCCCTTGATGCGGAAGGTGTCGCGCACTTCCGCGCGCCCCAGATACTGTTCCTTGAGGACAGGGGACAGCAGGCCAGTCATGGCCTTCTTAATTTCGTCGATAACCTCGTAAATGATGGTGTGCAGGCGGATTTCAACGTTTTCCTGCTGGGCGAGATCCGCAGCCTTCCGCTCCGGCCGCACGTTAAACCCAATAACAACGGCGTTCGACGCCGAGGCCAGAAGAACGTCGGTCTCGGAAACGGCGCCAACGCTCGCATGAATAATTTTCAATTTGACTTGGTCATTCGAAAGCTTGGGCAGCATTTCACTCAGGACTTCCACCGAACCTTGCACGTCCGCCTTGATGACGATCGGCAGGTCCTTCACTTCCCCGCTCTTGAGCTGCTCGTGTAACTGATCGAGCGTGAGGCGGGAGGTGGCGGACTTGGCGAGCGAAGCTTCGCGCAGTTTCGCTTGCCTGTATTCGACGATGTGGCGCGCTTTGGCCTCGTCGGCAACCTGGAACTGATCGCCCGCGTCGGGCACGCCTTGCAATCCGAGAACCTCCACCGGCGACGATGGCCCCGCGTTCTTCACGCTCTGCCCCTTATCATCAAAGAGAGCGCGGACCTTGCCATACACCGCTCCGCAGATGAAAACATCGCCCACGTTCAGCGTGCCGTTTTGTACCAGTACCGTAGCGACTGGGCCTCGACCTTTGTCCACGCGCGATTCCAGAACCGTGCCGCTGGCCGAAGTGGAGAGATTCGCTCGCAGCTCGCGCAGGTCGCCAACGAGAAGAATCATCTCGAGCAAGCGTTCGATGTTCTTTTTCGTTTTTGCCGAAACTTCCACCATTACCGTGTCGCCGCCCCACTCTTCCGGCATCAATCCGCGGTCTGCAAGCTGGCGCTTAACGCGCTCCGGTTGCGCATCGGGCAAATCAATCTTGTTGATTGCCACAATGATCGGAACCTTCGCCGCCCGCGCATGGTCGATGGCTTCTTCGGTTTGCGGCATGACTCCGTCGCCAGCGCTCACGACCAGAACGACGATGTCGGTCACTTTGGCGCCGCGTGCGCGCATCCGCGTAAACGCTTCGTGACCCGGCGTATCGATAAAAACAATTCGCCGCCCGTCGACGTGCACCTGACTCGCTCCGATATGTTGGGTGATGCCGCCGAATTCGCCGGCAGCCACCTCCGTCGACCGAATCGCATCGAGCAAACTTGTTTTACCGTGGTCGACGTGGCCCATCACGGTCACTACCGGAGCGCGTGGGGAGGTCTTGTCGGACTTGTCTTCAGCGGCCCCGACTTCTTCCGCCATCTGCTCTTCGAACGAAACGACTTGAACAATCCCATTGAATGCCTCGGCCAAGCTGGAAGCGGTTTGAACGTCGAGCGCCTGGTTGATGCTGGCGAATATGCCGCGGTCCAGGAGCGTTTTCAGCAGCTCTTTGGCGCGGACGTCAAGCTTCTCGGAAAGTTCGCGGACTGTGATTCCCTCCGTAATCGTAACGTTCCGGGGCTCGCGAACGACCGGTGCAACTGGCTCAGCATGCGCTGCGTGACCACCTGCGGCCCCGGCACGCGTCCGCACCGGATGCAGCTTGCGCTCTCCCTCAGCGAATCGCTTCTCGATGGTCGGTTTGGCTCGCGGCGGAGTCTTGCGCACATAGAGCGGTTTCCCGGGTTCAGCCTTCGGAAGCGGAGCTGCGGGACGCGCGCCCATCGGGGATCCAGGACGCCCTCCCGGCCGCTGGCCAGGGCGCATTGGAGCGCCCCCGGGACGCCCGCTCGGCGGCCCGCCCGGCCGTGAGCCCATCGGCGCCCCAGGCCGCGGCGATGGTCGGTTCGCGATTGGCGCATTTGGTCGAGCGAAACTTCCCGGCCGTTGGCCCGAAACGGGCGCCGCTGCAGGGCGTCCGGATGCCGCCGGGCGGTTGACAATCGGCGTTCTCTGTGGCGGAACCGTCCCTGGCTTTGGACCTGCTGGCGCTGGAGCCGCGAGAGAGACTGGCGCTGCGGGCCGTGGCGCGGCTGGCGGATGACCTGGCGTGGCCGCTGGCGACACAGAAGCTGGCGCAGTTGGCCGTGTCAGCGGAACTGGGGCTGTTCCTGCCGGTGGCACTGCGGGGCGCGCCGGAGCCTTCGCAGGAGGCATGCCCGCTGCCGGGACTGCAGTCGGCTTCGCTGCCGCAGGTGGCGGGGCAGCTCCAGGGGCTACGGGACGCGCCACCGGGGGAGCCAAAGGGGCTACGGCTGGCTTGGCTGCTGGCTTGGCCTTCGCGGCAGCGATCCGGGCTTGCTTTTCCGCTTCCGCCGCAGCCTCGGCGTCTGCCTGGGCGCGGAAGTGCTTGCGAACCTTCTCCGCCTGGTCATGCTCTAACGAGCTCGAGTGCGTTTTCTTTTCAGAAATACCGATCTCAGGCAGGTATTCAATCAACACCTTTGCCTTGATCTCGAGTTCCCTTGCCAGCTCGTTGATTCGAATTTGCCCGGGGTCCGACATTCGTTAAACACTGCCCTCCGTCTTGGTATCCGAATTCTCTGCCTCTTCTGTTTCACTTTGGCCATTCGCCGCGGAATCAGATCCGGCACCGGCGTTCGCCGCCAGCTCCGCGCTCTCTTCACTGCGCGACCCGTCTTCCTCGCCGGCAGCACGATCCTCAGTGCTCGGCAGCGGACCCGCCTCCGTCTCTGCCTCGGTGACTTCCTCCGACCGAACAACCTCTCCGACCGTACCTGCTTCGGTCGCAAACTGTCCCTCGGCGGCAGCCTCGGCTTCAGACCCTGCCGTTGCGGCTTCGCCTTCGGCGGCTTGCTGCAACTCCAGTGACTGGAAGTATTGCTCAACCGAAACGCGGATCTTCTCGACCATTTTTTCGCCGATGCCCGGAATCTCCAGCAACTGCTCGGGCGTCATATCCGCAAGCTTCTCAATCGAAGTGATGCCGTGCGCCTCCAGCTTCTCAATGGTCTTCGGCCCGACACCCACGAGCTCAGCAAGAGAGGTCGATGCAACCGTAAGCTCGGCCATCTGCGCCTCGATGTCGCGGCGTTTCTCTTCCTCGCTCTTGATGTCGATGTTCCAGCCGATCAGTTTGCTGGCCAACCGCACGTTTTGCCCTTTCTTGCCGATGGCGAGCGACAGTTGCGTGTCTTCGACGATAACTTCGAGGCGCTTCTCCTCGATGTCTACAACTTGCACGCGCGTCACCTTCGCCGGGCTGAGAGCTTTCTGCGCGAACATCAAAATGTCTTCGTTGTAGGGGATGATGTCGATCTTTTCGCCGCGCAACTCGCGAATGATGGACTGCACGCGCATACCCTTCATGCCGACGCACGCACCGACAGGGTCCACATCCTTGTCGCGGCTCTCGACGGCAATCTTCGTGCGCTCCCCTGCTTCCCGAGCCACCGCGCGGATTTGTACCGTGCCGTCGTAAATCTCCGGAACTTCCATCTCAAACAAACGCTGCACCAACACGGCATCCGCGCGCGAAACAACGACCTGCGGTCCCTTCGCGGCGCGCTCCACTGCGCGAATCGCAACACGCAAACGATCGCCCACGTTGTAAGTTTCCAGACGGGACTGTTCGCGCTTTGGCAAACGCGCTTCTGTGCGTCCAAGGTCAACAATCACGTCCGGCCCATCCAAACGCTTCACAATGCAGTTCACCAGCTCGCCGACTCGCGTGTGAAACTCGTTGTAGATCGTGTCGCGCTCGGCTTCGCGGACTTTCTGAAGGATTACCTGCTTGGCGGTTTGTGCCTGAATGCGGCCGAGTACGTCGGTGGCGCGCGACTGCATAATTTCGCCGCCTACTTCGATCGCCGGCTGCTGTTTGCGCGCATCCGTCAATGCAATCTCCCGCACGGGATCCGCAACCTCTTCCACGACGGTGCGCACAGAAAACAACTCAACCTGGCCGTTCTCCTGATTGAACTTTGCGCGGAGATCCTCATCAGTCTTATAGAACTTGCGGCCTGCGACAACCATCGCCTCTTCGATCGCCGCCACAATGATCTCGGGTTCTATGTGCTTTTCCCGGCTGATTTGTTCGATTGTCTGGTAAAGCAAACTTGCCATTGCAGCGACTCTCCGCTAAAACTCGACCACCAAATTCGCCTTGCGAATCTTCCCGTACGGAATCAAGATCATCCGGTCTTTTACCGAAACCTGAACCATCCCATCTGTACATCCCCCAAGCCGGCCCTCAAAATACTTCGCGTCGTCCACTGGCTCGTTGAGCCAAATCTTTGCCTGGCGCCCGGAGAATTTCTGATAATCCGAAAGCTTCAAAAGCTTCCGGTCGAGCCCGGGAGAGCTTACCTCCAGAACGTACCCGCCCCCAGGAACCAGATCTTCCACATCCAGAATGACGCTCAGCTGTTCGCTCACCGCTTCACAATCGCTGTGGCTCACCCCCGAGCCCATCGCCTGTCCCGGCGACGGCGCACGGTCGATGTAAACGCGAAGCAGGCGCTGTTTGCCGATTTTCCATTCGACAGCAACGACTTCCACACCAACAGAACCGGCTACTCGCTCGGCCGCTTCACGAATCTTCTCCAGTTCGACCGGCACGTGAACCTCGACCTAACGGCGTCCCGGACAATCCCAAGAAACCGAGTGTGCTTTTTACCGCCAACAAAAAAGTGGGCTCGCGCCCACTGGAACTTTCGCCCGGCTTCGAACCAACTCAGTATAGGCGCAGATAGCGCGAAACGCAAGCCAGCCACCAACCGCCCAAAAAATCACTGCGCCGGCATCCCAAAACAATATGAGCCTGCTTCGCGCTTTGAAGGCGAAACAGGCTCAAGCTTGTGGCGTCTGCTTACTTCTTCTGCGACGGCTTGGTCGTCCCTGGATGAGCGGCCGGAGGAGTTGCTGCCTTGACCGGGTTCGCGTCGTCGTAGAGCTTGATAACTGTTTTGGTGATGTCGACCTGCGCCGCCGAGTAAATGACGACCGGAGAACTTTGCGCCGAAGTGTCCGTGTCAATCACAACACCGTAGCCGTTTTGTTGTGCGTACCTGTTGACGATGGGGATCAGCTTCTGCCCGATGGTGTTGATCGCATCCTGCGACGCGTCTTGCATGTCATCTTGCAGGTCCTGGGCTTCGCGCTGGTAGCGGCGCTGCAATTCGCTGCCCGTCCGATTCAAGCGCGCTTTTTCTTCATCGCTAAGCGTATTGGCCCCCGTTTGAAGCCGCTGTTGCAAGTCTTGAATCTGCTTTGCGAGAGCCTGCAACTCGTTTTGACGAGGTGCAAACTGCGTCCGAATCTGTTCCGACGCCTGCTTGCCCTGCGCCGTGCCAGCCACGGCTTCTTGCACGCTGATTACCGCAACTTTGGAAGGCGCATCCGTGGTAGCGGCAGCCTGGGCCCACGCGGCTGGAATAACCAACAGGGCGGCGAGCGCCGTCATTAGTGAATATCGAACCTTCATACTAGCTCCTTAAACGAATCTTGCGGGAATTACAAATTCGCGATTATAACGGCCTCTCAGCACGATGGTCAACCGGAATCAGATGGCAAGCCGCGCGAATTCTACAGTTAGCGATGCAAAAACCGCCGTTACAGTTGGCTGCCGCTACCCTTGAGATGAGCCCTCTCAAGGCAGCGGGATCAGCAGCAAACGGCCGTTCGCCTGATCCACCACCGTGGCAACGTTCGTCGTCGAATTGACCGCCACCGAGAATTCCGCTGAGCCGCCAAAAGGAAGAATCATTTCGGTCTCGGCCGTGTTGATCATGAGTTGGGAATTCGGCGGGTTGGTGGCCAGGAAATCGAATATCGAAAGCGTGCTCGTGCCCTGATTGACGGTGACGCCCGTATCGCTCTGAAAGTTGTAAGCAAGGGCTGTGGGATCGATGCCCACTCGGAACCTGTTTACCACAAGAGTCTTCGCGTCCACGATTCCGATCTGATTGTTCAGGCTGTCGGCGACCAGAAATGTGTCCGTGATGGGATCAAACGTTACATCGAGCGGATTCAGGAATCCGGGTACCCGGCTCGCCGTCGAGAAGAAGGCGCCGGACGGCGTCACGATGAGCCCGTCCACCGTGTCTTGGGCGCTTGCTGCGACGAGGCCGACGTTGTCAATCGGATCGATTGCCAGTCCAAAAGGACCCTGGTCGGTCGGAAAGGTATTCGACGGACTTGTGGCCGAATTCGAACTAAGCGTAAAAACCGAAACCGAATTGGAATTAATGTTGCTGTTTGAAACGAGCGTAACACCGTTGTCCGGGTGAATCGCGACTCCCGAGGGGTTCAGCGCTGGCTGTACGTTGACTGTGGAGTCCACCAGATCGTTCACGTAATCCACGACCGTGGCGTCGCTGCTGCCATTGTTGACAACGACCCCCAAGCCCAACCGCGGGAGAACTGCCACACCCTCCGGACAGGTCCCCACCGTAAGCGAATTCGTGACCGTCTCGGTCAGAAGATCAACGACCGAAACGGATCCGGGACCAAGGCACGTGCCGGAGGGATTCATCGTCGGTCCCTGGCTTGTAACCAATGCCTCGTTGAGATAAGGATCAACGGTCACCGCGATGGGGTTCAACCCAATCGGCACCGTACCCACAACGAAGAAGCGCCTCACATTCGACGTTGCGCCGCCCGTATTCAAAACATCCAGGGAGTACCGGCGGGCTGACGTCAGCATGCTGTCGGGAACCGTCGCGACGGCCTGCCGGCCGTTTGCACTGACGCTGGTCGCTACGGCTGTCCCATCAAGCCGCACTTGTGCGCCGGAAGAAAATCCAAATCCATTGACCGTCACGGTAAGCGACCCCGTCGAAGATGCCGGCACGCTAAACGTGTTCGCCGGGCTTACCTCGGTGATTTGCGGGGTGCGGATTCCGCCAAGGGAGAGGATCGAAACATTGTTGCTTCCCGCATTGGCGACAACGGCGATGTTTTTCCCGGGATCGATCGCTACCGCCTGAGGCGATGCCCCGACCTGAATGCTGCTGCCAAGCAGTTTCAGCGAGCGTAGATCGATAACGGAGGCTGTACCTCCAGGACTGTTTACCGCGACGCCAATGTCCGTCAATGGGTTTACCGCGTCAGCGACGAAGCCCTGCGGCACTTGCAGGCTGCCCACCGTCTGATCGAGAACCGAGAAAGCGTCCATCGTGAAAGCATTGGGGTTGACCATGAGCGCCTGCTCTGTCTCGTCGTTGATCGCGACGCCCTCAAGGCTTGTTGAAATCTCTAAAACCGCAAGTACGTTTGGCACCCGCGCCACTTGATTGGCATTTGCAGACGATCCCAGGTCAACCACCGAAACGATGCCCGATCCCCCCGGGGTCACAATCGCCCAATTCAATTGCGGCTCGACCGCTATGGAAGGTGTCGGCCCCGTGCTGACAGGCGACGTATTTGAATTCGCGTTAACCGCACAATTATTCGGCATCGTGGGATCCGAGCCGCCCATCGTGCACACCAAGCTTGGAGGTGTCGTCGAGAGGTCAAAAACAGTCGCGATATTCGAAGAGGAATAGGCGATGACTGCACGATGAGTCAGCGGGTTAACCCCAACGGCGTACGGCGCCGGAGCGGGGGTGGTTCCTGTCGGGTTTGCCGGGAGCTGCACGGTGGCGACTACTTGCTGGGTCTGGAGATTCAGAATGGAGAGGGTATTGTCCTTGCTGTTAACCACCGCTGCCAGATGAAGAATGTCGTCTACGCCAACGCTCGTGGGAGCGTTTCCAACCGAAACTGTCACCGGCGTTCCGCCGGAATCGAGGTTCAGTAGCGACACCGCACCACTACCCTGATCAACGACCACCGCCACCCCTAGCGCTGAATCGATTCCAACCGCCACCGGCTGCGTTCCTACCGCAATGGTTGACTGCGCGGAAGTCGGAATATCCGACGCAGAGGGCGAAATCGCCACGTTCACCGAAGAAAGGAACGGGGACCCGGCGGGCACGTCCGAATTCTGAATAAGAATGGGAGTCAGTCCCGGCGTCCCGAAGGGAAAACCCGGACTCGACAGGTTTACTTGCAGCTGTCGGCTGTTCAAGACGGTAACTGGCAGCGACGCGCCTTCAGAACTTGCCTCGGTTGACGACGAGAAGTAACCGCCGTTCAAGTCCAGCGTCCCAGAGGATGTGGATGTGGGAAAGCTCACCGGATTTAGCGCCGTCACCGCGGGTCGCATGGGCTGAACGGTCAATGAAACGGGCTGGATGACGTCACCGTTCTGCCGTTTGAGGCTGATCGGAAGGCCCGGCGACGGAACCGGCCCGGAGAAAAAGCTGCCCGGGATCGTAACGCGCATCATCCCGCCGTTAATGAATGTCGTCGGGACTGGCGCACCATTGACGAGCGCCTGAGTTGTCGAAAAGAAGCTGGTGCCAAAAAGATACACATCCTGCTCGGCCGATCCCTCGTCCGCCACCGTCGGCTGCAACGGAATGTTGGTCGTGAACGCCGGATCGGTTGCCGTGGTTACGTCCACTGCCGCCGCTGCCGTCTGACTCGTGTCCGCAGTGGCAGTCGCCGTGACGGTAACCGAACTCAGCGGAGTCGGGGGCGCGAAGTAGCAGCCGAAGCTCGTACCCGGTGGCAGCGGGTTCGAAGAACTCGGCGTTATCGGCATCGAACTCGTGCAAGCGGTCGCTGCCACCGTTCCTACTGTGGAATTACCATTGGCGATGTTGTTGACCGACCAGCTTACGGCCGTATTGGTACTTCCCACAACCGTGGCGTCAAACTGGAACTGTTCGAGCGTACCTACGGTGACCGAGCTCGGAGTTAGCGTCACCCGGACGCCGGAATCAATGGTGACGTTAACGATTGCGAAAAGACCGGTGTTGGCTTGGCTGATGGCCACTACGCTGACCATGGCGTTCGGAGGCACCGTGGCCGGAGCTGTGTAGAGTCCGGTCGACGTGATCGATCCCAGAACGGTGTTTCCCGCGAGAACACATCCGGTAGGCATCACGATGTTTGCGGCGGTCGAAGAGCCGGTGGCAATCGTAGCGGGAGCGGGATTGCAAACATCCCATGTAACCAGCGTGTTGCTGATTCCGGCAACCGCCGCATTAAACTGCTGAGAACCGGTTCGTACGACCGTCACGGCTGTACTGGCGCTGTTCGGGGTAATCGTTAAGGTTTCAGCCTGGCCGCTCCCTCCACAACCGGCAATCACGGCGGTGACCACAAGAGTCACCACGAGCATCCCAAATCGCATCCACGCGCCTCCGCTGACTGTCGTTCGCTCCACGTTGACCAATGCGCTGCTCCGTTTCTCCATGTCCGTCCCGCTTGCGAAGGCTACGCTAAAATGTCCGTCCCACTGTGAACCGGAAGGTGCTGCCCGGCTCAACTAAGCTCGTTGGGAACCGCTGTACTTGGCTCTGCAGCATTTGATTCAACAAAGGAAGAACCTGGGATTGCAAGGTGCCCGGCGGCAGCGATGCAATCAGTGACGGACTCAGGTAGAAGGCTCCCTCATGCCCTTCAATGGTCTCATTCAATCGCGTCGCATTGTACGCGTAGTAGAAGCGGAATGGCGCGTGAACAATGGGCAAGAAAACAAGGAACTCGATGCCCGTGGAAGTTCGCGGCTTCCAATTCGTTCCCGGAACCACGGTAAGGCGCTGCGATACAGCCGTGTTCGGAAAGAACTGATTGGGAAACTCCGATTGTATCTGTTGCGTTTCCGTTGGATCCAGCTGCAACTGGCTCGGCCGCATGATGCCGTCAAGTCCAAGGTCCGCGAATAGGTTCAGGCTGACCGGACCGGCGATCGGAATGCGGTATTCGAAGTTCCCCACTGTCTCGACATCGCCTCCCGGACGCGTTGCAAAATACTCCAGCATCGGAACGCTGATCGTCTGGGGTGTCGGATTTCCGTTCGGGCCGAGAATCGTGGGGTTCTGGATTGTCACCGGCTGGCTGACGACCGAGGGAATGAATGTCCACGGTGAAATATTGAAGAATTCGAATCCGCGCACATCCGACTCTCCACCAAGGTAAAAACGCTCATACGGCGGGACCAGTTTTCCGCCGTAACCGGTAATCCACCCCATAATCAGGCGCGTCGCGATAACGTTCCGCCTGTGATAACTCGGACGGAAATACTCGGCCTGGAAAATGTTTGAAACCGCGTCCACATTGCCCAGCAGCGGCCCTCCCTCGAAGCCCGCTGTATAAGAAAAACTCTTGCCGGCTGTCGGGTTCGTAGGATTGTTCACCGTGTTGTATGTGATCGATGGACTGAGCTTGCTCGACACGATGCCGTTCAGCTGCGACGGCCCTTGCAGGCTGCTGAATTGAATCGACTGAAAGAGCAATTGAGACGCCTGGCTAAAGGCTTGGATACTGCTCTTCGTCCAGCCATACGTCAGGCCAACACGAGTGAACGCAAAGCGGTGCAACGGATAGCTCGCGAAAAGCGTGAATCCCTTGCTGTTCTGGCTATAGTCCTGGGCCAGAGCGGGATTGATCGCCACAGACTGGCCAACCAGTATGGACAGCTGTTTTTCTTGGTTGAAATTGAACTTGTTGGAGAAAACGGAGAATCCGGTGGAAATCGGCCGGTCGAATAAGTACGGTTCTGTGAAGCTGAATATCTCGCTTGTCTGGATGCTTCCTACGTTCGCGGAAAACGTGAGGGTTTCGCCGAGGCCTAGGAAGTTATTCGTCTGATAGGAGAGTCCCAGGAAAGTCCCGGCCAGTCCGCTCACGCCGCCCGTGAAGCTGATGTTTTGCTTGCCTCTCTCGTGCACCTTCAGCGTGATGTCTACCGTTCCGGCCCGCGTGTCGCGCTTCAGGTCGGCATTTTCCTTTTTGATTTCCTCGAAGTATCCGAGTTGATTCAGCCGCAGAATGCTCAACTCCCACAGCCGGTCGTTGAACAAGCTCCCTTCATCCAACAGAATCTCGCGACGGATTACTTTGTCACGGGTCGTTGTATTTCCCGAAAACTCGATGCGCCGCACGTAGAACTGTTTCTGCTGGTCGAAATCGATCGTCCAGTTGACCGTCTTCGTTGCGTCGTCCACTTCAGGAACAGGATTCGCGGTGAAGTCGATGAATCCGTAGTCGCCATAGAGTTTCGTATAATCGTCGATCGACTTGCGGATCTTCGAAAGGTCCAGAATTTGCCCCTTTTTGACGGGGAAAATAGACTCCAGAAACTCCGGCTTGAAGTAGAGATTCTCGTCCAGATTGGCACTGCGGATAATCAGCCGCCCCATGCGATAGCGGGCGCCCTCCTCGATCGGGAGGGTGATGTCGGTTCGAATGCTGCGCTTTCGGCCGACGAGCGGCCACGGGCCGGGAATCCCGCCCTTCTCCGTCCTGACCGTCTTCAGGATCGGATCGCCTACGTTAATTCGAAAATAGCCGTGGTTTTGGTACAGACCGTAGATTCCGACCCCAATGTCCTCGTCCAGCTTGTCTTTGTCGTAGGTCTTGCTGAAAAGGTTGATGTCCGCAAACCCAAGGGGAATCGCGATCGGCCGCGAGTTTTTCATCGAACGGACAATCCGCGTCGCCGAAAACACATGATTCCCTTGCATCGTAATGTGGCCCACTTTGACCTTGGGCCCTTCGTCGATATTGAACGTCAGCGCGACCGAATTCGTGGCCGGAATCCGCTCGTACGTCGGCTTCACCGTTGCGAACATGTGGCCATGCTCGGCCAGCAGCTGTTGGATCACCACTTCCGCGCGCTTGATTTTTGTCGGATCGAAGCGGCTCTCCACCGTCAGATCGACCTTGCGGTCCTTGTACGCGTCCAGAATGTCGGATTCCGAAACGGATTTGTTTCCTTTGTAGTTGATGCTGCGGATCGTCGGCCGTTCCTTCACGTAGAAGACCAAAATCCTGCCGTTGGGCATGTCAGGACTGTTTTCTATCTCCAGCCGGATGTCTTCGAAGAAATCGGTGTTCCAGAGTGCGCGAAAATCCCGGCGCACGGCGTCCTCGCCGTAGACATCGCCCTCGCGGGAGAAAATCCGGCCCAGCAACGCTTCTTTTTGGATGCGGTACAGACCGACAAACTCAATGCGCTCGATTACCGGCTGTGCAGCGCCTGTTTGTTGCCCGGGAGCAGCCGTCCCCTGGGCAATCACTGGAGTTACACAGAAACCAGCCACAAAGGCGCACACCACAACGGCGAGCGACGTGGCACGCAGGCAAGATTTTCTCTCTGCGGCTTTGCGTGAAGTCAAAGCCGCGCTCCGCCATCCAAAATAATGTGCTCCCCCGTCGGACGGTCTCCGCCATCCGGCTTGCGCGTGTAGGATTCTTTAGTGGGCCACTGGGGTTGCTTCTACAACCGGTCGGAAGCCCAAGCCATCAGCCGCGAGATAAACTTCCATGATGGCCGGGCGTTGAAGCCCGCCTTGAATCAGCGCCTCCGAGAGCGGATCCTCGACGTACTTCTGAAGCGCGCGGCGGAGCGGACGTGCTCCATAGTTGCGGTCGGTGCAAGTCTTCTCCAAAATCCACTGCCGCGCCTCCGGCGTCATCTGAATCTGCACTTGGCGGTGCACGAGAGTATCGTTAATCTGGCTTACGAGCAAATCAATTATGCGCAGCAGATCCTCGTCGGTGAGCGCGTTGAACAGAATCACTTCATCCAGGCGATTCAGGAACTCTGGATTAAAGACTCGCTTCACTTCGTTCATCACCAAGTCGTCCAGGCTCTTCGCCTGCGAGTCCGCCCCGTGCTGAAAGCCCATCGTCGCTTGCTTGTGCAGCGCGCGGGCGCCGATATTCGAGGTTAGAATCAGAATGGTATTGCGGAAGTCGACCGTGTTTCCCAGTCCATCGGTGAGCTGTCCGTCTTCGAAGACCTGCAACAGAATGTTGTACACATCCGGATGCGCCTTTTCGATCTCGTCGAGCAGGATGATCGAATACGGGGTGCGCCGCACGCGCTCGGTCAACTGCCCGCCTTCCTCATATCCAACGTATCCTGGAGGCGCGCCGATCAGCTTCGATACCGAATGCTTTTCCATGTACTCAGACATATCGAAACGAATCAGCGATTTCTCGCTCCCAAACAAAAACTCCGCCAGCCGCCGCGCCACTTCCGTCTTTCCAACTCCGGTAGGCCCAAGGAACAAAAAGCAGCCCACGGGACGTCCCGGCGCCTTGAGCCCGGCGCGGCTCCGACGAATCGCCCGCGCCAGCGCTGTGATCGATTTATCCTGGCTGATGACCCGCTTATGCAATTCCTCTTCGATGCGCAGCAGCTTCTGCTGTTCGTCTTCCTTGATCGCCGTTACCGCAACTCCCGTCCACCGCGCAACCACTTCTTCGATGTCTTCGCGCGTGACCGTCCCGGTGGAAGAATCGTCAATTTTCAGCTTTTCTCGCAGGGCGCGCAGGTTCTCTTTTTCCTTGCGTTCCTCTTCGGAATAAAAACGCGCCTTCTCGAACTCGTGATTCGCAATCGCCGTTTCCATCCGGTGCGTGATGAACTTCACCCGCTTTTGCGCTTCGGACACTTCTTCCGGCAGCATCGCTTGGCGCAATTTCACGCGCGCGCCCGACTCGTCGATCAAATCGATGGCTTTGTCCGGCAGGAACCGGTCGGGGATGTATCGATTCGAAAGGTAAACCGCATACTGGATGGCTTCGTCCGTATACGAAACAGCGTGGAATTTTTCGTAGCGGTCGCGCACACCCTGCAAGACCCGGATGGCTTCATCTTCATTTGGCGCGGAAACCTTCACCGACTGGAAGCGCCGTTCGAGTGAGCGGTCCTTTTCAACCGACTTGCGGTACTCCCCTGGTGTCGTCGCACCGATGCATTGAATTTCCCCGCGGCTCAGCGCTGGCTTCAGGATATTGGCCGCATCCAAAGATCCTTCAGCCGACCCTGCGCCAACCAGCGTGTGCAGTTCGTCGATGAAAATAATCGCATTCTGGCTCTCCATCAATTCTTTCATGATGGTCTTGAGCCGCTCTTCGAATTGCCCGCGGTACTTCGTGCCCGCAACAATCAGCGACAGATCCAGAGACAAAATCCGTTTGTCCGCCAGAAACGGCGGCACATCTCCGTCCGCAATCCGCTGCGCCAGCCCTTCCACGATGGCTGTCTTCCCAACGCCCGGCTCGCCGATCAGCACGGGATTGTTCTTCGTCCGCCGGCACAGAATCTGGATCGCGCGCTCGAGTTCGCGGTCACGGCCCACCAGCGGATCAAGCTGTCCGTCCATTGCCGCCTGCGTCAAGTCGCGGCTGAATTCCGCCAGCAGCGAGGTTTCTTTCGGGCGGTTCACCGGCACTTTTTCGCCCGCTGTCCTCTGTAGTTCTTCGCGCACGCCGGAAAGCCGCAGCCCGCGTTCCTGCAAAATCTCCGCGCCGAACGATTTCTCTTCGCGCAAAATGCCCAGCAGCAGGTGCTCTGTCCCAACGTGCTTGTGGTTCAGGCGCTCCGCCTCTTCTGCGGCAAAATTCAAGATCCGGCGGCATTCCTGGCTCAGCGGAACTTCGACCGAGGTCGAAATGCGCTCGCGCACCG
The DNA here is from genome assembly GCA_035945715.1 of Candidatus Acidiferrales bacterium. GTDB lineage: Bacteria > Acidobacteriota > Terriglobia > Acidiferrales > UBA7541 > DAHUXN01. The sequence goes on from DASYZX010000005.1 coordinate 60,537, forward strand.
TGATGCGCGTTTCGATTTCCTTACGGATGGATTCGATCGAGCCATGCGTACGCAGAAAGCGATTCGCAAGACCTTTGTCCTCGCGGAGCAAGCCGAGCAGCAGATGCTCGGTTTCAATATAAGGACTGCCGTATTGGCTGGCTTCGTAACGCGCGAAGAAAATCACGCGGCGAGCTTTTTCTGTATACCGTTCAAACACGGATCACCCGCGCCCTTCTGGAGCCGAAGACTCCCGTGCCGCGCCGCGCCCGGAAGCGCGATACGCGACCGTTCGATCATCCGACATCAACAGACCATGCTCCAGCGCCAGCACGCGGTCGGCGCGCTGCGCCAAAGAAAGATTGTGGGTTGCAAGAACCGAAGTCAGATGATGGGACCGGTGCAAGCGCTGCATGAGTTCGAATATCGACTCCGTATTTCGCTCGTCTAAATCGCCGGTCGGTTCGTCGGCCAGGAGCAACTTCGGCCGATTCACCAGGGCCCGGGCAATCGCTACGCGCTGTTGCTCGCCGCCGGAGAGTTCCCCAGTCCTGTGTTGCGCGCGACCAGAAAGGCCTACCTCGCTCAGCCACCCGCGCGCCGCACCGAACGCCTCGTCCGCTGCGTCCCCCCGAATCAACAGCGGCATTGCCACATTTTCCACGGCGGTAAAGTCAGCAAGAAGCTGGTGCCTCTGCCAGACAAAACCGACCGCACGGCCGCGGAACTCCACCAATTCATTTTCCGCGAATGCCGTCAAGGAATTTCCGTCGAAGTATACTGTACCGCTTGTAGGCGTGTCTAGCGCAGCCAGCAGATGCAGCAACGTGCTTTTTCCCGATCCCGACGGCCCAATCAATGCAATCATTTCGCCCGGCGCGATCGTAAGGCTCACACCTGCCAGCGCTACGACTTCGCTTCCCCCGGACCGAAAGACCTTCCCGAGCGACTCCCCCCGCACGAGCGGCAGTGAACCGCCCGCCGCCGATATCGGCGGCGCCTGTGCCTCGGCCGTTCCTGCCATTGAGCTGGTCATTTGCGCGGCGCTTCCGCCGTAGCCTTCCGCCCTGCACCCCTTGGGCCCTTCCGCCCTTCAAACTCGCCTATAACTTAGATTCTCCACATGCTCAGAAAGTCCCAGTCAATTCCCGTGCCGAAGCCTCGCTCAGCTATCTCCTTTGATTCTGTAGCTTACGGTAACCCCGTTTTGCCGATTCTCTTCGCAAGCGAATTTATTGCACATTATGTGCGCTCGACTTCCCTATTGTAACACGCCGCGTTTTTTCGCCCGACTGCCAGGCGATGCAACTGTACAACACCGGCACCGTACGTTCGTAACAGGACTTCCTTCTCACCCGGCACTAAAACCCGCTCCACGATCCCGCGCAAACGGCTCGGCAGGCGATAAAATTTTGAAGTGTTCGTCCGAACAAAAGTTGCCTTTTCCGCAAACATTTACTCTGCTCGCAGAATCTCAACAGGCCTTGTGCCCGAAGCCGCGCGCGCTGGATAAACCGTCGCCGCCGTACTGATCGCCAGCGCGGCCGCAGCGATCCACAAACCATCCCACGGGCTCGAATGGAACGGGACATAGGGAACCGCGTAAATCTCCGGATCCAGCGGTATCAGCCGCCAGTGATTGGCAGTCCATGCGAACGCGTAACCAAGCACCAGCCCGATCGCCGTCCCGGTCACTCCTACCAGAAACCCTTGCAGCACAAAGATGTTGCGCACCTGCAAACGCCGCGCTCCAAGCGTCATCAGCACGGCGATGTCATGAGCCTTGTCCGTCACGGTCATCGCCAGCACGACCAGAATGTTCAGCCCGGCAACAAACGTGATCAGCCCGACGAAAATCGCCGTCACCAACTTCTCAAGGCTCATCGCCCGAAACAATGCCCGGTTTTCCTCCTCCCACGTCGTTGTGTGATATCCGGGTCCGGATTCTTGATCAAGTTCCGATGCGATCTGACTTGTGTGATCTAAATCATTCACCCGGATCTCCAACACGTCAGCCACATCCCCTGCTCCATCCAGTTGCTGAGCTTCGTGCAGCGTCACGAAGGCCCAATTCGCGTCGTAATCGTAAAAGCCCGAATTGAAGATCCCGTTGACGCGGAACCGTCGCGACCGCGGCAGCATTCCGTAGGGCGTCAGGCTCCCCTGCGGGCTGGTCACCGTCACGTAGTCTCCAACCTTCAAATCCCAGTCGCTCGCCAGCGTCTGCCCAATGAGGATTCCAGGAATGCCAAACGAATCCGGGGCAAAGTCATCGCTGCCGGAAACGATCTGCCGCAGCGCCGCATCCGCACGTTCCTCAAGTGGCGGATCCACGCCTTTCAACACCAGCCCCTGCGAGCGGTTGTGAGCGGAAAGCAGGACGGTAATGTAAAACGCGGGCGTGACCGATACGACTCCGGGAGTCGGCGCCAGCCGCGCCATCAGTTGCGCGTAATCGCGAATGCCTTCGTCGCCATTGTTGGATTTCAGATTGATGTGAGCGCTCACCACCAACAGCCGGTTGCGGATCGCCTGCCGAGACCCCGTATTCATCGCCAGCGCAATCACCAAAGTGGCCACGCCGGCAGCCACGCCGACAATCGAGAGAAAGGTCACCAGCCGCAGCACCGGCGGCCTGTGCTTCGACCGCAGGTAGCGCCGCGCAACCATCCATTCGAATTTCATGGATTCTCTTCGTCTGGCGCGGCCGCCGCGTCCGTTTCCGAATCTTTCTGCGGACGCAGGGTGGGAAAGAGAATCACTTCGCGAATCGAGTGCGAATTCGTGAGCAACATAATCAGCCGGTCAATTCCGACGCCCTCGCCTGCTGTCGGCGGAAGGCCGTGCGCCAGCGCGCGCACGTAGTCCCAGTCAACTTCCTTCGGCATTTCCGCCCCGCCCGCTTCCACCTGCGCACGAAACCGCTGCTCTTGATCGGCCGGATCATTCAACTCCGAAAATCCGTTCGCGAGTTCCATTCCCTCGATGAAAAGCTCGAACCGTTCCGCCACGGATGGATCGTCCGCGCGCTGCTTCGACAGCGGCGAAATAGCAACAGGAAAATCGTAAATAAACGTCGGCTGTATCAGATGCTCTTCCGCCACTTCTTCAAAAAGTGCGCCGATCAATTCGCCGGCTGACGACTGATCGAGGTCGGCAATCACGTCAAACCCGTACTCGACGCCCTTCGCGCGTGCATAGGCGTTGTAGCGTTCTGCCGCAGCACGCGGCCCTTGCGGCGAAGCCAGTTCCGCGATCGTCGGTCCGTTCCCCGCTTCGCCCGGCCAGAATTTCACGATCGCTTCCCGCATCGACAGCTTCTCAAAACGCCCAAAATCGATTTCATGCGCGCCGTACTGGATTTTCGTTCCGCCACAAACCTCCGTGGCAATCCCCCGGAACAATTCTTCCGTGAGCGTCATCAAGTCCCGATAGTCGCTGTACGCTTCGTAAAACTCCAGCATCGTGAATTCCGGCGTGTGGATGGCGTCAATGCCCTCATTTCGAAAATTGCGGTTAATCTCGTAAACGCGGTCCAGCCCTCCCACCACCAGCCGCTTCAGATAAAGCTCCGGCGCGATCCGCATGTAAAAATCGACGTCGAACGTATTGTGCCGCGTGATAAACGGCCGGGCCGTCGCGCCGCCAAGAATCGGATGCATCATCGGAGTCTCGACTTCCAAATAATTCCGCGCGTCGAAAAAACTCCTGATGGAGCGAATGACCTGCGCCCGCCGAAGAAAAACCTGCCGGACGTGCTCGTTGGCGATCAAATCAAGATAGCGCCGCCGGTAGCGCATCTCCACATCCGCCAAGCCGTGCCACTTTTCCGGCAGCGGCAGAAGCGCCTTCGTCAGCAACACGAGCTGTTCCACCCAAACCGTCAATTCATTGGTCTTCGTGCGGAATAGATGGCCGCCGACGCCGATGATGTCGCCCATATCGAGCAGCTGGAAAAGCTCGAAAAAACGCGGCCCCACCGCGTCGAGCTTCACGTAGATCTGCAGCCTTTGCCCCTCGCCCTGAATGTGCGCAAACCCTGCTTTGCCGTGCAGCCGAATCGTCAGAATGCGGCCCGCCACGGTGACGTTCGGCGGCGATTCGTGCAGAGCGTCCGCCGTCCGGTCGCCAAACTTCGCCACAATTTCCGCCGGCGTCTGCTTCCACTCAAATTTATGAGGATAAGGATCGAAGCCCAGCGCCGCGATTCGTTCCAACTTTTTTTGGCGTTGGACAAGCTGGTCGCGCGGTTCGAATTCCAAACGGTATTCCTTTCCGGAAGTCCTTCGGAGTATAACGAGCGCCTTCGGAAAGCGTCAAGAAACACCAGGGGTGGGTTATCGAGCGGGCCGAATGCCGGGGTGGCGCAGCTCTTTCGGGTTACCTCGACAAATAGGCCATAGCTGCCGGCGTCTCCTGGGATTTTAAGGAAGTATGACAGCGCCTTTATTCAAGGGCTTGTGGACGTTTTTTTTTGCTCAACAACGTGGCACAAGGAATCGTCTGATCTGGGCGTGCAGATGCAGAGTCTAGCGCCGGAAGGTCAGGTCGAGGACCTCGAGGACGGGTGGAAGGGCGTCTTCAAAGATGAGGCGACGTTCGGGTTCGACCTGATTCTTGCGCGACGCGTAGAGGCAGACCCACCAGAGCATCAGCAAGAGGATGATGTATTCCATAGCGGGAAAGGGATCTACGAACGCTCGATGCTCGATCCCAGGCACCGCAGCGGAAAATCCGAAAAGGCCGATGATGTAAAGAATGATGGATACCCCCGTGGTCTGCTTGAACGGCCGCGTGGAGCAAGTGAATGGTATTTTCCGAAACTTAAGCAGCAGCGTTTCAATGAGTAGGCCTGCCATCGCGCTCAAGACGACGAGATGGACAAGGGCCATCCGCCAACTCCAGACCGATGCATACATGCCAAAGCAAACCACCAGGAGCGGGACCTCGAACGTGATCATCACCCTTCTCGCCAGCGCCGCACACTGACTTGTGGCGGGATCTACGCCTAGCTGGAACGTCCAATTCGCGCGTAACGGCCCGGGAATTTCAAATGCCGCGCGCAAGCCGAACATTAGGAAATAGGTGAGGATAAGCGGCAGTCCAAGAATAACAGCCGAGGGCTGCGCAGCAGGCGGCACGGCTTTCGAACTTGCAAGAAGCAAATCGTTGGAGGCGATCACGACGCCGACGGCTGCAAAACCGATCCACGTGAGCGCGTGAGTCTCGCTCCGGAAGAGCGTCTTGACGACGAAACGATAACCGCCGCGGTAAAGCCGATTGCGCAGAAGGATCTGATCGAGCGCACGAAAAACATACGGCGAGATCAAGCCGCCTCCGGCAGGCAGAATCAGCATTGTTTCGGCGCTACGGAGGAAACAACGGCGATAGCTGAGCGCGTAGGCGCCCACCGCTACGATGAGCACAGCAATCACGGCGAGCACTGCGACTTTCGCGAACGCCGGAAACGATGGATCGGGAATGCCACGGAGCCATTGGCAGAGTGCGGCAAACCACGCGGGTGGAGGAACATGCGCCCAAGATATTGCAGAATGGGCGGCCTCAAGCTTGCCCGGCTCGGAAGTGGAGGTCATCAGCAGCGCGACGAAGTAAATGAGAAAGGCGCTGCGCACATATACCGAACATTTGCGAAACGCACGATACGGGAGAAACGCCATCAGCACACCTAAAACCGCGAGGACCGCGAGGAAACCGAATACCGCCGCCAGAACGACGGCCACGACGTGTGTTGCGGCGAAATCGGCTATATAACCGACCGTCGGAGCGGCCCAGCAGGCAATTAACGGAAACAGAATCGAAGCCCCAAAATTAACGTCGACCGAAATAATCGCAACAAGGAAAAGCAGCGCAAGCAAGTTCGCGGACAGAATGCGGCTGCCGGGGATCGGCAGATGCACGAGGTTTGCATAGTCGTAACGATCCGGCAACAGGCTATCCCATTTCCAGACCGCCACCGCCCCGGCAACTGTCATCGAGAGAACGACGAAAAAATATTCGTCCGGGAATGAAGCAACGTAAGGGTTGAAATGCGCCTCGTTCCGAATGAAATGAATCAGCGAACTGTATTTCACCGCAAGGGCGACGGCAGCGAAGGTACCCGGCGCAGCCAATATTGCCAGGACTGCGCCGATGCCGACGTCTACATCCCCGCTGGCACCGTCGCCACCGAAGAAGACGCGATCCATGCAATGCCGGACAAGGCGCTTGAATGGCTTTTCGGAAAGCGATTGCGCGGGAGAGGGTTCTTCAAGCGTTGAAATCATGCTGCGCTCATAACTGAGGCGATGTCGCGCGCGGTCTGCTCCGTGTCGCCGCCTTCCACAATGTGGGCAAAGGCGTGCTCGAGCGAGCCTTGACCCACCGCTTTGATCAATTCGGACGGAGGGCCGTAAGCGATGGTTCTGCCCTTTCGCAGCACAATGACCGTGGAACAAATCTTTTCGACGACCTCAAGCACATGCGAACAATAGAGCATCGCTTTGCCCTTTTCGGCGAGCGTCTTGACCAGGCTTCTCACGATCATCGCGGAAGTGACGTCGAGGCCCGACAGCGGCTCATCAAAAATCAGAAGCGAGGGATCGTGCAAAAGCGCGGCGATCAGCAAAATTCTTTGACGCATGCCCTTCGAGTATGAGCCAATCGAAGAGTGACGGTGGGGCGTGAGCGAAAAAAGCTCGAGCATTGAATCGATTTTCCTTTCAAGGCTCCGACGCGGCACGCCGCGAAGCGTGCCGACCAGTTCGAGATATTCCCAGCCGGACAGAAACGGATACAGGTCAGCTTCTTCAGGAACATAGCCCAGGCGTTCGCGGTAGCGAACAAGGTCGCTGCCGATTCTGGCGCCGCGCCAGAGAACGTGCCCTTCGGTAGGCTCAAGAAGACCGGTGAGCATTTTCACTGTGGTGCTCTTGCCCGAGCCATTCGGTCCGAGAAAACCGAGAACCTCGCCTTCGCTCAGACAAAACGTGAGGCCGCGCACAGCCGGAACCGCCGAGTAGTAGCATTTCGTCAGAGCGCGGGCTTCGAGCGCGACCATTTTTCATTCCTGATCAGGTTCGGTGACACCGGGGTGTCGCGAACGCGCAGGATGGGATTTCTTCCTGCCCTCTTGGCGGAAGCGCCTGAGCATCGAGACAGCCTGAGCGGCTTCCCGGTTGAATTCGGCCTGGTCGAATGAGCTGGCTCGCTTCTCGTTGGCCAGATCCTGGGCGATTAACTGCTGTTTCTCCCAGTTCGCTTCCGAATACGCATAGCCGACCACCAGCAAAGCGGTGACGCCAGCACCGACGGCCCATCGCCAAAGGCCCGATCGCAGCACCCATTGTCGCGCAAGCGATGAACAGCCGTCGTGGAGATAGGCGCGCCTGCCCGGCCGCCCGGCTTCGTCAAAGACGCAGAGCATTTCTTCTCCGAAGCGCTCGCGAAATGCGCGCGGATGAAGACAAATCAGCAACCGGTAGATGAAGCGACTCATTAGACTTCGCCTGAATCGTTGGTGGCCAAACGCATTTTTGCGGCGCGAAGAACACTTCCGAGGCGCGAGACTTCGGCCGCAAGAACGCGGCGACCAAAAGTGGTGAGTTGGTAGTAGCGTCGGCGCGGATCGTCGTTCGCAGAAGAGCGAGCGATCTTCCGGATCAACCCGCGGTCGATCAGCTTTTCGATGTTGTCATAGAGTGTGCCGGGCCCTAGCTTGTAGCGGCCATCGGATTGGCGCGCGACTTCCTGCATGATGGCGTAGCCATGTCGCTCTTCACCGGCTACGGCCGTCATGATATGAAGAGCCGCAGGCGGAAGCGGAAGTAAAGATGCGACTGGATCCTTCATAGTCGGACTCCGTTATATCGGAATCCGAGTTATAAGGTCAAGACAAATTTGAACATCACGAAGTCTATCGGCAAGCCCCCTCGGTAATTCTTGCCGGGTCCGTCGATGTGTGGCGGCGCGTTCGGATGCGCCGAGTTTCGTGATATTCAATCGTCCTTTCCCGGGCGAGCCGCTCAGCGAACCAACTGATTCGATTTCCCAAGATACTGAGTCGCAACCAACAATCGCCACTGCACCCTCGGCTCTTCGGGTCAAACGGGTTTCGGTGCACTTTCACAACTTCGATGGCGCGACGTTACCTTCTCCGATCGCCACTGATGCAGGACGCAATAGAGTGGGTTCAAGCTTTCGTGGTGCTCAGATGAGCCGGCGGGGGAGAGCGAAAGCAGCCCTGATCGGGTGTTTGGAAAACGAGATTGCGTGATGGCTTATATTGCAGAGCCCTGCAACTACAATTCTATCTATAACTGACAGGGTACGTAACGACTGTTGTTTTCTTGTACTGTTGTAGTTACGTCTGTAACATAAATTCTGCTATGAATCGGCAACTCAAGATTTTCTGGATCGGCATATTGCTTTATGTCGTCAGTTTTTTTCTTTTAGCTGTGAGTTGGCCGATCCCCCACTCCAGTGCCACGCCTGGTTTCTTTTGCGCTGTTTGGGCGCTTGTTGTCCCTCTGCGGGAGGCTACCCTGTCCGGTTCGCCCTTTCAGCACAAGCCGTTCGCACTTGTGTTTCTTTTTGTCAGCGGGTTGATCAACCCAGTTTTTATAGCAACTGCGTTCTTGGATTTAGCTGGACAATACGAGAGAACGGTGCGTGTCTTGAGAATCGTCGTGCTGGCCATGATCCCCTTCTGCTGGATGTCCTTTAATTCTTTCGGTCTTTATCCTCGCGAAGGGCACTACGTCTGGATACTGGGGATCCTCACGGTATTGTTCTCGCATAAGCTTGTCTAAACGGGCACGGAGCCGGTCCGTCCGCTCTGGAGAGTCCCTCCCCCTATCTCCGCAGCTGGTTGATGTCAGTAGCAATCAGCGCAGTCGGACGAGGACCGGACAAGTCAACTTCTAGGATAGGCCCAGTGGGGTGGTGTTCGGCGGCAGTGCCGCGAGATAGACCGCGAAGTTTTCGTTGAACAATGCGCCGGGCCGTTTCTCCCTCAGAAGCGTCAGGGCATCCTCACCTTTCATCCCGAGATAGGTCAGCACTAATCCCGCGACGAGAGCCGATCGGTTGAGACCCATGCCGCAGTGGGCTAGAACTTTCTCGCCGTTGGCCACCAATCGCGCCCCGAGCCTCGCCAGCGCGTGCAGCTTGTTCAAATCCGGCAGGTCCTCATCGCAGATGGGAAAGTAGACATAGAGCATGTGATTGGGAATGCTTGGAATGCCCAAGTCGAGATCGCCGTCTAAGTCTATCACTGCAGTTATGCCATGATCCTCAATCGACTTCCAGTCGTCGATCGACGGGGAAATAAACAGCTGGCGATGCTCGTCAAGCGGTACGAGATCCATCAAAGATTTTCCTGACTTATGGTTTCAACTGTATCGACTTGGTGGAAATGTTTCAATGGCTCGAAATCGGGGTGTATCACTCTTCCCTGCTCTATAGCCTACCCCGTCAAGAAACACCAAGGTGCGCGTATACGCACGCGAAACGGGGGCCATCCCCTGTCGCCCTCCACCGGTGACTCTCACGGGCGAAGTAACGGCGTGCGTTTCCCGCGAATCGAACAACTGAAAGGCCACACGCCTATTTATCAGGCTGCCGCGTCACGCTCTACGGCCCGGCGTCTAACTTCGAGTTGTTGGAACGGCCGGTCGGTTGGCGTCTCAATTCATGATATGTGACTTCAACAATTTTGAGGATGGTGCCTCGATTTCAAGCGACTTCTGCTTCATCGGCGCAGGCGCGGCGGGCATCGCACTGGCGCGTGAGTTTATCGGAACTCCCTATACGGTCACGCTTTTGGAATCCGGCGGCCTCGACCACGAACCGGAATCTAACCGGCTGTACGAAAGCGAAATCGTAGGCCTCCCCCACCTCGGAATTCACACGGGACGCGAAAGAGTCTTTGGTGGGACCACGACGGTTTGGGGCGGCCAAGCTCTCAGATTTGACAAGTTTGATTTCCAGCCGCGTTGCTGGGTTCCATTGAGCGGCTGGCCTATTGCCCGCGAAGAACTCGACTCCTATTATGACCGAGCCGATCGCCTTCTGAATTTGGGCGAGAACCTGAACTATCACGACGTCTGTTTGGATTTTGGCATCAGCCCCCCCTCTTTTGACCCTCAAAAACTCTGCATGCAATTCTCCCAATGGAGTCCGAAGCCCAATTTTGGAACGGCATATCGCCAAGATCTGAAACGTGCTCACAACATTTCGGTTCTGTTACACGCAAACGTGACCGCGATCGCCACAAACATCTCCGGCTCCGCCGTGGAGCAGGTGGAATTTTCCACGCTTGCTGGAAAGAGAGGTGTGGCCCGCGCTCGTTTTTTCGCGTTATGTTGCGGGGGAATTGAAAACGCCCGCATACTCCTAGCATCCGACCGTGCAAGGTCCCGGGGTCTGGGGAATGACCATGACGTTGTAGGTCGTTACTTTCAGGAGCACGTGACCGCATGCCTTGGCGCTCTTGAGGTTTATAACCGTCCCAGGCTTCAGAATCTATTTGAATCGTTCTTCATTCGAGGGTTGAAATACGCACCTCTCATCACTCTCGCTCACCAGGCTCAGATTGAGAGAAAAGTGCTCAGCGTCGATGGAACGGTTTCGTTTTGGCCGTCCTCAGATTCTTGCATTCAGTCTGCGAAAACGTTGTACCGCGCCCTAATCGGCAGGACATATCCTGACAATCTGAAATCGTTGCTTCGAAACATCTCCGCCGCCCCCGGGGAGTTCATCGAGCTTCTTTACCGGCGCTCGATTAAGAAGCGCGCAGCCACCGCCAAACAAGGGTGGATTACGTTGAACGCGCACGCCGAAATGGCTCCCAACCCAGAGAGCCGCGTCACGCTTAGCGAAGCGCGCGATCAGCTCGGCATGCGCCGCGTCAAGCTCGATTGGCGACTTAGCGAAGCCGAACGCCGCTCCCTGTTAGAATTCGCCAACATTGCTTGCGGTGAATTTGATCGTCTCGGCCTAGGAACTTTTGATCGCACTCATCGTAAACTCCTGGAAGATCCCACAACTTGGGTTCGTCAAGCACACGACAACTTCCATCATATGGGAACGACTCGCATGCACAACGATCCTAAACTCGGCGTCGTCGATTCGAACTGTTGCGTTCACGGCGTAGCGAATCTGTATGTCGGAAGCAGCAGCGTGTTTCCCACGTGCGCGACCGCGAATCCTACGCTCACCATTCTGGCTTTGTGTTTGCGAATTGCCGACCGACTCAAACAGGTCTGTGTGGGGGCTAGTTAAGTGCGGACTGTGGTTGTCCCTGGTATTTCATTTCAAATTCCTGCACTTGGCTTTGGCTGCGGAAGCCTCACCGGAACGAACCACAGGAACGCGACGCGACTGCTCCATACAGCCTTCGATAACGGCGTCCGACATTTCGATGTCGCCCGGTATTACGGTTACGGGGAGGCCGAAGGAATCCTAGGTTCATTTGCACGCTCTCGTCGCATGCAGATAACCATTACATCGAAATTCGGCCTTCAGCCTCCGGCTCGAACCAGTCCTCTTAGGGTTCTTATTTCCGTTGGGCGGCGATTCGTCCGCATGGTCCCTGCAGCACGCAAAGCGGTCCAGTCTCGCACACAATTTCTCGTTTCCACACCTCCTTTCACGGCCGCAGAATGCAAGCGAAGTCTCGACACTAGCCTTCGTGAACTGAAAACCGACTATCTCGACTTCTTTCTTCTGCACGACTATGTTGTCACTGACAATCACCACCAGGAACTAATTGCTTTCTTGGAGGGCGCTGTTGCTAGCGGTAAAATCAAGCAGTTCGGCATCGGTACCAGCTTCAAGAACGCTGTCTACGCGCTTCAATCCCAGCCCGAGCTATGCCGCGTGGTACAGTTCGAGAATAGCGTTCTCGCTCCAAATCTGCGGAGTTTTCCCGAAACCGCGACTAGTCCCTTCATCATCACCTATGGTTCCCTAGGAAGCAGCTACAACTCTCTGCTTTCCTTCCTCAGGGCCCATCGTGAAACCGCGAAATCATGGTCCGAACAGGTGGGTGCAAACTGCTCTGATGAGGAGACTCTCGCGGCTCTCATCCTCAACTTCGCGGTGTCTGCAAATCCACAGGGGATCGTGTTGTTTGCCTCAAAAAGTGTTGAGAGAACCGCGAGAAATATTCAGAGTGTGCTTAAATCCCAATTCTCTTCTGAACAACTTGACGTATTCGCTCAGTTAGTACGAGGAATTTTGAATATTTAGATGCGCACGCAAAAAAGGGGCCACCCTCTTCCATCAAAGACTACGAGCCTTCGAGCCGTCCCAAAAATAGGACGGCGGTCTCTTCGCCTCTGGCGCTCCAAGTCGTTGCTCGACGGTTTCACCAAGCAGACGCGCGTGACTTGATCCTTAGTCCAAGACAATTCAATGGAGCTACCCGGCGTGGGGACAAAACCGCCAATGCCCTGACGCTTCATGCACCGGCACCCTCTTTGTGCTGTGCGGCGGTCCGCCATGGCAAATGCTCCCACAGTCCGCGCACCGACAGGACAACGGAGAAGAGCGCGGTCACGCCGAGCGCGAGGAGTATCCAGATAAAGAAAAAGGCTCCGCTGGACTTGGCGATCGCTCCGCCGACTCCCGCTCCCTCCATATGGATGACGGGGACGAGCAACCCAAGGAGCGACCCGAGGAGAATGATGACGTACCCTGATCGCTTTCCGGCCAGCGCCAGCGTTCCGTACAGCCAGACGACCAAGATGGGCAGCACGATGAGGTCTGAGAGCGTCCCTGGCTCCATTCCCCGAACGATGTCGCCGGCCAGATGCAATGTCGTGAAGAGGATCGAGAGGAGAGACGCGATGGTTAACGTAACGTTTTGTTTCATTGGATATCTCCTTGTTAGACTGGAGCGCCCTCGTCTTGCAATGCGCGGAGGATACCACCTTTTACCATACCGTCACCGAGAGATAGTAAGGACTGGCCAACGGTCTATATACGCGGCTCAAGAATAAGACCGCCTTCTCACTCCGTTATGGCTGCGACGTGTTCATCGTCGGAGCTGATTTCAGCGATTGGAAGACTGGAGACGACTACATCATCCGCGAGTACATGAAACCGATTCCACGGTAGCTGGTGAGGGGAGGGAGTCGGAGCACCAAGAGACAAGGACGAAACATGAATCGCCGATCAAAAGTATCAGAACTATTTCACGTCACGGTAGCCGCAACTCGGAGTATCTGCTTATCGATAGCTTTGCGGATGTTCTTGGGAATAAGGTCGGCTTGTTCGAGCTTGTTCCACTCCGCGGTCGTGCGCTCGGTCGTTTCAACTGCAATTGCCCACAGGGGGCTCGCTGGTATCCTTGCTGTATCGGCGAAGTGCCGCATCTGGTCCTGCGTGATCTCGGAAAGGCTCCGGCTGCCGCCGAAGTTCAGGGCGAGGGCGTCGTTCGGAATATATGGGAGGGTCGCTACGAAATCATATCCCGGGGAGAGGGCAGGCTTGCGCGCGTCCGGATACAGAAGTGACCAGTTTTTCAAGTGCATATCAGAGTTGCCGATCAGCACGGAGAAAACGAGTCTGCGGACGAACTCGCTAACCGCGTCCTCGCCGATTTCGGCCCAGAGGACGGCGGCGATGTTGGCATAGCTGCGGCGGCCATACTTGTCGTCCGGGAAGAGTCCAAAGACTTGCGCGAAGTCCTCCATGTGAATGGCATCGCCGCCGGGCGCTCGGTCGAAGCGCTTTACGGCGAGCGCGTTGCCTCCAACCGTTTGGCCTTCTTCGGGAAGGCCCTTGATGTCTTTGACTTCGACAAGTTTGTTTTCGGGAACCGTGATACCTGTGCGTCTCGCCAGCTCCAGCATGGCGAATTCATTCTCGGGGACCGCGGAATAGCGGGCGGAGGGGAGCTTGATAATCCAGGAGCCGCCCATGCCGCTGGCCGGCACAGTGAGGCCGCCAGAGGCTTCTATCATAGCCGAGAATTTCAGCTGCACGCCCGCAAGCGAAAAGCGCAGGGCCGTCTCGGAGGGCCACTGTCCATGATGGTCTTCGCTCGCCTCGCGGCCTTTGGCTGCCCGTTGTTCGCCCTCGATCGGCGTGACGACAAGGGCGCCCGGAAGGTCCGCGCCGAGGACCGCGAGAAGGAAGAATTCGCGTTGCGGGTTCACATCCGCGAGCTTGGCGAGATATTCGCGCAGATGGCCTTCGGGAAGGAGATTCGCGAAGAACGGAGGCACGCGCCGCACAACGGTCTTTACAGACGTAACGAGGCCGCCCGTTGCGTTCTTAACGGACAAGCTTAATGTGGGACGGTTGGCATCGTCTATGTAGTCTTGCTCGAAGGCGAAGAGCTGCCTGTCGCCGGCTAGACGATTGATGACACCGATCTGCTTGCCGTGCAGGCGCACGGATAGCGCGTTGAGTTTTTTAGGGTCAAGGTTCATCGCCGTGGCCTTCTTGCGGCGCTTCTTCTTCGCCGGTATCCCCATAGAGCGCATGCTCGTCGCTTTCGCCGTGCTCGTCGTGCCGCTTGTAATCGCGGACGAGAGACTGCACGGCCGGGACGAGCGCGCGTGGCACCATGAGAAGGTCTTGACCGAGAACGCGCACGAGTTCAAGGAGTGTGTCGTAGCGGGGTACAATCTTGCCGGACTCGATGCCGGAAATGTGGCGCTGAGTCATGCGGAGGCGGCTCGCGAGGTTCCTCTGGCTCCAACGATGCTTCTCGCGCGCTTCTTTCAGGGCCCGACGTAGGTCTGCTGGTAGGGCCTTTTGTCTGAATGGCTTGATCCCCTCTGTAGCATCATTCCGCATAATTGATATCCTATAATACATCAAGGCAGAGAGGCAACCGATACCTTAATTTATATCGAGACAGCACGGCGAGTCAATAAAAGGTATCACATCTTAATCCACTAAGGTCCGGCATGGCCCCAAAAAATATCGAGGGAGGTCAACAGAGCCTCTCTTCCGAAAATAGGTTATCCGAGCCACGCTGGCCTCTTATTTACAGTGCTCTCGTTGCAGCCGACGTGTATCACTTTCCCGCTCTGTAACCATACCCGCCAAGAAACGCCAGGGTTGCATGCTCTGATATAATGCCGCTCACACGGTGGGGGCCATGCATCTCTGGGGAAAGAAGCGCGAGTCCGCGAAGGTTCGCAGTTCGGTCAGGGAAGATTGGTGCACTCAGCTGCCGGACGAAAAGAACCGGATGTTCGACAGCATCGTTCACAGATGGGAATCCGCATATGCAGTTTTTTCGGTCTCGCTGGATCACGCGATGGCGTTGCGCGCAAAGGGCAAGCTCACGCGCGCCCGGCAATGTGTGGATATCGCTGCCGCCGCCGTCACCGATCTCACCGAACCTCTCGCGTCTTCTTGCCGCACGCTCGAGAAGTGGGGACGCCATCTCGCCGTTCCACCAACCGTAGCTTCCCTGAACCCGTCCTTCTATCGCAGCGAGTCGGCCCGGCAGAATGCCCAATGGAATCAGCTGATGCATCGCGTTCTATTTGGCAGCCGGTCGCGATTCCTCCACAAGCTTCGCGTCCTCGAAATGAGCGTCAGTGCATTGGGCAATGAATTTCATCGCGAAGCCGAGGAACTCGCCGCCGGGTTGCACATTCACCCTGATTCTTCATGGCCGAGGCTTGATGAGCTGCATTACGACGTAAATACTTGCCTGCGCGAAACCGTTGTCGTGCTCAAATCCTTTATGCTCGCGCTGCCTCCCAAAAGCCTCGGCTTCTTTTATGGCGAGTTGAACGCCGCGCCTGCTTCCGCCCGCGAAACGGTTCGTCCCCTCGCTCCTCGCGTTCCCCGCTAGACGCGCAGCCCATTTCAGAAGAAAATAGCCAATCCGCGCCGGTTCCTTGCGGCGTGGTCGGGATTAGCTAGTGAAACCAGCATCTGGCTCGTTCCTGGAACATCTAAGTACAACTTCTGGATTAGGCGGCGCATCGGAACAGACAGATACGCCGCGTTGGGTATCGTGGCCCGAACGAGGCGAGTCGAAAACGGCGAAGTGCCGGAAGCGGATGCGATCCGACTGGCACAGCAGGGTGACGCGGCGGCGTTTGAGCGGCTTTACCAGATCCACCATCGCCGGGTCTATTCCTTGTGCTTGCGCATGGTCGGAAATACCGCTGAAGCAGAGGATCTCACCCAGGAGGCCTTTCTTCAGCTGTTCAGGAAAATCAGCACCTTCCGCGGCGAATCCGCCTTTTCGACCTGGCTTCACAGGCTGGCAGTGAACGTTGTGCTGATGCGGTTGCGCAAGAAGACCGGTTCAGAAACATCCCTTGAGGAAGTGACCGAGCCGGATGAAGAAAGCGGCGGCCCTCGGAAGGATTTTGGCGGACCTGATTTAGGATTGAGCGGTTCGATTGATCGCGTGAATCTCCAGCGCGCTGTCGACCAATTGCCAGCCGGCTATAAGGCGGTATTTGTGCTCCACGATGTGCAGGGCTACGAACACAATGAGATCGCCGAGATTATGGGCTGCTCCATCGGCAATTCGAAGTCCCAGCTGCATAAGGCCCGCATGAGATTGAGAGATCTTCTTCATGAGACGGAAAGGCAAAAGGCTCGCGATGAGCGCCAGGCTTTCAAGCAGGACGCTGCGGCCGAGGACTAAAAGTCATGGCACCGATGCGATGTGATGAATTCTGGCAAATCAGCGGCGGCTGGATGGACGACGAACGCAGCCCGTCGGCCGCGTCGCATGTCTCAGCCTGTCCCCGCTGTCGCGCTCTGATTGCCGACCTCGAAATGATCCGCAAAGCCGGTGCGCTTTTGCCCGAGGAAGAACCTCCCGCCCGCGTTTGGTCCGCAATCAAGTCACAGTTGGAAAAAGAACGGCTGATTCGCACTCCGGGCCGTGCTCGCTCTGCAAGGTGGGAACGCTTCGGCTCATTCGGTGCCTTCCGTCCGGCGCTCGCTGGCGCTTACTTGTCGTTGGTGATCATCGGGGCTGCCCTGCTCGGTACGCAGATGAAAACGGTCAATCGTGCGGATCAGGAAGCCGTGTGGCTCGAGCATGCGCAAACGACCATTACGCCTCTGGCGGCCGATCTGACCGTGGCCGAAACCAAAGTCCTTCCTGCGCTCCAGGCCCCAGGCAACGATGTGACCGCTACGCTGAATCATAATCTCGCCATCGTTGACAACATGATTTCCATGTGTGAAAAGAGTGTTCGCGAAGATCCTCAAAACGAAATGACTCGCGATTATCTGTACACGGCCTATCAGCAAAAAGCAGATCTTCTGGCCACTATGGCAGAGAGCGCCGAACGGTGATGGAGTCTCCCATGATATCTCTTGCCTCCTCAAAGCAAATCTGGCGGGCCGCCGAAAGTGGTGTGGCGATGTTGCTGCTCGGCTCCGGACTATTGTTGGCTTCGCCCTCGGCCTTCGCGCACCATTTGGAGAAGCAGTTTGCGGTCGAGCCCCATCCGCTCATCACCATCCACAACCCAAGCGGTACGCTGGTCATCTCGTCCTGGAGCAAGCCCACGGTCTCGGTCGTCGCCGACCACAACAGCGAAAAAGTGGAAGTCGATGCCGCACAGGTCGGCAACCGCATCGACATTGACACTCACATTCTTGCCGAGAATGTCTCCCCCGATGAGCTTCGCGCCAACTACGTCGTCACCGTGCCCGAAGACTCCGAACTTCAGGTGCACAGCGACTCAGGCACCATCTCCATTTCCAAGATCCTCGGCGACACCAATGTGGAAACCGTCGCTGCTGGAATCGATGCCGAAGACATCGGCGGCTATCTGGTCGTTCAAACCGTGGGTGGCGGATTCCAGTGTATGCGCTGCACCGGACGCATCGAAGTCCACTCCATCAGCGGGGACCTGCGCCTGGTCGACGACCACAGCTCCAGCATCTTCGCGCAAACTTCCACCGGCAACATTCTTCTCGACGGTGACTTCCTGCCCAATGGTGTCTATCAGTTGAAGAATTACAGCGGCCCCATCAATGTCCGGTTTTCAAACGGCGATTCTTTTGACGTCACCGCAACATCTCTCTACGGCAAGGTCGATAACCAGGCCAAACTCGTTCCCCCGACTCATCCGAACCAGCGTCCGCCGCGTCATTCGGTGAGCCTTTTTGGCAGCTTCAACCAGGGACGCGCCAAACTGGAACTCTCCTCGTTCAATGGTATAATCAACATCCACAAGCGTGACTGACGCCCTGACTCCTGTTGGCAAAAGTGAATTTTCCTCCGGAACCGCTTCCTCTGGAGTTCGCCCCAGTCACCGTCTTATCGCACTCACCGGATTTATGGGGTGCGGAAAGTCCACCGTGGCTCGCCTCCTCGCCCGCCAGATTGGCTGGATTCACGTCGACCTGGATAAACGCATCGTCGCGCGCACGGACTTGACCATTCCAGAAATCTTCACCCAACTCGGTGAACCTGCATTTCGCCGAATCGAACATGAAGAGCTCGAACGCATCCTCGGCGAAGCTACTGAAACTCGCAAGCCTACAGTCGTCTCCCTTGGCGGCGGCACCGTCGCGCAATCCGCGAACACGGAGCTGCTCCAAAAGACCGGATGCGCCACCGTCTGGCTCCAATGCTCCCTGGAACATTTGATACAGCGCTGCTCCCACATCACCGACCGCCCGCTTTTCAGGGACGAAGCCAGCTTCCGTCAGCTCTACCAGGAACGTCTCCCGTTCTACGAACTCGCTCGCTACCGTGTGGAAAGTTCAGTCGAACCCCTGCGCGTCGTGCAGTCCATCATCGCTCTCGGCATTCTCGATGGAGTCCCACAGTGACCCGCTCGGCGACAATGCTGGCCGCTTCCCTTTTGCTCTGCTCCCTTTTCTCGCTCCGATCCCCAGCCCGGCCTCCGTTCGTATCCCCCTCCAGGTTGGCGCCGCCCGATCCCGGCTCGATAGCGGCACAAAAAGGCAAATTCCGCGACATGGTCAATGGCAAGGAAGTCGGCTCCGAGGAATTCGACATCTCCTCCTCGGGCGGCGGTTGGCTCGCACGCGGGAATGTCTCTGTGCGCTCTGCGCAGGGGCCCGAAACGCGCATCACTTCGCAGCTCTTGCTTCGCGCCGACGGCGCTCCCATTCATTATGAATGGACCACCGCAGCCGCTTCAAAACGCGCTGGCGCCTCGATCGATTTCGACAACGGCACCGCAACCATTCACGTGCAGCAGAACGGCGGCAAGCCTTTCACCCAACAGTTTTTTTTCAAGACTCCCATCGTCGTCATCCTCGACGACAATCTCTACCACCAATACGCAATCCTCGCCGATCTCTATGATTGGTCAAGCAAAGGAGTTCAGACCTTTTCCGTTCTCATCCCGCAAGAAATGCTGCCCGGCACGGTCACCGCCGAAGCTCTCGATCCCGACAATTCCACCGGTAAGAATCTCAATCGCCTCCGTGTCCGCAGCCAAGACCTGGAAATCGTTCTTTATCTCGACGGCAGCCGCCTCGAACGCATCTCTGTGCCGTCCGCCAACGCCGAAATCGTCCGCCAATAAAATCACAACGAGCATAAAAAAAGCCCAGGCATTTGCCTGGGCTCTTCTTTCCGATCGTCTCGACCCGCTCTACTGTTTTTACAGTGCCGCGCTCCGCGTCCTCGCCGGTTCCGGTTGCGGAGTTTCAAGCGTCACCGTCACCGACACCGGCGCTCCCTGGCGCATCACCATCAACGAAACGGTTTTCTCTTCGCGCTTCTCCCGCAACCGCACCCTCAGTTCCGCAAGCGTCGTCACAGTCAGCCCGTCAACTCGCGTGATGACGTCCCCCGCCTTCAGCCCCGCCTTCGCCGCGGGAGTATCCTTGCTTACCGAGCGAACCAGCACGCCATCGTCTCCCGGTACTTTGAAATATGCGCCGAGTTGCCCGGTTACATCCTCAGCCTCGATTCCCAGCGTCGGCGTCATTCCCATGAACAGTTCCGGCATCTCCATCTTGAAGTTGTAAGCCTGCGACGGCACGCTCAACGCCAACGGCGCTCCTTCGTGCCACTCGCTCTCCAGGCTTTTCGCCCGGTTGCCCACTTGAATCGTCATCTTTTGTTCATGGCCCGCGCGCAAGACCGCAATGGGTACGCTCCGCCCCGGCGGCGTTTCGCGCACCAGCCGGCGGAACTGCACCGTCCCTTCGACGTCGTGCCCGTCATACTGAACGATCACATCATTCGTCTGTAGCCCAGCCTTCGCAGCCGGGCCATCCGGTAGAATCTCTGTCACCTGCACACCGCGTACCGGGTTCAAGTTCAGCTCTTTGGCCCTCTCGGCGGTGATTTCCGTCATCTCCAGACCAAGCCAGCCCGTGCCCTCATCGCTGTCTAGCAGTACGCTTTGTCCAAAGAGCTGACGTGCTTGTTGCGCCGAGTTGCGTGCCTCTGCCGTAAGGTTCGCCAATTCCTCCGACTTCATCCCATTCTCGGTCATTTCCCTTGCCACCTCCGCTCCATACAAGCTGGCCCGCGCCTGCACTTGTCTAAGGCTCTCCTGGATCCGGCGCTGCATCTGTGCCATTTCCTTCTGGAATTGTGCCGAATCGAATATGTTAATGTCGCAATTCTCGTTTGCCTGAGGCGTGCTGGGTGCCGGCGTCACCGGTACCTCCTGTGCCGTCACGCCCACTATCGTCAGCCCCATCGCCATTGCTCCCAAAGCCGCATACTTCAGATACGTACCAACGCGCATTTTTGTTCTCCCTATTGGACGGTTTTTCGCCCTTTTGGTTAGACCACCGGCCGTCCGTTTACCAGGCGGATTGCCCCGTTTACCGTGCTCATGAAAATCTCGCCCCCGCCGCCGCCCAGGCGTCCGCTGAATCGGCTCGACGTATACGCTCCCAGCGTCTCCATCGGAAAATCCGATTTGAAGTCTCCATTGCGGTTCACCACGCGCACGTCCGCGTTCACCCTCTCCGGAAGCGATAGCACCACCGAACCGTTCACCGTCGTCAGGCTTACGGGATCTCCATCCGGCAGCGATTTCATCTGCAGGCGCACGTCGCCGTTCGTCGTCTTCGCGCTGAACCGTCCCTCCGCATCGAGCACCTCGACGTTCCCATTCACCGAATTCAGCGATCCCGCGCCGGTGATTCCGCGCACATGGACGTCCCCATTCACCGTCTGCACTTCCACCCAGCGCAAGCGGTACGGCACGCGTATCAAATACTCCACCGTCACTTGCACCCCAGTTCCCGTCGGGTATCGCGTGTTCACAGCCAGTTGGTTGCCGTCGCTCTCGACATCGATATGCACCATGTTCAAATCGTCGCCGTCGTGCAGCGCAGTTTTCACCGCATGAACTTCCACTTGCTGGCGATCCCATCCCTCGATCTGCACTCCTCCGTTGACGTTCCCGAGTGCAACCACTCCGCCCGCCTGCAACGGATACGCCTGGTCGAAGACTTGCGTGGACGCCTGCGCCGGAAGCGCTCCAATCAAAAATCCCGCTAGAGCCGCCAGGCTCAGCCACAGTCCAAACCATCCATAGCTTCGCCTCCCGTTGGCATTTCTCGCGTTCATGCATCCTCCTTGCGCAGAACGAAAAACCTACCGCTGATTCGGCGGCTGCGGCGTCGGCAGAATCTGGATCTTCATCAAATTCATTTCAAGTTGCCGCTGCATTTGCTCCAGGCGCTGCCGCAGTTGCTCCATCTGCTTCCGCTCATGTTCCGAATCGTTCAGCATCAGCCGGATATTCCCCGAAACTGTCCGCAACACCAGCGTCTCGCCTCCGCCGTTGAGCGCTCCCTCCGCGCGAACCACCTGGCTCCCCTCGTCGGGCTCGCCGTAACTCACCTTGAGCGGAAACGCCGGATCTACAACCACGCGGTGGTCCCCGCCAAGTTCCACCTGCGCATCCACCGTAACGGCAAGCTGCTTCGGAATGTAAACATCAATGTCGCCCTCGCCCGCTGCCAGCCTGCAGGCGCTCGTCAGCTTTGCGTCCGGTCCAAACCACGCTGTAATCCCGCCGGCGCCCGTCGTTGCGCGTACCGCGCCTTGCACTTGCATCAGGTAAACGCTTCCTGCTCCTGTTTCCAGTTCCGTCGGCCCCGACGACTTCACCACGCGAATCCCTCCGCCTCCTGTCCGCGCTCGAATCAATCCCGACGCTTCCCCAACCTCAATCTCCCCTCCACCCGTGCTCACCGCCAACCCTGCTCCCGCATGCTCCAGCGAAATGTCCCCGCCGCCCGTATCCAGTCGCGCCACACCCGCAATCGACGCCACGCGAATATGCCCGCCGCCCGTCCGCAGAACTGCCCCGCCGCCCACCGACCCCACCGTGATGTCTCCGCCGCCCGTCTGCGCCGTCAAGTCTCCGCCAACACTCTTCGCGAAGATGTGCCCGCCATCGGTCACGAGTCGCGCTGGCCCGTCAATCTGCCCCACGGAAATATTTCCGCCCGCCGTCTGCGCGGACACACGGCCCTGCACGTCGGCGATCTGCACGTTCCCGCCCTCGGTCGAAAGATCGAGGTTGTAGTCGTGCGGAACCGTTACTTCCAGCGTGACCCACAGATGATGTCCCCATCGCAGCCGCGGCGAACGCCCAATCAGCACCACTTCATCCGAGTCGTTCCGCGCGTCCAGAACAAACGCATTGAGAATCTGCTGCGCGCTCGCGTCGCTCGAGTCCGTTTCCAAATGAACGCGGTAACTCACCTGCGAAACGCTTCCCGTCAATATGCGAATGTCGCCTTGATCCGTCGCAAGTCGCAAATGCCCGCCGGAATTTGTTGAAAACTGGCCGGTTTTGTTCGCGCTCACCCGATTCGGCCCTTCGCCGGCCCACGCCGGAAGAGCCGCGAGGAATATCGCCAACGCCAGCCAAGAACGAATATTGCGCCCCATCTGGATTCCGTCCCTCACGGTTGATTTGCCGGCGCCTGTTGGATCGCTGCCGCGCTTTGCAGCCGGATATACATATTCGGGTCCTTCTGCATGGTCTCGCGCAAAACACCGACTGCGTTCGGATCGGCGAGCAAACCGCCTTGTTCGGAAATCGCCCGCAACGCGTTGATCGCTTCCACGCGCACGCCAATATTGGAGTCCTTCGTCAACGCAGTCACCATTGTTTGAATGCTCGTGTTATCCGCTTTTCCCGAAGTCAGGGCTTCCAATGCCTTCAGCCGTACCGCCGGATTGTGATCCGTCAGCACCGCCTGCGAAAAAGCCCGCTCCACGTCTGGGTCACTTGCTCGCGCCCTCAGCAACTCCACGGCGTTAATGCGCACGTCTGGGCAGAACCGGTGACTGTTCTGCAGTACGTACAGCAGGAAGCGCTTCACGTCGCTGTCATCCACCGTTCCCTCGACGGTCATCGGCCGCTGTGTGCTCAGCTGAATTACGATCTGCGGTGGCTGGCCGCTGTCGCTGCTTGGCGTCCAATTGATTCCGGAAACGTTTGCCGACTGCAGCGCTTGCGTATCAAGGCCCGGACTCAGCATCCCGGCCGGACGAACCGGTGACGTCGGGCTCTGCCCTTGCGAATGCCATGGCACCACCATTCCCACGGAAATGCCAATGAGCAGCAGCGCCGCCACGCTTGCCGCTGGATACATCGCCAGCCAGTGCGCTGGGAAAAGCGCCTCGCTCCACCGCTTCCAAGTGCTGCGATGGTCCATCTCGTCCAGAGAATCTTCAAACCGGTTGCGGCAGCTTGCCAGCAAACCCGGCGTCGGCTCCAGCCTTCCCCGCACCGCCATTTCAAGGAGTTTCCGCTCCGCATCGAGCGCCGCGAAGCATTGCTTGCATTCATCCAGATGCTCTTCAAGAGCATCCCTCTCGGAGCCTTCCAGCTCGTCCGCTGCGTAAAGGATGATGTGTGATTCGAACTCCGGACATGCGCCGGAGGACTTGTCAAATTCCTGCATCTTCGACTCCTCGTTTCATCTCATGCTGTCCAGGCTGGCGCGCAATTTGCGCGTCGCGCGGAACAGCGAATTCTTCACTGTCTCTTCCGAAGTCCCCAGCATATCGCCAATCACTCGAAGCCTCAGCCCTTCATAATGCTTCAACTCGAAAACCATCCGTTCCCTGGGCGAAAGCCCGTCGAGTGCCGCGTCAATGTGTTTTCCCAGTTCCTGTCCCAGAAAATGCCGCTCCGGATTCGCCGCCGCCCGGTGTTCCACCTGCTGGTCAAAGAAATCCGGCGCAACGCCTTCTCCATCGGGAGCCTGTGGCGCTTGCTCTTCACGC
Source organism: Candidatus Acidiferrales bacterium (assembly GCA_035945715.1). Classification (GTDB taxonomy): domain Bacteria; phylum Acidobacteriota; class Terriglobia; order Acidiferrales; family UBA7541; genus DAHUXN01. The sequence continues at coordinate 84,721 of DASYZX010000005.1, forward strand.
CTCGTGTTTTTTCGCCGCAGATGGTCCAGGCACACGTTCGTCGCCACGCGGTAAATCCAGGTATAGAAGCTGCATTCGAATCGAAATCGCGAAATGTTGCGATAGACGCGGAGAAAAATCTCTTGATACAGGTCGCGCGCGTCTTCCGTGCCGCGCACCAGGTTCAGCGCCAGCCGCAGCACATCGCGGTCGTACCGGCGCACCAATTCCTCAAAAGCCGGCCGATTGCCCGCTTGTGCCTGTCGCACCAGGACCTGCTCGTCCGCTCTCTGCACCGCTCTGTGCGTCGCCACCCCGTCGAGCCTGCTCGCCGCGGCGAGCGTCGCGCTCATCCCCATTGCGTTCATGACCGGATGCGACCTGCTTGCCCTGAGATGCCTCTCGGAAGGGCTCGCCCAGCGGTTGTGAGCCATTGGCCGCAACGGCACGCGCCCAGGAGCCACAACTCAATGCCTTCCACCGTCATACAGCCTTAGACGGCACCCTCATCCGTTAGGTAAGCAGCCTGTTTTCGCCGCGTCCAGCCTCCCGCATGATCGAACGAATCCAAAAGCTCCTTGTTCTTCGGTGGCGGGTCAGTTCCAATTCTCTTGATCGTGACACCGGCAGTCAAAACTCGAACCGACCCCATGCCGCTTTTCCCTTTACACAGGAGTGGTTGCGTGATACATATCTCCCTGCAGCCTGAATGTTCAGTCTGCTTACAACTTGCAAGGGAGGCCAATGCCGCGGAAACGCGGCTTTTTGCTTTTTATGTGCCCTCTGAATTTTAATCGAGTTTCTATGGGAAATTAGAACCTCATGCAACTTGCACAAAACAAACGGCCGAGGTCATTCCTAATCGAGTTTTTTCGAGTCTTTCTTCGACCCATCGTCCGATTCCGAACACCTCTATTCTCTAATCGCAACAGATCGGGATTAGAACTCGCGCTAACTTACACAAAACAAAGCCTCGGCCCGTTCCGAATCGCAGTATCTCGCACCCGACCGAATCGGCCGCTGTTCCAAAGTGCACGTTCACAGCCATGCCTCTGACCTCCAGTTCCCCGGTCACCGCACTCCAGGGTCTCGGCCCCCGCCGGATCGCACTGCTTGCCGAACGCGGAATCACCACCGTCGGCCACCTTCTCAATTACCTGCCCTTTCGCTACGAGGATCGCATCCATTTCACCAATATCGCCGAACTGGTCCCCGGCCAGCTCGCCACCATACGCGCGGAAGTCGAAAGCAGCAGCCTCGTGCGTTTTCGAGGTTACCGCAACGCCATGTTTCATCTCCGCGTGAAGGACCCCAGCGGCAAACTGGCTGTGCGATTTTTCCACGGCGCTTATCTCGACGGTAAATTCAAGCCCGGCCAGCCGCTTGTCCTTCACGGAAAAGTCGTGTCCGACCCGAATCGCGCCATGCGCATTGAGATGACCAATCCCGAATACGAATTGCTTCATCCGGGCGAGGACGGCATGGAGTCCGCGGAAGTCGGCCGCATCGTTCCTGTGTACGAAGCGATCGGCGATCTCAGTTCGCGAATGCTCCGCCGGATCATGTTCAGAATTGTCGAAGATTTTCAGGGCGAAATTCCCGATCCCCTTCCAGCCGAACTTTTGCAGAAATTTGGATTCCCCGCGAAGCGTGAAGCCCTCTTGCATGTGCATTTCCCGGAAAGAAATATCGACGTTGGACTTTTGAACGAATTTCGCAGTGCGGCGCAAGTGCGCATGATCTTCGAGGAATTTTTTCTCTACCAACTCGGCCTCGCGGTGCGGCGCCAGCGCGAACAGCAGCAAAAAGGAATTCCGATGCTGGTGCGCCAGGAGAAAGTCCGCGACGCGCTGAAGCAAATTCTGCCGTTCAAGCCCACGCCTGCGCAAAAACGCGTGCTTGCAGAAATCGTCTCCGACCTCGAGCGCGCCACGCCGATGAACCGCCTCCTCGAAGGCGATGTCGGCAGCGGAAAAACAATCGTCGCGCTCGAAGCCGCTGCTATTGTCATCGAGAATGGCTACCAGGTCGCGTTGATGGCCCCAACGGAAATTCTTGCCGTCCAGCATTTTTTGTCTGCGCGAAGAGTATTCTCTCCTGCGAAGTATTCCGTCGAACTGCTCGTCAGCGGAATGAAGCCGCGCGAAAAAGATGATGCCCTCGCGCGCATCGCTTCGGGCGAGGCGAACTTTGTCACGGGAACTCACGCATTGATCGAGGAAGCCGTGAATTTCGCAAAGCTCGGTCTGGTTATCGTCGACGAACAGCATCGCTTCGGCGTATTGCAGCGCAAGCGCCTCGCGGAAAAGGGAACGGCTCCCCACGCGCTCGTGATGACCGCGACGCCCATTCCGCGCACTCTCGCTCTCACTCTTTATGGTGACCTCGATTTATCCATCATCGACGAAATGCCTCCGGGCCGAACTCCGATCATCACGCAATGGCGGTCGGAGGAGAATCTTCCCGGCGTGTGGGAATCGGTTCGGCGTGAAATCGCAAGCGGCCGCCAGGCCTACATCATCTATCCCGTGGTCGAAGAGTCGAAACAGGAATTGAAAGCAGCTACGGCCGAATATGAACGTCTCTCGAAAAACGTTTTTTCGAAACTGAAGCTCGGCCTCCTGCACGGACGCATGCGCAGCGAAGAAAAAGATGAAGCCATGGAGCAGTTTCGCAGCGGAGCGATTCAGATTCTGGTCGCAACCACGGTCGTGGAAGTCGGCGTGGACGTTCGCAACGCAACCGTGATGGTCATCGAACACGCGGATCGTTTCGGCCTTGCGCAGCTTCATCAGCTTCGCGGACGCATCGGCCGCGGCGCGCACAAATCGCACTGCATTCTCGTGGCCCCCAGGAATCCCACCGATGAGGCACGGGCTCGACTCGAAACGCTCGTGGCAACGGCAGATGGATTTCAAATCGCCGAGCAGGATTTGAAACTCAGAGGCCCCGGAGAATTCTTCGGCACAAAGCAGCACGGAGATGTGGCATTTCACATGGCCCACCCGCTGCGCGACCACAAACTCCTCGACCTGGCACGCGCGGAAGCGTTTGCACTTGTCGAAGATCGCTTGCGCGCAGAGCAACTCGAAAAGCTGCGCGCCTTCCTCGGCCCGGAGTGGCAGAACAAGTTCCGTTTGGCTTCGGTGGGTTGAAATGCGCGTCATCGCGGGAAGGTTCAAGAGCCGGCGCCTCCGCACGCTTCGCGGAACATCATTGCGGCCAACCAGCGACCGCCTGCGCGAAACGCTCTTCGACATTCTCGGCGGCACAGTGCATGATTCCATCTTTGTCGATCTTTTTGCCGGAACTGGCGCCATCGGCATCGAAGCCATCAGCCGCGGAGCCAGCCAAGCCGTATTTGTGGAAAAACACGCGCCGGCCGTGAAACTGATTCGCGAAAACTTGAAATCTCTGGGAATCGGAGCTGAAGTCGAGATTCTTCCCATCGATGCACTGCACGGTCTCGAGAAATTGGCATCGCAACACGCTCGCGCCGATTTCATTTTTCTCGACCCACCCTACGCGCAAGCCGACGAATACGAGCGCGTCCTCGAATTCATCGGCTCTGCAGAATTGCTTTCTGCCGCGGGGGTGGTAATCGCTGAGCACACGAAAAAACTGGAGTTGCCGCTGTTCGCAGAAGCGCTGGAGCGAAGACGCGTGGTTGTGCAGGGGGATTCGGCGCTGAGTTTCTACCGCGTGGCCAGAGCTGCCTGAGGCTTGCGCTAGGTGGAGAGGATGCCGATCAGTTTCGCGATGTCGCGCTCGGTGTTGTACAGATACGGCGCGATGCGCAACGAGCCTTCGCGCAAACTGACCATCACCTGTGCTGCGCGCAATCGTTCATAGAATTCTTTGGTGCGTTCCGGCTTGCGCGCCGCAACACAAATGTACGAGCCGCGATTTTCGGGCGCGCTCGGACTGGCCAGCACGCACGCATCCCGGGGAAGGCGCTCCACAAGTTGCGCAATCAAGCGTTGGTTGTATTCGGCGATCGCTGCAATGCCCACGCTTTCGACGAATTCGAGCGACGCTTGCATCGCGGCGAGATTGGTGAACGCGGCGGTTTCCGGTGCGTCCCATCGGCTCGCGCCCGGCACCGCAGTGATTCTTGTCATATTCAGCGAATGAAAATTGCGCGCGCCCTCGAGCGCCTTCCAGTAAACAGGCCCGGGGCTCAGTTTTTTCATCGAGTTTTTGTTGGCCCAGAAAAAACCGGTGCCGTACGGGCTCAGCAGCCATTTGTATCCCGAGCTGACGGCGAAATCCGCATCGAGCGAGCGCAAATCGATGGGAATCGCGCAGGCGCACTGGCTCATATCGAGGAGCAGTATCACGCCAGCTTTGCGGCACGCTTGCGCGAGGCGCTCCGCGTCGATGAGCGATCCATCATCGAAGCGCACCAGGCTCACGGACACCAGCCGCGTCTGCGGAGTGAACGTTGCGATGTAATCGCTCGCACGCAAGAAACGCTCGCGCGGAGCGATGATGTTCACGCGGAGCCGTCCGGCATCGGCCAGCGGCATGAACGTGGAAAAATGTGCCGGAAATTCTCCGCGCCCGATCAGGACTTCATCGTCGGGTTTCCAGTCAACATTCGAAGCGACGACCATCATTCCGCTGCTGGCGCCGGAGGTGATGGCAAATTCATCGGCGTCGCCTTTCATCAATCGCCCAAGCAAGCCACGGATGCGATCCGGAAGACCGAAATATTCCGTGTCCGGAATGCGATGCGGCAATTTTTTCTGTTCGAGCGCAGCCTGCGCGGCACGGACGGACTTCAACGGAAGCGGCCCCTGGCCCGCAGCATCGAGATAGGTGACACCTTCAAAATCGCCGAACTCGGAACGGTAGTCCAACCCAGCGTCTCCTTAGAAATGCGCGCGGAGTTCGCGAAAACTGGAAATGAGGATCAACTTTCCGGCGCCACTTTCCAATTCCTCGTGTTCGAGAACCCACGTCGCGTGATGCGGGACGAAAACAGCATTCAATCCGGCTTGCAGGGCGGGATTGATGTCACTGCGCGGACTGTTGCCGACCATCCAGCCATTGGATTTGACGATTTTGAACTGCTGTACGACGCGGTCGTACGTGGAGGCATCTTTCTCCGGCACGATTTCGATCGCGTCAAAATATCGCGCCAGGCCGGAGCGCTCGACTTTTGCGGCTTGCGCCGCGGCTTCGCCTTTGCTCAACAGAATCAGGCGATGGCGCCCGGTCAAATACGAGAGTGTTTCCGGAACGCCGTCGAGAACGTGCGGCGGCGTGGCCTCGAGTTCGACGGCCATTTTTTCGATTTCCTGCACCACGTCCTTGCGCGCCATGCCGCCGGCAAGTTTCAAATACGTTTCTTCGAGCGAGCGTCGGAAGGAGCGAACGCCGTAACCGTGCTGAAGAATATTGCGCCGCTCTGTCTCGTTCAAAATATGACGGCAGTATTCCGGCGTGTAGCTGAGATGCCCGAGGCAGCCGAGAAAGCGGCTGATCGTCTGCTCAAAGAAAATATTATTTTCCCAGAGCGTATCGTCCGCATCGATCAGTATGGTTTGCCGGGCCATAGTCCATTTCCGCGCCGTCCGAGTTCGTCAGGCGCAACCAACTGACAGCAATTTCGAGCTCAAGCGCGGCAATCAGGACGCTTTGCGCACGCCCGCGACCAGTTGTTCGAGTATTCCTTTCGCGAGATGCTGAGCCTGTCCGAACTGTGCGAGATAGTCCTGAAAATCACGGTTCAGCTCAAGGGCCTTCGGCGGATCGAGTTTCGTGCGCAAAATCATGTCACGCAGATGCACGGGATGAGGAAGAACGACGTCGTCGCGCAGTTCCTCCAAAGCCGTTTCCGGATCGTAGTGGTACATAACGCCTCCCTGCAGAAAGAACCATTGTAACTCGGACGACGGAAATCAGGCAGCGGCAGGAAGAAATTCGTAGCGATCGATGCTGGCAGCGACGCCTCGCGTGTCTTCGCGCTGCTCCACGCGCAAGATGCGGGCGGCGCAGCGGATGCGGACTTCTCCGGCGAGTGTGATCTGTTGCGGCAGGGTGAGAACGATCTCGACGGAACTTCCCTCTTCCGGCGGCGCGTCCATCATGAAGTACAGGCCGCGAAAGCTGACGTCGCGCGTATGCGCGACTCTTTCTTCGATGTTCCCGTTGTGCGTAAAGCGGACAAGCACTGGGAGGGACATGGTAAAACGGCGAGCATTGCGACGGTCCGTGGTTTCCTGATCCATCCATCCTCCGAGACGCCGCCGAATTCGCACTAAACCTAGCATTGCCAGGGCGGACGCGCAATTCTTTTTGTTTGCGAAGCGTGTGAAGCGGGCTTGGCACGCGGCGAAGCGTCCGTTAGACTGCGAAGCCTCGGGATTTCAAATGGCCGAAGCGTTCCATCGAACGTTTTTTCTGAACGGCCCGGCCGGGCGGCTGGAGGCAATGCTGTGGACCGCGGCGAAGACGGCCGGAGCGCCGCGCCGCGTTGCGATTGTCTGCCACCCGCACCCGCTCTTCGGCGGAACGATGCACAACAAAGTCGTCTTTCAACTGGCGAAGAGTTTGCATCAGGAGGGCGTGCCCGTTTTGCGCTTCAATTTTCGCGGCGCAGGATTGAGCGAAGGCAGACACGATAAAGGACGGGGAGAAATCGGAGATGTGGCGGCGGCGCTCGATTATCTGGCTGCGGAATTTCCGGAAACGCCGATCTTGCTGGCGGGGTTCAGCTTTGGAGCGTACGTCGGTCTGCGCGCGGGATGCGCGGACGGGCGCGTCAAGGAAGTCGTTGGCGCGGGATTGCCGGTGAACGATTCCGATTTGTCGTATCTGATGGAATGCGCGAAGCCGAAACTGATTTTGCAGAGCGCGCACGACCAATACGGATCGCGCGAACGCACCGAAGCGCTTTACGAAAAGCTGCCGCAGCCGAAGAAGCTTGTCTTCATTGAAGCGCCCGATCATTTTTTTGCGGGTAGGCTTCCGCAGATGGGCGAGGCGTTCGAAGGATGGCTGAAGGAACGCGACAGGGAGAAGTAGGCCACAACGAATCACGCGGGAGTTTCACTGCGGGCCAGTGAAAATACGGCGGAACTGCTCCTGCGAAACGGGCGGGATTGCCGCGAGCTTCAGATTGGCCTTCACGTGATCGACGCGCTTCATTCCCACAAGCGCGGCGGAAATTCCCGGCGCGGAACGCACGAATTGCAAAGCGCATTCGAGATCGTTGCGAAGGCCAAGCACGCTGTGAATTGACTGCGAGACTTTTCCCACGAGATGCGTTTGCAGCAGAGACGCGCTGGCAATCAGGCTGACGCCGAGTTCGCGCGCGGCTTGAATCATCGAAACGGTTTTGCCGCCGACACTTTGATTCGGGCGAATCAGCGCTTCCGGCATGCCGATATTAAACGGCAGCTGGACGAAGCGGAAGTGATGCCCGGCGCCGCCGGCCTGCCGCGCGAGTCCGCAGATCGCTTCGAGTGACAGGTAGCCTTGCGCGCGCGAGTCGTCGCGAAAAGCGTTCCATGTCGCGAGGCCGTAACAGCGGATTTTCCCTTCTGACACCGCAGACTCGAGAACTTCAAACGCGGCGACGATGCGGCTGTTCAACTCTTCACGCGAAACCTCGGAGAGCTGCGTTTCCGGGTTATGCAGATAGAAAATGTCGATGCACGCAAGCCCCAGATTGCGGCGGCTTCGTTCGATTTGATCCTGAAGGTAGCGCGGTGCGATGCAGTGGCAGCCTGCGGCGATGTCTTCGACGGAGAAAATCCCTTTGGAAATATATTCGCGATAGAAGTACTCGTTGGGATCAGCGGGCATTTCGCCGTCGGGCGTGAGAAAACCGGCTTTCGTGCAGGCAACGATGCCGTCGCGCGCAAAACCGGCGGTTGCAAGATTGCGCAGCGCCGCTGCCACGGAACGTTCGCTGCGCTGCATTCGATAGTTGATCGCGGAATCGACGAGATTCACGCCGCCCCAGACCGCGGCTGTGATCGCGTCGCGATAATCCCGGTCGGTGGTGGCGTCCGGCTCGCCGAGATAAGTGCCGATGCCGAGCGACGAGATCATGAGGCCCCCGCGTTCGCGGAAATGCCCAGCGGCACTCAAGTCCACGAAGCGAGCTGCGAAACGGCGCGTGCCGTCGAGAGTGGCGAAGCCGGGAGTCAGTGAGTTTTCAGACGACATCATCACAGAAAATTGCAGAACGGGCGACGAGTATAGCAGAGGTTTTTCCCGGACGCCGACGCACGGCGAGGATGTGTTTCCTACTCCACAGTGCGGGCGGTCATGCTGCCGGGAGGCTCGCCGCCAGCGAGCGCTTGCGCAAGGATGAGCTGACGCGCCTCTACGCGGAGCTTCGGCAGTTGCCGCGCGAAAACGATGCCGCCGATTACCGCTCCGGTTCCCCCGAGGGCCAGGGTCCACGGCGCGCCGATTCGGCTGCCCAATTCACCCGCGAGTAGCGACCCGAGCGGCGCCATACCCATGAACATCATGGAATACACGGCCATGGTGCGCCCGCGGAGGCGATCGGGAACCATGGCTTGAATCAAGGTATTCGACGAAGCCATCTGCACCATCATGAAGAGGCCCACAGGCACGAGCAGCGCGACGGAAACCACGTACCAGTGCGAGAACGAAAAGAGAATCAATGCTGCGCCAAAACCGGTACACGAAAACGCAACCCACTTGCTCAGGCCTTTGAGGCCCGTCCGCGATGCGAGAATCAGAGCGCCGGTCAGCGCGCCCACGCCGGTAGCGCCCATGAGCACTCCGAGAGTGCGCGCGTTTCCGTGAAGAATGCGCGCTGCGAAAACAGGCATGAGCACGGAGTACGGCATGGCAACAAGGCTGACCAGTCCAAGCAAGAGGAGCAAGGCGAAAATCGGTTTCGTTTGGCGAACGAAGTAAAAGCCTTCGGCAATGTGCTCGAGCACCGACGCGACCGCTTCCGGCGAGCGGCGGTTGATTTTCATCAGAAGAAGCCCGGCGATGACGGCGATGTAGCTGACGGAATTTGCGAAGAAGCACCAGCCTTCGCCAATGCTGGCTACAAGAATTCCTGCGATGGCTGGGCCAATCACGCGCGCGCCATTGAACATGGACGAATTGAGCGCGATCGCGTTCATTAAATCTTCGCGACCGACCATTTCGACCAGAAACGCCTGACGCGCGGGAATGTCAAAGGCGTTGACGACGCCCATGAGTGCGGCTAGCAGAACAACTTCCCACACTTTGACGCGGCCTGAGATCGTAAGCGCGGCGAGAATGCCTGCCAGGATCATCGAGGCCGTCTGCGTTGCAACCACGATGCTGCGGCGATTCAAACGGTCCGCAGCCATGCCGCCAATGGGCGCAAGCAAAAATACAGGAATCTGTCCGGCAAAGGCGACGGTGCCGAGCAGAAGCGAGGAGCCTGTCAAACGGTAGACGAGCCATGCCTCGGCGACAGTGTCCATCCATGTGCCGATGAGAGAGATGAGCTGGCCGCCAAAAAAAAGCTGGAAGTTGCGATGCTGCAATGCGCGAAACATAACGGACCAGCGCGAGGAAGGAGGAGCACCGGCCGTTTCGGAAGCTGCAGTCAAATCGTCAGGCATTTTCTTGGGTCACGGAGTGTTCTGCGCAGCCAGAACGCGAGCGCAGGCGCGGAGAATTCGGCGATAAGGCCAGTCCGCGTCGCGAAACAGGATTTCTCCCACGCGCGGCTTGGAGTAGAACCAACGCGCCAGCAGCGACAGATGTTCCTCGCGCTGCGTGGCTCCCTCGGACGATTTCGGACCGGAAACGGCGGCGGATGTGTCGGCGGCCTGCGTCATCTTGTCTATTGTATCGCAGGGGTCGTGTCGAGCGATGCGCTCGTCGGGATGAAGTTGCTGAAACTGCTGGCGCAGAATTTCCTCGACGGACTGAGGCTGGCTCAGTTCATCAAAGCACAGAAAGAACGGTTCGGCGAAAATGCCCTTCAAGAGAGTAAAGACAGCGACAGTCTTTTCGCGCGCCGCGGGCTGAAGAATCACTGCGTTCAATTTGTCCACGCGACGGATGATCTCCGGCAAGCCGCGAAACACCCCAGCGACTTTCTCAATTCGTTTGTGAAGGGCGGCGGCGCGTTCAAAATCGGTCGCTTCGCTGGCCACCTCGCGTTCGCGCTCGACTGTTGCAATGAGCGACGCGCCCTGCGATTCAAGAGTTTCGACCACGCGCGACACTTCCGTCTCGTACTCTTCCTTGCTGCAACCCGCAAAGCAGGGCGCGAGACACATCTTCATTTCCGAGTAGATGCAGCCGGGAAAACTCGGGTCACGGCGAATCCTGATCTGGCAGCGGCGAATTTTGAAGAGATCGAGAAAGCGGCCTGAGAAAGCTTCCGCGGCGCGGCGAGAAAGAAACGGCCCCACGTAGAAACCTTCGTCGCTGAGAATCCGGCGCGTGACGTAGCATCGGGGATAGGCGTTCTGCAGATTGACTTTGAGCAGTGCGGAAGGGCGAAGCCGCAGAAAATCGCGGTAACGATTCGGGAAACGCACGCGGGCCTGCTCATACAACGCAAGAATTTGCTCGAAGCGCGAACCCGTGACGCGGTAGCGAAACTCGGTTGCCACTTCGCGAAGATTCAGGCGCTTCGAGTCCGGCTCGGCGGTGCGCAGAAGGCGCTCGGCCGCGCGACGCAGATCGGCGGTACGCGCCAGATAGGGTCGCGACCGATCGGTGACGCCGGGCTTGCGCGTCTCAATGAGGAAAATACCCGCACGCGAAGGAATGCACTGAAAAAACTGCCGGTCCTTTGCTGGATCACGGGATGGCCCGAACTTGAGTTCGTTTTGAAATGGCAACACAGCGGAAGAATACACGAAGGTTTGCGCGCGATGCAGAGATTCCGGTCCAGCGGAGACTAGTACGACTTGAGAACCCAGGCGGCGATCACGAGGCGTTGAATCTCGCTTGTGCCCTCATAAATCTCGGTGATCCGCGCGTCGCGATAATTGCGCTCGACCGGATATTCCCGGCTGTAGCCGTTCCCACCGTGAATCTGAATGGCTTTGTGTGCAACACGCGTAGCCATTTCTGAAGCGAAAAGTTTGGCGATGGAGGCTTCCATAGAAAACCGCGCACCGGTCTCTTCCTTCCATGCTGCTTTGCGCACCAGAAGACGCGCAGCATCAATTTCGGTCGCCATATCCGCGAGCATAAATTGGATGGCCTGAAAATCGGCGATGGGATGGCCGAACGCCTGTCGCTGCTGCGCGTAGGAGAGCGCGGCGTCGAAAGCTCCTTGCGCGATGCCCGTCGCTTGCGCGGCGATACCGATGCGGCCGCCGTCGAGGGTCGAGAGCGCGACTTTGTAGCCTTCGCCTTCCGCGCCGATGCGGTTCGCGATCGGCACCTCACAGTCCGTGAAAGAAAGTTCGCAACAAGCGGTGGCATTGATTCCGAGTTTTTTTTCCTCTTTGCCAACGGCAAAGCCCGGCGTCCCTTTTTCTACGATGAAAGCCGTGATGCCCTTCTCGCCTTTTTCAGGATGCGTATTCGTGTACACGATGGCCGCGTCGGCTGCGCCGCCATTCGTTATCCAGGCTTTGGTTCCGTTGATTATGTATTTGTCGCCCTTCAGGACCGCCTTGGTGCGCAATGCCGCAGCGTTCGAGCCTGCCTGCGGTTCGGTGAGCGCGTAGCATCCAATTCTGTCGCCGCGCGCGAAGGGAACGAGGAATCTTTGCTTCTGCTCTTCGGTTCCGAAACGAAGCACTGGATCGCAGTAGAGCGAATTCTGCACCGAAAGAATCACGCCCGTTGAGGCGCACGCACGGGAAATTTCTTCAATGACGATCGCGTAGCTGATGTGGTCCATGCCCGCGCCGCCGTACTGCTCCGACACCGCAACGCCGGTCAGACCAAGCTCCGCAGCCTGGCGAAATGTTTCGCGAGGAAAACGGCCGGTCTCGTCGAGCTCCTTGGCGAGCGGCTTCACTTCCGATTCCGCGAAGTCGCGAACGGTGCGTTGCAGCAGCGATTGTTCTTCCGTCAGCCCCAGATCCAAGTTCTCACTCCGTGTGTTTCTAAAATATGTTAAGCCGCAGCCAAGGCGCGCTTCAATTTGTCGTAGGTTGTCGAAAGCTCTTCCGGCTCCATGCGAGTTTCCGCAACCGTGGTCATGAAGTTCGCATCGCCGATCCAGCGCGGTAACATGTGCATGTGAAGGTGGCCGGTTACGCCCGCGCCCGCGCAGCGCCCCAGATTCATTCCTAAGTTGAAACCCTCTGGATGATACGTCTCGGTGAGCACCGTTTGCATTCTCTGAGTGAGGCGCATGATTTCAGCAAGAGCCTCGGGATCGCATAACGGCAGATCGGCGACATGAGCATACGGAACGATCATGATGTGACCACTGGTGTACGGAAAACGATTCAGGATGATGAAAGAGAGTTTGCCGCGAAAAACAATCTGAGCCTTGACGTCGTCATTCAGTGCTAATGCGTCGCAGAAAATGCATCGGTCGGGGTTGCCGGGCTCAGCGAGGTAGCGGTAGCGCCAAGGAGTCCAAAGAAAATCCATTTGCTGCCGTTTATCCCTGGGACGAAGGCTCGGAAGAAGCCGGCGCGGACGATGAGGCGCGATGGCTGTTGACGAAATCCTTCAGCTCTTTGCTCGGCTTGAAAAACGGGATGCGCTTGGGCGGAACTTCAACTTTCGCGCCGGTCTTTGGATTGCGGCCAGTCCGGCCGCGGCGCTGGCGTGTGCGGAAACTCCCAAAACCGCGAATCTCGATCTTGTCGTTCTTCTGCAGGGCTTCGATGATGCTTTCGAAAACCGTCTCGACCACGGTTTCCGATTCCTTGCGCGGCAGCTCGGTAATGCGAATGACCTCTTCGATCAACTCGGCTTTCGTTACGGTGTGATCGCCTGCTGCGTCTGGCTTACCCGCAATGCTTGCCATGGGGCTAATCGCCCTCCTATCGAAAACTCAATTCGCTTTGAAACTCGCGCCGCACTGGCCTGCTTCCCAATCGCGCCGTCCACGCTGCACAGCCCAGCGCCTTGGCCGACATTCCATATCACCAATCGGGCTGAAACGTAAATCTTTTTCTGCTGGGAAACTCCGGCTGAAAACTGCCCCGAACTAATTGGCCTGACGCTTGGCCAGAATGGCGTCCCCGATCGTCGCCGTCGGAGAAGATTTCGACGAACGAAACGCGGCAATTTCCTGGCGCTCGACTTGTTTTCGCGCCGCGCGATAGCTCAGACTGATCTTGTGCGCCGCTGGATCGAGTCGAATCACCTTGAAATCATGCTCGCTGCCCTCGGCCAGCGCCGGCTTCGCGGCTTGCGACTTCGATTTGCTGCGATCCGCCGATTCGCCCTTCGGGCGGCGCTCCCCGATCTCAGAGATATGGCAAAGGCCTTCGACGCCGTCCGCCAATTCCACAAACGCTCCGAAGGAAGTGTTGCGAGTCACTTTGCCGCGCACGATCTCATTCAGCTTGTGGGCTTCGAACCAATTCGCCCAGATATCGTTGAGCTGCTTCAATCCCAGGGAGAGCCGCCGGTGTTCGCCGTCGATCTTCAGCACTTTGGCTTGCACTTCCTCGCCTTTCTTCAGTTTTTCGCCCGGGTGCTTCACGCGCTCCTTCCAACTGAAGTCGCTGACGTGAATCAGACCCTCGACTCCCTCTTCGATCTCGACGAACGCGCCAAATTCCGCAAGATTGCGCACGCGCCCTGTGACAACTGAGTTGACGGGATGCTTTTCCGCGACACCCGCCCAGGGGTCAGCTTGCGTCTGCTTCAGGCCGAGCGAAATGCGCCGCTGCTCGGAATTCAAGTCCAAGACCACAACTTCCACTTCTTCGCCGGTATTCACGAGCTTCGACGGATGCTTGGCGCGCTTCGACCAGCTCATTTCGCTGACGTGCACGAGGCCTTCGATTCCCGGTTCGATCTGCACAAAGGCGCCGTAGTCGGTAACTCCCATCACCTTGCCGCGCTGGCGCGAGCCCACGGGGAACCGTTCCGGAACAGTCGCCCAGGGATCGGGAAGAAGCTGTTTTCTCCCGAGCGAAATGCGCATTTTTTCTTTGTCAAACTTGAGGATTTGGACTTGGATTTCTTCGCCCTGCGATACTGCTTCGGAGGGATGGGTGATGCGGCCCCAAACGAGATCGCTGATGTGAAGAAGGCCGTCCAGTCCGCCCAAATCCACGAAAACGCCATAGTCCGTTATGTTTTTGACCTTGCCGGTGACCACGGCGCCTTCGCTCAGAGACTCGGCCAGCGCACTGCGCTGCTTCTTTTGCTCCTCTTCCAGGATGGCGCGGCGGCTGACCACGACGTTTCCGCGCTTGCGATTGAGTTTCAGCACGCGGCATTCGATTTCGCGGTCTTTCCATGCTTCCAAGTCGTGTGTCGGCCGGAGGTCCAGTTGCGAAGCAGGCAGGAACGCGCGGACTCCAATATCAACCACTAAGCCGCCTTTGATGCGGTCGACAATCTTGCCGGTGAGCGTTTGGCCTTCTTTATACGAACGCTCGATGCGCTCCCAAACCGCGCGGCGATGCGCACGAACGTGAGAGAGCAGAACGTATCCATCTTTTTGTTCGGCTAAACGCTCGACTTCGATCAAATCGCCGGGAGCAAAGTGAATGCCGCCCGTCTCGACAAACTCTTGCGCTGGAACCAAACCTTCAAATTTCCCGCCCACATCGATAACCAAGCCGAGGTCATTCACGGCAATGACGCGGCCCTCAAAGACCTCATTTGCGGCCGCGGCAGGCTCAGGCACGGCATACTGTTCAATCAGCTGCTCCATCGGCTCTTGAGCAGATTCGTCAACGAGGGAGGAGTTCGTTCCGGCGGCACTTAGGCTGGAATCAAGACGACCAGCTGTTTCAGCGCCCGCTGCGGCATCGTTCTGGTCGTGGTTAGCTTCTGGAATGCGGGAATCGCCGGCATTTCCGTTCAAGACCTGCGTCGAAGACTCCGGAACCGGCACTGCAGCCGCGGCGGATGCACTTTCCATCGCCGAAACCTGCGATTCCGGATTGGCGTAGTCCGACGACATGCAAGCGACCTCCCTGGGGACTTACCTTGCTCGCCGAGGAAAATCCTCGAAGACTCCTCCCAACGATGAAAAACGAAAGAAGGGGATGCAGCCTGTTAACGCGCTGTATCGAAAGGATGATACGCGCCGGGAGTCAGGGTTGTCAACGCTTATGCGGCGGACCGCAATCGGCTCATTCGAGACCAAGCGACAGGGCCGAGGCCGTTGCCTTTCCCGCCACGGCCGGGCATCTCTTCAATGCGGACGGCATTGCCTCAGCGCGGGGCTTACAGTAGGCTGTAGCCGCTTTGGCTCCGAAGGAAGCGCCTGCTTTTGCGGAGAAGGAACCAGCAGCGGCTAACGCCTGTACTGAATTCGCATTCTGGATGAGGATCGACAGGAGGGGCGGAGGCTGCACGAGGCAGCGGCGCAGCTTCATTATTGGACCGGACATCTCTTGAACACGATCGCTACGAGACCTTCGGCTTTGAAATCGCGAGCCTATACCTGGATAGGCTACGCTGTCTCTCTCGCCTGCCTTATCTGGGTCCTGTACGACTTTCACGTCCGAGAGGCCCTCGAACAGCTCGCCAATGTCAGTTGGCGCTGGGTTGCGCTCGGAATTGTTTTGGACGTTCTCAGTTACGTTGTGCAAGGCATTCGCTGGAAACTTCTTCTCTCTCCCTTCGGTAGCGTGAAAACAAAACACGCGATTCGCGCCATTTTCGTCGGGCTTTTTGCCAATGTCCTTTTCCCGCTGCGTCCCGGCGAGCCGCTGCGTGCCTATCTGATCTCCAATTCCGAGGACCTGCCATTCGTTACCGTAATCGGCTCGGTCCTGGTCGAGCGCCTGATTGACCTGGTCGTGACCGTGGCGGGTATCGGCGTGATGTCGGTCTTGGTGCCGATGTCTGAGCGGTTCCGTCACACCGCCGATGTCCTTGGCATTGCCACGCTTGCGTTGCTGGGCGCTTTCGTCGCGCTGATTGTATACATTGAGCTGCGCTTCGCGGGCGACCCTCGCCGCATGCACGGAGGCAAGCGCGTTCCCGGCAAATTGATGTCCACGCTGATGGGTCTCCACGCCATGGGCACGTCGCCAAGTTTCTATCCGGCGGTCTTGACCTCGATCGCCATGCCCGCCTGCCAGATGATGGCGCTCTGGTCGATGATGAAGTCCTGCGGAATTGGATTGCCGGGATCGGTAGGGTTCATTGAGGCGATTGTGGTATTGCTGGTGATTAACTTGGGTGTGTCACTTCCGAATGCACCGGCCAACGTCGGTTCCTATCAGTTTTTTTGCATCGTAGGGCTCGCGCTTTTTGTATCCGCGGACAGAAACTCGGCAAAGACCTTTTCGTTTTTTGCATGGTGGTGGCTGACGTTGCCGGTTGCGCTGCTCGGCCTCTACGCGGCGCTGCGGAGCGGCCTCTCGATCAGGAAACTCCGCGAGCAGGTTGGCCGCCTGCCAAACGAGGCAAACGCACGCCAGGCTTGAAGCCTTCCCCATTCGTGCGTCCTGCCTACTGCGCTTCCACCAAACGGTTGTATTTCTTTAATACTTCGCGAAGCCTGTCATGCGGCAACGCTTCGACCGTATGCCCGTCCTGTCCCGTCATCGTTTTCGCCGCGACCATTGAGTTGATTACCGCCTCCTCAACCGCTTGAACCGTCGCTTCGAATAGCGGGTCCATACGGTCGTTGGGCAGCATCGTGACTTGCGTCGGTTTTTCGGCGAGGCCGGCACCGGGATTCGCGGTCGAGAAGGCGATGAAAATATCGCCGGAGCCGTCGCCGGAAACGCTGCCCAAGCGCCCTAATCCGAGCGTCACGCGCCGCGCCAATCGCTTCATTTGCGACGGCAGCAGCGGCGCATCGGTCGCGAGCACCACGATGATCGACCCGCGGTCCTCGATGGACGGATTCTCAACCGAGGTCCAAATCGGCTTGCCAGGGATTTCTCTACCAACAGGCACGCCGGCGACACGCAGCAGGTGGCGGGTGCCGAAATTGCACTGCACCAATACACCGACTGTGTACCCACCGAGCCTTTCCGGCAGCCTTCGTGAAGCTGTGCCCGTGCCTCCTTTGAATTCGAAGCAGATCATGCCAGTGCCGCCGCCAACGTTGCCTTCTTCGACGGCCCCGCCGTGCGCCGAGTCGATTGCGGCAAACGCGTCTTCTTGCTTGACGTGAAATCCGTTGATGTCATTGAGGTAGCCGTCCCACGTCTCGGCCACGACTGGCAGCGACCACCAGTCAGCCGCCGGAGGCTTGAAGTTGTGGCGCAGCTCCCACGCGATCACAGCATCGCGCACCACTCCGACGCTGTGCGTGTTGGTGATGAGCACCGGCCCGGTCAGAAAACCGGATTCTTCCACCCAAGTCGTTCCGGTCATTTCGCCGTTTCCGTTTTCCGTGAACCATCCCGCAAACACAGGATCGACAGAGTCTTTCCCTCGCGGAAAAACTGCGGTCACGCCGGTGCGAACCGACGCACCGGAAACCAGCGTTTGATACCCGACTTCGATGCCAGCGACATCGGTAATGCTGTCGAGCGGGCCCGGGGTCCCTTCAAACGGCACGCCAAGATCGCGTGCGCGCGGCGCGTGTTGCTGCGCGACACATGACAGTCCCGAGAACAAAAACAGAACAGTCGCCATCCGCATCTGTTTGCCAAGCCACATGTTTTCCCTCGCTGTTCGTCAGTGCGGAAGCTGCGATGCACTTGCAAAGTCGCGGCTCGCCGCTCGAAGCAATTCCGTGTTGGTCTGCAATTCGCGTTCCAGGATTTGTGCCTGCTCGGCGGCGACTTTCCAGTTCCCCGCTTCCGCCGCCTCAGCGACGCCCGGAAGCTCCAAATGCGCGTATGTGTAGCGCGCCGCGTAAATCGTGTGCCTGAACCACGGCCGCCCCGGAATTCCAGAAGCACTGCACCAGTTGCGCTCGACTTCCATCAACGAGCGATTCAGTTTGTCAGCAACCGCAGCGTCAACCTCGCCCGATCCGAGCTCCTTCGCAATCGTCGAATCCAAATTCTGCGCGGATTTCTCGAATGCGTCGATTCCCTGGTAGAGCGCTCGCAAATCAACGTGCCCGCTGACGTGATTGGCCGCGTCCAGTTCCCCCACGTATTTTCGAATTTCGTTCGCGTAGGACGCGAAATCGTAAGGCAATACATCACTGTCGGCGAGCCGCAGCGAAAGAACGCCCCACAACTGCGTCATCAGCGTGTGATAGCGGTATCCCGGATCGCCGAAGTGATTGATCCAGTAGAAGTCGTCGTACATCGAGTGATAAACGCCATACGGCCCGTTGAATTGCAGAAGCATCGTCGGAATGCCCAGGTAATTCAAGAAGACGGTGTGATCGGAACCACTTCCGATCCGCGTTTCGGTCAGTTCGGAATCGAGGACAGTTTCCTTCTGAAGCTCCCGCGCGCGTGACAATCGCCATTCATCGTAAAGAGTTCCTCCCGATGGGGCGCGCAGTCCGCGGCTCGCTTCCACGAGGAGCGGCGCTAAAGACCCGACCGCGCTTCCGTCGAAATTGGGACCGGAAGCCGAAGAGTCCACGTTCAGATATGCGATGGCGTTCTTTTTCAACTCATCGGAGTACTGTTCACCCCACTCCGTCGAGCCGGTCAGCGCGTACTCCTCGCCGTCCCAGTCGCAGAAGATCAAAGTGCGCTTCGGACGAATTCCTTTGCGAAGCAACGCGCCCATGTCACGCGTAAGCTCCAGCATTGTTGCGGTGCCGCTCGACGGATCCACGCCGCCAAACACCCACGCGTCGCGATGATTGCCGAGGACGATCCACTCGTCAGGATGCTCGGAGCCCTCGATGCGCGCTTCCACATCGTAATAGGGCTCGATCTTCTGATTCATCTCGACTTTCACGTGCAATTGAGCCTGGCCGCCAAGGCGATAAGTAAACGGCAACGCGCCTTGCCAATCCGTCGGCGCCGAAGGGCCGCCGATGTTTTTGAGGATCGGTTCGGCGTCACGCCATGAAAGCGGCACAGCGATGATGTGCGGCATGGACACTGCCCCGTCGGGGGAAATGTGTTTCGCGCCCGGCACCGAAGCCCACCCCGGCGTCGTGGGATCGCCCGGTTCCACGAAGTCATAGGTGATCGCGCCGCG
Source organism: Candidatus Acidiferrales bacterium (assembly GCA_035945715.1). GTDB lineage: Bacteria > Acidobacteriota > Terriglobia > Acidiferrales > UBA7541 > DAHUXN01. The sequence continues at coordinate 103,879 of DASYZX010000005.1, forward strand.
CTGGATGTGGCTCGGCGGGCCCCACGGGCCGTCGGGAAAAACCTTGCCCTTCGCATATCCATCTTCCGCGGGATCGGAATAAATCAGCAGCGCCGCCACACCGAGTCTCTGCGCGGTGTAGGCCTTGAAGCCGCGGTAGCTGTACGGATTCGAATATCGAACCAGCGCAATTTTCCCTCGAACGTCTATACCCTGCTGCCGGAGAAATTCGTAGTCCGCCGGATTTCCGCTATGCGCGTAAATGACCGGGGCGGTCACGTCACCCGAAGCGGAATAGCCAAGATACGCGCCTGACACATCCGGATTGTTCGTGTCCGGATCCTGCGGATAAGGATCTTCGCGAAGGCTCGCACGGAAGTGCGTCGGCGCAACCATTTCCACCAGCGCGCTGCGCGGAGTCGAATTCAGCACGTCGTACTCGTGAATCTGGACATCCTCGAGGCCTTGCTCTTTCCATTTCTCGGCGACCCACTTGGCAAGTTCGTTGTTGCGTGCCGAACCTGCGGGGTGCGGCTCCGAGGTGAGGTAGCGATGAAAGGTGCGCACCTGCTGCGGCGATGCAAGCGCGAGAAGCTGCTCTTCCGTCCCTTGTTCTCGCGCCGCGGAACTCGACGTAAATCCGAGCATGTGAATCGGCCGCACGGCCGCGAAGCAAAGTCCCGCCATCGCGGCAGCAGCGAGACCCGGCGCAAACCGCTGAAATGGCTGAAACTTCAAATTGCCTTTGTTGTGGCGGAACATTCCTGATGCACCTCGTTGATAGCATCGCGCAAAACAGTCGCGAGCAACTGTATTTCCTCTGCCGAAATGATGTAGGGCGGCGCGATCAGAACGTGGTCGCCGCGCGCCCCGTCGGCGCATCCTTGAATGGGATACGTCAGCACGCCGCGCCGCAGCGCAGCATCGTAAATTCGCGACGCGATGTTTGCGCCGGCAGGAAAAGGTTCACGCGCCGCTTTGTCCCTGACGAATTCAATGCCGAATAGCAACCCGGTTCCGCGAATATCGCCAACCATAGGCGATGCCGCCAGCGAGTCGAGCGCGCCGCGAAGTTCGTGGCCTTTCGCCGCAACGCCGGCGAACAGATCGTGCTCCACCGCATAATCCAGCACCGCCAAGCCCGCTGCGGCGCAAACGGAATGTGCGTTGTATGTGAATCCATGCAGGAAACTGCCCGAGCCCTTTTCGAACGCTGACGCCACGCGGCCGGTGACCAGGACAGCGCCCAGCGGCGCGTACCCGCTCCCAATCCCTTTTCCAATCAGAATCACGTCCGGCTCAACGCCCCAGTGCCCGACCGCAAAGTTTTTGCCGGTGCGCCCCATGCCGGTCATCACTTCATCAGCAACCAGCAGAATGCCGTCGCGTTTGCAGATCTCCGCGATGCGCGGCAAGTATTCCGCCGGCGGCACTGCAGCGCCGAGCGTCGCGCCCGAAACAGGTTCAACGAAGAAAGCGGCGACTCGCTTGCTTCCGATGCTTTCAATCGCGTGCGAGAGTTCCTCCGCGCACGCCACGCCGCAATCCGGATAGCGCAAATCGAGCGGACATCGGTAGCAGTAGCACGGAACGATATGCGGCCATTCTTGCAACAGCGGCAAAAAGGGGCTCTTGCGTTTCACGTTTCCAGAGAGCGCCAGTGCGCCCAGTGTCGCGCCGTGATAGCTTTGCCTGCGTGAAACAAATTGAGTGCGCTCCGGCTCACCGCGCTCCAGGAAATATTGCCTGCAAATCTTCAGCGCCGTTTCCGCCGCCTCCGAGCCTCCGGAAGTCAGAAACACCCGGCCCGGCCCGTCGTCCGAATCGCGAAAATTCGGTGGCGCGAGCGCGAGCAGCCGCCGAGCAAATTCCGCCGCAACGCCGGTCACAAACTGCGAAGAGTGCGCGTGAGCAAGCAAGCGCGCCTGCTTCGCCATGGCGTCGGCCACCGACGCGACTCCGTGCCCAATCGAAACCACCGCAGCACCGCCGGACGCGTCGAGCAACTTGCGATTGTCGCTCGTAAAGATGAAGCAGCCTTGGCCACGCACCGCTTCGGGATAATTCTTGCGAAAATTGCGCGGAAAGAGCGCGTGTGGCCCGTTTTCGCGTTGTACGTTCTCAGACAAAATGCCCCGCTCCCGTTGATTCCCGTGCGATTTGCAAAAAACGTGCGGCGATTCTAGCAGAAATGACCCCTGCACATTGCGCTCACCTGACCGGCAAGTCGAAATGAACCCTTGCGCTTTCCATGCAACTCTTGCTTCAATCTCTTCATCGATTTAGGCATCTCAGTGAGCGTCAAGCGTGGTTGGCTGGACGGCTCGGAGGAAGCTTCATGAGGAAACGGATTTTTGTATGCACGCTCTTGATCGGCAGCCTTGTGCTACCGGCGTTTGCCGGCTCATCGCGCAGTGACGACATCAGCCGCATCGAGGATTCCGCCCAGATCTTCAAGGAGATCGTTGACGCTCCCGATAGCTCGTTTCCGCTTGACTTGATCCAGTCCGCCGCGTGCTTGGCCATCATTCCGAGCGAGGTGCAGTTCGCGTTTGTTTTCGGCGGGAAGTACGGTAAAGGCATCGTCATATGCCGCACCGGGCCAAAAACTTGGAGCGCGCCCGGTTTCGTAATGATTGGCGGCGGAAGTGTCGGGTTTCAGATTGGCGGATCCGCGACCGATCTGATTCTTGTTTTCCGCAATCGGAACGGTTTGAGGAAGCTTCTCAGCGACAAATTCAAACTCGGCGGCGAGGCGACCGCCGCTGCAGGTCCGCTCGGCCGAAACGCGGAAGCAAGCACCGACTTGCAGTTGCACGCCGAAATCCTGAGCTATTCCCGCAGCCGCGGCCTCTTCGCAGGCGTCAGTCTCAATGGGGCCGTTTTTCGGCCCGACGACGATGGCAACGTTGCCTTGTACGGCAGCGGCACCACTCCCGAAACCATCCTGGCTGGGAAAGTCCCGCCACCGGCTGAGGCTGCGCCGCTGCTCGCCGACGTCGGCAAGTACGCGCTCACGGACTATCGCCAGTCCGGCGACTGATTGGCGCCCTTAGGCTTGCTTGGTGGCTCGCGTAAGAGTTTTCTCTGAGCCATTGTCAGGATGCGCTGGCCGGACGGTTCCTTCCGTCGAAATCATGTGGCGGAATTCGCGGACGATGTTTCCATCCCACCAGCCGCGCTTCACCTCTTCGTCTAGGATCTCCCAGGCTTCGTTCTGCGTGAGCGCGCCGCGATAAGGGCGGTTGGTGGTCAGGGCGTCGTAGACATCGGCAATCTGCAGGAGGCGGGCAAGCAGCGGAATCTCGTCGCCGCGCAGGCCATCCGGATAGCCGGAGCCGTCCCAGCGCTCGTGATGGTGACGGATAATCGGAAGTACACTGCGAAATGACTTCAGCGGCGAGCAAATATGCTCGCCCGCCTCGGCATGCTGCTTGATTACCGTCCGCTCTTCAACCGTCAGAGGCCCCGGCTTCAGCAGCACGGCATCCGGCACAACCACTTTTCCAATGTCATGAACCACGCCGCCGCGCCGAAGTGCGACAATGTCCTCCTCGTGCAGGCCCAGTCTTTCACCGAGGCGCGAAGAGAATTCCGCCAGCCTTGTGCAATGCCCGTGGGTGCAGGGGTCGCGGGACTCGATACTGTGCGCCAGCGCAAACAACACAGACTCGGCATTTTCCAGTTCGTCGGTGAACGCTTTCAGACGGAGCAGCGACCGCACCCGCGCATCCAGCTCGCTCACGTCAATCGGCTTGCTGAGAAAATCATCCGCGCCTGCTTCGATCCCGCGAATGCGGTCGCTCTTTTCAGAAAGCCCGGTGATCAGAACGACCGGAATCAGCCGCGTCTCCGCGTGCGACTTGATTTCGCGGCACACTTCGAAGCCGTCCCGGCCCGGCATCATCACGTCGAGCAGAATCAAGTCGGGATGAAACGAAGCGCACTCGCCGAGCGCACTCGCGCCATCGTGTGTCGCCAGCACGTTATATCCCTGGCGCTTCAGCAGCACCTGCAGGCCGTCGCGAATCGCCGCTTCATCGTCCACAATCAGGATTCGTTCGTTCATATTCCGCCCAAGATCAATCGCGTCAAACCACCTTCCTCCGGCGCAGCGTCGCCGCCGCCGTTCCTTGTGGCTCCTGCAGCGGCACGAATACTTCGTTTTCATTTTCCATGCCAAATGGTTTGAGATTCACCGGCGAACAATAGTTGTCCGGCATCGACAGCCGAATTTCGCTGATCGCTTCAAAATTCTCAAGCACCGCCTGCCCAAGCGTATAAATCGTCTGCTGCACGGATTTCGCTTCGTGCGCCGCGAAGGTTTCCAGAAGCGTCTTTCGCACTCCGTGCCACATGGTCGAGAACGGCATCTCCGGCTCGGGAAACTCGTAGCGCCACGTCGCGTTCAGCGCCGTGGAAAGAACCCGCTGTTTGCTTTCTTCAAGCGTCGTGTACGGATCGCGCAGGAAGCCCTGGAAGGCCATTCCCAAAGTTCTCATCACTGCCAAATCCTCCAGGCCGGATTCCAGAACCAGCGACTCTCGGCCTGCGCTGATGCGCGCGGTGCGCTTCTCGCTCGCGCTCCCCACAAAAGCCGAAGCGTGCCCCTTTTCTCCGATGGTGATGCGCGACCACGGCCGCTCGCTGACGCGAACTTCAATCCGCGTGACTTGAGGGTTGTACGTCAAAAAATGTTCGGTCAAATGAAACACGAAGTCCTCAATCGCCTCTGCCGGATACTGTTTCGCCAGCACGTACACCGTGTTCTTCACCGTATCGGGCGGCAGGATCGCGCGGTTCTCGCCCTTCACATGTACCGCTTCAAACTCGCCTTCCAGCCGCACCGAAAGCGTCACGTCCTTTACTTCATGCAGCCCGCCGCGGTGCATCACGCGCATCAGCCGAATGCGCGATTCCCCATAGTCGTTCTGTGCAAGCTCTATGCTCACCTGCTCCACCACCGCGGGAATCCTACCTGCCCCACAGCCGGGCTGTCGGCCAGCCGCTTAGTACTTGACCTTGTCCAGTTTGCTTTCCCACACGCGAAAAACCTTCAGCGCGTCCGCGCGCATCAGCTGCACCATGGGGATTTTTCGCCCCTTCGCGGTTTTTTTCAATTGTTCGTAGATGAAGACGTCATCAAACCCGATTTTCGCCGCATCACCGGAGTTAGCGGCAAAATAAATCCGCGCCGGCCGCGCCCAGTAGATTGCACCCAGGCACATCGGGCATGGCTCGCAATTTGCGTAAATCTCGCAGTCGCTAAGCTCGAAGCTGCCGAGCGCTTTGCACGCTTCGCGAATGGCCCCAATTTCCGCGTGCGCTGTCGGATCGTTCGTGGCAGTGACGGCATTCGTCCCTTCGCCGACAACGCGCCCTTCTTTTACGACCACTGCAGCGAACGGCCCGCCTTTGCCCGAACGCACGTTTTCCATCGCAAGTTCGGTTGCGCGCGCCATGAATTGTCGAACGTCCCTTTTATTCTGTCGCATCCGTCGCAGTCAAACCGTCAGCTCACAACCACAGCGCGTTCGAATTCTAATGGCTCATTCCGCGGCCGCCTCTTCCCTGTCCCGGCTTCGCTTTCTTCAAAATGAACATGAACGGTATCATGCCCACGCAAACATACCCCATAATCCGAAAATCGCGGATGAAAGAAAGCATCATCGCCTGTCCTTGCAGGGTTGAATAGAACATCTGCTGCGCCATCCTCACGGCATGCACCGCGTTCTCGCCAGCAGCCACGAATCGCTCCGCCATGGCCTGAATGGCCATTTGAAACTGAGTGCTGTTCGCGGTAATGTGCGCGCCAAGAATCTTTTGGTTTTTCTGCGCGCCGCGGTCCAGCAGCGTGGTGACAAACGAAATGCCCATGCTCCCGCCCACGTTGCGCGCCAAGTTGATCAACCCGGTCGCGTCATTCGTCTTCTGCGGCAACACGTAATAAAAAGCGATCACGTTGATCGGAACAAACAGAAACGCCACGCCGAATCGCGACACAATCCACACCAGCACAGGCGTTGCCATTCCCATTTGCAGATCGAAATGCGTTCCCATCATGAACAGTCCGGACGCAGTTATCAGGAGGCCCACGATGACCAGCCATCTGGCTTCAAACTTCCCCAGCATCCAGCCTACAAATGGCATCACCATCATCATGAACACCCCGCCCGGCAGCAAGACAAGCCCGCTCTGCATTGCCGTGTATCCCAAGAGCGTCTGCAAAAGTATCGGGAGCAAGACCGTCGTGCCGTAGAGCACAAATCCAAGGATGTACATCGTAAACACAGCAACCGAGAAATTTCGCTCCTTTAGCAAATGCAGATCGATCACCGGATCCTTCTGCCGCAACTCCCAAATGATTACGCCCACAATCCCGATCATTGCCACCACGGTCGCCCAAACAATGAAGTTCGATCCAAACCAGTCGTCGCGCTGCCCCTTGTCGAGCACGATTTGCATGAACCCGACACCCACGCTCAGCAATCCGATTCCCACATAATCGATGTGCAGCTTTTTCTTGATGGCATGCGCGGGATTCTTGATCAGCAGCGAGGTCATCAGAATCGACAGGATTCCTACCGGAATATTGATGAAAAAAATCCAGCGCCATGTGAAGTTGTCGGTGATCCAGCCGCCGAGCGTCGGACCGATCGTTGGCGCGACCACCACGCCCATTCCGTAAATCGCCATGGCCATACCCTGCTTATGGCGCGGGAAGCTATCCACAAGGATGGCCTGCGAAATGGGCTGAAGGCCGCCTCCGCCCGCTCCCTGAATCACGCGGAAGAAAACCAGCGCGCCCAGGCTCGGCGCAAGCCCGCACAGAAATGAGCTAATCGTGAAGATCGCGACGCACGCCATGTAGAACTGCTTGCGCCCAAATACGTTGGAGAGCCAGCCGGTGAGAGGCAAAACAACTGCGTTCGATACCAGATACGACGTGAGCACCCATGTGCTCTCGTCCACTCCGGCGCTCAAACTTCCGGCGATGTGCGGCAAGGATACGTTCGCGACGCTCGTATCCAGCACTTCCATGAATGTCGCGAGCATCACCGTCGCGGCAATCAGCCACGGATTGACGTCGTCGCGGGCGCGATCTTGCGTAAGCGAAAAGGTAGCCATCCAGGATCGAAAGCCTATCGGGTAATGATCGTCGCTTCCACATTCATGCCCGGCCGCAGGATGGCTTGGCTCGCGGGAATTGGATCGAGGTCGATCTTGACGGGAATCCGCTCGACAACTTTCACATAATTTCCTGTGGCATTCTCCGGCGGGAGCAGGCTCAGCCGCGAACCCGTCGCTCCTGCGATGGAGTCCACGTGGCCGCTGAATGTTTTTCCATACATGTCGACGTGCACTTCGGCGCGGTCTCCCGGCCGGACGTGCGCCAGTTGCGTTTCTTTGTAATTCGCCGTCACCCAAATATGCGCCAGCGGAACCACAACCATTAAGCCCTGCCCCGGCGAAACAATTTGCCCGATCTGCACCGTCTTGTTGGTCACCACACCGTCTTCCGGCGCTACGACCTGCGTATACTCGAGATTCAGCTGCGCCGTTTCCACTTCGGCTTGCGCCTCGCCCACAGCCGCGCGCGCCGAAGCCGCACTCGCCGCGCTAATGCGGACCTGGCGCCGGTTGGCTTGCGCCGCTTGCAGATTCGCGCGCGCTTTTTCCACGTCCGCCTTTGCGGACGCCACCTGCGCCTCCCTCACGGGAATCGTCTGCTTTGCCAGTGCGAGCGCCTGATTCGCCGCATCGAGTTCGCCCTTCGCTTCCGTCGCAGCGGCAATGAACGCATCGTATTGCTGTTGCGAAATCTCTTCCTTCGCGGCAAGCGGCTTCATGCGCGTCAGGTCCGACTGTGCTTTCTCATTCGCCGCTTCTTGCTTTTGCACATTCGCTTGCGCGTACGCTAATTGCGACGAATTCGCCTGCTGCAACGCCAGCTGCGCCTGCTCGTATGCGGATTGCGCCGCGGCAACGCTGGCCTCCGCTCCCGTCGTGTCGCTCTGAGTCGTCTCGGACGTCAGCGGCACGTTCACGGTTGCCGATTGCACGCGGCTCTGCGCCGCCGCAAGCTTTGCCTTCGCATCGTCCAGCTGGGCCTGATAATCGCGCGGGTCCAGCTGCACCAGAAGTTGCCCCTTCTTCACCGTTTCATTGTCATTCACCAGAATCTTCAGCACGCGCCCGGAGACTTGCGACGAAATCGGAATAATGTGCCCGTCAACCTCCGCGTCGTCCGTCGATTCGCGATTGCGGTAGTGGAACCAGAGGAGAAATCCGCCCACGACCAGTACGATCGCCGCGCTCCACAAGCCTCGCCGCACTCGTGGATTCTTAAGCGCCGAGGGCTTCCGTGGCTCGGAATCCTGCGGTTGCTCCTGCGGCCGCGATTCGGCCTGATTTCGGCCCTGCTTCTGCGCCTCTCCCGTTTGCGTTTCGGGTTCGGCCTCTGTCGTACGTCCATCCATCGAAGCAACCACCTCTTTCATTTGGTATAAAGCAATTCGATTCTTCCGATCGCATGCGCCAGATCGGCTCGCGATTGATTGTACTGGTAGAGCGCGGCGATGCGGTTTTCATCGGCTCGTGCCAGCGAATTCTGCGCCGTCACGACCTCGATATTGTCGGCAACGCCCGCCTGAAACCGGTCTCGCGATTGTTGCACTTCCTCCTTGGCCAGCGCGTCGCCGAGGTTCGCCACCTGCACCTGGCTTCGCGCCGACTCCAGCTGCGCCGTCGCCGTTTCCACTTCCAGAGCGATTTGATTCTTTTCATCCTGAAGGTTTCGGTCGATCTTTTTCAGCTCCAATTCGTCACGCACCACTTGCGCGCGAATTCGCCCGCCGGTGAAGAGCGGCAACGAAACTCCGGCGATGTAAGCGTACGTGGGAATAATCGTGCTGGAGGAAATCCCTTGCTGTTCATAGTCGCCCTGGAACGTCAGCGCCGGCAAGCGCGAGTCTCTCTCGGAATCCGTCTCATAGTTGACCGCCTGTTGTTCCGCGAGCAATTGCTTCATCTCGGGGCGCGATTTGTATGCATCCGCCAGACTGTCGTCCACGCTGGTATCCGGAGTTTCGAAAAACGTCAGTCGGTCGGAAAAAGTGATCTGCTGTGCGGGATTTACGTTCAACAGCTTCGCCAGTCCGTATAACGCAATCTTCTGATTCGTTTGCGCAATGATCAGCTGTTGCTTTTCGTTCTGCAATTCCACATTGGCGCGCAGAACGTCCACTCCCGTTGCCGCGCCGTGTTTCTCCATATCCGATGCCTGGTCAAAGAGCGCCTGCGCTAAATCCACCTCCGCCTGCGCCGCGCTGATCTCCGCGCTGGACCGCAAGCTCCTCAAGTACTGCGACACCACCAGCAGCACGATCTGCTCTCGCACCGACAACGTCTGCGCATCCGCGCCGCTGATATTTTTTCGCGAAGCCTGCCACTTCCGCCAAAGGGACAAATCGAAAATCGGTGCCGAGAAATCCGATCCCACCTGAAACACTTGAAACGGTCCCACCGCCTTTGGCACACCCGGAATGTTAAGCCCTATGCTCGCTTGAATGTTCTCTCGTAGCACCCGGTCGGAAACGTTGAAGTTCGCCTGCGGCAACAGTTGCGCAAGCGCCATATCGCTTTCCTCGTGACTCTCCGCCAGATTCAAAACCGCAATCTGCACGCTGGGATTTTGTTTCAGCGCCATCTGTACGGCCTGCTGCAGATTTAAGTTCATCGGCGCGAGCGGTTCCTGCCCGTACGCCTGAATCGCGAGGATCGACACGACAACGAAAAAAAGAAACAGGATGCCGCATCGGCTGCGCCGCACCACGCCTCGCGAGTTGCTTTCGCTCTCGAACAACGTCATTCGGTTGGTTTCACGCTTCATCTCTCTGATCTCTTCGCGAATTATTTAACTAACTGGTTAGTTTAATTCGTACCCTGGCAATGTCAAGCCTGTCCTTCGCCGAAGAACTCGGGGGAGGTACCTCATTTCCGCTGCCTGGCTGGCGTGCTGGTGACTCTCCAAGCTCCGGCTTTGGATGCCTGCCCGCACCGGCCAGCGGCGACTCCGGGCGGCCAGCTAGAGTTGGTCGATTTTCGCGGCCAGGATGAAATCGCTTTCTGTCAGGCCATCGATTTTGTGCGTCCACGTAGTCACTTCGGCCTTGCCCCACGTCAGCAGGATGTCGGGATGATGCCCCTGCTCTTCCGCAATCGCTCCCACCTTGTTCACGAACGCGAGCGCTTGTTTGAAGTCCGGGAAAGTAAAGGTCTTCGTCAAATGATGTTCGTTCACGGCCTTCCATCCGGAGACTTGTTTCAAGTATCCGTTGAGTTCGCTCCCTTTCATCGGTGGAGCGCCGCCGCGGCACGGAACGCACGTTTTGCTGGCTAGATCGCTCATCAGGAACCCCTTTTCCTTTGATTCACTGGAAATTGCAACGGATTCAATTTTCAACCCGCGCAAATCGCTTCGTGGCACTGCGCTCGTCGCGACTTAAGACGCCGCACGAACAAAAACCCTCGGCTCAACGCGCCGTCGCATGAGAGGACTGCTTGGCAAGATATTCCTTGATGTAGTGAGCAAACGTTGCATCCAACTGCCGCGTGATCGCGCCCGGCGCATTCAAATAGCGATGACCTGCAATTTCGCCTACCGCGAGCAAGTTGCGGTTCGAAGAGGAAATGAAAACCTCGCCCGCGGAGAACAGGTCCGCGGGCCGCAACACCGCCTCTTCGCACGACACTCCCGCACGCGGCCCGATTTCGAGCAAGATGCTCCGCGTGATTCCCTCCAGGCATCCCGAGTCGAGCGGCGGAGTCAGCACGCGCCCGCCGCGAACGCAAAAGACATTCGCCGCGGTGCATTCGGAAACCTCGCCTCGCTCGTTGAGCAGCACAACTTCATCGAAACCCGCCTGCTGCGCTTCGTAGAAGTTCCAAACATTGTTCAGCCACGATGTGACTTTCACGCCGGCCAATGGCGACGCCGCGTACCGTCCATGCTCGCGAAGATTCAGACGCGCCGGCTGCCGGAACGTCGGCAAATCCGTGCTGCACAAGAACAAATCCACCAGCGGAAAACTCTCGTCGCTGCGCCAATGCCCGACCTGGTTGTAAATCGCATAAATTCGAGCGCATCCTTCCACAACTTGATTCGCGCGCAGCACCTCGCCCAAGTAGCCCCGCACCTTCTCCGCGTCGAAGGGAAACGGGCAATGCGTCCGCGCCGAATCCTTCTCCAGCCGCCTCCAATGTTTCTCAAACGCGAACGGCGTCCCATCAAAGACGTGCAGCGTCGTGAACAGCCCCCATCCGTTCAGCAGTCCCGCTTGCCCCGGCGACAATCGCACTTCCTCGATGGGCATCAGTTTGTTGTTGTGAAAAACAAATCGGTGGAGCATAGCCCCCTCCAAATTCCGACGCCATTGTAACGCAATCGGCAGCGCACGCAGTGAAACCGCCGAATATCCGAAACTTCGGCACGCTGTAAATGTGGAATCTTGCCGCGCTCAGGCTGCGCGCACGCGTTCTTCCGGCACTTCGACTTCGTTCACGCCCTTGAAAGAAAACTTTAGGCGCACCAGATATTTCGACGGCTCCGTCGATGTCTGTCGCACAACATTTCCGATCGCGTCGGTCACCGCCGCATGGAACAGCACGCCCCCGGCCTGCATCCCGGCCAGATTTACGCGCACGAGTTGGCCTTCCTTGAACATTTCTTGATTGTGTGTGTTTCGCACGCCTTTTGCAAATGCGTGAAGTTCCCCCATCGCGCCGTCACTACCCGCGCCCCGGCCCGCTTTCCGCACGATGCAATCTATGGCACACTCAAAGTCTGCCGGTCGCATCGTGCGTCCGCTAACTCCAGCGCTACGAAAGGGTCTGAGTTGAAAAAGAGAGGCTCTGCCTCCTTGCATCTTTGCCTCTTTGCTCCTTGATCCTATGGATCCCGCTCTCATCCGGAATTTTTGCATCATCGCCCACATCGACCATGGCAAATCGACGCTTGCCGACCGCCTCCTCGAACGGACTGGCGCGCTCAGCGAACGCGAAATGACTGCCCAGGTCCTCGATTCGATGGACCTCGAACGCGAACGCGGCATCACCATCAAGGCCAAGAGCATTCGCCTTCATTACACCGCTCGCGACGGAAAGGAATACCGCCTCAATCTGATCGACACTCCCGGCCACGTCGATTTTTCCTACGAAGTTTCGCGCGCGCTTTCCGCGTGCGAAGGCGCCCTCCTCGTGGTCGACGCGAGCCAGGGCGTCGAAGCGCAAACGGTCGCCAACGCGTTCCTCGCTTCGCGCCACAATCTCGCCATCATTCCCGTCATCAATAAAATTGATCTCCCCGCCGCTGAGCCCGACCGCGTAAAGGAACAAATCGAAAACGTACTCGCCATTCCCGCCGCTGATGCTCTGCTCATCAGCGCGAAAAGCGGCATCGGCGTCGCCGAAGTTCTCGAAGCCGTGGTCACGCGGGTTCCGCCGCCCAAAGGCTCCGCCGCCGCACCTCTGCGTGCGCTGATTTTCGATTCGTGGTTCGACTCCTATCGCGGTGCCGTAATTCTCGTCCGCGTCATGGAAGGCCGCATCACTCCGCGCATGAAAATCCGTCTCTGCGCCATGGACCAAATCTACGAAGTCGAAGATCTCGGCGTTCTCACGCCCAAGCCCGTTCCTCTCGAAGAGCTCGCCGCGGGCGATGTCGGCTTCGTCATCGCCAATATCAAACGCGTCGCCGATGCACGCGTCGGAGACACCATCGTGGAAGCCGACCGTCCCGCCGCGCCTCTCCCCGGCTTCGAAGCCATCAAACCCATGGTTTTCGCCGGCCTCTATCCCGTGAACGCCAGCGACTACGAAGTTCTTCGCGACGCTCTCGGCAAGCTCCAGCTCAACGACGCCGCGTTTTTCTACGAACCGGAAAACTCCGTCGCGCTCGGCTTCGGTTTCCGCTGCGGATTCCTTGGCCTTCTCCACATGGAAATCGTGCAGGAGCGCCTCGAACGCGAATTCGGCATCGACCTCATCACCACAGCTCCGAGCGTTCGCTACCGCATCACTACTACGGCGAAAGAAGTCATCGAAGTCGACAATCCAACGAAATTTCCGCCGCCCGCGCAAATCGCCAGCATCGAAGAGCCGATCCTCACTGCCATGATCATCACCTCCGACGATTCCGTCGGTGCCATTCTCCAGCTCTGCGAAGAAAAGCGCGGCGTCCAGAAAAATTTTGAATATCTCTCGCCCACGCGCGTCATGCTGACTTACGAAATGCCGCTCAACGAAATCGTTCTCGATTTCTACGACCGCTTGAAAAGCGTTTCGCGCGGCTACGCTTCGCTCGATTATCATCTCGCCGGTTATCGCGAATCCGACCTCGTGAAGCTCGATGTTCTCGTGGGCGGCGAGCCGGTCGACGCGCTCACGCTCATCTGCCACCGTGACCAGTCTTACGATCGCGGCCGCGAACTCGCGTCACGCCTCCGCAAACTGATTCCGCGCCAGCAATTCGAAGTTCCCATTCAAGCCGCCATCGGGAGCCGCATCATCGCGCGCGAGACCATCAGCGCCCTGCGCAAAAACGTCCTCGCCAAGTGCTATGGCGGCGACATCACGCGCAAGCGCAAGCTGCTCGAACGCCAAAAAGAAGGCAAAAAACGCATGAAGCGCGTCGGCCGCGTCGACATCCCGCAAGAAGCCTTCCTCGCCGTCCTCAAAGTCGCCGCCGGCTCCGCCGACGAAGAATAGGCCGTTTTCGTCACACACGCCCACCGCGTAGCCGGTTGAGAGAGTATTGGCCCGTGGCCAAGCCAGATTTCACGCAAAGAGAAAAGACGGAACGATCCGCATCGAGCTCACCGTCAAGGAATACGAAAAGCGAAGAATGCCGTAACGAAATTGGCAGAGTCCTCGTCCAGCAAATTGTCTGAAGCTTGCGGATCGGAATGGCTGGCGAATCCCCGTTGGCAATTATCGGATCATTTACGAGATCGACGATTCTGTTCGATCCGTCACGATCTTGGACGCAGGACATCGTCGCGAAATATATCGTTAACCCGGATTTAGGAACGGTCCTTGCGCTGCACCTTCGCGTCAATGCCTCCTCGCGCCAATCGCACGCGAATCGCATCCCCTTCCGCCACTTGCTCTGTTGAGCGCAGCACTTTCCCGCTTGCGTCGTACGCAATCGCGTACCCGCGCTCGAGCAGCTGCAACGGACTGCGCTCTTCGAAACGCACTGTCGCCGCTTCCAGTTTTCGCCGCGTCACCGTCAAGTACCGCAGCGCGTGCGCCGCAAAGTCGTTCGTGCGCCGGTCCAGCCTGCGCCGCAACACGCTTATGCGCGCGCGCAAATCGAGCGACGCCAGCTTCACCTGCATCAACGCATATCTCCGGCGCTGCCGCACCACCGCGCGATCCAGGGCCGCGCCCAATTCGCCATGGCGCCGCTCGACGCGCAGCCGCAGCATCCTCACGCGCCCGCCCAAATCAAATGACGCCATTCGCGTGCTCGAAATGTTCACGCGTCGCCGCACGTCTTCAATTTGCCGGTTTAAGTCCTTCGCCAGAGAAGCGTTCAGCTCATCTACGCGCTGCCTTCGCCGCCGGACAATTTCTCCCGGCCTCCGGAACGCGCGATGCCCTGTCAAATCCCGCACCGCATGCCGCCGCTCCGAAAAAAAGTACCGCATGTGCTGCACCAGCTCGCGCGTGCAATCGGCAATGTGTTTTTCGAATTCCGCGCGTGTCCGAACCACGATCTCCGCAGCTGCCGAAGGCGTCGGCGCGCGCAAATCCGCGGCAAAATCCGCGATCGTCGTGTCCGTCTCATGCCCGATGCCCGTGAGAATCGGAATCTCCGACGCCGCAATTGCCCGCGCCACAATTTCTTCGTTGAACGCCCACAAATCTTCGAGCGACCCGCCGCCGCGCGCCACAATCATCACGTCCACCATCTCCGCGCGATTGAAATGCCGGATGGCCCGCACAATTTCTTCCGCCGCGCCTTCGCCTTGCACCTTCACCGGAAACAGCGTCACGTGCAGGTTCGGAAACCGCCGCCGCAACACGCGCACAATGTCGCGAATCGCCGCGCCCTGCGGCGAAGAAACAATCCCGATTCGCCGCGGCAACGCGGGCAGCGGCTTCTTTCGTTCCGCATCGAACAATCCTTCTTCTTCGAGCCTCTTCTTCAATTGCTCGAACGCCAGCTGCAGCGCGCCCAACCCCACCGGCTCGATGTGCGAAACATAGATTTGATACTCGCCGCGCGCTTCATACACGCTGACGCCGCCGCGCACGGTCACTTTCAACCCGCCCTCGGGCTGAAATCGAAGCCCGCGCACCTGATCGCGAAAGCAGACGCAGCGAATCTGCGATTTCTCATCCTTCAATGTGAAATACAAATGCCCCGACTGCGCCGCGCGAAAATTCGAAATTTCCCCCTCCACCCAAACGTCCGGAAATTCCGTTTCCAGCAAATCGCACAGCCGCTGCGTCAGCTCGCTCACCCGCCAGACGTGTTTTTCAGGCATCAGATTCAGCGAAAATTGCGTCATGCCTCACCCAGTCAAAGTTTTCCGGCAATTCTTACCGCCGTATCGATCCCACAATCCACAAAACCACCGTCAGCACCACGCTCAGCACAATGCATGTCACAATCGGAAAATAAAAAGCCGTGTGCCGTCCGTGATACGAAATATCTCCTGGCAATCGTCCCAAACGGAACGGAAGCCGCGGCCCGGCCAGTAGAAAAATTCCCACCGCCGCAATCACCAGCCCCAGAATCAGCAGGCCCTTGCCGAGTTCGCGCGCCGGCTCCATCGTTCGCTCCCGCGCCGATTCTACTCCCTTTGCTGCCGTTCCGAGCCAGTCCCGAGCGTCTTCCAGCGCGGGACGACGAGGAATCTGCTTCCGCTGTCGATTTTGTTTTCTACACGTGGGGGAAATTCGTCTGGCAGCTATTGCCGAACGTAAACGAATCCACTTCAATTCCCGGCGCGGTCGGAATCAACTCCAGCGTGTGGCTCCCAAACTGCCTGTTTGCCGCGAGGTAATACATTCGCGAACTGTCCACGTCGATGTACGAATGCCCGTTCGCATCGGTCTTCACGTCTGCGCCTTTGTCGTCGTTCGTCAGATCGTTTCCGTCTTGAAAAATGTATAGCCGCTGCGGCTTTCCCTGGGCGACATTCATAACCGCATAAACCTGCGTGGCGTGATATTTCATTTCCAGCCGCGAGGCATTCCGCTCCGGCGCCTGCGCCTTGCCTTCGAATATCATTCCGTTCGGATCTGTTTGCCACTTTCCAGAGATCACCGCGCGCCCGTCATCCACTTTGTCCGGAAGTTTGTAGTTCACCGTTACGCCAGGATGATACGGATCAGGATTCTCCAAAATTCCGCGATCACCCCATTTACCGACGTACATTTCATCTGTCGGCGAACCCCCACACGCCTGCGCGTACGTATTCTCATCTGGGGCGAGCGTGTAATCCGCAGGGAACACAAGTCCCGGATGCGCTTCATCCAGCAGTTGCCGGATCAGCACTTCGAAATTGTGATCGTCGCCTTCACCTTCGAGCTCGTACCTCACGTTCCCGTTCGCATCGATCAAAAACCGGTTCGGCCACACGTCGTTCTTGTAAGCGCCCCAGATCTTGAAATAGTCGTCCACCACAATCGGGTACGGCAGAGCGTACCGCTTCACCGCCGCCTCCACGTTCGCGACGTCATACGCCACCTGAAACTCCGGATCGTGCACGCCGATAATCTCGAATCCGTATTTCTGATACCGCGCGTACCATTCCTTGTTCTGCGGAAACGTGCGGATGCAATTGATGCACGTGTATTCCCAAAAATCGATCATCACTACTTTTCCGTGCAAATCCGCCCGTGTCAGCGGCTTCGAATTAATCCACGTGATTCCCGTAGCTTTGAACCCGGACGGCGGAAAATCCGGCGCCTTCTGATTCACCGCCACAATCCGCCCATCCACCGTCTGTGCGGCCCCCTGCGCCCTTGCCGCCGATCCGTACACAAGCGTCCCCATTGCGATGGCCACCGCCATCAGCAAGCCGCGCGCAATTCGAGTTAGATTCATCGCTGCAATCGCTCAGACGCCACAGCGTCTAAACCAACTCCATCCCCGAGAAGAAATATCCCAGTTCAAACTGCGCGGTATCCGTCGCATCCGACCCATGCGTGCAATTATTCTGGATGCTCGTCCCAAACGTCTTCCGGATCGTCCCCGCCGCTGCCTTCGCCGGATCGGTCGCGCCCATCGTCTCCCGCCATCGCCCAATTGCGCCCTCCGCTTCGAGCGCGATCACCACGACTTTTCCCGAACTCATGAACTCCGTCAAATCCTTGAAGAACGGCCGCTCGCGGTGCACCGCGTAGAAACCTTCCGCCTCGCTTTTCGTCAGCCGCAGCGACTTGATCGCCGCAATCTTGAACTTCGCTTCATGGATATGCTTCAGAATGTCTCCCGTCAATCCTCGTCCCACCGCATCCGGCTTGATAATCGCCAGCGTTCTCTCGATCGCCAAGATTCTCTCCTTTTTTGCGAAGCAAAGAGGTAAGGACCCAATGAAGCAAGGAACGGCTCTTACCTCTAGTTATCGCGGTCGGTTCTGCCAGTTTCTCCAAACCTAGAAAGCATCGCGCCTATACGACTGTGACGACGGCTGTCGCGACAGATCCCTCGTCCTTCCTCCTTGCCTCTTACTTCGCCGCTGCTCTCCCCAACACCGCCGCCATCGTGTGTCCAATCTCCGCCGGACTCTGCACCGTATGAATCCCCGCCGCCCGCATCGCCGCGTATTTCGTCTTCGCCGTTCCCTGCCCTCCGCTGATGATCGCTCCCGCGTGCCCCATGCGCCGCCCCGGAGGCGCCGTCTGCCCGGCAATAAAACCCACCACCGGCTTTTTCACGTCCGTCTTGATGTACTCCGCCGCAACTTCCTCGGCGTTCCCTCCAATTTCGCCGATCATCACAATCGCGTTCGTCTCGGCGTCTTCGTTGAACATTTTGATCGCATCCAGGAAGCTCGTTCCAATAATCGGATCCCCGCCAATCCCGATGCACGTCGATTGCCCGATTCCCAGCCGCGTCAGTTGGTCCACGGCTTCGTAGGTCAACGTCCCGCTGCGGCTCACCAGTCCGACATTTCCCTGCTTGTGAATATGTCCCGGCATAATTCCGACTTTGCATTTTCCCGGCGAAATCAGCCCCGGACAATTCGGCCCAATCAGCCGCGTCTTCGACGCTCGCAGCACCGCCGCCACCTTCACCACATCCAGCGTCGGAATGCCCTCGGTGATGCACACCACCAGAGGCAGTTTCGCATCAACCGCCTCCAGTACTGCGTCGGCGGCAAACGGCGGCGGCACAAAAATCACCGATGCATTCACGCCCGCCTCGCGCACCGCTTCCGCCACGGTGTTGAACACCGGCAGGTTCAGATGCTTCGTCCCGCCTTTTCCCGGCGTCACACCCGCCACAACTTTCGTCCCGTACGCGATCATCTGCTCAGCGTGGAACCCGCCCTCGCGACCCGTCATCCCCTGCACCACGACGCGCGTCTGCTCATTCACCAGAACGCTCATCGCGCGCCTCCCGCCAGCGCCACTGCTTTCTCCGCGCCGTCTTTCATTCCCGCCGCCACCGTGAAATTCAGCCCCGAGTTCTGCAAAATTTCTTTTCCTTTCTCGACGTTCGTCCCTTCCATCCTCACCACCACCGGTACTTTGATCTTCAACTCGTGCGCCGCGTTCACAACTCCCGTCGCCAGCACATCGCATCGCAAAATCCCACCGAAAATATTGATGAACACCGCCTGCACGTTCGGATCGCCCAGCAGAATCTTGAACGCGTTTTTCACCTGCTCCGCCGACGCTCCCCCGCCCACATCCAAAAAGTTCGCCGGATTCCCGCCCGCCAATTTAATAATGTCCATCGTCGCCATCGCCAGCCCCGCGCCATTCACCATGCATGCCACGTTGCCGTCGAGCTGGATGTAATTCAGCTTGTATTTCGACGCTTCCACTTCGAGCGGCGTCTCTTCGTCCAAATCGCGCATCTCCGCAATTTCCGGATGCCGCCCCAGCGCGTTGTCGTCGAAATTCATCTTTGCATCGAGCGCGACCAGCTTCCCGTCTCCCGTCACCACCAGCGGATTGATCTCCAACAGCGACGCGTCCGTCGCCAGAAACGCGCGATACAGCGCCTGAAAAAACGGCTCCGCCACCTTCATCATTTCCGCCGGTAATCCCAATCCGAAAACAATTTTCCGCACTTGATAGCCCTGCAAGCCCGCCGCCGGAGAAATCACTTCGCGCAGAATCGCTTCCGGATGCTCCTTCGCTACTTCTTCAATTTCCATTCCGCCGCTCGCGCTTGCCAGAATCACCGGCGCTTCCGCCGCGCGGTCCACCAGAATGCTCAAATACAATTCGCGCTTGATGTCGAGCCCCTGCTCGATCAGCAGACGCCGGACAATTCTTCCTTCCGCACCCGTCTGCGGAGTCACCAGCTGCATTCCCAGAATTTGCCCCGCCAGCTCGCTCGCCTGCTCCGCCGAACGCGCCAGCTTTACTCCTCCGCCTTTTCCGCGCCCGCCCGCGTGGATCTGCGCCTTCACCACCACGACCGGCGTCCCGATTTTCTCCGCCGCGGCCTTCGCCTCCTCTTTTTTGAACACCACTTCGCCCCGCGGAGTCGGCACGCCAAACTGCGCCAGAATCCTCTTTGCCTGATACTCGTGTATCTTCATTCGCCTTCCAATAGTGCTAGAATTATTCCTCGCAAAAGCTAGCCAGTTTACTTCGGATCCGCGGAACGTATCAAGGCAGCCGGAACCTCAACCAGACGGATACAGGCGAAAGGAGCCAGTGCGTTATGGCTGAAGACAACGACGCGCGAAATGCGGTTCGCTCGCTAATGGAAAGATTCGATCTGGTAAATTCACGCTGCGCGGCCTTGGCTTATGCTCGAGCCACGAAAGATCGCAACGCTTATGCGAAATCACTTGCTGAGGCTGAGAGAACCGAAGAAACAGTGATTCGGCCTCGCATGGAAGCCGACGCTGAACGTCAGCAAGTCTACGCTGCGTTGAGTGATCCCGAGGCAAATTGGCCGGCGGCAATCATGCATATGCTCAAGACAACCGTCAGATATGAGCTACGGGGACATTGGTCCCAAGAATGATTCCCGACGCCCTCAAAAAGCTCATCGCCCGAGAGAACCTCTCTCGCTCCGAGGCCGAAGCCTGCATGGAGCAAATCCTCTCCGGCAACGCCGGTGACGCGCTCATCGCCGCGCTCCTCATTGGTCTCCGCATGAAAGGTGAAACCGTCGACGAACTCGTCGGCTTTGCCACGGCCATGCGCCGCCACGCCGTAAGCATTTTCCCCGATGGCCACGGGCACGCCGACGAAATGCTCGTCGACACTTGCGGCACCGGCGGCGACAGCTGCGACACTTTCAACATTTCCACCGCCACGGCTTTCGTCGTCGCGGGCGCGGGCGTGCGCGTCGCCAAACACGGCAATCGCTCCGCAAGTTCGTGCACTGGCGCCGCCGACGTGCTCGAACAGCTTGGCGTCGTCATCGACCAGTCGCCTGAGCGCGTTCGCCAGGCCATCGAACAGATTGGCATCGGTTTTCTTTTCGCGCCCGCGCTTCACACGGCGATGAAACATGCGATGCCCGCGCGGCGCGCTCTTGGCGTTCGCACGGTTTTCAATCTTCTTGGCCCGCTCACCAATCCCGCCGGAGCCACTGCACAAGTTGTCGGCGTCTCCGCGCCGCAGCACATCGAACTTCTCGCCCGCGCCCTCGCGCAACTCGGAGTCAAACGCGCATTCGTCGTCCACGGCGCCGACGGCCTCGACGAAATTTCTCTCAGCGCCGAAACGCACGTCGCCGAACTCGGCGGCGGCGCCATTCGCTCCTACAAACTCTCTCCCGAGGATTTCGGCCTGCACCGCGCGCCGGCGAACGCCTACGCAGGCGGCGACGCTAAACACAACGCCGAAATCATTCACAAAATTCTCGGCCGCTCGCTTCTCTACCGCGAACACACAGCGCACCGCGAAATCGTTCTCGCCAACGCGTCCGCCGCGCTCGTCGCCGCTGGCCGCGCCGGAAATTTCCGCGACGGCGTCAATCTCGCCGCCGATTCCATCGACTCCGGCGCCGCCCGCGAAAAGTTGGATTCCTTGGTTCGTTTTACTCAGGCGCCCGGCGGCCCTGCTTCTGCCTGAACTTTGCCGGCGAAACACTCGGCTCCCTCGTCCGCTTCGGACGAGCCCGCGACCTCTCCGCCTCTTGATCACAATCGCCGCTAGCGTGGCATTGTCATTCCGAGTGAAGATGCGACGAACATCCGTCGAGGAATCTGCTTTTTCATTTGCGTTTTTGCGGATGCCCCATCCTGCGAGGCCCCGCGTGCAGGGTGGAATCTCTGTCTTTGTACGAGCCGATCGCCTTTATCGGCGCGTTTGTTTTGAACAGAATAAAATGCTGTTGGGATCTTTCTTTCGCTGTTCTGCAGATCAGTTTAACTCCGGGAACAGCTACGCTTCCGGCGATCGCAGAAGCAAGCGCCCACCTGATAAGTATCATTCACGTCAAGGATCCCAGCCTGCGCACGCCATGCTTCGCTCGGTTCATGGTCAACTCATCATGCTCATTTCATCCCTGGTCGCGCAAACTGCGCACCGCGTACGCAAAGCTTGCGAGCGCGAAAAGGACAAATCCGAGCGCTTCGAATACCAGTTGTCTCCGCACGCCCAGTCCAATCGAGCTGTAGCGGAACAGGTCCACTTCCCACGTGATGGGATTCGCGAGCGCTGTCACGCGAAACCACTTCGGCAGCGGGTCCAGCGGATAAAACATCGAGCTGGCGAACAAAAACACGAAATAAAAAACGGACGTCACGCTGTTGAACAAATCGTTCCTCCGTATGCGCAGCGCAAAAATCGAATAGAAGAAAAACCATCCTGCCGTTCCGCCAATCACCGTCACCGCGAGCAGCGGCAAGAGCCTCCACTGCAAATGAATTTTCAGCAACAGGCATCCAATGGCAATCGCGATCGCCGCCTGCACGATCCCGATGCACACGTTGAACAGCACTTTTCCCAGCAGATATTCCGAACGCCGCATCGGATAGGTCAGCATCTCGTAGAAAATTCCGTTGTCGCGGTCCAGAAAAAACGACCACGAGCTGTTCGACGCGATTCCAAAGCTCGCCATGCCCAGCACGCCCGCCAGAAAAAACGAATCGTAATTCACGTTCGCGCCGAGCGCCGGCGAACCGAGCGCCGCATTCACGCCCACGCCGAACACCAGCAAATAAAACAGCGGGTAGAACAAGTCCCAGAACATGAACGTCACGTTCGTCGAACGAATTTTGCTCTCGCGATAAACCACCGCCGCCAGCGGACCCATTTTTTCACGCCTCCTTCGTCACCTACATTGCCAAAATTCGAACGCACCAAGAAAGTTGCGGCTTCTTTTTCCTTAAGACTGTTTTATGTTGGTCTTCCTTTTGCGCGCTTCATCCGCGCAACGTAGTCAATGTGCGACGACACGACTCGACACGTCATTCGCGCTTTGACCGTCCTCCACACGATTCGTGCGCCTGCAGAAACCATCCCAAGGCTTGGTCCAGATCACCGGAATCCTGAATCTCAAAAGTAATCCAGCCTCGTTCGCCCTTGCTGTGCAGCCCGATCAATGGATCTGCACGCAATCGCCCAATCGTTTTCGCGCTCGTTCGATGCAGCTTGAACGCCACCGCGTTCGGCGTTTCGAACGACCTTGTTCTAGGCAGCGCCGCAAAAATGGCTCCCTTGCGGTAGAAAACCATCATGCCAAACATGTTTCGCGACGTGACCCCGGGCCACTTCTTCAGCTCCTGGCCAAGCAGACTGGACCACTCCTTCATCTGTTCGGAAATTCTTACGATCTTCGGCCTGTTCTTCAAACCAGCACTCCCGTAAATTGTCGATTCCCTCGAACGGAATCACTGCGCTCGAAGATAAAGCGGCGGAACAATCCTCGGCCCACCGGCGGAGCGATTCACTCCCGCAAATAACCTCTGCTAAGCTTCTCCTCCTTTCGCGCGGCTCGTCCGCCCAAGCTTCCGATCAGTTGACAATTGGCCAGGCCGACAAAACGTTTCCACCGAACCCGAGCCCCGCTTCCAAATGCTATTGTGCCTTTCTTTCTCTTTCTCGGGCGCAACGCGCTTGTCAATTCACACCTTGCCGGACTGACAACAAGTTCGACCGGAGCCGAATCGTTCTCACTCCAATAAAGTCCCTTGTGCAGTTCTTCCCGTTGCGCGATTCACCCGCGCAAAGGTAGCCCGCGCCACGTGCCGCTCCTCAAGCGCTCGCGTTGACGCGTGCATTTTCATTCTTCCTTGGTCAATTCGACGAAAATATCTTCCAGGCTCGCGCCGCTCACTTCGACGCGCAGTGCGCGGCCCTTTTTCGAAAGATCGCTCACGATGTCGAGCACTTTCGCTTCTTCCACCTTCAGCGAAATCTCGACGGTGTTTCCGTCAATGTGCGAACGCAGCGGCCTCAGCGCCGCCACGTTTTCCGCAATCGCGTCGGGCAATTCCGCGAACGTCAGCGAAATCTCATACACGCCCGCCGAAAGCAATTTCAGCGCGTTCAAATCGCCGCGCGCGACCTGCCTGCCGCGATTCATGATCAAAATGTCGTCGCACAACTCTTCCGCCTCGCTCAGAATTTGCGTCGTCAGCACAATGGTGCGCCCCTTCGCCGATTCCTCCCTCAAATATCCCATCACCGCGCGCTTCAAAATCGGATCCATGCCCGTCGAAAATTCGTCCAGAAAAATCACCGGCGTTTCGACCATGAACATTTTGGCGACTTGCACGCGCCGCCGCGAGCCGCCGCTCAGGTCCTGTACTTTTTGCTCCGCGTACGAAGCGATCTGGAATTTGTCCATTACCCGGTCCGCTCGCGTGCGCGCAGTCTTGGAATCCAAGCCGTGAAACCGCGCGAACGTGAGCAAATTGTCGCGCACGCTCAAAAACAACTCCGCGGCGGTTTCCTGCAGGACCATGGAAATGCGCTTGCGCACTTCGAGCGGCCTTGCGATCACGTCGAATCCCTCGATGCGCGCGCTGCCGCTCGTCGGACGCAGCAACGTGGTTAGCACTTTCAGCAGCGTCGTTTTTCCCGCGCCGTTGGGGCCCAGCAATCCGAAAATTTCTCCGCGCGGAACGGAAAAAGAAATCCCGTCCACGGCCCGCACTGGTTTCTGTCCGTGGCGTTCGTAAACTTTCGCCAGATTTTCAACTTCCAGAGCAAAGTTGCTCATGTGAGATCGCTCCGCTGTTTTCGCACCATGCTTTCATCACGCCACGCACTCGCTGCAAAGTTTTCTGCTACCCGGCGGTTTTCCCCGCGCCGGAAAAATTGAAGCGAAAAAAGAATTCGCCAAAATCGAGTTGAGAAACGAATCGGGAAACAGAACAGAGCGCCGGAGCGCGAAAGCGGTTGCGCTTCCGGCCGAGACTTAAAGGAGAGGCTTGATGATTCTCATAGGGCGACTGCCTTTCATGCTGCGTGCGGCAGTAATGTAGCGATGCGGAAGGGGAAAGTCAACGAGCAAGTAAAAGGCGAAGAAACGCGAGGAAGGAACGGGCCGTACGAGAACAGGCCATTTCATTAAATTGTCTTTTTTCCACAGGCGAAGCGGCCGAAATGGGCCTGGTTCGCCAGTTCATTCACAAAGGGCGTTTTTGACGATTTTCGTGACTGCGAATTTTCGAAATTTGCGAATTCCTTGTCTGGATCCGAACTTCGCCGTGACGTCAATCCATACTGCCGGGAGACCGTGTCGCCCGCTTCGATCTCCTCGGAGCCGCTGACTCGAGTGAGCCCAAGAGGAATGCGCTCAGCTTCCTGCTGGGTGTCGGCGACCAGATAGAGCAACGGGCGCGGCGTGATGGCAACAACAACCTTCTGACGCTGAAGGATGAAAACAGAGACAGCTCCGGCCGCAAACCACGCCATCGCAATCAGCCGGCTCTTCACAGGACCCTTCGCAACAGCTCGCGGTGCCGAGCGTAGAGGAAACTCACGGCCAGCAGTGCGGCGCCCAAACCCAGAAACGAAACGATTCTGCCAAGAGCGTCCAAATTCCAGACGTCTACCGTGAGAACACGGCCCACGCACAGGAGAAATAGCAGCAAACTGAACCAGCGATAAAGTCTCTCATCCATCTTCAGCACGATCAGAAATATGAGGAGCGCTTCCAAACCCCATGAGGCGGTGAGAAAACCTCTGCGCACTTCGAGGCTAATGAGTACGGTAACCAGGATGGTTGGAACGAGAAAAAACAGGCGCCGCGGGTAATTCGCGACCGCGTCCCAGATCAGCAGCCATCGGACCCATCCTGTTCTGCGGGAGCCCTCCGCTGAGAGGTTTCCTCTCTTCCCTGTTTTCGAGAACTGCGCCGCCACAAACAAGCCATACATCAAGACTGCGGCTGCGACTACGGTTGCGATTCGAATCGTCGTAAAGTGCCAACGCTCCGTCTCATAAAAATTATCGAACGCGCAGCGGACGCCTGCCAGGATAGTGATTGCATAGCACTGATCGGAGAGTGTCGCGGACTTCAGCCACCTTCCAAGGATGTAAAGCGCAACCGCGAGCGCCGTCCAGCCAACGGCAACCCATTCGGAAAGCAGTTCAAACCGAAGAAGGGCGACGAGGGAAATCGTTCCAAACCACAGCAGCGTTATTCGAATGCGAGGAAACTCCGAACCGCCAACCGCAATGTAATAGTAGATGGCGGCAAGAAGGCCGACAGTCACAACAGGCGTCGGAATAGGTCCCCAATACGCGCTTGAATTCAAATCCGCGATGAATAGTCGGGCAAAGCTCGCCGTCAAAATAAGGTAAGCCTGTATGCGGAGCGAAATCGGACGCAGCGACCTCGACGCTTCGAATAGCGCCAGCCCCAACAATCCCCAGGCGAGAGCCACGGCAGCATTCGTTATCTCATCCCACAGGAGGATTGCCATCAACAGCGTTGCGACTGCGGTGTAAACCCCGGAAATACCTCCGCAACGCAGCCACCACCTGAGAATCGTGTCCTGAGTAGAGTTTTCGGCGCCCGCAGATAAATACTCCATACGCAGTGCCGAGAGGTAAAAAAGAGCGCAAGACAGTGCAACAGTGAGCAAGCGGAGATTGATGTTGTGCCAGAAGCCCACCTCAAACAGATTGATTGAGAGCAAGCGCAACACCGCAAAAACAGCCGAAACGTGGCCGCAGAGGCGCAAAACGCGATCTTCGGAATACCTCCCCACTTCCATCAGCGCAACAGCGAGCAACGTCCACACGACAGCTGGCCAGAACAGCCACAATCCAATCCACGCGGCGGCCAGAGCGAAGCCAGTCGCAATCGCCGGAGAAACGGCCAGCGCAATTTTGTCGGTCTCCGTAGAGTCGTCCACTTCCTTGCGGGCAGGGAGCCTCGAATTGACATAGAACGCCGCAGCGAGGGCAACCAGTAACCATGCGACCTTGGGATTGGGCGCCTGCCATGTGAGGAATCTGGGAATCAAATCATGAGCGGCTACGTAGCCTCCAAGCACGCCCGATCCCGCCCAGGCCAGTCTACGTAAGTGACCATCCGGTAGGCGCCAGCCAGCGATGAGGAACGCTTCGATCTCGATGAGCCAAAGAATTTCCTGGCTTCCACCGGAATACCGATACGGGACGGCTGCGAGCATCAGCGCCACGCCGAGAGTGCTCGCCAGGATGAAGCTCAAGCGGCGATTGGTTCTTTTCGAAAATGCGGAAATGCACAGATAAACAGCACCGGCGCCAAGGAGGAACCAGAATCGCCATGCTGGATGGAACGCCTGTTCGTGCAGAACGAGAAAATAACCCGCGGCATTCAGCAGAAAAGAGGCGGTCAGCAACTGCGTCTCCGTACGATTGTTGGCGCCCCGCAGAAAATAAGAGGCCAGATAGACCAGCCAATAACCAGTCAAGAGCGCCAAGCTGGCCGCGAACTGTGGAAACGGTCTGTGGCCTCCGATCTCCGTATAGATTTGGTTGAGCCACATCCAATGAAGCACGTAGGTGGCGACAATGGCGAACGGCTCGATGACGTACCAATGGCGAACGCGCAATACCACCGCCAGCGAGGCAGCGAGAAGAACGGCAGCAGCAAGCGCACCAATAGGAATGTGACTGACCCCGACGCTCACAAAAGCCAACAGGTAGGCAAAGCCGGTCGTCACTTCGGAGTTGTACAGCAATGAATGCGCGACCATCGCCGCGGCGACAATGAACAGCAGGGCAAACCCCAAGCCTGGGTTACGAACGATGCGGACAGCGGCAATATTGTGCATCGCATAGGTGGTGAAATAAACGAGAGCCCATCCGCCGCCCAAGACGGCGCGACCGGCGATGCGATACCGTTCTTTGCGTTCGGCAAAGACTCCGATAGCCAATAGAACGGCGCTCAGCGCGTACCCCAGACCAATCTTTCCAGCGGGTCCGAGATAGTGCATCGAGTAATTCAGCAAGAGCGCGACGCCGATAACGAAGGCTGCCGTGCCGATCTTGTTCAGCCAATTTGTGCCGAGCCGTTCTTCCATTTCGGCTAAACGGTGGCGCTCCGGCTGCGGCGCTTTCGGCGTTGGGGCCGAGGAGCCGACTGGTAGGGGCTGCGGCTTTGACTGCGACGAAACGGGTTCCGCCGGACGACGTGTTGGAAAACTGCTCGGAATGGGTTCACTCAAAGGCCGCGAGGCGGGCCATGACGAGCCGGCCAGCGGAACTGGGACTTTCGTTTGCGACGGCGCTGGCGAGGGCCGCATGCCCTCGCCAGCCGTTTCGTTGACGACTTCCTTTGGCGATTGGACAGTATCGCGCTTCTCCAGACCGTAGATTCGCTCGGTGAGGTGACGCAATTCCTCTCGCAGCGCAGCAAATTGACTTTCGAGGGATTTGAATTGTCGAAGACTATCCTTGGAACGCTCGAGAGCGATGATCGCAACAATTAGAGCGCCGATTGCCAGGATGATCGCTAATGCATCCATAAAGTTGAGGGAAACTGATGAATGCGGGGATTCTAGCAGAAATGACGATGTCGGCTTGAAGAATCATGCGATGGGCATTGGCGACCAGTTACGATTCAGACGCAGCGGCGGGAGCGAGGACGATACAGCGCAACGCGTTGTGTTTTGCATTGCTCGCAGGGATTTGGTGGTCTCGTCGACGGCGGTAGCACGGCGACCACGGGCGCAATCATTCCTTAGAAAACAGCCTTAACTCGTTTTCTTTCAGCAGCCGTTTGACGGCTGTTTTCATGGTTCGTCGTGGTTCGAAGAACCATGAAGTGAAACGATGGGCCAATTACGCCAGTGACCGTATAGGGATCGCCGCCGATGTCTATGGTTTTTCCGACGATCTCTGGGTCCGAGCCGAAATGGCTGCGCCATAGGCCATAAGAGATGACCGCGAGCTTGGGGCCGCCCGGGCGGTCTTCTTCGACCGTGAAGGGTCGGCCCATTTGCATAGGCACGCCAAACACGGCGAAGTATCCAGCGGAGGCGCTGACGCCATGCAATTGCTCAGGGCGGTCGCCGCCGGTGAGATTGACGCCCGGGCCACCCTGGTTATAGGCGGCGACGGCGTCGAAGGCCTGAGTCTGCTGGTTCCACACGTTGAAGCGGGGAACGGAAGTGCCGTAGAAGTTGCCGTTGGGGGTGTGACCACCGAGCATGACCAAACGGCCCGGACCGGGGAAAGAAAGCGGTGCGAGAAGCACTTTGTTCACAACAGTGAAGATGGCGGTATTGGCGCCGATCCCGAGGGCCAACGCAACAATCGCGGTGTGGCAAAGCCGGGCGTCCGCAGCAACATGCGGACGGCGTATTTCAGATCCTGCAGAAGATTTTCAAAGAGGCGCCTGCCGGCCATGGGGAGCACTCCTGATTGAAAGGCGCCTGCGCGCCGGATCGTAGGGGAATATCGGCGGAATCATAGCACCAAAGGCGCCGAACAATCACGGTGCATGGTAGCATCGCGGCGGGAGCGGCGACGATGAAGCGCGAGGCGTTGTGTTTTGCACTGCCGGCTGTATGCATGGCATCGCTGGCCGTGTTTGCTGCGGTACCCTCAACGCCGCAGCTCGGACTCAACTTGACCAGCTGCACGGTAGGCTCGAAGAAAGTGACCGCGCGTTGCGGAACATTTGTGGTGTATGAAAACCGCGCCTCGGCATCCGGGCGAACTGTCGCCATTCCCCTGGTGGTGATACCCAGTGAGCGCCCGACGCATCGGGCGATCTTTTGGAATCCCGGCGGTCCCGGGGGAGGCGCGGTCGACGCTGCGGGCGACATTGCTGATGGCTCTGCCGCGAAGGAATTGATGAATCTGCACGGGCACTACGACATTGTGCTCGCAAACAATCGCGGAGTCGGCGGACCCAATGCGCAGCATTGTGACCTTTCCCCGCCGGCTCATCCGGAATACTACTTCTTGCAGACTTGGCCCGACGCGTTGCTCAGGGCATGCCGCGAGCGGCTTGCGGCAAACGCGAATCTCAGTCTCTATACTTCAAGCATCAGCGCCGACGACCTCGATGACATCCGCGCCGCGCTTGGGTATCCGAAAATTGTGCTCGATGGCGACTCCTACGGCACATTTTTCTTTCTCGTCTATCTGCGCCAGCATCCCGAACACGTTGAAAGCGCAATTTTGCATGGCGTGGCTCCCCCGTCGTTTCTGCTCATTCCGTTGGAGGACGCAGCTGGGGCGGAACTTGCCATGGAGCAGCTGGTTGTAGCCTGCCAGCGGGATACCGAATGTGAAGCGCACTTCCCCAAGTTCAAAGAACACTTCGCCGCTGTTGCACATCGCTTCGATGCAGGCCCTGTGAAGGTGCGCATCGAGAACGCAGCTACCAAGCAGCCCGAAGACGTATTGCTTTCCAAGGAAGTCTTTGCCGACCGCCTTCGCCAGGCTCTCTATACTGCAGAGCCGGCTGCCTTTGTTCCCCTCATCATGGAGCAGGCGTATCGAGGAGATTATGTTCCGCTCGGTCGTATGATCGAGACGGTAACACAAGGCTTGGGGAACGAACTGGACCTGGGACTGAACCTATCCGTGACATGCGCCGAAGACATTCCGTTTATCACAGAGGATGCCGTGCGCCGCACCAGTGCAGGCTCATTCGAGGGGGATGCTCGTGTTCGCGCACAGCAGCGCGCCTGTAAAATCTGGAACGTTCAGCGAGTTCCCGCCAGCTTCAATCAGCCTGTGCGCAGCAGCGTGCCTGTTCTGATGATCTCCGGTACCAATGATCCAGCGACGCCACCGAATTACGCGACGCTCGAGCTGCGGTATCTTCCGAACGCCAGACAGATCCTAGTGAAAGGCGCCTCACATGGAGATGACACTCCCTGCACGGATCGCTTGAAGACAGAGTTCGTACTGGCGGGCAGCGTGCGTCGCCTGAGCGAAGCCTCTTGCACTGCTTCGTTTCACCGGCCGCCGTTCGTAACATCCATGGCCGACTTCTCGAAAGCTTTTAATTAATCGCCCGGCGGAAAGGAACAAAATGACATTCTTAGCGCGAGAGGCGACCAAGATGAACCGTATCACAAAGCTTTTGGCATTTTCGGCAGCGCTCCTTTCCGCTATGGCAGCACCGGCACAAACGCCGCAGGAGAACTCTGACGCAAAAAACGTGGTGGCGGCGGTGCGCGCGTATCGCGCGGCGCATGAGGCGCAGATTGTGCGCGAGTTTGTGGACTTGCTGTCGATTCCCAACACGGCCTCGGACGCAGCGAACATCCAGAAAAACGCCGACCAGATCGAGCAGATGCTGAAGTCGCGCGGATTTGAGGTGAAGGAGTTGCCGACGGCCGAGGGCCGTGGACCTGTGGTTTTTGGCGAGCTGAATTCGGCGGGCGCGCAGCACACGCTCCTTTTTTACGCGCACTACGACGGGCAGCCGGTCGATGCGGAGAAATGGGTCGGCACGAAGCCGTTTGTTCCCGCGCTGCGCACCGATTCGATTGACGCGGGGGGAAAGCTGATTCCTTTCCCGGATCAGCCGGAGAGTTACAACGACGGTTGGCGGATTTACGCGCGGTCGAGCGGAGACGACAAAGCGCCCATCATTGGGATTCTCGCGGCGGTGGATGCGCTGAAAGCGAACAACATTCCGATGGCGGTGAATCTGAAGGTGGTTTTCGAAGGCGAGGAGGAAGACAGTTCGCCGCATCTGCAAGCGGCGGTGGATGCGCACAAAAATCTTTTCAAAGGCGACTTGCTGATCACCGCAGACGGGCCGATTGACCAGAGCGGACGGCCGCTGGTCTTCTTTGGGAACCGCGGCGTGATTTCGGTGCGGCTGACGGTGTTTGGGCCGCTGCATCCGCTGCACAGCGGACATTACGGGAATTGGGCTCCGAATCCGGCGATGCGTCTGGCGCAACTGCTGGCGTCGATGAAAGATACAGAGGGGCGCGTGCTGGTGGCGGGATTTTACGACGACGTGGTGCCGCTTGGCGCAGCGGAACGAAAAGCGATAGCCGAGGCTCCGGACAATGACGCGCGGTTGCTGCGCGCGTTTGGACTCGCGGCGCCGGACGGCGGAGGGAAGAGTTTGCTGGAGCTGCTGAACGAGCCTTCGCTGAACATTGACGGTATGGAGAGCGGGTGGACGGGCGCGCAGGCGAAGACAATTATTCCGGACGAAGCGACGGCGTCGCTGGACATGCGGCTGGTGAAGAACGCGGGGCCGGAGCAGGAGTTCGACCGGCTGGTCGCGCACATTCGCAAGCAGGGGTATTTCGCGGTTGACCGCGAGCCAACGATGACGGAGCGGCTGAAGCATGCGCGCGTCGCGGAAGTGACGCACGACCATGGGTATCCGTCGACGCGGACGGCGATGGATTTGCCGGTGTCGCAGGCGTTGATGCGCGCGGTGGATGAAGGCGCGGGCGAGCCGGCGGTGAAGTTGCCGCTGCTGGGCGGCAGCGTGCCGATGTACATCTTCGCGGACTTGGGTTTGCCGGTGATTGGCGTGCCGATTGCGAATTTCGATGATAATCAGCACAGTCCGAACGAGAATTTGCGCGTGGGGAATTTGTGGAAGGGGATGGAGATTTACGCGAACATTTTGGCGGGGCTGGAGTGGAAGTAGAGCGATGTTTGGACAACTGCTCAAAGCCCACGCCGTCGTTTTTTATTCCCGCCCGGGAGGGCCAAAAACGATGTCCACATTGTGGGCAACCGCTTCGGTAAACAGAACTCGCACCACAACCAGAGCGTCCAACCCCGGGGCGGAATCCAGGGGCAGCCTCAAAACTACCGGGACAGGAAGTTGCGGAGGAGGGAGAAGCCTGCGGCGGTGAGGACGGATTCGGGATGGAACTGGACGCCTTCGACGGGAAATTGGCGGTGGCGGAGGCCCATGATGACGCCGTCGGAGGTTTCCGCGGAGATTTCCAGGCAGCGCGGGAGCGAGCGGCGTTCGACGATGAGAGAATGGTAGCGCGTGGCTTCGAAATCCTGCGGGAGGCCGCGAAAAATCGTCTTGCGGTCGTGATGAATTTTGCTGGTTTTGCCGTGCATGATTTTTTTGGCGCGGACGACTTTGCCGCCGAACGCGTCGCCGATGGCTTGATGGCCGAGGCAAACACCGAGAATGGGAACTTTGCCGGCGAAGCGCTCGACGATGGGCACGCTCAGGCCAGCTTCGCGCGGGGTGCAGGGGCCGGGAGAAATAATGATGCGTTCGGGGCGCATGCGCGCGATTTCGTCGAGAGTGATTTCGTCGTTGCGGCGGACGGCGAGTTTTTGTCCCAGCTGGCCAAGGTACTGCGCCAGGTTGTAGGTAAACGAATCGTAGTTGTCGAGCAGCAGAATCATTTGTCTACGCGCGAGCCTCCATTTTATCAGGTTCGTGGGTTAGAAGCGCAGAAGCCAGAATCACGGGCGTCAGCTTGAAATCCAGCGCGCCTTGACTAGCATTTCGTGTGCAACGTCGGTCAACGAGCGACTCTCGTTGGCGACGGTGAAGTCTTCCAGCCGCACACGGTCCAGGATGTCGTCCAAAACCGCGACGCGCGCGACACACTCCCGCTGGGACATTCCCGGCTCGCGCATCTCGATCCTTCGTTCCATGGTTTTGATGTTTGCGGTCAGCCTGCACACAACCGTGTTTTTCGCCGGCACGATTTCGCGGCACGCCTTCAACTCAGGCGCTCGCTCAATCGCGCGCGCCAGCAGGAATCGGCGCACGCCCAGCGCAGCATAATTCCTGCAAACGGAGCGAAGATTTCGATACATTACGCCGTCAATGGCCGCTGATGAAGGAAGATGCCCAACGCCCAGCGCGTCGACATCGATCGCGGCGTGGGCGATGCGGCGCTGGCCGAGGATGTCCGACGCTTCCGCTAAGACGGCAGTCTTACCGGCTCCCATCGTGCCCGTAATGATGAGCAATGACCGTGCAGGCGCTGCGGTGCGTTTGGACTCTATCGCGCGCATAGCATTTCGAGATGAATTGGAATTCTACCCGGCGCGCTGCTTGCCGGTGTGGGCGATTTCGGCGGCGAGCATCACGGCACGCGCTTTGTTGAGCGTCTCCTGATATTCCTTCGCGGGAACGGAATCGGCGACGACTCCGCCGCCGGCCTGAATGTGGACTCTGCCGTCCTTCGCGACCAGAGTGCGCAGGCCGATGCAGGAATCGAGATTCCCGGAAAAATCGAGATACAAGATCGCTCCGGCGTAGATGCCGCGTCGCGTGGGCTCGAGTTCGTCGATGATTTCCATCGCGCGAATTTTCGGAGCACCGCTCAGCGTGCCTGCTGGAAAGCACGCCATGAGCGCGTCGAGGCAATCCACCTTTTCGCGCAGCTTGCCGCGAAGGCTTGACACGAGGTGCATCACGTGCGAGTAACGTTCGACAAACATCAGGCGCTCGACCTTCACCGAGCCGTACTCGCAGACGCGGCCGAGATCGTTGCGGCCAAGGTCGACGAGCATGATGTGTTCGGCACACTCTTTCGGGTCGGCGCGAAGCTCCTTTTCGAGAACTTGGTCTTCGTGGGCGTCGCGGCCGCGAGGAAGCGTCCCGGCGATGGGGCGATAGAATGCGTCGCGGCCCTGGACTTTCAGGAGCATTTCGGGCGAGCTGCCCACCACAGACACATCGCCGAGGCGCAAGAAATAAAGATACGGCGACGGATTCACCACCCGCAGCGCGCGATAAATCTCAAACGGATCGGCTGAAGTGCGCGCGGAAAACCGCTGGCTGGGCACGACCTGAAAAATATCTCCGGCACGGATGTACTCCTTGGCGCGGGAAACGGCGGCCATGTATCTCGGTTTTGTGAAATTGGAAGTGAAGTGGAGCGGCGTGCGATTGCTGTTCGCGGCGGTTTTCGGCAGCGGCTGTTCGAGCCGGCGGCGAATGCGCGAAATCTCCGCAGCGGCAACGTCGTATTTTTTGCGCAGATGGCGCTGGCCGTCGGTGAGCACGTTGCGGACGATCCAGACGCGATGCCGCACGTGGTCGAACGCAACGAGGCCGTCGAAAAACATGAGCACGGCATCGTCGAGCTTCAGTTCGTCTTCGCCGGTCGATGGAATGCGCTCGATCAGGCGAACCATGTCGTACGCGAAATACCCGATCGCGCCGCCGACCAGCGGCGGAAGGCCCGCAATGCGCACCGGCCGGTAGCGTTTCATTCGGCGGCGCAGAATTTCGATGGGATTTCCCTGGATGGTTTCGCGGCCTTCGGGCGTCTCGATGATGCAGGTGCTTCCGCGCGAGCGAAACACTTCGGCAGGATCGACGCCGAGAAAGGTGTAGCGCGCGATGTTCTCCCCGCCCTCGACGCTTTCGAGCAGGCACGAATAGCTCGCCGTGCGCGCGAGCTTCAGATACGCGGCGACCGGCGTGAGCAAATCGGCGGTGAACGTCTCGTAGAGCGGCACGAAGTTACCCTTGCGTGCGAGTTTGCGAAATGTATTGAAGCCGGGTTCGATCATGATTCTTTGTGTTTTCGCTCCTCCGCTTCCAACCTTTGCAAGACCGCGCGGCGCATCAGCTCCTCCGGAGCGCGCATTCCGCTCCAAATTTCCCACTGCGCGATGCCTTGAGCGAGGAACATTTCGACTCCTGAAATCGTTTCGATGCCCTTCGCGGCAGCCAGTTGCAAAAGCTTGGTGCGCCGCGGCCGGTAGATCGCATCAAAAACGATTCGGCAATTCAGTTCACCTGCGTTGAGCGGCGATTGGCGCGTATTTGGATGCATTCCTACCGGAGTTGCGTTCACGACGGCGTCAAAGAATTCGCGCTTGAGCGCCTTGCGCGGGACGGCGTCGCCGCCGGCCTGGCGAGCCAGTCTCCGCGCCCGTTCCGCGCGCCGCGCACAAATCGAGACGCCCGCTCCGCCTTTCGAAAGCGCGAGGGCAATCGCACGCGCCGCACCGCCGGCTCCAACGACCAGAACGCGGCTGCCCGCGATAGGCATTCGCTGTTCGATGGCGCGAAGCACGCCAACGTAATCTGTATTGTAGCCGAATAGCTTTCCTCCCCCGCGAACAACAACCGTATTGACCGCGCCGATTGCCGCTGCCAGCGGATCGCAATCATCCAGGTGGCGCAGAATCCGTTCCTTGTGCGGCAGGGTGATGCTGAAACCGGCGATGCCGAGCGGTTCAATGGCACCGAGGAAATCCTTCAAGTCTGTGACGCGGAATGGAAGATAAATCGCGTCCATTTTGCGCGCGCGGAACGCGGCATTCTGCAGCACGGGAGAAAGCGAATGCACGATGGGATCGCCGATGACGGCATACACGCGCGTGCGCGAGCTCACATCGCTGCCGCGATAAAGTTCGTGTAATTCAGCGAGCGGAATTTGGCCCGGCGCTGTCGCTCCTTCGACCGGGGCGTAAGAAAGAACGCTGCCGAAGCGCGGCGCAAGCACGCGCGCCGGCGTGACCACTTCGCCCATGGGAACGGCGATGACGTTCCGATCTTTGGATTGTCGCGCGAGGTCGAGAACGCGCAAGCTGTTGGCAAGTGAATCGCATCGCGTGGCGATCTTGATTGCGTCGAAGCCGAGGGTCCCGCACATATCATCAAGTTCGCACCCTAGACGGGCCAGGCGCGCCGCGCTCGGCGTCTCGCGAAAATCGTGATGCGAAACAATGCGCTTCGCTTGTGCGGTATACAGACCGAGAGTAAAGGGCGGCAGCCCCGCCGCGGTTTCAATTTCCAAATCAACCCACCGGCAACCGGCATTGATCGCGAAACGCAGCAACGAAAGCTGCTCAACGACTGTGCCCGAGAATTTTCCGCCTGCTTCGCGGCGGCGACACGTGGCAAGGAGCGTGGCGCGGCGCGAAATTCCCCCTTTTTTCAGTTGCGTGAGAAATTTTGCTGTTTCGCGTGCGTTCGCGAGCCAGTCGAGACGCAGCTCAATCGTTTTCGTGTAGCGCAAAGCGCGCTGGATTTGGCGCAGTGCCTGGCCTGCCGTGCGCGCGGCGACAACTCCGCAGACACGACCCTTCCCGAAGATAAGCGCCTTCGCCATGCTGTCCTTGCGTACAGGTTTGAGTTCCATAGGATGCGTTACCCGATACGGTAAACGCAACAAGACAGTCCCTTGACCCTCTTTGGACGCTTTGTTACGGTCGAAACATTGAGTGGAATGATTCGCCGCTCGCCGGATTGTCAGCGGCTATGCCACGCGACTTCGAGACTGAGGAGTGATCGAAATGCGTAGGAATACTTTGGTTGTAGCACTGTCTTTTGCGCTCTTGCCCGTTGCCGCCTGGGGGCAGCAGCAGGCCACACCTTCTGCGCCGGCCGCACCTCCAGCGCAGGCTGCGCCAGCGGCTCAGACGCAGCCGCTGACGACCGATCGGGACGTCTACTGCTCCGGGATGATGACCACGGCTTCTGTGTCCCGCGGCACGGAGATCGTCTCCGGTGAACAGTCAATGTACAAGATCAGCTTCTATGAGGGAGATTACGTTTACATCAACCGCGGTGCCGACAAAGGAGTGAAGGTCGGCGATGTATTCTCCGTGATGCGCGCGGTGGATAACTGGACGGGCATTCCGTGGTTTACCTCGCAAGACGGAATGATGCGCTCGATGGGCCAGATGTGGGAAGACGAGGGCCGGATCAAGGTGGTTGACGTTCACCCGAAACTCTCGGTCGCGCAAATCATGCCTGGCTCGTGCAACTTCATGCAGCGCGGAGACGTGGTTGAGCCTTTCGCCGATCGTGAAGTGCCGCAACTGAAATCAGAAACAAACTTCGACCGCCTGGCTCCTCCGAGCGGGAAGAAAAAAGGCGTGGTCGTCGTCGCCAAGGGATACGGCATAGAATCCGGAACGAACGATATCGTCTACGTCAATCTGGGCAGCAAGCAAGGCGTCAAGGCGGGAGATTATCTGCGCATCTACAGGTATCAGAGCAACGAAGACAGCAGCGTGTACCAAACCCCCGGCATGGAAACGTCTGTCGAGGGCTACGGCTCTGGCCCAGGGGTCTCGCCCAAGGACCTGCCGCGCGAAATCCTGGGTGAAGGAATCGTTTTGCGCGCCACGCCAAACGCGTCGACCCTGCTGATCACGCTCAGCCTTCGCGAAATCTACGACGGCGATCACTGCGAGATCGAATAACCCGGGCTCGCAGGCGAATTATTCTTATCCGAGGAGGTCGCGCAATCGGCCTCCGAAAAAACCTCAGCCGTGAAAACTTCGATGTGGGTTTCCGGGCTCTTCCAGGCGGCGGAAGCAAGTCCGGCCTTTTCGCAGGTTTCTTCAAGGAAGCGCTCTCGCGTCCAGCGGTGTTCCCTGGCCACTTGCGGCAGAAGCACGCCGCGCTTCTCGCCTCGCGAAATCACCACTCCGTGAACTCCCGGCTGTACTTCCTCGAGCGCAACGCGCTTGGGCAAAGAAAGCACGGACAGTTCAATTTGCAATTCTGCGAGATCCGCCGGTTGAAGCCGTGAAAAACGTGGATCATCCAGCGCCGCGGCGACGGCGCATTCGGCCACGACCCGGGCGAGTGGCTCGAGAACAACGACGCGTCCGATACATCCGCGCAAACGGCCGCGGCGATGCAACGTGACGAACGCTCCGCGCCGAGCCGCCAGATTTCCAGCGAGTTCAGGAATTTCCTGCGACTCCCGCCCTGCCAACGCAGATTCAATCGCCCTTCTTGCGATTTGCAGTAGGAAACGCTTTTCGTCGTTATGGAGTGACGGTGGGCACATCGGGAGTGTTTTTCTTTTGTTCGAGAACCAGCGGAACGCTCTGGCGCTGCTTGAACCGGTGATCCACCTGGCTCCAGAACATCAGGAAGTAATGCACCGCGGACACGACCGCGCTGATCACCACGAGCCACAGCAAAACGTACGCGAGCCGCTTGATGCCGGCGTGCCCCGCCGAATAGATCACGATGCAGCCGGCGAGCACTTGCAAAAAAAGTTTCGTCTTGCCGAGCGGCGAAGCGGGAATCACCAGTCCTTCCACCGACGCGATGCTCCGCAATCCATCGACGACGAATTCGCGCCCAATGATTACGACCACCATCCACGCTTTCACCAAACCCATCGCCGCGAGGGGAATGAACGCCGCGCAGATCAGAAGTTTGTCGGCGATTGGATCCAACAGAATGCCGAGAGTCGTGACTTGCGCGCGCTTGCGTGCGAAGTAGCCATCCGCGGCATCCGTGGCCGCCGCTGCAAGCAAAATCAGCACGCCCCACACTTCGAAATGTACCGACAGTCCCCAAAACTCCCAGTTGGGCCATTGTGTCAGCAGGACAACCACCAGCAGCGGCACGAAGAAAATACGGAGGATAGTTAGACTGTTGGGGAGATTCATTTTCTGCCTCGACCCATGCGACTCCCTCGCCGCTGAGGGACGGGAGATAGGAAAACTATAGTGCTCCTGCCGGGCGGAGTCAATGCGGATTGGTGCGAAGTCCAGCGTAACTCCTGAATTCTGAGGCAAAAAGGCTGCAAATCCTGCCCTCACGTGCTTTTACTGATGGGTACATTATCCGGCTAGGCGAAGCACCCTTGTTGGTGGAGTGGATAACTGTGGAAATTGTTGTGGAAATCGAAGTCTTCAGGGCTCGACGCCGCTGCGCCGGGGAGCTTGCGACGAACACAGTTAAAAGTTGGCGCGTTACCGTATCGTACACAAAACACTAAGGATACAAAGTGTTTCTGAATTTTCCCGATTCCGAAGGAGGTTTCTGCTAGCACTCAAACGGCCATTTACAATTTGCACAAACGCGGAGCACAGAAAAACCAAACGGTAAACAATGCGCCCGGTGAAAACCCGCCTTTCCACACACAAAAAACGGCCTAATTTCGAGAAAACTGGTCTTACTGGGAGGACGAAAACGAGTCCAAGCGCGCGGCAAGCGACGCGGGCACTTCCGCTTGCAAACGAATATGGCCGTCGAGCACTTCGGAATTGAGCACCCGCCCGCAGGCGTAAATCATCGCCAGTTCGCGGCCGTGCGACATCGGCACAGTCAACCGGCGCTCGACGATTGGATCAACCGGCATGGCCTTGTCGATGTAACGAATCAGATTTTCAACTCCCGTGCCCGTCTGCGCCGAAACGAGGATTTTCTCCCGCGGGTTTTCTGGCGAACAAGGAGCGTGCTCGCACGATGCCCTCAACACCTCAAGCTCGGCGGGAGCGAGCCGGTCAATCTTGTTGAACACGCGCAGCCGCGGGCGGTCCGCGACGCCGAGCTCCTCCAGAACTTTTTCCACCTCCGCATCGTGTTCGGCATGCGAAGGATTCGATACGTCCGTCACCTGCAAAACCACGGCGGCCTCCTGCACTTCCTCGAGCGTCGCCCGAAACGCAGCGATCAGGTCCGGCGGCAAATCGCGAATGAAACCCACCGTATCGGAAAGCAATACGCGCCGCCGCGAAGGCAGGCGCAAAGAACGAACCGTCGGGTCAAGCGTCGCGAACATCTTCGAAGAAGTCCGTACTTCCGCATGCGTGAGCGCGTTGAACAAAGTCGATTTGCCGGCGTTCGTATAGCCGACGAGCGCAACGGTTCCGAGCGGCACTCCCTGACGCGCGCGGCGGCGGAGCGACCGCTGCCTGCGCACGACTTCGATGGCTTGCTGGATTCTGCGAATCCGGTCGCGAATCCTGCGGCGGTCCGTTTCGAGTTTTTGCTCGCCAGGCCCACGCGTTCCAATGCCGCCGCCAAGCCGCGAAAGTTCGCGCGACGTGCCAGCCAGCCGCGGCAACAGGTAGCTGAGCTGCGCAAGCTCCACCTGAAGCTGGCCTTCGCGGCTCTGCGCATGACGCGCAAAAATATCCAGAATCAGCTGCGTGCGGTCAACGACCCGGCATCCCACCTCGCGCTCGATGTTGCGGTGCTGCGATGGCGAAAGATTCCGGTCGAAAATCACGAGTCCGGCGTCCGTGCGTTCCGCTTCGCGCTGCAATTCAGCAAGCGCGCCGCGGCCCAGAAGCGTCGCCGTATCGAGCGAGTCTCGCATCTGCAAGCGCGTTCCCACCACGCGCGCGCCCGCGCTGCGAGCGAGCTCATCGAGCTCGGCGAGCGATTCGCGCTCGACGGCTGCCCCGCTAGCGCCCGCCCGGTTCTTTGGCTGCTTCAAACCGACGCCTACAAGCAGCGTCCGTTCCGCATTGTCCAAAGGTGAGAGAGATTTCATTCGTGAGTGGCGGGAAAACCGGCAGCCTTACCCGATGCGATATTCATCGAGCCAATTATACTCCTACCGCGCCTGCATGGCTTCCTGGCTCGCCAGCGCCGAAGCCGCCAGCACAAAACGCGAGAGCAACTCCGCGAGAGCTGGCTCCTTGTCGTCCTGAGGGATGGCTCGCGTCATGCGGTCCATCCAGCCAAGATAAAGAAACATCGCCGCATTGGCCCACTCGGTGGCCTGTCCTGACGTAAACCCGATCTCTCGAAAAACCCGCGACAGATACGCCAGACGCTTTAGATCCGCGCTCGCGACGCGTATGGCAACGCGTTCATCCTGCCTCGCCCACGCAGAAATTGCCATCTCCAGTCGCGCATAACCGGGACCGGAAAGAAATTCGAATAGCCGC
The DNA here is from genome assembly GCA_035945715.1 of Candidatus Acidiferrales bacterium. GTDB lineage: Bacteria > Acidobacteriota > Terriglobia > Acidiferrales > UBA7541 > DAHUXN01. The sequence goes on from DASYZX010000005.1 coordinate 145,057, forward strand.
GCCCAGCGCTCTACGGGATTCGATACGCGCTCGCCTTCCGTGTTCCAGTCGCTCTGCTGTGTCTCCCATTGCTCCAGAATCGCGTCCAGCAGGTCGCGCCGGTCTTTGAAATGCCAATAGAAGCTGCCCTTGCTGATGTTGAGTTGCTTGGCGAGGCTTTCGATGCGAACCGCGTCGACGCCCTTCGACGCAAGAATAGCGATTCCTGCATCTACCCAATCGTGGCGGTCCAACCGGGTTCCGCTATGGCGGTGAGTAGCCATTGGCTTTTCGGTGGGCAGATTCTACTGTACGGACAAGTACGGGTCAACTCGACGCCAACGCTCCCAGCGGATCATCAAACATACGAATGCGTACTGTCCCTACGATTGCGACTGGATAATCTCGAGCGCTCGCCGCTCGATTTCTGCTTCATGCCCGAAGCCGGCGAGCCAATGCACGTCGCGCTCGCGTCGGAACCATGTGATCTGGCGTTTTGCGTACTGGCGCGTCTCCTTTTGGATTTCCCTGACGACCGCATCGAGCGGGCTTGAAGCGGCATTCGCAATGTGTTCTCGAATCTGCCCGTAACCCAGGAAGGTGAATGGCTTTGCATTCGCAGAAATGCCCTGGCGAATCAGGCTACGCACTTCTTCGACCCATCCGAGCTCATACATGGCGTCGACCCGGCGGTCGATTTGCGCATAGAGCTTTTCGCGTGGCGGCATCAAGCCGATTTTGAGAACGCGAAAACCGGTCAATCCTGTTCGGTTCCGCCCGCGGAGTTCGCTTGCGGGCTTGCCGGTCAAAAGGCACACCTCCATGGCGCGGATGATTTTCTGCGTATCGCGCGGCGCGATTTGTGCGGCACCGGCGGGATCGCACTTCACCAGGATGCGATGCAGATACTCGGCTCCGCGGGCCGCAGCCCTCTGCCGCAAGCGTTCGCGAAGCGTCTCTGAACGGCCCGGCAGATCGTCCAACCCCTCAAGCAGAGCCCGCAAATACAGGCCGGTTCCCACAGTCAGGATGGACAGCTTGCCGCGACCAGAGATATCTTCGAGCGCCCGCAAAGCTTGGCGGCGGTAATCCCCTGCCGTAAACACGTCCTCTGGTTCTGCAAGGTCCGTCAGGTGATGCGGAATTCGCTTCTGGTCTGCAATCGGCAGCTTGCCAGTCCCGATGTCGAAATGCCGGTAAATCTGGGTCGAGTCGCAGCAGACCACTTCACCTCCAGTCTTGCGCGCCAGCTCGACGGCAAGCGTGGACTTGCCCGACGCCGTCGGACCCAGAATCACCACCAGCCGGCACTCTCCACTCATGGATGGAAGGCTCGAAAGTGAACCAGCAAATAAATCAGGATGATGAAGGCAGGGAGAAATGCGCCGAGAAGTTGCGTGCGGTTGAGCTTCACTGATTCAGATTGTAATCGAGTGGCAGATTATAAAGAAAAATAACGCGAAGCTCGATGTAAGGCCGCGTATAGGCTTGCGGTAGCGGCTCGAACGGACTCGATTCGGTCAGCGCCGCCCCTGCAGCGCGATCCAGCGGCTCCTTGCCCGAAGTGCGTTCAAGAACAGGGTCTGGATTCGGCATGTCTCCATTGGTCATGATGCGGAAGTGCATCACCACCACTCCCTTGTCCCCCATGCGCGCCGAAATCGGCCACACCGTGATCCAGTTCTGCTTGACGCGCGCAATCAGCCGCGCCAGATAATTCGAAAAATCCACGCCATCGGTCGGCGTAAGAATCTGCACACCCGCGCCGAGCAACCCTTGGCCATTGGCGCCGCTCGTCGGGCCCGCGCCCGGCACCGTTCCCTGAATCGCCACCGAATTCGACTGGCTCGGGTTTTGCAGCGCCTCCTGGGTCTGCTGCTGCAGCTCTCGTCCCGGAGACATGTTTGGCAATTGCAAATTGAAATGTTGTTTCGGCGGCGGCTGAGGTTCGATCTCCTTGAATGCTGGCTCTGGCTTCGCGGGCGCTGGAGTCGGTGGAGGTGCCTGCTGTGCGGGCGCCACTTGCTCCGGCTGTGGCGGCGCGGGGTTCTTTGGCCCGGCCAGCGGCGCAGGCGTCGGCTGCGCAGGTACTTCGAGTTTTTTCAGAATGCGCGGGTCGAGGCGAATGCGGTCGCTCGGATTTTCGTGCGGCGGGCGAATCTTTGGAACTTCCTTCACGGACGGCGGCAGAAAGACCGAGGAAAGCTGCTGCCGCGCGAGCTGCACCTGCTGCGCCGGCTCATTCGCGGTGAAAAACTTCGGAGCCAGCAGGACAAAAAGAATCACCGCGACGTGAACGATTAGAGAAAACGACCGCGCCACCCATTGCCAGTCCGTCTTCTTCGTGTCGTCCGGGCTGGCCAGAAGATTTACTTCGCCGGTGGTGAAGAGGTCCGGCTCGAGCACATCCTCGAAAATCCCAACCGGAAGCTGCGGTGCGGGCTGGAATGTTTTTTCGAGCTTCGCTTCCGGCGGCACCACGACACGCGTCCCAAGAACCGCGAGCGGCACATGCGACGGAATCGCGGAGGCCGGCCCCTCCATGCGCTTCACGGGCATGTCCCGTGGAATGAGCATGCGCCCCGCCAGCACGTCGAGCGGCAGATACGCGGGGATGCTTGTGCGCGCATCGAGTTCGCCCGGCGGAAGCTCGGACGGCACCACGATGCGCGAGTCGAGCTGCGAGGTCTTCCTGTGCCCGTTTTGGCCGGGGGCCTCGTTCTCAACGGGCGAAATCTTCATCGGGACCAGAGTCCGAGGAATCATTTCAGTGTGAGCGCGGCGGCAAGCTCCGGTTTCACGCGATTGGCGTGCTCGATGATTCCGCCCATCACGCGTTCGGCGAGTTCGAGCGCGCGCCGCCCCGCTTCTCCGTCAACCAGCGGCGTTTTGCGCTCTCGCACGGCGGCCACGAACGAACGCAGTTCGGCCTTGAGCGGCTCTTCCAGCTCTGTGGGCAGTTTTTCAAAATCGATTGCCGGCTGCGAACCTTCGCCGACCACGCGAATGCGCGTCACGTCCTGCCGCGTGTAATCGATGGATACATATTCGCGCGCCTGGAAAAATCGCAGCTTGCGGACGCGCTCGGTGGAAACGCGGCTCGCCGTCACGTTGGCCACCGCGCCGGATTCGAATTCAATTCGCGCGTGCGCGATGTCAACTTTATCCGTCAGAACGGGAATGCCCACGGCCTGAATATCGCGCGCCGGAGAATTCAGCAGCGAGAGCAGAATGTCCAGATCGTGAATCATCACGTCGAAAACCACGTCCACGTCCAAACTGCGCGGCGAAAACACACCCAGGCGGTGCACCTCGAAAAAAAGCGGCCGCCCCACGATTTTCTGCACAGCAACAACCGCGGGATTGAAACGCTCCAGGTGCCCCACCTGCAAGATTCGCCCTGCTTTTTTTGCCGCTGCAATCAGCCGGTCCGCCTCCACCAGAGACGCCGCGATGGGCTTTTCCACCAGAACATCCACGCCGCGCTCGAACAGCTCCGAGGTGATGCGCGAATGCAAGTTTGTCGGCACCGCAACGCACGCGGCGTCCACTTGCTCGGCAAGATGTGCAACATCTGAGAACGCCTGCGTGCTGAATTCCGCAGCGACCTGCCGCGCGCGCTCCGGATCAGCGTCATGCACGCCGACAAGCTCTGCGCCCGGCAAATCATGCAAAACGCGCACGTGGTTGCGCCCAAAATCGCCCACGCCCACCACGCCGACACGAATTTTTTTGTCAGTCAACTCTGGCCTTCCCCGGCGCGCTTCCGGACACACTTCGCGTGCTCTTCTCTGATGCGCGCGTCGCGCCTTTTGCCGTATCTTTGCCCGTCTGCGGCATCCCGTCGAACGCTTCAAACGCTTCGATGGCGATACCCGCCGCGTCCGCTTCAGCGAGCAATTTCTCGCGATCAAAAAGCAGAGTGCGCCGCGCATCGACGGCCAGTGCGGTTGCGTTCGAGCGGCGCATCACAGCGATGGTGTCCATGCCGGCCACAGGCACGTCGAAACGCATGTCCTGCGAGGGCTTGCTGACTTTCACCACAACCAGGCGCTTCCCTTGTGTAAGACGTGCCGCGCGTTCGATGGTTTCGTCCGTCCCCTCCATCGCTTCCACGGCCACGCACGCGCGCCCGGAAATCACCACGGTTTGCCCAAGGTCCACCTCCGCAAGCCGTCGTGCCAGTTCCCTGCCGTACGCGATGTCCGCGGATTCCTCTTCGTTCGGCGCGCGCCGCGTGAGCACCCCTTTTTCAGGCAGAAGCGCGCCCAGGAACGCCGTCGAGTCGACCAAGTGAATGCCCTCTTCTTCCAGCAGACGCGCCACCGCGCCGATCAGCGAATCCGTGTTTTTTCTCGAAAGCGAAAGCAGCAGCTTCGCGAGCTTCCAATCCGGACGAATGGAACTGAAAATTTTGTTGTGCTTCACCTGGCCGGCCATCACCGCCTGTTTCACGCCCTCTTCGTGCAAAAGTTCAATCGTGCGCGTCAGTTCGCCCAGGCTCACCCAATGGATTCGCCGCGCGACGCGCTCAAGTTCCGGAGATGCTTCCTCGCGAATCGCAATCACCGCCATGTCGATGCCGAGGCTGCGCGCGCCTTCCAGCACAAGAAATGGAAATTTCCCGTTGCCGGCAATCAGGCCCCATCCCGCAGCGGCCGTCGTATTCGTCTCTGTCATGTCGTTTACTTGATCAGGCCGCGCTCTGCGGTTTCGATGAACTGAATCAGCTCGGACACATCCTCGGAGCCATTCAGAGTCGCGCGCATGCGCTCGATCGCTTGCGACGTATTCAGTTTGGACCGCAAAAGCAGCCGGTAAGCGCGTTCTATGGTTTTGATGCGCCCGGGCGCGAAACCGTGCCGCTCCAAACCGAGAGCATTCACGCCCAGCGAGCGCACGTCGCGTGCCTGCACGACTTTGGAAAACGGCGGCACATCCTGCGTGATCGCCGTGAGCGCGCCGATGTACGCGTAGCGCCCCACGCGGCAGAATTGGTGAATGGTGCAAAACGCGCCAATCGTCGCGTGATCATCCACGCGAACGTGCCCCGCGAGCGTTCCGCCATTCACAAAAATCGTGTGATCTCCGACGGTGCAGTCGTGCGCCACGTGCGCGTACGCCATGAACATGTTGTCGCTGCCGATGCGCGTCGTTCCGCCGCCCTTTTTCGTCCCGCGGCTCACGGTGACAAATTCGCGAAACTGATTGTTGTCGCCGATTTCGAGAAACACGCGCTCATCGGAGAACGTCAGGTCCTGTGGCTCGCCGCCAACCGCGCAAAAGGAATAGAAATGATTTTTGCGGCCGATGCGCGCTGGCCCGTAAATCACGGCATGCGGCTCGACCACGCATTCCACGCCCAATTCCACTTCGTCGCCGATCACCGCAAACGCGCCGATACGCGAACCGTTTCCGATGATTGCGCTTCGCGAAACACTTGCGCGCGAATCAATTTCGCTCATGGATCGCGATCCACCATTTTGCACATCAGCGTCGCCTCGGCCGCCAGTTCGCTGCCCACAAACGCCTTTCCCGCAAGTTTGCAGAACGTGTAACGCCACGAAAGCACATCGACTTCCACGCGCAACTGATCTCCGGGCACCACCGGCCTCCGGAAACGCGCATCGTCGATGGCCACAAAGTAGAGCAGTTTGCTTTCGCGATCTTTCACTTCTTGCAGCAGCAGAAACCCGCCCGCCTGCGCCATGGACTCCACGATCAGCACGCCCGGCATCACCGGCTTGCCCGGAAAATGGCCGGCAAAAAAGCCTTCATTGATCGTCACATTTTTCACACCGACAATGCGCTTCAGCCGCTCCATTTCCGTGATCGCGTCGACCATCAGAAACGGATAGCGATGCGGCAGTATTTTCTGAATCTCAATCGTATCCAGGATCATGAATTTGCCTCGTCAGGCCGTCCGGTATGCCCCACCTCACGGCGTGCAGTCCATGAATATTATACGAAAGACTCGCGCTGTGAAACCGCCGTCCGCCGCTCCGTGCGCCCCAGACACCGTCGAGGCTCGCCCGGTTGTGCAGTCATGCCGGGATTGACTACGCGGCCTTCTCGCGGGAGAATTTATGTAGGCGTTCAGAACGCTGGCAGCAGGTTGTGCGATGTTTGCGAACAGTTTGAAGGACCGCGCCGAATCGCTGCTCGCGCGCGCCGACATTCGCATCGACGGTGACCGTCCCTGGGACATCACCGTCCACCGCCCGGAATTCTATCTGCGCGTCTTTCGCGAGGGCTCCCTCGGCCTCGGCGAATCCTACATGGACGGCTGGTGGGACTCTCCCGCGCTCGATCAGTTTTTCGATCACCTCTTCCGCGCACATCTGGACGATGGAGCTTTCCCCGGCTGGGGCACGATCCGCCTGTATTTACAATCGCTGCTGCTGAATCCGCAGACGAAGTCCCGCTCGTTCAAAGTCGGCGCAGACCACTACGACCGCGGCAACGATCTTTTCGAGGCCATGCTCGACAAGCGCATGGTCTATACCTGCGCCTGCTGGGACGCTGCCGAAAATCTCGACGCCGCGCAGGAAGCAAAACTGGAATTTGTCTGCCATGCGATCGGTGCGCGTCCGGGAATGAAAATTCTCGATATCGGCTGCGGCTGGGCGGGCTTCGCAAAATATGCTGCCGAGAAATATTGCGCTAGAGTCACTGGCGTCACCGTTTCGCGCGAACAGGCCAAACTTGCGCAGGAGAAATGCTCCGCGTTGCCGGTGGAAATTCGCCTGCAGGATTATCGCGAACTGCGGAATTCGTTGCAGGCGAAGTTCGACTCCGTCGTGTCGCTGGGCATGTTCGAGCACGTAGGCTCGAAAAATTACCGCACCTTCATGCACATCGTGCGCGACGCGCTCGAAGGCTGTGGGCGCTTTTATCTTTCGTGCATCGGCCAGAATGTGTCTGTCCGCATCACTGATCCGTGGATCGAAAAATACATCTTCCCGAATTCTATGCTGCCCTCCCTCAAGCAAATCGGCGCCGCGGCTGAAGGGCTTTTCGTCATGGAAGATCTGCAAAACTGGGCGTCGCACTATGACCGCACGCTCATGGCCTGGTACGAAAATTTCAAGGAGCACTGGAACGAACTTCGCGCGCGCTACGACGAAAGATTTTTCCGCATGTGGAAATTCTATTTGATGGCCAGCGCCGGCTCGTTTCGCTCACACCGATTGCAAGTCTGGCAAATGCTTTTCTCCCCGCAAAACGCCAACGGCTGCTGACTCCGCAGAATGTTCCGATAAAGACGGCACGGCATTGCTATCCTCTCGAACGGACCGGCAATGGATCTGACAAGATTCAAGAAGCTTCTTACCAGTTATGGGAGTATACGGAGAATCTTGCGGTGGGCATTGTTCATACTTTGCGCTCGCTTGCCCACGAAACCTGGCGTCAATTGTCTTTATGACGCTCGAAAACCGGAGTTGAACAGGATCGTAATGGGCTTTCCATTCCATCGTTTGATTGTCTTAGGGCGCGGCGTAACCGGCCTGGTTAAGCAGACCGCAGCGGCTCAGGCCGCCTTGGCCGAAGTAACATCCTCGCCATAATTTGCGACCGCCTCTTGCTCTGCGGCTTTGACACGGCGCGGCACGCCGAATATGCTCTTTCCGTAAATATTATGGTTGGAGGGTTTCGCGAATGGCCATCTTTCGCAAGTCATTTTTCTTTGCACTTCTCTTGATTTTTCCGCTGCCCGCGTTCGCACAAACCGGCGCCTACTGCCGCGCAGGATTTTCCCCGCAAACGTCCACCGGAAAAGGTTCCGGCTCTGGCGCCGGATCGGGAACGACGCACGGTTTGAACCTCGCGGACCTCGATCGCAGCGCGAACGCCTGCATCAATTTCTTTCAATTTGCCGACGGCGGCTGGGTCTCATCGCATCCGATTCCCCCCGCATATTCCACGTGGGGCACGTTCAACAGCCTGCTGGACCACAATCAGGACGTTCTCCATCGCATCCTTGAAGAAGCCGCGGCGAGTCGGAACGCCACCCCTGGTTCGAACGAACAAAAAATCGGCGATTACTACGGCAGTTGCGTGAACGAAGCGGAAATCAACAAGGAAGGAATTACGCCCCTCGAACCGGAACTCAAACGCATCGCGGCGATCTCCACGCCGCAACAATTGGAAGCCGAAGTCGCGCGCCTGCAGAGCGTGGGCATCAGCGTGATGTTTCGTTTCGGCTCCACACAGGATTACAGGAACAGCTCCGAGGAGATCGCCGCCGCTGGACAGGGCGGCCTGGCGTTGCCGGACCGCGATTACTACGTGAATCCCGATCAGCGCTCGCAGAAAATCCGCGACGCCTACGTCGAGCACGTGCAAAACATGTTCAAGCTGATGGGCGACGACGAAGCGACCGCTTCCGACGAAGCGCAAAAAGTGATGGACATCGAAACCGCCCTGGCCAAGGCTTCGATGACGCGCGTCGAAATGCGCGACCCGGAATCGCACTATCACAAAATGGACATCGCCGCGTTCCAGCAAATCACGCCGGACTTTTCGTGGAAAACCTATCTGCAGGATATCGGCTATCCGGGCGTGACGGACGTAAACGTCGCGCAGCCGGATTTTTTCAAGGCGCTCAATTCGCAGCTCACATCCGTTCCGGTCGGGGACTGGAAAGTGTATTTGCGCTGGCACTTGGTGAACACAGCGGCTCCCGCGCTTTCGTCAAAATTCGTTGACGAGGATTTTGATTTCAACGGCAAGACGCTCACCGGTGCAAAAGAAATGCAGCCGCGCTGGAAACGCTGCGTGCAGTCCACTGACCGCGCGCTCGGCGAAGCGCTCGGGCAGAAATACGTTCAGCGCGCGTTCACTCCCGCGGACAAAGCCGCGGCCTTGAAAATGGTCCACAATCTCATCCGCGCGCTCCACGACGACATCGAGACGCTCGACTGGATGAGCCCGGAAACAAAAACGCAGGCGCTCGACAAACTCAGCCACATCGATTTGAAAGTGGGCTATCCCGATCATTGGCGCAGCTACGCCGCATTCCACGTGACTCGCGGCCCCTATGTTGAAAATTTCATCCATGGAGCTGAATTTCGGTTTCGGTACGAAATGGCGAAAATCGGCAAGCCTGCAGACCGCACCGAATGGACCATGACGCCGCCGACGGTCAACGCTTATTACAATTCGACGATCAATGAGATCGTTTTCCCCGCGGGAATTTTGCAGTGGCCTTTCTTCGATGCAAAAGCCGACGACGCTTTGAACTACGGCGGCATCGGCGCCGTGATCGGACATGAGATGACTCACGGATTCGACGACCAAGGCAGAAAATTCGATGCGCAGGGGAATTTGCGCGATTGGTGGACGCCGGAAGACGCGAAGAATTTCGAAGCGCGCGCCGAATGCGTCCAGCATCAGTTCGATCGTTACGAAGTGCAGCCCGGCGTTCACGAAAACGGCAAGCTCGTACTCGGCGAAAGCATCGCTGACCTCGGCGGATTAACCATCGCGTACAAGGCGTTCAAGAGGACGGATGAGGGACAATCCGATCAGAAAATGGACGGCTTCACGCCGGACCAGAGATTTTTCCTCGCGTGGGCGCGCACCTGGGCGGACAACATTCGCCCGGAAATGGAATTGTTGCTCGTGAAAACGAATCCGCATCCGCTCGATCGCTTCCGCGCCATCGCGGCGCCGTCCAACATGGCCCCGTTCGCCCAGGCGTTCGATTGCAAACCCGGCGACCCGATGGTGCGCCCGCCGGATAACGTTTGCCGCATCTGGTAGGAACTTCGAGCGGGAAACTGAGCGGAAGGTCGACCGAAAACTAAGCGCGAGCTCCCGCGGCGATTGTTCGCGTGCGCTTCTGCTTTTTGTATTCAGCCCAGGTGAGCCAAATCACGAGCGCATCGAAAACCGTCAGACCTGCCAGAAAAACCGAGGGCGCGAACGTCATGCGATACAGCTGATAAATGATGAACGCTGCCAGCAGAATGATCAGCGCGGGATAGGCCCACATGCGGTTGCACCACAGAGCCACGACAAGCACAACTTTCGCGACGCCGTGCGACAGAAGGTAGAAAAAAACAAAATAGTGCGCGTGGCTGACGATATTCTGCGAAGCGTGCAACAAATGCGACGCCACGAACGCGTTCGGATTGCGCGAGAGCGAGTGAAACGTAAAAAAATCGATCAGAGAATTGACGCGGTCGGGCGTCACCGTGAGAAACAGAAAAGCGGTGACGATTTCGAGCAATCCGTCGAGGCCCTTGAGCGTTATGCTGATCTGGAAGCCACGGTCAAGTAGCGTGTTTCCTCTGAGCATCTCCATCGCGATACTTCGAGCGTAACACACACTCGCGAAGAGCACCCTGTCGGTTGCTGGTGTTGTGCTTGCATCATTCCCGTGTGACGAAGTTATTTTGAAGTTGTTTCAGGCAAACTGTACGTGACCTTTCCATTTTCGTCGAGGAAGTCGATTTTCGCGTCGCCGGCGGGGGAAACAGTCAGTCGCAGGCGCGGGCGCGATTTGTCGTCGTACAAAATCACTGACGCGTTTTTGTCGGGCGTTTTTCCCGCGAAGAGGCGCGTTGCTCCGAAGTCTCCGTTCTTCGCCTGCTCTTGAAGTTCCTTCATCGCGGAATCTTTCTCGGGGCCGGCGGCCATGTTTTTTACAGCGTTGAAATGCTCGGCCATTTCGGCGAGGTCGAGGTTCGGGCGGTCCCAAACGTGCAGGCCTGCTTTGCGCCGGCCGTTGTCATCGGTGTACTCGATGCCAACGGTCTGATCCTGCTTGTGCTGATCGAACATCAAGTCGCCGTCCGCTTCGTAGCCGTTCGCAGTTTTTGTGCTGCTGAAACCGATGCCGCCGTCTTCGTCTCCTTCGCTGTTGTAGAAAATAATTCCGGCGCCATTGTGGCGGCCATTGCTCGGAAAAGTCTTCCCGTCGATGATGGCGTCGGGAATCACTTGATGATTCGCGATGACCATTTCATTTTTCCCGTCGGGACTAACGATGTTGATGCGCTGCACGTCGAGCTGCTCGAAGCTCGCTTTACGTTCGTTCTCAGCGAAACCGGTGAGGATGGTTGCTGCGAAAGTGACGGTGAGAACGCCGGAGTAGATTGCGAGAAAGCGCGGATTCGAAACAAATCGCATGTCGTTTTTCCTTTGCACAGAAATTTTTCAGGAACTGTATCAAAGACAATGGCGAGTGGCTAGTGATCCTTCGAGTTGGCAGTGGTGTCCATCCAGAGGCAAATGACACCACTACCTTCGAGTTCGCTCCCTTCGGCCAAATCCGTCAGGGCAAGCAGAACAAGGCGAGTGGCGAGCCAGCCAAACTGAACCTGCGGCGCGAGGAGATTCGGATCCAGAGCGCCCGGAAATGGGCTCCTGTGTCCTTCGTAAAGGCCAAATGTGGCCCTCTTGAGGACTTCAATGCTGACATCCAAGATACTGGAGCCTCGGACGTGAGGTGCTTTATTTTGGCGTTTCGAATCTGGGGACGTTGGGGAGTTGGGAGATGACTTTGCCGGATGGGTCGAAGAACTGGATGACCGGGGAGCCGTCGGGATTGACTTTGATGACGATGCGGGCGTGGCCGTCTTTGTCCTTGAGAGTGAGAGAGGCGGAATCGTCGGGAGTGCGTCCGAGGTAGATGCGCTGCCGGGGCGGGGCGTGAGTTTTGAAGAAATTCTTCTGCTCGTCGGGAGTGGCGCTGAGGAAATCGGTGATGGGCCAGTCGGGATCGTCGACGATGCTCAGGCCCGAGCGCTTGCCTTTCCCTTCCTCGCTGGCGTCAATGGTGAAGACCTGGTCCTGCAAGTAGCGGTCAAAGCTGAGATGGCCGTAACTGGAAACGGTGCCGGTTTTGTCCTTCATGCCGCCGAAGATGAGGCCGCCGTTTTCGGTGCCTTCGTCGTTGTAGAAAATCATTCCGGCGGAGGAGCGGCCGTTGGGATGCGTGTGCTCTTTGTTGTTGATGATGATGCCGGGGAATTGGGATTTGTCGGAGATGACCATGCGGAGAGTGCCGTCGGGCTCGACGATGTTTATGCGCTGGACGTCGATTGCGGAGAATTTGGTGCGCTGCTCTTCGAGAGCGAATGCGGAATTGACGAGTACGATGATGAGAAGGGTGGTGACGGTGGCGTAGGCTTTCCAGAGGCGGAGTTCTTTTGCAACGTTTTCCATGGGCGCTCCTTTTGGATGCGGTAGGGGATAATAGAATGAAAAGGTTCGTTCGGCGAGGGAAGAAGAAGAAACGGTCGAGGCCGGAAGAATCCTTTAGATACTCGTTTGCGGGCATGGCTTCCATTCGGTCGTCGGGACTGGGCGTCACGACTTCCTACCCTTTGCGCCTGTTTTCAACTTGCGTTGCGAGAGCTGTGCGGGCGGGACGACAGCAGACCCCTCGCAGCGTCTGCCGCCTTTGGCCGCATCCCAACTGCTATGCGCCTTCCAACATCCGCACATCCCGCTCTACGCTGCCTTCCAACAATTTCTTGGCCGCCTGATACGCAGGGCTTTCGTAGGTGGCGATGGCCTTTTCGAGGCTGTCAAACTCGATCACAACGCTCCGCTGGTCCAGTCCCGCTTCGTAGGTTTTTGCTGGCGTACCTCGAACTAACAGCCGGCCTCCACCAGCGGCTATCGCCGGTCCAGCCAGTTTTGCGTAAGCGGCCAGAGCCGCTGGATTCGAAACGAAGCGGTAAAAGGTAATCCAATATGCTTTGGGCATGGCGCTCCTTTCCACAAATCGGACGAGTCCGCGAGCCACGAACGCCCAAAGCCCCCTAGGTTGAAGGGAAGCCGCGAGCTAGTAGTTCCAGGGGGCAGGGTCGGCACCGGAGGGGGCGTCTCTTTTGACTTGGACGGCCATGTCGCGGAGCAGATCGGCCCAGGTCATGGGATGCCAGCCGTGGCCCTTCATCGGGCGGCCGTAATCGAATGAGCCGCCGTAATACGGATCCTTGGTGGTCTTCAGAAAATCTTCCAAGCGATAGACGGCGAGATTCAGGTAGTAGCTGTCCATGTCTCCGACGAAGAAATGGAGCTTGCCGACGAGGTCGGGGCCGATTTCGCTCCAGTGCGTTTGCGCGTAATTGGTGAGGTCGTAGCCGTGCGCGCGCGCGTAATTGACGGCCTCGCGATCGATTTCGCCGGTTTGCATATTCCACATGGGAACGGGGTAGCCGTCGTCGCCGATGGGGCAGAAAATCCCCCACCAGCCGTCGAGTTGATAATCGGAGCGGCCATTGGGGCCAAGAATTTCTTCGTAGTGGCTGGTTTCTTCCACGGTCGAACGGACGAGGCCGCGAGGGGCGCGGCTCCATGGCTTTTTCAGGGTGAAGTATTCGCTGGGAGACTGATAGTCGAAGGCGTTTTTTTCATCGTAGAGATTGGTTTGCTGGAAGCTGCGGAAGTCGATGGGATCGGGGTCGAAAACCCACGCGCCGCCGAAAAATTTCGGATGATAGAGCTGCAAGGCAAGAGATTCCCATCCGCCGGTGGAGCCACCTTCGACGATGCGCGCGTAGGATTGGCGAATGATGCGGAAATGAGTTTCGATGTAGGGGATGAGCTCGTTCATGATGGCGTCGCCGAAGGGGCCGCAGGCGGCGGAGTTGACGGCGTAGGAGTCGTCGAAGTAGGGACAGGGATGCTGCCAGGTGACCATGATGAAGCGCGGAAAATTATTGGAGTTCCAGGCTTGATAAAACTCGTAGCCGGTGCCGAGGCCGGAGGCTTTGCCTTCCGCGGCGGCTTCGGGAGTCTCGTGCGAAGCGTCGGTGTCGAAGTCCCAGGGAATGGGCTGATAAAAATGGCCCTGATTGTAGACGACGGGATAGTAGGAATTCGGGTGCGAATCGTAATCCCTGGGAAGAAGGATTGTTGCGCCGAGGTACATGGGATGGCCCCAGAATTTCGTGAGCGACGGGCTTTGGAATTTAATGACCTTGATCCACTGCGTTTCCTTGGGCGGGGCGAGTTGCGCAAGGATAGGACTGCTGCTGAACTCGTCCTCGGAGATAAGTTTGTTCATCGACAGAGGAACGTCGAAGCCCTCTGCGGGGTCGAGATGGATTCTCTGAACGTCACTGTGGGGATTGCCGGGCGCGAGGGTCGGCAGTTCGCCAACCCAGTCGAGATGCGCCCAAACGGTGTGGCCATCGGCGCGATGCAGTTCGGTGTAAATGTTCAGGAAGGCTTCGACGAAGTAGTCGCCGGCGGGAAGATCTTTGAGGCTGGCGAGCGGATACCCGGGCGTTGCCGCGTCAATGGTGACTTCGTGGCCGGGCTGGAGGTGGCTGACGTCTTTGCCGAAAAACGGAGGAGCGCCTTCGGACAAAAGCTGGATGCGGGGTTCGAGCTTGTCGGTTCGAGTGACGATGACAAAAACACGGCCCGTGACGGGCTCAGAATGAAGGGAAGATGGGAAGGAGACGCGGAATTGAAGGGGAGTTTGCGCGCGCGCGGGAAGAGCGCAGTAAGTTGCCGCAAGCAGGGCGAAAGCCGAGAGCAAGTAGCGGCAGGCGCGGACAAATATGAAGTTGCGGATGCGATTTCGATTCATCATCTGACCTCGATGCGAATAGGAGTGAATTAGAATAGCGAACCCGCGAAAGCAAGGAGAAGCGCTACGCCGGATGGGCTTTTCCCTCGCTTTGCGCGCGAGTATCTTTGACGAGACAGCGGATGGAGTCAATAGAGTTTCGTGAGGTGTGACATAACGGTCGCACAGATTCATAGGCGCCGAGGAGATGAGCGGCGCATCTTAAGAAGGCAATGGAATCGTTGAAGATGACTGGAATTCTGCGAGGCGTTTTGGCGATCGCGCTGGCAGCGATGATCTGTATCCTGCCGAGCCAGGCGTACTCCGTTTTTACGCACGAAGAGTTAATCGATCTGACGTGGAAAGACTCGATCCGGCCTTTGCTGCTGGCGCGATTCCCCGGCACGACAGATGCGCAGTTGCGGGAGGCGCATGCGTACGCCTATGGCGGATGCACGATGCAAGACATGGGCTACTACCCCTTCGAGAACCCGTTTTTCACCGAGTTGACGCACTATGTGCGCGCGGGAGACTTCGTCAACAATCTGTTTCGGGAAGCACGCAACGTGAACGAATATGCGTTCGCAATTGGGGCGCTCTCGCACTATTTGGGCGACGCGATTGGGCATTCGGTGGCGACGAATCCGTCGACAGGAATCAATTTCCCGAAGCTGGCAGAAAAATACGGGCCGGACGTGACTTACGAAGAGGATCCGCACGCGCACGTGCGCACGGAATTCGCATTTGATGTCGGACAATTATCCAAGCGCACATATGCGCCGCCAGCATATCTGAAATTCATCGGCTTTCACACGCCACGAGAGTTATTGGAGCGCGCGTTTAAGAGAACCTATGGATTCGACATCCACGGGCTTTTCGGGCGGACGCGCGCCGCGCTGCACACCTACCGTTACGGAGTGCGCAGTTTTCTTCCGGCGTTCGCGGGTGCTGAAGTGATTCTGCACGGAAAGCAATTCGCCGCGGACACCGGGAACGACGGGTACCAAATATTTATCAAGCAACTGCAGCAGGCAGATTATGAGCGGCACTGGGCGTACACGTATAAAAAGCCAGGGATCGGGTCGCATTTGCTGGCCGTGGTGGTGAAGATCGTGCCGAAGGTCGGGCCAGCGGCGATGCTGGCGATTAAAATTCCGAATGAAAAGACGGAAAGTTTGTACATCGACAGCGTAAACCGCACAGCGCTGGTTTACCGCGAGTTGCTGCAACAATTGCGCGAGAACCCGGAAATGCTGATTGATCTGCCGAACCGGGACCTGGATACGGGACAGAAAGTGAAGCCTGGGGCGTACCGGCTGACGGACAAAACGTACGCAAAACTCGTCGAGCGGCTGACGACGAATGGAACGACGGTCATCCCAAAGCGGCTGCAGGAAGATATTCTGAGTTATTACGCCGATCCGAACGCGCCGATCACAACGAAGAAAAATGCCCGGGCGTGGAAGAAATTGATGTCGCAACTCGAAACGCTGCGGCAGATGAAAACGGAAGATGATTGGAAGGCGGCGAAGCCAGATTCGCAGACTCGTTGAACGCCGGGAATCGTGCGGCTACTCGGCTTCGGCGACAGGCTGGGAAGAGAGCTTATCCCCGGCGTGCGAGATCGCCTTGCGATGGAGCAAGTCCAGCACGGCGCGGTAGAGGCGCGAACGCAGGTCGTGTCGCTCGTTGGCGCGTGTGATGTAACGAATCTCCAGCGTGGCGCCGCTGTCCGTGGGACGAAGATTCATGGAAGGCTCGGCTTTGAATACGCTCGGGCCATGATCGAGGGTGGCACGCTCCCATTCCTTCTCGGCCTGGCGCGCGTTGTTCTCTGTTTCCTTCGAGACGATTGCCTTGATTTCTTCGGCAATGGGATATGGATTCTTGCCTGAAGGGATGGAGATCTGAAGCTCGTCCCACATCCATTGGCCGGAAGTTGAAAAATTGAAATAGTGGCCTTCGATGGCAAAACTGTTTACGAAAGTGACCTTGCGGCCAGTGGGATGGCCGGCGTCTGACCAATTGCCGGTTTCGAGAAGCACAGTGTGAAGCAAGCCGACGTGAAAGACTTCGCCGGCGACGCCGTTGATTTCCACCCAATCGCCCGGGCGAATGCCGTTTGCGCCCATCAAGACAAACCAGCCAAAGAAGCCGACGATGAAATCCTTGAGGGCAACAGTGAGGCCCGCGCCTGCGAGAGCGAGCACGGTGGCGAATTGATTGGGAATTCCCAGAATTATGAGAAGGATGCCGATGGCGGCGACACCACGAATTACGACGGCGAGAACGGAGCGCAGAGTGAGAAGCTTTTTGCGGTCGGGAGTCATTTTGCTAAGAAAATGATGAATCAACACGTCCGACAGAAAAACGGCGACGAGGATGGCGAGGATCCAAAACGCAGCGAGAAGGAGTCCGTGAAGGAAAAAGCGCTCGCGGGAGACGACGAGTGCGCTCCACTTGCCGTAGGATGCCGCGAGGGATTGTTCGTCTTCGATGCGCTTGTCGAACGAGGCGAGATTTTTTTGCTGACTGCTGAGTTCGCGGACACGCGAGATCGCTAAAGATGTGTCCACGGGTGCGGCGCTTGGTTGGGGCCCGGCGCTGGAATTTGCGCTGGGAGCCGCGGAGGAATTGGAATTCTGTTGCGCGGTGAGTTGGCCTTCGAGAGATTCATGACTCTGGTTAAGCTTCGCGGCAAAGCTGAGCGCCTCGGCAGAAGCAACGTCAAGCTGGCGCTGCTTGTTGTTGAGGGATTTCCAGGCGCGGAACTGCGAAACGAGATTGCGCTCCGTGGTGTTTTCAACGGCAAGTTCCTGAGCGGAAGCGTTCGCTGACGCCGCGCCGCTGCCCTTGTGGACTTCCGACTGTTCGTGCTGCTGAAGCATTTCCTGGATTTTCGCGCGAGGATCGCCGCCGGCCCGGGCGAGATCTTCCTGCGCGTCAGCCAATTTGTCCTGATCGAGCGAGAACTGGGCCTGAGCAAGATCCAGCTGCCCCTGCAGCGTGTTTTTGCGAGAGGGCGGCGCTTGCGCCACCGATTGCGTGAGATGGGCTACGTTCTGCTGATCGGCGTCGACGCGCGCCTGGCGGCGGGCTTCGCGTTCTTGCAGCGATTTTTCGGCGGAAGTGAGCGCCGGAGGGTGCTCCGTGGCGTTGCGCAGCGCCGAATCGAAGGTCGTGTCGACCTCGTTATCGGCGAAACGCAACGCCTGGTCGGCATATTGCTTTTCGGCGTGCGTGACGGCGAGTGCGGCGAGGCGCTCGGCCTCCTGCAACGGCGTTTGATCGACGAGATTCGCTTGTCCGGACGGAACGGCAACCTGATTCTGAGTGTTGCTGACCCACGAATGGGTGAGCGCCAAACCAATGCCGGCTAGCAACAGCAAGGCGGCCAAACCAGAAAAAATGAGACGTTGCGCAGTATTCATGGGAACTGTGATGCAAAAAGCCTAGTCCAATATGCCAGTCGCCGCAAGGGAAGAGAAACGAAACAATGGATCAGTTTGAATTTTGACTCCTTGTGTCACGGTCGAGAAAATCCAAACTAACCACTCGCGAAATAAGGGATTACCGTTTTTTGCGGCGCGCGCGAGCAGCGTTCGGACGCGGCGGCGGGCCAGCGAGGCACAACGCAGCGCCCCCGGCAATGCCGGAATCTTCGCCATAGCGCGCACGGACCAGAGGAATCTCGCTGGCACGTGAATTGATGGTCCAACGCGGCAACTGCTCGCGGATATGCGGGAACCATTCGGACATCAATGCGCCCATGCCGCCGCCGAAAATAATCACGTCAGGTTCCAGAAGGTCGACGATATTGCCGAGCCAGATGGTAAGGAGATTGGCGGTCTCCTGGAGAATGGAGGCGGCCAGCTTGTCGCCCGCATGCCAAGCGGCAGCGACCATTTCCGCAGTAACGGCGCTGGGATCTCCTCCGGCGAGACGGAGCAAGGCCTCCGTTCCCTTTTCGCCGCCGGAGAGTTTTTCACGCGTGCGCCTGGCGACGGCCGGACCCGCCGCGAGTGCTTCGATGCATCCCATTTTGCCGCAGGCGCATTGCGGGCCGTGATAGTCAATGGAAAGGTGGCCTCCCTCGGCGGCGGAACCGGTGCGGCCATGATAGATGCGCTGGTCAAAAACAATTCCGGTGCCGATGCCGGTGCCGAGCGTGGCATAAAAAACGGACTCGTATCCTTTGCCTGCACCCCAGATCGCTTCGGCGAGCCCCGCGGCGTTGGCGTCGTTGTCGAGTTTCACGGGAAGATGGCCCGGCGTTTTCAGTTTTTTGGTGATGTGGAGATTGCGCCAGCACGGCAGATTGGGCGGATTGATGATGACTCCTTTGCGAGGATCGAGAGGTCCGGGGCTGCTGATTCCAATGCCGGCAACGGCGCGGCGAAAGCGCGGCATGGTTTCGAGAGCTGCAGAGATCGCTCGTTCGACTGCGGAAAGCGCTTCGGCTTCCGTTCCGCGGCTGGGCATCGGAATGCGCGTCTTGGAAAGAATGTTCCCGCGCGCGTCGACGAGGCCGGCTGCGACCTTCGTTCCGCCAATATCCACTCCAAGGTAAACGAGCTGCTTTGATGGCATCGAACCGGCCTCCCTGTGCGCGCACATGATAGCGCGAGGCTTGGGGAACGTGTATAGTTCGGGCGTTTGCGCAGGCGAAAGATTCCATCCATTGAGCGGAGACCAGAACGATGAATAGCGCCCTTGCGGGAGTGCTCCTGCTGGTGGTGGCAGGAATCATGAACGGAAGCTTTACGCTTCCGATGAAGTTCACGCGGCAGTGGGCGTGGGAGAACACATGGCTGGTGTGGACGATTTGGGCGCTGGTGATTTTCCCACCGCTGATGACTGTCCTCACCGTGCCGCATTTGAGTTCTGTTTATGCGTCGGTGCCTGCGATGGTGATTGTGATCGTGGCGGCATGCGGCGCGGGCTGGGGAATTTCACAGGTGTTCTTCGGGCTGGCGGTGGAGTCGGTGGGAATCGCGCTGGCGTTTTCGATCATTCTGGGAATCGCCGCGGCAGTGGGTGGGCTGTTTCCGCTGATCCGCTATCACGCGGACAAACTTTTCGCGCCCTCGGGGATCGACGTGCTGGCGGGCGTTGCTCTGGTGATTGTCGGCGTGGGAATTTGCGCCCACGCAGGGCGGAAGCGCGAAGCGGCGCTGGGGCAGGGGGTCGATTCCAACAAGGCATCGACGATGCGAGGACTCGTTTATTGCATTATCAGCGGAGTGGGTTCGGCGCTGGTAAACATCGGATTCACATCCGGGCCACGGTTGCTCACCGCAGCGGAACAATCGGGGGCGGCGACGCAATGGGCGCCGAACGCCATTTGGCTCCCTCTGATGGTGGCGGGCGGAATTCCCAATCTGATTTACTGCATTTACCTGGTGCGGAAAAACCACAATGCGAAGAATTTCTCGCGACCGGGGACGTCCAGCTACTACATTCTGGCGGGAATCATGGGCGTGTTCTGGTTCGCCAGCACGCTGCTCTACGGAATTGCGGCGGGGAAAATGGGATCGCTTGGTACGGCAGTCGGCTGGCCCGTGTTCATGTCCATGATTGTGATTACAGCAAGCATTTGGGGCGTGTTGACCGGAGAATGGCGCGGGACGGGGCGGCGTCCGCTCGAGATTATGTGCGGCGGCGTGGCCATGCTGATTCTGGCAATTATTGTGTTGTCGCGCGCGAGCTGATTTCGCGGAATCAAACGCCGAAAAGAATGCGGCCCTGCAAGGCCCGCAGCGGCCCGACCCTGCAGGACCGGAGAAGCGTCGCGTTCGGGTTGCGATTATTTGACGGCCTTAACCTCGACCGGCGAACCCGCGAATACCGTCGGAGCACCGGCGGATTGGGCGGCGCGGTTGTATTCGGCGACATCCGTCCGCAGGGCCTCGTTGAACTGCTTCAGGAAGTCCGCGTTCTTGCTGTAAAGCTCAGCCATCTGCGCTTTCGCCAACGGAGTCGGAGCCTCGCCATAAGCGCCGCCGCCGCGGCCCGACTGACTGAGCTGCGTGTGGAAGTCAGTGAGGTCGTGAATGTCGTCCTCGGACACGTCATGCTGAATGTTGGGATTGTAGACGGCGTCCTTGATGGTGTTTAGCTTCCTTTCGAGTTCCCTTCCGCGACCGAGGATGGCCCGGTACTTCGATTGCTCCTGCTCATCCTTGCTGCCCTGAACCATCGAACGGAAATCACCGAGTTCTTTTTCGATGCCGTCGATGCGATTGAGCATCTCGTTGAGCGCGCTGACTTGGTTGCGCGACTCGAGTGCGGCCTGCTCCTGAGCGCGGAAAATCGCCGGATCCACATGGAGATTGGGATCCTGATCGACGGTGACGGTCGTGGACTGCGTCTGGCCGTTCGCGGTGACTGAGACTTTGTAAGTGCCAGGACCGACGCGCGGTCCGCGATTGCCACCAAAGAAAGGGTTCGGCGGCTGCGGTCGTTCGCCGGTGAACTGCGTTGGGCCGTCGTACTGCATGCTCCAGATGAAACGATTCACTCCGGCATCGCCGGTGCCGTAATCGGTCTCGACTGCATCTCCGTGCTCGTCGGTGATGACGATTTTCACCGGACCTTGGCCCTGACGACTCATCCCCATGCGCTGTCCTTGCCCTTGTTCACGACCCGAGCCGGACTTGATTTCCGATTTCAGGTAATAGTCGATAATCGCGCCGCT
The DNA here is from genome assembly GCA_035945715.1 of Candidatus Acidiferrales bacterium. Taxonomy (GTDB): domain Bacteria; phylum Acidobacteriota; class Terriglobia; order Acidiferrales; family UBA7541; genus DAHUXN01. The sequence continues at coordinate 166,269 of DASYZX010000005.1, forward strand.
TGGTGCGTTTGGCGCGGAGTAGCCTCCGCCACCGCCTTCGCCGGTGCGCCAGGTGTGAAAGATGGTGCCGGGCGCAGTCGTGAACAGGTGGAAGTCGCTTGACTCGACGTCGGGAGTCAGCTCTTCGAGCGGGCGAATGTCGTCGAGCACGAAAATGCCTCGCCCGTGAGTGGCAACGAGCAGATCGTGCGACCGCTTCACGAATTGAACGTCGAAGACAGCGACCGTTGGGAAATCCGCCTTCAGAGGCTGCCAATGGTCGCCGCTGTCTTGCGAGTAATAGAGGCCGGTGTCGGTTCCGGCAACGAGGAAGCCTTTCTTGTCGGGATCCTCACGGACAACATGGGCCGGAGAGCCGTCGGGAAGCCCGTCGGTAATCTTGGTCCATGTAGCACCGTAGTCGCTCGTGCGATAGACGTAGACGCCGCGATTATCGAGCATGTGCGCGTCGTAGGTGACATAGGCGGTTCCGGCATTGAACGGCGAGACGCCGACTTGATATACGCGAGCCCACTCGGAAGCGCCGGAAATATTCTTGGCGGTGTTTGTCCAGGTTTTGCCGCCGTCACGCGTCACTTGCACGTTGCCATCGTCCGTGCCGACCCAGATGACGTTGGGATCGCTGGGAGCAAGGGTGATCGTGAGAATCGTGCCGTAAGTTTCGGCGCCGCTGATGTCGTGCTGAATCGGACCGCCGGCGATCTCCTGCTTGGTTTTGTCATTGCGAGTGAGATCGCCGCTGATGGCTGACCAGGTTTTTCCGCCGTCTGTGGACTTGAAGACGACATTCCCGCCGAGGTAAACCTCATTGGCGTCGGTCGGCGAAACGGCGATCGGAGAAGTCCAATTGAAACGGTATTTCAGGTCCGCGGGTTTCACTTGTTCGACGCCCGGAAGATAGGGTCGAACGAAACGGCTGATATGCGTGGACAGATCAAGACGCTCGATGGATGCATTCTGCGAATCACTGTAGATGATGTTGGGGTCGCTCGGAGCGGGTACCGCGTATTCGCCGTCACCACCGACCACGGTATACCAGGCGCTACTCACGGCGCGATTGTTGCTCAAGTCTGAGGAAGGTCCGCACCATGCGCTGTTGTCTTGCAAGCCGCCGCAAAGATCGTAGGGCTGCTTGCTGTCCGCCGCGACCATGTAGAACTGCTCAATGGGCAGCGTGTTCAGGAAGCGCCAAGTTTTTGCGCCATCCGTTGAGAGAAAGACGCCGCCGTCGTTGCCCTGAATGATGCGGTCAGGATTTTTTGGATCAATCCACAGAGTGTGGTGATCGGAATGCACGCCGCGATCGGCGACGGTAGCCGTTCTCCCGCCGTCGCGCGATTCCATCAAGTTGAAGGACATGAAGAAGACTTTATTGTCGCTGTCGGGCGAGACGACCAGCTTGGAGAAGTAAAATGCGCGAACGTCGAGCGCGTGGCTGTCATTGACAGAAGTCCACGAATCGCCCATGTCTTCCGATTGCCAGAGCATTCCGTGCTTCGCGGCAATCAAGGCGTAGACGTGATTCGGATTTGAGGGCGCAACGGCAATCGCGCTGCGGCCCCACGGGCCTTCGGGCAAGCCTTTGCTCAGCTTTTGCCACGTGTCACCGCCGTCGGTTGAACGATAGATTCCGCTGTCCGGGCCGCCATCCATCAGCGTCCACGGATAGCGTCGGAATTGCCACATGCAGGCGAAAAGAACGTTGGGATTGTTTCCGGCCATGGCGAGATCGGAGACGCCAGTTGAATCATTAATGTAGAAGACCTTCTTCCAAGTGCGGCCGCCATCGGTCGTCTTGAAAACGCCGCGGTCGGGATTCGGCCCCCAGGCATGCCCGAGCGCGCCGACGAATACGGTGTTTGGGTCAGTAGGGTCAATCAGGATTGAAGTAATCTGCTGCGTGTTTTCCAGGCCCATGAACTTCCAAGAATTTCCGGCGTCGGCGGAAAAGTAGACGCCGTTGCCATCGAGAACGTCGTTGCGAATGTTTCCTTCGCCGGTTCCGACCCACACGTCGCTGGGATTCGAAGGCGAGACGGCGATGGCGCCGATGGATGCAGTTTTCGCGTGCTCGAGAACGGCTTTCCACGTCAGGCCGCCGTCGACAGTCTTCCAGACTCCTCCACCTCCCGCGCCGACGTAGTAAACGTTGGGATCGCCGGGAACACCCGCGACGGCAGCTACGCGTCCACCGGCAGTCGCCGGACCGAGATCACGAAACTTCAAATTCGCCAAAGGATCCGGCGTTTTGGATTCCGAGGCGGGTTGATCTTGCGCCATGGTAACGGCGGCGGGAAAAAATGAGAATGCGAGCGCCAAAAATCCAGCGCAAAGAATGCGAGAATTCACCATCGCTTATCTCCTTTGAAAATTACAGAAGTGCCATGCTTGGGAAGGAAGTCGAACCGCCGATAAGAATTGACAATGATCATACTGCGGAAGCTATTTCACCAATTTCGCGCAGACCATCAGCGCGTGTGTAAGTTTTCAGCATCCCATACGCAGCCAGTAGTAGACGAGCAGAGCCGAGCGGCGGTTACAGCGATTTCTACGAAAATTGGACCTTGAGGCGCTACGTTTCATCCAGGGGAAAATCGAACTGGACAAGGCGTCCCTGAAAGCCCTTGGTCTTGACTGCGCCGTAGATAATTCCCGCGAGCATCCAAATTCCGCCAGCGATTTTCGCGGGCACACCGAGATGCCACCAGATGAAAAGACAAATGAAGAATCCCAGGACGGGAGGAACGAGGTTGGTCCAGCTCTTTTTGTCTTCGCGCACGTAGTAGCGCACGAACGCTGCTGCGTTGACGCCCATGAAGGCAATCAGCGCGCCGAAATTCAGCATTTCCGCGCCGAGGGTGTAGCTCATGGCAAAGGCTCCGGCGAGCGCCAGCGCCCCGACGAGCAGCACATTGTTGCGAGGAACCCGATTCTTCGGTTCGATGGAGCCGAAAAATGAACGCGGCAAAGCGTTGCTGCGTCCCATTCCGTACAGAAGGCGCGCCGCACCCAATTGCGAGCTCATGCCCGAGCCCATATTTGCAACCAGCAGAGTGAGATTCACCAAGCCGAAAAGAAAAATTCCGCCGACTTGCCCGGAGATGTGAACGAACGCCGTGTCCACGTCAGGAAACGGCTTCGACGCGGGCCAGACAAGCTGCCCCAGATAGACTTCGATGGAGGCAAGCACGCCAGTGATGAGGCAAACGAGAACCGTCGCCAGCAGGACGTTGCGGCGCGGATTTTTCACTTCTTCGGAGAGCGTGGAGATGCCGTCGAAGCCGATGTAGGTGAGCACGGCGATGGACGTTCCCTGGAACAGGGCGGAAGAAGAGAACGTTTGCGGGTCGTAAAACGGATGAGTGAAGAATCCCGGGCCGAAATACGGGAGATGATAAATGTAGCGGACCGCTTCGAAGACAAAGATGACGATGACGATTCCCATTCCCGCGGCGAGAAATCCGTTGATGCGCGCTGAAGTCTCGACGCCGCGAAGGTTCAGCCAGGTGAACAGCAGCGCGAAGAAAATCGCCCACAGGAAGTAGGGCATCTGCGGGAAAAAATTCTGCGCGGCTTTGCTGCACCAGATGGTGCAGATCAGCGGGTTCAAAATGTAATCCATGGCCATGCTCCATCCCGTGATGTAGCCGAGAGCGGGATGAAGTTCGCGGCCGACATAAGTGAAGGCGGAGCCCGCGCTAGGATATGCGCGCGCCATACGGCCATAGCTGATCGCCGTGAACAGCATCGCGACCATGGCAATCAGGATGGCGGTGACCACGTGGCCGCCTGCGGCGGTGCTGACGACTCCGAAGGAAGGCATTGGCGCGACCGGCTGGATAATAATGATGCCGTAGAGGATGAGGTCCCAGAGGCCCAGCGTGCGGCGCAGCCCGATGACCGTTGGCGTCGGCTGCGCAGGCTCGCCGGGCATCAGTTTTCTCTTTGAAACTCGGCGGAGTTTTCCGACGACATCAGCGGCCCGCCTTCGTTGAGGTGGAATCGTGCTTTGCTGCCTCGGTGCGCGCCGATGAGAGGACGATCGTGACGGGCTCAATGTTCCAGCCGCTGACTTCGAGTTTCGCGCCGCTGTGCAGCGTATTCCATGCGGGATAACGCGCGGTGATCGTTTTCAACCCCCCAGGCATCAGTTCGGTGTAATTGTCGCTCCAGAAAACAGGAAGCACTTCGTTGCCGCTGGCGTCGTTGATGGCGAGCCTGGTCTGAAATGCCAGATGCTCGCTTGAATTGCGCAGGTGCACGGTGACTTCGCTGCCGCTTGCGCCCACCAGATTTGCCGTAACTTCCAGCTTCACCGACGGCAAATCCTTGAGCATGGTCAGGTCTTCGTAGGAGGATTCTTCGGTCCGAACATAGGTAGTCTTGCTCCATTCGAAGACCGGACCTTTGCTGGAGAGCCAATAAAAGTTCGAACTGAGCGATTTGCCGGAGCGATCGCGAAGCTCCACCTTCAGAAAATAGGTTTGCGGGGATGGTGTGTCTGGAAATGCGGGAATGGTCAGGGCTCGCTGGCTGGCGTCGGCTGCGAGGTTCACCGGGCACTGCCGCGAAAAAATCGGCTTCAAATTGAAGCCGTAAAGATCAGCGGAAACGGTGAGCCCGGGAAAAGAGTGGTAATAGCTGTTGACCACGACGACACTGCGGTCGTCATAGGAATATTGGACGTGCACCATCTCATTGGCTTTCTTCGCGCCGAAGTAACCGCCGGCGGGCTGCAAGTAATAATCGTAGAGATGCCAGATGAGCGAAGGCCACGCGTTGTTCAGCATCCACTGGACGACGCCAGTGGAAGTGTATTTGTTGCGCGCGTACGCTTCGAACATGGCGCGCTCGTTTTCATACGCCATGACTTGGGCTTTGCGCTCGTAGTCCGGCAAGTCTTTCGCGGGGCCGTAGATTTGCTTCATGGCGTTGTCGAATGCAGAGAGCTGCTGAAAATCGCCGGAGCCGGAATGGAAGTGCCAGTACTCATTCGGCGGCCAGATTTGGTCCGCGGGCATCATTCTCTTCAGACTGCCGATGACGACTGGCGCGGGGCCGGCGCTGGTCTCCGTGTTCAGGCCGTACGCGCCCCCGTTCTTAGTATCTTCAAGCCAATATGGCGGCGGAACATAGTCGTAGGGACCCGTCATTTTGACGCCGGACGGGCCGGACACGGATGTGGGCGCTTGAGACGCTGACGAAATGGCCGGGTTTGGCCACTGCAGGTCTTTTTCGACTTGCAAGTATGAGCGTTCGACATCCGCAGGCGGCGGCATGTCGCTGCCGTTCAGCCAGACGAGCAAGCTCGGATGGCTGCGCAGGCGGAGAATTTGTGAACGAAGCTGCTCGGTTGCATTCTGCAAATCCGCGGGCTGCCATTTGCGCCACTGCTCCCAAATGCTGCAGCAGCACCAGCCGGCGATTACCAGGACGCCGCGCTCGTCGGCAAGATTGAAGAAATCGTCGGGCTCGAGCTTTCCTTCCAGGCGAATGGTGTTCAGACCCATTTCGCGGACGTAGTCGAATTGCGCTTCGAGCTTGTGGGGCGGCTGGCGCATCAGCATGTCGGGCGACCATCCTCCGCCGCGGATCAGGATTTTTTTGCCGTTGATGTGAAACAGCATGTAATTGTGCGGCTGCATCGTCGAAGTGATTTCGCGGATTCCGAACCGGACGTTTTGCTGGTCGGAGACGGCGTCGCCGACGCGCGCTTTGATCGTGAGCGTTTCCAGATTTTGCGAGCCGAGGCCGTAAGGCCACCAAATTTTCGGGCGAGCGATTCGCAGTTGAGGAAACTGCTCCGGCGTGAAGGTCACGCTACGCGTTTCGTTCGGGTTCAGCCGGACGGGTTGTTCGAAATGGATACTTCCGATCGTACCATCGACGACCGCGCTGACCGGAGCGTTCGTCGCGTTGCGCACTTGCGCGGCAACCGTCAAATCGGCTTCATCCAGGGACGCATTTGGGAAATGTGTGATTCCTTCGGGATAGCGCACGGCGACCGGGCCGCTCGTCGTGAAATACGCATCGCCCCACAGGCCCATGTCTTTGTCGGGCGGCGCAGGATTCCAATCCACCCAGTTCATGGCCAAGTCTTTTTCCGTTGGCGCGAACGTTTCCACCGCGATGGCGTTCGCGGCGCCCGGTTTCACAAACTGCGTGACGTCAAAATCGTAAATGCGATAAGCACCCGCGACGTCCGCAGCGCCAGCGAGTTTCTTTCCATTGATCCAAAGATTCGCGCGGTAATTGATGCCGTCGAAATGCAGCCAGACGGTTCGGCCCTGAAAACCGGACGGAATGTTCAGTTCCGTACGATACCACCAGGAACAAGCGAACGGACTGGCCTTGGGCATCGACAGGTTCGCGAAATTCGCGCCAATCTTGTAAGTGGTGCCAGGAATCTTGCGAAGATTCATTCCGAAGTCGGGATCGGGATAGGTGCCATCCGCGACGAGCGCGGCGAGCACTGTGGAAGGAACAGCCGCCGCGTGCCAGCCAGCGGCGGAAAACCCGGGCGTGGAGATTTGACGGCCAGCGGCCTGCATCGAACAAGACGACTGCAATTGCCAGCCGGTTCGAAGCGGCAAATGGCCGTTCGTTCCCGTGCTCTGCGCCATCAGGCACGGGGGCCCCAGCAGCAGAGATATCGCTGCCACACACCAAAATGTGCCGCGTGCTCGCTTAGCCATCGCGCAACTCTATCGCATGGAAGGGAAAATCAAAAGAACAGGTGCCGTCCGCCAGCAAACCCTTTCTGGCCAGTTTTCGCTCACGCGCGGCCGGAACAAACCGCTCACCGCGGAACATTTGTTAGAACGTAAACCGCGCGCCGAACTGAAACTGGCGCGGAGTATTGACGTCCTGCGTGATTTGCCCGAACGTGGCGCCCGGCTGCGCCGCAGTGACCAGGTCCAGCACGTTTGGGTATCCCCACTGCGCGTAGTTCGCCATGTTATAGCCGGAGATGTCGAAGCGGAGCGCTTTCGTTTCGGTCAGCTTAATGGTTTTGTAAAGCGAGAGGTCTAGATCTCGCGCGCCGCGGGTGCGAACATTGTCAAGATAAGCTGGGGCGGTCCCAGGAACGAATGGGTTGGGAGCGCCGCCGTTTTCGGTTCCTGGTTGAACAAAGCAATTGACGTTGAACCACTCCGCCGCCGTGTGCGGTGCGCCACTCGCCGGATTGCAGGTCATGTCGGCGCGCTGATTGAAATATGACGGACTCGTTCCTGAACTCGGCGCATTGATAGGCACGCCGCTACCGAGATAGAGGATAGCGTTGATGGTCCAGCCACCCAGAATATCGTTCGATATACCAGTCAGGTTCAGGCGCTGGCCGTTCCCGACGGGCAGGTCGTAGGATACTTCCCCCGTGAATGAATATTTCACGTCCTGTGGGCTGATGGACCACTCGTATTGAAGATCTCTCCAGTCCTGAGGTGCGCCAAAGTGGCTACCGACGAAACCCAACGGAGGAGTGGCATCGTCGGTCATCAGCTTACCCCAAGTAAAGGTAGACAAAGTGGTGAAATGGTCCGTCAATCGCTTTTGCACCTTGGTCTGCAGGGAGTTGTACTTCGAGTCACCGGCAGGATCGCCGGCCACCAGGACGCCATTGCCAGAGCCGTAGCTGCCGTTCCCGAATTGCGGGTACGGCTGGAGCACAAACCACGGAGGCACGGTCGCCTGACCGTTGAACGCGCCAGGAAGAGCTGCGAACGGATTCTGCGCCGTGCTGCAAGCCGGGTCATTCGTGATGCACAGCGACGTGTTGTTTTTTGCAATGGTGGCAAGATCGAGCTGATTCAGGTCGATGGTGGGATTGCCAAGAGGTAGGAATAGTCCTCGACTGCCGACATAGGCGGCGCTCACGACCACCTGGTGCGGCAGCTGGTATTCCAATCCAAAGTTGAAGTTGTAAGTGGTGGGATTGCGCTGAGAATGAAGCACCGTATGCAGCGTTGTCCCCAAATTATTGGCCAGACCTGACGGCGAACTGGCGAGAACCGGGATTACGCCAGTCGGGAAGGGGTTGCTCAGTGAGAACGGGCCGGTGAACACATCGGTGGCGCTCCCGGTATTCACTCCGCAGGAAGTGCCATTGAATACCGTATTCCCGTCTGAGTTAGCGCAGGTGCCGTTCCATGTCGTCTGCGAGGAAAATCCATCGGTGTTCAAGAGAGCGCTGGCGACGTTCTCGGTGCTCGGACCGTAGTAAATTCCCGCGCCGGCGCGCACAACAAAATTGGTAAACGGCTGCCAGGCAAGGGCCAGCCGGGGCCCAAAGTCGTGCAAGTCGCTGGTATACGGAGAGCGATTGCTGCTATTGGCGTAGATTTCCGCGCCCGTATAGGAATCGCCGCTCACGGTGTTTGTTGCAGTCGGATCGAAATACTCCTGGCGGTTAAAACGCTCGTTGCGCCCGCCGAAGATATCCCAGCGCAATCCGGCGGTGATGGTCAGTGACGTAGACGGGCGGTAAGTGTCTTCGAAGAAGGACGCATAGTAAGGGCTGGACTCGGCGGCGAAAACATCAATGGTGAAATTGGGATAGAAATTTACTTCGGGGTTTGGACCGTTCGGGTCGGCCGCCATCCCGACGAGAAGAGAGGCGAAATCACTGCCGCCGATGGCGCTGGCGTTGGTCTGGTCCGTAGCACTGACATCGAACTCATACGCCCCTGCGGGCGCTGGGGGCTGACCGACGTTGAGATAGCGCTTCATCCACTCGAAACCAAATGAGAATTCATGCTTGCCCATTGCCTTGGTGACGGTGGCATTTGCGTCGCTGTTTTCGCTCGCGTACTGAAACACATTGAAGTCGGCTGTGCCTCCTACACCGGCGGTGTTACTCGAGCTGAGATCGCCAAAGATCACAAACGGTAGCTGTTTCAGGGCCTGTTGTGCGGCCAGGGACGCGGGAAAACCGACCTGCTGGCCGTTTACGGTACCGAGATTAGTGAGGTCGATGCTCGAGTATGACGACGGCCCTCCCTGATTTTCATGGTGGCGGGTAAAGGAATAACGCAACTGCAAAACGGTGGACGAACTGAGGGTCAGGTCATCGGCTACCAGGATGTTGCGCCCATTGGTTACGTTCAAGGCATAGTCGGGGTCCCACCCGCTGGGGAAAACATTCGCAGTGGAGAAGGCCAAGTTATCGTAGGAAAACCGGCTGAAGATGCGCTGTCTTTCGCTCGGATTCCAATCCACGCGAACGTCGAACCTGTGTGCGTTGAACGGGTCCAGCCCCGGCGCAGCATAATTTGGGCTGACGTCGGATGTCGCCTGATCGCACGTCGAAGGGTCGGGGAAGTTGCACTTTGGCATCTTCGACAGATACAGCAAGCCGATGGGATTGGGATTCGTGATGATGTTCCCCGGAAACGGCTGTCGCGTGCCGTCCGGATTGTCGGGTTTGGTGGGGTCGTAGATCACGATCGGAGCCGGAAGGCCGGTAGTAGCATCCAGGTTATTCAGAAGATTAGAAAAATCTCCGGTTCTTTCAGCTGAGGTAGGGACGCTATAGGTTTTCAGTCCTTCGAACTGCTGCTCTTGCGTGTCTTCGTAATCTCCAAAGAAGAATAGCTTGTCCTTCCGAATCGGCCCACCGATGGCAGCCCCCTCCTGGTAACGGTGAAATGAAGGTGGCGTGTTCGCCTCGCCGTTGGCGAGTTCATTCTGCTTGTTGAAGTAGTCGTTTGCGGCGAGCCAGTCGGGGCGAAATACACCGAGGAGGTCGCCGTGAAATTGATTGCTGCCCGACTTGCTCACCAAACTGATGACGCCTGCGCCGCCGCTCTGGTACGACGCTGGCGTGTTCTGAGTCTCGACGCGAACTTCCTGAATGCCGTCCTCAGGAATGTTCATCGCGGGGATGATGGCGGCGGAATTGTTCTCCGCAATTCCGATGGGGCTGCCGTCGAGCATGTAATAGACGGACCCAACGAGCGAGCCGTTGATGGTGTCGGCGGAGACGTCGACTCCCGGACGGCCGTTCGAAATGTTCTGAATGCTCTGCATCGAGTCGCTCGAGTTGGGAGAGCCGTTGACCGCGTTCACGCCCGCACTCAACTGCACGAGGTCGTAAATGTTGCGCGATACCAGGGGCACGCGGTCAATCGTCGCGGCCGTGATCAGGGATCCGACGGTGGAGTTGCTGGGTTCGACCAGGCTCACTCCTCCTTTGACCGTGACGACCTCCGACACTGAGCCGATGTGCAGGGCAATGTTGACCTGAGTGGCCTGATCGACCGTGACTGCAACGTTGTCCCTGGCAACGCTCGCAAAGCCTGGCCCACTGGCCGTGACCCGATACTCACCAGGATTCAGAGAGATGAAGCTGTAGTACCCTGCGCTGTTCGTGACGGTGTGCTGCGTCAGTCCGGTTGCGCTGTTTAGCAGGACTACTTGGGCGCCGGGAATGACAGCGCCGGCTGGATCGGTGACCGTACCACTGATGCTGCCTCTTCCCGCCTGGGCCAATAGTTTGCCGCTCGTAATCAGCAAGAATGGAATCAACAGGACTAAAGCGCTTTGCACAAGCCGAATTCGGATTTTCATAAAGCCTCCGAAGGCAAATCGTTCAACAGCACAAAATGCAAGAGAAGGCACACGAAAAATCAACTGTGCGTGGCCGTGCATTCAATGGAAAAGATAACCGACGCTTGCTCCGTCGACAGGTCATCAACCGAGCCGCCTCTGCCAGTGCCACCCCAGCACTGGCGCAACCCCAGGGTTCAGGACTGCCCCTCAACGCCAGTATTAAATCGGATTAATAAGTGTCCCGTCAAGCGCAAAAACGCATTAGGACACGTGGGAAGCGGGCCGTGTTGATTCGCGCACGACGAGTTCGGGCGGCATTTTCCGGTGGCTCGAAGCAAATCCGCGTTTTTCAAGCGCAGCATCAACGCCCTCCAGCACGGAAGTCGCAGCCGATGCTCCCATCGCTTGAAGCGGCTGGCGGATTGTCGTGAGTGACGGAATCGACAGCATCGACGGAGCCACGTCGTCGAAGCCGATCACGGAACATTCCTCCGGCACGTGTACTCCTTCTTTTTCCAATGCCCGTATCGCGCCGAACGCCGAGAGGTCATCGAAGGCCACCAGCGCCGTGAATCGCAACCGCCGCTTCAACAATGCAGCGGTCAGCCGGAAACCGTTTTCAAAACTCGAGCTGGGATCGAGAGAATTGGGCAAGTCCATGATCAGTTTCGAATCGATCCGCAGTTTCACCGAGCGCGCGAACGAAACGATTCCCTGCCATCGTGGAACCGTATCGGCGAGCGTCTTCGGCCCGCGAATGAACGCCACGCGCCGATGTCCCAGTGAATAGAGATGTTCGAGCGCGAGCCGCGCCCCGGCCTCGTTATCCACCATCACCGAACTGATCGAGCCTTTCAGCTCGCGCCCAATGATCGCGGCCGGAATGTTCCGCTTTTCGATATCGCCGAGCAGATTGATATCCACAAAAAGCCAGTTGGCGACCATGATCAAACCTTCGACGTGACGGTCCAGAAGCATTTCGAGGTGGCGCTCGAAGCGCTCGCGCTGATTGTGTATGTCGACCAGAATCGGCAAATACGCGGCGTGATAAAGCACGTTGTCGATCCCGCGCAGTATCGGAATGCAGAACGGATCGGTCACGTCCGACACCATCACGCCGATGGTGTGGCTGCGCTTGGACCGCAAAAATCGCGCGATCACGTTGGGCCGGTAGCCGAGCTTTTTCGCGGCTTTTTGAATCCGCCCTTTGGTTGTCGCTGGGATGTAGCGCGCGAGCGGCGCGTTGTTCAGCACAATCGACACCGTGGCAGCGGAGAAACCGCTTTCCTTGGCGACGTCCCGGATCGTTACCATGCTGCCGGCGCTCCCATCAGAGGGATGTTTAGATAGTCCATCGGCGCGTGAATTTCAACTACTAAGGAGGCGGCGCGCTGCGTTTGTAAGAAAATCGTCAAGAACAAGCCGGAGTTGGATAGAATCGCGCGCGAATCGGTCTGAGGAGAACGACGATGCCGCGAACACGATTGCTGCAATCCATGAAACTGCGCATTTCGACGTTTGCAATTTTCCTTTTGTCTTTTGCCTTTCTTTGCGCCACGCCACCGCTGCAGGCGCAGCAAAATCGCCTGCAGAGCAGCGATTTGACGCGCTTTCGCGACGTGGCGCAAACGGCGATCTCGCCCGACGGCTCGAACATCGCATACACAGTGCTCAATTACGACAAGCCCGGACGACCGTACCCGCAACTGTGGCTGATGGATGTTGCCACCGGAAGGTCTGCGCGCGTCGGCGACGCGAACTCCGCGAACGGCAATCCGATCTGGTCTCCCGACGGCAAATGGATCGCCTATGCAGGCGAAGCGCAGGGGAAACACGGGCTGTGCATCGTCGGTTCTGACGGCTCGGACGCGACCTTTCTCGCCGAAGCAGAGGGAACCAATGCGCCGATTCCCGGCCAGGGCAATGATGTTTCCTGGTCGCCCGATGGCCGGCAGATCGCATTTGTCTCCGCAACTCCCGGCCCCGAAACTGCCGCAGCGACGGGCGACCCGATGGTCTTCACGCGCTATCTGTGGAGGCCGACAGCCGGCGAAGGCATCCATCCCTGGAACGACAATCGCCGCCTGCACATTCTGATCGTGGATGTCGCAAGCAAGCAGGTCCGGCAACTCACCAGCGGCGATTACTACGAGCATTCGATTGACTGGTCGCCGGATGGCTCAGAGATTCTCTTCTGCTCCGACCGTTCGCCCTATGCGGATCAGTTTTTTCATTACAACATTTACGCCATAAAACCATCCGATGGCTCGATCCGCCGGCTCACGACAATCGAAACCACGCAGTATCGTCCTGTGTGGTCGCCCAACGGAAAGAAAATCGCGTTTCTTTCGACGAAACGAGGACTGACCGATCGCGAAACCACAATGGAAGACACGCATGTATGGCTGATGAACGCGGACGGTAGCGATCGGCATGAGCTGGCGTCGATGATCGACGACCGGCAAGGCGCGCCGGTTTGGTCGCCTTCGAGTGACTCGGTCTATTTCACCGTGCAGGACCGCGGCAGCACGCATTTGGAGCGGCTCTCGGTTGACGGCGGCCAGCCGCAAATGATGGTTAACGACCGCGGCTCGATGGGATCGTTCTCCATCAGCAAAGCCGGGACAATCGCGTACAGCTTCACAAGTCCGCACGACATGGGCGAGATGTTTCTCCGAAATGGGGAATCTTCACGGCAACTTACCGACTTGAACGCGGACATCTTGCGCGGGAAACCGCTCGGCAATGTGACGTCGTTCAACTTCATCAGCAACGACAACAAATACAGTGTCGAGGCGTTTCTCGTCGAACCCCCGGATATTGAGCCCGGCTCGATGCATCCGCTCATCCTTAATATTCACGGCGGCCCGCACGGACAGAATGGCCCGGCATTCAGTTTTCGTGACCAGGTTTTCGCGGCGCGCGGCTGGGCCGTATTGCATGTGAACTATCGCGGCTCGACCGGATACGGACAGGCATTTGCCGATGCGGTTTTCGGCGATCAGGATGGCGATGAAGGGAACGACGTGCTTTACGGCGTGAGCGCGGCCATTCGGCGCTACCCGTGGATCGATCCGGCGCGCATGGGAATCGAAGGTGTGAGCTATGGCGGCCAGCTCACCTATTGGCTGATCACGCAGACGCGCGAATTCAAAGCCGCGATTCCGACTGCCGGAATCACGAACCTGATCAGCTACAACTATCTGACGTACTACAACCAATATGAGCAGATGGAATTCGGCGCGTTGCCGCATCAGGGGGACTTGATGGACACGATGTGGAAGCGCTCGGCGCTGCGTTACGTAGCGCAAGTCGCGACACCGACTCTCATCATGCACGGCGCGAACGATCCCGACGTGCCGATTCCGGATGCCGAGCAGTTTTACATCGCGCTCAAGGATGTTGGCGTCGAAACGCAATTCGTGATGTACCCGCGCGAAGGACACGGCATCCGCGAAGTGAAGCACCAGATTGATGATATCAATCGCTCCATCGCGTGGTACGAAGCGCACTTCCCCGATAAAAGCGCGGCGGTGCCGATTCCCTAGGCCCCAAACCGCGCAAGGACCATAAAACTCTTTCCCCTTGACTGTTGACAGGAAGGGTGTACGCTCTTGTCGATTACTGAGGGGAGGCTCCATGGGCAAACCAACTGACCTCGTTCAAGGCACGCTTGACTTGCTGATTCTCAGAACCATCGCGCTCGAACCCATGCACGGATGGGGCATCGCGCAGCGCATCCAATTCGTTTCGAAAAACGCCTTGCAAGTCCGGCAAGGAGCGCTTTATCCCGCGCTTCATCGCCTCGAACAACAGGGGTGGATCCGCGCCGAGTGGGGCGACTCCGACAACCACCGCCGCGCGAAATTCTATTCGCTGACGCGCGCCGGCCGGAAATATCTGGAGAAGGAACAGGCCAACTGGGAACGCTTGTCCTCGGCCATTGGCCTCGTTTTGGACGCAGCCCAAAGTTAGGAAACGTTTATGCGCTGGCTCGATAGAATTTCGTTGCGGCTCCGCTCCCTCCTTCACCGGCGCTCTGCCGATGCCGAGCTCGACTCCGAACTGGATTTCCATCTCCAACGCGAAATCGCAGCGAGGGTATCCGCAGGAATGCCGCCAGCAGAAGCTCGGCAGGCCGCGTTGCGGGAATTCGGCGGCGTCGAGGAACTCAAAGAAGAATGCCGCGATACGCGCCAGACCAATTACATTCACGATTTCGCGCAGGATGTGCGCTACGCGCTGCGGATGATACGGAAATCTCCGGCGTTCTCCTCTGTCATTATCCTCACTCTGGCGCTGGGCATCGGCGCGAACACGGCCATTTTCAGCATGGTTGACTCTCTGCTGCTCCGGCCGCTGCCGGCAAGAGATCCGAATCAACTCGTTGTACTTGCATTCCGCCAGGGCCAAGGCCCCTTGCTCACACAGTTTTCCGCGGCGGACCTTCGTGACATTCGCGCTCAGGCGTCGGGCGCTTTTTCAGACATGCTCGGCCACATGCTCGCTTTCGACGGCGTGAGCCTCTACGGCAAAGCCGACCGCGCTGTCTCGGAGTACGTCACCGGGAATTTCTTTTCGCTGCTCGGCATGAGACCTTACGCCGGCCGATTTTTCCTGCCATCCGAGGGCAAGATACTTGGCGCCGATCCAATCACGGTCCTCTCTTACGGATATTGGAAATCGCGATTCGCAAGCGATCCGGAGATTATTGGAAAAAGAATCCTGGTCAATGCGCATCCCTGTACGGTGGTCGGCATCGCGCCGCGGGAGTTTCGTGGTTTGTATCCAGCACCGGTCGCGCAACTGTATTTTCCATTCGGCATGTTAGGAACATTTGAGGCCGGCTGGCCCAAAGACCTCATGACGAATCGCATCCTCCAGAATCTTTACATCCTGGGACGCCTCCGCCCCGGCGTCAGCCTGGCAACTGCACAAGCCGAACTGAACGTCGTCGCCCGCCGGCTGTCGGAAGAATACCCGGAGACAAACAAGGGCATGACACTGAGCCTCTACGCTGAGCGTTTCGCGCGGCCGGATCCTTCCACTGCGGGCATACTGATTAGATCCGCCGCGCTTTTCCTGGGCCTTGTCGGATTGGTGTTGCTGCTCGCGTGCGCCAACATTGCGAACCTTCTTTTGGTGCGCGCAACAGGCCGCGCCCGTGAAATGGCAGTCCGCGCTGCGCTCGGTGCGGCACGGAATCGCTTAGTGCGCCAATTGCTCACGGAAAGCATCCTGCTCGCTCTCTTCGGAGGCATAGCCGGATTGTTCCTGGGCATGCTGGCGAGCGACGGGGTTGGCTCAATTGACCTGCACGCCCCGATTCCTGTTCAACTGGTCTCTGGATTCGATTGGCGCATTTTTGTTTATACGTTTGCCGCCGCTCTTTTCACCGGCGTCTTCATTGGCTTGATTCCCGCTTTGCGAGCTTCCCGTACGTCCATCAGTGCCACTCTGCACGAATCGGGCCGCGCCATCGCAGGGGGCAAGAATCGCGTTCGCACTGGCCTCGTCATTCTGCAGGTTGCAGGCTCGCTCACGCTGCTGGTGATCGCCGGACTCTTCACGCGAAGCCTCGGCGCGGTGCAGCACACCAGCCTCGGCTTCGATCCGCACAATGTTGTCGACTTCACCATGGATCCGTCGGAAATCGGCTACAACGAAACGCAAGGCCTTGCGTTTTACAAGTCGCTCCTCGATCGCGTGCGAGCTCTGCCCGGGATCCAGTCAGCGTCGCTGAACTCAAGCATTCCGATGAGCAACTACTTGAACAACGATTACCTCAAGATCTCTGATTACCCGGTTCCGCCTGGCCAGGGCTTGCCTCTCGTCGGTTACGCGGTCGTTTCGCCGCAATTCTTTGAAACCATGCACATCCCGATTCTGCGCGGACGGAGCTTCACCGAAGCGGACGCGAAAGGTGCCTCCTATGTCGCCGTCGTTTCGCAAGTCTTTGCAGCGCGCTATTGGCCAAATCAGAATCCCATCGGCAAACGTTTTGCCAAAGTCAGTGGAATCACCAATCCTGTTTATGAAGTCGTTGGGGTTGCAAAGGACTGCCACTTTAACGATCTGACCAGCACCATCGACCCATACTTTTACCTTCCGCTCGGGCAGAACTACGCCTTGAGTTCGCTCGAAGTTCTGCAGGTCCGCAGCACAGCGCCCCCGGACCTTGTGATTTGTGAAGCTCAGGATGTCGCGCGGAGCCTTGCGCCCAATTTGCCAGTGTTCGACATCCATACCATGATGGAGAGTCTCGATACGCTTCAGGGTTTTCTTCTCTTCCGCTTGGCGGCCGGGCTCGCTGCGGCTTTGGGTTTGCTTGGCTTGACCTTGGCAATTGTCGGCGTCTACGGCGTCATTTCTTATTCCGTGAGCCAGCGGACCCACGAAATCGGGATTCGCATGGCCCTCGGCGCGCAACGCGCAGAAGTCCTCCAGATGATCTTGCGTCAGGGTTTCGTGATTGTCGCAGCCGGATTAGCGCTCGGATGCCTGAGCGCGTTCGCAGCCGCCCGCTTAATCTCCAACATGCTCATCGGCGTCAGCGCCGCGGACCCCGCAACCTACTCGGCGGTTACTCTCATTCTGGCTCTCGTCGCGCTCGCTGCCTGCTACGTCCCGGCGCGCCGCGCGATGCGCGTCGATCCGATGGTGGCGCTCCGCTATGAGTGAACTAATGCGCTGGCTCACGAAAATCTCGCTGCGGCTGCGTTCTGTATTTTACCGGCGCGCTGCGGACGGCGAGCTTGACTCCGAATTGCATTTTCATCTCGAACAGCAGATTGCGATCCATATCTCCCGAGGAATGTCCCCCGGCAACGCGCGCCAAACCGCGTTGCGCGAACTCGGCGGAGTCGAACAGCTCAAAGAGGAGTGTCGCGACATGCGTAAAACCAACTACATCCACGATTTCGCGCAAGACCTCCGCTACGGGCTGCGCATGTTAGGTAAATCGCCGGGATTCACCGTGATCGCCGTACTCACCTTGGCCCTCGGCATCGGCGCAAACACGGCCATTTTTACGATTCTCAATTCAGCAGCGCTGCGACAGCTGCCCGTTCCGCATGCCAATCAACTCGTCACTGTTGGACAGCAAATTCGCGCAGCAAATGGCGGCTCGATTCACCGTAATATCCACGATGACGATTCCTTCGTCTCCTATTCCGAATATCGCGCCTACGCGAAACAGAACCGCGTTTTCTCCGGCCTGCTTGCCTATTCCGCGTTCACGGAAACCACTCTGGTTCGCGACAAGCCCGCGCCCATTATGGGAACGCTCACTTCCTGCAATTACTTCGACGTGCTCGAAATTCGGCCCGAGCAAGGGCGCCTTTTTGTGGACTCCGACTGCGCGGCGCCCGACGAAAGCGCCGTGGTCGTGCTGAGCGATTCCGCATGGCATTCAACGTTCTCCGGAGATCCCGCAATCGTCGGCAAAACGATCACCTTGAACCGCACTTCCTTCCGCATCGTCGGCATCGCGCCGCCGGAGTTTGACGGCACTGTTGCTGTGAAGTCGGCTTTCTGGGCGCCAGTGACGATGGTCAGGGCGTTCCGGCCCGACCGCGACTATCTGAGCGATGATTACTTGAGCTGGCTGGCGATGATTGGCCGCCTGCAGCCCGGCGTAGCACGCCGCCAGGCCGCCGCGAACCTGAGCGTCATCGCTTCCGGGATGAATTCCCTGCAAAAGGGAAGAATCACGAGCGTGACGCTCAGTGGCGCCAATCTTCTCTCCATGCCCTCGATGCGCTCGATTCTGTTGCTGATCGGCGGCTTGGTCATGGTTGCGGTTGGGTTGGTCTTGTTGCTGGCCTGCGCCAATATTGCCAATCTGCTGCTCGCCCGCGCTGCCGGACGTCGCAAAGAGATTGCCGTGCGGCTCACCGTCGGCGCCAGCCGCGGACGCCTCATTCGGCAATTACTGACGGAAAGCCTGCTGCTCGCATTCATCGGAGGCGGCGCTGGCGCGTTCGCATCCATGTGGTCGGTAGCAAAGATATTTCGTTTTGCGATGGCCCATATGCCGGTCGATCCGGAAATCGCATTTGCACTTCATATCACGTCCGACTTGCGCACGTGGTTTTATGCTTTTGGACTCTCCGTCATCACCGCTTGCTTCTTCGGCCTGGCTCCCGCTTTGCGCGCTTCGCGCGTGGACCTCACTCTCGCGATGAAAGAAGACGGCGCGCACTCTCAGACCGGTACAATCCGCGCCGGACGCCTGCGCAATTTCCTCGTCGGCTTGCAGGTGGCGACCTGCATGCTGCTCCTTCTTGCGTCCGGACTGCTTTTGCATGGCCTGTACCGCGCGCAGACGGTCAATCCGGGCTTTCAGATGAACCGCATCGAAGCCGCGGCATTTGATCTTTCTGCCGCCGGCTATACGCCGCAGCGTGCCGCCGTTTTCCAAGAGCAGCTGCGAGGCCGTCTCGCAGCTCTACCCGGTGTTGATGATGTTGTTCGTGCGGTATCCATTCCGCTTGGCAATCAACACAATATGACAGGTTTCTCGGGGCCAAACGGCGTCAGCTATGAGGTGGAAGACAACAACGTCTCCGCTAACTTCTTTCACGTGCTTGGCATTCCCGTCCTTCAGGGGCGTACTTTCACCGATGCGGAGGAGCGGTCCGGCACCCATGTCGTCGTTTTGAGCCAATCTACCGCGCGCCGACTCTTCCCGAAAGGTAATCCTGTCGGCCAACTGGTTCGTGGCGGTGATTCGTATATCGGCAAGTTCGTTCAATGGCAAGTCGTCGGCGTTGTCGCTGATGCGCAAGTTGCCAATCTCGGCGATTCCCGCAAGCTTTACGTGTACGAACCTGCTGGCCCCGCACAGCAAGCAAATCTGAATGTAATGGTTCATACTGCTGCAACAACTCCCGCCATCGCCAAAGAGATGAACTCAATTCTCGGAGCGCTCGACCCTGATTTGAGTGTTACCGTGGGTCCTTTGTCCGACGTTCTGGAATTCTGGCGGGCACCGGCGCGGGTCGTATCGGCTTTTTCGGTAATCTTGGGAGTGCTCGCCCTGCTGCTCGCCCCGATTGGAATCTATGGAATGGTGTCTTATGGCGTGAGCCGCCGCGTTCGTGAAATCGGAATCCGCATGGCGCTCGGCGCGGACAATCGCGACGTGATGTGGCTGGTGGTGCGGCAGGCAATGTTCCCGGTGCTCACGGGCGTGGTCATCGGAATGGCTCTGTGTGCTGCAGCGTCTTCGATTTTTTCGGCAATCCTGTTCGGTGTTAGCCCGCGGGACCCGGGAGCCTTTGTCCTCATGCCGGCTTTTCTGCTGACCGTGGCATTGCTGGCGAGTTACGTCCCTGCGCGCCGCGCCATGCGAGTCGATCCAATGGTGGCGCTCCGCTACGAGTAAGTCATGCGCTGGCCGAGAAAAATCGCGCTTCGTCTGCGTTCGCTCTTTCGACGAGACGCTGCGGACGCCGAACTTTCCACCGAACTGCGCTTCCACCTCGAACGCCAAATCGCCGCCAATATTTCTGCAGGAATGCACTCGGCGGAGGCTCGCCGCGCGGCATTCAGTGAATTCGGCGGCGTAGAAGAACTAAAAGAGGAGTGCCGCGACATGCGTAAAATCAATTGGCTGCAAGATCTGGCGCAAGACCTTCGTTATGGCCTGCGAACGCTGCGCAAGTCCCCCGGATTCACCGCCGTTGCCGTACTCACTCTCGCGCTCGGTATCGGCGCCAACACCGCGATCTTCTCCGTCGTGGATGCGCTTCTGCTCCGTCCGCTGCCTTACAGCAATTCCAAGCAGTTGGCTATGGTCTGGGAACAGGATGTGGCATTGGGAGAAAGGAACAACGTTGTCTCGCCGGCGAATTTTCTCGATTGGCAGGCGCAGAATCACGCCTTTGACCGCATGGCTTGTTTCGCCGACGACCGCGCGAACCTCACTGGCGGGAGCGGTCCTCAAGTGGTCACTGGCCAGTTGACGTCGGCAAATTTCTTCGATGTCCTCGGCATAAAGCCGATTCTGGGCCACGCATTCTTGCCCATAAACGGGACAACTGGAAACAACCACGTCGTCATCCTCAGTTACGCCCTTTGGAAAGAACGCTACGGAGCGGATCCTGGCATTGTCGGTCGTTCGATCGAACTGGACGGCGCCGCATACACGGTCATTGGCGTTGCGCCGCAAAATTTCGATCCTTTTTTCGCAGAAGGATCGCTCACAGGCGAGCACGCGCAACTTTGGGTTCCATTTGTACTCCAATCAGCTTATGACCGCACCAAGACTGGACGCTATCTGACTGTTGTTGCGCGACTGAAATCCGGTGCCTCCCTCGCGCAAGCGCAAACTCAAATGAACGTGATTGCAGCCCGGCTCGCCGCGAAGTATCCCGACTACAACCGCGGGTGGGGTGTAAACGTTGTTCCGATACGCGAGGAACTTTCCGGCGCGGTTCGGCCCGCGCTTCTGATTTTGCTCGGCGCCGTCGGATTTGTTCTCCTCATCGCTTGCGCAAATGTGGCCAGCCTGTTTCTTTCCCGCGCCGCAGGGCGAAAAAAAGAAATGGCCGTTCGCGCGGCTTTGGGCGCGCGTCGGTGGCGTATCGTTCGCCAGTTGCTCTCGGAGAGCGTCCTGCTGGCTTTCCTGGGTGGAGCGTTAGGCGTCTTCCTCGCAATTTGGGGCACGAACGTTTTGCTTCATGCGATCCCCCGGAAACTGCTCGACATTTCCTCGGCTCTCGTTGATTTTCGAGTGCTTGCCTTCGCTGCCGGAGCCACATTGCTTTCCGGACTTCTCTTCGGCATTTTGCCGTCGTACGCCGCCGCGCATTCCGGAATTTCCGCCTCGCTGCAGGAAAGCGGCCGCAGCTCTTCGCTGAACCGCCGTAATCGTTTGATTCACAACGCGCTCGTTGTCACGGAAATTGCCCTTGCCCTCGTCTTGCTTGCCGGAGCCGGACTCCTCATCGAGAGCTTCTCCCGGCTGACGCACGTGAGTCCCGGCTTCAACTCGGACCACCTTCTGACCTTTAAACTCTCCTTGCCGAGCGACAAATACAAAACCGACGCTGCGGACATCGAATTCCTCCGCGCTCTTAGCGATAAGATCTCGCATCTTCCCGGCGTCCGCACCGTCAGCATGGAGAACATGGTCCCGTTCAATGGCGTGCAAGATGAGGGCGTCGCAACGGACGTAACCTTGCCCGGTCAAGGCTCCTTGCCTGAGGCGCAGCGGCCTGACGCAGCCGTTCGCGTCGTCGGCCCCGGCTACTTCGGTACCATGGGCATACCGCTTGTTCAAGGCCGCGACTTTTCTCCGGTGGAACAAGCTCAGGAAAAGCACGTCGTCATTATTAACAACGCGTTCGCACGCAAATATTTCCCTGGTGCCAGTCCCATCGGCCAGAAAATCACCATCGATATGAAGGATACGAACGTCCCCAGCGAAATCATCGGCATTGTAGGCGATATTCATGGCGCGGAACTCTCGGCGAAGCCCTGGCCCACCGTTTACTGGCCCTATCCTGAACTGGCTTATTCGCAAATGACCATCGTTGTTCGCACGGAAACCGATCCTCTTGCGCTCGTTCCTGCTGCGCGCGAAATCGTTCAGGGCATGGACAAGGACGAACCCATTTCAAACATCGACACGATGGATCAGCTCATCTCTGATTCTGTTGCGCGCTCGCGATTCACCACCATCCTTTTGGCCATTTTCGCAGCGTTGGCTGTGGTTCTCGCGTGCATCGGAATTTACGGAGTGATGGCCTACGCCACAGCGCAGCGCCGCAACGAAATCGGTATTCGCATGGCGCTCGGTGCTCAGCGAGCGGATGTCCTGCGGCTCATCCTCGGACACGGAGCGAAGCTTGCGCTTCTCGGTGCCGCCATCGGTGTCGCGGCCGCTTTCGGCCTTACGCGTTTTCTCTCAAGCCAGCTTTTCGGCACCAATGCAGGCGACCCGGCCGTCTTTGCTGCTGCGACAGTCCTCCTCATCGCCGTCGCAATCGCCGCTTGTTACATTCCCGCGCGCCGCGCCATGAAAGTGGATCCCATGGTCGCGCTGCGTTACGAGTGAACGATGCGCTTCTTGAGAAGAATATCTCTTCGCTTGCGTTCTCTGTTTCAGCGCAACAGCGCTGACGCCGAACTCTCCACCGAACTGCATTTCCACGTCGAACGCCAAATCACCGCTAATATCGCGAGCGGCATGCCTCCGGCGGAAGCGCGCCGCGCGGCTCTGCGCGAATTCGGCGGCGTTGAACAGGTCAAAGAGGAGTGCCGCGACATGCGAAAAGTCAATTGGCTCCAGGATCTCGCTCCGGATCTGCGCTATGGAATTCGCACGCTCCGCAAATCTCCCGGATTTACCGCCGTCGCCGTGCTCACTCTCGCTCTCGGCATCGGCGCGAACTCCGCCATTTTCAGCTTGGTCAACGGCATCGTTTTGCGCCCGCTCCCTTATTCTCAACCGCAACGCCTCGTGAGTATCACCGATTCCTATCCGCAAGGCGCCCTCGTCGCCATGCGCGCCAGCCTGAAAACTCTCGACGTCGCCGGCTCCGTGGAGTCCACGGAGCTGAATCTTACTGGCCGAGGCAATCCGACGCGCCTTTACGCCGCATCTGTCTCGCCCGAATTGTTTTCCATCCTCGGCGCAACGCCCGAACTGGGCCGCACTTTCCAGTCCGGCGAAGATCAGCCGGGCCGCGACAGCTTCGTGATTCTCAGCCAGGCACTGTGGCAAAGCGAATTTGGCGGCGATCCCACGATCATCGGCCGCTCCGTCACGCTCGAAGGGGTCGACCGCCGCATCGTCGGCGTCATGCCACCCGATTTTCGTTTTCCGTCTTCAAAAACCCAGCTTTGGATTCCTCTCCACCTGGATCCGCGCAACGTCGGAGCTTACTGGGGCGGCGGTTTCATGCCAGTAGTCGGCAGGCTGCGCGATGGCGTGACCCTCGAACAAGCACGCGCTGAAGTCCGTGCCGTGCTTCCCCGCATCCGCGGAATGTTCCCGTGGAAGATGCCCGATTTGCTGTGGGCCGGCTCCGGCGTGATTCCGCTGCAGCAAAGCATTGTTGGCGATACGCGCGCTACACTTCTCATTCTCCTCGGCGCGATTGGCTTGGTTCTTTTGATCGCCTGCGCCAATGTCGCGAACCTGCTCCTTTCGCGCGCGGCGACGCGCCAGCGGGAAATGGCTGTGCGCGCGGCGCTCGGCGCAGGACGCTGGAGAATCTGCCGCCAGCTTCTCGCCGAAAGCGTAATCCTCGCGATCGGCGGCGGCGCGTTGGGCCTGTGGCTCGCGACCAATGGCGTTTCCTGGCTCAAACTGCTCCTCCCTGCCGACACGCCGCGGCTCGCTTCTGTCTCCATTGATTGGCGCGTCCTTGCTTTCACCGCTGCGGTCGCGCTTCTCACAGGACTAATTTTCGGCTTCGCGCCCGCCTTCCACTCTTCCCGCATCGACCTGAGCAGCTCGCTGAAAACCAGCGCGCAGAATTCCGGCGCGGCGGGCGGCAATCGCCTGCGAAGCGTGTTGGCCATCGCGGAAATCGCCGTCGCCGTCGTGCTCGTAATCGGCGCGGGGCTGCTCGTGAGAAGTCTGTGGCAGCTCTCGCATGTGAACCCCGGCTTCTCTCCCGAATCGATTGTGACCGCGCGCATTACTCCCAACGAATCTCTCTGCAAGCCCATATCGCGCTGTGAAAGCTTCTACCAGGAATTGATCACGGGCGTAGGCGCACTCCCGGGCACAAGCGGTGCGGCGCTTGTGAACGCTTTGCCACTGAATGGCCGCTTTAGCGGATATGCGGCTGACGTCGAAGGCCACCCAAGAAACCCCAAAGATCCAGCATTCGTGCTGTGGGAAAGCATAATCACTCCCGATTATCTAAGCGCGATGGGCATCCCGGTCCTGCGCGGGCGCGGATTCACGCCGGCGGATTCGGCGCCCGGAGCCCCGCCAGTGACTCTGGTTACCGCGGCGACGGCCAGAAAATTCTGGCCGAATCAGGATCCGCTTGGAAAACACGTCAAGCGCGCCTGGACCAATGAATGGATCACCGTCGTCGGCGTTGTCGCGGACGTGAACGAAGACAGCCTCGCTTCAGCGCTGCCTGCTTACGTCGATGGTGCAGTCTACGACCCATACGGGAACAATATTGGCAGCGGCGGCGGAAGCTTCCCGACCGAAATGACCCTCGTCATGCACACAAGTTCGCCCAGCAATTACGCGGACTTGTTGCAACGCACCGTCGCTGCCTTGAATCCTGAAGTTCCCGTGAGCGAAGTCGCGACGTTACGCACCATCGTGAGCCAGTCGCTGACGGCTCCTCGCTCGACCATGTCTCTGTTTGCCATTTTCGCCGTGCTGGCCCTGGCGCTGGGAGCAGTCGGAATCTATGGCGTGGTGTCTTATTCCGTCGCTCAGCGTACTTCCGAAATCGGTGTTCGCATGGCGCTCGGAGCGCAGCGGCGGGATGTCATGCAACTCGTGATGCGCTATGGAGTTCTCCTCGCGCTGGTTGGCGTGGCGGTGGGCCTCGCCGGAGCTTTTGCTGCAACGCGGGCGATGGCCAGCCTCCTCTACGGCGTCACCGCCACTGATCCGCTCACGTTTCTCGCCATCGCCCTCCTGCTGACCGCCGTTACCCTTGCCGCCTGCTACATTCCCGCGCGCCGCGCCATGAAGGTCGATCCCATCATCGCTCTTCGCCACGAATAGCCCGCACCGTCACTCTCCATTTTCGAATCGTGCTACATTCATCAGGACACTCGCGCCATGACCGAGCGCCTCGACTCTGCGCGTCACGAAAAATTTGGCTGGCTTGACGTTCTCGGCCTCGTTTTCCTCGCCGGGCTGGCCGTCCTCCCGCCCATCATCGAAATCCACAAGCAACTCACTCTGCTGGCCATCGGTCTCCTTCAGCTTTTCGAACGCCGCCTGATCGCCTGGCTCCCCTCGCGCGGCCGCTTCTACAGTGTCCTCATCAAGATTCTTCTTGCCACGCTTCTTCTGGACCACACCGGTGAAGTCGCCATCAACAGCAATTATTGGCCCATCTACTTTCTGCCGGTGGTCACTGCCGCTGTGTATTTCGGGGCCATTGCCACACTCGGCTGGACCGCTCTCACCTCTCTCGCCTACTGCTTCTACCTGATCCCTGCGCACTTCGAATTCGACATCACGCCGGAAGCCTACGGCCTGCTCGGCATTCGCATTCTGTTCCTCTTCCTGGCCGCAATCCTGATCAATCGTTTTGTCATTGAGAACCGCCGCCAGGTCGCGCGCTATCAGTCGCTCTCCGAAACGCTCGCCGATTCGAATCGCCAGCTTCAGCATGCCCAAGCGGAAGCCCGTCGCGCCGAACGCCTGGCCGCGCTCGGCCAGCTTTCCGCCGGGCTGGCCCACGAAATCCGCAATCCTCTCGGCATCATCAAAGGCGCAGCCGAAATGCTCAGTCAAAAATTCGGTCCGTCACAGCCTGCGGCGGGCGAACTTTCCACTTACATTTCCACCGAAGTCAATCGCATCAACGCGCTGGTTTCGCGCTTCCTCGATTTCGCGCGTCCCTCGCGTTTGGATTTGAAACCTGTCGACGTTCGCCAGGTTGTCGAGCGCGCTCTCGACATTGCCCGCCATCGCTACCCCGAATCGCAAATCTCAATCGAGCGCAACTTCGCCGCCGATGTGCCCTCGGTGCTCGCCGACGAGCAGATGTGCGAGCATGTTTTCGCCAATCTGATTCTTAATGCCTATGAGGCCATGCTCCCCGAAAACAATGCAGGAAAGCCTGGATCGAGCCGTGGAACAGGTGAGCAAAAAATAACTGTTTCTATTTCCCGTGATTCCAATAACGGAGCCCCGGGCGTCGTCACCGAAATTCAGGACACCGGCAGAGGGGTGCCCGACGAACTGCGCGAGCAGATCTTCAATCCCTTCGTCAGCTCAAAAAAATCCGGAGTCGGGCTGGGACTCTCTATCGTGGCGAAAATTGTGGACGACCATCATGGAACCATCCAGCTCGTTTCGCGTCCCGGCGAAGGAGCGCGCTTCCGCGTTTTTCTGCCTGAAACTGCGGCATAATAGCCATCTACAAGAACATGCCTTCTATTCTTATCGTCGAAGACGAACCCAAAATGCGCCGCCTGCTCGAGATGAATCTCGCCGATCAGGGATTTACTACGCACTCGGCCGGCGATGCCGAAGCCGGCCTCAGGCTTCTCAACACCGAAAAAATCGATCTCGTTCTCACCGACTTCAAGCTTCCCGGAATGACTGGCCTCGAGTTTCTGCAGGCCATCAAGCGCGCCAACGCAGCGCTTCCCGTCGTTATCATGACTGCTTACGGTTCTGTCGAATCCGCCGTCGAGGCTATGAAGGTCGGCGCGAGCGACTACGTTTTGAAGCCGTTTTCGCTCGCGGAAATGGTCATGGTCGTTCGCAAGGAGCTCGACGCGCGCAGTCTCCGCGAGGAAAACCGGTCGCTTCGCGAAGCTCTCGGCCACCGTTATGAATATAGCAACGTCATTGCCAACAGCGGGAAAATGCAGAATGTGCTCGCGCTTGTCGAGCGCGTCGCGCCCACAAATTCAACCGTCCTTCTCGGCGGCGAGAGCGGTGTCGGTAAGGACCTAATTGCTCGCGCCATCCACGAGCATTCCACCCGCGCCTCTGGACCGTTCCTAAAAATCAACAGCACTGCAATTCCAGAAAACCTTCTTGAAAGCGAACTCTTCGGCTACGAGAAGGGCGCCTTCTCAGGTGCGACCTCCCCGAAGCCCGGGAAATTCGAGCTCGCCGACAAAGGCACGCTTTTTCTCGACGAAATCGGCGATGTCCCGCCAGCGATTCAAGTGAAACTGCTGCGTGTGATTCAGGAACGCGAATTCGAGCGCCTTGGCGGCACAAAAACTCTGAAAGTGGATGTGCGCTTGATCGCCGCAACCAATCGCGATCTTCGCGCCGCTCTGGAGGAAGGCACTTTCCGCCAGGATCTTTACTATCGCTTGAATGTCGTCGCCATTGACGTTCCACCGCTGCGCGAACACAAAGAAGACATTCCCGCGCTCGCCAGTTTTTTTCTCAATCGCTTCGCCGAATCCTCCGGAAAAAACTTCAGCGGCATCTCGCCCGACGCGATTGAGCTTCTTACGCAATTTCACTGGCCCGGAAATGTTCGCGAACTCGAAAACGTCCTCGAACGCTCCATCACTTTTGCCAGTGGCCCGGTTCTTGACGCCGCCGACATTCGCCTCGACCGTCCCGCACCTCCCGCCACCGTCGCTCCCGTCCTTCCCGAGGGCACCACCCTCGACCAATGGGAACAGGAAATCATTCGCGAAGCCTTGCGCCGCTCGAACGGCAACAAAAGTCAGGCCGCGCGCTCCCTCGGCCTCTCCCGCAACGCCCTCCGCTACCGCCTCTCTCAAATGGGCCTCGCCGAAGCCTCCGATGCGCCCGATACGGAGGACCACTCCTAGACGTACGGGCACGTATGGTAGTTGCATGCGACCGTATGGAGCCGCCGCTCGATCGAGTCCGATCGGCCTGAACCACCGCTTCAATTCAACCACGACTGGTTGAAATCCACCACCACAGGCAGCTCGAAGCCTCCTCGAATCGCGACCGACCATCTCTAAGCGGCTGATAAATATCGACATAATGGAACTCGCTCTGCGGTGCCCTAATGGCATGCGCCTTGCTTCCTCAACTCCTGGAATTATCAGTTTCGTCCGCCGCGAACGGCGGGAGGTACACAGAGATGAAAAAACATCTTGGAGTGGCAGTGACCGTTCTCTTTGCGATGACGATGCTAAGTCCCGCCATACGCGCCCAGGGCCAGGGCACCGAGGATCAGAGCGTTCCCCAACAGCAAACCGCTCCGACTCCAGGCCAAGCCCTGCCAAATCAGTCGGTCGACCAAAATGCTCCGGCCGATGACGCAGATCAGAATCCGCAAACGCAGCCGACGGTGGCTCGGGTCAGTTTCCTTCATGGGAATGTCTCGGTCCAGCGCGGCGATTCTGGCGACTGGATCGCAGCGACGCTGAACACTCCGCTGGAAGCGGGCGACCGCATTTCGACGGGCGATGATTCGCGCGCCGAAGTGCAGCTCGACTACGCCGACGTGGTCCGACTCGCGCCCAACTCAACGGTGAAGATCACCAATCTCAGCAAGAGTCAGATTCAAGTTCAGGTCGGCGAGGGACTGGTCAGCTATGACGTTTTGCAGAACAGCCAGGCGGATTCGGAAATCGATACTCCGAATTCGGCAGTTCATCCGCTGCGCCAGGGCCAGTACCGCGTGGAAATCGTCAACGATTCTCAGAGCCAAATTACGGTGCGCAATGGCGAAGCAGAAGTCTCTGAACCACAGGGCAGCACGCGAGTCGACAGCGGTCAGCTCATAACCATTCAAGGTACCGATAATCCGCAGTATCAAACGGCCAACGCCGCGGGCCCGGATGATTTTGATCAATGGAATCAAAGCCGCGACCAGACCATCACCGGCGCGCAGAGCTGGGGGCACACGGATCGCTACTACACAGGCTCCCAGGATCTCGATTCTTACGGCCATTGGGAAAACGTTCCGGACTATGGACAGGTTTGGGTGCCCGATCAGGATTCCGGCTGGGCGCCTTATCGTGACGGCACGTGGCAGTGGGAGCCTTATTACGGCTGGACGTGGGTTTCCTATGAACCGTGGGGATGGGCTCCTTATCACTACGGGCGCTGGTTCGTTTACGGCGGTAACTGGGCGTGGTGGCCAGGTCCAATCGGCGTTTACGGTGGATGGGGCTACTACCCGGTTTGGTCCCCGGCATACGTATCGTTCTTCGGCTGGGGCGGAGGTGTCGGCTTCGGCGTAGGTTTCGGAAGCATCGGCTGGCTGCCGTGCGGCCCTGGCGACTTCTTCCATCCGTGGTGGGGCTTCGGCGTCAGCCGAGTAGGCTTCGTTGACTTCGTGCACTTCCATGATCACGATGGATGGGGACGCGGCGGTTTCGGTCGTCCATTTGATCCGCTCTTCCGAGGACGCAACGGATTCTCCAACATCGGTCGCTTTGACAACGACGCTCGCATCCGCGCTGGCGTCTCCTCCATTCGTGGCAACGACTTTGGCCACGGCGGCGGGCACTTTGAACGCGGAATGAGTTCCGCGCAATTTCACTCCGCAAGTTTCATGACTGGCCGGGTTCCCGCCGCTCCGAATCGCGAGAGCCTGGGTCGCGTGGAAAATCACGTGTCGCCGGGAATTGCTCGCACGGCAGGCGCGAACAGTCAGCACTTCTTCTCGCAGAGCCATTCGTCGTTCACGCAGCGTTCGTTCGGCCAGGAAGCTTCGGCACAGCAGCGCATGATTGAAAACTCCCGCACCCAGAGTGGCGCTGGGAACAATCGCTTCTCGGCTCCGGCCGCGCAGCGCAATGGAGGAGAGCAGACGTTCCGTGGAAATGCGGGAGCAGCGAACCAGAACCGCGGTGGCAACAACGGTTGGCACAGCTTCAGCGAAAACGCCAACGCTCGCGGGCAGGGACAGGCGAATACGCCGAATCGATCGTTCAATCAACCAAATCGGTCATTCAGTCAGCCGAATCGATCGTTCAATCCGCCGTCGCACACTCAACAGAGCACGATGTCGCGTGGCAGCCAAGCTCCGGGACGAACGAATCAGCAAGGCTCGCAGTCTCGCCCGAGCGGCAATGATGCATGGCATCGCTTCACGCCGCCGAGCAACAACGGCGCGCGTCCGCAAGCGCAGCCACGCAGCAATCCAGGCCGTCCGAACAACTATTCGGGCTATGGTTCCGGGCGCGGAGAGTCCGGCTACGGAAATTCTCCGCGCGGTGGCAGCTACGGAAACGATTCGAGAGGGAGCTACGGAAATTACTCGTCCCGTCCGCAGCTGAACATGCGGCAACCGGTCGTGAATCAGCGTTCCTATGGCGGGCCCAGCCGGAGTTATGGTGGATATTATGGCCGCCCGAACAGCGGGGCATCATCTCGCGGATCGTACAGCAGACCGAGCGGCGGTTCTTATCGCGGCGGCGGCGGTGGCGGATCGCGCGGGGGCGGAGGCGGTGGAAGCCGTGGTGGCAGCGCGCCGCGCAGCAGCGGCGGGAGTCACGGCAGCGGTGGTGGCCGGCCGCACAGGTAGGCAGGACACAGGCGGAGTGAGTTTCGATTGAGTCCCAGCCCCTGCCCTCCTCCCTACGTTGCGTTTCTGGTTTGGTTATAGTACTTCACATAGCACTGAAACAGGCCAATCTGTCTGTTTTCCACAGGTAAAATGAACCTCGCCCATGCCCGGGATCACGGCTGGTACTTCACAAACGCCCCGCACGAATGAACTGGTCCAGCTCTTGCCGAAGAACGCAGCTGCCGGAGCCGGATGAGCGTGGGATCACCGGATTTGTGTCCATTTCTGATTGGCGGGTGTCCGAATGCGGACAATTGGCATGCGCAATACACGGACAACCCTTTTAATTCCTGCTAGATAGAACTGGCTATTCCCCTGCAACGGATGGGTCGAAACAGCTCGAAATCTTTGTGTGCATTCATGATTCCGGGGTGCAAACCTCAATGTTTCCCTATTCAGGGGAAAGGAAAGAACTTATGACCGGCAGGCTGATTCGAGTGGTTGTTGCTCTTTATCTTGTCGCTTCACTCGCCGTTGGAGCGCCAGCATTTGGCCAAGCGCCGCAGCAGAGCTCTGCGCCGACGCAGACGACGTCGACAAGCAACGGGGCAACTCGATACACGAGCATTCTTTTTTCGCGGGACTATGGCAAAGGCCACCGGGCGTTCCCGAATATCTTTGCCCCGTACGCGAGCGATTTTGTGCCGCAGCCTGCCCTGACGAATAGCCCGACAGTTTACGGACTGATTCACGACGGGAAACTCGAGATTAGCCTTCAAGATGCGATCGCCCTGACGCTCGAGAATAACCTGAACATCGGAGTCGCGGAATATACGCCGTGGCTGGACGAAGCAAACCTTTTGAACGCCAAGGGCGGCGGAACGCCGCTGTCGACCGGCACAGTTCAGGTAGGCTCAGGCGGCGGCACGTTTGACCCGGTGATTGCTTTCAATTCCAGCATCAATGACCAGTCACAGACGATCAACAATCCTTTGACGAGCGGTGTCGGGACGAGCGGAATTCTGACGCAAGCGAGCCACAACACGCAGTTCAACCTGAGCTATGCACAAGAATTCCACAGCGGCACGAATTTCCAGGTCGCGCTCGATAACAGCAGAAGTTCATCCACTCCGTCAGAGAATTTTTTCAATCCGGCCATCACGTCGAGCCTTGGCGTGGCAATTGAGCAGCCTTTGCTGAATGGCTTTGGATTCCTGCCGCACACGCGGTTTATTCTGGAAGCGAAGAATACGGACAAGATTGGCGTGCTGCAGTTCCAGGAACAAGTAATCACGTCGGTCACGCAAGTGGTGACCCAATATTGGCTGTTAGTTGCTGACCGGCAGGCTGTCGATGTAGCGAAGCAGACACTTGCGGCATACCAAGCATTCTATGATCAGCTCAGTAAGATGCTTAAGATTGGCACAGAGACACCCAGCAGTGTGGTCTATGCCGAATCATTCGTTGAAGGAACGAACCAGTCGCTACTCGGTGCGCAGGCGACCGAGCAGCAGCAGGAAGCTATCGTGCTCGGACTAATTACAAAGGACCCCGCGGACCCCAGGCTCAAGGGACTCGAGCTGGTACCCACAACAGCGGTGGAAGACGCACCGCAAGCTCCCAATATTTCGCTCGACGACGGTATCAGAGAGGCGTTGGCAAACCGACCGGAACTAAAAGTCTGGGAATTGAGTCTGCAGAATGACAATTACGACGTGCGGGCAACGAAGAATGCACTGCTACCCACGCTCAACGTGACCGGCGAATACCTCACCTTTGGATTGAGCGGGAATGCACCCGGAGCGTTCACTCCCAACGGGACATTTCTGCCAGGCGGCAGCGAGATCGTAGACCAAAGCGGAACTCCTGTGTTGGTTGGCGGCGTGCCAATTTTCGTTGGCGTGCCGCAGGGAGCCGTCGGCCCGACGATACCGGGAGGGATTGGGGGCGCTTACTCCCAGATTTTTCACAACCAGTCGCCTGAATACTTCGGGAGCTTGAGCCTAAGCTTGCCGTTGCGCAACCGGTCCGCGCAGGCTATAAACGCCGAAACGAAACTGAGACAACGCCAGGATCAGGTGAACACGCAGCTCACAAAGAGCACGGTGATCACGGCCGTCAACGAAGCGCTCAGCTCGTTGAATCTCTACGCAGCACAGATCCAAGCTGCGGTGAAGGCAACGCAACTGGCTGAGCAATCGTACGAATATGAGCAAGAGAAGTTTGCACTCGCACAATCGAGCCCTTTCCAGGTCATCATTTACGAGCAAGGCGTGAACAGCGCAAAACTGGGCGAACTACAGGCCAAAATCAATTATGAAATCGGGCTCGCAAACTTCAACCAGGCCCTTGGACGCACGCTCACTGCAAACAGCATCACCATCGCGAGCACGGGCAAGCCCGCTTTCGATTTCGACGGCAACGTTCCATTGATTCCTGGGACGCTCGACCGGCGTTTGGTCGGCGAAGATGTTCTTCCTGCAAACCTACACAAATAGGTTTTTTCCCAGCCGGGGGCGGGATCTGCCCCTAAGACGCAGATCGCAGACCTGTGTAAAGCGTGAGTGCGCGAGTTCCCTAACGTGCGCGAGTAGCAACGCTCATGAAGCGGTCAAACATGACGCGGATTTCCGAGAGCCCCAGCGCGAGTGTGACCGCGAAATAGAATAGCCCGAAAGGCACGAGGACGACGATCGCCGCCAGAACCACCGAGTGATGCCGGAACGCGTGATGGATCAGCCATGCCCCTGCCGCGGCGACCAACGCGGCGAACCACAGCTTGGCGAGGTATGGCACGGGCAAACCGGTCCGTCCGATCCTGCGATTCAGGGTGCGGCGCAGCAGCGTGAACTCGAACCAGGACGCCATGCCGGCGGAGATGGTGAGTCCGGCGACACCCCAACGCGGCTGAATGCCGAGCATCGGCGGAAGCGGAATCGCAAACAGATAGCCGAGGCCGCTGGTTAGAACGACGCGAACGATGGCATAGCGAAGGGGCGTGCGGGTGTCGCGCAACGCGTAATAGGTCGAGGAGTACAGGCGGCCGAGTGTTGACGCCAGCAGTCCTACGGTGGCGCCCGC
This sequence comes from Candidatus Acidiferrales bacterium, assembly GCA_035945715.1. Taxonomy (GTDB): domain Bacteria; phylum Acidobacteriota; class Terriglobia; order Acidiferrales; family UBA7541; genus DAHUXN01. Next base: position 200,033 of record DASYZX010000005.1, read on the forward strand.
CAAAATTCCCCAGACATAGATGACGTCATACTGCGTGAAACGTCCGGTGCGGTAGATGGCGCCGACGATCACGTCTCCCAAAACAAGGAACGCCGCAATCGAAGGCACCACGAAAAACGCGATCTGGCGAAGCCCGGAATTGAGCCGCGCGCGCAGAACGGGCCCGACCTCGTCGTCGGTGCCGACCGCGCCGGACATGTGCGGGAGCTCCGCGGCGGAGACCGACATGCCGAAGAGGCTCACCGGAAGCATGTAGAGAATCTGCGCGTACGCCAGGCCCGCGACAGCGCCAGTGGGAAGCAAGCTGGCGAGCAAGGCGTCGATGTAAGCGCTGATCTGTACGACGCCGCGACCCACAAAAACAGGAACGAAGTTGCGCACCACTTCCCTCACGTGCGCGGTCTGGTAGTTCAGCGTGACGCGCAAGCGGCGCAGAAGCTTTAGCACGGTCGGGAACTGGATAGCGACTTGCAAGCCGCTGCCGACGACAGAACCCCAGGCAAGGATAATCGCGAGCGGATACTCGCGGTAGCGCCCGCCCCAACCGAGCATGGCGCCAATCATTGCGACGTTCCAAAGCACCGGCGCCGTGTAGGAGAGGAAAAACTTTTTGTGGCTGTTGAGAATTCCAAGACACCAAGCCGAAAGAACCAGCAAACCCGCGCCAGGGAAAAGAATTTGCACCAAATGGATGGTCAACTGACGTTTGTCGCCGTGAAATCCAGGGGCGATGGCGTCGATCAAATATGGCGTCAGCAACACGCCGATGACCACGATGACCGAAATGGTGAGCGCAAGCAGCCCGGCCACAGCGCCCGCGGTGCGCGACGCCTCCTCCTCGTTTTCCTGCGCGAGCAGTCCGGCATAGACCGGAATAAATGAAGCGGAGAGAACGCCTTCGCCGAAGAGCGTCTGCAGAAAATTAGGGATTCGAAACGCAGCTTTAAACGCGTCGGCTGCGTCGGAGCTTCCGAAGTAGTGAGCGAAAACACGCTCGCGGATGAGTCCGGCAATACGGCTCAAGAAAATGCCAGAGGCCACCAGAAAAGCGTGGCGTTTGGACGCGCCCGCGTGCACCTTGCGGGCCTGAGCGCGCGTGGCCGTCAACGGGGTTCCGGGATTCGCGTGAGTATCGATGACTTAATTACAGAGGGCAGGAGAAAGGATGTCAACCGCCGATTTGCCGGAGTTCTTAACAGCAATGACTCGCGCAGGGCGGCCGAGTCAAGCGCGGAGGTAGTCGGGCCTCCAGGTCTTGACGAGCTGCTTGATGGAGGCGCGGGTCGTCAACTTTTCGTCGACGACGCGCTGGCAAAGGCCGGCGAGTTCGGCGTCGCTGGCGAAACGCAAGGCGACCAGCTGGTCAACGGAAAATTTCGGAATGAGAGGTTTCAGGTCGGGAGGAAGCACGCTTTCCAGGCGCAGGCGCATTTCGAGCCGGATGACGCGGTCCTGCACAGTGAGCGCGAACATGCGGGCGTAGAGAGCGACCAGAATGAGCGCAATGGCCAGCAGAAGCGAGACGATGGTGTCGAAAGAAATGCCGAGATGGACGAGGCGATAGATTTGGTCTGCGAAATTCAAAGCAAGTATGGGAAGCGCGACGAGATGGAATGCGGGAACGATGCGAGTATGATTTGACAAAGTTTGTTCTTTCACGGAATCACCTTTTCATATTTCGGATTTGCAAGCGGGCCGTCAAAGATATTCGACGCGCGAGCGACGGATTGGTTTGCGAAAAAACCATAGAACCCGTCATGTCGCGCTGAGCGCACACTCTCCTTCTGCGACCCACATATGGAATACGCCGCGAAGCGGAAGAAAGTTCACTTCGCGCCCGAGCAGCGGGCTAAGGCGCGTTGACCGCCAAGCCGAAGGCGCGGGAGTGGAATTCAAAGACAGCGGGAAGATGGGAGGCGAAATACTGCCAGTTATGTGAGCCAGGATAGAGATGGAATTCGTGGGGGATTTTGCGGGTGGAAAGAATTTTGTCGAGGACGGAGGCACCGCGAAAGAAGCCGAAATCGTCCTCGGTGCCACAGTCAAAATAGATTTTGAGGCCGGCGAGAAGGGCGTTGCGGGCAAGAGCGAGCGGATCGTTGCGGCGCCACAAGGCGGGATCGGGAGGCGTGCCGAAGGCGCGAAGAACGCGCAGAAGCGGCGACTCTTGAGGATCGGCGACGCGGACGTCGGGAAGTTTATCGAGAAGCGCGGCGCTATTGGCGCTCACGGAGGCGAAGAGTTCGGGATGACGGAACGCAAGGTGAAGCGCCCCGTACCCGCCCATGGAAACTCCGGCGATGCCGCGGGAACGGCGGAGGGCAGAAGTTCGATAGGCATGGTCAATGAAGGGAATGAATTCGCGGATCACAAAATCTTCGTAGTGGACGCGACCGTCGCGGGAGTTGATGTAGAAACTCGCGCCAGCGTCAGGCGTGACGATGAGGAATTCGCCGATTTTGTGCTGCTGCCAAAGATCCTCGATGAGATTCCAGCCGCCGGAAGTGATGAGGAACTGTTCGTTGCCGCCCAAACCATGAAGGAAGTAAAGAACCGGATAGCGGCGCGATTTGCCGGCGTCGTAACTTGGTGGAAGGATGGCGCAGTAGCGAACGTCGTGGCCGAGGACTTTGCTGGAGGCGGAGCGGCACTCAATGCGGCCGAGGCCGGCCTGCGCTGGCGGAGCAAATAGAAACGCAAGCGGTATAAGCAGAAGGACAAGAGTCAAGCTAAGACGGCGAAAGATGCGGTCGCGGTTCATGCAAACAGTATACGGAAACCGCTATTCATAGCGGAGGGCTTCGACGGGATTGAGGCGGGCCGCGCGCGAGGCGGGATAGAGTCCGGCGATCAGGCTGACGAGGACGGCGAAGATGATGGCTCCGAGAACAAGCCAGAGCGGCACAGCCGCAATATTCACGGCAGGGACATTCTGGCGGGCCAGATAGATATTGGCGCCGAAGGTGAGAGCGCGACCGATGAGCCAGCCGAGAAACACGCCGCCAATGCCGCCGACGAACCCCATGACGCCGGCTTCGGCAAAGAAAAGTTGTTTGACGTCGCGGTCGTCGGCGCCGAGGGCCTTGAAGACTCCGATTTCGCGGCGACGCTCAAGAATGGCCATGACGAGAGTGTTGACGATGCCAAGAGTGGCAACGATCAGCGCGAGACTGCCGAAGATCCCGAGCAAAATATCGATGACGAAGAAAAAGATGCGGAGATTCTTGGTTGTGTCGAGAAGTGAAAAGGTGGCGAAGCCCATGCCTTTGATAGCGTCTTCGACGCCTTGCACATCGGTGGGAGTTTTGACGCGTACGGTGAGACTCGCATAGGTGCGAGCGGAACTGGAGCCGTTCACGAGCTCGCGAAGATCGGAGACGTCGGTGGCGCTCAGTTGCTGGGCGAGCTGGAGAGGAATGAAGACGCGGCTGCGGCCAAAGCCTCCGAAGCCTCCTTCAGGGTCGGTATCGACAATGCCGATGATGCGCAACTGCTTCTCGTGCGGGACGACGGAGAAGCCAGGATTGGCGGAACCGGCTGAATTGAGGGACTGGCGCTCGGCATAGCGGAGGACGAGGTCCTTGCCAATCAGGGAGGACGGATTGTCGGTTAGATCCTTTGCGAATTCGGCGTGGAGAATTGCTTCGTCAGCGTCCGGGCCGGAGAAGAAATGGCCTTGCATCCCATCAAATGCGCCATCATTCTGCGCAGAGACAGGCACGCCGGCGACGCTGGTCGGATATGGATTGTTTGCATAGCGGATTTCGGTCATGAAACGAATCTGCGGGTTAACTTCGGTCACATTGGGAAGCCGCGAAAGGTCGCGGCGAGCCGATTCGTCGAGCTGCTTGGATGCGGCCGGAGGAGCGGCGGCGCCACGGCGCGGGCCGCGCACTTCCTGCAGGTCCGCTTGCGAATAGACAAACACGGCATTGAAGAGACCACTGCTTGACAGGCGCTTCGAAACAAGCTGCTGCAAACCTACGCCTAAAGAAACCAAGGCGACAAGCGACGCGACACCGACGGCGACGCCGAGCGTGGTTAGAGAGTTCCGCAGTACGGCTTCGCGCAAATTGCGGAAGGCGAGCTCGGTCAAGTCGCCGATTTTCACTGGCGCGCCCCTGCTGCAGGAATTTCCGCCGCTTGCGCGGCAGTTTCGGAAACGAGCTTGCCGTCCGCAAGAGTCAAGATGCGGTGAGCGAAACGATTGGCCAACGGACGTTCGTGCGTGACCATTACAACGGTCATACCGAGGTTTTGGTTGAAGGACTTGAGCAGAAGCATGACTTCTTCGCCCGTGACACTGTCGAGATTACCTGTCGGCTCGTCGGCAAGCAGAATACTGGGGCGGTTGACGAGCGCGCGCGCCAACGCACCGCGCTGCTGCTCGCCGCCGGATAGTTCGCTGGGGCGATGACTGAGGCGCTTTTCCAAATGAACGCGCTCGAGGGCTTCGCGCACGCGAGCGCCGCGTTCGCTGCGATCCACTTCGGCGAGACGCAGGGGAAGCTCGACGTTTTCCTCAAGGGTCATGCGCGGCAGAAGATTGAAAGCCTGGAAAACCATTCCCACGGTGCCGCAGCGGTATTGGGCGAGCTCGTGGGTGTCCATGCCGGCAAGGTCGCGGTTGTGCACGAGAATCGCGCCCGAGGTCGGACGGTCAAGGCCGGCGAGCAGATTGAGCAGGGTGGATTTCCCCGAGCCGGAACTGCCGAGGAGGGCAACGAATTCCGCAGTACGAACAGACAGAGTTACGCCGTTGACCGCACGAATGAGCGCGCCGCCCATTTGGTAATGGCGGGAAACGTTCTCGGCGCGGACCGCGAATCCATTGTTGTCCTGCAAAGGCGTCATCCGATCCACAATCTTACTACGCACGACGTGCGCCATGAGTTTCAAGGAGTGGATTTGGCTGGAAAACGGAGGACTTGATCTTTTTTGGGCCGATTAGCGACGGTCACCAGCCAGATGGCGGACGTCGCGGCCAGCAACGATATAGATGACGTCCTCGGCAATATTGGTGGCATGGTCGCCGATGCGTTCAAGATTCTTGGTAACGAGAATCAATTCGAAGGCCGGATAGACGACGGCTGAGTTTTCCATCATGTAGGTGAGCAGTTCGCGGAAAATCTGATCGCGGAGGTGGTCGACGAGGTCGTCCCGCATGAGGATAGACTTCGCAAGCTCATCGTCGCGACGCACAAAGGCGGCGATGCTGTCGCGAACCATTCCTTCGGCAAGCTCGCTCATGCGAGGCAGATCGACATAGGGCTTCACTTGAGGGTGACGAAGGATGCGCAAGGCCGACTGAGCAATATTGACGGCCTGATCGCCGATGCGCTCAAGGTCGTTGTTGATACGCGCGGTGGCGAGGATCGAGCGAAGATCCACGGCCATGGGCGCCTGAAGAGCCAGGATCTGCATGACGCGGTCGTCGATTTCAATCTGCATGTCGTTGATGGCTTTTTCGCCTTCAAGAACTTCGGTGGCGAAAGCTTCATTCTTTTCGAAGACAGCCTGAACGGCGCGATGAACGGCATGTTCAGAAAGGCTGGCCATCCACAACAGGCGCTCTTTCAACTCATCCATGTCGTGCTCAAAATGCCTTTCCATTCGTTCTCCTCTGGACGGCCAGATGGCCATCATCCGAAGCGACCGGTGATATAAGCTTCTGTTCGCGAATCCGATGGCGTAGTAAAAAGCTTGGATGTGGCGGAGTATTCGATCAGTTTGCCCCCCAGCAGAAACGCCGTGAAATCGCTGGCGCGCGCGGCCTGCTGCATGTTGTGCGTGACGATAACAACCGTCCAATTCTTCTTCAGATCGAAGAGCAACTCTTCGATCTTCGCAGTAGAAATCGGGTCCAGGGCCGAGCAAGGCTCATCGAGCAACAGCACCTCAGGACTCACGGCCAGGGCGCGAGCAATACAAAGACGCTGTTGCTGGCCGCCGGAAAGCCCAAGGCCCGACTGATGCAATTTGTCCTTCACTTCATCCCACAGACCGGCCTTGGTCAAGGTGTCTTGCACGCGGTTGTGCATCTCCGCGCGCGACAGTTTTTCGTATAGCCTGACGCCAAAAGCAATGTTCTCGTATATCGACATCGGGAACGGAGTAGGCTTTTGAAAGACCATGCCAATCTTTGCCCGGAGCGGCCCGAGAGTCTTGAGAGTCAGAATGTTTACTCCATCGAGGAGGACCTCGCCCTCGACGCGCTGGCCGGGATAGAGGTCATACATGCGGTTGAAAATTCGCAAAAGAGTCGACTTGCCGCATCCGGACGGGCCGATGAAGGCGGTGACGCGGTTTTGGCTAATGTCCAGGCTGATGTCTTTAATCGCGTGGTATTTGCCGTAGTAAAAGTTTATGTTGCGAGCCGAGATCCTCACGGGAAGTGAGCTGGGGCTGACTGGTTCTGCAGTGTCATGGGATTTGGCGGGCACCGGGGCACTCGCCAAGGAATAGCCATGCGGTCGATCGCTCATTTTGGCACCTGCACCTTACCAAGAAACCAGCGCGCTATTAAACTCAGCGCCAGAACGAAAAGGATTGTAATAAAGGCTGCCGCCCACGCCATTTGCTGCCAGTTCGTGTAGGGACTCAGGGCGAATTGATAAATCACGACAGGGACATTGGCCATGGCGTGGAATAAATCGTGAGAAAAGAACTGATTATTCAGCACCGTGAATAGCAAAGGGGCCGTCTCGCCTGTGATACGCGCCAAGCCAATCAGTATACCAGTAACAATACCTGCACGAGCGGCTCTCCAAGTCACGCTCGTGATGACGACCCAAGCTGGGGCTCCGAGCGCGATGGCTGCTTCTCTCATGTCACTGCCGACCAAGCTGAGCATTTCGTCCGTGGTCCGGACGATGATCGGAACCATCAGAATTGCCAAGGCCACGCTGCCGGACAGCGCCGAAAAATGACGCATTGGGGCGACCATGATCGCATAAACAAAGAGGCCGATTTCGATGGATGGGGCGCTGAGCATGATGTCATTGATGAATCGTACGGCGTTGGCCGTGCGACTTTTGAAGCCGTATTCCGCCAGCCACGTTCCACCCATCAAGCCTACCGGTACGCCGATCAGCAGCGACACGGCCAGCAGGATGAGGCTTCCGACGAATGCGTTGCGGAGGCCGAAGGCGTCACTGCCCGGGGGGGGCGTATCCTTGATGAACAGGTCCCAGTGCATGCCCGCAACACCAAATTTCAGCGTGGTCCAGAGGATCCAAAACAGGAAGAACACGCCAACGAGCGTGGCGAGGCCCATTAGGATCTTGCTGGCGACATCAACGCCGCGACGCCTGACGTATACGCTGATCATGCCGCAGCGCCTTCCTTGCGGCCAAGACGGCGAATCAGCAAAACAGCGCAAAAGCGCACGGTCAAGGTGACAGCGATGAGGATCAGGCCCAAATAAATCAATGAAGAGATGTACAGCTTGGTGGTCGCTTCAGTGAACTCATTGGCGAGAACGGAAGGAATCGTGGCGCCGGGCATTAGCAGGCTGGCAGAAAGCGTGTTGCTGTTGCCGATGACAAAGGTAACGGCCATCGTTTCTCCCAGAGCGCGACCCAGTCCCAAAAAGATTCCACCGACGACCGCGGAACGGGTGTAGGGCAGAATGATATTCCAAGCAACTTCCCACGTGGTGGCTCCCATAGCATACGCAGACTCGCGCAATGATGAGGGCACAATGAGGAAGACGTCACGCATGATCGAGGACATGTACGGCAAAATCATGATCGCCAGGACAATTCCGGCGGTCAGCATGCCGATCCCCATTGGCGGCCCTTGAAACAAAAGGCCAATCCCCGGAATTGCGCCAAGGTGATCGTTGATCCATGGCTCGATTGTGGCAAAGGCCGGCGCGAAGACGACAAGTCCCCACAAGCCGTAAATGATACTCGGGATGGCGGCTAAGAGCTCGATCGCCGTGGCTACGGGCTTCTTGATCCAGGCGGGAGCGACTTCGGCAATGAAGACGGCTACGCCAAAGCTGACAGGCACACCTAGCACCATTGCAATCGCTGAGCTGATGAGAGTACTGATGATAAATGGAAAAGCCCCGAAGGTCTGAGTTACGGGGTTCCAGTCGCTGGATTTAAGGAAACCCCAGATACCAAAAGCGTGGATCGCTGTGCGGCTATCATACGCGATGGCAACAACGGTGGCGAAGAGCGCACCTGCAACCAGGATGGCCGCAAAGACTGCTGCCTTGTGGAATAAAAAATCCGCCGACACGGGCCACGACCTGCCGGCAGACTTAGGCTCCTCGGACAATGGCTGTATTTTGGGCAACGCAAGGTCCGAGCCGCTCATTCGCTTCCCTTCGGATCAAAGAAAATTAAGGTTTGTTGTCAGCGCCAGCGTTTCAGATGCTGTAACCGAGTTCCTTTTTCCAATACGCCTTGATAGCTGTTACGGTGCTTGGCGGCAATGGCCCGAAGGAGATCGAGCGAGCCATATCCTGCCCGTGCTCAAAGCCCCAATCGAAGAATTTCATCACCGCCTCGTTGGTTTCCTTGGGAGCGTTCTTGCGGAGGATTTGCCACGTGCAGCCGGAGATCGGCCATGTGTTGGGGCCTGTATGGTCAGTGAGAATCACGTAGAAGTCTTCTGCCTTCGCAAAGTCCACGTGCGCCGCCGCGTCCTGAAAACCTTCCAGGCTGGGGCTCACCACTTTGCCGTCGGTGTTGATCATACGAGCATAGGCGAGATGTGCTTCGAGAATATATGCGTACTCGACGTAGCCGATGGCGCCGGGAATGCGTTGGACATAGGAAGCCATGCCCTCGTTGCCTTTGCCGCCGACACCGGTAGGCCAAGACACGGAGGTATTCGCGCCGACCTTATCCTTCCATTCGGGACTGACTTTCGAGAGGTAATCGCAAAACGTGAAGGTCGTACCAGAGCCATCCGCGCGATGTACTACCGTGATGTTCGTGTTCGGCAGCTTCAAACCCGCGTTGAGCTTGGCAATTTCAGGATCATTCCACTTCTTAGTCTTTCCAAGAAAGATGTCAGCCACAACCGGTCCGCTGAGGATAAGTTGACCTGATTGGACGCCAGGCAAATTGTAAACCAAGTCTTCGCCAGCCACTGCGGTGGGAAACTGAATGAGGCTGGCGCTGTGCAAGTCCTCGGGCTTGAGGGGCATGTCACTGGCGCCAAACGCGACTGTGCCCGCCTTGATTTGCGCGATACCTCCGCCCGAGCCGATGGACTGATAATTCACCTGGACGCCGTTGTCCTTCTGATATTGCGCGGCCCACTTGGACACCAACGGATAAACCCAAGTGCTGCCTGCTCCAGTCAGGGCAGACTGCCCTCGCGCGACGACTCCAACCAATACCAGCGCCAGGAAAATGGCCGAGAGTTTAAGCAATTTCATGACTTCCTCCTAGGCTTCTTTAAAGCGTGCGGTTATCTTGTTACAGACTTGTTACAACCAGATGAACACACCATAAACATGGGTGTACGTTCCGAGTAACGCATCCAAACTGAGTCGAATCACTTGTATACGGGCCTGGAGAGTTGGCCTCCAGGCCCGATCAAAACCCGACCGCCGACTGCTATGGCAGGTCGTAACGCAGGTCGACGAAGGCCATCCCGAGGTGAGCGCTAGCCGCGTTGCCGGGAGTGCCAGTTACGGACCAAGGATTCCGCGACAGATAGGAAACCTGGGTGATCAGTTTCAGGTCACCGTAGTTGGGATTCTTCCAGAAGGTTTGAATCAACCCGATCGTTGGCTCCTGGATGGTACGGTTCTGAGCGCTGATTGAGCCTGGGAAGCCGTAGCCGGTGTAGGTGGCTGGCGGTCCGGCGGTTACTACTTGGAAGTCGCGGCCGAAGTAGGCGGCACCGTAGTAACCATAGATCAGACTTTTCTTGATGGTGGCTTCGAACCCAGCAATGCCCGAACCAGCATGCAGAGGAGAAGGAACAAACTCTCCCGCTCCGTTGACGTTGACGGTGAAGTCAGGACCCAGTTGGAAAATATAACGGCCACCGCCATCGCTCCAGAAAGTATTTGCGATCAGGTGGAACCCCTTGGCGACCTCGAAGTTCGCATTGATCGACCCACCGCCTCCGGTCGTGGTCTGGTTTCCGAGACCAGGAGTATTCAAACGGAAAGCGCGCACGATCCCCGCAACTTCGATGTGGAAATTCTTGCCACCGCCGTTCGGGTGGGTATCGAAAGCCAGCTTGGACTCGATGTCTGGCCCTTTATTTGGAGTCTTCGAGTTTCCGCCGTTGTCATCAACCTGACCCACGTTAAAACCGGCCGGAAAAGTGACCAAACCTCCTGTGAATTGTTCCGGATCTTCAAGAGCAAAGCCCCAAGCAATGTGATCATTCGGATGAAGGACCAAGCGAACGCCCGGGGTGCGCAGCCAAACCAAGCCGACCTGGTAGTTCGTATCCATGTCTTGCGAGTAGAAGAGGTCGCCCGGCATCGGCGAAATGCCGACGCGATTCGGCGTCATCATGCTCCATGACTGCCCGGCAAGAAGTTCGATTTTGCCGTGGCGAACCTGAACCCAGTAGAGGCGCATGCGCAGCGTGTTCGAGTGGCTGCCAACAAAGACGTTGGCCGCAGCGTTGCCCAGAAAATCAGCCTCGATGTAGCCCCGGAGCTTGAAGTCGCCGGGGTTGGCGTCCACCTTTAGGCCGATACGGGAGTTCTGAGCGCTAAAACGGAACTCGGACATCTGACCCGCAGGTGAAGTGCCATTGAAAGGAATGCTTCCGAAGCTCGTGCCGATGCCGCTGCCGACGTCAGTCGAACGGTATACGCTCGTGAGATCGAGGAAGCCCAGAGGCGAGAACTCCGCGCCGCCGATCTTGAAGAAGAGCGGTGACTGATCGCCCTGGTCCTGGGCATTCGTATTGGAAGGTGCTGCTCCGGCAGCCGTTGCGGTGCCGGACGCGCTTGCGACCGCGGCCGGAGCCGCTGGAGCGTTCGAGGAACTCTCTGATTTCTGCTGATCGGAAGCCGTCTTCTTAGCATTGTCCTTCGCGGCCTTGGTAGCGGATACGGTCGTGCCAGTGTCTGCAGGTGCTGTGCTTTGGCCAGTTCCCGTTCCGGCAAATGCCGGGGCCGCAAAAAGGACCAGTGCCAGCGAGCTGAGCAAAATACTCTTCATTCACTTCCTCCTTGAAAGATGTCAATACCGTCTACGTTTCCAGCAGCTGCCTTGAGTAGAGAGCGCAAGTTCCGCGCCTCGCTGCGCTGGCGCGCCAGAATGAGGGGCTGGCGCCGGGGTGACGCCAGCCAGTCGGGGTGACGTAGCAGATCCGTTTTCTTGGTTAGCATGTGGGGTAAGGCTCAAGACCTGCTCCGTACGGCGGCTGAAGAGTGTCAGGACACGTTAAACGGTTCGTGACAGAATTGTGAATATTCTGTTACATGTCTTCGGAGCAGGTGGACAAGTCCTTGATGATAAAGCTGTTAGCATTTCCATGGCGTATATCGAGACCGCGGAGCCAGAATACGATGTCTTCGGCAATGTTGGTGGTGTGATCGGCGATGCGCTCCAAGTTGCGAATCGCTAAGACGAACTGCATGTTGGGGCCAACGACAGATACATCTTCTTTCATCTCGGATAACAAACGTTCAAACATTCGGTCCCGGAAATCATCGATCTCTGGCTCTGTGTCCAACACTTCGTTGGCAAGAGTAACGTTGCGGCAAGTCAAAGCGCCTAAGCAGCGGCTGACCATGCTGCGTACCGATGCGCTCATCGGCTCAAGTTCTTGAGGAGAGGTTGCGTCCGGCATTTGTGCAAGAGAAATGACCCGTTGGGAAATATTGACAGCAAGGTCGCCCATACGTTCCAGGTCATTGTTGATTTTCAAGCATGCAATGATGTGGCGAAGGTCGTCTTCACCGACATTTCCTTCCCGGAGAAGACGAATGGCGTGATCGTCGATAATCAGCTCCATCTCGTTGACCCGCGGTTCGGTGAGAAAAACGCTGCTGGCAGCCTCGCTATCGCGCGCCAGCAACGCCTCTATGGCGCGGTTAATGGACACCTCAACCGTGCGAGCCATCGAGACGAGGTAGCTCTCCAATGCAACCAAGTAAACTCTACCGGCACTGCTCGCAGGCGAAGCCATGTTCCCTCCCTGGGACGGTCCGTTTAACCCTGCTCCTTCTGACAATGGGTGTTACAGCACGAGTCTCGCTCGCTTGCTTTGCAGAGATGTGAAAGATCCGTGAATTCTTTGAGAGCAGGAGGGACTAAGAGACGACAGGGACGGAAAAATGAAATCGCGAGCCTTCGCCAATATCACTTTCGACCCAGATCCTGCCACCGTGCGCTTCCACAATGTGTTTGGCAATGGAGAGACCGAGGCCAGTGCCGCCGACTTCTCTGGAGCGAGCGGCGTCCACCCTGTAGAAACGCTCGAAAATGCGAGGCTGATCCGACCGCGGGATGCCGATGCCGGTGTCTGAAACGGTAATGATGACGAAGGATTTCTGCAGGTTAGCAGTGACCTCGACCCGGCCTCCTGCGGGGGTGTATTGGATGGCGTTATCGAGAAGGTTGCGCAGAACATCACGCAGAAGATTCACGTCTCCGCGAATCGAGGGCAGGCGTGAGGCCGAATTCGGCAGGATGACGGTCAGCCCCTTGGGAGAGCCCGCTGCTTGCGCCGCTTCAACCCCGACCTCGAGCAGACTGTCGACATCGACAGGCTGAAAATCAGCGTTCATCTGGCCAGCCTCAATCTGCGAAAGCCGGAGAAGGTCGTTACCGAGGCGGGCCAGGCGGGCGGCGTGGCTGCTGATGATTTCCACGAACCGCCGATTGTTGTCCTTATCCTCCAACGCACCACTCAGAAGCGTTTCGGCGAATCCCTGAATTGCGGTCAGGGGCGTACGGAGTTCGTGGGATACGTTAGCTACAAAGTCTTTGCGCATTTGCTCGAGACGACGCAGTTCAGTGATTTCGTGGAGCACAATGACAACGGCACGCCTGGAGGCGGATGAGGGGGTGTTTGGCGTTTCAAATGGCGTAATCGGGGCCGCCGTCGCAGAAAAACTACGCGGACGTGCGCCGCCAAAGGAGATCTCTCCAACGGAGGTTTTATCCGTAGCCAGCGCCTCCGAAATCAGTTCGAGGATGTCAGGCTGGCGAATGACTTCGACCGCGGAGCACCCTTGCACGCGCCGAACGTCTACGTTCCAGATTCTTGCGAATGCGTCGTTACAAAAGGCGAACCGTGACTGAGCATCCACGACCGCGACACCTTCGGCCATGCTACGAAGAATGGCGGCAGAACGGTTGCGTTCTTCCGTGAGGGACTCGATCGTCGCGCTCAGTCGCACGGAGGTGTCGTTCAGTGCCGCCGCCAACTCGCCCAATTCGTCTCTTTTGACGGATTCGCCGCGAAGAACGCCAAAGTTCCCTGCCGCGACCTGCCTGGAGAACGCCTTCAGATTCTCTATCCGGCGCACAAATTGGCGCGAAAACAACAAGGACACGCCGATACCTAAGATAAGAATGAGGACAGAAACCTTCCAAAAAGCACCGCGAACCGAGGCCAGCGAGGCATTGATCGGGGCAAGAGGCGTCGCGAAGCGGATAACCACCGGAGATTGCGGGGAACGATCGAAACGAATCGCCCAGTAAACCAGGTCTCGGTCCGATGTGCCGTTATGTCGAACCGACTGACCGTGTCCCTGAGCCATGGCTTCCCGGAATTCAGGCCCATTGGACTGGTCCTCCATGGTCTCAGAGTCATGCACGGAATCGGCAAGAACCCGGCCGTCGGCAGCGATCAGCGTCACGCGCTCGCCGCTGTGGGACATCCAAGAGATCCACGAAGCCACCGCTGCGGGATTGTCGAATTGGGGAGGACTGGCGCGAGCCACCTCCGCAAATGAACTCAGCTGCTGATCCGCGGCGCGAGTGTATTCATCTTGCAGAATGCGACCAAAATAAAAATCGACGCTCATCAGCACGAGAAAGAGAAGGACGAGGTAGGTGAGTCCGAGCTTCCAGAAGAGGCTAACTCGCGGCGGTTTCAAAGAGGTAGCCCGCCCCGCGGACGGTCTTTAAATACTCAGGCCGTTCGGGATTTCGTTCAACCTTTTCGCGCAGGCGGCGAACATAAACGTCCACGCTGCGCGGCGTGACAAAGCGATCTGTGCCCCAGACGGCATCGAGCAACTGATCGCGAGAGAAAACCCGGTTGGGGCGCGACGCGAGGTAGTAGAGGAGCCGAAACTCCAAGGTGCTCAGGGGGAGTGTCTTGCCTTCACGCTGCGCGCGATAGGAGATTGGGTCTACGCGAAGAGCCCCAATCTCGAGCGGCTTGGCTTCTTCACCGGGCGGCTGTACGCGGCGAAGGAGCGCCTTGATGCGTGCGACAAGCTCGCGAGGACTGAATGGCTTGGTGACATAGTCGTCGGCGCCGAGTTCGAGGCCAACAACGCGATCGGCCTCTTCGCCGCGCGCGGTGAGCATCAGAATGGGCAGCCGCGCCAGGCGTTCATCACGACGAATCTCCTTGCAGATCTCGAGTCCCGATAGTTTGGGCAGCATCAGGTCCAGAAGCAGCAGGTCAGGGGGCGACTTCCTCGTCTGCGCGAGACCGGTGGCGCCGTCGCCACAAGCGGTGACCTGGTAACCATCTTTTTCGAGATTGTAACGAACCAGCTCGACGATATCCTTGTCATCTTCGATGACGAGTACTCGGGCTCGGAGAGTCATATTTGAAAAAAGAGCATAACGGAATGGATTGCCCTCTTCAAGACGGAGGAAGCATCGTTACAGTATATTCACACAGAATATCGAACCTATGGCTCATAACCTACTGATCCGCAACCCTTTCCTCAAGGAACATACCGATCGAGCGCCGGAGCAGCAGAGGATATTGTGGAAAGCGGTGGGCTGGAGCCAAAGTGAAGGCGTCAGGAGTTGTGAGGATCGGGGTTCGAGGCTGGACCTACGCGCCGTGGGGGGTGCTTTCTATACGCGGGCCCGAAACTAGGGCCTCGTTTTCGGCGACGCTGAGGGGTTGGAGTGCCCGGATTCGGAGGTTCTTCGATTGGTGATTTCATCTGTGAAACGCTTTGAGAGAATATTGCTTTCTCCCGTTACCCAACGGAGTAACGGCTTTTGTGCAATTCCCGGTGAAAGGTAGGAGGGGCCGCTAGTTCAAACAAAACACGCCACGGCCCCTTTTCGGAGGGTTGTGCGCAGGAGAGTAAAGCGAGGCAAAAGAAGTAAGCATCACGAGCGCAGAATACTCTCCGACCAATGGGATTGGTATCCACTGAGAACTTTAATTCTGCTGAAGATTTTTCCTTAGAGCATGATGGATGCCGCCGCATGCGACTCAGGGTTATTTCGCACGAATTTCGGGCCCATCCTCGCCGAGCGCCGTGGCCAAGTCGATCGGATGCTCCTGCTCGTTGACGAGGACCTCTCCGATTTCCTCGGCCATGGGTATTCAGCCCAGGATTCGCACTGGCGTGATTTCGCTCTTCGAGGGCTTTTCGAGCTCGGCCGCGATGTTCATATACGCGCCGCTGTTGGGCACCTGCAAGTATAAGACGTACGAGATAAGAGCTTGGTACTCGCGAGCCAACACAACTGTTGCGC
The DNA here is from genome assembly GCA_035945715.1 of Candidatus Acidiferrales bacterium. GTDB lineage: Bacteria > Acidobacteriota > Terriglobia > Acidiferrales > UBA7541 > DAHUXN01. The sequence goes on from DASYZX010000005.1 coordinate 215,659, forward strand.
TCGTGTCGAGCAAAACGCAATTTGAGCCTCCGACAAATACTGAACAGCCTTGAACTTGCCGAAGGAATCGCCCTAGCGGCAAGCGTCAAAGCGTCTTGAGGCAGAAAACCACGCAGCGGTAATACGTGTTCACGCCTACAACAAAGCCCTGCTTTCGTTACTGAATCGCGGGTATTGTGACTTCTGGCTAAAGCCTCTAAAAGGGAACGACACAAGGGGGCGAGGCTGTGCTCCCACGAGGAGGCGCCATGCTGGGATGGGCAGTGGTATTCCTGATCGTCGCGATTATCGCAGCGATATTTGGCTTTTTCGGAATTGCTGCTGCGGCCGCGGGGATCGCCAAGATTCTGTTCGTCATCTTCATCATTTTGTTCCTGATCTCACTCGTCGGCGGGTTAATGCGACGAACATAGACTTCGGGTAGCTAGAGAGCGCTTCCACCGCAGGCGCTCTCCCTGGCTCAGGGTGCGCCCATGAAAGCTGCGACGGTCGTCGGCATTTTGCTCATCGTTCTTGCCGTGATTTCGTTTACCTATCAGGGAATCACGTACACAACCCACAAAAAAGTGGTGGATTTGGGCCCGATTCAGGCATCCGAAACGCGGCACAAGACAATTCCGCTGTCTCCCGTGTTCGGCGGGATTCTGCTCGCCGGCGGGATCATCCTCGTTGTGGCGGGCGGCAAGAAACGGGGATGAATGTTCCTCGCGCCGATCACCGTTTAACTGCTCGCCAGCACAGCCAATGGAAGAAGTTCGAATAGATGCGACACCGGCAAAGTGCCACGATCCTGAAGTTCCGCGAGATCGATTTCCTCGTTCGTCAGAACATTCGTCCATAACCGCGGCAAAGTTTCAGAAATCTCCAGTGCGGTCGTGCCCCAAACCTGACCAAGCGGGAAACTACCCGTTCTTGCGGGGACGCTCTTTAGCAGCCTTGGAACCACAACCATCAATGATTTGTCCTCCCAATGCCTTGCGAATGCAAAAACAGACCGGCGATAGTCGCCTTTGACGGAAAGAGCTTGGTAAGAGCCAGTCGAAAACAGGTCGGGATGCGAGCGGCGAAAGTTGAGGAGACGCGTCGTCAGAAAAAGCTTCAGATGACCGCCTGTCCATTCTTTGAGGAGTTCGGCAATGCACTTGGCTGGCGGGTTGGCACCCTGTGATTTCACGTTTTCCAGAACGGCAATACGACTCCTGAAATCGACGGGCTGGCGGTTGTCCGGGTCAATCAAACATCGATTCCATAATTCACTTCCCTGGTAGAAATCGGGAACGCCCGGAGCCATAGTCTTTATCACAAGCTGTGAACATGAGTTACAAGCGCCGAATCGAGCGATCTCTCTCAGTAAGCGGAGAAAATCAGAGATGAAAAGATCGGTCGAGGAAGCAGCCAAAATCGACGCTACAAAATGACGCAAGGCGGATTCGTGCGCTTCGTTGGGCGACAGCCAGTTCGTTTCCGTTTTAGCTTCTTTCGCGGCCTTTACAAAAAATTCCTCGAGCCTTGATTGCAGTGCCTTTCTGTCCACGTTCTTGAAAGGCTCCAAAGGCCAGAGACCAAGCATTGCCTGATAAAGGATCACTTCTTCGTTGAGTGTGGGCACGAGGCGGCCATCCACAAGAACTTTCCTCCTGCGATTCATTCTGGACCAGCGGCGAAGACGCTTGGCCCATTCGAGAGGGATTTCGGATAGGACATTGATTCGCGCGCGAACATCTTCGCTCCACTTTGTGTCATGAGTTGACGTGGCGTTCATCGAGTGAGGATGCCCCGCGAGCGCTGCGCAGTTGAATTGATGGAAGGCGTCTATACCAAAACCGATTTGCCCGTGAAAAGGGTTGTTCCCTACTTCGTTCACGGAAATCAGCCCGTGATGTGCGAAGAGCGCCGTGTCCTCAAGACCCTTGGCCATAACCGCGCCGGTAAATTGCTGCCAGCGGGTGATGAAGCTTAACCAGGTCTCGCGCGCTTCGTTGGTTTCCAACCGCAGCTCGGCAAGAAAGAGACTGTGGAGGAAATCGAACGCCGCGTCGCTCACTTCAGAGCACGAAGCGCGCCTGCGGGCGTCTGATAAGGCTCTCTGCAGCGCAGCCTTGTCTTGCTCGGACAGAGTTCCGTTCGCTCTGTAGTAGGTACGATATACGGGGAGACAAGCGGTGACCTCCTCGAGGCCCCGAACGAGTTCACCGACGGGAATGTCTGCACCTCGCTCGTCGAGCGCGGCGACGCAACCAAGACGATAACTCAACAGCTCCATCTCGGGGGCGAACAGCTCCTCGATGACCTGTTTCTCTCGGAGATACCAGGTGTCGGCAAATGAGTGTTTGATCCCGGCGAATCGCTGATAGCTTTCTTCCATACTGCGATAACCCTCAGAATCGATGAACAGAGCATTCAACGCATTCAGAAAGTCGTATCCGGTGGTGCCCAAGACGGGCCAGTCGGGCGGGAGCTTTTCGCCGCCGCAATTGATTTTTTCCACGACCGTATAAATTCGCAGACCGTCCTGATTCTCGTGCCCATTCGGAATCGGGATCGCCTTCAAACGTTCCAGGTATTCCAACGGGTCCAGCAAACCATCGATATGGTCGACGCGCAGGCCGGACACCTTGCCCTCCTGTATTAGGTGGATGATCGAGGAATGCCTTGCTGAAAAAACAAGCGGATCTTCCACACGCAGGCCGACCAGGTCATTGATGTCAAAAAAACGCCGGTAATTCAGTTCGGAGAAAGCGAGGCGCCAGTGCGCGAGACGGTACGCTTGCCGGGACAGGAGCGAATCCAGGAGGTCAAAGGACGAAGCCTGTCCCTTGACCCCATTGAAAGTACGCAAGGCTTCGTCGAAGCCGCGCCGAATCGTTTCGTCGCTTTGATACAGCTGCCAAAGTCCCTCTTTGAATTGGGCGACAGTGCCGCCGCTGCGATCTGCAGGCACGCCATCAATGCCGAGAGATTCTGATAAAGCTCCTGCGACCGCTTGGAGGGTTTCGAACCTTGCCCCGAGCTGCTTATCGAAGCCTTGGACATTTTTGCGACAAAACACCAGCACATCGGCGTATGTTGCCGGATTCAGTGGAAGACGATGATCTTCGTACTGAAGAAAAAAGCCACGATCGTCCAGATGCAGTCGAATACGCTGATCCCAAAGCATCTCCGCGTACGGGCCGGCTAGAATCGGCAGGATGACTCGATTGCTCTCAAGCCTGGAGATCTTTACTCCTTGTGGCTCCCAGTCGATATCGAAAAAGGGCGCGTAACGCGATTGCCGCCCATTTTCCAGAACGTCCATCCACCAAGGATTCTCTGAACTCGCGGACATGTGGTTGGGAACGATATCGAGCAACAGACCCATGCCGTACTGATGGAGCCGCGCCACCAGGCGATCAAACTCTTCCTCCGTGCCAAGTTCAGAGTTGATGCGCATAGGGTCAGCAACGTCGTAGCCGTGCGAGCTTCCTTTGCGCGCTTTGAAGCGCGGGGACGCATACAGGTCCGAGATTCCCAGATCGTGGAGGTAGGGGACGAGAGCTTCGGCATCGGCGAATCGGAAGTTGAGATTGAACTGGACGCGGTAAGTCGAGGATGGGATGCGCATCGTGGCTATTCAATTCCGATCAGGAATCTCTCCCGCGTGAGACTGGCGAAATCGCTGGACCTGGCCGACAAATGCGAAGCGCACGTCGTCAATCGCCACCTTCCTGCTTAAGGCCAAACAACGTGAAGGAGTATCCCCGCAGAGCGAACGTGGACCGGCCGGAAGGATCCGGGGATGCCGGGGCAAGACTGCCGGGACCTCCCCAACGTTCCTCGGTCGAATCGAACTGTTTTTCCCATGTTCCTGATGAAAAGGAGTATCGAACTGCAGCCGGATTTCGCCCAAAATTGAAGAAAAGAACGGCGCGATAACCTTCATTCCAGCGCTCTATAACCAATGTTTGCGGTTCAAGCACGTTCACTGTGTTCCTGTCCTTGCTGGGGCTTGAAAGTGCGGGCATTGCTTTCCGGACTCTTAGCAATTCTGTGTAATATGACAAAAGCGTGCTGTGCTGGCCGCGCTCTCGAAGATCCCAATGCAATTTGGAACGCGCGAACGTGTCCGACCAAGCAGGATCCGGGATCTCAGCCTGCCAACCGAAACGTTCAAACTCCGTTCGCCTGCCCTGACGAACTTTTTCGAGCAGGTCCCGGTCGCCGTGACTCACAAAATACTGAAACGGGGATGTCTCTCCGTACTCCTCCCCCATGAAGAGCAGGGGGATAAATGGAGACAAAAGCACGAGGCCTGCAATCAGCTTTTGGGCTTCAAAGCAGACCATCTGCGAAAGCCGGTCGCCTTGGGCGCGGTTCCCGACTTGATCGTGATTCTGGCTATAAACAACGAATTGATAGCAGGGCGTCTCAACCGAGGAGCTTCCATGACGACATTGACGAAATGAGGAGTACTGGCCCGAATAAACGAACCCCTCGCGGCAGGCTCTGGCGAGATCGCAGATCCTCCCGAAATCCTGATAGTAGCCGGCTTGCTCGCCGGTCACTAAGGCATGCACACTATGATGAAAATCATCATTCCATTGGGAATCGAAGCCGAAGCCACCGGCTTCGATGGGCACAAGGGAGCGCGCATCATTGCGATCATTTTCGGCAATGACATGCACTTTCCTTCCAAGGCGAAGCGAAAGTTCAGTGATGCGCTCCATTAGTTCCTCAAGAAACCGCTTCGCGGAGAGGTCAATGATGGCGTGAACAGCATCCAGGCGCAAAGCGTCCAGATGAAACTCTGAAACCCAATACAACGCGTTTTCGAGGAAAAACCGGCGGACCTCGTCACTCCCGGGGCCATCGAAGTTAATCGCATCTCCCCAGGGGGTCTTGTAGCGGCCGGTGAAATACGGTCCGAAATTATTGAGATAATTCCCCTCCGGGCCGAGGTGGTTGTAGACAACGTCAAGGGCCACGCCGATTCCCAAATTGTGACAAGCGTCGATCAATCGCTTGAGCGGATCCGGACCCCCATACGAGTTCTGGACGGCATAGGGATAAACACCATCGTAACCCCAATTTCGCTCGCCTGGAAACTGCGCGACGGGCATCAACTCGAGCATGGTCACGCCAAGTGACTTGAGGCTCGGAAGCCGGTCTGCGATCCCATCGAAGGTTCCCTCGGGAGTAAACGTGCCGACGTGCAGCTCATAGAAGACGGCATCCGTGAGCCGAAGGCCAGCCCAGCTCGAATCCGTCCATTCAAATGAACGGCGGCAGACTTGCGACGGGCCGTGTACGCCATCGGGCTGGTACCTTGAGGCGGGATCCGGCCGTTTCTTCTTGCCGTCGAGAAGATAGAAGTACCGCGCATGAGCAGGCGCAGGTGTTGTGCAGTGGAAGTAGCCCTTATCGAGAGCAGTCATCTGGATCTGACGCGGGGCAGCACCTTCAATCTGGAGCTTCACGCTCGTGGCCCGTGGAGCCCAGACGAGGAAAGAACACAACCCATCTTCCGAGAGGTTCGCGCCGAGCGGCACTTCGGCTGCAAGAGGCTCCTTCATCCTCGCTTATTCAATCCTTCCATCCTAGATTAAAGCAGGAACAGCACAAGTAGGCCATGAGCGAAGCCGCGGCGGAATCCGGAGAAACACGTATGCAAATTCGAGGACGCCGACGCAAAGGCTCGCGCGCCTTATCGGGCAAGTCGGGAAGAAAACGCCACTGCGAGACGCAAAATGCGCTCCACCTCGCGAGTCTGGTAGGGGTAACACAGAAAATCGAACGCACCCGCGTTCATAGCGGCAAGGTACTCGCTGTATTCGTTCGAGCACGAAGGAGTGGAAACGATGATGACGGGTATTTCCGGGGTTCGCCGTCTTGCGAGCTTCACCAGGTCTTTGTAAGAGCCGTCTTCAAGACCAAAACCGCAAAGACAGGCAGCAACCTCCGCACCAACGAAGAGTTCATTCGCGGCTCTTACCCCGCCCGCGCATTCGATGCCGACCCCGTGATCGCCGAGAATCTCAGACAGGGCCCTTCGCATGTTCCTGTCATTCGTGGCGATTATTACCGTCAATGGCGTGCCGGGTGCGGGAGTGCGCGAGGTCCCAATGGGCCGCGACAGAACAAACTCCGTGCCGGTTGCCGCTATCGTATTCATGGGATTGACCTTTCAGCGATGTCTATGGAGAAGAAGAGGAAAGCCGGCCCAGCCCTTCTGGCCTTGATCTCTCAAGGCGCCTCGACTTCCCTTCCTCTTCTTCCAATCGAACGGAATTCACATTCCGCACCATGATGATCTATGGGGACCCGCTTGCGAACAATACGGTCGATTCGTTAGCCGACGACGGGAACATGCTGTATCCATGTCTCCGGTGATTCGGTCGAGGGAGGGTTGCCGAAACGTGAGATCAGACCCAACCGAGCAGGCTAAGGCTCGATGATTTGGTTGCGCACGGCGTAGCGCACAAGCTCGCTCACGGTATGAAGTTGAAGCTTACGCATGATATTCGCACGGTGAGTCTCCGCGGTCTTCACGCTTATGCATAGGGACGAAGCAACTTCCTTGCTGCTCTTTCCCTCGGCAAGGAGTTGCACGATTTCGCGCTCGCGAGACGTCAGCCGGTCGCCGATCAGCTCGAGCGGTTCGGAGTGAGACGCAGCCGAACTGAAATTGCTCAGTATCACTTCCGTGGCCCGAGGCGTGAAAAAGGGTTTGTGCTGAGCGAGGGTTTCGACCGCAGCGATCAGGTCACGATCAGAGTCAGACTTAATCATGTAGCCGCGAACACCGGCATCCAGGATCTCGCGAATGAGCTGGTCAGAGTAATGCACCGACAATATTAGAACCTCTGCATTCGGCGCTACCTTGCGAATCCGACGCGCAGCCTCGACGCCATTTAATTCGGGCATGCTAATATCCATGACGACGATGTCAGGCTTCATTTCCTCGGCTTTGGAGACAGCTTCGCGACCGGTGTGAGCTTCTCCGCACACTTCCCAAGCGGCGTGCGACTGCAACAACGACTTTACCCCCCGACGCATTAGGTCGTGGTCGTCGGCGATCAATATGCGAAGGTTTTTCATTTCTCAGACCAAGCAACAAAAAAAACCAAGTCTGCCTTCAATTCCCTGCGAAATCGAAGCGACGATGCAAGGAAAGAACAAACAGCCAAGAAGCGGCCTGCTTGAAGGAATGGCCATAGGCGCTTCCCCGCCGCTGATTTCGCCTTGCCGAGCACGGCAAGAATAGCACCGTCTTGCAGCGGGCGTCAAAACAACGAAAGCTGCCATCCGCAAGACCGGTAAGCATTTCCGCTGTCATCGATGTCAAAGAACGGCCTGACCGCGCAGGCGGCTGTGGGTCGATCCGCAAAATGAAGAGACCGAGTCTTGTTTCCTGTTGTGGGCGTGTACGATGGTCTGGCTTCGAGGCTCGCACTCCGGCGGCGGTCCGCCATCGTGGCAGCGGCACACCACCAAGCACGCGTCTGTTCTGTTGCGATAGGGATGGAGTGTCCCGGCGTTCGTCGTGCGTTCCGCGGCAGATTTCACCCTCAGCCAGCCCTCTCCCGATCCCGCAATGCCCGGCTCAGGCCCTAGTTCATTCGATCAGCAAGGCATTCGCGCAGTTGTTGACGCGCCCGCAAGAAACGAGTTTTCACAGCAGATTCCGATAGATTCAGTATTTTGGCGGCTTCCTTCGTCTGGCGCTCTTGCAATCCGAGGAGCCAAACCACCACGCGAGACGAGCTTCGAAGTTCGTCAATCGCTTCTCTCAAGACACGCTGCGTTTCCCGCCTCGAATAAAGGGCCTCGGGATGCGAAGACTCGCCAGCGCACAACATTTCGAGTGGACTAATGCCCCGCTCCGGAGCAACGTCGTATGACAAGTAAAAATCCTCAGAGCGGCGCTTCCGGACCTTCATTCTCGCTTCATTGATGGCAATGCGGATGAGCCAACTGGAAAAGCGCGCGTCTCCGTGAAATTGGTCGATGTGCGCGTAGGCCTTGAGTAAGGTTTGCTGTGCGGCGTCTTCAGCATCCTCGCGATTGCCGGTGATCTTCAACGCCACGTGATATGCCTTGCGCATGTAGGGCCTGACCAGCTTTGAAAAGGCGGCGTTGTCGCCTCTACGCGCCTGGGTCACCAATGCCAACTCGTCATCAAACTGCGGTTCTGTATGCGTTTCAACCGCTGGCCGGGCCTTGGTCGTTTCCATGTCTCTTCTCTCAGTTTGCACAAAGTCACCTCGTGTCGTGAACGTGGACGTTCAGGATTTGTACTGGGCCCGCCGAATGCTCATCTGGCCTGTCACACACTTGGACGGTTCCCCGCTTCCGCTTATGACTCTGGCGACCAAGCGCGAAGACGGGGAAACCGGTGAATCGAGCAGCAACTGGTAAGAATTGAGTCATTTTCCCTGAACCGAACTCCCTGAAATACGCCTGCACCGTAACCTGCGGAAAACGAATGGTCTATCCGAGGCATTCTGTAACTTCTTTTGGGTGTTGCTGTATCCCTGCATGTTTTCGAACCAGATCGCTTGTCATGTATTTTCCGGTCAGAGGGCCATACTTCACCCCAGGAATGTACAGAGAACATCGGATTGCCGTGGAATGCAGAGGTCCCTTACGCTCATAGTCGTGTGACTTTCAAAGAGCTACCCCGAGAGGAAGCAGTCTCCGCTAGCGATTGACGACCCAGGGTGTTTTATCTATAGAGCGGCTTAAGCGACTATTTTTCAAGGAAGCGGAGTCATATCGAGGGAGGAGGAATAAATCTATGAACAGAGCCATCGTTCGAACGTTTCTAGCGTTTGTTGCCGTTGCGTTGCTCGGATTGGCGGTCCGGGTAAGCATGGCAGACACGAAAGATACCGAGGACAAGCGGTTGCGGAATTCCGGCGTCGTTCTCGGGGAGATTATGAACATCCCTGACAACATTCCGCGTAATCTGCTCGACCGGGCTCGCTGCGTCGTGGTGATACCGTCGGTCCTGAAGGCAGCGTTGGGGATTGGCGGAAGCTACGGTCGTGGTGCGATGGTCTGCCGCACTGGCCACGATTTCAAAGGTCCGTGGGGTGCACCTTCCATGATGGTTCTCGAAGGCGGGAGTGTTGGCTTTCAAATCGGCGGACAAGCAACCGACTTCGTATTGCTGGTGATGAACGACCGGGGAGCAGGCAGTCTTTTGCACAGCAAAGTGAAATTGGGCGCCGACGCTACTGCCGCCGCGGGACCCGTTGGGCGTGCGGCCGAAGCAGATACCGACGCTTATATGCGTGCGGAGATCCTGACATATTCCCGGGCACGCGGAGCCTTTGCGGGTGTATCGTTGGAAGGTGCGACTTTGCATCCGGACAAGGAAGGCAACGAATCTCTCTACGGGCACGGCGTAACCGCCGAGCAGATCGTGTTCAGCGGGTCCACGGCGACACCCCAAGCCGCCGGCCAGCTCGTTTCCCTGCTGCAGAAGGCGTCACCGCAAGAGAGGGCTGAGCGGTAAGCTGGACAAAGAGAAACCAGGGTCTTTTGAAACTCAGCGGCCCGTTGGCAAAGGCCGCTGAGTTCTTTATGCTTGAGTCGCGTCCGGGCCGGTGGCAGAACAGCTATGAAGCAAGCGCGAGAGCCGTTCCAATTCGTCAGTGCGTTTTATCTCGTGGTGGTTGGGCTCGAGTCCGCACATACGCTGCGAGAATTCGGGAAAGAACTGGCCGCAGTTTCGCGTGATTCGATCTTTTGCCATACCTTTCATTCACTTGCGACCCATCACTACACTTCCTACTCCAATGATTTCGCGCAGTGGGCGATGGCGGCGTGCAACGAGAGTGAACTCGCCGAACAGCTGGGCGCCATTGATATAAGGCAATTCGTAGAACTTGATGATCTTCGATCGGCCCTCGCCCACGCCGTCGACAACCATTTGCGAGCCAACCCGGTTTCCGCGGACCGGCCAGCTTTCGAGCCATTCTATTTCTCGGAGACGCGTGAGTTAGCCCTCCCGATGGCGATGCGAGCCTCAAACCTGGCGGAGCTGGCCGAGGGAATCCGTCACATGAGCCTGCAGTCCCTGCATTATCATTTTGTGAATTCGCGATTGCGCCTGCATTTGAGGACAAATGATTTCTCGCATTGGATTGCGCAGGAGCTGGACCTTTCAGAGCTTGCCGCCCAAGTGAATCGCGTCGATTTCTACACCAATACGCTGCCCGAAGTACGCGAAGGCATTCTCAGTTACATCAATCCCTGGATCTCCCGTTGAGCACACAGACGGCGCCCGTACAATCGTCAGTACGACCGCTCAATGATTATGCGTCGATCGTTGGACAGCCGGAAATTGATGAGCTATGGATGCTCGCACGAGCGCTGCCCAACCGCTCAGTGAAAATGGTGAATTCCACTGCAGTTGGCGGCGGAGTAGCAGAGATTCTGAACCGAGTAATCCCCCTCTTCCAGGAAGTTGGCCTGGCTACTCAATGGGACGTCATCACTGGCGGTGAAGCATTTTTTTCCGTAACCAAGGCATTTCACAACGCCCTTCACGGCATGGCGTATGAAGACCGGCCCGAATGGTTCGAGATATTCCTCTCGACCAACGAAGAAAATCGCAAGCGCATGAATTTCGACGAAAACTTCGTCGTGATTCACGATCCGCAACCTCTTCCGCTGGTGCGTTCGCGCGAAGGCAAACGGAACCACTGGCTCTGGCGCTGCCATATCGATTTATCCCAGCCGAACGAGCGAATTTGGAATTTTCTGCAACCCTTTGTAGAAAAGTTCGACGCGTCGTTCATTTCATCCGCTGCGTTTACCCATCCGCTGGCGATTCCTCAATTCCTCGTTGCGCCCACGATCGATCCGTTGGCGGACAAGAATCGCGAGCTTGAGCCAGAATTCGTTGAATCCGTTGTGGAGAAATTTGGTATCGACAGGAACCGGCCGATCGTAACGCAGGTATCCCGCTTCGATCGTCTGAAAGATCCGTTGGGAGTCATTCAGGCATACAAATTAGTGAAGAGATATACCGACTGCCAATTGGTCCTCGCCGGCGGCGGCGCGACGGATGATCCCGAAGGGTCGGTGGTGTTCGCGGAGGTGCAGGAAGCCGCTGCCGGAGACAAAGATATTTTTCTGCTCAATCTTCCGCCATGGAGCCATTTGGAAATAAATGCGCTGCAACGCGCTTCAACGATAGTGGTTCAGAAGTCTCTGCGAGAAGGCTTCGGGTTGACGGTAACGGAAGCGCTATGGAAGAGGAAACCGGTGGTGGCGTCTGCCGTCGGGGGAATCCTTCGTCAGGTATTGCACAAAGTGACGGGGATGCTGGTGCATTCGGTTGAAGGATGCGCGTACCAGATACGTTATCTGCTCTCGAATCCTGCATTGGCGAAGAAACTGGGCGAAGCCGCTCACGATCACGTCAAGGAAAACTTTCTCATTACCCATACCTTGAAGAACTATCTGGTTATTTTCCTTCTCCTTGAACGCAACCCGCGCCTTACCGGAATGTAAAGAAAGGAATAGACGCGGGTAGCCCCATCCCCCGCAAGCGCACCGGATCTTACTGATGACCCCTCGCGGTGGAATCTGTCATCTGGGAACGTGTCATCGAATCTACAGTAATCGTCTTGCTTGAGGCGTCGTACGTCCCCTTCACCGTGACCCGTTCGCCAGCGAGCGCTGTCCATCGCCTCACCTCTGAAAGTGCGAGAGCTTGTGGTTTGACGATTCTGGATGCGCGGCGCGGCCTGCGCGACCGTGAAGGCGAACGAGAGTGCCGCAATCAGGCCTAAGAGGGAACGTTTCATAATGACCTCCTGAGAAGGAAACATTTGACGAGCAAACTGTCAGGGACGAGCCTGGAAAGAGCAATCCGCTCACGGATGTACGTTTCGCTGAAACCGGCTTGTCGGGGGCTGAAGTCAGAGCTCGGCGAGGCGTCGGGGACGGGGTCATTTTCGCGGTATCGGCGATACCGGGGATGGCCTGAGCGCGTCGGGCGTTCCGTGTATTGAGTTCTACCAATACTGGTGTGATCGTCAACATTGGCCTCGGCGGATGAAGGATCTCCGTTCAATCAACCTGCATGCCACAGCAAGCGACGGACCAAGATCATTAGCGAGGGTGGGATTCTGTGCACAGATCTGCGACTGAGGCAGACGGCAACGTCAAACCCGATACAGGTCAGAATCCAATCACGTGGAACGAGCGTGGCTCGCTCATCCGTCTGCGACCGCACAATGACTCTTGGTTCATCGGACAGGGGCGCACTGTGTTGCGCACAGCGCGCGATGGCTCGATTCCTGCGGATTCACCGTACGGATTATTTGTATATGAGACGCGCCTTTTGTCCCGGCACGAAGTTCAAATTGACGGCGAGGCCCTCATTCCCGTTGCGCTGTCGAACGTCAGCCAGCACAGCTGGCTTGGATACTACATTCTGCTGCCTCCTGGAACAGATCCAGGGCCGCCTGACAAGGGAAGTGGAGAAGTCCCTCCGTATGCGGAAAACACATTGGAGATCAAAATCTCGCGATTCACGGGCGAAGGGCTCCACGAGGATATTGATCTTACAAACTATTCTCTGAAATCCACTTCGTTTGAACTGAGCTTCTTCCTTGATGCGGATTTCGCATCTGTTACGGAGGCAAACGAACAGCGTCGGCTTGTGAATCGCAAGAAAACCGCCCATTGGTGTGCGACTTCGGACTCCGCTCAGATCTCCTTTCGTCATGCGGAAACCCATGCGTACAGTCACTCGCACGAGAAGGGAGTTGCAAAAATTGACCGTGCAATCCGAATACGCATTTCCGCCGGGAGCCGGCCCAAGTATCACAACGGCAAAATCACGTACCGAGTGAAACTAGCCCCTCGCGCCACCTGCCATCTGTGCTTAGACTTCACGCCTTGCATCGATGGCCGCATTCTCGGACCGGGATACTCGTGCAATTCACTCTTCAACGCCCACAACAGGTACGATTCTCTGAGAGCACGCTTCCTGGATTCGGCAACCCGTTTCAGTTCACCATGCGAAAAGGACCTTGCGGCAGTCGTGACGGGTTGCGTCAGACAGGCGGCGCAGGATCTGGCGGCCCTGCGACTATATGACCTCGATACAAACGAAAACGCCTGGACCGTCGCCGCCGGCCTTCCCATGTATGTAGCCGTGTATGGCCGGGATACCCTTGCGGTTGCCTGGCAATCTGCAATCTTGAGCACCGCTATCTTGGAGGGGACACTTCCGCAGCTGGCGCGCTGGCAAGGAACGCAAGTGAACGATTGGCGCGATGAACAGCCGGGCCGCATGATTCACGAATCTCACACGGACCCGTTGTCGGCTTTGAATTTCATCCCGCGAGGGCGCTACTACGGCGCTACGACGACTTCCGCCTTCTATCCGGTCGCCGTTGCGCTTCTCTGGCACTGGACCGGCGACAAGAGACTGGTCGCGCCATACCTTGAGCCGGCTCTGAAGGCTCTCAAGTGGCTGAATGACTACGGCGATGCCAACGGCGATGGCTTCTACGATTACAAGACGCGGTCAAAATTCGGGGTGCGGAATCAGGGATGGAAGGACTCAAGCGATGCCATTGTGTATCCCGACGGCAAACAAGTTTCACCGGCCATCGCGACCTGCGAGGAGCAAGCTTTTGTTTACTTCGCGAAAGTTTTCTTCTCTGAAGTACTTTGGTGGTTCGACCGCAAGGACGAGGCAAAAAGGCTGTTTCGAGAAGCGAAAAACCTGAAAAAGCGTTTCAACGATGCCTTTTGGATGGACAAAGAAGGTTACTTCGCAATGGGCTTGGACGCCAAGTCGCGGCCGATCCGCTCGATCGGATCGGATCCAGGGCATTGCATCGGGTCCGGCATCGTCGATGATGCGCTCGTAAAGCAAACTGCCGAGCGCCTGTTCGCCCCCGACCTTTTCACAGGATGGGGCATCAGAACGCTTTCCGCCGAACATCCAGCTTACGATCCATTCAGCTATCACCGCGGCTCAGTGTGGCCGGTGGAACATGGACCGTTTGCATTGGGGTTCGCTCGGTACGGTTTGCACGATCACGTCGAGCGAATCTGCCGCGCGCAGTTCGAGGCCGCTTCGTTATTTGAATACTACCGTCTGCCTGAACTCTTCAGCGGGCATCCGCGGGACGAGGACCACCCATTTCCTGCCATCTATCCGAATGCGAATTCGCCGCAGGCGTGGTCGGCATCGACAACGTTCTCGCTCTTGCAGAGCATGATCGGCCTCTACCCTTACGCACCCTTGAAAATGCTGTTTGTTGATCCTCATCTTCCCGAATGGCTGCCCGAAATTACGCTTTCAAATCTGCGCGTAGCGGGTGCGGCGTTAACGATTCGCTTTTTTCGAAAAGAAAACGGCGTGAGCGACTACGAGGTCCGGGAACAGCAGGGAAAGATTCATATTGTTCGCCAACCGAGCCCGTGGTCCTTTACGGCTCACTTCGCCGAACGCATGAAGGACATTCTCACGAGTTTCCTGCCCGGGAAATAAAGAGGCGCAGATTTACAAATGTCGTGCGACGCGAATTACAGGAATTGCCGGATTGCGAGACCGTAGGCACGGCTTGCAGACTGTGCACATGTTGCAGCAGTATGACGACTTGGAGGTGTTTGGCATGACTGATCAAGAGAATCAGCATAAGTGTAGTCACTGTGGAAGGTCGTTCAATTCATCCAGCGAACTAAGGGAGCATGAAAAGAACTGCAAGAGCAGCGGCTCCCAACAACGGAAGTAGCAGATATTTCCATTTGTCCGCGCATCTGCGGACTAAAAGTGGATTGGGGCCGTCTTTCCCATACACCCCCTCGCAAACTGTTGGCACAAGTTTCCTGCGAATCGGCCCCACCACCGTTTTTCGCCTCCCTTCGCGTACCCGACAACGACGCCATGGCTACGTGGTTCACTGGATTGCTGGAACGGCCCCCTTAGAGTGAACTGAACGAGTTACACGCTGTTCGCGGATGCGGCGGCCAGACGTGAATGCTGACACCACGCCAACGACTTGCCATCATCGCTGCCGGACTTTTCGTAGTCGTCGTAGGTGCGGTGGTATTGCTTGCGCCTAGGTCGTTAAATTCCTATATCTTGCGCGATAAGGTCGAGAGGATTGCTGCTGACCGCTTCCACGTTGATGTTACGCTCGCAAGCCTGCATGTTTCGGCGTTTCCCATCTTGCGAGCTCAATTCACAGGCCTCGTATTGAAGGATCCACACAGGCCGGAGCTGCCTGCTCTGATCAAAATAGACAAGTGCACGGTCGAAGCCAGCTTTTTTTCGCTTCTTGAACACCGATCCCGTCTCCATACCCTTCATATGGAAGGCCTTACGATTAACGTTCCGCCGCACACGGATTCTGAGCACCCTCCCCCGGATTCGCCTCAGAAGCCTTTTCGAACGAACTTTGCCATCGACGAAATTACATCCGACGATACGACGCTGAACATCCTGCGCGCCGGCGGCGGCCGGCACATGTCTTTTCTTCTTCACAAGCTGCGAATTGACTCGTTTCAGCCGGACCACCCGGCCGCGTTTCACGCAAACCTCGTAAATCCTAAGCCTGTAGGAGAAATTCAGACAAATGGTCAATTCGGGCCGTGGAACGCGGATGACCCGAGTCAATCGCCGGCTTCGGGGAGCTATACATTCTCGAACGCCAATCTGGCAACAATCAAAGGCATTTCCGGAACGCTGTCCTCAACAGGCTCCTTCAATGGCGTATTGGACTACATTCAGGTTCAAGGTAAGACGGTAACACCCAATTTTGAAGTGAACGTCAGTAGACACCCAGTTCCGCTGAATACGGAATTCAGCGCTGTCGTGGACGGAGTCAACGGGAACACGATTCTCAACACAATTGATGCGCAATTGATCGACTCAGACTTGATCGTCAAAGGAGACGTGGCCAAGGGACCGCAACAGGCGGGCCGGGCCGTTGCGCTGAACGTTGTCGCGGATTCCGCCCGCATTCAAGATTTGCTGAGGATCGCGGTAAAGTCAAACAAGCCTCTATTGACAGGTCTCGTCTCACTGAAAACCCGCTTTGTCATTCCTTCGCGACGCTCGAAAGACACTGACATCGCCAACCGTATCGATTTGACGGGCAGATTTGGCATCGTCTCCGCGCGTTTTACTCAGGACACCGTTCAGGAGAAAATCAACGCGCTCAGCCGCCGCGGACAAGGCCAGCCGAACGACACCGACGATGAAACCGCTGTTTCTGCACTGGCTGCAACGTTCACGCTCAGAAATGGTCTGATTCAATTCTCGAAATTGAGCTTTGATGTTGCCGGAGCAGCAGTTCTTTTGAACGGCAGCTACGATCTGGACACGGAAGAATTGAACTTTCGAGGGACGCTGACTCTGGAAGCAAAGCTGTCGCAGACCACAACCGGCGTCAAATCGCTGTTCCTTAAACTGATCGATCCGCTCTTCAGGAAGAAAAATGCCGGCACAGTGTTACCGATAAAAATCACGGGTACCAGGGAAAAGCCGTCGTTTGGCTTGGATATGGGGCGTGTCTTCGCTCAGAACTAGCCGGCTTGATTCATTTTTGGAGATTGGACGCTGTTCGACCGTTTGGGTTGGGGAAACGACTGCATCAACCTTGCCGGCACGAACCCGTCGTAAAGATAGAAGCGGCAGTCACAATCGAGGCAACGATACGGTCGAATATAGGACATCCGCAACAAAAAGGTCTCCATGGCGCCGATTCGATGTGAACGCCGTATGAACTTAGCTTCACATCGTGGGCACGCACGAATCACCATTTGTCGCAGCATGCCGATAAGCATGCTCATAAAGGTGTTCTCTCTCCTTACGCCACCGGTCGATGATGGCTGCTCAAGCGTGGGCAGCGTGCTGCCGCCATCCATCGATCGAAGGCGTGGTGTAGCGCCGTTCCCTTGGTGCTGGATAGTTTTGCGGGCCAGGCGTACCTGCATCCCGCGCAACCGAGACATCCGGAGCGCCGGTTTCGAGGAATACTTCCTTCACCCGCTCCGCGAGTAAGCAATTGCAACGAACCGACACTAAAATGCCGCCGTTTCTGATCTTCGATTCCAGTCTCTCTGAGTCATAAGCCGGAACGCCCAAAGTGAACAGAGTCTTTGTCAGCGCGTTGGCAAATGATGTGACGCGCGCAGTGTAGGTCGGTTCAATGTTCTGAGACGTGATGTCGCTATCTTGAAAATCGCCGGAAGAGCGTCGCAGTTGTGGGGTTGCGATTGCTGACATAATGGACCCGTCCGGAAGCACCATGCTTACGTCCATGGTGCGAACTCCTATTGTCTTCATCTCTTCGATGCAACTGCGTACACTTGCAAAATCCAAATAGAGGCCACAAAGCGCCGAGAGGCGGTCGGTCGACATACCCATTCTCCGAAAGGCTAGGTCTAGGAGCGGAACATTGCCATGTTGACCCTATGACCGTATGGCGTGGCGCCGTACCGGACAATACAGCGGAGGCTGCATATTTAACGACGGAAACACCTTATCGGGATACTCTTGTTGCTCGTGCACAGGGAAATTCGGGCCATAGTCGAGCATGCCAACGATGAGCCCGGGAATAGCCACCTCGCGCAGTTGCATTACTCGCGTCTCGCTCGGCTGCATTGGAGTCTCGCCTTAGGAGTGACAATTATTTCATGGGGAATTATTCAGGCACTGATGATGGCGATTCATTGATGTGGAGAACAGTCCGCGCAGAGCGGAGGAAGCAAGCAGACTATTCACGTCTAATAGGTATCTCATGGAAAACCGGCGAGGATTTCACGCACCTCTGCGCTCATCAGTTTGGGAGCCTTAGGACCGGCGGTCAGAACCGCCAATCCAGTGACCGGATCCCGAATAATACGTGGCTTTCGCGAACGAACTTTTCGCGGCGTCAGGACAATGTGTTGTCCTTCGACTTTGGCCTCCAGCGCGTCTCCCGGTTGCAATCCGAGTTTGCTCCGGATCCGGCTGGGGACGACAACTTGGCCCTTCGTTGAAACTGTTGTGCGCATGGTAAGACCATCTTGCCACGAATGGAAACTGGTGGGGCTGGGGAGAGTCGAACTCCCGACACGCAGTTTAGGAAACTGCTGCTCTATCCGTCTGAGCTACAGCCCCACAGTACGCTATCGGCTTGATTGTACATAATTTGCGATGGTCGCGTCGAATGCTCGAAACGG
>DASYZX010000006.1:0-60754 GCA_035945715.1 Candidatus Acidiferrales bacterium
AGATGGTGATGCCGGGAGACAATGTGTCGGTGGAAGTGAAGCTGATCACTCCGGTGGCTTTGGAGAAGGGATTGCGGTTTGCGATTCGCGAAGGCGGGCACACGGTGGGCGCCGGCGCCGTCACGGAAATCGTCGAGTAAACCATGCGAGAGATCATCACACTGCAGTGCGGCGAATGTAAGAACCGGAATTACACGACCATGAAGAACCGGAAAAAGCACCCTGACCGGCTCGAAACTTCGAAGTATTGCAATACGTGCCGGAAGCACACGCCACACAAGGAAGTGAAGTAAACCGGCGCTGGTTCTTAGGGGAGTAGGTTCAACGGTAGACCGCCGGTCTCCAAAACCGGATGTGGGGGTTCGAATCCCTCCTCCCCTGCCAGTTTAGGAGAGCGGGCAAGCGAAGTGGCCGGAGAGCAAGAGCAACGGGAGCAGGAAAGGCTTATGGACGAGGCCCTGAAGGTTAAAGAAGAAGGAATTCGTGGCGGCGGAGGCGGAGGGAATGCGGTCGCTTCGGCGTTCGGAAAGTTCGGTGAGTATCCGCGACGATGGAAACAATTTTTCCATGACGTGCGCTCGGAGATGTCGAAGGTCGTTTGGCCGAGCCGGCAGGACGTGATCTCGACCACGGTGGTGGTATTGATTACGGTCGGGTTTTTCGGCCTGTTTTTTCTTTTGACGGATACGACGTTCAGTTATCTGGAAACTGCGGTTCTGAACTACTTCAAGCACTGAGCGCGGAACGACAATGGGTCCCCGTGAGGCAGCAAGGTCGCGAAGGAACAGTCATGGCTAAGCAGTGGTACATCGTGCATACCTACTCAGGCTTCGAGAAGAAAGTGAAAGAGAGCCTCGAAGGGCGTGTCGCTGCGTTCGGGCTGCAAGACAAGATCGGGCAGATGATTATTCCGACCGAATCAGTGGTCGAGGTGCGCGGCGGCAAGAAAGTGATTTCGCCGCGGATGTGCTACCCCGGTTATTTGCTGGTCGAAATGGACATGGACGACTACACATGGCACGTCGTGCGTTCGACGCCGCGTGTGACAGGATTCGTCGGTTCCGGACAGACGCCGACACCGCTGACGGACGAAGAAGTAGAAAACATTCTGAATCGCGCCACAACGACGGCGGAGAAGCCGCGTCCGAAGCTGACATTTGATCGCAATGAAAACGTGCGAATCGTGGATGGACCGTTTGCGAATTTTACGGGCGTGGTCGAGGAAGTGAATTCCGACCGCAGCACGCTAAAAGTGAGCGTCACGATTTTCGGGCGTTCGACGCCCGTAGAGCTGGATTTTGCGCAAGTCGAGAAGGTCGCATAACGCGCTAAGGCTGAGTTCTTCAAGGGAGTTGGAATGGCAAAGAAAGTTCAAACATCGCTGAAGTTGCAGTTGCCGGCAGGCAAAGCGACGCCGGCGCCGCCCGTGGGCACGGCGCTCGGTCCGCAGGGCGTGAACATTATGGATTTCTGCAAGCAGTTCAACGCAAAGACGAACAAAGAGCCGGACGGCATGATTATTCCGGTAGTGGTGACGATCTACAGCGACCGGACTTTCACGTTCATCACCAAAACCCCGCCGGCGTCGGAACTACTGAAGAGGGCAGCGGGAATCGTGAAGGGTTCTCCGGAGCCGAACCGGAACAAGGTGGCGAAGGTCACGCGCAAGCAGGTGGAAGAGATCGCCAAGACGAAACTGGTCGATCTGAATACCACGAATCTGGAATCGGCGGTTCGCACGGTGATGGGCACGGCGCGAAACATGGGAATCGAAGTCGAAGGCTAACCGGAAAGCAGCGGGAGACGCGATGAGCAAGGTCGGCGGAAAAAACATCGAGAAGGCGCGCAAGCTCGTGGAAGCGCGGGCTTACAAACTCGGCGAAGCGGCGGAACTACTGAAGAAAACACATTTCGTGAAGTTTGACGAGACGGTTGAAGTGGCCATCAATTTGGGAGTGGATCCAAAGCAGTCGGATCAGATGGTTCGTGGCACGGTCGTATTGCCGAACGGGTTGGGAAAATCGAAGCGCGTGCTGGTGATCGCCGGCGGCGAGAAAGTCCGCGAAGCGCAAGAGGCCGGAGCGGATTTTGTCGGCGGCGAAGACATGGTGACGAAAATCGCCGGCGGCTGGACGGACTATGATGCGGTGATCGCCACGCCGGACATGATGAAGTCGGCGGGGCGGCTCGGAAAAGTGCTGGGGCCGCGCGGATTGATGCCGAATCCGAAGACCGGCACGGTGACGTTTGAGGTGGCGCGAGCGGTGAAGGAAATCAAGGCCGGAAAAGTGGAATTCCGGCTGGATAAGACGGGGATCATTCATTCACCCATTGGGAAAATCAGTTTTGGGGCCCAGCAGCTCGCGGAGAACGCCATGGCGCTGCTGAGCGCGGTGTCAAAGGCGAAGCCGGCCACCGCGAAGGGCAAGTACATCCGGCGCGTGACGCTGACGTCAACGATGGGGCCGGGGATTTTGATCGATCACGTGGAAGTGGAAAACGCGGCATCGACAGCCGCTTAGAATTTCGCGAGGAAACCGGGCATGGGCATGAAGAAACAGGAAAAGAAAGAGCACGCGGAGAAGCTTCGCGCCGAGCTGGCCAGCGTGTCGAGCGTGATTCTCTCGACGTTCCAGGGAATCACGGTTGAGCAGGACACCCAGCTTCGCCGCGCCGTGGAAAAGGCCGGCGGGCATTATCAAGTGGTGAAAAACACGCTGGCCGCGCATGCTGGCGCAGGGACTCCCGTCGAACCGTTGCTCAAAGACCTGAAAGCGACGAACTCGATCGCATACACTGCGGCCGATCCGGTGGCGCTGGCAAAAGTGCTGACGAAAGTGGCGAAGGACGTGCCGGCGTTCAAATTCCGCGCTGGATGGGTGGAAGGGCGCGTGATTTCGATTGCCGAAATCCAGCAACTGGCGTCACTGCCGAGCAAGGAAGAGCTGATCAGTAAAATCATGTTCCTTCTGAATGCGCCGGCGCAGAGATTGGCAGTGGTGATGGCGGCTGTGCCTCGGAATCTGGCGGTAGTGACGAGCGAAGCAGTGAAGGCCAACAAGTTTGGTCCGGCTGGTGGAGAAGAGCCGGCCCCGGCAGCGAAATCGGAATAAGAATTTAACTTCACGGAGGAAGAAAAGGCGATGGCGAGCAAAGTAGAGACGATCCTGGATGAGATCAAGGGCCTGACGCTTCTCGAAGCGTCGGACTTGGTCAAGAAGATGGAAGAAACGTTCGGCGTTTCGGCCGCAGCGGCAGCTCCTGTGATGATGGCGGGCGGCGCAGCAGCGGGCGGCGCGGCACCGGCAGAGGAGAAGACGGAGTTCACAGTGGTCCTGACTGAAGTCGGCGCGAACAAAATCAACGTGATTAAGGCCGTACGCGAAGTCACGAGCCTGGGCCTGAAAGAGGCCAAGGACCTGGTTGATGGCGCACCCAAGCCTGTGAAGGAAGGGATCAACAAGGACGAGGCGGCCACGATCAAGAAGAAGTTCGAGGACGCAGGGGCAAAGGTCGAGATCAAGTAGTGCCGCGGGCGAGCAAAAATCGCCAGGCGACAGGGCATTCTCATACGCGCGTGGCCAACAGGAAGATTCTGTCTTGTCACGCGTCCTGCCCGGACTCTGAGCCGTGGTGTCACCGCGGCAATTGGCCGGTTCAACCCTCAGAGGGAAACGAGGTAAATCAGCATGCGGAACGGTAATCGTCCCACACGTGAACGGAAACGTCTGGACTTCGCGCGCATTCGCGCGGCAGTGCAAATCCCGAACCTGATTGACGTTCAGAAGAAATCCTACGAGCGCTTTCTGCAGATGGACAAGCTGCCAAGCGAGCGCGAAGACGCGGGATTGCAGTCCGTGTTTACGTCGGTGTTTCCGATACAGGATTTTCGCGGACTGTCGCAGCTCGACTTCGTGGACTACGCGATTGGCGATTGGGAGTGCAAGTGCGGCCATCTGCGCGGATTGCATCATTTGCGCGCGACCTGCCGCAACTGCGGCGCTTCCGTGGTCACGAATCCATACAAGACGGGCGACGTCGTGTGCTCGAAGTGCGGCGCGTTTAACCGCAACACGCCGACTTTTTGCAACAAGTGCGGCGATCCGGTCACGCTGCAGTTGAAGTATGACGTGACCGAATGCGAGGAGCGCGGCATGACGTATTCCGCGCCGCTGAAAGTTACGATTCGCCTGACGATTTACGACAAGGATCCAGATACAGGCGCGAAATCGATTCGCGACATCAAAGAGCAGGAAGTTTTTTACGGCGACATTCCGCTGATGACGGAGAACGGCACGTTCATCATCAATGGAACCGAGCGCGTCATCGTCAGCCAGTTGCACCGCTCGCCGGG
Organism: Candidatus Acidiferrales bacterium; assembly: GCA_035945715.1. Classification (GTDB taxonomy): domain Bacteria; phylum Acidobacteriota; class Terriglobia; order Acidiferrales; family UBA7541; genus DAHUXN01. The sequence goes on from DASYZX010000006.1 coordinate 4,355, forward strand.
TGTGTTTTTCGAGACGGCGAATAACCGCTCGTACTTCCTCGGGAAAATCATTCCCTATCGCGGCTCGTGGGTGGAATTCGAGTACGACACGAAAAACATTCTTTACGTGCGCATCGACCGCAAGCGGAAATTCCTGGGCTCGATTTTTCTGCGCGCGCTGGGGATGAAGTCAAATGAGGAGATTCTGCGGACGTTCTATCAGGTCGAGCGAATCTCGCTGCGCGACCGGCAGTTGTTCTGGAACACGTCGGAAGGGTTGATCGACCGCAAACTCGCGCACGAAATCAAACACCCGCACTCCGGCGATGTGATTGTTGCGGCACACAAGCGCATCACCGAAGCGCTTTACAAGGACCTGGTGAAGTCGAAGGTGAATCAGGTGGAGGTGCCGCCGGCGGACCTGGAAGGGGCGGTCACGGTGGGTGAGCTGGTTAACCGCCAGACGGGTGAAGTTCTGCTGGAGGCCAACAAGCCGCTTAATCCGGAATCGTGGGCGTCGCTTGCGGAAGCAGGAATCACGGAAGTGGATGTCTGTTTCCCGGAGCGGGACGAAGTCGGCGTCATCGTGAGCCGCACGCTCGAAAAAGATGCAATTCGCAATTCGCGCGAGGCGTTGATTGAAATCTACCGCAAGTTGCGGCCGGGCGATCCGCCGACGCTCGAAACAGCGACAGCGCTGTTCAATGGAATGTTTTTTGATCCGCGGAAATACGACTTCAGCCGCGTGGGCCGGCTGAAATTCAATATCAAGCTGGGACTCGAGACACCGCTCGACAAGCGCACGCTCGACCCGGTGGATTTTGTAGCGGCGATCAAGTACCTGCTGAAGCTGCGCCGCAACATCGGGACGGTGGACGACATCGATCACCTGGGCAATCGCCGCGTCCGCGCGGTGGGCGAACTGCTGGAGAATCAGTTCCGCATCGGCCTGGTGCGCATGGAGCGCGCTATCAAGGAAAAGATGTCGGTCTACCAGGAAATGTCCACGGCAATGCCGCATGACTTGGTGAATGCGAAACCAGTCATGGCGGCGATCCGCGAATTCTTCGGCAGTTCGCAGTTGAGCCAGTTCATGGATCAGACAAATCCCTTGAGCGAAATCACGCACAAGCGGCGTCTTTCGGCTCTGGGGCCGGGAGGCCTTTCTCGCGAGCGCGCTGGATTCGAAGTGCGCGACGTGCATCCGACGCATTACGGGCGCATTTGTCCGATTGAAACGCCGGAAGGCCCGAACATCGGACTGATCAGCTCGCTTTCCTGCTATGCGCGAATCAACGAATTCGGCTTTATCGAGTCGCCCTATCGCAAGGTGAAAAACGGCCGCGTCATCGATTACGTTCAGATCGTCAACGCGGGCGGAAGTGAATTCAAGCCTGGCGAAATCGTCGAAAGAGAAAAAGTAGATTCGGCGAACGAGGATCTGGGGCGCAGCAAAGTCACGTCGGAGGCCTACTGTTTCTATCTTTCGGCATGGGAGGAAGACCGCTATGTCGTAGCGCAGGCCAACGCCTCTTTGGATGAGCGCGGCCGCATCACGACGGAGCTCGTCAACTGCCGGCAGGCAGGCAACTTCGTGCTGAAGTCGCGCGACGAAGTGGACTACATCGACGTTTCGCCGAAGCAGCTGGTGTCCGTGGCGGCGAGCTTGATTCCGTTCCTCGAGAACGACGACGCGAACCGCGCGTTGATGGGATCGAACATGCAACGGCAAGCTGTACCGCTCATCAAGGGCGAGGCGCCGCTTGTCGGAACGGGCATGGAGCGCGTCACGGCGCACGATTCCGGCGCGGTGGTGAGTTGCAAGCGCGACGGGGTGATTGATCAGGTGGACTCGGAGCGCATCATCGTGCGCGTCGAATCGGATCAGTCCGGCGTGCTGAGCCGCGAAGTCGGTTCCGACATTTACCTGCTGACGAAATTCAAGCGGTCGAACCAGAACACCTGTATCAACCAGAAACCTCTGGTGCGCGCGGGCGACCGCGTGCGGCAGGGGCAAGTGCTGGCCGACGGTCCGTGCACGGACCGCGGCGAGCTGGCGTTGGGGCGCAACGTGCTCGTCGCATTCCTGCCGTGGCGCGGCTACAACTTTGAGGACGCCATCCTGGTCAGCGAAAAGCTGGTGCAAGAGGATTACTACACCTCGATTCACATTGAGGAGTACGAAATCGAGGCGCGCGATACGAAGCTCGGTCCGGAAGAAATCACGCGCGACATTCCCAACATCAACGAAGGTTTCCTGCGCAATCTCGACGAAAGCGGCGTGATTCGCATCGGCGCGACGGTAAAGCCGGGCGACATTCTGGTCGGCAAAGTGACGCCCAAGGGTGAAACGACGCTCACGCCGGAAGAGAAGCTGCTGCGCGCGATTTTCGGCGAGAAGGCCGGCGACGTTCGTGATGCTTCTCTCTATTGCCCGCCGGGCATCGAGGGAACGATTGTCGATGTGAAGATTTTCTGCCGCAAGGGAGCGGAGAAGGACGAGCGCCACAAGGCGATCGAAGCGGCGCAAATCTTCAAGCTCGAAAAGAACCTTGCGGACGAAATCCGAATTCTCACCGATGAGCGTTTGAAGCGTCTGGCAGGATTGCTGGGCGGCCAAAAGCTTATGGCCGACCTGCACGACGAGCGCACGAACAAGCGCTTGTTGAACAAGGGCACGGAGCTCACACGCGAGATCTTGGAAAAGATTTCGACGCGAAACCTGAAGCGTTTGCGGCTGTCGGACAAGGACCCATTACTCATCGAAAAGATCGATGAAATCGAAGAGATGACTTCGCGGCAGATTGATGTGCTGCGGAAGATCACTGAAGAACGCAAGGAAAAGCTAAAGAAGGGTGATGAGCTTCCGCCCGGCGTCATCAAGCTGGTGAAAGTTTATATCGCCATGAAGCGCAAGCTTTCGGTCGGCGACAAAATGGCCGGACGTCACGGAAACAAGGGCGTCATCGCGCGGATCGTGCCTGCGGAGGACATGCCGTACTTGCCGGATGGCGCGCCAGTCGAAATCGTTCTGAACCCGCTGGGTGTTCCGTCGCGCATGAATGTCGGCCAGATTCTTGAAACGCATTTGGGATGGGCTTCGAGGGAACTCGGGGGCCAAGTCGCCAAATTGCTGGACGAAGAATCGCGTGCCGAAGTCGTGCGCAAATGGTTCAAGGACGCCTTTGGACAGACTTCCGTTTGGGATTCCATCAAGGAAATGGACGATGAGGAAATCATCGACCTTGGTGAACACTTCCGCGAGGGAATTCCGGTGGCAACGCCTGTATTCGACGGGGCTCGCGAGAAGGACATTCGCCAGTTGCTGCAGGCATCGGGATTGCCCGAAGCTGGCAAGATCACACTCTACGACGGAATGACCGGCGACGCGTTTTCGCAACAAGTGACCGTTGGATACATTTACATGCTCAAGTTGTCGCATCTTGTCGACGACAAGATCCACGCGCGTTCGATTGGCCCATACTCACTGATCACGCAGCAGCCACTCGGCGGAAAGGCGCAGTTCGGCGGCCAGCGGTTTGGAGAAATGGAGGTGTGGGCGCTTGAGGCTTACGGCGCAGCGCATATCCTCCAAGAGCTGCTCACCGCCAAATCCGATGACGTCTATGGCCGCGCGAAGATTTATGAGGCCATCGTCAAAGGTGAACCGGGAATTGAGCCCGGCGTGCCGGAATCGTTTAACGTGCTCGTTCGCGAATTGCAGTCACTCTGCTTGGATGTGGAACTGATGAAGCGGCAGAAGCCGCAAGTGGAGCAGGCTGCAGCCGATTAATCGCTTTGTTTCATGGGAGCGCATGACGAATTTATTGTCCCGCTTGCCGGGACGGGAGGTTAGCCCTTGTATCGATCAAGCCCGTATGATCGCGCGAGCCAGATTGCTGATTTTGATTCGATTCGTATCAGCCTGGCGAGTCCAGAGAAAATCCGTTCGTGGTCTCACGGCGAAGTAACCAAGCCGGAGACCATCAATTACCGCACGTTCAAGCCAGAACGCGATGGATTGTTCTGCGCGAAGATTTTCGGTCCGGTGACGGACTGGGAGTGTTTGTGCGGAAAATACAAGCGGATGAAGCATCGCGGAGTCATCTGCGACAAGTGCGGCGTTGAAGTCACGCTAAGCAAAGTGAGGCGCGAGCGGCTGGGCCATATCGAACTGGCGTCTCCGTGTTCTCACGTCTGGTTTTTCAAGGGATTGCCGAGCCGCATCGGCTACTTGCTCGATATTTCCATGCGGGATCTTGAGCGCGTGCTTTACTTCGAGGCGTTTGTCGTCACCGATGCCGGCGAGACGCCGGGAATCAAAGAGAAGGAGCTCCTGCTCGACGACAAGTACCGCGAGCTGCAGAAAGAGTTCGCCGGAAAGTATCGCGCGGGAATGGGCGCCGAGGCCATTAAGGAACTGCTGCGCCGCGTGGATATCGAGAAGCTCTCCGAAGAACTGCGCGAGAAGATGAAGGTCGATCCGAGCCTGCAGAAGCGCATCAAATATGCGAAGCGGCTGAAAGTTGTCGAATCGTTCCGCAAGAGCGGGAACCGTCCGGAGTGGATGATTCTGGATGTGATTCCTGTGTTGCCGCCGGAGTTGCGGCCGCTCGTACCTCTGGATGGCGGACGCTTTGCGACTTCGGACTTGAACGATCTGTACCGGCGGGTGATCAACCGGAATAACCGGTTGAAGAAGCTCATGGAGCTGCATGCTCCCGACGTCATCGTGCGCAACGAAAAGCGCATGCTGCAGGAAGCGGTGGATGCGCTGTTCGACAATGGGCGCCGAGGCCGTGTTCTGCGGGGAACGAACAACCGTCCGCTCAAGTCTCTTTCCGACACACTCAAGGGCAAGCAGGGTCGTTTCCGCCAGAACTTGCTCGGCAAGCGCGTGGACTACTCGGGCCGCTCCGTCATCGTGGTTGGTCCGGAACTCAAGCTGCATCAGTGCGGCTTGCCGAAGAAGATGGCCCTCGAACTATTCAAGCCATTCATTTATCACCGGCTAGAAGCCGCGGGGCATTGCACGACGATCAAACAGGCCAAGGAGCTGGTTGAGCAGCAGGAATCGATCGTGTGGGACATTCTGGAAGAAGTCATCCGCGAACATCCTGTGTTGCTGAACCGCGCGCCCACCCTGCACCGCTTGGGCATTCAGGCGTTCGAGCCTGTGCTGGTGGAAGGGAAAGCCATTCGCATTCACCCGCTGGTATGCACCGCGTTCAACGCGGACTTCGACGGCGACCAGATGGCAGTGCACATTCCGCTCTCTCCGGAAGCGCAGGTCGAGGCGTCGGTCTTGATGCTCAGCTCGCACAACATTCTTTCGCCAGCGAACGGCGGGCCTTTGGCCGTGCCGACGCAGGACATGGTTCTCGGAATTTATTACATGACGAAGTCCAAGCCCGGAGCGAAGGGCGAGGGCCGCGCATTCGGCACCATTGAAGAAGTTCTGATGGCGCTGGAGACGGGCGAGGTGGAGATCTTGACTCCGATCCGCTTGCGCTTCACCGGCGAAGTGGTGGATATGACCACTGCGTATGACGATCAGGATGTGACGCACACGGAATCCGTGACACTCAAGAACCAGTTCCTGCAGACCACGGTGGGCCGCGTGATCTTCAATGATCACCTGCCGTCCGAGATGCCCTATGTCAACGGCTTGCTCAAGAAAAAGGGCACGCAACAACTCGTGCAGTACTGCTATTTGCGTTTCGGTCTGGAACGCACCGTGAAGATGCTCGATCAACTGAAGGAACTGGGCTTCCTGTACGCAACCAAGGCCGGAATCTCCATCGGCATCAGCGACATGCTGATTCCGGGAGACAAGGCGAAGCTGGTCGATACAGCGGAACGCGAGGTCGTGAAGGTGCAGCAGCAGTATCTCGACGGCGCCATCACCAACGGCGAGCGCTACAACAAGGTCATCGCAATCTGGAGCGACGTCACCGAAAAGGTGGCGGACGAGATGTTCAAGGCGCTCGAAAATCAGGACAAAGAAGGCACCATGAACCCGATTTACGTCATGGCCGATTCCGGAGCTCGCGGATCGAAGCAGCAGATCCGCCAGCTCTCCGGTATGCGCGGATTGATGGCCAAGCCTTCAGGAGAAGTTATCGAGACGCCGATCACATCGAACTTCCGCGAGGGACTCGATGTGTTGCAGTACTTCATTTCCACGCACGGCGCGCGCAAGGGCTTGGCCGATACGGCCCTCAAGACGGCGGACTCCGGCTACTTGACGCGCCGGCTGGTCGACGTGGCGCAGGACGTCATCATCAACGAATTTGATTGCGGCACAGCGGATGGCATTTATGTCGAGCCCATTCTTGAAGCCGGCGTAGAAGTTGAACCGCTGCGTGACCGCGTCATCGGGCGCGTTTCGCTCGAAAAGATCAAGGACTACGAAGGCAACGTGATTGTCGAGATCAACCAGGAAGTCACCGAAGAATTAGCAAATGCGATTCAAGCGGCCGGCATTGAACGGGTGAAAATCCGTTCTGTGTTGACGTGCGAATCCCGCCGCGGAGTTTGCGCGCGCTGTTACGGCCGCAACCTGGCGACCGGGCGATTTGTCGAGATGGGCGAAGCGGTGGGCGTTATCGCAGCGCAATCCATCGGCGAGCCTGGCACGCAGCTGACGATGCGTACGTTCCACATCGGCGGAACGGCGACACGCGTGACGGAGCAGTCCAAGGTGGACGCGAAGAACAACGGCTTCGTGAAGTTCATCGACTTGAAGGTAGTCGAGGGCCGCGGCAAAACGTTCATCGCCATGAACCGTTCCGGCCTCATCGCCGTCGTCGATGAAAAGGGTCGAGAAAAGGAGCGCTACCACGTTGTTTATGGCGCGCGGCTGAAGGTCGAAGACGGCCAGCCCGTTACCATCGGCCAGACCATGGCCGAATGGGACCCGTACACCTTCTCGATTCTGACGGAAACAGGCGGCACGATTCAATTCAAGGATTTGCAGTCTGGTGTCACGATCGAGGAGCAAGTGGACGAAGTTACAGGTCTTTCGCAGCTCGTCGTCACTTTGCCGCCGGGGGATGAGAAGCATCAACCCACCATTAACGTACGTGACTCGGCCGGACGCGTGCGGAAGAAGTACCTCATGCCGTCGCGCGCGCACTTGATGGTTGCCGATGGAGACGAAGTGCATCCGGGCGACGTGCTGGCGAAGATCCCGCGCGAGACCACCAAGACGAAAGACATCACCGGCGGTCTGCCGCGCGTTGTGGAGTTGTTTGAGACACGCAAGCCCAAGGACCCTGCGGTCATCAGCGAAATCGATGGAGTGGTCAAGTACGGTGAGATCGTCAAGGGCATGCGCCGCATTTATGTGGAGAGCGAGGACAGCAAGACCATCAAGGAATACTCGATTCCGCGAGGCGTCCACATCAACGTGCAGGAAGGCGAGCATGTCCGCGCCGGCGAGCCTCTGATTGACGGTCCGCTGAATCCGCATGACTTGCTCGCGGTACTGGGAGAAAAATTCACGCAGGCGTACCTGGTCAACTCTGTGCAGGAGGTCTATCGGCTTCAGGGCGTGAACATCAACGACAAACACATTGAAACCATCGTCCGGCAGATGATGCGCTGGGTGAAGGTGGAAGACGTCGGTGACACGCCATTCCTCCTGGAGGAGCAGGTGGACAAGTTCCGCTTCCGCGAAGAGAACGACCATGTGATTCACGATGGAAAACGGCCGGCAACGGGACGGCCTCTCCTGCTGGGAATCACGAAGGCGTCGCTCTCGACCGATTCATTTATCTCCGCGGCGAGCTTCCAGGAAACGACACGTGTTCTGACCGAAGCGGCCATTTCAGGCAAGGTGGATTATCTTCGCGGCCTGAAGGAAAACGTGATCATGGGCCGGTTGATCCCTGCGGGTACAGGCTTAGACCGCTACCGAGGGGTTCAGTTGCTCACCGAGGTGCCGAAGGAAGAGCCAGAGGCGGAGGAGCCTCAACTCACTCCGGAGGAAGCGGCGGCGCTGGACTTTCTGCGGAAGGACAGCGATACGGTTGCGGAAGGTTAAACTCAGGCTCGTCATCGATGGGAAGCGGCGCGGGAGGCAAACGCGCCGTTTTTTTTTGTCCCTCTTGGCCGCCTTTTCCGCCTCCTCGTTCGTTGAGTCTCTGGAAACGACATTGTTTTACGGTTTGTTAGGGAAATCATGCAGCCGCTACAATAGTCCGAGTACCTAGGACAGGTGTCGGAGACCTTGCAGGCTGCCTTCGAATCGCATGGTGCGGACAAAGAAAACCAGCGGCAATGCCACTCCGCGGCCGGAATCTGGCGCTCCAACCGGATCCGCGAGACCGCACAGCGAAGAATTGCTGGAAATTGTAACTCGGTCGCAGCAAGGCTTCCGTGAGTTGATAGACAGTTTTGACCGCATCGCTTTTAACCTTTCGCTGGACGGCCGCTTCCAGGTGGTTAACCGCCAATTCGCCGATGTTCTCGGGCTACCGTTCGGCGCAATCGTTAACCACCCGATTGAAGAGTTTGCTGCCGAACCAACGCGTGAGGAACTGGCACAGTCGTTGCCGTATTTTCTTGAAACGCGCTATTGGACAGGTGTTGTACCGGTGCGCTGGAAGTCCAAATCGGAACTGCGGTTCTACGATTGCACGTTGTACGCGGTTGTAAAAGATGACCAAGTGACAGGGGTCACCGGCCTGGCGCGAGACATCTCTGGACAACGAGAAACGGAATCGCGTTTCACCGACCTCTTTGAGACCCTCCACGAGGGAGTGTACTTTGCGACGCCGAGCGGAGAGTTGCTCGACGTGAATCCTGCAGCGGTCCACATGCTCGGCTATCAAAGCAAGGAAGAGTTGCTCAAACAGCCCGCCAAAGATGTCTTCGTCGACACTGCGGAGCACGCTGCACTGCTCGAGGCGCTGCAGAGATTTGGCTCGGTACGCGACCGCGAATTGACGTTGCGTCGGAAAGACGGCTCGTCCATCCGCGCGCTCAGTTCGAGCGTTGCCATACGCAATGCCGGCGGCGAATTCGTTCGCTTCCAAGGTTCGCTGGTGGACATAAGCAAGCGCGGGCAGATGGAACGGCGGCTCCGGGAGGAGCAGGAATTTGTGCGCCGCCTGGTGACGTGTTTCCCGGACATCATTGTGGTGCTCGACACGGACGGCAGGTACACCTTCGTGAGCCCTCGTGTCCAAGAATTCCTAGGCTATGCGCCCGACGATTATCTGGGCGCCAGCCTCTGCGACCGCCCGCATCCAGACGACCGCGAATCGCTACTCGCTTTCTTTCGCAGCCTTACGACCGGCGAGATTAGCTTCGGCGCGGTGGAATATCGGACGTCTCACAAGAACGGCGGCTGGAGAACGGTGCGCGCGAACGCGAGTCCGCTGACCGATACCGAGGGAAAGATTATAGGAATTGTAGCGTCCGCGAGAGACGTCACCGAATCAAAACGGCTGGAACAGCAACTGATGCAGTCGGAAAAACTCGCAGCGGTCGGCCAAATGGTGTCCGGCGTGGCGCACGAACTCAATAATCCTCTGACTGCGATACTTGGCGTTAGCGATCTGCTGCGGGAACGGACCACCGACGGCGCGTCACAGCGGCAGCTTCAATTGATTCACAATCAGGCGCGCAAAGCAGCACAGCTGGTTCAGGGATTGCTGATGTTTTCGCGCCCGTCTCAACACAAGAGCAGGCGAGTTCATTTGGCTGAACTAATCAGTCGAGCGATTGAATTGCAAAAGACAGAATCGGAAGCCCGGCACATCACTGTAGAAATGCATGCCACACCAGATCTGCCGCCGATTGAAGCGGACCCGCAGCACATGACCCAGGTTTTCGTCAACTTGCTGACCAACGCGCAGGACGCGATCACTTCGGTGCGCGATCATGGCCGGATTTCGGTGCAAATCGGTTCTTCGAATGGCCAGCAAGAAATACTCGTGGATGACAATGGACCCGGTATCGCCGCCGACGTCCGTTCGAAGATATTTGATCCCTTCTTTACCACTCACCGCACCAGCGGTGGCTCCGGCCTGGGCCTGACGATTTGTTTGGTAATCGTCAAAGAGCACGGCGGAACGATTGAAGCCCAGATGTCGCCCGCTGGAGGGGCCCGCTTCCGTATCCTTTTGCCATCTGTCGAGGGGGAGCCCATGGCGATGAAAAACTCAAGCGGTACGGCTCGCGGCCAGCTCCGAGGGCGATCCATCCTCGTCGTCGATGATGAAGACGGGATTCGAGAGTTGGTTCATGAGGGTCTTAGCGCGCAAGGAGCGATGGTTGAGACTGTTGAGACCGGAGCCGAGGCATGGAAACGCCTGAGGTCCCGTTCGTATGATTTGGTGCTTTGCGATTCCAACTTGGGAGACGGAAGCGGAGTGCAATTATTTGAGAGGATCGCAAGCAGCAAAGCTCGGCAAGCGCCGCATTTCGTACTTATGACCGGGGAACTGCTGGACGCGAAACAGATCTCGGATTGGGAGAAGAAAGGCGTGTCTGCATTGCAAAAACCATTTCAACTAGGCGAGCTTGTGGCGCTCCTCGAAAGGCTGGTTGCCGGGCCCCCTCCAGAGTTGAAGGCGGTCGAGCGATAGAGCATCCTACTTTCTATGCGCCGTGCCAGCGGGTCGCCGGTCCACTCCAAAATCCCACAGCAAGAGATCCAGCCCCTGTTTCGGGAAAAACTGCACCAGTGCGTATTCTCCGGGAGCAAGGGATTTTCCCAGAGTGAAGCGATACAATCCCTTGGCTACTTGCCATTCCTGTAGGGGAACTGACTTGCCCTTGACGCTCTGTTGGCCAAACAGCGTATCGATGTTTTCGATGTGCCGTTTGCTGCTTTGCACGTGAGCTACAATGAGTTCGATCTCTGGCTCGGCAAAGTCTTTCGTGCGAAAGTAGAATTCGGGCGTAGGATCGGTCGTCCGGAAGCTGGCATGTTTTCCAGGAAGATCCACGCTGGTACGGGACGGTATGACCGGCACCGGGACTGCAATTTGCTCGACGAAGTGGCCTTTGGCAAGCTTTGCAGAAGCGGGCGACTGTTTCAGAGGGAAGACAGAATGGTTGTCGAGGAGGAAGAAGCCTTCTCCTGGAGGCAGGAAAACTCCAGGAACGATTTCAAAACTCACGTCCACGTCGACGGGCGCCTTCGCAGCCGCCTCTTCATCACTTTTGAGCTTGGTTGTCAGCGCGGCATCTGTTTTTTCCCGGTCAGCCTCGGCCTTCTTCGTAGCCGGCCAGTCGACGAGGGAGGTCGGAATCTCTTCCCACTCACCGCGCTCGACGCTCAAGTAACGAACGCGGTCTCCGTCAACGGCGTAGCTGCTCACGATCTGAAAGGAGCCATCTTTCATTATTAGTTTCTTGCCCCGAGGCACAGCCGGACTAGGAGCATCTTGCTGTATTGAGAGAGTAGTAGAGCGCGTCAGTGCAGTTGCGCAGGTCGGCAGGACCGCCACCGCCGCCAAGAGGAACGGTGTCGATTCAATCAGAAATCGGAAAAAGCCCCGGCTTTGCATGGCGAAGGTAGACGGGCTCGCTGCGAGGAGTGAGATGCCAGCTCAGCCGTGCAGTTTGCCCACTCAGTCACCAGTTTATACTTGTGTGAGGAATGCGGCAATCGTGTCGCCGTAGCATGTTGTAGCAACATAAAAATGTCACCCTAACAGCAACATGAAAATGTCACCCCCCTGGGATGGCTGCATGCTCTAATCGAGTGTCGCCGTAGTAGAACGAGAGGCGCCCGTTAAGAGCTTGGTAGATCTGCACTTTGGCCCCGGCGAAGCTAAAACGACGTGCTTGCTGGGGGATCTGGAAGCGACGACCCTCCCACTGCACGACGTTGTCATTGCTGACGATGCGTTCGTGCACGAAGCAGCAGATCCGTTCCAGACTTTCTGGAACCGCACGCCAGGCTGTTTGCTGTTCGCGAGGCTGACAGGCGAAGCGGCGATTGTAATCCGCGGTGAACTTGCGCAGCACGGCGTTGGCAGCGTGGATGTCGTCTGCTTGAGCGAGCCGCAGTTCGCTGACGAGACGATCCTGGAGTACACCCCAGAGACGCTCAACACGGCCTTTGGCCTGGGGACTGCGAGCAGCAATGAAGGTAATGCCGAGTTGCTTGAGGGCGCGACCGAACTGCGTGGGTTGGCGTTTTCCGGCGAGCTGTTCTTCGACGGTCCAGTGGTCGTCGTTGCGAACGAAGACACCGCTGCGATCTCCGTAAAAAGCCAAGGGTAGGCCATGGCGACGGAGCAGCTGGCGAAGCAAGCAGAGATAGCCAAAAGCGGTTTCCGAAGAGAAGAACTGTGCCGCCAGGATCTTGCCAGTCGCGTCGTCCTGCATGCCCAGAGCGGTGAGTCGTGGGCCTCGACCCTCCAGCCAGTCATGAGGGCTGCCATCCAGCTGCACCAGTTCGCCGAGCCGAGCGGAACGCACGCGACGGTGGCGATGAGCCGGGGCCCGGCGCTTTCTTGGCGGGCCTAGACCTTGCTGGCGTAATAGCCGGCGCAGCGTCTCGCGACTGAGTGAGAAGCCTTCACGCTCGACGAGCTTCTCGCAGAGATGGTGATCGTTGAAGCCGGCGTAGGAGCTGCGTGCCAGATCCACGATCTGCTCGCGCACGGCGTCGGGCAGGCGACGGTGACTGGGACGGCCGCGGCCGGCGTGAGCCAGAGCGGCTGCGCTGCCTTGCCGATAACGGGCTTTGAGGTGTTTGATCTGCCGAGGCGTCAGATCGAGCAGCTCCGCCGCTCTGGCACACGCCAGATCTCCCTTCACACACGCTGCAATCACTGCCACTCGTTGCAATTCTTTCTGGCTCAAGCGAAATGTCTCCTGTCTCATAGGGTGACATTTTCACGTAGCCGTTAGGGGTGACAGAATTATGGAGCTAAGACATCGTGTCGCCGTAGCAGTCAAAACAGGACTTGCTCTATGGGCGGTTCGGGGCACGCAGCCGTGGACTGACTAGTGGTCGCAGCGTGGACAGAGCACGTTGAGGATCATCAACTCCGAATTGGTGAAAAGCCACTTTTCGGCTTCGGCGCCCGCGGCTTCCGCTGCACGCACCAGCGAGCCGAGGTGTTTCAGTTGAGCCAGATTTCGGAGGTGCTCAAGGCAGATTCCCGTCACTCGAGAGACTTCGTCTTCGGTAAACAGCTTTTGACTTGATGGGATATGAGACAATTTTTCAATTCCCTCACGGTGCACCAGTAATGGGCATCGGAAAACCGCAAAAATATCTGAGCACGTGGCCTGCCAATCCTCCGTTCGTCCGTAAGTTCTCTGTTTAAGCACTTGCGGAGCCAATGGGTTGCGGGAATTGTGCCCGGGAGAGAGGAGTGCGCCGAGGGGAGGTTGTCTAGCAGGAGTAGGAAATATATTTCCCGTCCTATGGATGTCGCTACAGTTTTCAGTAGAACCCGAAAACTCCCTCCGATCAAACGGACTCGCGCTCGAAGGCTTGTGCCAGCTGTAAGATACGGCCTTCGTCAAAAGGGCGGCCGAAGATTTGGAGGCCGATGGGCAAGCCATGCGAATTAGAGCCGCAGGGAATGGATATCGCTGGAACGCCCGCCAGGTCTCCAGTAACTGTATAGATATCAGATAGATACATTGACAATGGGTCTTCAACACGTTCGCCGATGCGAAAGGCTGGCGACGGCGAGGTGGGTGTCACAATTGCGTCCACTTTTTCGAAAGCCTCGGTGAAGTCGCGGGTTATTAGCGAACGTACCTTCTGGGCGTGCAGATAATAAGCATCGTAATATCCTGAAGATAAGGCATAGGTCCCGAGCATGATACGGCGCTTTACCTCGGCACCAAATCCTTGGCCACGCGTCTTGTCATACATATCGTGCAAATTGTTGTTTCCGTTGATACGCAAGCCATACCGGACGCCATCGAAGCGAGCCAGATTCGAACTGGCCTCGGCGTTCGCGACGATGTAGTACGTCGCGATCGCGTAGTCGGTGTGCGGCATGCTGAGGTTCACAGTCCGGCAACCCAGCTTTTTGAGTACCTCTATTCCGTTCTCGACTTTTTGCCGAACCTCTGCGTCCATTCCTTCACCAAAGTACTCTGCGGGGATTCCGATGCGTAGGTCATCCACCGGATTTTGCATCTCGGCGAAGAAATCCGGCACCACCACACCGGCCGATGTCGAATCGTTTTCGTCACGGCCAGAAATCACGGCCATGAAGGCCGCAATGTCGCTGACGGTTGTGGCGAACGGGCCGATGCGGTCCAGGGAAGACGCAAAGGCGATCAGCCCGTAGCGCGAGACCCTACCATAGGTGGGCATCATGGCGGGAACGCCGCAGAGCGAGCCGGGCTGGCGAATCGACCCGCCGGTATCGGTCCCCAAAGCGCCTACTGCCAGGTGGGCCGCCACAGCGGCGGCAGAGCCTCCGCTCGAACCACCGGGCACGCGGTCGAGCGCGACTGGGTTACGCACAGGCCCAAAGGCGGAGTTCTCGTTTGAGCTGCCCATGGCAAATTCGTCGCAATTTGTCTTTCCCAGAATCACCGCGCCGGCATCCTCGAGGCGAGCTACGGCAGTGGCGTCGTATGGCGGAACGTAATTTTCAAGAATACGGGATGCGCAGGTGGTACGGATTCCCCGCGTGCTGATTACATCTTTGATGGCAACCGGGACGCCCGCAAGCGGTGGAAGTTTTTCTCCGCGTGCGCGCACTCCGTCAATGCGGTCTGCTTGCGCATAGGCACGGTCCGGTGAAAGCGTGAGGAATGCGTTCAGCTCGGGGTTATGTTTCTCGATGCGCGAAAAGAACTCGGCCGTCAATTCGCGTGCAGAAACCGTCTTCGTCTCAAGCGCCATCCGAATCGAAGAAACGGTCCAGTGCTTGTTCGCGCTCACCGCTCGATGACCTTGGGGACGCGGAAATACGGAGCTTTAGCCTGCGGCGCTTGTTTAAGAACGTCTTCTGCAATATCGCAATCCCGTACAACGTCATCGCGCAGCGTTCCGTCCGACCTAGCGTTCGCCCCGAGCGCCTGCGCCATCGGTTCGATGCCAGACACGTCCAGTTCCTTCAGTTTGTCGATGTAGGTGAGGATGCCATCGAGCTGCACGCGAAGCTTGTCGATTTCTTGATCACGCAATTCGAGGTGTGCGAGTTCGGCAACGCGCAAGACATCTTCGCGACTGATCTTCATCGTTTCGGTCTTGCGCCCTGGCGCAAAAAAGGCAGGTGATGGTTGTCGACTTCATACGGCAAACGCTTGCGCTCGTGCGTCAATTCGACAAGAATCTCGCGAACCAGAGTTCTCCCCCAAGACTGATTGACCCTCTCGCGCAGTTCCTGCTTCATCGCCTCGGCTTGATTCTTCCACTCCCGCGAGTCCGCATTCACCTTCAAGACTCCCCGCGCGCAGCTGATCGGCCGAAGGTGGGCGGCCATTGTGTTGCCAATCAGCGACGGCCATCTTGCCTGCAACCAAGCCGACACAACACTTGGATCTTGCATGCTGCGTAGCGCAACGCCCAGAAGATCCCCTGCTCGCTCCATGGGATTCCCATTCTAACATACGGTGAGACGTGTCTAGAGACTGGCGCGCGCCACTCAAGCAAGACCAAGTTCGCCGGCGATACTCTGCATCGCCGTGATGCAATTTGCGATGTGCTCATCGAGCGGGATACCCAACTCCTCCGCTCCTCGCCGAACATCGTCGCGATTGACGCCGCGCGCGAAGGCTTTGTCTTTCAGCTTCCTTTTGACAGAGGGAGCTTCTACTTCGGCGATCTTTTTGCTGGGCTTAATGAGAGCGCACGCCGTCAAAAAGCCGGCCAGTTCGTCACAGGCAAAAAGCGTGTGGTCGAGCGCCGATTCGCGTTTTACGCCTGTGTAATCAGCGTGCGACAAGATAGCGTGAATCATTTCTTCCGGATAACCACGTGCGCGAAGCACACCGGACCCCTGCGTGGGATGTTCTTTGTCGGCATGGTGCTCGGCATTCGGCCAGCGCTCATAGTCAAAATCGTGAAGTAAAGCAGCACGGCCCCAAAGTTCCTCGTCCGCGCTATTCTTCCGAGCGTAAGCTCGGACGCAGGCCTCAACGGCGAGTGCATGCTTGCGAAGGCTGTCGCTCTGGGTGTACTCGCACAGCAATTTCCACGCGTCTTCGCGGTTCGGCAGGTTGCTCATTCTGTTCTCCCCGTTTTCAGAAGCGGTACCAGCCTACCAGAAAATCACTTTTTCGCGCGAGCACTCCGCACGGCCTGGAAACGTTGATTTTCCTGCTGCGCCGAGGGTAAAATCTTGCTCGCATTCAAGGACCCGTAAATAGGCAAAAAAAGACTTGACTTGGGATAGTGCGCTGGAGAGAATGCCCGTCGCGCCGGTTTCTGCCTTCCCCGTTGTGAAACGTTCCTCCCCTCCGCACCGCCGGAAAAGTCTGTGAGGATTACCGGTGGGAGAAAAGAAAGCTGAGGAAGTCATTTCGGACATGGACCGAGAAGTAATCCGTTGTGGTGTGTGCGGATTGGTGCAGTACCGCACGCGCACCGACAATTGCCGACGTTGCTTGCGCCTGCTGCCTCCGAAGGTGACTTTCGTGATCCCCACGCCTTCGCCTGAAGGGACAGCTGGCGCTGATTCGCAGTCGGCGGGTGAGTGGCCAAACCGAGATACGGTCGAGAACATTGGTCAGCGGATTCGCCAATTACGCGAATCCCGCGGCATGACGCAGAGCCAGCTTCAGGCGCGATCGCGCGTTTCCCGTTCGTATCTCTCGCGTATCGAGAGCGGGCAGATGACGCCCAGCCTGGGAACTCTCGAGAAAATTGCCGAAGCTCTCGGGGTGGGATTAAATCGCTTCTTCGTTCCCGAGTCCACGAGCCAGACGCTGCTTGAGGATCCGTTCATCCAGGGATTGCGGCCGTTTCTGCGCCAGTTGGATTGGGCGCAGTGGCAATCCATCCTTAAGCGGCTGCAAGCGATCAGCGACCACGTGAGTGGCACCGTGATGCGGTCGCCGGCGCAGCCCATGCATGAGACGAAAATGCCGCACCTCTCGCCGCGCCGGAGCACGTCACCCATGGCCTCGGCACATCGCTGAGGTTTTTTTCAACTTAATGTTGCTCGGCGGCGCTGGATGCCGTCGCCGACTGGCCTCGCTTTAATGTCCCCTTTTATTTACAGAAGAGTTAGGCCGAGTGACATACCAGCGATGGCGCGAATCCGCGCAGCAGAATGGGAAACTGAAGAGTACTGGCAGAGACGGATGACTGCCTACTTGGAAGGCGAAATCGATCCGCAAGAGGCCCTTGAGCCGCGCATCGGCTATGTTGCCTTAGAAGGTGATTCCGTCGTTGCCTTCATCGCGGGACACCTCACACGGCGTCACTCCTGCGACGGAGAATTGGAGTGGATCAACGTCATTCCAGAGCGCCGGGGAACTGAAATCGCGGGGGAGCTGCTTCGCTTGCTTGCCGCCTGGTTTATAAACCAACAGGCTTTCCGCATCTGCGTAGATGTTGAACCAACAAATACAGTCGCACGCCGATTCTACAAACGTCACGGCGCCGGGGATTTGAAGCCGCACTGGTTGGTCTGGAGCGACATTCGCGTCGTGCTAGGTAGGGATCTGGGGCTAGGGACGCGAGCCGAGACCTGAACCCGTAACCATCGTCACGATCCAAGCCACGAAAGCGCACAAAAGGACCACGCCTAAAATGATGAGCCGTTTGTTTGAACGGCCACGGCTCTGCCTGGATTCCGAATTCGCAAGATCGGGCATTTCCAGAGTCCCCCAGACTGCCGAATTGGGCCACCAATGCCCCGGGAAGATCGAATGAGCCTAGCCTACCGTAGATGCTAGAAGAAACGAACTTTGGCATCCGGTCGTTTGTTCAAATGGACACTATCGATAAAGCGGATCTGCCGGTTGTCGTAAGTGAGGACGAGAGAGTGCGTGCGGACACCTTCGCCGAAAAAGCGCACGCCACGCAGCAGATTCCCTTCCGTGACTCCAGTGCAGGCAAAGATGACTTTCCGTCCGGGCGCCAGTTCCTCTGTCTTGTAGATCTTCTTAGAGTCCGTTACGCCCATTTTGGCCAGCCGTTCCTGTTGCTCCGGTTTTGAAACCACCAAGCGAGCGACAATTTCGCCGTTCAAGCACTTCAGCGCCGCCGCAGTAAGAACTCCCTCCGGAGCGCCTCCCGTTCCCATCACCGCGTGGACGCCAGAGCCTAAGACCGCAGCGGCAATTCCTGCAGACAGGTCGCCGTCGCCGATGAGTCGGATGCGCGCGCCCGCCTCGCGAATGTCGCGAATCAACTTCTCGTGACGCGGGCGATCGAGGACAATGACAACGAGATCCTCCACCAGGCGGTCGAGGCGCCTGGCGACAGCTTTCAAATTGTCCTTCACCGGAGCGTCGAGTTCCACTGCGCCGCGGCACGTCGGTCCAACGACGATTTTTTCCATGTACAGATCGGGCGCGTGAAGCAAACCGCCCTTCTCGCTTGCCGCGAGAACCGTAATCGCATTGGGCTCGCCTGTTGCGCAAAGATTGGTCCCCTCGAGCGGGTCGACGGCAATGTCCACGGCGGGAAAACTATCTTTGTGCTTCGCCGTCATGCCGACCTTTTCACCGATAAACAGCATGGGTGCCTCGTCGCGTTCGCCTTCTCCAATCACGACAGTGCCGTCCATGCCTACTGTATCCATTTCGCGGCGCATGGCTTCGACTGCGACAGCATCGGCTTTGTGGCGGTCACCCAAGCCCATGGTGTGCGCGCAGGCGATGGCCGCCTGTTCAACGACGCGCAGGAATTCGAGGCTAAGTTTGTCTTCCATAGCGTCTCATGCCCTCGTGGTTTTCCTTCGCGGAGCGGGCCGGATTCTTGCCCTCACTACGATTCGGATCTTGCTGAGCAATCATTCGAATGCCGGGACTCCTGTGATTCGTTCGCCAATGATCAGTTTGTGGATGTCGTGTGTACCCTCGTACGTATAGACGGATTCGAGATTCATCATATGGCGCATGATGCAGT
Organism: Candidatus Acidiferrales bacterium; assembly: GCA_035945715.1. GTDB lineage: Bacteria > Acidobacteriota > Terriglobia > Acidiferrales > UBA7541 > DAHUXN01. The sequence continues at coordinate 23,361 of DASYZX010000006.1, forward strand.
AGTCGTCGACAATACCGTTTGCGCCAAGAATCTCCCGCGCCTTTCGCGCCGTTTCCAGAGCGATCGCCACATTATTCATTTTCATCATGGAAATGTGCGATGGATGCACGCGAGATTTGTCTTTCAACCGGCCAACTTGCAAAGCCAGAAACTGCGCTTTGGTGATCTCGGTAATCATCCACACAAGCTTTTCCTGAACCAATTGGTGCCCGGCGATGGATTTGTTACCGAACTGCTTGCGCTCTTTGGCGTAGCGCAGCGCTGTGTCGTAGCAGGCCATTGCGGCGCCGATTCCTCCCCAGCCGATTCCGTAACGCGCCTGATTCAAACACGAAAGCGGCCCGCGCAATCCTTCAACGCTCGGAAGAATACTCTCCGCCGGAATCTTGCAGTCGGTCATGGCAAGTCCGGAAGTTACCGAAGCGCGCAGCGACCATTTGCCATGGACATCCCAGGCTTTAAATCCGGGCGTTCCTTCCTCGACCAGGAAGCCGCGAATCTTTTCGTCCTCGCACTTTGCCCAAATCAACGCAACGGCTGCCAGCGAGCCGTTTGTGATCCACATTTTTTCGCCGTTCAGAATATAGCTGTCGCCCTTCCGCACGGCTTTCGTAAGCATGCCGCCGGGGTTCGACCCGAACTGCGGTTCGGTGAGGCCGAAGCAGCCAATCGCCTTTCCGGATGCTAATTGTGGCAGCCACTTTTCCTTCTGTTCTTCCGAGCCGAAGGTATAAATCGGGTACATCACCAGCGCAGATTGAACGGAAGCAAAACTGCGCAGGCCGGAGTCTCCGCGTTCGAGTTCTTGCATTACGAGGCCGTATTCGACGTTGGACATTCCGGCACAACCGTAGCCCTTCAAATTCGCGCCGAAAAAACCGAGTTCCGCGATCGTCGGCAGGAGTTGCATCGGGAATTTCGCCTCGCGGTTGCATTCCTCAATCACCGGCAGCACCTGGTCATCCACAAACTTGCGGGCCGTCTGGCGCGCGAGCTTCTCTTCATCGGTCAGCAGGGAATCGAAGTCGAGGAAATCGACTCCGGAAAATGCGGGCATGCACATCTCCTTTTAACGGGCAGGTACGCCAAAAAACTGGCGAACAAGAATAACATTCCTCCAGGCTTGAGCGAAATCACGGCCGGCGGAGTCAGGTATTCAAAGAGATTTTCAGCTCGTCAGCAAGCTGGTAAGGATTGAAGGGGCTATTGGCAAAGTATCGGCCGTCAACCTCGAACGTTGGCACTTTTCGCCGTCCATGATTCACGCCGAGCACCAGCGCTTCGGCTTCCGGAGAAAGATCTATATTCACTTCGCGAAAAGCAATCCCGCGTTCTTGTAAGAACATTTTCGCGCGGCGGCAATCGCCGCAGTGAAAGGAGGTGTACATCGTAATGGTAGGCACGCCCAAGTCCTCGAATCCGGAAATCAGTGATGAACCGGCGAAACAGTGCCGGCCTTTGCTGCGGCCTCGATGCGAGCCTGGGCACGATTCATGGCGAGCGTGATATCAGCAGCATTCTCAGAGGAGCCGCCCTTGGCCAATCCTGCTTTCGCTCTTTCGAGAGCGGCGCGGGCGCGCTCCAGATCGATTTCGCCGGCTCGTTCGCAAGCGTCTGCCAAAATAATGACGCGGCCCGGAAGCACTTCGACAAAACCTCCAAGCACTGCGAAATACTGAACATCGCCACCCGTGCGGTAAGAAAGCGTGCCCATGCCAAGTTCGCTCAGCAGCGGCGCATGGCCGGGCAAAATGCCCATGTAGCCTTCCTGGCCCGGCAGCTCGACGTAATCGACCGATTCGTCGAGCATGTGCTTCTCGGGTGTGACGATTTCGAGTTCTAGATTTCGCGGCAGCATCTCGGACGGTTCGCTCGTTTCCTTTCGTGATTACGCCGTCGCCGCCATTTGCTCGGCTTTTTCTTGTGCTTCTTCGATCGTTCCCACCATGTAAAAAGCCTGCTCCGGAATTTCGTCGTGTTTGCCTTCTACGATTTCCTTGAAACCGCGAATCGTGTCTTCGACTTTGACGTACTTGCCCTCGAATCCGGTGAATTGCGCCGCAACGAACATCGGCTGGGCCATGAACTTTTGAATCTTGCGGGCGCGCGCCACAGTCATCTTGTCTTCTTCGGGCAGTTCCTCGATGCCCAGAATCGCGATGATGTCCTGAAGGTCTTTGTAGCGCTGAAGCGTGGATTTCACCGACCTCGCCACGCTGTAGTGCTCCTCGCCGACGATTCGCACATCCAGAATGCGCGAGAAGCTGGCCAGCGGATCGACGGCGGGATAAATTCCCAGCGAAGCGAGCTGCCGGCTCAGGTTGGTGGTTGCGTCCAAATGGGCGAACGTCGCGGCGGGAGCGGGGTCGGTGTAATCGTCCGCCGGAACGTAAATGGCCTGAACAGAAGTGATCGAACCTTTCTTCGTCGACGTGATGCGCTCCTGAAGTTCTCCGATTTCCGTATTTAGGTTTGGCTGATACCCGACGGCCGAAGGCATGCGGCCAAGGAGAGCGGAAACTTCCGACCCCGCTTGGACGAAACGGAAGATGTTGTCGATGAAGAGCAGTACGTCCAACCCTTCGGCGTCACGAAAATACTCAGCCACGGTCAAGCCTGTCAGCCCTACGCGAAGGCGCGCACCGGGCGGCTCGGTCATCTGCCCATAAATCAGAGCGGCGCGGGATTTCTCCGAATTGCCGGGAACGACGACGCCCGATTCAGTCATTTCAAGCCACAGATCGTTTCCCTCGCGCGTTCGTTCGCCCACGCCCGCAAATACGGAAACGCCGCCGTGCTTCATCGCGACGTTGTGGATCAACTCCATAATCAGCACGGTCTTGCCGACGCCAGCGCCGCCGAAGAGGCCGATCTTGCCCCCTTTGAGATAAGGCTCCATCAAGTCAACCACCTTGATGCCCGTCTCGAACATTTCGAGAGAAGTGGACTGCTGGTCAAGCGGCGGAGCAGGACGATGAATCGGCCAACGTTCTTTTACCTTCACCTCCCCGAGCTTATCCACCGGTTCGCCGAGGACGTTCAAAATGCGGCCGAGTGCGCCGCGGCCAACCGGAACGGAAATCTCTTCGCCCAGGTCGAAGGCCTTCATGCCGCGCACAATCCCTTCGGTCGGCTTCATCGCTACACAGCGCACGCGGCCCTCGCCGAGGTGTTGCTGCACCTCGGTCACGAGATCAATCGGATCGGCAAGGTCGAAGCCCTCGCTGGTGATGCGAACAGCGCTGTAAATCAGCGGAAGGTGCCCTTCCTCAAACTGGACGTCAACCACCGGGCCGATTACCTGCACGACGTGACCGGCCTTCAGGTCCTTCTTCTGGGTTGTTTGGTTCTGTGCCATCGAAAGCTCCCTTGCTTATGAGGACGCCGCAAACGAGGCGCCGCTTACGATTTCAATGATTTCCTTGGTGATGCTGGCCTGACGAATCTTGTTCATGTCGAGAGTCAACGAGCTGATGAGCTCTCCGGCGTTGGTTGTCGCCGCATCCATGGCGGTCATGCGTGCCGCATGCTCCGCCGCCGCCGACTCCAACAGGATGCGAAAAATTTCGGTTTCAAGATAACGAGGCACGAGCTTCGCGAAGATTTCCTCAGGCGGTTCCTCGTAAATGTAGTCGACGGTCTCAGCAAGGTTGTCTGAGTCTTCTTTCTTGCCGCTCGCTGGCTGCTTCTCACGCTCCTCCACAAATGATTCCGGATTGAGCGGCAGAAGCTTTTCCACGAGCAGACGCTGCACCATTACGCTCTTGAACTCGTTGTAGATTGCATAAACCGCGTCCACTTCCTTGGAAACATACAATTCGGAAATTCGCTCGGAGATTTCTTCGGCGTGATGAAATTCAACATGCATTGAAACGTTCAAGTATTCAGCCGCGAGCTTCCACTTGCGCCGCTTCAGCCCTTCGACGCCCTTGCGGCCTACGCCAATCGCCAGCACTTCTTTTCCCTTCAAGCCGCGTGCGTACTCCACGGTCCGCCGCAAAACGTTTGTGCTGAAGGGGCCGGACAAACCCTTGTCCGCGGCAACCACAAGGACGAGAACGCGCTGCTCAGGCCGTTGCTCGAGCAGCGCATTTTGCGGCTCGGAGACGCGCTGCATCGCCGATTGCAAAACGCGCCGAATCTCTTTGGCATAGGGACGTGCACGGTACACGCCCTCCTGCGCACGCCGCAGTTTTGCCGCCGATACAAACTTCATGGCACGCGTGATCTGCTGCGTGTTCTTCACAGAACGGATGCGGCGGCGATAGTCAAGCAGAGTAGGCATGCGAAGGTCCGGTCAGCGCTCAGCTTGCGGCGGCCTCCACGGTCTTCCCGTCCGTAACGAAGCTCTTCTTGAAATCATCGATGGCCTTCTTCATTTCGGCGCGGAGCCCGTCATCAATTGCTTTCGTGTCGGCAAGTTTCTTCAGGATGGCGCCATAATTGGTCTCGACGAAGCTGTACAGCTCCTTCTCAAAGCGGCGAACATCTTCGACGGGAATATCGTCCACGTATCCATTTGTCCCAGCGAAAATTCCGAGCACCTGTTTTTCGACCGAAAGCGGTTGGAACTGGTCCTGTTTCAGCAGTTCGGTCAAACGGCGGCCGCGGCCAAGCTGTGCCTGCGTCGCTTTGTCCAATTCGGAGCCAAACTGCGCAAAAGCAGCGAGTTCGCGGAACTGCGCCATGTCCAAACGGAGGGAGCCTGCAACTTGTCGCATGGCTTTGATTTGTGCGTTCCCACCCACACGGCTCACGGAAATGCCGGCATTGATGGCTGGGCGAATTCCGATGTTGAAGAGGTCAGATTCCAGGTAGATCTGGCCGTCCGTGATCGAAATCACGTTTGTAGGAATGTAGGCGGAAACGTCACCCGCCTGCGTCTCGATCACCGGAAGCGCCGACAGCGATCCGCCACCCAGATCCTTGCTCATTTTCGCGGCGCGCTCCAGCAAACGCGAGTGCAGGAAGAAAACGTCACCGGGATACGCTTCGCGTCCGGGTGGGCGGCGCAGAAGCAGCGAAATCTCGCGGTATGCCTGCGCATGCTTCGAAAGATCATCGTAGAAGCAAATCGCATGTTTGCCGTTGTCGCGGAAGAATTCGCCCATTGCACACGCCGCAAAGGGCGCGATGTACTGCATCGTGGCCGGTTCGGAAGCCGAAGCGGTCACAACGATGCTGTGTTCCATCGCACCGCTATCGGTCAGCGTCTTGATGACTTGCGCGACCGTAGAACGCTTCTGGCCGATGGCGCAATAAATGCAGATGAGGTCGCCGCCGCGTTGATTGATAATTGTGTCGAGAATGATTGCGGTCTTGCCGGTCTGGCGGTCTCCGATGATGAGCTCGCGCTGACCGCGGCCAATGGGGATCATCGAGTCAATGGCTTTGATACCGGTTTGCACGGGCTCGCGGACGGGCTGGCGGTCGATGACGCCCGGCGCGAGTCGCTCGATGGGACTGCGCTGATCGCCGGCAATGGGCCCCTTGTCATCGAGAGGCTGTCCCAAAGGGTTCACAACGCGGCCAATCAGCGCGTCGCCGACAGGCACGGACATAATGTTCTTGGTGCGCTGCACGGTATCGCCTTCTTTGATTTTCGTGTAGTCTCCGAGCAAGACTGTGCCAACCTGGTCTTCTTCCAGGTTGAGCGCGATACCGACAACCTCATGCGGAAACGAGAGCATCTCGCCCGCCATGACTTTGTCGAGCCCGTGAATACGGGCGATGCCGTCTCCCACCGAAATGACCGAGCCGACCTCTTCGACGGCCATCACCTGCTGGTAGTTTTCGATTTGCTCGCGAATAATTTTGGTGATCTCGTCTGCCTTAATCGTCGCCATTCTTTCTCCTATTGCGATTCCAGTTCAGCGCGCAGCCGGTCGAGCTGCTCGCGCACAGATGCATTGTAGATCGTCGAGCCGATGCGTACGGTCGTGCCGCCGATCAGCTCGGGATTCAATTCGTATTGTGCGTGCACTTTTTTGCCGGTAACCCGTTCGAGAGCCTGTATCAACTGCGATTTTTCGGACGCGGAAAGCTCGTGGGCCGAAGCAATCAGAGCGTCAACAATTCCCGCGCGGCGGTTCATCTCGGATTCAAACGACTGCCGGATCTCATGGACGATGCCGGTGCGGCCATGGTCGATTAGGAGGAAAACGAAGTTCCGCACTTCCGTGTGCGTCCCCATCTTTTCGGTGATTTTTGCTGCAACGGATTTCTTCGCGTCGATGCTCACCGATGGATTGGCCAGAACGTTGCACAGATTGGAGGACTCAGCGAGGGCTTGCGCAAAATCCGACAGATCCTGCCGGATTTTGGCCGCGTCTTTGCGCTCAAAGGCCACATCTGCGAGGGCAGCGGCGTAACGTTGCGAAATGGCACTCAATTCGAAGCTCCCTCGAGGGCCGTGACAAAGCCACGGAACAGATTCGATTCTGCTTGAGAATTCACCTGATCACGCAGAAGAGCTTCTGCACGTTCGATCGCCAAGCGTGCAGCAATTGCCTTCAGTTCAGACTGCGCGGCGCGCTCGGCGGCGCGAATTTCGACCTGCGCGGACTGCTCGATGCGCTTTGCTTCCTCTTGCGCCAGGGCACGGATGCGCTCAGTTTCCGCGGCGCTCTCCTGCCTTGCGCGCGACCGCAGGTCGGCGACTTCCTTATCCAACGAGGCCATCTTTTGTTCGGCGGCGCGCTCCTGTCGCTCGGCTTCTTCGCGCGCCCGAGCGCTTTCGGCAATGGCATCGCCTATGGCTTTCCGCCGCCCGCGGAAATATGCCCGCGTTCCCCGATTGGTAAAGGCCCAAACAAGCGCACCGACGAAAATCAGAAAGTTAATCCAGCGATAGACCCAGCCGGCTGTAGTGTCCGCTTCTTGTTGGGGATTGGTAGCGGCCAGAACGGGTGCGGTAAAAATAGCGAACGCGAAGGCTATGGCGCAGGCCTTCTCGTGCCAGCGGGCGGTACGGGAAATCAACGCGAGCCTCCGAGAGGAGCGACAGGCCGCTCCAAAATTCGCCGTGCAATGCGGCCCGCGAGTGCGGCAATCTCGTCTTCGAGCTGCGCTCGGGCAGCAGCAAATTCGCGACTGATTCGGTCTTTTTGAACGCGCACGGTATCCTGCGTGGTGTTGCGCGCTTCTCGAAGTAGTTTGGCTCGATCATCTAGCGCGGCCTGCCGAGCCGCTTCCTGCTCGGCGAAAACGCCGAGGCGAGCCTTGCGCAGAGCGTCTTCGTACGATTGCGTCTTGTCCTTTGCGGCGGCCTGGACTGCTTCGGCTTCCGCACGCGCTTTGCCAATACGGGCGGTGCGTTCTGCTAAAGTGCGTTCCAGTGGCTTGAAGAAGTTGCCGCGCAAAAACCAGTAAAACGAAAGAAAAAGAATGATCGTCGGAATGGACTTAAGGAAGAGCCCGCCGAGCTGTTGCAGAATCTGCATCGCACACTTATCGCGACTGCCGCATGCCCTCCGTGGATTTTCTTGATACTTGGCGGTTCGTCGCCGCCACAAGGCACTTTTTCGCGCACCGCAAAGCCAGTAATTATCGCATCCCTTTTTTTTCGCGTCAACCCGCGCTCATATTGGCCATATCGGCCGCATAGGCCCGCTTCCAATTAGGAAAGCGACACGCCACGCGCAAAGACATTTGCAATCTTTAGTTCCGGCGTCAAGAGAACGAGGTCGGCATCCGCACCCGGAGCGACCGTGCCCTTGCGCGCCTCCATGCCGATGCGCCGCGCCGGATTGTACGTGGCCATGCGTATCGCTTCAATAACCGGTACGCCAAGCCGCACCATGTGTTGTACCGCGCGGTCCAGAGTCAGGGTACTGCCTGCCAGCTTGCCCTCGCGGTTGCGGCAGATGCCGTCCGAAACGGTTACGTCGAAAGTACCGAGTCGGTAGGAACCGTCGCGCATGCCCGTGGCAGCGGTGCCGTCACTTACGAGCAGCACCAAATCGGTGCCCTTTGCCGCCAGCAGAAGCCGGATTGCAGGATCGTCCACGTGCACTCCATCGGCGATGACCTCCGCAGTGACCGAAGGATCGGTGAGGACCGCTCCCAGAACGCCCGTTTCGCGATGCGAAAACGGCCGCATGGCGTTGAAGACGTGCACCGCATGACGGGCGCCGCGAAAAATCGCCGTGTGAGCCTGCTGGTAAGTAGCGTCTGTGTGGCCGAGCGCTACAACGAGGCCCTTCGCATAGCCGCGCTCGACAAGATCCAGCGCACCGGGGATCTCCGGGGCGAGTGTGAGGATTTTCACTGTACCGCCAGCGGCATCCAGATAGCGGTCCAGGAGAGTGACCGACGGATTGGCGATCGCGCCTGCGGGATGCACTCCGCGGCGCATTGGGCTAATGAAAGGGCCTTCGAGATGAATGCCGAGGATCTCCGCGCTGACGTCAGCGTTCCGATTCGCAGGGCTGAGAATGAAGCGCGAAATGCCTTCGAGGCAACGCCGCGTTTCATCCGGAGGCGCGGTTACCGTGGTTGCCACAAGGGAAGTTGTGCCACGACGCGCCACCGTGCCGGCAATCGTCGTCAGGGCTTCTGGGGTGGATGACATCACGTCGTGGCCCCCGGCGCCGTGCACATGCACGTCGACGAATCCCGGTGCGACGGTGGCGTCACGCGCGGAAATCTCCCGTGCCCCTGCCGGTACCGTGACACCTGCTCGCGGTCCGACCGAGACGATGCGGCCATCGTCGAAAACAACCGCGGCATCGGAAATTTCCTCGAGCGGCGTGAATGCGCGCGCGGCGTGGATGATTGTTATGCTCATCGCCGACCATCCTACTCGAAGGGTGTGTGGGGTGGACTGAAATCGTGATGCCACGTTGCAAGAACGGCACGCTCGGTTACAATTGAAAGGCTCTTGAGACTACGGAGGTGGGAATGGCAAACGAGAAACGGTTCGTGGCATGGAAGCGGCACCATCGCAAACGGAAATCAGCGAAGGCCAAAATGAAGCTGTACGAGCAAGGGAAGTTGCCGCACGACAAACTGCCCGCGCTGGCCAAGGTATTCCTGCGACGCAAGATGCGTTCCCTCTCCAAAGCAGAATAGGCCGTCAGCAACAAGCAACACAAAAAAAGAGGGAGGCGCCCTCAGAACGCCTCCCTCTTACCGCTTGGTCCCGTGGGGACTTCAGCGTATCTCTCTCTACTGGCCGGTGCCGGTACCCGTTGAGCCGCTCGCAGTCGTAGCTGGAGCTGCGCTCTTTGGCACGCTCAGGTACCCGGTGATTTTGTTCTTTGCGACCTGGTTGACAACCATTTCGAGAGGAACCTGGTACTCGTGTGTGTAGAAGTAAATCGGCTCGTCCACCGAGCGATTGTTCTTTTCAAAGCGCTTGTCGTCGACGAACAAGTACATCGTGAAGAGCTGCTTCTTGGTATTGGTTCCGCGCAGCTCGACAGTCAGGTCGCCAACACGCTTTTTCTCGTTCTTTTTGTCGACGCTGAATTCGTAGATGTTGCGCTCACCCATGCGGCGCAGCGTCTCGATTTCGTCGTGGTTGCGAGCGATCAAGTTGCCGAACTGGTCGCGTGCCATCTGCAGGTTCTGTTTGGTCGCATCCAAGTCGGTCTTAACACCGCTGACGTCGCCGCTTACCTTGTTCAGGTCGTCAGAGCTGGCCTTGGTGGCAAGCTGGCTGTTCATCTGATCTTCTTGTTGCTTCACGGCGGCAAACTGCTTGCCTTCATCCGCTGTGATTCTGCGTGCCTGCGCACGCGCCTTGGCCAACTCGCCTTGCGTGAGTTTCAAGCGATCGGTGATGACGTTCAGTTCGCCCTGCACCTGCGCATTGGCTTCGTCACTCTGCTGCAGCCTTTGCTCCAATACAGTTTGGGCCTGCTTAGCCGATTGGACCTGCGCGGCCATAGCCGTCTGGTTATCCTTGGAGGTTCGCTCGGCACTCCAGCCGATTCCGAGGGCCACCAGTGCGACTACCGCGACCAGTACGACAACAATTCCTACCCACCGGGGTGTTGCCGCTTCGGGCGGCGTCTGATTTCGCTCTTCGAAGGTCATTTTCGTGTCTCTCCTTGAACCTTAATTCCCCCTGCGAAGGACCAGAGGGAGCACGGGTAATGCCAATCGTGCGTTTGCGGAATAGCTGAGCTAAGTGGACGTATAGTCAATAGGTTACATTACGCTGTCCGTCGGTACAGGTTTGTGCCGACGGTTCCTACCCTGAAATCTTTACCTGTACACTGTTGTTTCTGCCGTTTTGGCGAGAAATCGACGCCTCGGAAGGCTATTAGCGGGTTATTTGCATATGCTTGAGGATTTCAATCCGATCGTCGAGCGGCGGATGCGTGCTGAACAAATTCGCAAGAAATTGGCGTCCCTGCAACGGAGCCACGATGCACAGAGCCGCGGTGGAGGGAGAGATAGCCATTGGGATCTTCTTGTTGTAATCCTCGAGTTTCTGCAGGGCGCTAATCAGGCCATAGGGATGCCCGACCATTTTCACGCCCGAAGCGTCAGCTTGGTATTCCCGTTGACGGGAAATGCCGAGCTGTAAAAGAAGCGCCGCAATGGGCGCCAGAATCAGCATCAGGATCGCCGTGATGGCGTTGCCTTCGCCCTCTCCTCCATCGCGACCGCCGCCGTAGCCGCCAAAGATCATTCCCCAGCGCCCCATCTCCGCGATCCAGGTGATTGCGCCAGCCACCGTCGCGGCAATTGAAGACGTTAGAATATCGTAGTTGCGAACGTGAGAGAGTTCGTGAGCGATCACGCCCTCCAATTCGTCATCGTTCATGATTTGCATCAGCCCAGCCGTGACGCACACGGCAGCGTGATGAGGGTTGCGACCCGTGGCGAAGGCGTTAGGGGCAGCTTGGGGACTTACATAAAGCTTCGGCATCGGAAGGCCAGCTTTTCCGGCGAGACGTTCCATCACAGCGTATAGACGCGGCGCTTGCTCCCGCGTGACCGGCTCCGCTTGAGCTGAGCGGAGAGCGATCTTGTCGGAGAAAAAGTACGCGACCGCATTCATAACCACCGCGATGACTAATCCGAGCGTCATGCCTCTCGGTCCGGCAATGGCCTCTCCGCCTAGAATTAACAGGAGCGTGAGCGCAGTGAGCAGGAAAGCTGTCTTGAGAGTTTTCATGGTCTTCTTCCTATGATCTCGGAACGAATAGTCTAAGGCGGTGGCCCACCAGGGTCAAATCAACCCCGCTTCACCGCGGTGGCCTTCTGCTTTTGCCGCTCGAAGCACATTTCGTCGGTCTTCGCGTCGGCATCCACAAGTACGCTGTCCCCAGGCAGAATCTTACCGTCGAGAATGTCCATCGCCAGCGGATCCTGCACCAGTCGCTGAATCGCGCGGCGCAACGGCCGCGCGCCGTACGCGGCGTCATATCCTTCGCGAAGCAGCAGTGCGCGTGCGGCGGGTGAGAGCTGCAAGGAAACATGCTTGTCTTCGAGCAGCCTGGCCACTTGCGCAAGCTGCAAATCAACAATGTGATCGAGTTGCTCCTTGCCCAGCGGCAGGAAGATAACGATGTCGTCCACGCGATTCAGGAACTCTGGCCGGAAGATGTGACGCAGAGCGTCCATGGCTTCGGCTCGCGCGCGCTTGGGATCTGTCGCTGCCAGCTCGAAAATGGCCGACGAGCCAGCGTTCGAAGTCATCACGACCACGGTATTGCGAAAATCTACCGTGCGGCCCTTGCCGTCGGTCAGTCTGCCGTCTTCGAGAATCTGCAACAGGATATTGAAGACATCCGGATGCGCCTTTTCGATCTCGTCCAACAGCACAACGGAGTAGGGATGCCGGCGGACTTGCTCGGTCAGCTGACCGCCTTCTTCATAGCCGACGTATCCCGGCGGAGCGCCGATCATACGGGCAACGGAGTGTTTCTCCATGTATTCCGACATGTCCAAACGAATCAAAGCCCGCTCATCATCGAAGAGGAATTCCGCTAACGCGCGAGCAAGTTCCGTCTTGCCAACGCCCGTGGGTCCCAAGAAAAGGAATGAACCGATCGGTCGGTGTGGATCCGCCAGTCCCGAGCGGCTGCGGCGCACCGCGTTCGCAACGCGGTTGAGCGCATCGTCTTGCCCCACAACGCGCTGCCGCAGGCGTTCCTCCATGTGCACGAGCTTTTGAACTTCTCCTTCGAGCAATCGGCCAACCGGAATGCCCGTCCATTTACTGACAATGCGCGCGATGTCCTGTTCGCCGACTTCTTCTTTGAGCATCGCACGGCCTTTTTGGCGCTGGGAGAGCGACTCCTGTGCTTTCTGCAGATCGCGCTCGGCAGCGGACAGTTTTCCGTAACGAATCTCGGCGACCTTGGCGAGCTCGCCGGCGCGTTCCATGCGCTGCTCTTCGGTCTTGAGCTGATCGATTTCGCCTTTTATCTTGCGAATGCGTGCGATGGCGTCTTTCTCAATCTGCCATTGAGCCTTGAGAGAGCTTGACTTCTCGCGAAGCGACGAAAGCTCCCGTTCAATCTCGCGCAATCGCTCCCGCGAATGTGCGTCGGACTCCTTCGACAGCGCCTGGCGTTCGATTTCAAGCTGCAAAATGCGCCGCTCGACCTCATCGATTTCCGCGGGCATCGAATCCAGTTCCATGCGGAGGCCAGCCGCGGCCTCGTCGATAAGATCAATCGCTTTGTCTGGCAGGAAACGGTCGGAGATATATCGATTCGAGAGAATTACGGCGGCGACGATTGCCGCGTCTTGAATGCGCACACCGTGGTGAACCTCGTAACGCTCTTTCAGTCCCCGCAGAATCGCGATTGCGTCCTCGACCGAAGGCTCTGGAATCATTACCGGCTGAAACCGCCGTTCAAGGGCCGGATCCTTTTCGATGTACTTGCGGTATTCGTTCAGCGTCGTCGCACCAATCGTGCGAAGCTCCCCGCGCGCCAGCGCGGGCTTGAGCATGTTCGACGCATCCATCGAGCCTTCCGCGGCGCCAGCGCCAACGACAGTATGAAGCTCGTCGATGAACAGGATAATTCGGCCCTCGGACTCCGTGACTTCCTTCAGTACCGCTTTCAGGCGATCTTCGAATTCGCCGCGGTATTTCGCGCCCGCCACAAGCGATGCCAAATCCAGCGCAACAATTCTCTTCGGTTTCAAAACCTCGGGGACGTCGCCCTCCACGATGCGCTGCGCCAGGCCCTCGACAATGGCGGTTTTTCCCACGCCCGGCTCGCCGATGAGCACCGGGTTATTCTTCGTCCGGCGGGCCAGAATCTGCATCACGCGGCGAATCTCCTCGTCGCGGCCAATCACCGGGTCGAGTTTTCCCCGCCGCGCCAAGTCCGTCAAGTCGCGGGCGTATTGCTCAAGGGCACGGTAGGTTGTCTCCGGAGTCTGGCTGGTTACGCGATGGCTCCCGCGCACGCTCAACAGCGCCTGCAGAATCGCATCACGGCCGGCACCGTTCCGCACAAGCAACGCGCCTGCGGGGTCACGCGGGAGACTGGCTATGGCAAGCAGGATGTGTTCGGTCGAAACGTACTCGTCCTTAAAGTTTGCTGCTTCGTCAAATGCCTTTGAGAGGACCTCGTTCGAGGCAGGACTCAGGAACTGTTGCCCGGCTCCGGCAACCTTCGGCAGACGATCCATCTCGCGGCGCACCTCCGCCGAGATGGCCTCGGGCGAAACCCCCAGCTTGGCGAGCAGAGGCGCGACCAAGCCGTCGCTCTGCGCAAGCAGCGCGGAGAGAATGTGCACCGGCTCAACCTGCTGCTCGGAGGCACGCGCAGCGGCTTCCTGGGACTGTTGGAGTGCTTCCTGAGCCTTTACCGTCAGCTTGTCGTAACGCAGCATGGGTGTTCCTTCGATTCCTATTGTAAGCCTTGTAGACCGGCCTACGGCAGAAAGAGGGGCCGAACTTCACCTAGGGCCCCTTCTGCCAGGCGGCGGTCAGTTCTTTCCGTTCGTGACGTTGATTTTCACCTGCTTCGGCTTCGATTCTGCGCGCTTCGGCAAGGTGACACTCAACACTCCGTCCTTATACTCAGCCTTGATCGCCTGGGTATCAACAGTGTTTGGCAGCGAAAAACTACGGCTGAATGCCCCGTAGGATCGCTCCATTCGGAGATAATTCTCCTCACTGACCTTCTGCTCGAGCTTTCGCTCACCGCGGACGGTCAGCGTGTTGTTTTCAAACCTTACGTCGATGTCCTTTTCCGCGATCTCAGGCAGGTCGGCCTTGATAACCAGCTCATTCTCAGTTTCATAGACGTCTACCGACGGCACCCACGCCGTCAAAGTCGCACTGTCTCCGTTCTGCGAGAATTTGCTGTCAAAGAGCCGATTGACCTGCTCCTCGAGAGTGGAAAGATTGTGAAGACGGTCCCAGCGGGTGATTCCGTTCATTTTTTGGTCCTCCTGAACCTCAGTATCGACTGCATCGCACTTATATAATATTAGCGTAATAATGTCAAGTCATGATTTAAGCTTTTATTTCCATGCACTTAGATTCCTGTGATCGATCTATAGTGCGCTTATTACAAAGCACTTAAGATAGTGTGTTTCCGGCATTGTCAGAAGTATCGGGTGGTCCCTTGCCTGCGTGAGACGCCCAACGATCTGGATGTACCGATGGGCATCATTCGCGGCCTGGGCGATGAGCTCGAGGAACAGGGATTCCGGAATGTGATAGGAGCACGAACAAGTCACCAGAAAGCCGCCCGGCTTTAGGATCTTGAGGGCCCGCAGGTTAATCTCTTTGTACCCGCGCACAGCTGCGGGTACGCTCTCGCGATTCTTGGCGAAAGCGGGAGGGTCCAGAATCACCATGTCGAAGGTCCGTCCGGATGCATCGTGAGACTTGAGCGCGTCGAACGAATTGCCTTCCGTGAAGGTCACATTCGTGATGTTGTTCAGACGCTGATTTTCGCGCGCAATGGTTGTTGCGGCTCCTGAAAGGTCGGTCGCCTCGACCTCGGCCGCGCGGCCAGCGACCGTCAGCGCAAACCCGCCGTGATAGGTGAAGCAATCCAGCACCTCTCCGGAAGCATACGCTGCTGCCACCCGGTGGTTTTCGCGCTGGTCGAGGAACCCGCCGGTCTTTTGGCCGGTATGCAAATCGTGGACGAACCGGATGCCGTTTTGAACGGCAACGATCCTTTCAGGAACCGCACCGTAGAGAATCGAGTTGCGACGTTCAAGGCCCTCAAGTTCCCGCACCCGCGGATCATTTCTCTCGAGGATCCCGCGCGGCGAGAAGATTTCAACGAGCAGAGAAACGATCTCTTGTTTGCGGCAGTCCGCCCCCTGACTGAGAGTCTGCACCACGAGGCAGTCCGCATAGCGATCCACGATGATCGAGGGGATCAGGTCGGATTCGCCGTAGACAACCCGATACGCATCGGTTTCGCTGACAACGCGCTTGCGATATTCAGCGGCCGCAAGAATGCGAGCCCGCAAAAAGTCGGTATTGACGGGAACATCTTCGCGCGTAAGAAAGCGGAGAGTAATCTGTGACCGACTGCTGAAGAACGCCCGGCCTACGAAATTATCGTGTTCATCGGTGACCCGAACGGTGTCGCCACTTTGTGCCTCAACGCTGCGAATGTCGCTGCGATACACCCAGAGGTGGCCGGAACGAATCCTGTCAGCACCGCGCTGGCTGATTCTGACGTGCCCTTCAGCCATGGCTGGTCCCTCAAAGAAGCATCACGCCGATCGCTTCGCTACAATAGGCTCCGACGGTTGCGCACGGCAACAGCTCGGACCCACTCGTAGGCCCCGACGCTACCGACGGAGTGGACGTTTGTCATAGCACAGTTTGAGGCGAAGTTCCATCCTGCGGGCTACGCATTGCAGTTGGAGTCGAGAACGTTGAACCTCAGCGAGTTTTACTACGATTTGCCCGTCGAGCGCATCGCACAGCGGCCTCTGGAACACCGCGACGCCTCCCGCATGCTCGTGATGGATCGCGCTTCTGGCTCGATAGAGGACCGGAGCTTCAGAGAGTTCGAGGAGCTCGTGCGCGGCGACGAACTGATCGTCGTGAACAACGCGCGCGTCCTTCCGGCGCGCTTGTGGGGTCGCCGGAAGGGCCTGAACTCCCAGCCGGTCGGCAAAAACAGCTCTGTTCGCCACGAATACCTCACGTCGCAGATCGAAGTTCTGCTCTTGCGATCGGTCGGAGCTGATGAATGGGAAGCTCTGGTTCGCCCCGGACGCAAGATTTCCGTGGACGAGACAATCGTTTTCGGAAATGGAGAGTTGGAGGCCAAAGTAGTAAGTCGAGGCAGTTATGGGCAAAGAAGGCTCAGATTTTCCTGCAAAGGAGATTTTGCGGATGCCATTGAACGCCTGGGCCACATTCCCCTGCCTCCCTACATTGAGCGCACCGATGAGCCCATGGATCGCGAACGTTACCAAACCATTTTTGCGCGGCACGGAGCTGCCGTGGCGGCCCCCACGGCAGGACTACATTTCACCGAGCGCGTTCTTTCCGGTTTGACGCGACGCGGCATCGAGGTCTGTGAAATTACGCTCGACGTTGGGCTGGGCACCTTCGAGCCAATTCGCACCGAGCGACTCGAAGACCATCACATCCACAGAGAATCCTACGAAATCTCAGAAACAACTGCCGACGCAGTTGCCCGTGCTCGCAAGCAAGGGCGACCGGTCTTGGCAGTCGGCACCACGGTCGTAAGAGCTCTGGAGGATGCAGCCGAGAATCTTGCTAGGAGACAAGGCGCGACAAGCGCAGATCTCCAAATTGAACCGGGACGATTTGAAGCCGAGATTTTCCTGTTCCCAGGAAAGCCATTTCGTGTTGTGACACAGCTTCTAACCAACTTTCATTTGCCCCGCTCGAGTCTGCTGGCTCTGGTTGCGGGTTTTGCGGGGCGGGAGCATGTCTTGCGTGCCTACCGGCACGCCGTTGAGTCCGGGTATCGTTTCTACAGCTATGGCGACTGCATGTGGATTCGCTGAATCCCCCGCGATGCAAAGTTCCATTCGTGCAAGGCGGCAGGTCATCGTCTATAATCGGCCCATCATTGAGGTGCGAGTCTCATGCGGATTCTGATTCTCAGCGACATTCACGCAAACCTGACGGCTCTGCAGACGTCGCTGTCAGAATCGGAAGGGAAGTGGGACAAAGCGATTTGCCTTGGAGATGTCGTGGGCTACGGTCCCGATCCAAACGAAGTAATTGACCGCCTCCGCGCGCTTAATGCGGTGACAATTCGTGGAAACCACGACAAAGTGGGCAGCGGTCTGACCAGCGCGGAAGATTTCAATCCGGTGGCTCGTGCAGCGGCGATGTGGACTCGCGAGCAGCTTCGTGCGGAGAATCGCGAATACTTGGAGAGTTTGCCCCTTGGGCCGCTTTCGGTGGACGGGTTTTCAGTGGTTCACGGCGCGCTTCGCGACGAGGACGAGTACGTCGTCGCTCCCGCGCAGGCCCTTGAATCTCTGTTGGAGGCCCCCTCGCAGGTAACCTTCTTTGGGCACACGCATCTGCAAGGTGGATTTTCGCTCGGGCCGGACAACGCGATATCGGCGCTGCGCTTGCGCCCGGCCAATGGGGAAAAGCTGACCAAACTTGAGATCAAAAAGGGCACGAATTACCTGTTGAATCCTGGCTCCGTCGGCCAGCCCCGCGATGGCGACGCCCGGGCCGCGTTCGCGATCGCGGACATTGGCCATGGTGCGGTCGAGTTTTGGCGTGTTCCGTACGAAGTCGAATTGGTACAACAGCGCATGGAAAAGGCAGGCTTGCCCGAATCGCTGATCCTCCGGCTTTCGTTCGGGCGTTAGGGAACCTGCCGCATTCGATCTTGGCGTAGGAGAGAGTTTTGGAGCGGGATGACCGAAGCCGGATGGGCGGACCATTTTTCGTTGGACTAGTGGTCGTGCTGATCGTTTTCGGCGCCTTCTACCTGGCGATGCGATTCTCCGGCGGGTCGACTGCGAGCGCAGAGAAACCCCTTCCTTTCGGGGCCACCGAGCAGGCATATGCTCAGCAAATCAAATTTGAGAATCTGAGTTTGTCAGGCTTCGAAAACATGCTGCATCAGCAAGTGACTTACCTGAGTGGCGATATCTCCAACACGGGCTCACGCACCATTCAGGCAGCTGAGGTCACTGTGGAGTTTTATGACCAGAACGATAAAATCGCCCTGCGAGATACGCGGCGCATTATTGGAAACGGCACCCGACCACTCGAAAGTGGCGAGACACGCGATTTCCAGCTTGGGTTCGAGGCGATACCGAACGGCTGGAACCACAAGTTCCCCGCGGTGCACATAACAGGACTCGACCTCGAGTAGAGTCGCGGATTTGGTTTCCCGGCCAAGAGCAAAAAGAAAGAAGGGAAGCAGCTTAGGTTTCCCTATGCCACTTCCCGGGGTGTGTCCTAGATGTGATTACATAAATAGATGCCATATCCCGGCAAAGGTTGCAATGGAAGAAATCGCGTAGGGTAGGGGAATAAATCCCGACGATGTCCTCAGTAAAACAGGTACTTGCGCCACTTCTCATCCTTATGGCCAATCAAGCGCATGAGCTGGCGCGAGGTGTGAAGCGTAAAGGGTCGCGGTTTTCGCGCCAGCTGGAGGCCGGCTTCTTCCGGCGTGCGATCACCCTTGCGATTATTGCATTCGTAGCAGCAGGCTACCAGGTTCTCCCAGGAGGACCGGCCGCCGCGCGATCGAGGCAAGACATGGTCCAGCGTAAGCTCCGAGGTCGAAAAGGCTTTGCCGCAGAACTGGCAGATATTCCGGTCACGAAGAAGAATGTTCTTCCGCGATAACGCCCGGCTCTGTTGAGGAATGTGACGGTAACTCAGAAGGCGAATCACCGAAGGAACGGGAACCGCCTTGCTAGCGGAGTGCACATTTGAAGTCTGCGTCTCCTCCGCCTGAGCAACACCCTTCAGCATCAGCACTAACGCCCGTCGAACTGCGGTGACGTTAATCGGTTCAAAGGTGGCGTTCAGGACCAAAACCGGTGCCTGCATGAGGGACGGTCGGCGCGGCGCGGCCTCCACCTTAACGGCGGGTTCGCCGGGCAGGTGATTTCCAGCGATGGAGATCTTGGGCCTCGGCCGCAGCATGTTCGGTTTGTGCCGACTATCCATCATTGCGCCTTCCAGCTCTAATTGCCCACCCCGTTAGATGCGTCCGGTGTCCTGTGAGTCTTAGTTTTTTGGGCAAGTCCGGGAGCGCTCTTTGCACCGGCTCGTTTTAAGGCGCGGGCACATGCATCGAGAGTGGCACCGGTCGTAAACACATCATCTATCAGCAACACGCGCATGTTGTCAACTTGCGCTCCTCTTCGCATTTCGTAAGCGCCACGTACCGTCAACCATCGCTCCCGGGTACGCACGAGCAGACCGGGACCCAGAGAGGCGCGCGGTCTGCGCTTGAGCCGTTTGGCGGTCAGCTCAGCCTGGTTGTCATCGCAGCACCCACACGGTGGCCCGCTCGAGCGAATCGAAGCATTCTTCACAAATGGGCAGCGATCCAGCTCGAGGCAGGACGGCCCCGCACAAATCCGACAGGGCGCCGGAAATAGCATGGAAACGAGCGCGCCGGCAGTCTCGCGGGCCATCGTGGCCATTGTTTGTGTGTGATGGACGTGCCGTAACGATACGATCCCCGGGCGGAGAAGACAGATGTGGCGAATGACTGAAGATTATTCGACGAGAGCCTCCTGAGGAGAATAGGTGCCGCGCGCCGATCTTACAGAAGCCCCTGCTCCTGTTTTTCCTGGCAATTGATGCAGTAGCGAGTCCACGGTACAGCTTCGAGGCGCTTCTGCTGCAGTTCTTCCTGGCACTGCATGCACAATCCAAAGGTGCCTTCACGGATTCGCTCGATGGCCTCCTCAACAAGCTGCAGCAGGGCGCGGTCGTTATGCGTCTGGCCGAAAAGAAACTCCTTCGTGTACGAGTTTGCAGCCTTATCTGCCAGATCGACGGTGGGATCTTCGTCCGCCTCGCGTCCTTCCTGGCCTGTGCGAACAATGGCCTTCACCAGCTCCTCGCGGCGAGTCTGCAGCTTCTTCTTGTAGTAATCCAGCCTCTTCTTATCCACAGTGTTGGTCCTCAGAGAGCTCCATGCCCTCCACAAAATCAAACGATTTTAGCGACGCTGTTTGAGATTGTCAAATTTGCAACGAACACGCGCCGCGAAAAGCGCTCATTAGATGTTGCGTGTCTTCGATAAGTTACGGGGATCAGTTATCCGGCGTTTTGTTTTGAAGAATGAGCCGGATACGAGAAATGAAATGCGAAAAACAGCAGCGCGATTACGACAAAACACAAGAGACTCGCTTCAGGCCCAACCGTTCCACCCGTTAGCCACAGCGGCCCGTGAAAGGAGGAGTTCAAAAAGTGTCCCGGAGCAGCCAGGCCGCTGTCCGGAACTCCGTAGAAAAAGGTCTGCCCGTAGTCCCAGGCAGCGTGCAAGCCAACCGCAAACCAGATGGTGCCCGTCCTGCGCAATGTGAAGCAGCAAAAGAAACCAATCAGTCCTGCCGATAGCGCTCCCGGCAATGACTCGCCAGGATTCCCAAGGTGGATGCATCCGAACAAGACCGACAGGATAATTGCCGCGGGCCAAAAACCCATTCCAGTTGTGAGCGTGAACTGGCTGTATCCGCGGAAGATAAATTCCTCTGCGAAACCCGTCAGAACGAACACGGCTCCCCAGGCCGCGGCATACCTCAGCAGCACCCCGCCGGATAAGGCCTGAGTGCTAAGACTGACACCGTGCAGCGTGGCGATCAGCATCAGGCAAGCCGTAATAGCCACGAATCCCCAGACGACGCCCTGCCAGAACAACTTTCCGAATGCTTGGCGCCTCGGCAGTCCGTATTGTCCCATCGGGCGCTTCTCGATCTTCGACATGATGAACGCCGCGACCACCATAGCGATTACCAGTGTGATTTCTTGGATCAGGACGGCAGACGCTGTGAACAGGGAAGGTGGTGTTGGCGCACCGGGAGCCGGAAGTTTCAACAAGCCTGCGGCGACGCAGGCGACGACCAGAAGGCCTGTGCACACGAACAGAATCGCCAGGAAAATCAGCCATCGCCAACCGGCACGGATGCCCTGCGGAGCGACAAAGATCGACGCAACGAAATCCTCCGCGCTCCTCGTCTTGGGGGGAGGTGGTTGTTCGGTGCCGAGCGGGTTTTCATTGAATGGGTTTATGGCCATCACCCTCCTCGACTTCGCATCATACGTGAACCGCATGCCCTCGAAGTGAATTTTCCCAATCTGTTTTGCAAGGTTGCGACCCTTCTCGACGGCTGATAGAATCAGGAGTTTGCGCGGTGAAAATCAGCTTCGCTGTGCGCGTCCGCGCGCACCAGTTGAGAGCCGGTGAGGCTCCCTAAAGGAGAGGCGTTTGGCCAAATACGATCTTGCAATTATCGGAAGCGGGCCCGGCGGATATGTAGCCGCCATCCGCGCTGGGCAGTGGGGCCTGAAGACTATCGTAATTGAGAAGGATCCCTTCCTCGGCGGCACTTGCCTGCATATTGGCTGCATCCCGACAAAAGTGCTGCTCCACCATGCCGACATTTACGAGAACTTCAAAAGGGCTGCGGAATTCGGTTTTGAGGTCAAAGATGTCAAGGTGAACTGGCCTGCGATGATCGATCGCAAGACGAAAATCGTAAACAAGCATGCCAAAGGGATCGAATTTCTTTTTAAGAAGAATAAAGTTGAATCCATGCAGGGTTGGGGCCGCATCGCAGGTCCGGGAAGGATTTCCGTCGAGCAGAACGGTAAGAAGACAGACATCGACGCAGCCAACATAATGCTTGCCACAGGTTCCGACGCGCGCTCCTTGCCCGGAGTTGCAATCGACAACAAGTCCATTTTTGACAATCGCGGCATGCTGGATATGCCCTCGATCCCGAAGTCGCTCGTTATCGTTGGGGCGGGCGCCGTTGGCGTCGAGTTCGCGTCGATCTACAAGACATTTGGCACCGACGTCACGATTCTTGAAAAATTGCCGCGCATGGTGCCTCTTGAAGACGAAGAAATCTCGGCTGAACTTGCCAAGGCGTTTCGGAAACGCGGGATTCGCTTCGAGCTCGAAGCCGGTGTCGAATCAGTGAAGAAAGATGCGAAGGGAGTCGCGGTTGCATTCAAAGACAAATCCGGGAAGTCTCAGACGCTTGCGGCGGAAGGTGTTTTGATCGCCGTTGGCCGCAAGCCGATGACCGAGAATGTGGGGCTGGAAAAAACTTCCGCTAAAGTGGAGCGTGGATTCGTGCTCACCACTCCGTACATGGAAACCGCCGAACCGCATCTCTACGCCATAGGCGATATTGTTGCCGGACAGCCTCAGCTCGCGCACGCCGCCTCCATGCAGGGAATCATTGCCGTGGGCCGCATCGCGGGAAAGTCCGTGCAGCCTTTTGACCGCACGCGCTGCCCCAATTGCACATTCTGCGAGCCTCAAATTGGCTCGGTCGGACTCACCGAGAAACAGGCCCGCGATGCCGGGCACAAGGTGAAAACCGGTAAGTTTCCGTTTATCGGCAATAGCAAATCGTCGATCCTCGGCTTTCACGAGGGATTCATCAAAGTCGTCGCGGACGAAAAGTACAACGAAATACTCGGAGTGCACTCGATTGGTTCCCTTTCAACCGAAATTATCGCCGAGGCCACTACGGCCCTTCAGCTCGAAGGTGCCATTGACGACATGATGGCGATGATTCACGCGCACCCGACCGTTTGGGAAGCGATGGGCGACGCGTTCAACTCTGTGGTGGGCCTCACGATCAACGCCTAAGGTGCAGATGGAATCTTTGCCGATCAGCGAAAAAAAGTGCTGGGTCATCAATGCCGGGTTTTTGCCTTACGGGCCCGCTTTCAATTTGCAACGCCGTCTGGTCGCTGCGCGTAAGGCCAGCACGGTGCCGGATGTTTTGCTTTTCTGCGAACACCCGCACGTCATCACACTTGGACGCAACGGCCACCGAGAGCACCTGCTCGCCTCGCAGCACTTGCTCCGCCAAATGAACGTCGAATTCCATTCCACCGACCGCGGCGGAGACATCACCTACCACGGACCGGGCCAAATCGTCGGCTATCCGATTCTGAATCTCGCTGCGATTCGTCGCGATGTTGCCTGGTACGTGCGGCAACTGGAAGAAGTGATGATTCGCGCCAGCCGGGATTTCGGAATCGAAGCCCGTCGCGAAGCGGGAATGACAGGCGTCTGGACAGAACGCGGCACGGAAGCAGGGCAGGAGACCGTTGAAAAACTGGCGGCCCTAGGCGTGCACTTGAGCCGTTGGGTGACTTCGCACGGATTCGCGTATAACGTCTCGACCGATCTGCGTTACTTCGATTTAATCGTTCCGTGCGGATTGCAAGGCAAGCGCGCCGTTTCGCTCGAATCCTTGCTGGGCCGGAGTGTCCACACGAGCGAAGTCATTCCGCGCATCGTGCAGCACTTCGCCAGCGTATTTGAGCGCGAGATGGAGGCTGTCTTGCTCGACACTGTTGAAGAAATGTTGCAGGAACAGGAGGATCCCGCGCATGCAGCGGTCGGATAAGCGAAGCGCGTCGGTAAGAACGCCACAGCCGCGCGCGCCGATTTGCCGTAGAATGGTGGCGTCCGTCGCAGGGAGCAAGAGATGAGCTATCCGCTCACCAAAGATCAGCACCTCGAGCTTTATTACTACATGAAGTTGAACCGCGCGCTCGACGAGCAGCTCGTGCGGTTGTTCCGCCAGAACGTAGTCGTCGGCGGCCTGTATTCCAACCTCGGCCAGGAAGCGACTTCGGTAGGCACGGCCTATGCCCTCGAAAAGCGCGACTGGATCGCGCCGATGATTCGCAACGTCGGCGGACTGCTGGTCAAAGGCTACAAGCCTCGCGACATTCTCATGCAATACATGGCGCGTCAGGGTTCTCCGACCATGGGCAAGGATGGCACGAGTCACTTCGGCGATCTGAAGGTTCGCCATGTCGTGTCGCCGATCTCCATGCTGGGCGACTTGGTTCCCGTGATGGCCGGTGTTGCGATTGCCGGCCGTTATCTGGGACAGAACATCGTGGCGATGACCTGGGTCGGTGACGGAGCCACTTCGACCGGCGCTTTTCATGAAGGTCTAAACTTCGCCGCGACACAACATGCGCCGCTTGTGCTTGTTGTCGAGAACAATCAGTGGGCGTATTCGACGCCCGTGTCGAAGCAAGTGCCCATTCACGATTTGGCGGATCGTGCCAAAGCTTACGGCATCGCAAGCTCGATCGTCGATGGAAACGACGTCGTTGCCGTCTATCAGACCACGAAAGAAGCGGTTGACCGCTGTCGTGCGGGCAACGGCCCGGTTCTCATCGAAGCGAAAACCATGCGTATGAAGGGGCACGCGCAGCACGATCCGGCTGAATACGTACCCAAGGAAATGTTTCCGTATTGGGAAGCGCGCGATCCCATCGCGCGGTACGAAAAATATCTCACCGAAAACAACACTTGGGATGCGAAAGCTAAATCCGCCCTTGATGCGCGCATCGAAAAGGAATTGAAGGAAGAGCTGGACGCTGCCGAACAATCCCCTCTCCCGCCGCCAGAGCTCGCCGAGCAGGGAGTTTACTGCGAGGGCTGTCACGCGGTGGAAGCCGAATGGAAGCGGTCGAAGAAGGAAGTGACGCCGCCACAGTCCAGTGTGAAGCCGGAGTGGGAAGTTACCGACTTCGGCGGTTTCGATTTGGCCTCCACCATTTCGAAAAAATCCGCGGCTGCCGCTGGTAATGGCGGGAAGTCGGCAACCTCCGCGTCTCCGGCGAGCAAGCCGGTTCGCCATTCATTCGAACCCAAGTCCAACGGCCAAAAAGCGCCCGTGCAAAAATCGAACGGGCGCGCAGAAGGGTCCAAGGTAGCGGAACGGGTGCCTTTCGGCCGCGGTCCTAAGGGCAAGGCCGGGAGGAAGTGATGGCGCAGGTCACCATGCTCGAAGCAATCCGCCAGGCCATATTCGAAGAGATGGAGCGCGATCCTTCCGTCGTCACGATTGGCGAAGACATCGGCGTCTACGGCGGAGCGTTCAAAGTCACTGCAGGATTGCTCGAGCGCTTCGGCTGGGAGCGCGTCATGGACACGCCCATTAGCGAAACGGCAATCATCGGTGCTGCCGTGGGCATGAGCTATCAAGGGTTACGGCCCATCGCCGAACTGCAGTTCATCGATTTCATCGCCTGCTGCTTCAACCAAATTACCAATTTCGTCGCGAAGTCCCACTATCGTTGGGGCGCGCCGGTGCCGATGGTCATGCGCGGGCCTTCCGGCGGAGGCGTGCACGGCGGGCCGTTCCATTCCGCGAATCCGGAGATGTATTTCGTACACACGCCGGGATTGAAAGTGATTTACCCGTCCACGCCATATGATGCCAAAGGCCTCCTGAAATCCGCGATTCGCGACAACAATCCCGTGCTCTTTTTCGAGCACAAATTCCTGTATCGCCGCATCAAAGAGGAACTTCCCACGGATGATTACACCGTGCCGATCGGAAAAGCCATCGTTCGCCGCGAAGGACGCGATCTGACCATCGTCACGTACGCAGCCATGATGCACACGTCGCTCGAAGCCGCGGACGAACTGGCAAAAGAGGGAATTGAGGCGGAGGTGGTTGACCTGCGCACTTTGCTTCCTCTCGACAAGGAAAGCATTTTGCAGTCCGTGAAGAAAACCAACAAATTGCTGATTGTTCACGAGGACACGCGCACCGGCGGCATCGCTGGAGAAATTGCTGCCGTTGCCTGCGAAGGCGCGTTCGAGGATTTGGACGGACCGATCCTGCGCGTGACCGCAAAGGATTCGCCTGTCCCGTTTTCACCACCGCTCGAGGAGCGTTTTTTGCCGAATAAGAACGATGTGCTGGCGGCGGCGCGCGAACTGGCCAGATATTGAACTCCTAAGGAGAAAGCAATGGCGACTGACGTAATCATGCCCCAGATGGGGGAAAGCATTTTTGAGGGCACCATCACGAAATGGCTGAAGAAGCCGGGCGAGAAGGTCGAACGCGACGAGCCTCTCTTCGAAATTTCGACCGACAAAGTTGACGCGGAAATTCCATCTCCCGCCGCCGGCGTGCTCAAAGAGATCAAGGTGTCCGAGGGCCAGACCGTTCCCATTCAAACCGTGGTCGGCGTAATCGACGGGGCCGGCGGCGCAGCCTCATCCGCGCCAGCGCCTGCCAAGCAAGAGCCCGCGAAACAGGAAGCCCGTCAGCGCGAGGACGAAAAGCCGTCTCCCGCTTCCGCTCCGACCAAGCGGGAGGTAGCGAAAGCCGACGCTTCAGAAGCAGTTGACACCCAACCCCTAGCTCCCGCGCCGCGCCCTGTTGCCGCGACAGGTGCTGCCGCTCCGCCACAACGTCCCGGAACTGAGAAGGTCCGGAGTTCTCCGCTCGTGCGGCGTTTAGCAAAGGAAAACAACATTGATTTGACGCAAGTCCCGGGCACGGGCGCCGGCGGACGAGTAAGCAAGAAGGATATTTTATCGGCGATGGAGGGGGGCGCCGCCGGTCGGCAGGTGCCCGCGTCTTCCTATGCACCTCCTGCGCAGCACCCCGCCACAGCTCCACCTCCGCCGTCTGGAGGCCAGATTCGCGGCGCTCTTGAGGTGGGCGTTCCGCGCGAGCGCATGTACTTCGGAAACTACAGCGTCGAACCTATGAGTGTCATGCGGCAGAAAATCGCCGAGCACATGGTCATGTCCAAGCGCGTGTCGCCCCACGTCTACTCCATAGACGAAGCGGACCTGACCGGACTGGTCAAGCTGCGCAATCAGAAAAAGGAGGAGTTCGAACGTACCACCGGTTCGAAGCTGACCTTCATGCCTTTCTTTATTCGCGCTGCCGTAGAGGGCCTTCGCACATTTCCGACGGTGAATTCATCCGTCGATGGAACCAATATCGTGTTCCATCGCGAATGCAACATCGGCATCGCGGTCGCTCTCGATTGGGGCCTGATTGTGCCGGTGGTGAAAAACGCCGAAGAAAAGAATTTTCTCGGCCTTCAGCGCGCCATCAACGATCTGGCGGAACGCGCTCGCGCGAAACGCCTCAAGCCCGAAGAAGTGCAGGAAGGCACCTTCTCGATCACCAATCCCGGCGTGTTCGGCGGCTTGATGGGGCTGCCGGTGATCAGCCAGCCCAACGTCGCGATTCTGGGTCTGGGCACAATCGAGAAAAGACCAGTTGTTGTAGACGATGCCATCGCTATTCGCTCCATGGTCTATTTGACTCTGAGCTACGACCATCGCGTCGTTGATGGCGCTATCGCGCACCAGTTCATGGGCAAAATCAAGCACTTCCTCGAGAACTGGACGGAAAGCATCCTCTAAGTTCCCCAGCCGGTCTCTCCGCGGGGCGGGATCGCTCTCTCGCCCCGTTCGTATTCGTTCGCCAGAATGCGCCAACCTTGCGGGTTGTTTTGAAATTTGACGACATAGAAATTCTCGTCCGCGCAGCGCATTAAGTGCGATTGTGGCCTGCCCCGCATTCGTCGGATAGGGTGCGTCGCCAACGGCATGGCGCTGGCATGCTCGCCAGCGTTCCAGCATGCCGCAACGGGAAGCATTTTCACTTTGGGACTGGATTCACTAAATGGAAGTGTCGTCGAGCCGGACTTGTTTCCGTGCGGCAGGCCCGCCAGCGGGTCGCACGTCTCACACTTTCAGTCCTATCCAGCGCATCAGATCGAGGGCGTTGCTTTTGGGCACAATGCCGTCGCGCAATTTGTAGTCAAAACTCATTTCTCCGCTGACGATTTGGTCTTCGAAGTGAACGTTGCGAACGTTTCCGTCGAGCGTCGCCTGGATTCGCGTGAGCGCCAAATCGTGCGTCGTCACCATGCCAATTGCGTCCCGCTCGAGGAGCGCCCGCAGCAGCGCTTCCGAACCAATCTGCCGGTCGTGCGAATTCGTTCCTTCCAGCAGTTCATCGAACAAAAACAGGAGTGGTTCATTCTTTTCGGAGAGCGCCGCCACCTGCCGGATCCGCAGAATTTCCGTGTAGAAGTTTGATCTTCCCTCCTGAAGCGAGTCCGTGCTGCGAATCCGCGTACCGAGCGCCATCGCACACAGTCGCATGGCCTTCGCTCGCACTGGTGCTCCCGCCATCGCCAGCACCACATTGATGCCGACCGTTCTTAATAATGTGCTCTTGCCCGACATATTCGAGCCGCTTACGAGCAGCACTCGTGTTCCTTCGCTCAGAAGCACCGAGTTTCGGACGCACTTCGCAGCAGCGATTAATGGATGTCCGAGTTCCTCGCCGTCCAGAAAAGCCCGCGACTTGCCGGGCTCGGTGAATTCCGGAAAGCGATCGGCCGGATGCTCGTACGCGTATGCCGAGAGCGAAAGCAGCGCTTCAAACTCCGCGACGGCATCAATGCAGAACTGCATCCTCGACCCGTTCCGCTTTCTCCAGAAATCCGCCGCGAGCCCCACTTGAATGGTGTACAGCAAGGGAAGATCGATGACCCTCATGAGCAGGCTATCCCGCGCGTCGATCCAATTCACGATATGCGCCAGCTTCTTGATGCTTCGCGACGCCGGTTCGGGGCCGCTGCGCAGCTCCCGCTGGAAACGACTCAGCTTCTCCGACGCGAATTGTTCCTCTTCGATCTGCTGGAGTATTTTGTAGAAGATGAGGAGCGCATCTTCGTTTGCGCCGACGGTCGAAATCGCGGCGTCAGCGCTCTTGCGCAACCACGAATAGACCGCTGTGTTCGCCATCAGCACGATGAAAAAAGGGACATACGTTCCGGCCCGCACCCAAGCGACGGTGGCAATGATCTGCAGCACCGCAAGGCTCGCAGCAATCAGCCGCAGAAAAACATGCGCGAGTTTCGGCGATCCTTGCGCCCAGGACATGAGCGCTCGCGCATCCAACGCCCCCACCAAGCCCGCCCCGAGCATCGATGTGTTTTCGCGAAGGTCCAACTTCTCTCGAAGGTCTGCCACAATCCTTTGTCTTTCACGTATTTCCGTGACCATCGCCGGTGCCATTAACCAATTCGCCAGGCACTGCTCGCCCATCGGCGTCTGCGCGAGCGACAATAGTTCAAAAAGCCCGCCGCGACCGAGAATATCCAAGTCATCGGCGTAAATATGTCGTGCATCTCGAAACGGTTCTCCGGTCGCTCCAGTTCCGCTCCAGCGGTCCTCGATTCTTGCCAGCCCCCGTTCGTAGAATGCGGCAGCCCGCTCCGCCCGGCTGCGCGCACGAATCGTCACTTCATGCCATACGGCAAGGGAGACATAGGTGACCACCGGGACGAGCAGCCAGTATGGCGACACGCGATGTCGCGCCACCGAAAACCACGCCAAAACCAGTCCCGCCACGAGGACAAGCAATTTACAGTTTCCTGTCCGGATGTGCGTGCGTTCTCGCTCAGCGCGCACTTCCAGACGCGCGTTCTTCCGCGTGGCATATTCCGTGGCTGGCGTATTCAATTCTGTTTTCTCATTCCCTGGCCGGAATCCGCATCGCTGACTCTTGGCCAGACGCACAGTCTACATCGGCCCTGTCTTTTTCCTAGCCCTTACCAGCATTACGCCGCTACGAAACCGAAACATCAGTTGAAACGTCTGAAAACATGCTGCACGTTCATCGCCGGAGATTTCTGAGCTGTGGTGGCTCTGTCGGCGAGGGAGATCGTTCATTTCGAGGGTGATCAACATGAAACTGTTTGCGAAGTCGCTCGCATTGCTCCTTGTCGTGTTCTCCATTGGCTTTACTGCCGTTGCGCAGGAGGAACCGCAGTTTCCCGCCGGCGGACGCCAAGGCCGCGGAGCTGCTGCGCAGTCACAGCTGCCGCGTCCGTATAACGAGGTCATCACCGCCGACGCCAAGACCATGAACGGCGTCTTCATCACCCACGAAGTAAAGAATAAAGTCACAGGCGCAACAAACTATTATTTCGAGATCCCAGCCTCTGAACTGAACAAGGATTTTCTGTGGATGAGTTTCATCGCCAAGACGACGTTCGGCGTCGGCTATGGCGGCGACTATGACGCAGACCACGTCGTCCGATGGGAGCGCCGCGACAATACTGTCTATCTGCGCAGCGTGCTCTACGACATCGTTGCCGATCCGTCAAAGCCAATATCCCGCGCGGTCAATGCCTCTAACGAGGACACGATACTCATGGCTTTTCCCATCGCCGCTTTCAGCCCGAACGACGCTCCAGTCATCGATGTTTCGCGCCTGTTCCTGACGGAGGTCCCCGAATTCAGTCCGCGCGCGCGCCTGCGCGCCAATGCCATGGACCCGAGCCGTTCCTACATCGATCAAGTCCTCGCCTTCCCGACCAACGTTGAAACCGAGGTCACCGAAACCTTCACCGCTCGTACCGAGGAACCTGGCGCGGGTGGTCGCGGCGGTCCAGCACCTACACCGGGCCCCGGAGGCCGCTTCGGGCCACAGGGCATGAGAGGCCCGACTGGCACCGTCGTCATGCACTACAGCATGTTGAAGCTCCCCGAGAACCCCATGATGCCGCGCCTGTTTGACGATCGCGTCGGCTACTTCACCATTCACCAGGAGGATTTCGGCCGCGACGAGCAGAAGGCCGTCACCCGCACCTACATCACGCGCTGGCGTCTGGAGAAAAAAGATCCCAACGCGGAGGTTTCTGATCCGGTCAAGCCTATCGTTTACTACATCGATCCTGCGACGCCTGAAAAGTGGCGCCAATACGTTCGCAAGGGCATCGAGAGCTGGCAACCCGCGTTCTTGAAAGCGGGCTTCCGCAACGCAATCCTCGCCAAGGACGCGCCAACGAAAGAGGAAGATCCCAGCTGGAGCCCCCAGGACCTGCGCTATTCGGTGATTCGCTGGCTGCCTTCGACGACGGAGAACTCGGTTGGGCCGAGCATCACCGACCCACGCACCGGTGAAATTCTAAACGCCGACGTTGAAATCTTTCACAACGTCATGAATCTCGCGCGCGATTGGTATTTCATCCAGGCCGGACCGCTCGATCCTCGCGCGGATACTCTTCCGTTGCCGGATGACCTCATGGGTCGTCTGGTTCAATACGTTGTCGCGCATGAAGTCGGGCACACGCTCGGTTTCGAGCACAACATGAAATCCAGTTCGCTCTACACCATTGCGGAGATCCGCGACCCGAAGTGGGTTCACCAGAATGGGCACGTCGCCACGCTGATGGATTATTCTCGCTTCAATTACGTCGCGCAGCCCGGCGATCACATCGCCGCCGAAGACCTCGTCCCCAAAATCGGCCCCTATGATATCTGGGCAACCCACTGGGGCTACGCGCCAATTCCCGGGGCGCACACGCCGGACGATGAGAAGCCGGCTTTGGACAAATGGTCCGCCGAACAAGATCGCGTCCCGTATTATCGCTTTTCGACGGACCATGCCAACGGCTCCGACCCCGGCGAGAACACCGAAGCCGTCGGAGACATTGACGCCGTTACGGCAACCTCGCTCGGCATGAACAACCTCGAGCGCGTGATGGATAACATGCTCGTAAAAGCCACCACGGCAAAATCCGGCGAAACCTATGAAGACCTTGAGGAAGTTTACGGCCGCATCTTGGGCCAATGGGTGCTCGAAATGGGTCACGTCGCCGTCATCGTCGGCGGCGTCGACTCCCAGGACAAGCACGTTGGCCAAACTGGCGTTCAATTCACGCCCACTTCGCGTGAACGGCAACTGGCGGCCGTGCGCTATCTCAACGACAACGCCTTCCGCACCCCAGCCTTCCTCATCCATCCGGAGGTTTCCCGCATGTTCGAACCGGACGGTGTGATGGACCGCGTTCGCATCAGCCAGCTGTCTGTTCTCAATCGCCTGTTTCAGGACCAGCGCATTCAGCGCATGATCGAAATTCAAGCCCAGGATGGCTCCAAAGCCTATGCTCCCGCCGATTTCTTGAGCGACGTCCGCCACGGCATTTGGAGCGAATTGAACGATCCGTCGGTCACCATTGACGCGTATCGCCGGAACCTACAAGACGGCTATATCGAAGACCTCGCCGTCAAAATCAACGAGCGCATCACGGGCATGAGCGACGTCTGCGCGTTGCTTCGCGCTCAGCTCAACGCTCTCAATGGCGAGATCGCTGCGGCTCTGCCCAAGGCCGCCAACGCAGAGACGCGTGCGCATCTCGAAGCCGACCAGGACAGCATCGCCACGGCCCTCAATCCTCGCTTTCCCTTTGCGCCGGAGACGCAACCCCAACAGCGTGGTGGTCGCGGCGGCATCGCGCAGAGCGCCGGCATCGGCTATTACGGCAACGGCCCGTTTGGCGGTTCTGTGCTCGTCGAACCCGACGGCTCAACTACCATCCGCGGTGCGGAAGTTTTCGACGCGGATCCGGAATCGCTCGGCTGCTGGCCCGACTATACGATCAAGAGCCCAGGCGGCGTCTCGGACAGCGATCAGCAAGACTAAAAGCAACTGGGCTCTTGCGCCCGGGTGGCGCCTCACGATGATGAGGTAAAGAGCGCACTGTCACAAAATCTGGTCCTAAGCTACAATGCAGTAAGTCGTTCATTTCGGAGAGGTGGCCGAGAGGCTGAAGGCGGCGGTTTGCTAAACCGTTGTAGGGCCAAAAGCCTTACCGGGGGTTCGAATCCCCCCCTCTCCGCCAGATTTTGATACCCCCAAAAACATCAATAAAAATGGGCATTTCATGAGCATTGACACCACCTACACCTACAACGCAGAGAACGAGATGACATCCACTGCTGGCGTAAACTACACGTACGACGGAGATGGCAACCGCGTCGAGAAAAATAACGGAACACTTTATTGGTACGGCGTGTCCGGAGACCCACTGGAAGAGACAAGCCTGTCAGGCGGACTGACAAACGATTATGTGTTCTTCGGCGGACAGAGGATTGCACGTCGCGATCCCTCAGGCAACACATTCGCATACTTTGACGACCATCTGGGGTCTTCGCGGAAGGTGGAGGAGGTTGCTTCAGGGGCAAGCAGCGCCTCTCTAAGCTATGATGCCGACTTTTACCCTTTTGGACGCGAGAATGCCTTTACCAACACAAGCAACCCTATTCATAAGTTTACCGGCAAGCAGCGCGACTCGGAATCCGGCCTGGACGATTTCGGTGCTAGATACTATAGTTCAAACATAGGTCGTTTCATGTCGCCAGACCCGACCATCCTGAGCGTTACGCCCTCTAATCCTCAAACTTGGAATCGCTACACGTATGTTCTGAATAACCCGTCGACGGATATCGACACGAACGGAAAATGGCTACCATTTGAGCACGACCGAATCATCAATGACGTTTTCAGCTTTATGTCCGACGGCGACCGAGCAATCCTCAAACAGGCCAGCGCTTACGTCGATGAAGATCAGACCGAGCAAGGAGCTCCCAAGCATGGCATGACAAATCCAGACTGTGGTGGAAAGAACTGCCAAGCCCAAGCAATGACGGATGCTGCAAACTTTATAGACACGAATATCAACCAAGCTGTTGCTGCACAACTCGCCTGGGAGGACAGTGCGTCGAGCCCAGCCGAAGAAAGCGTGCGAGAGACCTTGAACGCTCCTAAGGCTCTATATTTTTTTGGCGAGGCCCTACACACTGTTACAGACGAATACTCCCCGGAACACGCCGGTTTTCAAAACTGGCATGGGGCAGATGCCCCCTTTGATGTTGTTCATGGAAACGATCTATCCGGGCCGACCGGGAAAAATATGCGCCTCATGTATCATGGGGCCATGGAGGGAGTTGCCTCAATGCTGGCCTTTGCTGCTCAACATCGCGCAGAAGAGGAAGCAAGAATGCTATGGCTAAGGTACCAAGATGCTCTAAAGGAAGCACGAAAGAAACGGGGACAGAAAAAACCGAAACCGAAAAACGGAACAGCCCCATCCGCAATGGCTGGCGTGGAGACCTCCGGTTCGTAGGACCCTAACGCACGGAAGGCGCTATGCACACCGAACCTATACACCGCTTTAGTGCATTTCGCACTTGGGTGAAAACTGCCTTGCTCACGGCAGCTATAATGGGTGCCGCTTGGACTGTGCTTTTTAAGGCCCAATTTCTGCTTTTCAATTACTATCCCCTCATACGGGATATAGGCTTTTTTCTGATATTCCCAGGAGTCTTGATGTTCGCTCCGGCTACCCTAAAGTCGGTGCACGGGGAAGGATACATCGTTCTCGCGGCAGTCTCGAATTGGCTGATCTATACGCAGCTGATTTACAGCGTGGCCGTTTGGCATAGGCGGAAGCAAAGATTGAATGGCGCAGCCTCGCCTCCCGAGATGAATAGAGAATCGAATTACTGGGACCACTGGCGAGGGGAGAAGTCAGACAGTCGATAGCCTGCGCGTGTGACAGTCAAGCGTGGGTTGTTGAGAATGAGCCGACTGTCACGAAATTGTCACAATAAACCGCGCAAAACACGAAAAAATCAGCAAAATACAGAAAACTCAAATTCGATGTATCTGACGGCTGCCAAAGGGATTTAGTTGAATTTTGTTTCAGTTAGAGAAGTAGCGATTTAGCGTTAGCAAACCGCCGCCTTCAGCCTCTCGGCCACCTCTCCTCAGTGGAACTGTGGTTGCTGTTCTTCCGTCGTCGCACCGACGTATGTCCACGCAACATTCCTCTGGGCGGCGATGAGGGTGGTACCCAGTGGAAAAGTGTAACGTAGAACTCCGCGACGTTAACGCCTGACATCTCACGGGAGTATTGTGAGGTTTTGTTTGGCTGTCTGACTGTATCATGATACAGAAATCGCCGGAATTAGCCGTTTTGAAGAGCTTGCAGAGACCTCACCAAATCGGGGCAATCTTGGGGGTGTTCCTAATTCCATTTTACAGAAGGCGTTGGGAATTCCTTGCAAAAGCCCGTCAGGGTGTCGCAAGCAGCAGCAAGCATCTAGCGAATCCCCCCCTCTCCGCCATAACCAAATTATCCAATAAGAATGATCCGCCTCGTTTTGTGTGGTAGATAGCTACCATATATGTGGTACGCTCAGACCATGCTTGAATTACGCTCCGCGACCCGCCGACGGCTGCTAGCTTATTACTTCACGAACCCCACGGCCCGGCTTCATGTGCGGGATTTGGCTAAACATCTTAACGTCGACCCATCCAACTTATCGAAAGAACTAGGCCGCCTGGAGCGCGAAGGTCTCTTTCGTTCTGAAGTGAGCGGCCGGCAAAAGTACTTCCAACTGAACCGCGGGTATCCCTTGTTCAATGAAGTGCGCAGTATTGTGGCAAAGACGGTTGGTGCCGTTCCGGTGCTAACCGACTTCCTTAAGAAGGTCAAGGGCATAGAGGAAGCGTACTTATACGGATCGTTCGCCCGAAACCAGCAGGATGCCACCAGTGATATCGACGTCCTCGTGATCGGCGAACCTAGAGAAGAAATCCTCGCGGAGGTTGCCCGAAAACTCGAACGGCGGCTCGGGCGTGAGATAAACTATACCGTCCTGACGTCAAAAGAACTCAGGCTGCGGCGTGCTCGCAAGGACTCATTTCTCGATAGCGTTTGGCACAACAAACGTATCCGTCTCATCGGTGCAGCATGAAGAAACTCAAACCGCACCCTATCAACTGGATGCAAATCGAGCGTTTCCTGCTAAGCGCCGAAAAAAAAGCTTGCTGCCGCCAAAAAAATTCTTGATCTCGACGAAGAAGCCTGCCTTGAACAATCCTACGAGGCGATGCTCAAAGCGTCTTTGGGCTTCATGTTCAGCCACGGATTCCGCGCCAGAATGCAGCCTGGACATCACATAGCGATCATCGAATTCGTGCGCTCGCGCATTGACAAGAAACACGCTCTCCTGGTGTCAGTTCTCGATCGTCTGAGGCGCAAGAGAAACTTGGCACTCTACTCGGATACCGGATTTGTTTCTCAACAGGACGCCAAGGCGGCTCTACAGGCGGCTCGGGACTACCTCGACGCAATCCGTACCGACATAATGGCGCGTAAGCCATAGCCACCTAGTGGGGTGTTGCACGACGAGCCGCGCCTTACGCTTTCACCAAACGAGGCGTGGCCATGTTTCCAGCGTGCTGCGGAGCAAGCGCGCCGTCCTCGTAAGCGCGATTTTTGAGGCGATTCGGCAGCTGATGGAGCCGCTGGCAAAACAACCAAACGGATCGGGTTTCACGGGTAGGGATCTTGTGGAAACCTGCCCGAGCCGAGGCAGGAGCCACCGTAATCGGCCCGCGGCAAAAGCGGCGTGCTACTGTTCATGCTACTGTGGAGCAGCGAATTCCCGTTCCATGCTTCTATCATCCTGCGAATTTCACG
The DNA here is from genome assembly GCA_035945715.1 of Candidatus Acidiferrales bacterium. Lineage (GTDB taxonomy): Bacteria > Acidobacteriota > Terriglobia > Acidiferrales > UBA7541 > DAHUXN01. The sequence goes on from DASYZX010000006.1 coordinate 59,617, forward strand.
CCGACAAATTCCTTGTGCTCAGCGATTTGCCCGAAATGGAATCCGGAGTTTAGCGATATGTAGCACGGCAAACCTCTGCAAACCTAGGCAAACCGTCATTTCTATGGACTAGACTCCCCCCTCTCCGCCAGTTCTTTGTTTTCAGTGGGTTGGAATCCTTCCTAAGACGCTTCCTAAGAAATTCCTCGAAATCGCTTGAAAAAGTCTGCCGCGCAGTATTTAGACGAATCGGGGAATTTCAGTGGCGAAGCTCACCATCTACAAATACGTTCGGACGGACAAAGGCTGGCGCTACTGCAAAGCGGCGTTCCATCCGAACGGCAAGATCAAACCCAACGTGGTGCTCGTCGGTGGTGTCGAAGAAAAACATACCGAGGGAAGGTATTTTCTGGGCTTCAACAATCGCTGGATCGAAGTTGGCACGGATGCGCTAGAGGCCCAGCGCAAGCGGCTACTGCGGCTCAATCAAATGGAATACGCCCGGCTCTCTGGCAGGAGTCTGGGTGCCGCGGCCCCCGGACAACCTAGCACGGTCGAGTTCACCGGACGGAAAGTCATCAAGGACGAAGTAGACGCATACCTCGCGAATCTCGAACTCGCCAAGGTACACACAGGACAATCGAATCGAAGCGCCGCTTCCTCAAAATGTTCCTTTCAGAAATTCGTACAACGCCTGAAGCCCGGCCAGTGGATGCCGGTGCCAGAGCGGAGCATCAATTTGAAGCACAAAGTCGAGATCGTGAGGCCCTTCGACAGGCTTGCACGTTGTGCCGAGCGCCATCGAGCCTTGCGGAAAAATTCTTGGGCGGACAAATTGAAAAGGACTGCCGACCTTCTCCAGCAACCGGTTCACCGTGCCGTGTCGTTCGACCGCCAGATCGTATCGCGTTCTGGCAAGCTGCACCTCTTCACAGACCTCAAGCAGCACGGCGTCCAGTCGGTCCTTACTGTTTCCGAACCAAGCCGTCTTTGCAGTTGCCATATAGGGTGCTCCTTTGCTATAAGATAACACTGCTTTCCGATTTATGGCAATTGCTGTAAACTACTGGAGGAGGCTCTTGCCATGCCGAACCGCAATGTCCATGTCCCCGTCGGGGGAATTTCCGGAGGCGCATACGCTGCGTACCACGCCTGGGGC
>DASYZX010000007.1:0-148503 GCA_035945715.1 Candidatus Acidiferrales bacterium
GAGCCGCGACGCCCAGCACGGGGTCGAGCAACCCTGCTGCGTTGCAAGTCGCGCCGGCAGCCGGTGCCGGACCCATCACCGTCAGCGTCGGAGGAAAACCGTCCGAATACGTCGAGTTAAACGTAATCGCAGCCGTAACGACGGTACGAACTGTGCCTACGGCAGACGCTTCGTTCGCAGCCATCTTCGAACGGAGCAAGTTTGGAATTGCAATCGCGGCGATAATCAGGATGATTGCCACCACGATCAGCAACTCAATTAGCGAAAAGCCCTTCGCATCCCTTTTCATATCCTCTCCTTAAATCGTTGAAAGCCTTCGACGCCGTCTTCCCTGGAAATCGTCGCCTCAGTGCTATGGACAGACATGCAGTTAAGTGGCCACGAGATCCGACCCATCGTTTTGTGCGGCCATGCCGGCCATCGTACTGACCCCAATAGACTTACTAATTGGCCCAATTCTCCCTTCAGGATCTCCAATTGGGAACGAATAGAAAGCGCCGCGGAATGGTTCCTCCAAGTGACAGAAAATGTCGACGTTGGGCGTCAGTCTTATGGCCATCCTCAGGCCACTCGGCCTGACTCAACGCTTGCCAATGTTTCGGCGAAAGCCATGTTGGACCATGTTGGACTGAGACTCTTGTAGGAACAATGCTCCGTCTGTATACTTCGCGACACTTAGCTCATATACAACCGTTCTCGGGAGGTCCTATGAAGCCGAGCCTAGCCGCTTCCTTCCTGGCTGCAGCAGCATTGTTGACCGTGGGACTTGCGAGGACCCTAGGGGCGCAACAGCAAATCTCAAATCTAGACCGCGGCCGCGCGGAGAGTATGTTGCAGACAGTCCGCGATGACGTGAAAAAGCACTACTACGACCCTTCTTACCACGGCATTGATCTCGATGCCCGCTACACTGAATACCTAGACAGGATTAAGCAAGCCAAGAGCCTGGATGCCGCGTTTACGACGATAGCCGCATATGTTGACCTCTTACACGATTCGCACACCTATTTCATTCCGCCTTCACGACCGGCTCGCTTCGATTATGGATTTCGCATGCAGATGATCGGCGACCAAGCTTACATCGTCGAAGTGCGTCCCGGTTCCGACGCGGCAACAAAACTGCATTCCGGCGATCAAATTCTGAAGTTGGGTCGTTACGATGTGAACCGGCAAGACTACTCCAGTCTCAGCTATTTTATTTATCAACTGGCTCCGCAAGGCGACATACCGTTGGACCTGCGTGACCCAGCGGGGAAGGAGCGCCAGGAGCTCGTCAAAACAAAATTCCTTGTGGACAAGCGGATGTTAAACCTGACGATGTTCAACGGAGGGATGGACATCGAGAATCTGATTCTGCAGCAGGAAGCTGCGGAACATCTTTTGCGTCAGCGTTCGGCAGAACAGGACGCCGCTATGATCTGGAAGATGCCTGAATTTGATCTGGCGGATGCCGAAGTGGACCGGGCAATGGATAAGGCGCGGAAACACCCGGCGTTGATCCTGGACTTGCGCGGGAATCCTGGGGGAAGTGTCGCGACGCTCGAACGCATGGTCGGTGATGTAATGGACCGCGATGTCACAATTTCGTCCCGTGTATCGCGAAAGCCGCAGAAGCCACAGATAGCCAGGACGCGCGGGAAGGATGCCTTCAGCGGCAAGCTGATCGTTCTGGTCGACAGTCGTTCGGCTTCCGCCGCGGAGCTTTTTGCGCGAACCGTCCAGCTCGAGCATCGTGGAATCGTAGTCGGTGATCGGACCGCCGGGGCGGTGATGGAGTCACTCTTCTATCCCGAACAGATGGGTGCAGACGTCGAGATTTTCTATGGCGTCGCGATCACCGACGCCAACCTCATCATGGCTGACGGCAAGAGCCTCGAAGGACTAGGGGTGACGCCGGACATAACTGTTCTGCCGACGGGCGCAGACCTCGCTGCCGGGCTCGATCCGGCGCTGGCAAAGGCTGGGGAACTTGCGGGCATAAAACTCGACGCCGTCGCCGCGGGGAAACTGTTCCCGTTCGAATGGGCGCCACTGTGAGAGCGCACCGCCCGGGGGAGGTCATTCCTATTGACGCCGGGCGCCTCGCGCCATCGAACCCTCATTTCTTGCTTAGACCTATTTCTCTTGGATCGTGCTTTCGATGGGTTTGACCATGTATGCCGCGACTTTGCATTCGCCGCCCGCGGACTTCCAGACGCGAAGATAGGCGACCTCGAACGTGACATGCTTCCCCGTTTTCTGCACTTCGTAGCTCACGCTGCCCCGGCCGTACTCGTAGGCCATGTCCCCAGACTTGGCCACAACGATTCGCTGCGGATGATCGGCGCCGGTTTGGTTCTTTCTGGGTTCGTCAACTTCCGCTTTCCTGAGCCCCGCATCCTCCTCGGATTTGCCGATTAAGGGTTTGTCAAACGCCCCGCTCCAGAAAAAACTGTCATCGGAATATTTTGCGCTCGCTCTCTCAACAGCGGCTTGAATCTTCTGTTCAGAACATACCGGTGCCTGAGCGACCGTCACGCTCGGTGTCACGAGCAGTACGAAAAGCAAAAAACTATGACGCATAGGATTCACCTCCAGGGGGAATTTTGCGCGCGACTATATGCGCCGCCGTTCTCTCCTGTCAAGCGGCTCCCCGCGAATCGGCCAAACGGGGCCCGTGCCCGCATCTTGAGCCTCAGAGCCTGAGCTTTTTTTCCTCGGTAGGTTAATTTCACGGCACGGCGCCCGAGGTCCGGCGCTGCGCCTTTCGCGAAAGCGCATAAGCCAGAGCAAAGCGGTTCGCCATGCTTGATCGCTTCAGTTCGTCAGAGAGCGCGGCCTTGGCCTCGGTCTGGCCCGGACCTCTGCCCGTCCGGCAGGTGACGATCACCCTCGGCCACTATTCGCTTCTCCTCGCGCCCGGCACACTGGGCGGTTTCTCGCCGATGTTGTCTACCCGCCCCTCGACCAGGCTTTTCCCCTGACCTCCGGTTTGTGCGTTCTTTTTCTGCCTATGCTTCCTTCCGTTGCGAAGCACTGTGCTAGAGCGGCTGACCAATGAGGCCCCATGCTGCGCAAAGCCTACATTTGTTCCGGCCTGGTCCGGGGATTCTCGTGTCGACTCCCGCACGTTTTCGCGCGCGATTGCCGGGGAAGCTGTGACCATCGAACGGCACAAACGGCTATTTTGGCGTTCCCGGGTCCGGCAACATCTTCCTGCGCTGAGGTAGTAACGGCCCCCTTTCGCCTTTTCTAGCGTCATTTTTCACTTTTCCCTTGCATCCCGTGCTCCACTTCCACTACATTTACGCCAACTTATTGTGCGAGGCGGCGGAGTCCATCTACATATTGGCCTGCCGTTGCCAAAGGAGTGGCAGCCGTTTGACGAGCATTCTCGCGATTGCCAACCAGAAGGGCGGCGTCGGAAAAACGACCACCGCTATCAATCTCGCAGCAGCCATCGCGCTGCGAAAAAAACGAACCCTCCTCATCGATCTCGACCCACAATCGAACGCTTCCATCGCTTTTCTCGATCCGGCGGACATCCAAGTCTCCATGTTCGACATTTTCACCGGCCAGTCCCCGGAAATGTCCAAAGTCATTCGCGCCACCAAGCACGCCAATCTCTCCATCGCGCCCGCCAAGCTTTCTCTGGCGCGCCTCGAACAGCAGCTGGCCGGGCAATTCGATGCCCCTTACAAATTAAAGGACTCGCTCACACCCGTTCTCAAGGATTTCGAATATATCGTCATGGATACGCCTCCGGCCCTCGGAATCCTCACCGTCAACGCGCTCGTCGCCGCCACACATTTGATGGTCCCGATTCAAGCCGCCTATTTCGCCATCGAAGGCACCGACGATCTTCTCGAAACCTACGCGCGCATTCGCTCACGCCCCAACCCCAATCTCAAAGTGCTCGGCGTCGTCATCACATTGTTCGATCGCCGCACCAACATTTCCCGCGACACGCACGAACAGATCCGCGCCGTCTTCGGCGACGCCCTTTTCAAGACGCGTATCAGCAAAAACGTCCGTCTCGAGGAAAGCCCGGCCTACAAGGAAACCATTTTCAGTTTCGCCCCCAAATCCCCGGGCGCAGAAGAATACAAGAAGCTTTCTATGGAGGTTATCCAACGTGTCGAAGCGGATCGGGTTGCCAGTCACTCTCAAGATGCGGCATGACGCGCATTACGTCGAAACTCTGACCAGTTTCAGCGGCGCATCGGTTGGCCGCATGATTCCCATTTCCAAGATTCATCCGAATCCCGACCAGCCCCGCAAAGCCCTCGGCGATCTCTCCGAGCTCACGCAATCGGTGCGCGAAAAGGGCGTTCTCGAACCTTTGCTCGTGCGCTACATGCCCCGCGAAGATACTTACTACATCATCTCCGGCGAGCGCCGTTACCACGCCTCGCAGGCTGCTGGGCTTTCCGAATTGCCGTGCATCGAAAAAATCGCTGACGACGCAGAAACTCTCGAAATCGCCCTCATCGAAAACTTGCAGCGCAAAGATTTGACCGCCTTCGAAGAAGCCGACGGCCTCTACCGCCTCGCCGAGCAATTCGACTACACTCACGACGACATCGCCAAGAAAATCGGCCGTGCGCGCTCCTCCGTCACCGAGAGTCTTTCGATTCGCACCATTCCCAACTCGATTCGCAAGACCTGCGTGGAGAAGGGCATTGTCTCCAAATCGCTTCTCCTTCAAGTCGCGCGTCAGCCCAACGAAAAGAAGATGCACGACATGGTCCTGCAGATCGCCGACCACGGTCTCACGCGCGACGAGGCTCGCCGCGTTCGCCAGAACGAAACCGACCCGCGCCCTCGCCCCTTCATCTACGACTATCACTCGTCCGACCACTCATATCATCTCCGTATCCAGTTCAACCGCAGCCAGATTTCCCGCGACGAGATGATCAGCGCCCTCCGCGAAGTCCTCGCCGAACTTCAGCGCAACTCCTCCGCCGCCTCCGCCGCGTAGCTTCGCTTTTGTAGTCGAGAGGTTCGCATCTTTTGCGAACTTCTGCGGCTTTTCGTGTTCACGGTTTTGCAGGGGCGGCTTTACGGCGCCAGCCTTGTGCCCTTCCTAACATCAAACGGCTTTGCGGGGACGGGTGTCGAGCGCAGACCTTCGCGTGTGGTCCGACCTTCTGCGACCTCTGGTCTGCCGCCACACGGCCGCCCTCAGGCCGGGTGAGGAATCTCCTTTGGCGAGTGCCCCACACCGGTCTTTTTTGAGCGCAGGTGTTTTCGTAGGGGCGCTCGTTATTTACCCTGGCCAGCGAAGGCTGCGCCCGTTCACGCGCAGCAGGAATTGTGCAGTGCGGAGATTCGCGTCTTTCGCGAAGTGTCCGGCTTTCGATCTATACCCGCACTCCAAACCTGCTCGCGATCTCTCGCCTTCCATAACGAGTCACTTCCAACGCCCGGCTGTCCAAATCCTGCACCACCCATTTTCTTTTGAGCGCCACTCGAAGCAACGCCGCGCCCAGCGCGCCTCCGAGGTGCGGCCGCCGCTCGCTCCAGTCCAAACACGCAAACGCAAACCGCCGCCGTAGAGACCTCCCGCCCTCCACGTCCACCCCTAGCGCCCCCAGCGCCTTGATTCCCGCAGACGACAGGTCATATGTCGTGCCGTGCGTCGCGTCCTGTCGCGCCAACCAACCCAATTCCGTCATCCTGTCGTGTACCGCCACCCCCAGCGTCCCCGCTATGTGGTCATAGCAGGTCCGCGCAGCCCGCAGACGGCTCGGGGTGCTCGGCACAAACCTCATCCGCTGCGCTCCGTCCCCCGCAAGCACGGTCAGCCCCTCCAGAATCCGCGCCACTCCCGGCCCTTCCAGACTGTAGTACCGATGCTTGCCTTGCGCCGCCACTCTCACCAGACGCTGCGCCAGCAGACGCTGCAAATGCACGCTCGCCGTCGACGGACTCACCTCCGCCACAATCGCTAACTCCGTGCTCGTCCGCGCGTGCCCATCCATCAAACAGCAAAGCATCCGCGCCCGCGCCGGCTCGCCAATCGCCGCCGCAACCCGCGAAACTCCCCTGTCCGCATCGGCAAACGCCTCCGCCCGTGTCGCGCTTACATTCACACTTTTATACTAAACGAAGTGTCTCTGCTCCACAACAGCAGGCAGGGTGGCGTCAGCCTTCCGGGCGGCGCGCACGTGCTGAGGGTGCACGCAGCAGGGCTGCAACCGTGTCCACACGCGGGGAAATCCTAAATAGAGGAAACGATGGAACGCAAAATCATGTGGGTCATCCGCTATTCAATCGATCCGTCTTCACGGATGTCAGTCCGGCCGGCCGCATTCTGGCATGCGGAATTTCGTGGAATTGTTGAAGGAACCTTCGATCCGCCGTCGAGGCCCGCCGCAGGCGGCCAGTCGCCCACCCCAAGCGGCATTCCGTAGGGCCGGGGCTTGTTGATCCTCGCCGAGGAAGGGCCCCCGCCCGGGCGATGCACCGCACCGCATCTTTTACATCGTCAGCACTACTCTAAACTCCGCCTTGCCGCTCATCATCCGCGCGTACGCCTCGGCCGCTTTTTCCAGCGGATAGGTCTCAATCATTGGACGCACGCCCGACAGCTCCGCGAATCGCAGCGTGTCCTCCGAATCGATCGCCGTTCCCGACGCCCACCCTTGAATCGCCCCAACGCGAGAGATCAGCTGTAGCGGCGTAACCTCAATCGGCGTAAATTCCGCGCCGATCACGAGCAGTTTTCCGTTCGGCCCGAGCCCGTCAATCAGCTCCGACATCGCCTTCGAACTCGGCGCCGTCGCCAGAATCACCTTCGCGCCGCCGAGCTTTTGCAACTCCTCGGCGCCCCTGGTCGCTTGACTGTCAATGTAAACGTGCGCGCCGAGTTTTTTCGCCAGCGCCGCATTTTCCGGCCCGCGTCCGATCGCCGCCACTCGATAACCGAACTTGTTCGCGAACTGGATTCCCAAATGCCCCAGCCCGCCAACGCCTAGCACTGCAACCAAATCCCCTGGGCCTGCGCCGCTGTGTCGCAGCGCATTGAACGTCGTCACCCCCGCGCAAAGCAGAGGAGCCGCTTCAGCGTCACCTAAACTCTCTGGCATCGCCGCCACAGCCTCGGTCGGAGCGATCATGTATTGCTGATATCCGCCGTCATAGCTGATCCCCGCCACTTTCAAATTGCGGCAGTTCATAAAATCCCCGCGTCTGCACGACTCGCACGTGTTGTCCACGCCGCCGAACCAACCCACTCCGACGCGCTGCCCTTTCTTCCACCCCGTTACGCCCGCGCCCAGTTCGTCAATCACGCCCGCGACCTCATGTCCCGGCACCCGCGGATACTGAAGGCCCGGCCAGCCGCCTTCTTTGACCAGCACGTCGCTGTGGCAAACCCCGCACGCTTGCACTTTGATCCGCACTTGTCCCGCCGCCGGATTGGGAATCTCCCGCTCGACAATCTCAAAATCTCCGCCCGCTTTGGAAATCTGCGCCACCTTCATCGGCGCGATTGCCACTTTTGTCGTTGCCATGTTGCCTCCTGTGAATCCTCACTGCTCCTGCTGAAGCGTATGGTCATAACCCCGGCCTGGGCTCGCCGCCGACAGTCGTGCCGCCATCCTCGATCTCGTCCCGAACCCATTCGCGTGATCGCTGAAAGCGGCCCGGCTCGCGGGCGTCGCCGATCGTGTGAGGGATCTGCTTTTATCCGCGCGCGACGGCGTGACACCCCCGCCGACAAGCGCCACGTGGCCGTTTTTCTTTGTCCTTGGGGTTCGGTTGGCGAGCCAGTTTGAATTCTCTTATTCGTGACACCCTTGCTCGCGGCACGAGGAGTCAGAATTCAAACTGGCCCAAAATCGAAAAAACTGCCGTTCCCGCTGTTGCTAACCTTGTAGATTCCTCTCCAAAGTCAAAAGATTCGCTGGTCTTGGACTTTTTTGGTCGCCAGTAGGAATTCCGCAGCTGCTGCCGCCGTCAGCATCCGTGAAGAGGGAAGGGCAGCCGGACGCTACTCCTCGCCCGCACCCGGCGTCAATCAGTATTAGGCTGTACGCTCGCCATTCCTGTGTGCTTCGGATCGTTTTCCCGCAACATCCACCACGCAAAGCCCGAACTCACGACGGAAAGTCCCGCGCAGATCAACAGGATTGTCCTGAATCCGAATACAAACGCTGCAGCAATCATGCCGCCAAGCTTCGCCGCTGCAGCCGCATTCAGCCCGTCGGGAACCGTCGTCGCCGCAAGTTTGATCTCGCTCAACTTTACCGCGCGCAACATCTCATCCGGCAGGCCCAGGGCTCCGACATGCCCGTTCAAGTAGTGGCTGAAAAGCCCCAGCATCACCATGCCCAAAACGGCAATCGCCAGCAGCCCCGCGACGCGAGCGACGGCGTTGTTGATGCCCGAAGCCGTCCCCGCACGATTGCGGCTCGCAGCGCCCATCACCGCTGTCGTCAACGGCGCTACCGTCACCGCCATCCCCAGACCAAGCACCACGAAGCCTGGGAAAAACGTCCTCCAGTAGCTGCCGCCGGTCGATGGAATCGAGAAACAAAGAAATCCAATCGCAGCGATGAGCGGCCCTATGACCAGCGGACGTTTCGCCCCGAACCGCGCCACAAGCCCGCCCGACCACCGCGAAAGCAGGAACATCAGCAGGATGAATGGAAGCGCAGCAGCTCCCGTCGCCGTCGCCGAATAGTGCTGCACCTGGATCAGGTTCAGCGGAAACAGAAAAAAGAAAATTCCCAGCGCTGCATAGAGAAAGAACGTCAGCAGGTTCCCGCCGCTGAAATTCGCCGAGCGAAACAGATCGAACGGAACCATCGGAGAGCCCGAGCGCTTCTCGGCGTACCAGAAGCCCACAAGACATGCTCCCCCGGCAAGCAACGCACCCCCAACCGCCGCGTTCGTCCAATTCCGCGAAGACGATTCAATGAATCCGTACGTCACTCCCGTCAATCCTGCCGTCGCCAGCAGCGCGCCCATCCAATCGATCTCCTCGCCCTTTTTCTCCGCCCTGCTTTCCGGGACCCACCGAAGTGTCAGCGCAATCACAGCAGTGGCAATCGGCACATTCAGGAAGAAGGCCCACCGCCACGACGCATGTTGAATCAACCATCCTCCAAGAACCGGCCCGGCCGCGGTCGTGATTGCCGTGAACCCCGACCACGTCCCGATCGCGCGCCCGCGTTTGCTCTCGCTAAACGACGCGCTGATGATCGACAGGCTTCCGGGCACCAGGAACGCCGCGCCAAGCCCCTGAACCGCTCGCGCAATCACAAGTTCTCGAATGTTGCCGGCCAAGCCGCAGGCCACCGACGCGGTCACAAACACGCTCACGCCCAGCAAAAACATCCGCCTCCGTCCGAACACATCGCCGGAAGCCCCGCCCGTTAAAATCAGCGCGCTCAGCAGCAACGCATACGATTCCACAACCCACTGCATATCCGTCACCGTCCCGCCAAGTCCGCTTTGAATCGCGGGAAGCGCCACGTTCACAACCGTGCTGTCGATAAACGCCATGCTCGACCCGAGGATGGCCACAACGAGAATCCACGGTTCCGCTTCCGCGCAGGGGACCGCAGCCGAACCAGCTTCGATTGCCATCTCGTCGCACGGCGTCTTCATGATGAATCCTGGACCTGGCGAAACACCCTCGGACAAATGGAATTCGAGTGATACTCTCTCGTCTTCGGAGCCAGTTTTGAACTTCCATCTCTGCTACAACGCGAGCGAGGACACCTTCCCGCTCCCGCGCTACATCAAGAGCTTCTACGGCCCGTTCGGATTTCCCCGCCTTCCCGCCGGCCGTCCGTATATTACGTCCAATTTCGTCATGAGTCTCGACGGCAAAGCCTCGTTTCGCGAATTGCGCGGACGCACCGGCGGCCACGAAGTCTCCCGCAACGTCGAAGATCGCTGGCTGATGGATTTCCTTCGCGCGCATCACGATGCGCAGTTGATGGGAGCCAGCACTCTTCGAGAAGAACCGGGGAAGGAGGCGCGCAAGTGGGATTTTGGAATCGACGACCGGCGATTGCAGACCTACCGCCGTGAAACGCTGAAGCTCCGCCAGCAAACCGTCATCATTCTTACCTCGTCGGGCGATGTTGACGTTTCTCTGCCTGTCTTCAACTCCCCGCGCGTTCGAGCCTGGCTGCTCACCTCCGCGCAGGGAGGAAAAAATCTGCAGTCCCGTTTGAAGGCCGCCGGCCGTGAAGGCGAGATTAAAATCATCTCTGTTGGCAGGGGCAAGTGGGTCGATCTCGCTGCAGCCGTCAAACTGCTCCGTCAGCGCCATTCGATTCGAACGCTGCTCTGCGAAGGCGGCCCAACTGTCTATGGCGAACTCCTCCGCAAACGCTTGATGGACGAAGATTTTCGAACCCTCGCTTTGCAAGTGCTGGGACGCTCCACCGTCCCTAACATCGAGCGCCCCACCACCTACGGTGACGTCAGCTACACGCCGGAAACCGCGCCCTGGTTCAAGTTGATCAGTCTCCACGATTCGCTCCCGTTTCACCTTTTCTTGCGCCTGCGCTACCACGGCCCCCGCACCTTCTCCCGCCGCACCGTTGATTGAGCAACTGCGTAGCGCAGACTGTCGCGCCTTTGGCGAACTCTGCGGCCCTTCCTCTTCTGAGCGCGGACCTGCTTCGGAGGGGCGGGTCTTGCCCCGCCCGCGCGATGCTCCCTATCGCGTGCTTCATCTCTGCGAGCCGCTTGGCCCCAAGCTCTGTTCCCGTCCCGGACTTTGTAGCGCCGGCCATTCCTGCGAGATGGCGGCGCCAACTAAGGACAGAGCGCCCGCCGGGTGCCGCGAGGGTCGTTTGCAGCCTCAGAGGAGTGAACGAATCCTGCCCCAGGGTCGTGTCCCATTCTCGTTGGGTTGTCTTGTTCAAACAGGACGCTGCCCCGCGACCACCGGCACCTGCGCCGCGCCTTCGCCTCCTTTGCCGAGCCCCGCCCGCGTTCTTGCGGAGATTTCCCGTCGCATGCCCGCGTCCAGGAGTGAACAGATGGTCACATGTCGTGTCGCGATGTCTCACAGTGCGATATAATTGGTCGTTGTGAACGTCCGACTCTCTTCCAGCAAACATTTGTCAGACGGAGATTCCGCTCGGCCTCAGAGAATCGTCCACCATCTCGCCTGGTTTCGTTACAGACTGCGCAAATTCCTGCGCTTCAGTGAACAAGCGGCAAGGAGATGCGGCGTTACGCCGCTCCAGCATCAGTTGTTGCTGGGCGTCGCCGGCTATACGACCCGGCCTACAGCGACCATTTCCGAACTGGCTGAGTTCCTGCAAGAGCGCCATAACTCTGTCGTGCAACTTGTGAAGCGGGCGGCGAGGCGCGGATTGGTCTACACGCAGCATGACACCCATGATCGGCGCTATGTATTTGTCTCGCTGACGCCGCGGGGAGAGGCAGTGCTTTCGAAACTCGCCAAGCTCCACAAGCTGGAACTCGTGAGGCTCAAAACCGGCCTTCTGAAGCCCGACAAGCAGGCGCGAGTTCAGAATGCGGGTGACCACAAGCGTTGAGTGGAGCGACGAACGTGCAGAGGATCACGGCCGGCAAATATCAGCGCAATAGCGAGACTCTGGCCTGACTTGCTCAATTGGGGAGACGAAACAGGAAATGCCCAAGAGAACGGAATTGGCTTCGAGGTACGCGATGCTGCGCAAGTACTTGCCGCTGGTGCACGAGGATCTCGTCGCGACCTACTCGCGCAACCTGCACCAGTGGCTGGTGATCGCTCCCATCATCGGCATTATGACTGGCTTGGTGGTTACGGCCGTCGCTGTGATCATCCTGAAAGATCTTTGGCCTGCGGTCTTCGGCTACTACCTTCATCACCACTGGGCCATGATACCCGGAGTCCTGCTGGGATTCGCGGTAACTGGAATCATCATGCAGTTTCTGACGCCCGATCCCGACGAACATTCCACCGAGGAAATCGTTCGCTCCTACCACAACCATCAGGGCGATATCGACATGCAGCCGTTTCTTCCCAAACTTCTGGCGGCAATAACCACTGTGGGATTTGGCGGCAGTGCCGCCCTCGAAGGACCCAGCATTTATGGAGGCGGCGCCATTGGTTCCTGGTTATGGACCCGGATGAAGCGTTTCAACCTGGAGCCGCGCGACCGGCGCATCATGCTCATCAGCGGTGCGGCGGCGGGCATGGCCGCGGTGTTTCGCGCGCCGTTGACGGGGCTGATTTTTGCGCTCGAAATGCCGTACCGGGATGATCTCGCACATGAAGCGCTCCTGCCCTCTTTGATCGCGTCGGTGGTCTCCTACTTCACGCTGGCATCCTTCCTGGGAGCCAAACCTCTGTTTGACTTTAGCAGCAAGACGTCGTTCACAGGCCGCGACCTCATTTGGTGTGCCCTGCTGGGCGCGGCGATCGGTCTCATGGCCATGCTGTTTGCCATTACGTTCCGGCGCACGCGTGATTTTGTCGCGAAATGGGCACTGCCACACTGGGTCAAGCTGGCCGCGGGTGGTCTTTTAACTGGTTTGTGTGGGCTCGTCTTCGTTCTGATGTTCCACGGCTCGCTCGTGCCTTTGGGCCCGAACTACGAGGCAGTAGGTTTGATCCTAGACAGTCACCATGGCCCCTTGGAACTCATAGTTTTCGGCATGCTCAAGTTGTGCGCAACCATTTTTTCCCTCGCCCTAGGGGGAGTAAGCGCCATGTTCGTGCCGCTCTTCCTTACAGGTGGAGCGTTTGGAACAGCTTTTGGCCAGTTGGCGGTTCATAGCTCTTCGCTCGAACTCTATGCTGCAGTGGGCATGGCTGCGTTCATTGCGGCTGGCTACAAGACCCCGCTCGCCGCGGTCACGTTTGTGGCCGAGGCGACCGGTGGTCACGCTTTTATCATACCGGCTCTGATCGGGTCCGCCGTGGCCTATGCTATTTCGGGCGATGCGTCCGTTTCGGGCGAGCAACGCTTGCACGAGGGCGTCAGGGTGCATGACCTCAGGCACATAGAGGTCAACAAAATTATGCAGCGCCAGGTAATCTCCATAGATTCTTCTCTGAGCTTGCGCGAATTTGCGGAGGTCATCTCACCTCACTATCGCCATACAGCCTTCCCCGTGCTCAAGGACCGCCGCATCGTTGGAACGTTTCCCTCATGGTCGCTTGCCCGCATAAGCGCGGAAAAGTGGGCAAACACTTGTGTGTCGGAGGTGATCGAACACAAAGTCATGCGGGTCCCTCCCGACTGCGACGTTATGGAAGCCCTGCGGTTGCTGCTGAGAGAGCGGGCGCAGCACATGCTTCTGGTGACCTCACCTGATGGAAAACTCGAAGGCATCGTCACGAAAGCGGATATCCTGGAAGCTTTGAAGACACGGGGTGAAGAAATGCTCAGGCCGGACGATGAAACGCCCTGATGCAACTGAATTGAGCGTGGTGCTGTCTCCGGCGCCCTTGACTGACTTTGCCGCTCGGGGGCGAACCAGCGCGTACGCGATCCTTTCGGCTCCTGCTCGCGGTGTCCTGGGAGGGCTCTGATGGCTGATTCTCCATTATCGCCAGGGATCGATGAATCACGGACAAAGCTGCCGAAAAAAAGCAGCTTCGGAGTCGCGTTGGAGCCCGAGGTCATTAAGATCTCCGGCTATGCGTTGCTGATTGGCCTCGTGGGCGGCCTCGTTGCGGAAGGCCTTCTCGAGCTGATTTATTTCTTCACCAACTTGTGCTTCTACGGGAGGCTTTCTTTTGCTGTCACCAGCCCCGCGCACAACCATCTCGGCCTTTGGGTGATACTGATCCCCCCGATCGGCGGCCTTATCGTGGGGGTAATGGTCTACTACTGGGAACCGACGCTGAAGGGCCACGGCATCCCCGAAGCGATGGAGGCTGTGTTGTTCAGTCACAGCAGAATGCGCCTTCGCGTGGCTTTTCTGAAGCCGCTGGCGACCGCTCTCGCCATCGGAACGGGCGGACCGTTCGGGGCCGAAGGCCCTATCATTCAGACGGGAGCCGCATGCGGATCGCTTTTCGGCCAGCTTGTCGGTCTCACTCCATACTATCGCCGGGTTTTGCTTGCTTCGGGAGCGGCAGCTGGAATGGCGGCGACCTTCACCGCTCCTCTCGCAGGAATCCTGGTAGCCGTGGAATTGCTGCTCTTCGAATTTCGCGCTCGCTCTTTCATTCCCGTATCCATTGCGGCGGCCGTCGCCACAGGAGTTCGTATTCACTTTGCCGGGTGGGCCCCTCTATTCCCCACGACGGCCTATAAAATTACCGGCATGAATGAATTGTGGCTCTTCGCCGCAATGGGCGTCTTGATGGGTCTGGTCGGCATCGCCATGATCCGAGCGCTGTTCTTTATCGAAGACTTCTTCGATCATCTCCCACTGAAGCGCGCCCTCATATGGTCGCCGGGCATCGGCGCTGCCATTTTGGGCCTGATTGGATACATCTATCCGCAGGTTTTTGGGACAGGGTATGACACCATCCGGGACATGCTGAATAATCGGCTGGCGCCAGCCGATTTGCTGGGCGTGTCTCTGGCCAAGTTCTGGGCCCTGGTGATTTCGCTCGGCTCAGGAACCACGGGTGGAGTCTTTGCCCCCTCCCTCATTGTGGGAGGTGGCATAGGCGGGGCCTACGCCATCGCCTGCCAGCATTTCTTCCCGCATCTCGTCAGCAATCCGGCTTTTTATGCGTTGGTGGCAATGGCCGCGGTGTTCGGAGGTATTGCTCGCGCTCCCTTCACCAGCATCGTGTTTCTGTTTGAGCTCAGCCACAATCCCAATTCGCTGCTTCCGCTAATCGTCTGCGTCATGATATCGGATGGATTCGTGCGCCTGTTCAGCCCCGATTCGATCATGACCGGAAAGCTCATGAAGCGCGGCCTCATTGTGCTTCAGGACTACTCCGTGCCGGTATTGATGAGGGCGCGGATCGATGAGGTCATGCACAAACAGTTCTCGGTGATTCAAGCCGATGTGGAGCTCCGTACAATTCTGCAGAAGGCCGCTCCGGAAAACGTGGAATTGTTGCCGGTCGTGGAAAAAGACGGCACGCTGTTGGGAATCGTCGAGCCTCACGACCTGCTAAAGGTGGATACTCAAGACCACCGCTTCACCATGCGCGAGCTGGCCCGACAAGATTACGTCCGAGCTTACCCGGGAGAGTTGGTTGATCGCGTAAATCGCGAAATGCTCTTGAAGAACGTCGAGAACGTAATTGTGATCGAATCACCCTTAAGTCCGAAGCCGATTGGCATCGTTCGCGCCAACGACATTCTCCAGCTCCGCCGCTGGTTGGTGGAGGAAGAGGAGCAGGAGCGCCAGCCATCTTCAGCAAGAACTCCACGTCGCGGCTCACCCCTATGAACGTGACCTCCGTTCCGTCGCCCCCGTGCCATCGTTTCCCTGGTTCCGAGGAGGAGCACCTGCGGCGTAACTCAGTTCCCAGTTGAATTCTCGTTGCTCTCCGTCGCACACTAGCTCGATGACCGCCGCGCACTCCAACCGACCCTACGACGTCATCGGCATCGGCGCCGGCCCCACCGGACTCGCCTGCGCCATCGAGGCCAAGCGCGCCAATCTTCGCCCGCTTGTCATCGACAAGGGCTGCCTCTGCAACTCCCTCTACCACTATCCGACCAACATGGTTTTCTTCACCACTCCAGAACGCATGGAGATCGGCGATCTCCCCATGACCACTCTCGGCGGCAAGCCCACGCGCGCCGAAGCCCTCAAGTACTATCGCCGCGCCGCCGAACACTACGCCCTCGACGTCGTCCAGTATCAATTCGTCGAACGCATCTCCGGCCACGACGGCGCCTTCACCGTCTCCACGCGCGACACAAACTCTGCGCAAAACCAATGCGGCGAGCCTCACGAATATCGTGCGCGCAAACTTGTCCTCGCCACCGGCTATTACGATCTGCCGAATTTTCTCAGCGTCCCTGGCGAAGACCTCCCGCACGTCTCGCACTATTTCACCGACGCGCATCCTTACTGGGACAAAGACGTCGTCGTCATCGGCGCAAAAAATTCCGCCGCCGAAGCCGCCCTCGATTTATTCCGCGGCGGCGCGCGCGTCACTCTGATTCATCGCGGAGCCGAACTCGGCCGCTCGCTCAAATACTGGGTGCGCCCCGATATCGAAAATCGCATCCGCGCCGGAGAAATCGCCGCGCGCTTCAGCGCCAAAGTCGTGCGCTTCGAACCCGGCAAAGTCATCATTCGCAACGGCGGCGGCAACGAAGAACTCCCCGCGTTTCACGCCTTCGCTATGACCGGCTATCATCCCGATTTCCAGTTCCTCGAACGCGCCGGAGTCCACCTCGATGCCAAAACGCGCAAGCCTGAAGTGAACGCCGAAACTCTTGAGACCAACGTCCCCGGAATTTACGTCGCCGGAGTCCTCGTCGGCGGCCTCCACACCGGGGAAATTTTCATCGAGAACGGACGCTTCCACGGACGCCAAATCATCGCCGCCATTGCCGGCCGCGAGGGTCCCCGCGAACCCGCTCCCGTCGCCCCTCCAGGCGAATAACTTCGTTCGCCGCACATGTTCTTCAATTCGTTGGCTTCCTCCTTGCGCCGCCTTGCGCGCAAACCTCCTGGCCTCCTTGTTCTCCTCCTTGCCTCTTGTCCCTGTCTCCTGTAAATTAAACGCATGGCATCGGTGATCACAGAATTCTTCCGCACGTTTAAGATTTTCTATAAAGGCTTCAAAGTCACGTTCATCACTATGTTCAAAAAGCCCACCACGGAGAACTATCCTCACGAGCCCGTGCACTTTCAGGCGCGCTATCGCGGCATCCATGTCCTGCAGCGCGACGAAAACGGCCTCGAGAAGTGCGTCGCCTGCTTCCTCTGCGCCGCCGCCTGCCCCGCCAACTGCATCTACATCGAAGCCGCCGAAAACACCGCCGAAAACCGCATCTCCGACGCCGACCGCTACGCCAAGGTCTACAACATCGACTATTCCCGCTGCATTTTCTGCGGCTATTGCGTCGAAGCCTGCCCCACCGACGCCATCACCCACGGGCACGGCTTCGAACTCGCTCCCTACGACATCAACGCCATGGTCTATCGCAAAGAGCAGCTCCTCGAAACTTGGCCTCCCACCAAACGGAACGTGCGCACCTCCTCCGGCGTCGAGGAGATCCACCAAGCCTTCCGCTAGAACTTCACTCCCCGCCCGCCAGCCGAGCCGTTTTACTCGTTTGTGTAGGGTATGAAACCGATGTCCCCGTTCCGGCCGTTCATCCACAATCCTAGCGGCCCGCCCGCCCCCTCAGATGCCCGCTCGCATTCTCATCGCCGACGACAGTGAACCAATGCGCTCGGCAATTACATTCCTCATTCGCGGCCTGGGTTGTGAAGTCTGCGGAGAAGTAGGCGACGGCGAAGCGGTCATAGAAAAAGCCATCGAACTGAAGCCCGACCTCCTGATCCTCGACATCGCCATGCCCAAACGCGACGGATGGAGCGCCGGACGCGAACTTCTCGCATCCCTTCCCAACACTCCTATCCTGCTCTACACCATGCTGCCCGTTGCTTTCCTTGCCGATGAGGCAAAGCAGCTGGGTTTTCTGGCCGTGGTGCAAAAGGACAACACTACCGCGCTCATCGCCGCCATCCGCAACGTGCTCGAATCTCGCTCCGCCTCCGAAACGACCTCCGTCTGAACGCTCCCAAACTCTGTGGCTGGCCATCCAGCCGAGAAAGACCTGTATACCAGAGAGTTCAATAAGAGAAGTCCAAGGCCACGGAGACGTGGCCTTTTTGCGCTAGGGAGACTTTCTCATTCTAATCAGAGGAGATACGCCGCCCATGCCCTACGAAACCTTGCGCCCCAGCCAACGGATGGCTCATTTCCTGACCCATCAAGAAAGGAGCCGCTGGAGCCTGACTTGGAAGGAAATTACATGATGAAGCCAATCGCGCTGGAGCACTGGCAACCGGCCACGGACCGCTTGCGACCAGCTTGCTCTGACGCATGAAGGGTCACTTTTTCTGTTTCGCCCGGGCCGCTGCAATGGGAGCTGCAGGTTCGGTCATGCGGACCGGGTCGAGAATCTCTTTCATCAGTTTTTCGTCGAGCAGCTTGCGCTCCAGCGCGATTTCCGTGACGGTGCGCCCGGTCTTGACGCTTTCCTTGGCGATTTCCGCCGCGGCCGCGTAGCCGATGTACGGATTGAGCGCCGCGGCAACGGAGATCGTCGCGTTCGCGTAGTAACGGCACCGTTCTCGGTTGGCCTTGATGCCGTCAACGCATTTCGTGGCCAGCACTTCGATCGTGTTGGTGAGGATCCGCGCCGAGTGCAGGACGTTCCAGGCCATCGCGGGCATCATGACGTTCAGCTCGAGCTGGCCGGCCTGCACCGCGAGCGCCGTGGTCACGTCCGCGCCGACGGCTTGGAAGCTCACCATCGCGGTCAGCTCCGCCATGACCGGGTTTACTTTCCCCGGCATGATGGACGATCCCGGTTGCAGGGCCGGCAGCAGAATTTCGGCGAGGCCCGTGTTTGGCCCGCTGGAAAGCAGGCGCAGGTCGTTGGTGATGCGAATCAGCTCGAGCGCGAGGTTGCGCAGCGACGAGGACGCGGTCGACATCGCCAGGTTAGACTGCATGGCGTAGCGCATGTCGTCGGTGGCAACCAGTTTTTGGCCGGAGACTTCCGCGAGCTTCGCCACCACGAGCGTTTGGAACTTGGGATGGGTATTGACGCCCGTTCCCACGGCGCTGCCGCCGAGGCCCACTTCGCGGAGCAAATCCTGGCTATTCTGTACCCAGGTGGAAGAACGGTTAATCGCGGTGGCGTAGGCGCGGAATTCCTGGCCCAGCCGGATAGGAACGGCGTCCATCATGTGCGTGCGGCCGGACTTCAGAATTTTGTCGAACTCCTTGGCCTTGCGCGTAAGCGAAGCTTCCAGCGTCGCGCACGCCGCCCGCGCGTCGTCCAGCGCGAACAGGGAGCCGAGACGCATCGACGTGGGGAACACGTCGTTCGTGGATTGCCCGAAGTTGACATGGTCGTTCGGATGGCACACGGCATAGTCGCCGCGCTTTCCCTCGAGGATTTCGATGGCGCGGTTGGCGATGACTTCGTTGGCGTTCATGTGGAACGACACGCCTGCCCCCGCTTGGTATACGTCAACGACGAACTGATCGTTGAATTTGCCGGAGACGACTTCGTCGGCGGCTCGGACGATGGCCTTGGCGATCTGTTCGGGAATGAGCTTCAGTTCGGCATTCGCCAGCGCGGCGGCCTTTTTTACAAGGCCAATGGAGCGAATCAGATACCGGTCAGCCCGGTATCCGCTGATGGGGTAGTTCTCGACTGCGCGCTGCGTCTGAATGCCGTAATAGGCGTCTGCTGGAACTTGCCTCTCGCCCAGGGAATCTTTTTCCGTCCGCTGATTCATCGCTCGCGTATCTCCACTATTATCAGTATGGTATGTACGCACCTGCAAGTCAGATATGCTCGGCAACACCGCCCTGTACGACCCCCGCGCACTGCCCCGGCCAAGTTTGCGAGCCTCGCCTCCCGGAACAGGCACCCTGCCACCAGCTTACGCCGCTACTGCGCACAGAGCAAACCCGTGCCTCGCTACACGGACCATGAGCCGCCTGCCGTCAGGCACAAGTCCACGCGGTCGGTCCGCGTTCCGGTCCGCACCGCGCCCGACACACTAACGTAGGCGCCCGCCACGGAGCAAGCCAAGCTTTGCGCTGCTCTCAAGTATGCTGCGCTGCCATCCACACGACCCAGGATCGGGCCGGTGGCTCGGCGTTGCGCTGTTTGAGTGTGTGCGGGAATCTCCTGCGCCATTGGTGGGGATTTTCAAATGAGAGGGTTTCCGAGCATCGACGTGCCTGGTGTGTAGGAGTACGCATGATCGGTTGCCGGGGGCCTTTCGCGATTTGGCGATTTGCCAAAAGAGGTCGATCGTCCGGCAAATCAAAAAGAGAAACCAGCAACGAAGATCGTGCGGGGCAGCGGTAAGTTCTTTGTATTCTGGTGGGCAGATTTAACCAGATTCGACAGAGGAAACCGTTGGCGTGTCGAATATCGAGTCGCAGGGCAGTGTGACTGCCGGGCATAAGCCAAATGGTGCTGGAAGCACAAAAAAGGGCGGCGATGAAGCCGCCCTTTTAACCGTCACACACTGGAATGCGACCGAGCGCCTAGCGGTCGTGATCGTGATCGCGGTCATGGTCATGGCTGTGGCGCCACTTCCAATAGTCGTCTTGATCTGAGCGGCTGCGCTTATCGAAGTCGACGTGCCGCCGGTGAGTGTCCGTCTCCCACTGGGAGTAATAAACGACTTCGTCGTGGTTCCAGTAATGATAATCATGATAATCAGGGTCGTAGACGCGGACGCGGGCGGCGCATCCCGTCATGAAAAGCAGGCCGAGAAAAGCAGCCGACACAGAAACCGAGCAAATGCGTTCGTAAAGTTTGCGCATGGCGTTTGCCATCCTTGTCTGGGCCGGGCACCCATCAACGCCTTAACATGCCCCACATGACGCCGCAGCGCCATAAGGGGTCAACCGGACTTCCATCCGGTGTAACCCGACACGGCGCTATAGGTTGCGCGTGGTGGCTTTTTTTTGCTCCGTCTTCGGCTGGCTTTCGCCAAGCCTTCGACGGAGACAAGCCTCGGGTAAAGACGATTTGACATCGGCTAAGCCTGTAAATAAAATTACGTAGTCCAGCAGTTTTCCGCAGTGGAACTAGGCTTCAAAGACTAAGTCAAACTGATGAAGTCCCGGCGCGACCCTATGAGCAGAAGGCTGTCTCGTAAAACGCAGGGAGCGAAAAGCAAACGGCGCAAGGCAGCGTCTGCGGCGAAGACTCGGTCGTCGAACCCCGTACCCGCGACAAGGGAGAGGCAGTTCGCGCCGCAACCACCGAGCGCAAGCGCCGAACTCCGCAAGTCCGCACGGCCCCACGATATCCGCGGCGTCGCCGAATGGCTGGACTCGGGCGGTAGCTCGCGCGCGCTGATGGATCTGGCGCACGACGCCATTATCATTCGTGACCCGGCCAGCCGGATCGTTTCCTGGAACGCCAGCGCCGCGCAGTTATACGGCTGGAGCCGAAGCGAGGCGGTGGGACAGGTCACGCACGTCCTTCTCGATACAATATTTCCTGCAAGCCAGGAAATCGTCGACGGAACTCTGTTGGGTCGTGGCTACTGGGAGGGTGAGCTGCGCCATCGCCGGAAGGACGGCACTCGCATACTTGTCGAGAGCCGCATGTCGCTCCTGCGCGACCCTCACGGCAAGCCTCTGCTCATCAAAGAAATCAACCGCGACATCACCCAGCAGCGAAGCCAGCTCAACTATTTGCGCCTGCTGAGCGAGGTGGGCGCCTGCGTCAATGAAGCGCCGACCGTCGAGGAAGCGTTGCGCCGGTCGTTGGCTTCGATTTGCCTGCAAACCAACTGGTGCTCGGCTCGAGTATGCCGCGTCGCGCTCGACACCAATGTTGAGGTCGAGGGGAGTTCTGTTTGGTTCTCCACCGATGAAAAACGCATGGCCAGATTTCGCGAAACGACGGATGCAACTCCCAGGCTGCCACGCGAGCAACGCATGTCGGAGCGCGTGCTCAAAAATGGCGCGCCCGTTTGGATTCCGAGCATTGCCAGAGATTCTTCTTTCGCCGCGGTCGCGGAAGCGCTTGCCGCCGGTCTCCACTGCGCCTACGGGTTCGCGATACCGTTGCGGCACGAGAGTGCCCTGGTCATTACACTGTTCTCCGATGCGCCGGTCGAGTTGGACCAGGAATTTGCAGGCACGATGCAGGGCGTTGCACGCCACTTGAGCCGCTTCTTCGAACGCGTCGGCGCCGACGAATCGCAGCGCGCTCTTTCTGTGGCCTTGATGCGCGCGCAGGACGACGAGCGGCGCAGAATCGCGCGCGAGCTTCATGACAGCACGGGCCAGTATCTTTCCGCGCTCGCCCTGGCGATCGACGCCGCGCGCAGCCACGAAGACGGCGTGCCGGCGGCCACGGTCCGCAAGCTCGAAGAAGCCACCGAAATCATCGATCGGTGTTCGGCTGAATTACGCACTCTTTCTCATCTCCTGCACCCGCCGCTGCTCGAAGAGCTTGGCCTGGCGTCAGCGGCCAATTGGTACGTCGCCGGATTTGCGGAGCGCAGCGGCGTGCAAATTGACGCGCAGATTCCCGCACAAATGGCGCGTTTCGAACCGACTGCGGAGCTCACGCTCTTCCGCACTTTGCAGGAGTGCCTCACAAACATTCACCGTCACTCCGGCAGCAAGACAGCCTCGGTGAAACTCGAGGCCAACGGCGACCGGCTGATTCTCGAAGTTCGCGATGAGGGGAAGGGCATCGACCAGGAAATCGTCGGCAGTTGGGTTCTGAACAAAAAGCGTCCCGGTGTGGGCATCACGGGCATGCGCGAACGCATGAAAGACTTGAGTGGCACTCTCGAAATCGAATCGAACAGCGCAGGCACGTTGGTTCGCGCCACGATTCCGGTGCGACGGCGTCCGAGCGCGACTGCCGCCTCGGAAAACGCAGCGCCCGACACCGTCGACCGCAGGCACGTCAAGTCCGTCGGCGTCAGCACCGTGAGTTAGCGTTGCTCAACTTTCATAGCTTGTCTTTCCCGCGTATACTCTCCCGCAAGGAGAACCCGCCGTGAAACGACTTCTCGTTCCTTTGGTCCTTGTTCTCGGGATCAGTTTGAGCTTGTTCGGTTCAGCCAGTTCTTCTCCGGTCAATTCGAGCTCCGCGACAATCCAAGGATGGGTTTCCGACGAGGGTTGCGCTCGCGGCCGTGCAAATAGCGGGACGTTTACGGGAACAAACCCCGAATGCGCGAAGAAATGCATCGCCTCCGGCGCGAAAATGGTTTTGATTGTCCCGGATCAACGAAGGCTGCTGATTGTGGCAAATCCGTCTGCGGCAAAAGCGAACATTGGTGACTTCGTCGAGATCACTGGCAGCGTGGAAGCAAGAACGGTGCACATCGACAGCCTAAAAATGCTCACCAAGGGCGTGGCCAGGTGCGACGCTCCGGCAAAAAACTAAACCATCGGCGTGCCGATCACGTCGCGCGTCAAAACCGGATAATAATCGCTTCGGAGATTTCGAAATTATGCTGATGGAGCGGTGTGCCCAGGGTTGCATTGGGATACTTGACGATCGTGTCGCCGATGTCGAACCGCAACGCGGCGTGTTTCGTGGGACGGTATTCGATGGCTTCGCCATAGTTGAAGGCAAAGTAGGTGGCGCTCGTCAATCCCAGCACAGCCACCGGATCCGATGAGCCCGGAACCTGATAAGCAATTCGCGCTGTGATTTGCGGCGCGCCAATTGCGGCAACCGGGGTGAAAAGGGTGCTTGCAGGCGTCGCTTGCGACTCGGATTGCCCTAGCACGCTGCCGAAATTCACGAAGCCGGGTCGCACCACGCTATAAAGTCCCCATCGCCGCGTCGTCGGCCCCAGCCGGAAACCGAACAGACCCTCCGTCACGCGTCCGCCCGTCGTTGCCGTCGGGGTGTCGCCGTTCGCGCCGAAGAAATTGACTTCGTTGTCCAGTCCGAGCCAGCTCGAAAAATTGTAGGTCAGATTCCCGCCGAAGCCATTGTTGAGCGTCTCGCAACCGGACGATGTGGCGCACTGTGAAGGCAAGTTCAGCGTCGCATAGTGCCCGCCGATCTCCCATTTTGCGTTGTCGGCGAAATCCTGCGCGCGCACACACCGGGCGCCAAGAACGGACAGGCAAATCGCAAATGTCGCCACGCCGGCGAGCGAAGAACCGAAGCGCCTAACGAGGGCCTGGAATGAAGAGCGCATGTACATCTCCTGTAGGAAGGAAATCCGGCGCCACAGGCGCGGCTATTATCACTCTCGGTCGTCGCGCAAGCAAGCACAAACCGCCGGGATCATAGATCGGCACGCGTCCGTATCGACAAACGGGGAGAAGGAAGGATTGAGCGAGCGCACGAACTGCGCGCGCTGCAAAATGAGGGCGACTTACGCTTGCGGGAGGCCGCGGCGAATCAGCGCACCGAGGCCGATCAGGCCGGTGCCAAGCAAGAGCAGCGATGACGGCTCGGGCGTCTGTCCCGTGGTTGCGGGGCTGATGTCAATCGTGCCGCTCGTAATCAAACCTACGGTCTCGTCGCCTTCAATCAATTGCGGTGTGAAGCCGGCCGCGGGCCCAATCGCAAAGCTGCCGAGCAACAGATTGTTCGATGAGTCGAACAGTTGCGGACTCTCGAGATCCCATGCGAAGTCCGGGCCGAAGATGATGTTGGCGACATTCAGTCCGCCTCCCATGCTGCCGGGAAAGAACCGGATCAGACCGTTGCTCACCGTAGTTGTGGTGCCGCCAAAGCCGATCGTGACCGAGATGCCGGTGTCCATCAGGCTCGAATCCACCGTTGTGGGCACCGAGAAACTCAACGTAAACGTATCCCCTGGTCCGCTGAACGCCGTGCTTGACGCGCCGCTGTCATAGGTTCCGGTTATGACAACATTGTCCATGGCATTCGCATGGGCGCGGGTCGGGAGTATTGCAAGAGCTGCAACAGCCATCAGCGGAATGATCGCGATTTTCTTCATTAGGCCCCTCAACGATTCTCGTAAGAGCACGCCTGTTGCCAAGTCGGTCCTCTGCTAGGGTATTGCATGTAAAGGCTTTAGCCGCCAGGATCCCCTGGAGGTGGCCCAGGTCTCCATGAGAGTGTGCAAGAGATTGCGGCATTTGGCCAAGGCTAGAAACCCGCCTCCCCGGCCCTGAAGCCTCTTTTCTCGCGAATCACGCTAGAATAACGAGTCATCGAATTCCCTGGCGTTCAACCCGATCCTCGCGCAAAGCTAGGCGCAGCGAAGGGTTCGAAGGAGAAGCGAATGGCGTGGTTTGCGGTTCTTGGCACGGCGCTCATCGCGGTGATTCTGTGGGACGTTTTCGAGACGATCATTTTGCCGCGCCGCGTTACGCGCCGATTTCGCTTGGCACGCACGTTCTATCGCTGGACTTGGCGGCCGTGGCGAATCATCGCCTGCCTGCTGCACCGGAAGAGCATACGCGAAACTTTTCTAAGTTACTACGGACCCCTTTCGCTGCTGATACTCTTTGTTGTATGGGCCGTGGGGCTGATTTTCGGGTTCGCGACTCTTCATTACTCCGCGGGCTCAGCCATCAATCTCGCGGTCAACCAG
Organism: Candidatus Acidiferrales bacterium; assembly: GCA_035945715.1. Classification (GTDB taxonomy): domain Bacteria; phylum Acidobacteriota; class Terriglobia; order Acidiferrales; family UBA7541; genus DAHUXN01. Next base: position 25,168 of record DASYZX010000007.1, read on the forward strand.
CGTCCCGGTTTCTGGAGCGACCTTTATTTGAGCGGCACCACGTTCTTCACGTTGGGCTTGGGCGACGTGACGCCGCGCACCGAAGCTGCGCGAATTATCACCGTTTTTGAATCGGGCCTGGGCTTCGGCTTTCTGGCCATCGTGATCAGTTATTTGCCGGTCCTTTATGGTGCCTTCTCCCGGCGCGAGGTGGACATTTCGCTGCTCGATGCGCGGGCCGGTTCGCCGCCCAGCGCCTCGGAAATGCTGCGCCGCATCGCCCAGAGAGATGATCCTCGGGCGTTTGAAGAAAGTTTGCGCGACTGGGAAAAATGGGCGGCGGAATTGATGGAGAGCCATCTGTCGTATCCGGTGCTCTGTTATTTCCGTTCGCAGCATAACAATCAATCATGGCTCGCCGCGCTGACCACCGTCCTGGACGTCTCCGCGCTGCTGATCGCCTATGGTCAAGGCACGCTGAAGTGGCAAGCGAAACTGACGTTTGCGATTTCGCGTCACGCGCTCGTCGATTTGGCGCAAGTTCTGAACACGCCGCCGCGGGATTTCGACGAAGAACGCCTGCCTCCCGCTGAGTTGCAACACCTGCGAAACTTGCTCGTCAGCGCCAAACTTTCGGAATGCTGCCCGGAAGAGGACCAGCGCTTCGCCCATCTCCGCCGCATGTACGAGCCCTACGCGCGCGCCCTCTCCGATCGCCTGCTGATGCCCATCGGCAAATGGGCGCCCGAGCCCCAAGTCATCGACAATTGGCGCACTTCCGCATGGGCGCGCATTTCTGCTACGGAATTCGAATCCTCGCCACTCGCTCAAGCGGAAGAAAAAGAGCATTTCTGAGTTCTTATGGCAGGCCGCTTGGGTCGATTCTAGTTGCGGCGCAAAACAAGGATCGTGCGGTCATCCTGCTGGCGCACGCCGCGCGAAAATCTTCCAACTTCCGCGAGACAAGCGGCCGTGAGCGCTTCCGGCTCGAGCGCATGCCGTCCATTCAAGAACTCCGCCAGCCGGCCAATCCCGAATTCGTTGCTCGAGCCGTCAAGAGATTCGGTCAGGCCATCGGTGTAGAGCACGAGATTTTCGCCGGGCTTGAGCTGCACCCTCTCCGCCGGATAAATTGCCGCCCCGAACATGCCGAGCGGCACTCCCCTTGTTTCCAGCGAACGCACTTCGCCATTTCGCAGCAGAAAGACGGGGAGGTGCCCGGCGTTACAGAGTTCAACGGCGCCAGAGGCAGACGCGCGTCCGCAGACGAGCGTTGCATACTGTCCAGCCGTCGTACTTTCGCAGAACAGGCGACTGGCGCGCGCAACGAGCTGGTCCAAAGGCAGGCCGCTCCCCTCCAGGCTGCGAAAAATTCCATGAAGCTGCGTCATGAGCAGCGACGCGGCCACGCCTTTGCCGGCAACGTCTCCCAAAGCGAAGAACAGATCGTCCGCTGCTCCATCCGGGATCGCGTCGCAATAGTCGCCGCTCACGATTCCGGCAGGCTCATAGCGATAGTGAAGCCGCCAGCCATGGGCATCGATCTTGTGCGGCGGCAGCAATGCACGCTGCACGCGCGCCGCAAGTTCGAGATCCTGCTCCAGCGCGCGCCGCTGTCCCTCGTCCAGATGATCGAGACACAACCGAACCAGCGGGTCCGCGATCAGCCTCTCTTCTTCGACGGTTTCGTGGCACTCCTCGCAGATTCCGAACGAGCCGTCGTGGATGCGTTCGAGCGCCGCATCCACTTCAGTCAGCAGCTCGTTGAGCGACGCATTCGAGCCGCCAGACGCGATTGCGGTTTGTAGCCGCTTGCGGCGATCCTGAAGTTTGGATTGCAGGTATCCTTCGGTGATCGTTTCCATGGTCTTTCTCCTCTTCACGACGTCAGGCGAAGAAGCGGGCAGGCAATATCCGACTCTGGCGTCCGATTCGCCTCGCTCGTTTGTTGCTTATTGGATGCGCGGCCGCCCATCAAGACTCAGCTGGACTGGCCCTAACAACGTGGACGAGGCTGCTTCATGCGGCTTTTCCATCGTCAAATCGCAGTTCGAAGCCTGGCGTGTCATCTTTGGAAACCACAGGCCCCAGGGAAGCCAGGCCGCAGGGCGTTCATCCTAGAATAGGATCACAGCCACTGAGTGCGGTTTCCCGCGGAATCCGCTTTGGACGGATGAATTGCAAATTGCGGCCAATGTCGATTATTACGCAGTCCTTGGCGTGACGCAAAGAGCGACGCCCGATGAAATTCGCTATGCCTATCGCGCTCTGGCGCGAAAGTATCATCCCGACCTTCATCCCGGCGATCAAAGCGCGGAGCAAAACTTCCGCGCGATTCAGGAAGCTTATGAGGTTCTAAGCGATCCGCACAAGCGAAAGGCATTCGACTATTACGGCTCTGCATTCGGTGAACGGATTCCTTCAGGCAACGGCGGCCCCGTCGCGCACCGCACTGCACCGCGGCCCTGCGTTTCCCCTGATTTTATCTATCGCGCTCCGCTCTCGACCCAGACAGATGATTTCTCTGCGCGAGGAGGCAGCGCCCGAGATTTTGTCCTTGGTAATTACCGCTGGCTCGGGCACTTCACTGTCGCCGCCGTTATTTTGATCGGTACGTTCGCCTTTTTTTTGTGGCCCGATCCCAGCATCCGAGAATTCAAGGACGCTCAGGAAGCCTTGCGGCATGTCCGAAGCTGGAAATCGCAAAGCGTCTCATGGGCCTCGAATTCTCAGAATGAGGAACAATTGGATGAAGTAGCTTGTCCGTCGACGGAACGGTGGACCGAACACCTCCGCACGAACGTGACCGGTCAAAACGTCGAGTTAATACGCCAGGCGATTGTCATCGGCACGAAACATTTCAGTTACAGCAGTTACAACGGACGGCGCGCGTGGACAAGCGATTCCATTTACCCCATCCATCCGGCCACGCTCTGCGCGAAGATGGCGCGCGGCGAGGATGGCCTCTTTGCATTTCACGAATGGCTCACGGGCATGTACTTCATCGAAAGGCAGGGAGTCCGCAAAACCCCCGGCGGCAATTGCCGCGAGTGGAAGATAACAAAAGCAGGCGGCGGTCCGACGGCAACTGATTATGTGTGCCTGGGAGTCAAGGATCATCTGCCCATGTTTCTTCATGGCACGCCCTTTACTTCGCAGGTTCGATTCTTTGACTGGAACGTTCCGATCGAAATCCAGGCGCCGGACCTGCCGCCAGTAGCTCAGAAAACATCGCGGTAGGCTGCAATTCCGCCGCGCAGCTTTTCCATTGCCAAAAGAAAAGTTTTTCCGCACAGTACTCGGCGGCTTTTGCATCGCCAAAGCGAAAGAGACGTGCACTTGGATTCCAATCGCCTGCTGAACGTGCGCCGCGCGTGTTTTGGGATGGTCATCGTCGCGCTTTGCCTGCGGCTTGCGGTGATGGCGTTTGTTTATCGCGACCGGCTCAATCCTGCGCGTGATCATTGGAAATTTGCGGGCGAAGCAGGACGCATCGCCCGCTCGCTTGCCGAAGGCCAGGGTTACGCCAACCCGCTTTTTGCGGACACCGGCCCTACCGCATGGCTTGCGCCCGTTTTTCCCGCGCTGCTTGCGGATGACTTCAAAGTTTTCGGCGTTTACACCAAGGCGGCCGCGCTCGCCATGATGTCGGTGGATTGTTTGCTGGCCGCGCTGACGTGCATTCCGGTGTTTTTGATCGCGCGTCAAACGTTCGGATCGTCCGCGGCTCTTTGGGCGGGCTGGATCTGGGCGCTCTTCCCATACTCGATTTATTTCGCGGCGGACTTCATTTGGGACACCACGCTTTCCACGCTCCTAATGACCCTGCTGTTTCTGATTGCGCTGAAGCTTGGACGAGCGCGCGGCGGGTCGCCATGGTTCGGTTTCGGCGCGCTTGCCGGATTCGCCGCGCTGACGAACCCGGTGCTGCTCGCGCCGATGCCATTCTTGACGTTGTGGCTGCTGTATCGTTTGCGGAAGCGCCGTGAGCGCTGGTTCGCGCCCGGTCTTGCCGCGCTGCTCGGTGTGCTCGTTATCATCAGCCCTTGGTTTGTGCGCAACTATCGCACCTTCCACAAGTTCATTCCGTTTCGCGGCGGCTTCGGCTTCGAGCTGTACTGCGGAAATAACGCCGACTCGTGGCACTGGGATCCGCCCGGCTACCACCCTTCGGACAGTGCGGAGGAGTGGAGTGAGTATCAGCAACTCGGCGAAGTGAATTACTTCGCGTTGAAGCAAAACGAAGCCGTCGCTTTCATCGACGCGCACAAAAAGCTCTACATCGTGCAGTCACTGCGCCGCATCGTCTATATCTGGACAGGTTTTTGGAGTTTCAGCAGCCGCTATTTGCGAGAAGAGCCCTTCGATCCGGAGAACATCGTGTTTTGCACCGCGCTGACGATTGTGGCGATTTTCGGCCTGCGCCGCGCATGGCGCGAAACCGGCGCCGCCAGTGCAATTCCATACGTCATCGCGTTTGTTTTGTTTCCGCTGGTTTATTACATCACGCATCCTGAGGATTACTACCGCCGGCCAGTGGATCCCTTGATGGTGGCGCTTGCCGCCGGAGCGATTGCCTCCCGGAAGCGCACCGCTCGCAAACCTGCGGAGGGAGGTGCGTAGCCGCGCCGCTTGCGCCCGAGCCTGTGGATCTAGACTTGCGCCAAGCACGCTGCGCCTTGATCGCGTCCATGTCGAACGGGAATCGTGAGCTTCGCCGAAAACTCTTCTGGATGGTTCTCCTCGCGCTGGCGCTTCGCCTGGTCGCGATGGCCTACGTCTACCCGATGGAGCTCGACCCAGCGCGCGATCACTGGGCCTTTGGCTACGAAACAGGGCGCATCGCGCGCTCCATCGCAAATGGGCACGGCTTTGGCAGTCCGCTGTTTTCGGACACAGGCCCGACTGCATGGCTGACTCCCGTTTATCCGTATATTCTCGCGGGCATTTTCAAGCTCTTCGGCGTTTACAGCACCGCTTCGGGATTCATTATTTTCACGATGAACGCGCTGATTTCCGCGTTCACGTGCCTGCCGGTTTTCTTCTTCACTCGCAAATCGTTCAACGCGCGCGCGGGCTTATGGGCGGGTTGGATCTGGGCGATTTTTCCGTACGAGATTTACTGGTCGGCCCAGCATATTTGGGATACGTGGCTCGCGACGCTTCTGCTCGCCATTCTGTTTTGCATGGTTTTGCGCCTCGCCGAGTCGAATCGCATCCGAGACTGGTTCGGTTTCGGCGTTCTGAGCGGCATCGCTGCGCTCACCGATCCCATCGTGCTTTCCGCGCTGCCGATTCTCGCGCTGTGGGCACTCTGGAGATTGCACAAAACAAATCAACGCTCGTTGAAGCCCGCGATTGGCGCTGTGCTCGCCGTAATTCTGGTTGTTTCGCCGTGGTTCATTCGCAACGATCGCGTGTTTCACCAATTCATACCTTTTCGCGATGTCTTTCCGCTGGCTTTGCGCGTCGGCAATATCGGCGACACGCGTCACATGCTCACGCCTCAGGCCGGCCCGTGGCGGAATCCCGCGGAATGGAACGAGTATCTGAAATACGGCGAAATTGCTTACATGGCTGAAAAGGGCCGCGCTGCGCGCGCCTACATTTCGGCCCATCGCGCCGAGTACGTTTACAACTGCGTGCGCCGTGTGGTCTACCTCTGGACTGGCTTTTGGTATCTCGATCCGCGGAGCTTGCTGGGCTTTCCTCCGGAGCCTGCGGATATTTTTCTTTTTACAGGCCTGACCATCCTTGCGCTCGTGGGATTGTGCGATGCATTTCGCAACGAGGCCGCCACGGCCGCGCCTTACGCGCTGGTCCTGATTTTCTTTCCGGTCGCCTACTACATTACGTCGGTCGAGCCGTGGTATCGCGTACCGATGGATCCCATTTTCATTTCGCTCGCAGCCTTTGCCATCACTTCGCGCCTGGCTCCCGCTGTCGGCGCACGCGGCGCGGAGGTGTTCGCAACGGGGAATTCGGACGCGAGCGAAGCGCAAGAGCGTCGGATCCCGATCGAAAGCGAAACGGATGCAGCGCCGGTGCATCTAAATTAGCGTCTGCGCGGCAGGGCTCTCGCCTCGCCGGCTGCGGTTTGATCGCGCCAATGTCGAACGGAAATCGCGGGTTCCATCGAAAACTCTTCTGGATGTTTGCCGTCGCTCTTCTGGTGCGCCTCGTCGTGATGGCCTACACCTATCCACTCCAACTAGTTCCCGCGCGGGACCATTGGCCATTCGCCTACGAAACAGGACGCATCGCGCGCTCCATCGTGCAGGGCAAGGGTTTCAGTAGTCCGCTTTTTGGCGATACCGGTCCAACCGCATGGATGACACCGGTCTACCCATACATTCTCGCGGGCGTCTTCAAGGTCTTCGGAGTCTTCACCAAAACTTCTGCCTTGGTCATGCTTTCTCTCAACGGCCTGATCTCAGCATTGACTTGTCTCCCGATTTTCTCTTTTGTGCGTAAGAGCTTCGGCGAACAAGCCGCCGAGTGGGCGGCCTGGATCTGGGCGCTGTTCCCCTATGAAGTGTACTGGCCGGTCGCCCGCATTTGGGACACGTGGCTCGCGACGCTTTTATTGGCGATTCTGTTCTGCGTTGCTCTGCGTCTGGCAGAGTCCGATCGTGTGCGGGACTGGGTTGGTTTTGGCGTGCTGAGCGGAATTGCCGCGCTCACCGATCCCATCGTTCTCACCGTGCTTCCCCTTCTTGCGCTCTGGGCGCTCTGGAGATTGCATAAAACCAATCACCGCTCGCTGAAGCCAGCGATGGGCGCCGTGCTCGCCGTAATCCTGGTTGTTTCACCGTGGTTCATTCGCAACGATCGCGTGTTTCACCAATTCATACCTTTTCGCGATGTCTTTCCGCTGGCCTTGCGCGTCGGCAATGTCGGCGATCAATTTAATTTGATCACTCTGACCTTGGGGCCGTGGGAAAGCGGCCAGCAATGGAGCGATTATCAAAAGTATGGAGAAATCGCCTACATGCAGCGCACTTGGTCTCACGCCACGAGCTATATCGCCGGCCATCCCGGGCAGTACGCCCGGTTTTTTGTTCGCCGCATTGTTTATGTGTGGACGAGATTCTGGTACTTGATTCCCACCAGCCGCTACGGATATGAGCCAGAGCCTGCGGTTATTTTTCTGTACACCGCCCTCAGCATTTTGGCATTCATCGGATTGCGTGTCGGCTCTTTGAAAGGCGTCGCAGTCGCGCCTTACGCCATCGTCCTGATTTTCTTCCCCATCGTCTATTACGGCACTTCGATTGAGCCGTGGTACTCGTCGCCAATGGATCCGTTTCTTATGGGTCTCGCGGGTGGGGCAATCGCCTGCCTCGGTTCAACGCAGCACCTTGCGTCCCTTTTTCGCGTCAGCGAGCGGCACCTTCCCTCAGACGATGAGATCCCTGAAGAGACAGAAAGCGAGGAGTTGGCCAGTCTCTGAAAACGACATCAGTCGTTCGTGCAATTGTCTTTGTCTCGCCGATGCGTTCGCGGCATCTAAGCTAATACCCCAGCGATCTCCGAACCGTAAGGACATCCGTGCACCATGCTCAGGTATGGACCGAACATATCCCGCAAGCTGTTTTGGATCGTAGCAACAGCTTTTGTGATCCGTCTGGTTGTAATGATTTTCTTGTATCAAGGCAACGTGAACCCACAGTTCGATCACTGGTCTTTTGGTTATGAAGAGGGAAGGGTCGCGCGAGCGATCGTCAGCGGCCACGGTTTCAGCGACCCCTTGTGGAGCCGGTCCGGGCCAACGGCATGGTACGCACCAATTTACCCGTATCTTTTGGCGGCCGACTTCAGGGTCTTCGGGGTTTTCTCGAAGTCGGCTTGCATCGCGATTCTCGTTTTTCAAGCGCTCGTGTCTTCGCTGGCTTGCTTGCCGATTTTTTTCTTTGCGCGGCGCAGCTTTACGGAAGGAGCAGCGCTCGCGGCCGCATGGGCGTGGGTCTTCTATCCGTACTCGGTATATTGGCCGATCATTCGGATCTGGGAGACATGGCTCGCGATGTTCCTCGTCGCGACCTTGTTTCTCGTGATTTTGAAGCTCGAAGGCTCTTCACGGCTCAGTCACTGGATAGGATTCGGCCTGTTGTCAGGATTTGCCGTCCTTCTGGATCCAGTCTTGCTTTCCATCTTGCCATTTCTAGCCGTGTGGGCATTGTGGAAACTCTATCGGCGCCACATGCGGTGGCTCAAGCCTGCTGCAGGCGCCGTGCTGGCGGCAATTGTAACCGTTTCGCCATGGATGATTCGGAACGCTGTGGTGTTTCACAAATTCATCCCCGTTCGCGACAACTTGGCCCTTGAGTTTCGGGTGGGCAATGACGGCAACTCCAACGAAACGATGGATCTCTATGCCGGCCCATGGCTCCCGTGGATCAATGACATCGAATGGGACCAATACCAGCGCTTGGGTGAGATCTCCTACTTCCATTTGAAGGGAGAGCAGGCGAAGGCCTACATCGAAGACCACCCGCTGTGGTACGCAGGAATGACGCTGCGCCGCATCATATACGTCTGGACCGGTTTCTGGAGTGCAAATCGTCACTATCTGGACGAGCAGACCATCGACCCGGTGGTGATCTCTCTGCTTACTCTGTTGAGCGCACTGACCTTCATGGGCCTGTACCGGGCGTATCACAAGAAAGGTGCGGTCGTAGCGGCACCGTACGCGATTGTGCTGTTCTTCTTCCCAATCATTTACTATCTGACGCACGTTGAGCGCTGGTACCGCTGTCCGATCGAGCCGGTCATTATCGCTCTCGCTGCCTACGAAGTGCATTCGCGGTTTGCTGGGGTCCGCCGGGCTAAAGAGTCGAAGGTTGACGTTCGGCTTCCTGCCATGGTTCCGGTTGGTGCGGTCGAGTTGCATCGGCCCCACGCAGAGTAACCGCCCGCGGGAGCTTGCAGGGGGCGGGTGCCGCGATCCTTGCAAGGTCAGCCCTTCGTTAACCTGACGGACCACGGAGCAGGGAATTCGTCGCGTCCGGTAAAGGCCTGATTGTAGGGCACGACTCATCGCGATACGTTGTTTGTAACCTCCCCAGGAAAATCATTCGCGAGAAGGTTCCAATGGCGAAGATGGTTCGCTGTAGCAACATCGTACCCGGCTGCACTTTCATCGCCACAGGAAAGACAGCCGAGGAAGTGTTGCGCCGCGCGTCAGAGCACGTGCGCGTGAAGCACAAGCTTCGCGGGATGTCGCCTGAAGTGATTGCTGTGATTCATGGCGCGATCCAGGAAGACGGCAAGGATCGCGATCCGAGCTCTATCCCTCGGCACGGCACGACAGAGTGTGGCTGGTAGTAAGCAGTCAGTTAAAAACGACCGGGTCCCGGACCGGGACGGGAGAACCAAGCTCTTATGCGTGCGCCACGCGCAGAAGCGTCACGCACACTTTGTGAACACGTCGATAAATTTGTTCGTCTGTGGATCGTGGACCTGATACTGCGCCGGCTTAACCGATATCAGGTGCGCTACTCTTTTCTTCGCTTCGTTGCGTCCCTTCGCGGTTTCCACCCACAGAGCTTGTCCGTCGGGCAAAATGCGGAAGATGTCCAGCTTCTGTTCTTCGACCAACATGGCTCGACCTCCTAACCACCGTTGGAGTCAACAGCCGGGCTGGTGTGGCGGGTACTTTACTTACATTCTGATACCGTTGTCAACGAGGTATCCAATATAAAATCCGGGTTTCATATTTGTGGCAGCGCGACGCGCCGGCTCGCGTCTCCCGCAAAAAATCGCTGGCCTTTCTGAAATTTGCGTATAGAATCAAGCTGCCTCGAAGCCCCGCCCCTCTGGCCCCCAGTTTCACAGGGAGAGCCGCATGAAAAAGCTTCTCCGCTGCTGTGACGTTATTCCTGGCTGCGATTTCATTGCGCGTGGCGTAAACGAAAACGAAATCATTATGCGCGCCACTCGACACGCCCGCCTTGTTCACGATGTATGTTGGATCACTCCGGACCTGCTCAACCGCGTGCTCGCCGCCATTCGCGATGACGAGCCGGTAATCGTCGAAGGCTGACGCTCACCCGATTCCCGTTGTTCCGCCGTATCAAATCTTCGGTTACGCGCGGCGAAAGCCGCCAATCGTCAAGTACGCGCCGATGAGGAACGCGACCACTACGTAAACGTAAAACATCTGCTGGTAGTGTGCCGTATTCAGCAGCGCTACAAGTCGCTCGTGCGGCAGCGCCAGAACCACCACGCCGCGCAGCAAAAAGACCCACCCTCCCAGCGTGACAATCAGCGCCAGCGAGCCTTTCCTCCACACATTGTGGCTCAATACAATCGCGAGCCCGACGGCGAGGCTAATGAAGCCAAGCACCATCAGCAACTCCGCGCTCTGCGCGATTCCGCCGACGGTCAGCAGCGTCGCCTCCTTGTGGATTCCGACCAGCACCGCAACGATCAGCGAAAACAGTCCGATCAGCTTGGCGAGAAAGGCCGTATGTGGCATGGCAACCTCCATTGTGAATTGAACTGTCCGAGTTGCTTCTGCGTACCTGTCTCGAACGAAGGCGTCAGCGCTCACCCATTTGCAGATCGTGGAAAGAAAAGTCCTGCGAGATTCCCGCGAAAGGCTGGCCATCCAATTCCGCATACGGGTACACGATGTAATTCACCGGATCGCCCGCTTGCCGGGGACTGAGCGTCAAATCGCGCCCTCGCGTAAAGCGCACACGATTCTCATCGAGCGCGCCAAAAAAATACTCGTGTTTCGCCGGATTTTGCCACGCTTGCGCGGCGTCGATGGGAACCCAGCCGGTGCCCTGAATGAAAAACTCTGCCCAGCAATGGTAGCCGGCCAGTTTTGCTTCATGCTGGCCTGGCGGAATCGCGAATCCGATGTCGAACCGCGCTGGAATTCCCGCCGCGCGCGCCATGCCAATAAAGAGCGAATGAAAGTCTGTGCAATTCCCGTGATGCGCGGTGCACGCAAAAATTGCGTCGCCATGGCCCCAGCCCGTACCGTCGTGGTCGTAATGCATGTGCGCGATCACGTAATCGTAAAGTTTGCGCGCTCGCTGCAGGGGATCGGAAATACCGGCCGTCTGCTCGCTCGAAAGATCGCCAATCATGCCGTTGATGGGCACCAGGCGGTCGGGCAGCAAATAGCGCGCAATTTCCGGCGGAAAAGAGGCTGTCGCAGGCGGGTCGCCCGCAGGGAGGGCGACTTTGTACTCGTCGCGCCGTGCGTCAAATGCAATCTGGATGTCGAACCGAGGGTGTCCCGCGCCCACGTGGAAATACGCGAAACGATTGCCGCTCTTTGCGTCTTGGTGGATTCGATAGGGCACCGCGCCCGTGACGCGGACATCACGGATCTGCTGATGGGCCGCCGTCTGCGGCAAAGGAACCCAGATGCGCAGAGCGCGCCCGCCAGCGGGAATCGCCGGAACGTGAACGTGGTATACGAACTGAAAAGTGCGCGACGGCGTCGTCACTTGCCCCGAGCGAGGCCGCGCCACTCCGAAAGCCAGCGCAGCCCACAGGCATGCTGACGTTGCCGCCACGAACATTCCCCGCATCGTTCTTTTCATGGAGGGCATTCTAGCGCACCAGAATTGCTATTTGCTACCGGTGCTGCGCACGGGAAGGGAACTCGTCTCAATCCGTGCGGAAACCAAAACCGGCGACCTTACCGTTGCCGTCAAGGCGCATCAGGAGTGTCAGCGTGGCGTAATCAAAGTGTGCGCGATATGTGTAGGCGCGCGTGCCATTCTGTTCCGTACGGCTGAGCAATTCGAGTTTCTGCAACGAGCCTTTATCCAAAAGAAAATCCCGCATGCGGCGCTGCCGTTCTTCGGTTAAAGACCCTTGCTGCTGGGGGGCAAATGCGGACAAATCCAGCGTTCCAGCCTCCATTTGGGCAACTACGCTTTGCAGAAGCGCTGTCACGTTCGGCTCTTTATCTTCGATGGGCTTCGGCGGCGGAGGCGGCGCGACCGCAGGAACGTAGAATCCCGCAACCGTGCGCGCGATTCTGTCCGGATTGGAATGCTCCGAATCCAGATTCGTGAGTACGATCGCTGTCAGCTTGTCATTCACGTAGCGGCAGATCGCTGTGGTGAAGCCCTGCCATGCGCCGTCGTGCGATATCAACCGGTGTCCATTCACGCTGGTGATCTCCCAGCCGAATCCGTAATTTCCTTTGTTGGGCTTGCCCGCGTTCGGACCCGCGGTATATTTCTGCACCGTCCACATTTCGTCGAGAGAAGACTGCTTCAGGAGTTTCGTCGTATAGAGCGCCGCGTCCCATTTCGCCAAATCGAGCGTCGTAAAATACAGGCTGCCGTCCGCGGTCGTATTCAGCGTCGGCGAAACCCAGTCCTGATTCTTCCACTGGCCCTTCACCAATTTGTAGCCCGACGCGCGGTTCGGAATGATGTCCGATTCGCTGATGATCCGGGTTTTCATTTCCAGCGGCGCGAAAATACGCTGGTGCAAGAAGTCACCGTAAAATTCGCCCGTCACTTTGTGAATCAACATTCCTAGGACGATGAAGCCGGTATTGCTGTAATTCCAGTCCGTCCCCGGCGCAAAATCGAGTGGCGGTTTTTCCGCGAGTTTCAGCAGTTGGTCCTCGGTATAGTCCTTGCGGAAATCGACGTCGCCTTCGCCGGTATAGTTCTTGATGCCCGATTCATGGCTCAGCAGATTGCGAATGGTAATGCCATTCCAACTGGGGGGCGCGTCGGGAAAATACTTGGTGATTTTGTCTTCGAGTCCGATTTTGCCTTCCTCGACTAGCATCATCACCGCGGTTGCCGTGAACTGCTTGCCAATCGAGCCCGATTCGAAAATTGTCTCCGGCGTCACCGGTGCGTTGAATTCCAGGTCGGCGTATCCGTAGCCTTTCGCCTTGATGATTTTTCCGTCTTGCACGACCGCGAGCGAAAGTCCGGGGATTCTCTGTTCATGCATCTGCTGCGCGACGTATTGATCAACTTTTGCCGAAACCGCCGCGGTCTGCGCCCCTGCGCAATTCGCACCTGCGGTCAACGCGATGAACAGCGTGACGCTTGCCGCCCAGGCGTAAAACCTGGGTTTGCATGCGGGCCCGCAAAGCATATCGATGGACCTCCTCAACGGTAGGCGCGTTTTGCGATACATGGCGCGCCGCATTGTATAGCGCCTCTGCTCGGTGGACGCAAATTTAGTTTTCAGTGACGCTCTTTCCCGCGTGCACGCGAAGTCGGGCACGTTTCGGGACCACAGGTAGGAAGTCCCGCAAACGTCAGCGCGACTCGCACCATGCGGCGATGCCGTTCACGACGTACGGAAAAGAAGACCGCCCACCTGACCGGTCCGGAGAAGGGGATGGACAACTGGGCTCCGGTACCAGGGTTGCGCAACCAACTACGCCCTTGCCGTGCCGTCGCTGCTGTAGACCAGCGCGCGTTTTGCCCAGGTTGTGTTGGGATATTCGGTGGCGATTTTCTTGCCCCAGTTTTTAAGAGCCGTGGCGTCGTGCGTTTTCTGGTATTGCGCGACGGCTGCCCAGTAGCCCGCCTCGGCCGCAAGCTCCGTCTGGGGATCGCGCGCGGCCGCTGAGTCGAAGTCGCGCGTCGCGTCGTCCCACTGTTTCTTGTGGAACGCGGCACGCCCGCGTCCGAAATCCAGCTCCGCTAGAAAATTCGCCGGCGGCAGAAACCCCTCGAAGCGGAAATGCTCCTTGCCTTCGCCGTCGAGAAGCATAATCGTCGGTGTCCACTGCACTTCAAATCGCTTGAAGGCCAGTCTGTTTTCGTTGATGTGGATTTTCACGGGAATGAAATTCGCGACGATGAAATCGCTGACCCTCGGATCGGGATAGACCTCGGCATCCAGCCGAGCGCATGCCCCTCAAGCGGGAGCCGCGCTGAAATCCAGCATCACCAATTTGCCGTTCGTCTTCGCTTGCGCGATCGCTGCATCGGGATTCTTTTCCCACGTGAACGCCATGGCCTCCTCCTTGTTGTGGCGGAGCCTTCGTCTGAATGCTACTTGCATCGATGCGCCGCGGCAAGTTTGGTCGCAAGATTCCTTGTCGTCCTAAAAAAAACGCCCCGCAGCATCGCATTTCCATTGCACTTTGCGCCAGCAGTGCTATAACGCTGCACAGCGCCGCAACTTGCGGCGGAGGTTGCGCGACAAACAGAATGGCCATCTCCCTGCCGTGGACGCAGTCGCACCCGCATCCGCAGCCCCATTCACAGAAAGGCCCGCGCGTCGCAGTTCGCAGCAAGCTCACCTTGCTCACCTTGGCCGCCGCCACGTTCTTCATGGTCTCCGGCGGCCCTTACGGACTCGAAGACATCGTGCAAATGGCGGGCTATGGCGGCGCCATCGCGATCTTGCTCATCACGCCTCTTCTATGGAGCATTCCTACCGCGATGATGGTCAGCGAACTTTCCAGCGCGATTCCTGAGGAAGGCGGCTTCTACATCTGGGTTCAGCGCGGCTTGGGTCGCTTCTGGGGATATCAGGAGTCGTGGCTCACGCTCGCGGGAAGCATTTTCGAAATGGCGCTCTATCCGACTCTCTTCGTTGACTACATCGGCCATTTCGCGCCAGCCGTCACGGCCGGCGATCGCGCCATCGTCATCGAACTTGCGCTGATCGTCGTCTGCACGCTGTGGAATCTCTCCGGCGCTCGCGCAGTCGGCGAAGGATCGGTCTGGATGTCCGTGGCGTTGCTCGCGCCATTTGCCGTGATGGTTGCGCTGGCCATGACGGGGCATGTCGCGTTCGACGCCGCGCGTGCCGCCGCTGGTGCGCATCCCGCCGTCGCTCACGCGGACATTCTGGGCGGCATTCTGATCGCTATGTGGAATTACATGGGCTGGGACAACACGTCCACCGTCGCCGAAGAAGTTGTCCAGCCGCAGCGCACTTTTCCGCTTGCCATGTTGATTACCGTCGCGTTCATCGTAATCAGCTACATTCTTCCGGTTGGCGCGGCTGCCCACGCCGGCATCAGTTCCTCTGGCTGGTCCACGGGGGGCTGGGTTGACGTTGGCCGCTCCATTGGCGGTAATTGGCTTTCGATTGCCCTCGCGGTTGGTGGCGCGATCGGGGCCATCGGCTGCTTCAATGCGCTGATGCTTTCTTTCACGCGACTGCCGCTCGTCATGGCACAGGACGGCTACCTGCCGAAACTTTTTGCACGCACTTCCGCAAGAACCGGTATGCCCACGGTGGCGATCACTGTCTGCGCCATCGGATGGGCCGCGTGCCTCTTCTTGAACTTCGAGCACCTGGTCATCATGGACGTACTTCTGACCGGCCTGAGCATTCTGCTCGAATTTGGCGCGCTCATCGCCTTGCGCATTCGCGAACCGAATCTGCCGCGGCCCTATCGCGTCCCGGGGGGAATCCTTGGCACAATTCTGCTCAGCCTGCCGCCGGTCGCGTTAATGGTCGCTGCATTTCTGCGCAACCGCACCGAATCGATCGGCTCAACCAGCTCGCTCGCCCTGGGCCTCGTCCTCATCGCGCTCGGGCCGATTGTTTACTTCCTCTCCCGCCCCCGCGCGCGATCCGCTCACAAACAAATCTGACTCTTCGTACTGACGTTCGCTTCGACTCGCGCGAAACTCAGAAACGTCGTGGCAGTTTGCGATGTCTGCTCGAGGAATGTCCGCACTTGCTAGGGAGGCGTCTTCTTGTCCGGGCGATAGATCACCGGCGTACCGCCGACTCCTTCGATCTGCCACTTCTCCGGCACGTCGAGTCCATCGGGGAACGAAACCAGGCTCGGTGCGAACAATTCGCGCACCTTGTCCGGGAGCGCGCCTTGCAAAACGTATCGCCGCGCAGACTCCGGCGCCCCGTCAAAACGAATATCCTTGTGCGCCATCGCATCCCACGCCCTGGATAGCAGATTCGCTGGCCGCCGCTCGAAATCGGGAAGGGAAAGGTGGTCCCTTCGAAAAGTTCGCGACCGTTTGCGTGCAGGTTTGCTGGCTCTTTCCTGCGCCCACCGTGAACGAGTAATCGAAAAGGCTGACGATCAATCCCGCCCGGTCGCCGGTCATAATGTTCTCGTATTTAGGCTGCGCCCTTTGCCAAAGAGCGCTGTTTGCAGATAGGGTGTGCGAGTTTCGCCATCGAACGTAAAGCCAATCTCGGCCGCTGCATTGGCAAGCGCCTGCGTGCGCTTTCGGCCGAGCCCTCTGCGAATGGCCCATATGCTGGGAATCCCCGCTCGCCGCGAGAGCCGCAATTCCGAACGTTATCATTTGCGGACTTGCCGAAGCGCCACTGCTCGCCGACTGCGCTACCGCGAAACACGCGAGGCAGTTCATTGCTCCCTCCTTCGCGCCAGCCTCGAAATGATGATCAGTTCGGGCAGACGCTCGCAAAACGCCTCAGGGGAGTCTCGCTTGAGGCGCTCGGGCCTCAACATCAGAAGGGCGAGGCGGCTCCTAAGGCGTCAGCTCAGGTGCAAGACACGTGGGAAACTTCCCTGCTTGCCGCTGTTCTTAATGCTTCTTGCTTGGTTTCGCTGCCGGCGGCTGGCCTTGCAAGCCGAACACGCTCTTCGCCTCGGGCGGTAGATTGTCCATGTGCGCGAGGAACGTCACGACTTGCCAGATATCCTGATCCTTCAAGACGCTTTTCCATCCCGGCATGCCCGTCCAGCGAATGCCATGCACGGTGATGTAGTAATTGTCCTGATCGCCCATGTCCGCCGCATCCGTCATGAACTGCGGCGCGCGTGGATACAGCGATTCGCCCAGTGCCGACTTCGGATGCGCCGGATCGCCGTGGCACAGCGCGCAGTGATCCAAATAAACGGTTGCCCCGCCGATGAGATTTTCATTCGTCGGCTGCAGGGGATTGGTAACCTTTGGCGCGTTCCGGTCAACGCTTGCGTCCATTGCGCCGCCGGCGAGCCGCCGTTCGATTTGCGGCGGCGTCTGGTCCGCGCGCATGTCCACGCGGCCCGTCTCCGCCACAAAAAGTCCCACGGCAATAATTACTGCAATCGTCAGCAGGATCCCGAGTATGAATCCTTTCATCGCATCCTCCCGTTCATCAAATCACCTGTCTCGTGGCCGCTGCACCTACTCGAATCATCATCTCTAAGACACTATTTGCGAAGCACGCGTTGCCGGGAATCATAAGTTTGCCGCCGAGGGTAACCTAGCGATTTATGGCCGCTACCGCTGAACCGGCCGCGCGCGGCGGCGGAAACGCGGGCGTTCTGACCGGCAGTACCGCGCGGTGGATGGGTCGCCGTCGCCGTGATGGCCAACACGAAATGGAACGGGTGGACACGTTTGTGGTCAACGTGAGCCTGCCATACATCGCTCGGAATCATTCCGCATCCGCCGATGAAGCAGCATGACTCTTACCTCGTACCTCGTCGCCAACGCCGTCATTTTGCCTCTTTCCCTCCCACTAGGTCCTCCTCCTCGCTACACCATTCCTTTGGATCATGAAGAAGCCGTACTGCAACAAGCCCGGTGCCGTGTAGGGTAAGCCGGCCACAGGGCTTGTCAAGCGTGCCATTCTTGTATATTTGAGAAACTAAACGGTTTGATGCGGCTCTCGGTCTTTATCACATACGTAGTGCACCTTTGGCTACAGCAAACCTTGCCCGGCGTTGACCCAGCCTTTCCTGTGCTCTAACCTGACCGCACTGAAGTTCTGGGTGGATAAAAGCTTACAGCTGGAGATCGGCGACTCTCGGTGCGGGAAGTGGGGTTCGGCCCGAGGTAAGCAAAGCCGCCTCACTGTGGGTAAAACTAGAAAGAAAACCAACGAGGAGCTATAGATGAAGACAATCAAGATTATGCTGGCGGTCCTGGCGTTCTCGCTTTTGGCCGTCGGCTCGCACGCACAGGACACCCCTAAGGCCGATGTGGCGTTGGGGTACTCGTACTTGCATATCAATGGGCAGAATGGCGTTTCCGGTTTTAACAACAATGGTTTCAGTGGCTCAGCTGCCTACAATCTGACCGGCATGTTCGGCGTGGTTGGTGACTTCGGCGTATATCACGGGACGGTGAGTGGTGTGGGCTTGACAACGGAGTCTTATCTCTTCGGCCCGCGCGTCTCGTTCCGCGAGAGCGACAAGTTCGTGCCATTCGTCCAGGCGGTGTTCGGCGGCGTGCACGAAAACTCAATTACCGTAGGCGGGGTCACGGTGCCTGGAACGAGCGACTTCGCATTCAGCTTCGGCGGCGGCACCGACATCGCTATCGCCAAGGACGGGATGATCGCTTTGCGCCCGCAGTTCGACTATGTCGGCGTGCGCGATAGCGGGACCACTCTCAACACCGAACGAGTCTCGGTCAGCATCGTCTTCAACATCGGCAAGAAGTAGCGCTTTTCGGCTAGACCGGATTCACGCGGCCCAGTTTGCGACGTCTTGCAGGCTGGGTCGTTTTGTTTTCAGAGGTTGAATCCTGTCTTAGAACCTTGCTTCCGCCTGGGACGGAGTCAGCTTTCGCGGCGCAGCAGAAACTTCATCAGCGAGTAGCCGCCGGTCACGGGCAACAGAATAATCTGTTTCCAGATGGAAGCGTTACTGCGAAGCTTTTCACGCTGGGTCGACGCGCGAGCTTCTTCCTGTGTTATGAGCATTGCCGCGTACTTCGCAAAATCCACGCCGCATTTGTCGCATGTTCCGCCGTGCCGCTGCGTCGCCGCGCAGGACGGGCACTTGTAAAGCAGCGTCATGTGGCACCGGCTGCAGAATTGCGCTCCGCCGGAGTTCGCGGTCTTGCACTTGGGACATTGCATGCCGTAATTCTAGCGTCTCTCTGCCGACGAGTTCCTGCGGGCAAAATGTATTGTGCCGGTGTGAGAACTGCACTTCGGTACAGGCGTTGGGGGCATCGAACGGAACGTGGTAGCCCCGCTCGCCGCTGCACGTGGCACTGGCTAGAAACTCTGGGAGGCCGAGTGGACGTCGGGAAAGATCTCGATGACTTTATGCACTTGCATCATCCGGAACACGCCGTCGAGCATTCCTTTCACGCCAGCGAGGCGCATTTTGCCGCCGCTGTCTTTCACCGACGTGAATGACTTCACCACCTGCCCCACGCCGGCGCTGTCAATCTGAAACACGCCGGTAAAGTCCAGAATCACCCGCTTTTGATTCGCCCGCACCAATTGCTCGATTTCTTTTTCCATCTGCCGGCAGTCCGGGCCCATTAGGAATCGGCCGCTCATCTCCAGCACCGCGATGTCGGGAGAAATCTGCTTCCGCTTGAAGTCCATCCCGTCTCCTCGTGCGCGCTATTCGGCTTCGTAGGGGAACTGCCGGATCATACGCAGGCAGTCCGCGAGCGCCTTCAGTATCGTGTCGCCCCACCCCGACGGCACGATTGGCGCCGTCTTCTGGTTCACCGCCTTGTCCGCTTGAGCGAAAAACCGGTCGTATTGCCCCGGCGGCGGCGCGGCAAATTCTTGCACCGTGATTTGAAAGATCACGTCTCCTCCCGGTTGGCGCTTCTTCATCGTGAAGACACGCAGCTCGCTTAGTTCTTCGGCGCGGTCTTCCTGCGCAAAATGCCAGCTCGTCAATTCCTTTCCTCCCTGCGCCGTCCGCGCACCAATCGAACCTGCTCCCCGATCCGGCCAGACACACTAGCGGAATCTGCCATCGCTTTTCAAGCTTTTCAGATTCAAGCGTCTGGCGTCGGCCGATCGTTTCTTCGACCGGTCCGTCATGGAGACTGCGTCCCGTTAACCGATAGAACATCGCGCTGTTATCCTGACGCGTCGCTGTATATAGACATCCTATATACTCGATTGTATGATCAGCTCAAACATCAAGCGCGGCAGCGCGGAGGTCGCCATTCTGTCTGTTCTTGCCGATCGCCCGTTGCACGGCTACGAAATCGCCCGCCGGATCGAGCACGAGACGCGCGGCGCGCTTCGTTTCACGCTCGCGTCGCTCTATCCCTTGCTTTACCGCATGGAATCGCGCGGCTGGCTGCGCGCGACCTGGGGCGAAACCCCCGCCGGGCGTGCGCGTCGCTATTACCGCGTCACCGCTGCGGGGCGCAAAAAGCTCGCCCCTCTCCGCAAGGAGTGGCGCGATCTGTTCCGCGCCCTCGGCCGTCTAGCGCAGGCTCACCATGCCTGACTGGGTCAGAGAAGCATTGCGCAGACTGGCTGGCTCGAAATTCTCGGCCGAGGAGCGCGGCGAAGTCTCCCGCGAGCTCGCCGGCTACCTGGAGGATCTGTACGATGCCTCGTGCGCGAACGGCCAGAACGAATCAGACACAATTCAAAACGCTCTCGATGAACTTCACAGGGATGCGCGGCTCGGCCCGAAACTCTACCGGGCCCGCAAGGAGAACAGCATGAACGATCGCACGAAACAGTTTTGGCTTCCGGGTACGGCCACGATGCTCGCCAGTGCCCTTTGCCTAGCCGTTTTGGAATTCGCGCAACTTCGGGCGCACTTCACGCCGGTATGGCTGCGCCACGGAGCCACGAGTCCGCATTCGTTCGATTTGCCCCTCGTCTTGAATTGGCCCTGGCTCGGCGTTCTTCCGTTCCTCGGCGCAGCGGGCGCGTACCTGTCGCGTCGCGCCGGCGGACGTCGCGCCGTTCAGGCCGCAGCCGGATTCTTTTCGGCGTTCGTTTTTCTGGCGAGTCTATTAATCGTGCTTGTTTTAAGCTTCGTATCCGGCGACTTGCTTGGCGGGGTTCCAGCAACCAGGACTCTTTTTCCTGAATTCGTGGGCGCTATCGTAAGCTGGGTTTTGATTCCAGGCGTCGCGTTGCTGCTGGGAGTTGTGCCGTTCCTTCGCAACAGCAACGCCAGACATATCGTCTGAGAGACAGGCGTAAGATTTCGTTTCCGGCTTACTTGCGCAGCGCGAAAAATTGATTCAGCGGATGCTGAATGGGCAGTTTCTCGAAGCGCGAGAATCCCGCTTCGCTTGCCAGCGACCTCGCGCCTTCTTCGCCAATCACCGTGCCCAGCCCCGCGCCGTTATAGGCCAGCGACACCGTCATGCAGTGCATCGGGCTGATGGAATGGAACATTTTGCCCACCGGGTTGCGGTTCTCGTACGCGTTGGCTGTCGCGTTCGGCTCCGACCACACGTACACGCCGTCGTCCGCCAGCGCGTTGCGAATCGCGCGCACGGTCATCTTCGGGTCCACCATGTCGTGAATGCAATCGAAGCTGCAAATCAAATCGAACTTGTTTCCGGCGGGGATTTCATGTGCCGACGCCTGCAGAAACTCCACATTGCTGAGTCCTGCGCTCGCCGCGAGCTTTCGCGCCGTCTCGATACTCGGCTTGTGGTAGTCGATTCCGAGAACCTTGGATTTGGGGAAGCTTTTTCCCATCGTCACCGTGGATTGCCCGCGCCCGCAGCCGATGTCCGCAATCGCGGCGCCTTTTTCAAGCCGCGCCACGAGTCCGGGCACCGCGCCGAGCCAGTCCTTCGCCAAGAAATTTATGTAGCCGGGGCGGAACAATCGCTCGATGGCGTGCGGAATCTCATCGCCGATCTCCGTGTACGGAATGCCGCCGCCTTTCTGAAACGCTTCGGCCACCTTATGGACGTTGCAAATGGAAGGCGCGGTGAATTGCATGGCGCCGCCCACGAACAAGGGACTGTCTTCATTCGCCAGCACGAACGCTTGCTCCTCGGTCATGCGGTACATATCCGTCGTTGCATCGTACTCGATGTACTCGGCGGCCACCATCGCGCGCAGCCATTCGCGGACGTAGCGCTCGTTCAACTGCGTGCGCGCCGCAAGGTTCGGGCTGCGCATCGCCCCTGCTCCGGCCATCGCCTTGAACAGTCCGAGTTTGTCCCCGATGTACGCCAGCGCCATCGTGAACGCGCCGCCCGTATCTCCGACAACCCGAAACGCCATTTCGTGCACTTTGTCCATATTCATGAGGAGTGCTCCTTTGAAAATAGAATTGCAGATTTGGGCAATGGTCCGAGGAAACTGCAAATTCGATTCGTAACGTGTCCTAACCTCAGGCGTGCGAAGGAAACCGAACACGCACCGGCATCCGCAACCGCAAGGTGGGGCTGAGTCTACTCGTGCCGATCGTCGCTGTCAACACCGTGGCCGCAGTTCGAAACATTTGTTTCGTCGTCACAGTGGTTCGGCGCCCTGGAAATCAGTGTCGCGTTGTTTTCTTCTTTGTTTTGGCGCCGCCGCGGGCTCGCTCGTATCGCAGCGCAATCATCCCTTGTGAATAGGTTTTATTTTCGGCGAGCGTGAACTCGCGCTCCGGAAACCCGGTAGGGAAGAGCGGAATCCCTTCGCCGACCAGCACCGGAACGATGCCGAGGTAAAGCTCGTCAATCAAGTCCTCGCGGAGGAACTCGCGCGTCAATAGGCCGCCGCCCATCATCCAGATGTTTTTGCCGGGCTGTTTTCGCAACCGCTCCACCAGCGTCGCAACGGCTTCGTTCACGAACGTTACGCCGTCGCGTTCTCCCGGCGGCCGCGTTCGCGACATCACATACAGTTTCATCGTCGTTTTGGGCAGCTTTCCGCCGCTCATCCTCAAGCCGTCCTCGAGCGTCTTGCGCCCCATGATCGCCGTGTCAACCGTCGCGAAAAAGGGAGCCATGGAGTAATCCTTTGGGTGAAGGAGAAAATCCA
This sequence comes from Candidatus Acidiferrales bacterium, assembly GCA_035945715.1. GTDB lineage: Bacteria > Acidobacteriota > Terriglobia > Acidiferrales > UBA7541 > DAHUXN01. Next base: position 47,761 of record DASYZX010000007.1, read on the forward strand.
CGTTGCCGTTTGGACGCGCAAGGCACCCGTCCAGACTGATGCCCACTCCCAGCACAACCTTTCGCATGCGGCACACTCTACGCGCGTCAGCTCTACCGCGCAACAGTAGGGTCAGTTAGATGCTTAGGTTCACTGCTTAACTTCGTCCTGCAATTCCGCTACACTTCGCCCGAAAAACTCCCGTCCGGAGGCTGTCTTCCTTGTCCATGGCGAGGTCTTCTGCCGCAACTCCATCCGGCACCACTGAAATCGGCACACGCACGCGGCGTCAAATCGCCGTCCGGCTGCTTCCGTTCCTTTTCATTCTCTACATTGCGAATTACATTGACCGCACCAGCGTGGCCTATGCCGCGCTGGGCATGACCGGCGACTTGGGATTCAGCGACCGCGTCTTCGGCCTTGGCGCTGGAATTTTCTTCCTCAGCTACGTCGCGCTGCAGATTCCCGGAGCGATGCTCGTCGAGCATTGGAGCGCCCGGCGGCTGCTCTCTGGCGTGATGATTGCGTGGGGTTCGGCTACAGCGTTGACTGGGCTGGTTCACACCGCGCACCAGCTCTACGCTGCGCGGCTGTTGTTGGGCGCGGCCGAGGCGGCATTCTTCCCGGGTGTGATCGTCTACCTCAGTCATTGGTTCGGCAGGGAAGATCGCGGCAAAGCCACCGGCTATTTCATGTCCGCGATTCCGTTGTCCCAGGCATTGGCGTCGCCCGTCGCTGGCTGGATCGTCGGCCATACGTTTCTGGGCCTGCAAGGATGGCGGTGGCTCTTCCTACTGGAGGGAGCGCCGGCCATATTCCTCGGCGTCATCGCATTCTTCGTCCTGCGGGACCGTCCTCGCGAGGCGAGTTGGCTCGCTCCGCCGCAGCGCGAATGGATCGAGCAGAAACTCGAAACAGAAAGACGCAGCACTCCCGAGGCAATCTCGATCTGGGAGGCAGTGTTCTCTCCCATCGTCTGGCTCTTGGCACTAATCGCGTTTCTCGAATACTTCGTGGGCTACGGATTCTATTTCTGGTTCCCGACTATGCTGAAGCGCCAGTCTGACCTCTCCGACCTCGGCGTTGGCCTCGTCGGCATGATTCCGTACTTCGTAATGTTCTTAGCCATGTGCGCGAACGGATGGCATTCGGATCGGAAAATGGAGCGGAGATGGCATTCCGCGGTTCCTCTGTTCGTTGCCGCGCTTGGCGCGCTGGGCATTACCGCCGATTCCCACTCCCTGCCAGTGTATGTGCTGTTCTTCACGATGATCGCATTCGTGAACGCGTTTCTCTCGGCGTTCTGGACGATTCCCACGGCGCTGCTCAGCCGCTCCGCAGCAGCTGCTTCCGTGGGATTGATCAATGCGGTTGCTTCCGTTGCTGGTTTTGCTGCGCCGTACTTGCTCGGCTATTTCAGTACCCGCACCGGCTCGTTCAGTGCAGGCATGGCGGTCGTTGCGGCGGCGGGCATGGCCGGCGGCCTGTTGCTTTTCCTCGTACCCAGAACCGCCGATGCCCCTGCTTTGTAGTTCGCACCACATGCCGAATCGTCCTCGGCAAGGGTGCCGGAATCGTGCTCAACTCCCGAAATCCTAATGCTAGACGCTGGAATTAGAATTCCCCGTAACGTACACAAAACAGAGCGTCGGCGCATTTCTAATCGCCACATTTCGTACCCTGTTTTTCCGGGAGGTTACTTCGGCGCGGGCACACGCGAAGAGGGATTCGTCGCGGCGAGTTCCGCAAGTGGTATCGTCACCGACCCAAGCGCGCCCGTGCTGGCGTCGCATGCGACGATCCGCACTTCTGCCGCCTTTAGATCCAGCGCGGATGTGAGTCTGTAGACAAGGCCTTTTCCCATAGCCGTTTGATAATCCGCCGCATCGAGGCGCAAATTGTAGACGGCCCCGGTCCGTTTGACAATGTGGCCTGCGCCATCGCGCTGCACAAACGCGTAGTCGATAGTCGCGACTTCGTATTGATCTTGCGGCAAAAAGCGGATGCGATTTCCATAGATCCGGACGGAAATGGAAACCTCCGGGATGGCGCTGTGGGTCAAGTTTGCCTCTACGATCAACGGAAGCCCAGTCCAGTCGAGGGGGCTCTCTTCTGCGTCCTGAACAAGATCATACTGCTGGTCAAATGAATATGGCGCCGCCGGTATCGCGAAGTAGCCCTGTCTTGCGCGAATTGAAACCCCTTTGCGGTCGACGGCCACCTTTAGCTTGTGGAATTTCCCGTCAGTCGTGGCCAGAGAGTATCCAAGGACGTAAGAGGTCGCGGCGTCATCACTGGCCCGCGTGAGCGAGCGCTCAATACCATTTGTGTTGTAGTACGCCTTGCCGCCGGTGCTCTCGGCCACGTGATCCATGGTCATCAATGTGTCCGAGATGTCCCTCGAACCGGTGGGACCGCCGCCGGATTGCTGCAGGTAGCGAGGGCTTTGCAGATCAGGTGCGATCAAGCCGCGAGTGTCCACGGGATACACGGCGACGTTTGCGTCGTCGAGAGCACGCAGGGTTCTTTCCATCGCGTCAAAGCGCACTACCACATCGGTGGGGTGCTCGTCCGGCTGCCTTTCCGAGATGGCGTCCGTGCCGATCGCCAGCGGAAAGCCGCCGGAAAGCCAGATGAGATTCTTGCGGCCGGGAATACCGGCCACGTGAGCCGCAATGGCGCGAAGAGCATTGAGCGTCGTGTCCACGCGATTCACCGTGTAGGACACTTCGATGCTTTCGTCCATGTGGCGAATCCTCAAAAGATCCTCATAGATGACTCCGTTCATTCGCGGGACGCCCATGGGGTTTCCATATGGCACCGGATTTGTCGTGCTGTCTCCCTTCGCGGTTAGAACGCTGCCGTTCGGATTTGCGGCATCTTGTTGCACCACCCTCTGGCCCTGATAAGCCTCCGCTGCCTTGATAAGCGCTGCATCGTCCGTAGTGAAATCCTGCAGTATTTGCAATTTCTCCCCGAGCGTGTAGATCGCGACGTGGTCCACTGGCTTGAGCTTGCGGAGATAAGCCCAAAGCTGATGATTCGCGTACACCTGTTCGTTGTACGGAGTATTCAGCGCGTCCACCAGAATGATGACCACGTTCGCCGGCACACCGGCATTTCGAGCAGGGTCATTCGTAAAGAAGCCGGGCGGAATATCCAAGTGAGGCGCGCTCGGTAACGTCCCGCTGATTATGTTGAAGTACTGAATCGGCTGAGGATGGCCGTTATCGTAAATCGTAAAATCCCCTTGCCCGAGGTTGGTGACCGGGTTGCCGTCTTTGTCGTGGGCCAAAACACTCACTTGCAAGACCCGCGATGTCACTTTGATCTCCGACGGCGACGCAGGTTTCTGAGTGCCCGGGGATCGCTGAGCCTGTTCCCGCTCCCGGGACCCGGGATTCTGTGCCATCGCACCAAGGCAAGCGAAGACCGCAAGGGTGACGATCGAAAGGCGAGCTCGGCGTCTTGTTCCTCGCGAGAGCACAAAGCCTGTGCCGGCGGTAATCCTCGGCACTAACGTGCGGTAACTATACTAAAAGTTATCCTTCACAGCAATCTGGCCCGAATGTGCCGACCATCTGATCTTGGTGGAACTCTCAATTGACTGGCTGGCTCGCGAGGCTTTGCAGGTTCCGATCCAGCTGGTCCAACTCCGCCTGAATCGCTGCGAGCTTGGACTGTTCGATCTGCAGTTTTTCATTGGCTTGCATCTCGGCGGACTGCGACTTCCCGTCGTCCGCGTTGGCTTGCTCCAGCGCGGTTTTCGACACTTCAATCTCCTGCTCAATCCTTTGGCGTTCCGACGCATTCGGAGTCGTCTCCTCGCTATCCGCGTCGGTCATGTATTTGATTTGCCGGGTCAACTGTCTGCAACGTTGATCTGCTTTTTCTGTGTTCGCCTTCGCACTGTCGACTTCTTTTTGGGCATTTTCGACCGCGGTCTGCTGCATCTGCTCCCGCGAAAGCAAAATCTGCGCTCTTTCCGACGCGACCGTGATCGTGCGCACATCCTGCCGAAGCTGGCGCACTTCGCGTAGGAGTTGTTGCAGCGTCTGTGAGTCGGTTGAAGTTGAACTGGATTGGGCAAAGCTGAATGCTGGACTCAACAGCAGCGTGAAACTCAGCAGCAACGGCGATGAGCGGTGCATTTCTTTCCTCCGGGGAGCGACTTGGACGCGGAACGCAGCTCCTACGTCCGGCTCTTTTCCGATATAGATGCAAATTCCCGACGCCGCGGCGTAGCTCAGCCCGGTAGGCGGAGCCGGTCAGAAAACGCCTAGTGCTCGAATGGTTTCAAGAATTTCATCACCGCCGCCCAGTTTGCCTTCGCCCCCCTGGGATTGCGGTCGGTTCGCAACGTCGAGGAGCCGTGCACCGCGAATGGCGCTTTGTAATGCACCTTGTCGCGAGACGGAACCACATTGAAAATCTTCGTTGCCTCCTCTGTGCGATCGGGCTCGTTTTCCGATGTAATGAACACGGGGACGTGAACTTTCATCGCCGCGTCTTCAATCATCGTCGGATGCTCATCGAAATATTCGCCCGGCGAGAATGCGAGTACGCCCGCCACCTCCTCGGGGTGCCGCGCTGCCACGACAAACACGAGCGAAGCCGAGTAGCTGCTGCCCCACAAAATGAATTTGCGATGCGGATACTGCGTCCGCGCCCATACCAGCGCTCCTTCCAAATCGGCTTCCAGATCGGTTACCTTGTCTGCGGCCGTTTCTGCGTGCCCGAGTTTCTTGACGGTTTGATTTGTTTGGTTCCACATCTCGCCGCCCCATCGCTGGTCAATCGCCAGGCAACTGAATCCCGCGGCAACGAGTTTCGGCGCGATGGGTGTGTATTCAAAGTGGTTCGAGCCTGCTTGATGGAACAGCAGAATCACAGGCTGGGACGAACTCTGCGCGGCGTAGTAGACACCGTAGACCATCACGCCGTGGGCAGCCTTAAACTGCACTTGCTCCTGCGCTCGCGCCTGTCCGGCCGCCAGAAAAATCGCCGTCACGCTCGCAACCACAAGCAACGCAGTCATACCGATTTTCTTTCGCATGAATTCTCCCCAGTCGCTATTTCAAATCCAGTGCGGTCGGATGCGTTGGCTGGTAAAGGCCGATCTGCCCGCCGCTCGGCAGAGGAATCGCTGTGCGCAGCCCCCACCGCTCCTTTTCAATCGGCGCGCACTCCACTTTCCTTTCTTCGAGCGTGCGCACCATCCTACGAACATCGTCGCACATAAAGTACACCGCAGCGCCAAGCATCTTTCCTTCACCGTGAGGATGCGCAGTGTGTGCGTCAGCCGGATGCACGGCCGCTTCAGCCGCAGGCATTTTGAAAATCAACCAGCCTCCGCCGGCATCGACGCTACGAAATCCGAGCACGTCGCGCAAGAACGCACGGTCCGCATCGGCGTCCGTGCTATAGAACAGAATGTGCGTTCCATTCATCATTGGGCAAAGCTCCTTGCGTGGTTGCACGCGAGGCGTGTCACAGGGATCTTCACGCGTTCGTCGTCGCTGGCTCCTTCACAGCCCACTGAAAGCACAACCCGTAACCATCGGGATCTTTGACGTACAACTGGTTCATGCCGTAGGGCGCGACTTTCGGCTCGTTTTTCGCAACACCTTTCGCATGAAGATCCGCGTACACCGCATCCACATCCGGACAGCTGAAGTAGAGCGTCACATCTTCGTGCGCCGCAATTCGTCTCGCATCCGGAGCAGGCGGACGCTCCCCTTCATCGTAAGCCGTGTTCAGCATCAGCTCGATGCCGTCGCGCCGCAGCAGCGCCCAATGAAACAGCACCTCCGGCCGGGGCGGGGAATTGGCAACAACCTCGAAGCCCAGAGCGTCGCGATAAAACTCGACTGACCTGCGCATATCAAAAACCTGCAAGAGCGGGGCCATTCCTCGCATTTCGATGGTCATGCCGGCACCTCCGTGCTGCCAAATCTTACCGCCCAAACACAAGAATGCAGAAAGATCAGATCGTCCCCTGAGTTTTCGGCAGATGGCAGTCCGTCCCGCCCGAAAATAGACACTTGCGGCTCTTCGGGGAATCTATGATAGTGGGGTCGGCCCGCAAGGGCCAACGGGTCATTCAGCGGCATTTACAGTGCGGTTCTCGAAAATGCTCATGAAGAGGCGCCTGTTATGACTCATACTTGGACTCAGGGTTTTTTCGTCGTTGCGGCCGTGGCTGTTCTCTCCGCTCACCTGTTTTTCAATGCTTGGTATGTCTTCGGCGCCGTCCTGACGAAAAACCGCCCGCGGCTCGAGGTTCTGCACATTCTGACGTTGATTTACGGAGTGATTGCTGAGAATGCGACGTTCACCTGTCCGCTAACGCTGCTGGAAAAATTCTGCCAGGTGCACGCCGGGCTCGCTCCGTATCACGGCCCGTTTGAATTGCACTACATGCGCGCCGTGGTGGCGCCGAGTTTTCCTCTGTGGCTTTTGGAGTACGGAGCCATCGGTGTGTTCCTCGTCAACGTAGCCATCTACGCCCGCCGCTTCGCCTTGCATTACGCGCAGACGCACCGGCCCGCCCACTAGTTTTCATCGTCGCTGAACTGGCACGACCCTGTGCCGCTAAAGGGTGTCTCTGTCTTAAAACGGCGCTGCGAGGAAAATCTCGCCGACTCCGGGCGCACTCGCACTGCCCATTGTCGAAAATGCCGCCAGCCCGCCGCCTCCGGCCGCGCCGAAATCGCCGCCGATGGCATTTCCGTTCGCGTCCGCCGAGATCAGTATCGGTGTAGCAGAGCACGGCCCGGGCGCGCACGCAGGTACGCCGAAAACTTGCTGGCCCGTGATGCCCGAAAGCAGAGCCGCCAGTGAAGTGAACACGACCTTTGAACCCGAGGCCGAGGGATTCGAACTCGCCGCCTGTCCGGGCTGCCCGCTGGCGGTCACCGACAGCACCCGAGAACCCGGAGTGCAGCGTACGGTCGTCGGCAGTGTCACGCACGCTTGCACGCCGAAGATTTGCTGTGATGTGGTTGCCGCGGGCAGCAAATTCGGCGCCGCGGAAGCAAACGCCGCGAAAAGACTTCCGTTGTCCGTCAGCGTCGGAGTAATGCTGTCGCTCGCTCCGGGCTTGCCGCTCGAATCGGCCGAAACGAGTACCGTCTGCTGCGTGCACGGCGAGGCCAGCAGTGGCGCCGTCTCGAGACAGGTGGTTCGCAGATAAATCTGCCGCGCGCCGTTCGACGGCGTGCCCGAAGCAATGTTGTCTGCGAGCGATTCAAACGCCACCGCGACTCCCAGCGGATCAATCGCCGGTGTGACCGAGTCTCCGTCGCCCGGATTGCCGTTCGCGTCGGTCGAAAGCAGCGTGGTCCCTTGTGTGCAGCCGCTGATCGCGCCGCCGACGCCGTTGCAGTTCTGATAGAGATAAACCTGGTTGACGCTTGCCGGTGGATTCGCCGCAGTCAAGTTCGTCGCCGATGATTGAAACGCAATGTACAGGCCGTACGCACTGATCGTGGGAGACAGGCTCGGCGCGTTCCCCGGAGCCGTGCCGTTGGAGCTAATCAATGTAAGCCCCGGCGTGCAGCCCTTCACCGCGCCAGAGATGCCGTTGCACGAATCGTACAAATAAATCTGCTCGACCGGCGCGGTCACGCTCGAAACCAGATTGGTGTCGTCGCTCTCGAATACGACAAATCGTCCGTCCGGCGAAATCTGCGGCCGGTCGCTTCCGCTTACCCCTCCCGCGCCGGCGGATCCGCTGGCCGCGGAAATCATCGTCGTCTGCGGTGTACACGACGCCATGCCAAAGCAGTTTTGCGTCAAATACACTTGCGAAAGCCCATTTCCGGGCGTGGAGCTCAGGTTTGTCGCCGTCGAATCGAATGCCACGAACAGGCCGCCATCGGAGACTGACGAATGGGTGCTCGACGCGTTCCCCAGTGTTGCGCCGCTTCCCGATTGCGGGAGCGGGAATCCAGTTCCCGGGGTGGTCACCAAAAAACTGGCCGTCGCCGTGCCACCGCTCGATGCCAGCGGATTGACCGCACTCACCTGCATTGTCCCTGCGTTTTGCACACTTGCTGCCGGCACCGTCACCACTACCGTACACGCTGTTTGTGGATTGCATGAGATCGGTCCGGTCGGCATGAGCGGAGAATTCGGGCTCTTCCTGGTGCCAAAGCCCACCTGTATCGTCGGCGAGGCGCCGAGCACGGTGAGCGTCAAGGGAAACGCCGCCGCTCCCGCCGGTACCGCCGACGGCGACATGGTCAGAATCTGCGGCGAGGTCACGGTGAACGTGACGCTTTTCGATCTTTGCCCGGCCGTCGTCACGCTGATTTGCTGCGGTCCTGCCGCGCTCACCTGGCTTGCTGGAACCAGAACGACGAGGATGACGGGACAATTCGTTTGCGAAGGGCAAGCCGGCGTCTGCACATTCAACACGGTCAGCGTATTCGAACCGAACGTTACCGCAGATGAGTTGTTCATGTTCGTCCCGGAGATGGAGAAAGCGAAGGCGCCTTCCCCCGCGGGTACCGAGACCGGCGAGACGGAATTGATCACAGGGACTGGGTTCGAATTCCCGCCGCAGCCAGCGAGGCAAGCCACCGCGAGCAATCCACCAAGAAAAGCCTTTCGCCCCATCCCTGATCCTCCGAGTCTCCCGCGTGAATCTGCGCCCGAACCGTCACTCGCCCGCCGCTGTGTCCCCGCCGCGCTAAGAGCGAACAAGCATTATACGTACGCGCTCGCTTGCATCAAGCGACGGATTTACCGACGCACTCCGGTCGCGGCACGATTCGCTGCGTCCGATGCCGCAGCGCTGTTTCGGGGTTGCTCGCCGTCAGGCGTGGGCACGAAAAGGGAGAGGCTTGCGATACAAAAAGGAAGTGACGGCTCGTGGTGAAGGCGAGTTCGTTGTCGGGGCGGAAACTATGCTTCAGACGGTGTTAACATGCGCACCAAATTCAGGATGCGTTTCAGGTCATACGGTTTTGAAACGCAGACTGTCGCGCCCAGCGCGTGCGCTGTGGCGAAATCGCTCGGCAGCCCTGTGCGCGTCGTCAGAATCACCGGAACGCGCGCGAACTTCGCGTTGCGCCTGACAATCACGCACAAGTCATAGCCGGACATTTCTCCGCCGCCGGGCAATGCCTCGGCAAAAGCTTCGGCTTCGCAAAGGATCGCCGCGGGCGTTTTGCTGCGCAGAATCAAACAAGCCTGATTCGGATCCTGCAGCGATTCCACCATGTATCCATGCAGCTCGAATTCAGCGCGCACCAACGTTCGCACGCGCGGATCGGCATCAACGTGAAGCAGGAGTTGTTTTTTCAAAGTCTTTGCTGAAAAAAGAGTGTTGGCAGATCCGTATCCATGCGACGAAACATTTCCGAGCGGATTGCCCATCGAATCCACCAGCTCCAACTTCGGCTCGCCGGCGATGAAAGCCACAGCAACGCCGTAACGGTTTTCGCTCGCACGCACGACCCGCACCACCTGGCCGCACTGCTCCTGCGCTGGTTCTCCGGGCAGCATCGCGCGATAGGGAAAGACGACCGCGACTTCCTGGCCGCGTTGATAGGTCGGGTGTGAGGTCTCGAACAAGATTCCTTCGCGCGAGACATCCGCCGTCATGGTTAGATCGAATTCCGTCGCGTGCCGGACGTCCACCTGCCGCACACGCACCGGAGCGGAAATCTTCACGCGCCGGCGATGGCGGCGTTCCTGTCGGGCAGCGCGTCCGCCAGGCGTGCGCGGAGTTCGCGCTTCCGGCTTTGCCATTTCGGCAATCAGGTCTGCGATGGCTGTTTTGGCGCCTTCGGGAATGGGGCTCGCTGTTTCGGTCGTTTGCCGTAGATCAGCGGTCGTCGTCGCTGTCGGCGTATCGCCGCTCTTTCTTGAAAAATTGAAGAGACCCGCCATCCGCGCGTTCATTCTGTCCTCGACAACCTAAATTTCCGAGATTCGGCCGCGCCGCTCTGACCGGTGGCGCGCGTGCCGTCTCGCAGGTGTCCCGACTCTCGAAGAGTCTAGTTCCCGGCTCCGTACGGCGCACTGGGCGCGCCGGCTCATTTTGGTGGTACCAAAGTACCGGCGCGAGTACGCAAACATCTGCGTACCATTGCCGTTTTGCGCCTATCTGCGCGGATCGGGCGAAATTCCCGGGCAGGGAAGTCGCCTCGCAAACGATGCCCGACCGGTACTATGTTTTCCTGTGAATGGGCCCTGTTGGACGCTCGCCTCAGAGTACACTAGGAAGGTGCCCGGGGCGATTTCGGCGACTTCGGAAACGCCCGGCCGGAACTGACCAAACTCGTGTCTCTTCGTGCGCTGATTCTGGTACCGGCGATCTCGTTGCCTTTGGCCTTGGCTGGGCCTGCACGTTCTGCGGCCTCGCCGCCGAGGGTACCGCAATCCGGGGCCCACCCCGTTGACCCGCAACCCCGCCCGGATGGCAATCCCGCCGCGCTTCCATTTCGCGTTCAGCCAAACGATGCCGCCACACGGCAGGGATTCGAAGATTTCTACAACATGGATTACGACGCCGCCATCGTCCGCTTCCAGAAGGAGCGCGAGCGCTATCCCGACGATCCTTTTGTCGTGAATCACCTACTCGCTGCGGTTCTGGCTAAGGAACTGAACCGCGAAGGCCAGCTCGACGCGACTCTCTACATGGGCAATAAATTCCTCGAGTTGAAGGCACCCCCGGTCGACCCGCAAGTGAAAGCGCAGATTGACCAGCTCTCGCAACGCGCCCTTTCGCTCGCGAATCGCGAGCTTGCCGAGAACCCTAAAGATGTGGACGCGCTGTTCGCGCGCGCTGTCGCTCGCGGCCTGGCGACGGTCTATTCCGCGGTCGTTGAAAAGCGCTGGCTCGGCGCGATGCGGCAGGGTTTGGGCGCGTATCACGACGACCAGCACGTCTTGAAGCTCGACCCGAAGTACGAGGACGCCAAACTCGTCGTCGGCACCTTTCAATACATCATTGGCAGTCTTACGTGGTGGGAAAAAAGCCTCGTCTTTGTTGCCGATATGCACGGCAACAAAGCGAAGGGTTTGGCGCTGCTCCGCCAGGCTGTCGCTGGGGGCGGGGAAGAGAGCATCGACGCGAGCACGATTCTTGCGTTGTTTCTGGCGCGCGATGGCCATTATGACGAGGCGCTCGCCCTTCTCGCCAGGGATTACACAGACTTTCCGCACAACTTCATTCTTGGCCTCGCTGTGGCGGATCTGCTGAACGCCTCAGGCAAGCACGAACAGGCGGTTGTGGCCTATCGGAAGCTGGTTAATCTCGGCGAGCAAGGATACTTTCCCGATGCCCGTGTCGAACGCGCAGCGTATTCGCTCGGCCAGGCCCTGCGCCAGCAAAAAGATCTGTCAGCGGCGGCTCGCGCATTCGACGCGGCCCTGCTGTATCCCGACGCCAATCCGGGAATCACAGCTCCTGCTGCCCTTGAGGCCGGCGAGGTCTACGATCTTTTGGGGGAACGCGCTAAAGCTGTCGAGCGCTATCGACGGGCCCAGTCGATCGCGCCGCCACAGTCGGACACCTCGCGCGCCGCCGCTCGCTTCTTAAAGCATCCGTACGCCGCGCCGGAATCAGATTCACGCAGGTAGTCCCTTCTGACGAGAGCTTCAGGATGAAACAGTTCGCGGCCATCCGCTCTGGGGAATTGGGCCACTTTTCTGCACTATTCCAGTACGGCATTACCGGTAGGGCGGGGGAGCGATCGCCTAACCGCTTGATTTTCAGTCAGTGATAGATTGGCAGTCAATTTGCCAGTGTTACTCCGAAGCAGAGCACGCCGTTGCTTTACCCCCGCCGAGCAATCCGCGTGCCTATTACTCTACGCCGTACAGAATGGGGGATTCCGGAATGAAGACTTCGCGCGTTTCTCATGTTGCAGTGCTCGCCGCTGTGCTCACTGTTGGTTTGTTTATGCTCGTTTCCCCGGCCGTAGGATCACCGACCGCGCCTCCGGTGGTAATGTGCAGTTTTTGCGCTCACTCGATGGGACAGAGCTTTCTTCCCATGAACGGGCCATTCTCGAAAATGATCGACTCGCGCTTCCGTTTCGATGGCGACAATCAGGATGGTAACAGCCAGGGCGGACCGAACTTTTTCAGCGGCGGGGACATCGTAGGCAATATCAAATTCTTCGAGAACGCGGGCACCCAAGACGACGATACGCCTGCTCCGACGCCTGAGCCCGCCACGCTTGTCCTGTTGGGTACCGGTCTTACGGGGCTGGCATTTTTGATTCGCAGGGCCGCCTAGAGCGGCAGGGCACCGTCCCGAGTAACGGTGCCCGATCGCTTCGCGCCACTCGATCGCCTCTCCCCTCAGCGGCCGTCGAAACGCTCGACAGTGCGGCATTTTGCATCCATCGTGCAATCTATTGCACATTACCTGTAACTGGCCTGTCTTGTATTACTTCGAGGTCAGCGGCAAAAAGACGAAAGCCTCCCTTTTCGGCACCCAAGCCTTAGTTAGATCTGTCGCTTAGGCGTGCTCTCGCAACGATTTATCCATTTAGACGGCGTTTAGAAACAATTGAGCGCCCGTTGAGACTCGAAGCCTTTACGACTGCTCACTTCGGCAAACTCGTTGCAGGATGTAGGATTCGCATCGAGGCAGTGCGCAAGTTTGTTTTGAAATCCAAGGGCGAAGGACTTAAAGACCCATGCGAAAAATGATCACTTCGGTTGCTGCATTGATTTTGACAGTAGCATTCACGTCGGCGGTCGCCAAGGCATCGGGCGTCGGCCTCGACGGGTTTTCCCTAGGGCCCAGCACGGGCGGCGTGGCGTTTGAACCCGATTTTGACGGCGTCACGGGCAGCCTTGGAGTCCGCTTCTGTGACTCCGCGGCGTGTTCAAACACCGGCACGGGCGTTACCGGCGACATATTCGAGACCGGCACCAGCACAGTCGTTGGCACCTACAACGTCGATTTCAACTCGTCGCCGTTTCTTGCGAATTTCGTGGCGGCCGGCCTGTGGGATTTCGCGAGCGGCTCGACGACGGGCTACTCTGTCAACGCCGGTTTAGCTGGTGGAATCACCGGAACCGTCACTTGGGCAACGCTGACGGAATCCAACGGCGTCGACAGTCTGCAGGGATCGGCTACGTTTGTCTCCACGGGATCGCTCGCGGGGCTGATCGGAAACGGCAGTACCTCGTTCAGTTTGGTTCTGAACCCGCTGTCATGCTCCAATCTCGCGGCGCAAACGCCTTGCACTTTGGCGGGAATCTCAACCGATCCTCCGGCACCGGAGGGATTTGCAACCTTCGGTACGGGTACATTCGGCAGCACTGGCGGCACAGGCACAACTCCTGAACCCGGCTCTTTGCTTTTGCTTGGGACAGGTCTGCTTGGATTTGTGCCTTTCATTCGTCGACGATTGGCATAGCTTTTACGCCGCCGGGCGGACGGAAGCGCCGATTCGCGCATTTAGCGCTAGGGCTTCCTTCCGCAGCGGCAAATTTGCATCCGCATTCGCCCACAGCTTCAGGAGTTCCGCAATCGCCGCGCTCGCTTTCCGGCGGTTTCCAGCGGCCAGATAATCCTCGGCGAGGAAATAGCGCGCCTGTAGGTAGCGTTGTTCCGGTTCCCACGCGACCAATCCAGGCTCGTCCGCGAGCAGCTTCTCATACCACCGAATCGCAGCATCCAGGTGTCCGGCGCGTTGGTTGGCGTAGGCCATAAACTCCGTCAAGACAGTCTTGGTAGAGGAATCATCGGTCGGCACAGGAGGTAAAATCGCCGCCATTGCTTTGTCCGGATTTCCGTCGGCAAGCGCAATCTCCCCTTGCAGCAGCCGGAGATGCTTGGTTTGTCGCGTATTATAAGGATCGACAAGCGGCGTAATTGTGGCCAGGATTTTCTCTGCCTTCCGAACCGCTCCGGCGCGCGCATACGCCTGGCCAACGAGTGCCCCGTAAACGACCTTCGGTCCAATGCCTGGGAACGAGGTCATCGCCGCATCGAGTTCTTCGATCTGCTTTTGTGAATTTCCTTCGCCTCCCGCAATCTCTCCCAGCATGTAGCTGACCCGGGCCGCGCTGAACTTCTGGTGCCCGCCCTCGTCGAGAGCGAGCGCTTCTTTGAAAAGTTCCTCTGCGCTCGCATAGTGCCCGTAATAAAGATCCAGAAAGGCCAGGGACCGCAGCCCGTTTTCGCGGGTTTCCGGTTTCGCGAGCAGCGCGGAATAAAGCTGCTCGGCCTTTTCCGATTGGCCCGCATCGACAAGCGCGATGCCGTATTCGCGATTGGTATCCCCGGTATTTAAGCGAGATGGATCGATCTGAAATGTCTGCGAATAGGCATGCAACGCGTTCGAAAAATCGTGGAGAGTGGAGTATGCGGTTGCCATCTCCAGATAAGTTCCTGCGTCATCCGGCGCGACGCGCAAAATCTGCTCGTATTGCTGGATGGCCTCCTCCTCACGGCCGTGTGTGCGCAGCAGATGGGCGTAGTTCCGCAGCATTCTCCAGTCATCCGGATACACGCCGAGGTAGGCTCGGTACAGCGTGGCAGCCCGATCGGGGTAATTCATGTCATCGGCGTACGCGGCTTGGATCATCATACGTTCGCGGTTCGTGACACGATCGGAAAGCGCGAGCGTCCGCTCGTATTCCTGGCGGCAAAGAGCCTGCGCATTGTTGATGTAGCTACAGTCGGCATTGGCAAGCGCAGCGTAGGCCATTGCGAAGTCGGGATCCGCAGCGATCGCTGCGTGGAACAGAGGTTGTGCCTCCTTGAACCTTCCTTCATGCCAGAGAGCCGTGCCGTCGGCGTAATCCTTTAACGCGGCCAGCGAAGTGGTGGTCACTTGCGGAAGCGGCCGGTCGGAAAGATGAATCTGATACAAGGGCTCGCCTAGACTCCGCCGAATTTTTCGGGAGAGGGAATCCAGGGCGTTCAGGATGTTCTCCTCTCCGTGGGCTTGCTCTGTGTAGGAGCGCGCCGTCGCTCCCGTTTGCGGATCAATCAACTCCGCCGTCAGCGCGTATTCGTGGCCGGTTCGTGTAATGCTGCACAGAATCATTCCGCGAATATTTTCGCGCTGGCAGATTTCGCGCCCCACGTTGGCGGTAATTCTTTCTGTCGCCGGACGGCCCATGCGCTGCAGCACGTCCGGCAGGCGAAAACGCGAGAAGACTTCGAAGGTTCGCGCCTGCTCCACGCTCACCGTGAAGGCGGTATCGAGTGCTTGATCAAAGCGCGCATCGCCCGTGTTGTTTTCGAAATCGGCGATCAGCACCGAATCATTCCAGTCCAAGGAAAGCGCCGAATGCGCGCGCAACAGCCACGCTGCCGTCAAAGCGAAGAGCAAGATCGCGACTCCCGCAAACAGCAGCGCGGGCTTGAGCGAACTCCTTCGCTCTGGAGTGGCGGGCGCTTGGTCAATAGCGACGGATCGATGCCCGGCAGATGCCTTGTCTCCCTGTGCCGCCGCCGCTTGCAGCCCGCCATTGCGTCGCTCCGTGAATTCGACAGGCGCTAGAAAACGGTAACCCCGCCGCGGGATGGTCTCGACGAACCGTGGATTCTCCGGATCGTCGCCGAGCGCCGTCCGCAGCTTATTGACCGCCGTGTTCAGGCTGTCGTCGAAGTCTACGTAGGTATCGGTGGTCCAGAGTTTTTCCCGCAGTTCCTGACGCGCAACGACTTCTCCGGGACGCTCTAGGAGTATCGCAAGCAGGCGAAACGGCTGGTCCGCCAATCTTACCTTGAGTCCGTTTTTGCGCAATTCTCCTGAGCAGACGTCGCATTGGAACGAGCCGAACGAAATGAGTTCGCGGGGCGGGGTGGCGCTGTTCATCGACCTGCCTAGTCGAGAAGTTACCCATGATAGCATAGCTCGCGGGACGGTATGCCGTTTCCGTAAAGGAAAAAGGAAGCGGCTCGCGGTCGCTCAGTTTCGAGCGCCTGCGAGCCTTTGATTGTTTCGAGGGTTTAGTGCAAACCCAATCCTAATTCTTTGCGGCCTTTGCTGCGGATTTTGCGCTCTTACGGCGCCGCTTCGGACGAGTCGGCCGTCCGGCAATTTCACCCACCACTTCCGCCGACCAAATGCTGGTCACGAACTTCTTCATGCCGTGATCATCGAATTCCACGGTTGTGCGGTCCGAATCCGATTCGGTCACCGTGCCGACTCCGTACTGCACGTGTCGAACAGTCTGTCCTGCATCGAGTACTTGCACGAAATCCTCCTTGGCGGTTTGTGTCTGTATCTGTGACGAAAGACTCGATCTATTCACTGCGCTCTAGCTGGGTCACGCGTGGAGAAAACGGGCAAAGAAAACAACCCCAACGGGTTAGATGCTGCTTCTTCCGTTCAGGTACGAAAAATACTTTGGCCTGTGCGGCTCTCGTGACTTTCAGATGCCGGGCTCTACATATGTATGTGCATCAACAACTTACAATAGCAAGGTGAGCGGGGCCGTTCCTTATTTCCTGGCGAAAACGGCGAAGGCCCCACTCAATCGAGAAACGAGACTAGAGACCGACGACGGCTTCCGCCTGCAGACCCTTGGGTCCTTTCTTCACCTCGAACTCCACAGCCTGACCCTCGTTCAGGGTCTTGTAACCCTCGGACTGGATCGCGCTGTAGTGTACGAAAACGTCCTCACCGCTCTGACGTTGAATGAACCCATAGCCCTTGCTGGCGTTAAACCACTTGACAGTACCTTGTTCTCTACTCAACTTCTTACTCCTTGCTGGCTGAAGCTATTTGCGCTCGTCGTCGCCTCTCGAGTTCACAAAAAAAGGCTGCCTAGGGCTTCGCCCCTAGCAGCCTAGCCGATGTCTCAAAAAGCAGTCACAAGAGCCACAAACGCAAAAACATTATACCATAATGCAAATAGTGTAGACCAGTGGTTTTTTCTCTGGAGACGAAGATCAGGTCTTTCGGCTACGACGGGGCAATCCCGTAATCTAAACAAACGACAAGAGATGGGGGTTCCACACTGCTTCCGGTGCATTCCGGTCGCCTCCATGGCCACCTGTGTCACTCCGCACAGGCGCAGTCAATCGGCCAGCCGCAGCAAATCCCGTGGGAACGTTTCAAAGCGCCTCTTCTCCTGGTGGCCTCTCTCCCCGAGGGACGATGGCTCACTCGCAGCGGAGCGCGTTGGCGGGATCGATCCGCATCGCGCGCCGAGCGGGAAGGTAGCTTGCCAGCAGGGCCGCGGTGAGGAAAAGCAGCGCGCTGCCGATCATCGTCGGCGGATCCGCGGGACCCACCCGGTAGAGCAGACTTTGCATGAGCGGCATCAGCGTAAACGGCGCAATCAGGCCGATCGCAATTCCGACCCCTCCGAGCGCCAGTCCGCGCCCGACGACCAGTTTCAAAATATCGGCTTGCGTTGCTCCCAACGCCATGCGGATCCCCAGCTCCTGCGTCCGCTGCGCGACCGCATAGGAAATCACGCCGTAAATTCCGACGACTGCAAGGCTCAGTGCGACGGCCGAAAAAATCCCGAATAGCGCCACGATAAATCGCGGCTCAGCAAGTGACTGCGCCAGGATCTGTTCGAGGGTCTGCACTTCAGTGATGGGCTGGCCGCTGTCGACTCGTGCAATCGCTTGCCGCACCGCCGGGACCAGTGCCAACGGATCTCCCCCCGCACTGCGCAAGCTCAGGCGCAGATGCGACCAGGGCAAATTGGGGAAGGGGAGAAACATCTCGGGAAACGCTTCTGCGCTGAGTCCATTGTTTTTCTCGTCACCGAACACGCCTACCACTTCTACGGGCTTTGGCATCGGCCCTAGCCAGACGTGCTTCCCGACTGGATTGTCGTTGGGCCAGTAGCGCCGTACAAACGCTTGATTCACCATCGCCACGGTGGGCGTGGTCTGATTATCTTCCGTCGTGAATTCGCGCCCGCGCAGGAGCGGCACGCGCAGCACGCGCGCGTAGTCCGGGCTAATCGTTTGGATGTTAACTCCCGAGCGTTGCGCCACAGCTATCACGGGCTGGCCTTCCGCAAGAATCGGTGCGAATCGCGTGGGCGTCGGCGGCAGCGCCGACGAAACGGCCGACGCGCTCACGCCGGGCAGCGACTGCATTTGCCGCAGCGCTTCGTTGTAGAACGAGACCATCTGCGGGTTCGTCGCATACTTCGACGGCGGCAGGTTGATTCGCATGGTCAGCACATCGTGCGGATCAAACCCAGGGCTCACATGAATCATCGCCAGGAAACTTCGAATCAGCAGCCCTGAACCGATCAGCAGAATCATGGACAGGGCTACTTGTGCCACCACAAGCAAATTCTGCGAACTTGCCGCCCGTCGGCCGCTTGTGCTGCCGCGCCCTTCGTCGCGCAGCACGGAGTTCAAATCCGTCTTTGAAAGCTGCAGGGCGGGCGCCACTCCAAACAGCACACCGCTCAGCAGCGAAATCGCGGTCGTGAAGCACAACACGCGCCAGTCCATCGTGACGCCACTGCTCAATTGCGGAACCGTGTCGTGATTCAACGCCAGCAGCGCGCGCGTTCCCGCGTAGCCCAGAAAGGTCCCGATCGCGCCGCTGATCGCTGCTAGAAAGACGCTTTCTACCAGCAGTTGCCGCACAATTGTCCCCCGCCGCGCTCCGAGCGCCGTCCGCACCGCGATTTCCTTTTTGCGTTTGATCGCGCGCGACAGCAGCAAGCTCGCCACATTCGCGCACGCAATCAGAAGCACCACGCCCACCGCCGCCATCAACACAAGCACCGCCACTCGCACATTCGCCACGATCATCGCCTGCAGCGGCGTGACCGTACTCGGCCATTCTGGGTTGGCGTCAGAGCGGTTTGAATTGTCGCGGCAATACTCCTTGTGCAGCACCTCCAATTCGGACCTCGCCTGCGCGACGCTCACTCCTGGAGCGAGGCGCGCGATGCCTTCGAGGTACCCCATGCCCGCCTGAATGTGCTCCGGAGTCGCGATATTCAGTTCAAATTCGCGCGGGACCCAAATCTCGGTGTCCTCGCCGAGGGGCTGGAAGGTAAATCGCGCCGGAAGCACCCCAACGATGGTGTAACTAAGCGAATCGAGCATCACGCTTTGCCCAATCGCATTCTGCGCGCCGCCGAATTCGCTGATCCAAAACTTGTGGCTCAGTATCACCACGCGAGGGCCGCCGCGGTGGCCTTCGCTCGCGAAAAAGTTCCGCCCAAGCGCCGGCTGCACGCCGAGCACGTCGAAAAAACTCCAGCTCACGCGCCCGGCGGTGACTTGCCGCGGCTCTCCGCGCCCGGTCATATCGAAATCGTCGCTGGCATACGCGGAAATCCCCGAAAAGGAATGTTGATGGTCTCGCAGACGCGAAAAGTACGGATACGAGAAGACGTCCACCTGGCTGTTGTCGGCGATGGAGGTCTGATAGAGCATCATCAGCTGTTGTGGATTGGCGTACGGCAGCGGCGTGAGCAGCAGGGCATTGGCAACGGTGAAAATCGCGGTGTTCGCGCCGATGCCCAGCGCCAGCGTCAGAATCGCCACCGCGGCAAACCCCGGACTCCGCGCGAGCATCCGCACCGCATAGCGCAAGTCCTGTAGTAACGCGCTCATTGTTTTGTGGGTTGCGCCTCCGGATGTGCTGCGCTGGGAAAGGAAGTCAATTGCGGAAACTCAGTGATTGGATTTTGCCGCTTGTTGCAGTCGCGCGTACTCGCGGTCCTCTCGTTCGGCTTGTGCCTGCAAGTCGGGATTCCACCTCTGTCCGAGCTGTTTGGCCGCCAGGCGCAACGCTCGTGACGGCTGGATCGTCACGTAGCTTTTCGGAACAGCGAAAAGCGCCGCATCCGGTGTGCCGAGCTTTATGCTCATGAATTTGGTTTCGCTTGCCAGTTTGAACGAACCATCCGCCTGCACATGCGTGAACGTCTCTTGCAGCTGTTGGCAAGCTAACTCCGGTGCGAGCCACCAGGTTATCCCGGAACTGCCTTTGGGAAACTGTTTTACGATCACGACACTCACTCCGCCCAGAGCGGCATGGCCCGCAACGAATTCTCCAGGCGTTCGAAGACACTCCTGCCCGGAAGCGTAAAGACGGCCTTTCACCGCTGCAACAAACCTTGCGTTCGCCGGCCACTTCGTGATGGCGTGAAACTTGTCCAGCACATCGATCCGGTGTCCGTCCGCGTCGACGATGGTGCGCATGTACTCCTGGGCCGCGCTTTTGCCGGAAGGATACGCCAGTGTCACCGTTGTTCCGTCGGCTCGGCGCGCAATCAGTTGATTCCCAAGGTTAGTTGCGGCATCGCCGGGTTCATAGCTGCGAAATTGCGTCTTGAGTGTGAATGGTGTGACGCTCACGGCGGGTGCAGTTGCCGCGCGTTGCGCGACGCACAAGGGACGCGCCGCCGCGCCAACGAGGAGTGCCCCACCCAGAAGAATAAGTGAAATCCGTGCTGATTTTCCTGCGGAATAACGGAAGCGCTCAGGTCTCATTGGCCGCTCCTGCGCACGCCAAAAGCAACGCGCCAATTCCTACGACGATATTCCTCGTCGCACGCCCTGTCAACGCCGCCGGTTCAGCGAGCGGTGGTCACGGCGTTCTTCTCCCGCCGCAGATACACCATGAGAACGATGCCAAAAATAATCGACCCAAGCGCCGCCGCCTGCGCGTTCGTCATTCCAAAGAACGATCGCGGATTGATGCGGATGAACTCCACCAGAAATCTCGCTATGCCCGTAAGCAGCAAGTACATGGCGAAGACGTGTCCCGACTTGAGCGGCTGCCCGCCATACGGACGAAATTGAGCGGGGTCAGCCTTCGCCTTTCGTAGCGCTTTGCGTGTTGCGAGCTCTACGGTTCCGATCCGCCACAGGATCCATGCGATCAGACACGCCACAATCAATTCATAAATCGGCGTGGGATGCACCTTGTCCGTCGTCGGCACCAGCCCGTGCGGAAAACTCATGCCCCAGGGCAGGGAAGTGGGAATGCCGTAGTCTCCGTCGCCCGAGATCAGGCAGCCGATACGCCCAATGCCGTAGCCCAGTGCCGCCGCAGGCGCTGCTGCATCGAACATCTCCAGCAACGGCACGCGATACCGTCGCGCCATCCAAATGAATCCGAGCAGCCCGCCTAGAAATCCGCCAAACCACGCGAAGCCGTACTGGCTGATCAGCATTTTCGGGTCGGCCAGCAGCAGTTTGGGCGTTTCGAACACGTGATACAGCTTCGCGCCGATCAATCCGGCGATGCACGGCACGGCCACCAGCAGATCCGGCGGCGCCTGAATCCCGCGCCTCTCCACATCGCGCGCCAGCACAAAATACGAAATGAGCATCGCGATGCCTACGCACAATCCGAAGCTCGCGAACGTGATCGGCCCGATATGGATGAATGGCATCATCGGAATCGAATTTCGCAGTATACCTGAAGGAACAGCGCCCTCGAGCGCATGGTTTTGGCTGCCGGAAGTGCGGGCGCCTTGCTGTGAAATCAAATGGAACTGCGCTTACTGTCCTAGCGCCACCGCGCCATAGAGCAGCTTGAACATTACCGCGCCGCCGATCAGCGCGGCGCAAATGCTCAGCAGCGTGCCAATCAGGAAATATTCCGCGAAGCGCACTTGCTTGAACTCCGGATACCGCGCGATCGCTTTCGCCGTCAGCACCAGCCCTGCCGTCGCGGGAGAACGCAGCAGCAGCGCGGTCAAAATAATGAAGCGTTCGAGCCATCCGATGTACAGCCCCGCGTTGTGCAGCTCTTTCGAGGTCTCTCCTTGAGGATGCGGAGCCTCACCGACGAGCACTTTGATTAGCCAGCGAATGAGGTAGCCGCCGGCGAAAATCACCGTCGCGTACACCGCGGCCACAATCCCTGCGCGCTCCCAAAATCTCCACGGCGGCTGGTACAAGAACATCGCGCCAACACTCACGGCCTTCTCACCATGTACAGAAATGTACAATATTGTAACCCCGTACGGGAGCGTCCATTACCGTAATCTCTCTCCGATCAGCTGTTGCATGCCGGATGCCGCCGCCACAAGTTGCCCATAATATCCGCGTTTCAAATTCCGCGATACGGTGGACGCGTCGAGCCGCAGCGCTCGCGCCGTGTCCTGCACGTTGCCGTGCTCGATGCGCGCCGCGACCGTCTCCCACTGCTTTCCCGTCATTTTCCGCACCAGCGTATCATGCAGGGAATAAATCAAATTTGCAGTCTGGTCGAACTCGCCATTCGCGCTGCGAAATGCCGTCAGCGCCGCGCTCGTCCGTCGGCGCTTGAGTCCGTCGAGGGCCTGCCGCGCCGCGCGAAACGCAGGCCCCTCCATTTCGTTCACCGGCGCCGCCACGCGTCCGGAGATTTCGCCGATCCCCACGCCAATGCGCAGAGAAATCGGCTGCAGCCGGGTCCGCAAATCCAGCAGCAGCCAGGGAATCTGTTCCAGGTTGTCCGTAATGGTTTGGAATTCGTCGCCCGCCGTCACCGCGTAAGGCAACAAGATGAGCTTCCGCCGCCGGTGCGCCGCCGTCGCCTCGCGCAGCGCCTTATGCAGTGCGGAACGCAACTGCTTGCGCGCGCCCGACGCAACCACATCTGCCAGAAGCACCGCATACCGTTTGGCTATCATGTACGTCAACATGCAATCCTACCATATTGCACAGTACTGTACAATATGTCGCGCCGCCTTCTCTGAGGGGCCATATGGCCATGCCACCGTGCGTTGCCACCGTGGCCGTTCTCGATGCCGCGTTGCACACAATCGCCAATCGGTCGCGCCATCGAGGTGCACACGCTTCGGTTCCGACACCGGCTGGCGCACCCGCTTGAAGCAAAAGCTTTCCCCGCTGCTCATTTGGTTCTCTGGCGGCGGTCGCAGGTATCTGCGCTTTACGCGTGCTTGGGAGAAGGCGCAGCGCGCGCGCAATAGCGGCGACACCACAGCCGTCGAGAGATTCTGGCGTGGAGAACGGGTCCGTGCCGAAAACTCATCGAACATGCAGGACCGGTCTCGCGCACTCGGAGGCGAGTTGGGCAATTTAAGGCGACTTCGCGAAGCCGAGGAGCTTTTTCGCGAATTGCAGGAAATGGGACGCAGGACCGACGGGCCGGCCGGATTCTGGTCGCTGAGCGAGGTCGGCCATCTTGGCATGACATCAGGGCAGGAAGGCCGCGAGACCGATGTGCCTCTCTCCCCCTTGATCTTTGGTCGCCAGGTCCTGCGCGCTGGACTGCTGCTCATTTCCGAAGGGAACCGTGCTCGCTACCACTGTCTCAAACAATCTCGTGCGATCCGCCGCCGAGCTCCAAATGCACTTCGCCAATCCCGCCGGAAATGTGCACTTCAATCGTATTCTTCGTCTTGCCGACCGCGCCGTTCACGTAATCGCTGCCGTCCCGCTGGAAGTCCGGCGCCTCCACCGATCCTAGCCCGCCCTCCACGCTGACGCGCACGGCGATGTCGCGCGGCAACTTCACGTGCACTTCGCCCACGCCGCCCTGAATCGACACCGACACGTCCTGCTTCCAGTTTCCGGTCAAATCAATCGTCGAGTCACCTGCGCCCACCTGCACGTCGAGATTCTGCAGCGCGAGGTCCGCCAAATTCAGCTTCGACTCTCCCGCGCCCATTTCGATGGCCAGCTCCAGCGGCACTTTATCGTTGAAGTGCAAATCCCACTCGTACTTCACGCCGCCCATCGTCGTGTGATTCTGCTCCGGCTGCATCACCATCAGCGAACCGGTGCCGCCATTCACGCTGTAGCTGATGTCCGGCTTCCACTCCGGCACGTTGTAGCTTACGGTTCCGTCCATCAACTTCGACGAGCCGCCGGAAACATCCAGCTCTCCCGCCGCCATTTTCAAATGCGCGTGCACCGTCTTCGCTCCGGCCAGCTCCACCGAAGGATTCTCCGTTTGCATCGGCCCGGTATGCACCATCGGCCCGCCATCGCCGATGAAGCATCCCGAAATTCCGAGCGCGCACAAAAATGCCGCGGCGCCGAACCTCACCGCGCGCATTCGCACCGGCCTTATCGCCCGCGCTAAAGCCGTTCTCTTTTCATTCCCGATTTTCATCTCGCCCTCACCGCGCCAATATCAATCGCCCGTGGCTTCGCATCCTACACAAGGAAACGCAATTTCGTCTCGAAATGTTTCCACGCGGGACATTCCAGCCGAACGGCAACCCGCCCTTACGGCCCCAGCTCCCCGAGCGCGCTCCGCGCTGCCTCGCGCTGAAAAACGAGCGGCGCGTCCGCATCTTTTTGAATGTCCGCGCGAAACTGCGTCAATCCGAACGCGCCCGCCAATTGCTCTCCCGCCATGCGCATCGGCAAATACGGATCATCCAGCGCGCCGCCTACCGCTTCCGCCAATGCCTCCGCGTGCGCCTGCGCAACGAGGTCTTTCATCGCCGCGAGTCCCGCGAGCGCGCTCAGCCGCACTCGTTCGTCCGCGCCTGGCCGCGCATTCGCGAACAAAATCGCCGCCGCGCGCCGATCTTTCGTCGCCGCGAGTCCCGCGAGCGCCGCCTGCATCACGTGCACCTCGGGCTTGGTCGCCGCCTCCGCCTGCAGCACCTCAAAGGCTCCCGCATTTTCCGATTTGCCGATGCCCGCTGCTGCCGCAGCTTCCACCGCGTAGCTCTCATCATTGTGCAACGCGCTCGCCAGCGCATCGTACACGGCGCTATCTTTCGCAAACTTCCCCAACGCTTTTACCACGGCTGTCCGCACGCGGCTGTCGTGCTGCTTCAACGCGCCAAGCAGCGCGCTCTTTGCTTCGGGACCGCCAATTTCGCCCAAGCTCGCTGCCGCAGCCGCGCGCACGCCGTAAAATCGGTCCCCTCCAAGCACGCTTTCGAGCGCCGCAACGCGCGCATCGTCATCCCCAATCGCGTTCCTTCCCGCGCCAAGCTGCTGCACCGCCCACAGCCGGCTCATCATCGACGGATCTTTCTGAGCCTCGGCAACGAACGCCTCCACTGGCTGCTCGAAATCCAGCGTCTTGTCAATGAAATCATCCGGATCGAAGTCGACCCACGAGGGCGCAAACTGCACCGGCACGTCGAACTCCTGCTCCTGCAAATTGTCCCTCAGCTGCACGATCTTCTTCCGGGCGCCGCCCTGGCCATAAATCGCCAACTCGACCGGCATATCGAACATGGGCGTCGCCGCGTCAACCTGCTGCGTCTGTTCGACTTTCACCCGCTCCATTTTCGCCGCGGCGTCGTAATTCGTCGTCACGCGATACGCCGGACGCCCCGCCATGTTGACCCATTCGTGGAAAAACCAGTCCAGCTCCAGCCCCGTCGACTCGCGAATCGCCGCTTCCAGTTCGGCCGTGTCCGCCGGCTGCGCCCGACGCTCCCGCAAATAATGTCGCAGCGCGCGAAACAGTTCCTCCTTCTGTGACGCTTCACCCGCCGCCGCAACCCGCCCATCCACGACGTAGCGCAACATGTCCAGCACTGCCGCGCCTTTCTCGTGCGTCGTCGCGTCAAACATGTCCATCGGATCGCTGTAGTGCCGGTCGACAATCGGCCGCGAATAGCTCTGGCGCCCCTCCGCCTGCTCCATCATTTGATCTTCGTAAACCGCAAAACGGTACGCGTCATAGCCCTCATGATGCTGCGTGTATAGCGCCTCCATATACGTCGCGAATCCCTCGTTCAGCCAGATGTCCGCCCAATCGCGCCCCTGAACGTAATCGCCGAACCAATGCTGTCCCAGTTCATGCGACACCAGATCCGTGCTCGGATAATCCGCGTCGGCCCGCGCATCATGGAGCGTCAAATCCGTCAGCGTCGTCGCGCTCACGTTTTCCTGCCCGCCAAAAACGAAATTGTGCACTTCCGTTTGCGCGTACTGCTCGTAGGGATAATCCACTCCCGTCGCGCGCGAAAAAAAGCCAAGCATGTCGGGAGTCAGATGAAACGACCGCCGCGCCGTCGCCTCATCCACGGAATCTGCGACGTAAGAATCCACCGGCTTGTTCTCGTATTTGTCGCGGACCTTGCGCCACGGCCCCACGGCAATCGAAACCAGGTACGAACTGTGCGGCACGCTCTCGACCCACTCGTAAGTCGCTTCGCCCGCCGCATGCGTCACGCTCACCAAGCGCCCGTTCGACACAACGCTTTGCCCATCCGGCACCGTCGTCACTGTCTCGCTCGTCGCCATGTCGTTCGGGTAGTCCCAGCACGGAAACCAGTAGTGGTTAAACTCGGCCTCGCCCTGCGAATAAATCTCGCGCGGCCACTGCGGATAATCCTTCGTCGGGTTTACGAAGAAAAGTCCCGTGCGCGGGAATCCGTGATACACGATGCGCACGCGCAACTCGCTCTCGGCGCCGTATTCGCGGTCGAGCGTAATCCACAGCCGCGGATCCTCCGCCGCGTACGCCAGTTTCACCGCTCCGCCTTGCCTGGGCTGCAGACTCACGGCGTCAATCGCGAGTCCGCTGCTGTTCAAGTAGAATTTCCGGAAATGCGGCTCGAACGGCCGCAGCGTCACGACTTCGTCGCCAAACACTGCGCCCTTGGCCTGATCGAAATGCAGTCCGAGCTTGTAGTTTTCGACGTGATAGGTGCGGCTCGGCGCCCAATGCCACACCCCCGGATCGCCAAACACGTGCGCGCTGTTTTGCGCCCGCGCCCCACTCGCCGTTGCCAAAGCAAGCAGCGCGGCTGCAAAAAACAGCCGCGCCGCTCTGTCCATATCGGAACGCATTACCTCTTGCTCGCCGCCTTTGTCGCTTCTGCCGCCATCTGAAACAGCGCAAGCGAAGCGCCCTGCGGATCGGCCACGATCGCCATCCATCCCACATCCTCAACCTTCATCGTCGGCATATAAATCCGTGCGCCAAGTGCTTTGGCTTTCGCCGCGCTCGCCTCGCAATTCGCCACCTGTACATAAACCTGCCAGTGCGGCGGCACGCCCTTGGGCGCATAGCTTGCCGGAGGAATCCCGCCGATGAATTCTCCGCCATTAAAAATGTGGTAGTAGCGATGCCCCGGCTCCTCGTCCTCTTTGCCAATCTGCCAGCCGAAGAGCTTCTCGTAAAAATCGCTCGCCGCGTCCTGGTCCGTCGTAATCAAATCGGCCGCGCACAGCGTTCCCGCGACGCCCGCGATTGTGCTCCCGATATGCTTCTTCGCCTGCCACAGACAGAATGCTGCACCCGTCGGATCCTGAATCACCGCCATCCGCCCGGCGTCGAACACGTCAAACGGCTCCGCCAGCACCTTTCCTCCCAGCTCCGCCGCGCGCTTCGCCGTCGCGTCCGCGCTCTCCGTCGCGACGTACAAATTCCAGTGTGGCGGCACGCCATGCTCCCTCTCCTCTTTTCGCAATGTGTACAGTGCCCCCACCTGCCTCCCGTCAAGCTTGAAGATGGTATAGAAATCATTCGGCCCCATCGGATTGTCGTCCGGCGTCCAGCCAAACAGCTCGCCGTAAAACTTCTTCGCCGCGTCCTGCTCCGATGTAGCCAGTTCAATCCAGCAGAAACTCCCGGGATTATGCTTCTCAATGCTTGTCATGTGCGCCTGCCTCCGCGAACAAATCGCCCCGATGGTATGCCGCCCCATCAAACTTCGCAAGGACGCGCCGCGCGCGAGCGCTTGAATTCGAGAACCGCGTGAAAAGCGTCCGGTTGACTCGCTTTGGCCCGCATCCTAATATGGCCGCCTGACATGCCGCAGGCCCAGTCGCTCGTCGGCCAAACCGTTTCTCACTATCGCGTCGTCGAAAAGCTCGGTGGCGGCGGTATGGGCATTGTCTACAAAGCCGAAGACACGCGCCTTCACCGCTTCGTCGCTCTCAAGTTTCTCCCCGACGACGTCGCCCGCGACGCTCCATCGCTGGCCCGTTTCGAGCGCGAAGCGCAAGCCGCATCCGCGCTGAATCATCCCAATATCTGCACCATTTATGATATCGGCAGCGTTGCGGGCCAATCCTACATCGCGATGGAGTACCTCGAAGGCTCTACGCTCAAACAGCGCATTGCCGGCGGCCCGCTCGAAACCGAAACGCTTCTGACTTTCGCAGCGGAAATTGCCGACGCTCTCGATGCAGCGCATTCCAAAGGTATCGTTCATCGCGACATGAAGCCCGCCAACGTTTTCATTACCGACCGAGGCCATGCCAAAATCCTGGACTTCGGTCTTGCGAAAATCGAGCCCGCGTGCGCCTCCGCCGATGCCGCGCAAACGCAGACACTCGACGAGCAGGATCTGACAAGCCCGGGCTCGCCCATCGGAACCGTCGCGTACATGTCTCCCGAGCAGGCGCTCGGAGAGCCGCTCGACGCTCGCACCGATCTGTTTTCTTTCGGCGTCATCCTCTACGAAATGGCCACAGGAAGGCTTCCCTTCCCGGGCAACACCTCAGCGGCGATTTTTAACTCCATTCTGAACAAAACTCCTCCGCCGCCCACCCAATCGAATCCACATCTGCCGCTTGAAATCGAACGCATCATCAACAAGGCCCTCGAAAAAGACCGCAACGTCCGCTGCCAATCCGCCGCCGAACTGCGTGCAGACTTGAAGCGCCTGAAACGCGACACCGATTCCGGCCGCTCATCAGGCGCACGCTCGGTAGGGGCGGGGCATGCCCCGCCCGCCCCTGCGGTAGCAGGCCGATCAGACTCAGGCTCCTCCACCGTTGGAGCAGTGGCCCGCGAACATAAATTCAGCACCCCCGACAGGGTGATCATCGCCTTCATCGTCATCGCAGCCGCATCCTATGGCCTCTATGCTTTCCTCCATCGCGCGCCCGCGCTCACTTCCAAAGACACCATCGTTCTCGCCGACTTCACCAACGCAACCGGGGATGCCGTTTTCGACGGCACTCTACGCCAGGGCCTTTCATCGCAACTCGAACAGTCGCCATTTATCAGCCTGATTTCGGACGAGCGCATCGCGCAAACCCTCACGCTGATGGCCAAGCCAAAGGACGCGCGGCTCACACCGGACGTCGCCCGCGACGTCTGCCAGCGCACCGGAAGCGCTGCGACCATCGAGGGCTCGATCTCCAGTTTGGGGAGCGAATATGTTCTGGGCCTGAAAGCGGTGAATTGCCGCACCGGCGATCTTCTCGCCGACGAGCAAGTCACCGCCAGCGGAAAAGAGCAGGTCCTCAAAGCGCTTGGCGACGCCGCCGCTAAAATACGCGCCAAGCTCGGCGAGTCGCTGGCCTCGTTGCAAAAATATGACGCTCTCCCGGAGAACGTTACCACTTCGTCGCTCGACGCACTGCAAGCCTATGCCACGGGAAGTCAAATCAATGACATCGCAAACGACTACGCTGCGGCGATTCCTTTCTTCCAAAAAGCCATTTCCTTCGACCCGAATTTCGCCATGGCCTATCTGCGCCTGGGCCAGAGTTATCAGCCCCTTAGTCAGCTCGACCGTTGCGCCGAGTTTACGCGCAAGGCTTACGAATTGCGCGGACGGGCGAGCGAGGGCGAAAACTTGGCCATTACCTCGTTTTATGATCTTGCTGTTACCGGCAACCTGGAGGCTGCCCGCACGTCCTACGAGCTATTCGAGCAAACCTACCCCCATGACGAGGAACCGCCGACCAACCTGTGGACCACCTACACTTTCATGGGAGATTACCGGAAGGGTCAAGCCGCGGCACTGCAAGCATTAAAGCTGAATTCCGGCAGCGGAAACAACGTTGTCAATCTGTCGTACAGCTACCAGTGGATTGATCAACTCGAGCAGGCCAAGGCCACGATACGCGAGGCCCACGCTCACAATGTCGATTCACCATGGATCCCTCTGCTTCTGTACAACGTGGATTTCCTTGAGCATGACGCCGCCGGGATGGCGCAGCAAGTCGCTGCCGCAACCGGAAAACCCGGAGTCGACGATCAAATTCTCTTCTTGCAATCCGAGACCGCGGCATACTACGGCAAATTCACAGAAGCTCAAGAGCTCACGCGACGCGCCGCCGACTCTGCGCAACGAACCGATGAAAAGGAAACGGCGGCGGAGTATGAGGCGCACGACGCGATCCGCCAAGCGCTCGTGGGCAATGTCGCAGTTGCAAAGCAAGAGGCGCAGGCTGCTCTCGCCAGAGCCAACAGCAAACTCGCCCGGGCATTTTCGTGTATCGCGTTTGCGCTGGCCGGCGACGCGACGCAGGCCGAGCGATTCGCAGCAGACCTCAATCAACGCTTCCCGGAGGACACCGATGTGCAATTCGACTTCCTGCCGATGATCCGCGCCGCGATCGCGCTTCGCGACGGCGATGCTGGAAAGGCTCTCGAGGCGCTGGCGGCGAGTGAACCTTACGAATTGGCGGAAGGCAATGCATCGTTCACGTTCGCGTTGTATCCGGTTTACTTGCACGGGGAGGCCTACCTGGCCGCGAAAAACGGCGCCGCTGCGGCGGGAGAGTTTCAAAAGATTCTCGATCACCGTAGCGTCGTCGGAAACGAGCCGATTGGCGCCCTCGCTCATCTGGGATTGGGCCGCGCCTACGCGCTTTCCGGTGAGCCCGCCAAGGCCCGGGCCGCCTATCAGGATTTCTTCGCCTTCTGGAAAGCCGCCGACCCCTCCATCCCCATCCTCAAGCAAGCCAAAACCGACTTCGCCACCCTCCGCTAACCGAAGCAAAGTTGCCATTCCCGCGGTTTTCCCTAAAATATCCGCGCCCCTCATCCGTCTACACCGACGGATGAATCAAGCATTCAGCCAAGCGTTAAGGATCGAGATGGTCGAAGAACAGGACCAGCGCATCTCCGAAACCATCGTCCGCGAGCAGGCCCGGCTGAGAAACTTCATCCGCAGGCGCGTGCCCCACGGCGTGGACGCCGAAGACGTCCTCCAGGACGTCTTCTCCGAACTCGTCGAGGCCTATCGCCTGATGAAGCCCATCGAACAGGCCGGCGCTTGGCTCTTCCGAGTCGCGCGCAATCGCATCACCGACCTGTTCCGCAAGAAGCGGCCCGAGCCACTGCATCAAGCGTTCGACGGCAAGCAGACGCTCGCCGCCGGCAGGGAACTGCTGGCGCTCGAAGACCTGCTGCCCTCGCGCGACGGCGGGCCCGACGAAGCCTATGCACGCTCCCTTCTGCTTGAAGAACTTGAGCACGCTCTCGCCGAGCTTCCGCCCGAGCAGCGCGCCGTTTTCATCGCGCACGAGATCGAGGGACGCAGCTTCAAGGAACTTGCGGCGGAAACCGGCGTCAGCGTCGCCACACTTCTCTCGCGCAAACATTACGCCGTCGTCCATTTGCGCGAACGGCTCCGCGATATTTACCAGGAGTTTGCAGCACGTTAGGCGTTACGAGGAGGAACGAACATGTTCGATCGAACCGAATTCGCGCACCGCGCCACCAAAAAAATCGTGGCCTGCATCATTGGCTTTTTCATTTTCGTCCCGCTGCTGCTGTTCATCTTCGGCGAGATCGTCCGCTCCCTCTGGAACTGGCTGATGCCCGCGCTCTTCCATCTCGGAGCCGTCACCTTCTGGCAGGCGATTGGCCTCATGATTCTCAGTTGGCTTCTGTTCGGCGGCTTGCGGGGAGTTGGCCGAGTCGGCTCGCGTCGCCGCGATTGGGGCCCGATGCATGGCCGCTGGAACGCCCGCTGGGAAGAGCGTTGGGAGCAGCGCTGGCAGCAGATGTCTCCCGAGGAGCAGAACCGCTTCCACGAATGGGCCCGCACTCGCTGCGGTCCTTTCTCTTCGCCCAATCCGGCCTCCCAACCCTGACGCGATGGAAGGCACGGGCATATAGCCGCAGAACGCTAGGTACGCAGCCGGTTCCCGGGTGGCTAAGTGCAAAACTAGAACTCGATGTAAGTTACGCGAAATAAAGACGCGGACATCGACACGCTCAAGCATTTTCGGTTATCGCTGCGTCCGGCCTCGGACGTTAATCTCGGCGCGGTCGTGCCGCATTCACTGCCGCGGCTCTCTTCTGGCCATCACTCTCTTGGTCCTGGTACGTATGGGCCCTTCGAGCTCGCATCTTCAAGGCAAAGCGCGCTTTTTTCTTGCGGCAGCGCGCGCGGAAGCATACATTCTCTGCAACTCGGCCTTTGGGGTGCGCGTCTTATAGAACAGCAGCCCGTTATAACTGAGGTCCAGGGGGAAGCGGCCATGACCCTCTCTATTCCGAAGTCAGTGTCGTCACTTTCGAAATCCATCCTGGTCCTTGCCGTGTCGCTCGCTTTCGCGACGTTCACTCCTGCGGCGTTTGCGCAGCGCGGCGGAGGC
The DNA here is from genome assembly GCA_035945715.1 of Candidatus Acidiferrales bacterium. Lineage (GTDB taxonomy): Bacteria > Acidobacteriota > Terriglobia > Acidiferrales > UBA7541 > DAHUXN01. Next base: position 79,901 of record DASYZX010000007.1, read on the forward strand.
GGCCATGCGGGAGGCCACGTTGGCGCCACCCACGGCGGTGCCGTTGTTCACGCGACGGGTGGGGCGGCTACCGCGCATTCTGTGCGGGCCGCTGTTTCCGCTTCCGGCGCGCGCGCAACAGGCGCATCGGGGCGCGTCGCCGCAGGCGGCGCAGGCGCCGCTCCCGAACACACTTCGACGCGCGGCTACTCGCGCAATACTTTCCTGGCCCCCTCGGGAACCCGCGACAGAGACTCTGCGGCTGCCTCGCACTACATGCCGGTGATGTCGGAGTCTTCTCACGGGTCTCGCGCTTTTGCTGCCGACAATTATTTCTGGGAAGATCCTCCGCAGCAGGGACGCCCCGCATCCGCCCAAACGCAACGCCCGGTGTCCCGGCCCATCACTCAACCGATGACGCAGCCCATGACCCAAGCTATGGCGCGCCCGTTTGTCTCGCCGCCTCCAAGCCCGATGATGCATTCGGTACCGCGCACCGTGTTCATTCCGATGAGGCAGACGAATCCTCTGGCCGCGCCTTTTGCACGCCCAGCGGTTCGGCCGATGCCCACGAGTCCGGCGCGGCTGCCTGGCGCTGCTCCCGGGTCGCCTTTCCTCGGCGATACCCCCGGCAGACCGGTTGTTTTTAGTCCGTTCGTGTTTAATCCGTCTCTTTCGAATCCGGCGTTCTTTTTCCGATTCCACCCGATCGGCGGGTGCTTCAGCAGCTTCAATTGCTTTGGGTTTGGTTTTGGGCCGTCCAATCCATTCTTTTTGGGATTCGGTTTTGGCCCGTGCTTCTCCGGCGGATTCGGCTGCGGTTTCGGGCCTTTCGGTTTTGGCGATCTGGCCTTCAACGACTTCGGCTTCGGCGGTTTCGGAAATGGATGGTTCTATCCCCCCGCGCCGGAGATTCCCCCGCCGCCGGTGAATCCCACGCAGGAGAATCCTCCGCTCGACTTTGCGCCGAATTATTATTTCCTGCCGGAAGTTCCAGAGCCGCAGAATACTCAGCAGAAGCCCACTGTGAAGCTGGTTCTGAAGGACGGCACGATCTTCGACGTGTATTCGTATTGGCTGGACAACAATCAGCTCTTCTACATCACGACCTACAACATCAAGACGTCGATTCCGGTCGACGATCTCGATCTGCAAAAAACTGTGGATCTGAATCAGAAACTCGGTGTGACGTTTACGCTGAGCAACAAACCGCCCGACCAGCAGCAACCGCCGGAAGAACAACAGCAGCCTGAGCAGCCGGAGTAGCCGACGACGAAACGGAAGAACGGGAAGCCGGGCGATGAGTAAAGAGGCCGCCGCACGCCGCATGAAGAGCGGCGAGGGAATCATCAGCCTGCTGAGCAACTATTCCGTGCCGGAGACGCTGGACCGTTTGACCGCCGTGCTCGAGGGGAAGGGCATTCAAGTTTTCGCGCGGATTGACCACAGCGGCGAAGCCCAAAAAGTGGGCATGAGAATGCCGCCCACGCAGTTGCTGATCTTTGGAAATCCCAAGAGCGGCACTCCCGTAATGCTCGCCGCGCCGACCGCTGCAATTGACCTACCGCTGAAAGCGCTCGCGTGGGAGGACGCGGAAGGAAAAGTCCGGCTCAGCTACAACGACCCGGAATATTTGAAGCGGCGCTTCTCACTCAGCGACGACGAGATCAAGACCATCTCCGGCGTCGGCGTGCTGGTCGAATCGGCGGCGAGTTGAAAGCCACCGCAGTGGTAGGGGCGGGGCGAGCGAGCCCCGCGCCGGCGAAACCGCTTGCACTGCTGTGAAAGAGGCCTAAACTCTTCGTTATCAATGCCCGCTTCCGGGCTTCTTTCATCCTTAATGTTGTGACTCTCAAAGAGCCGTGAGTTACTCGTGGCGCAGCGCGATAATGGGATCCACACGCATGGCGCGGCGTGCGGGGATGTAGCAGGCGGCGAGCGCGACCACCGTCAGCAAAACCGCGACGCCGATAAACGTCAGCGGATCGTTGGCGTGAATGCCATAAAGCATCGCAGACATAAAGCGCGTGACGCCGATCGCCGCGCCGATTCCAATCGCCGCGCCAACGAGCACAAGCAAAATTCCCTGGCCCACAACCAACCGCAGTAAATCCTTGCGCTGCGCGCCGAGCGCCATACGGATTCCGAGTTCGCGCGTGCGCCGCGCCACTTCGTAGGACAGCAAGCCGTACAGTCCGATGCACGCAAGTACAAGCGCGAGTACGGCGAAAGCGCTGGAAATCTGCGAGATCAGCCGGTCCAGATAAAGCGTCTGTTCGATTTGCTCGGTTTGCGTGCGGACATCGAAGAGCGGCAAATTGTCGTCCATGCTGGAAACGATGCCCTGCACGAGCCTTACCAATGCGAGCGGATCGGCGGCGGTGCGCAATTCGAAATGCGCGCTATTTCTGACCAGCGGCATATACATCGTCGGTTCGATTTCGTGGCGGAGGGAGTTGTATTTTGCGTCACCGACGATGCCCACGATCAAGTATCCAGGTTGCCGGCCGATCGGCGGCTCGTTGTCTTCCTGCGGGTCGCTGAAGTGTTTGCCGAGCGGATTCTGATTCGGGAAACATTGTCGCGCGAACGTTTCGTTGATGATGACGGGAAGAGGAGCAAGGTTCGTCTTGGATGAGGCGCCAGACGAAGCTGCGGCGGGATGGGGAGTGCCCGATGCCTGGGCTTTGCTCTCCGCCTCTTCGGCAGAGGTCCTGGCGGTATCGATTGCCGAAGCCGCAGCGAAATCCGCGGAATTGAAGTTGCGGCCTGCCAGCAGCGGGATGCGCATGGTGGAGAAGAAATTCACGCCGACGTCAAGCATGGCGGCGTCGACGTTTTGTTTTGGAGGCGCGCCGTCAAGGTGCACGTCGTCACTCGACCAGTTCCCGCTTAGGAGGGCATCTTCCGAGTAGCTCGCGGAAATCACGCCGGGCAGGGCGGCAAAGCGCTGTTGCAAGCGGCCGTACAGTTGCGCGGTTTTCTGGCCTGTGTATCCGGCGGCGGTGGGATTCATGCCGAAGAGCAAAATACTTCGCGTATCGAAGCCGGGACTGAGAGTTTGCAGATTGCGCAGAGTGCGGACGAGCAGTCCTGCGCCGATGAGGAGAACAATCGAGAGCGCCACCTGCGCGACAACCAGCGCACTTCCGGAACGGAACCGGCGCCCGCGGTGCGCTGCGCCGCCGGGAAACGAGGAAGCTGTTTCTTTCAATGAAGGCGTCAAATCCACGCGGGAGCCGCGCAGCGCGGGCGCGAGACCAAACAGAATGGCCGCGGCAAAGGTGACGCCGAGGGTAAACAGCAGCACGCGTGAGTCCAGCGCGATGACGAAGGGGAAAGCATCTTGCCCACTGGAAAAGAGCGCGGTGATTGCGTTGATCCCCCATAGGGACAGAAGAATTCCCAGCACGCTGCCGACAAGGGATAGCAGCATGCTTTCCGTGAGCAGTTGCCGAATGATGCGCGCGCGGCCCGCGCCGAGGGCGAGGCGGAGAGCCATCTCCCTTTTGCGCGTCGCGGATCGAGCCAGCATCAGTCCGGCGACATTGGCGCAGGCAATCAGCAGAATGAGGCCGACGGCAAACATCAGCAGATAGAACATCGGCGCGATCTCGCTGCTTTGGCCGTTGAGGCCTTGCGCTGCTGGAAGTAGTTTGATGGCCGGAGCATCGGCTTCGTTCAGAAGTGGCGGTGCGCCATGGGTTGCTTCGTTGACGAACAAGCCGGTGGCGGCAGCCTGCGCTTGCGCAAGGGAAACGCCCGGCTTCAGTCTGCCGAGAATCACCGTCCACCAAATGCCCGCGTCGGATATTCGGTCTTGCTGCCTCCAATTCTCGGACCGGATTCGATCCGCCACCGAAAACGGCATCAAGAAATCGAAAGAGTTGCCCGGCGTCAGATTCGTAAAACGCGGTTCCGTAACGCCGGCAATCAAGGTGGAAACGTTGTTCAAGCGCACAGCGCGGCCAACGACCGAGCGGTTGCCGCCAAAAGCGCGCTGCCAGTAGGCGTAACTCAAGACAATGGCCGGGGGCGCGGAAGGGGAATCGTCGGACATGCCAAGCGGGCGACCGATGATCGTATGGATGCCCAGCGTGGAGAAGAAATCGCCGGAGACATACTGGCCTTGGGCCATGCGCGCAGGCCCGTTGCCGCTAAAATCGTAGTCGAGCGGGCCGGCAAATGCGGCCATGCCGGAAAAGGCGCTGGATTGCGCGCGAACGGTTTTGAAGAAAGGTAGGGAGAAGGAGCAATCGCCGATGCCGCCTTGCAGCCCGCAGTCTCCGTAGTCGCTGTGGCCGCGAAGTTTCGGATGCGCATGCGCGCTCCAGTAGAGGACGACGAGCTGCTGCGGGTCTTTTACCGGCAGGGGACGGAGAAGAATCCCGTCAATGAAACTGAAAATCGCCGTGTTGGCTCCGATGCCGAGGGCGAGGGTGAGAACGGCGACGGCGGTGAAGCCGGGAGATTTAGCGACCATACGAAGCGCGTAGCGAATGTCCTGCGCGAGAGTTTCGAGGAAGGGCAGGCCGCGGCGAGCGCGGTAGTGTTCGGTGGTTTGCGCAAGGCCGCCGAGTTTGATGAGCGCGTGGCGGCGCGCCTCGGCGGGATTCATGCCGCGGGAGAGGTTTTCGTCGATGTGGAGCCGGAGGTGCGAGTCCATCTCGGCGGCGAAGTCGCGGTCGCGCGCCGAGCGGTGGAACAGGGCAGCGAAGCGGGAAAAGAAAGAGCGGAAGAGTTTCATGGTGTGAGCCTCCATTCCGGGAATTCCATTCGAGAGCAAACGAAGAGGCCCGTCACTCGTGCCTCAGGGCGATCATGGGGTCGACACGCATGGCGCGGCGCGCGGGAATGTAGCAGGCGGCGAGCGCGACGATCGTCAGCAAAATGGCAACGCCCGCAAACGTCAGCGGATCGTTGGCGTGAATGCCATAGAGCATGCTCGACATAAAGCGCGTCAGGCTCATCGCCGCACCAATTCCAATCGCTGAGCCAGCGAGCACAAGTAGAATTCCCTGACGAATTACGAGGCGCAGCACATCGGGCCGCTGCGCTCCAAGCGCTATGCGAATGCCGATTTCGTGCGTGCGTTGTCCAACCGCGTAGGAAATCACGCCGTACAAACCAATCGAAGAAAGCAGAAGCGCGGCGCAAGCGAAGATGGTGAGCAGGAAAGTATTGAAACGGCGCGGCGCGATGGAGCTTTCGACAACATCCTGCAACGTCCGTACGCGCGTGAGCGGCTCGGCCGGATCGATGCCGTGCAAGGCAGCCTGCAATCCGGAAAGGACGCTCGCGGGGGGGACGTGCGATCGCACGGCAATGTCCAAGGTGTTGCAGAGGCTGTTTTGCATGGCGTCCTTCTGCGAGCAGACCGACAGATAGGGCTCGTAGGTGTGCGCAAGGGTTGGCTCGTCGAGCGCGCCCTGCTTGACGTCGCCAACGACTCCGATGACCGTCAACCAAGGATCCTTCGATTCCGCAGCGCCCCATTTCACTCTCTTGCCGATGGGATCCTCGCCTGGCCAGTATTGCTTGGCCATTCCGGCACTGATGATGAGGACGCGGGCCTGTCCCTTTTCTTCTTCAGCGGTGAAGAATCTTCCGCGAATCAGGGGCACGCCCAGAGTCTGGAAATAATTCCCGAGCACAATACTGTTTGCGCTGTGTGGGGCCTGCGCCGTTGCAAACGTCGGATGTTCCTCGACGACGAAGATATGGTCCCAATCCATTTCGGTGGGGAGATCGGAGGAAAAACCGATGGCCTCCATCCCGGGAGTGCCCTCCAGTCGTTCTGTCAATTGCTGGAAAAACTGCTCGGCACGGGCGGATTGTGAATACTGCGTGGGCGGGAGAGAGATGGTTGCGGTCAATATGTTTTCCGGCTGCACACCGGGGGCGGAGCTTTGAGCTTCGATGAAACTGCGGATCAAAAGACCGCCGCCGATGACCAACACGAACGCGATCGCTATTTGCGCGACGACGAAGGCGCTTCGAGCGGAGATGCCGCTTCTACCTCCCGCGCCCAGGCGGCCTTCTTCCTTTAGGATTTCGGTCACTTCGGCGCGGCTGGCGGCAAACGCAGGAGCCAATCCGAAGAGCACTCCGGTAACACCGGAGAGGAGCGCGGCGAAGAGCAGAACAGTATGGTCGACTGTGATGCCCTGAACTTGCGGGATATTGTCGGGAGCGAGAGCGGCGAGCAGTTTTGTCCCCCAGATTGCGGCGAAGATGCCCAAAGCACCACCGAAAAGCGCGAGGAGAAGGCTCTCGGTTAAGAGCTGCCGGATCACGCGGCCGCGTGGTGCGCCGAGCGCGGCGCGGATGGCTATTTCCTTGCGGCGCCCAGAGGTGCGCGCGAGGAGGAGATTGGCTACGTTCGCGCAGGCGATAAGTAACAGCAGGCCAACCGCCCCGAGAAGGAGATACATGAGCGTCTCGACATTGCTGACGACAACTTCGCGCAAAGGCGTTACAACTGCATCCAATTCAACCTTCATTGCGGGAGGAAGGCCCCACATTTTGAGAACATCGGCCATAACGATATTCATGTCTGATTGAGCCTGATCGAGCGTCAGGCCTGCATTCAGACGCCCGATAACGCCCCAGTCAAAATTATCGCCGACATCAGCCAACTCGTCGTGACTGAGCGCCATGGGGATCCAGAGGTCGGCCGGTTCGTATTGCGGCAAACCACGCGGAGGAAACTCGAATCCCTGGGGCATTACGCCAATGACGGTGTAGGGCTGCCCGTCCAGCGTGATGGAGCGGCCGACAGCGCCGGGATCCCCGCCGAAGCGCCGCTGCCATAACCCATAGCTCAGCACGGTGACGAAATGGCCAGCTTGATCTTCTCCTTCGTGAAAAATGCGGCCAATGACCGGCGAGGTCTCAAGCACGGGGAATAAATTTGCCGACGTGCGAGCGGCGATGATTCGTTGAGGCGCGCCCGCGCCTGCGAGGTTTAATTGTCGACCTGTAAATGCGGCGACGCCGGTGAAGACGCGATTCTCGCGAGCCATCACGGCGATATCTGGCGCCGAGACGCTCAGCGGGGCCGCGAAGAATTTCGGAAGCTTCTCGCGGACCAGCATCAGCCGATTCGAGTTGTGGTACGGCAGGGCCTGAAGCAGCACGGCGTTTACAACGGAAAAGATGGCGGTTGTTGCACCGATGCCGAGGGCGAGGGTGAGAACGGCGACGGCGGTGAAGCCGGGGGATTTGGCGAGCATGCGAAGGGCATAACGAACGTCCTGCGCGAGAGTCTCGAGAAAGGGAAGGCCGCGTCGGGCGCGGTAGTGCTCGGTGGTTTGCGCAAGGCCGCCGAGCCGGATGAGCGCCTGGCGGCGGGCTTCGGCAGGGTCCATGCCGCGCGCGAGGTTCTCGTCGATGTGGAGCCGGAGGTGCGAGTCCATCTCGGCGGCGAAGTCGCGGTCGCGCGCCGAGCGGTGGAACAGGGCAGCGAAGCGGGAAAAGAAAGAGCGCAGGAGTTTCATAGAGCCCCCCACAGTTGCAAGTCGTCAGCGATCAGTGGCCGGTGGTCCGCAAGCAACAGCAAAGAGGAGACGCGCAGAGAGAAATTCGAAAAGCGGCGGGCCGGGTTTCTGCGGACGAGAAAGCTCCACGCACGGGCGGGCGTAAAAGCAAAATCCGCGGCGAGATCCTTCGTCGCGACAATACGGCTCCTCAGGATGACAACGAAAAGCGATCGCTGCGGGGCGGGAGCACGGCGGTTACAAGCGCGAGGATGGGTGAAGCACAGCGAAAAACGAAGCGTCGGCGGCAGGAAGCCGCCCCTACAGTCCCGTAGCGAACGCAAAGCGGCGCGAGAGCGCCTGGAGGGATTCATTACTCGCACCTCAGGGCGATCATGGGATCGACGCCGATAAAAAACATCCGGGCAGGCGCGCATGCCGGAACACCATCGGACGCCAATTCAGGGCTATTCATAGCGAAGAGCAACCAGGGGATCCACTTTCATGGCGCGGCGCGCGGGGATGTAGCAGGCGGCGAGCGCGACGGCGAGAAGGACGGCGCCGGCTCCACAGAGCGTGAGAGGATCGGTGGCTCTGACGCCGAACAGCAAGGTGGAGAGCAACTGACTGACGGCGAGCGCCCCGGCGACACCGATCGCGACGCCGATCCCCGCGAGCCTCAATCCTTGCAACAGAATATTGCGAAGGATGTCGCGCTGCTGAGCGCCGAGCGCGACGCGAACGCCGATTTCCTGCGTGCGTTGCGCGACGGAGAAGGCCAGCACGGCGTAAATTCCGAGCGCGGCGAGGAGAAGCGCGAAGCCGGCGAAGCCGCCGAGAAGAGAGGATTGCAGTTTGCGCGGCGCGAGATAGTCCGAGAGCATCTGCTCGAGTGGCATGACGCTGGTGACAGGCTGGTCTTTGTCGACGGCCCAGATTTGTTCGCGCACAGCGTTGGCGACGGACAGGGGGTCGCCCGAAGTGCGCACGGCAAAATAAGATGGCGCGAAATAAGTGTTTTGATCATAAGGAAGATAAATTTCAGGCCGCGCGGGCACGTCGAGTCCAGCCTGGCGCACATCGCCGACGACTCCGACGACGGTGATCCATGGGTCCGTGCTGCTTCGATTGAAACGCGTGCCGATAGGATTGCGGCCGCGCCAGAATTTCCTCGCAGCGGTTTCGTTGATGAGCGCTACATTCTGCGTGTTCGTGCCATCCCTCGAATTGAAGGTGCGGCCGGCGATGAGCCGCATCCCGATGGCCTGAATGTATTGGTCGCTGATCATGCGCAGGTTCGGAATCATGGTGTTGACAGCCGGTGGCGCCTGCCCTTCGATATTGATGCTCCCTGCGCCGCCCCAATTGGTCAGCGGGAGCCATGTGGTGCAGCCGGCGACAACCACCCCGGGAAGATGATTGATGCGGTCGAGAGTCTGGTGGAAGAAAGCGTTGCGCAGCTGAACATTGTTGTACTTGGGCGGCAATTCGGTTTCAACGGCAAGAACATGCGCCGGACGGAACCCGGGGTCGAGATTGCGGACGTTCATGAAGCTGCGAAGCATGAGCGTCGCGCCAGAAAAGAGAACGAGCGCGAGGGCGACTTCGGCGACGACGAGAATATCGCGCATGCGCCCGCCACCTGCACCAACACCGCTTCCGGCGCCTTGTTTGAGGATGCCAAGAAGGTTCACTCTCGAAATGCGTAGCGCCGGAGCGAGACCAAAGAGTACACCGCAGAAAACTGATACGACGATGAGAAACGAGAGCACTTCGGCGTTGATGCCGGCGCCCGCGATAGGCGCGAGAGTATCCGGGACGAGGTTTGCGAGAAACGGCGTGGCCCAAAAGGCGAGAAACAGCCCAGCGGCTCCTGCGATGACGGAAAGCAAAATGCTTTCGGTGAGAAGCTGGCGAATGATTCGCGAGCGTGCGGCGCCGAGGGTCATGCGCATGGCGAGTTCCTTCTGGCGTCCGGCGGCACGAGCGAGAAGCAGGTTGGCAACGTTGGCGCAGGCGATGAGCAGGACGAATCCTACGGCGCCAAGAAGAATGATCGAGGCGGTGCTCGAACTGCCGGTCAGACGGTCACGCAGGGGGAAGGCGGCCGCGCCGACTTTTGAGTTGCTCTGGGGAAACTGTTTCTGAAGGCGCTCTGCGACGATGGAAAGGTCGGCATTGGCGGCAGCGAGCGAGACGCCCGGCTTCAGCCGTGCGAGCACATGAAGGAAGTGGCTGCCATGGTTGGCGAGGTCTTTGTCGGAGAAGCCGGCGGGCGTCCAAATTTGCGTGTCGCGATGAGGAAAAATGAAGCCGGCGGGCATGATGCCGATGACGGCGTACTGCGCGTTGTTCAGCCAGATTTGCTTGCCGAGAATTTGCGGGTCGCCGCCGAAACTGGCCGTCCAGACGGCGTGGCTCAGGATGACCACGTGATTTGCGCCGGGCTTGTCTTCTTGCGGAGTGATGTTGCGGCCAAGCATGGGTTTCACGCCGAGAAGCGGAAACATGCTGGCAGTGATTTCCTTGGCCACGAATTGCACCGGGGCGCCTTTACCGGTGAGGGTGAATTGCGCGTCGTCGTAGGCGGCCATGTCTGTGAAGACGTTGTTTTGCGATTTCCACGAGGCGAAATTACCGGGCGAGGGAGTGTCTTGGGGGAAGCCGTAGAATGAGGCGTCCTCGTAGACCATTACGAGGCGATTGGCGTGCCGGAAGGGAAGAGGACGGAGAAGAACGTTGTAGGCGATGGTGAAAATGGCGGTGTTCGCGCCGATGCCGAGCGCGAGCACGGCGACGGCGAAGAAGAAAAAGGCGGGATTGCGGACGAAAGTCCGAACGGCGTAGCGAATATCCTGCGAGAGGGTTTCGAGCGCAGGCAAACCGCGGCGCGCGCGGTAGTCCTGGGCGGTTTGCTCGGCGCCGCCGAGTTTGATGAGCGCCTGGCGTCGCGCTTCGGCAGCGTCCATGCCGCTCGCGAGATTTTCGTCGACGTGCATTTGAAGATGGCTGTCCATCTCGGCGGCGAAGTCGTGGTCGCGCGCGGCGCGATGGAAAAGAGCGGCGAGGCGAGAGAAGAAAGCGCGGAGCGATTTCATAGGGCACCTCGAAAGAGAAGTAACGAATTACAGGTGACAAGTGGCGAGCGTGCGGAAAGAGAGGCAGGCTCGCGACTCTGCGAGTTGCGCCGGGCGGGGCAAACCCGGCCCCTGCGAAACGCGCGGCGCGAGGCGCAGCATCCTTGCAAGCGGCCAACGACCTCCGGATTGTGCCCAGCCAACAAAGGCAAGAGCCGAGGCAAGATCGTTCGCTCCGCAAGAAGCGCTTCGCTCAGGATGACAAAATGAAACCCGATCTTGCGCGACGGACAGAATGCGCGAAGTGAGTTCATGAGCGTTCGCCTTCGGGCGAGAGGAAGCGCGCGACGATTGCGGCGGTTTGCTCCCAGTCGCGGGCTTCGCGCTGCAACTGTTTGCGACCGGCGCGGGTGAGCTTGTAGTACTTGGCCTTGCGATTATTTGTCGAGGTGCCCCATTCGGTGGAGATGCAGCCTTCCTGTTCGAGCTTGAGAAGCGCGGGATAGAGAGTGCCGTAGTTCAGCGAGAGAAGGTTGTTGCTGGTCTGCTCGATGCGGCGCGCGATGCCGTAGCCGTGGAGCGGGCCCATCGATTCGAGAGTCTTGAGAATCATCAAATCGAGAGTTCCTTGCTGGACGCTTTTGTTGGGGTTTTGATTGCCGGCGGGATTGCTGGAAATGCCGCTCATGAAAAACCTCCCTATGGGATGCCAAGGGGAGTATAGGGCAGGACCTATGGGAAAGCAATAGATAGATTGCCGCTCCTCGTTGAGAGTTCAGAGTTGAGAAAGCGATCCGAAGCATTTTGGCGTCGGTTGTGCTCCATGCTTCCGGCTTTCATCTCGCCAATGAGTCCAGAGCATCGCGTCCCGCATCGCTTGGCTTGCAGCCGAAGGTTTACGGCGCACTTAGTGGGACGAACCTTCGACGGGCGGACGCGGCCCTGCGACGAAGACAAAAGCCAAGGCGGCGGCGCAAAGCCGCCCCTACAGTCTCACTCATAGCGCAGGGCGACGAGGGGATCGACCTTTGTGGCGCGGTGCGCGGGAATGTAGCAGGCAGCGAACGCGACAAGTGAAAGCAGGACTGCGACGGAGACAAATGTGACTGGGTCTCTGTCGTGAACGCCGTAGAGGAATTGCGAGAGGAGCTGCGAAAGGCCGAGCGCGGCAGCAATTCCGATGACGGTGCCGATGAGTACGGCGCGCATTCCCTGGCCGACGACCAGCCGCAACACGTCGCGCCGTTGCGCTCCGAGCGCCATGCGGATGCCGATCTCATGGGTGCGCTGCGCGACGACGTATGCAAGGACGCTGTAAATGCCGACGGAGGCGAGTACCAGCGCGAGAATGCCGAAGAGCCCGAGAAGCAGGGAACGGAAGCGGGCATCGCCTTCGGAATCGGAGATGAAGGAGGTCATCGGACGAACTTGTTGGACCGGGAGCGAAGAATCGAGCGAGTGAATCTGGGATTGGAGCGCGCCGGCGAGCGAGGATGGATTTCCGTTGGTGCGAAGCACAAAAACCATGACCCACCACTGCTCCTGTGTGTAGGGGAAATAGAGCATCGGTGTGGGCGGGTCGGACATGGAAGTGTCTTTCGCGTTGCCGACGACTCCGATAATGCGCGCCTGATAGTCGGGGCGCGTGCTGTGGATTGTGAGGCTGTGAGCGAGGGGGTCGGTATTGGGGAAATAGCGGCGTGCGAGCTCCTGATTAATGATGACCACGCTGGCCGCGCTGGCCGCGGTGTCGGCATCGGTGAATTCACGGCCGCGGACGAGCGGCATGCGCATGACGCGGAAATAATCGGGCGTGATGGCGTGCGCGGCGGCGTTCTCGGACTGGCCGGCGGGCAGGGGTGGAGCGCCGACGATATCGAAGCCGTACCCGAGATTCGAGCCGGTGAAAGGAGTGGGCAGCGCCGCTGCGGCGTCTTCCACGCCGGGCAGAGCTTTTATGCGGACGACGGCCTGACGGAAAAATGCGCTCCATTGATCGGGCTTCACGTACTGCGCCTTGGGCAGGTCTACTGAGCCGACGAGAACATTCTGTGGGTCGAAGCCGGGACTGGAGTGGGTCAGCATGTAAAAGCTTTTCAGCAGCAGACCGGAACCGATCAAAAGGACGACGGCCAGCGAAACTTCAACGACGACAAGCGCGTTGCGCGTCCAGCGGCGCTTTGCCGATCCGGTTGAGCCGCGGCCGCTTTCGCGAAGGACTTCGTTGAGATCGATTTCTGAGGACTGCCAGGCGGGGGCGAGGCCAAAGAGAATTCCGGCAAAAACGGAAAGGGCGAAGGTGAATGCGAGTACCCAGGCGTCAACGTGAATAGTGCTCAGGTGCGGAAGCTGATCGGCGGCGAGTGCCTTGATCGCAGCAACGCCCCAATAGGCCAGAAGCAATCCGGCGATTCCCGCACAAACTCCAAGGACGACGCTTTCGGTGAGGAGCTGGCGGAAAATGCGCCCGCGCCCCGCACCGAGAGCGACGCGGACGGCAATTTCTTTGGCGCGTCCGGTGGCCCGTGCGAGAAGCAGATTGGCGATATTGGCGCACGCGATGAGCACAACAAGGCCGACGGCACCGAGGAGAATCAACAAAACGTTTTGCACGTCGCCGACGACCAGGCGTTTGAGATTCGAGACGTGCTGGACTTCGGTGGGATTGATCGTGTTGTATTGCTTAACGAGACCCGCATAGATGACGTTCATTTCGGATTCTGCCTGAGCGGCGGCCACCCCGGGCTTGATGCGACCGATGAGGAAAAGGAAGTGGGGGCCACGAAGGTCGATGAAAGCCGCGTAGTCGGGACTCTGGACGACAGGAATCCAAAACTCGCTGGCCGGCGATTGGTCAGGATAGCGAAAATCGGCAGGCATTACGCCGACGACGGTGAACGCCTCGGAGTCAATCTGAAGAGTTTTCCCGACGATGTTTGGGTCGGCACCGAGCTGTCCGCGCCAGAGCCCCTCGCCGATGACAACAACACGGGCCGAGCCCTTGACGTCGTCCTGCGGCTCGAGAGTGCGGCCGAACAGGGGTGCGGCGCCGAGGGTCGAGAAAAGGCTGGAGCTGGCAATCGCGCCGGAGATGATGGTGGGGGCACCGTGGCCGGTGAGGGTCATCTGGTTGTACTGGTATGCGGCGAGCGAGGAGAACGATTTCGTCCGACGCTGCCAATCGAGAAAGTTCAAGTAGCCTTCACTGCTTTGCAGTCCAGCTCCGGAAGGTACGTTCGAAGACGTTTGGCTGATGACGACGAGCTGCTCAGGATGCGGATACGGCAGCGGCTGCAACACCACCGAATTGACGACGGAGAAAATGGCGGTGTTCGCGCCAATGCCGAGGGCCAGGGTGAGGATGGCGATGGCAGTGAAGGCGGGTGACTTGATGAGCATGCGTAGGGCGTAGCGCAGGTCTTGGAGCAGTGTCATCGTGCGGCCTCCTCACAAAGCTGTGATGCTATTGCCGTTCAAAAACATAGATGTCCGCTACATCTTTACCTGCCAAATTCACGGTCATCGTGAGCGTCTTGAGATCGGGAGAAACTGTGATCTGCCGGGTCTCAGTGATCCTGCCTTTGGACTTGCGAATCATTTCCAGGGCCCGTGCGTTCAGACGGCGAGATGAGGATGCAGAAGTCCCGGCCGCGTTTGGATACTCTTTGCCGTCGAGTTTCGCGTGCAGCATGCTTCCTTCGGAGGGAAAGAAGAACGAAAGGCCGTCGCTCTCGTAGAGACGGACGTGGAGCATCAGGTCTGAGGTTCCTGCTTCGGTCGTGCTGACCCACGTACCGGCAAAACCCGATCCGGCGGCCTTTCGTGAATACACATAATCCAGCACAGTAGAGGGCGAACCGTTGGTTGCAAATGCAGTGAAATGGTCTTGAAGCCTGCTGCCGTCCTTGGAAAGAGTCCAGATTCCCGTGACCAACACGCGGCCATTTTGCTTGCGAACCACCTTCCAGGTATCGGGTGCTTCGACGGTGACGGCCAGTGTCGTGCCGGAATAACCGGGCTGATCCGTCCCATCGGCCACGATGATTTCGTTACCAGCGCCAAGGTCAAAGGCGTACTTGTTGGCGCCGGCGGGTGAAACCTTCATTACGTCCGCGATCTGGCTTCTCGAAGGATTGAGCTTCCATTGGCCAATGAAGGGATCGTCTGCCGCCCATAGCGCGCCAGCCACGAAGAAGCTAACCAGGAGCAATGGAAAAATACGCTTGAACATGCGGTCCTCCCGTTCGTAACCGAGCGCAAGCATGGGACCGACCCCCCTTCGCCAAGCCACGGCTTCGGCGGCAAGCTCGGCCGACGACGACAAAAGCCAAGACGGGCGGCGTAAAGCCGCCGCTAGGTCCTATTCCTTAGAAAATAGCCTTAACTCTTTTTCTTTCAGCAGCCGTTTGACGGCTATTTTCATCGTTCGTGGTGGTTCTAGAACCATGAATTATTCATAACGCAACGCAACGATCGGGTCGACGTTCATGGCGCGGCGGGCCGGAATGTAGCAGGCGACGAGCGCAACAAGCGTCAGGACGACGGCCACGCAAATAAAAGTCAACGGATCGACCGTGCTTACGCCGTAAAGGATCTTGGCCATCAGGCGCGTCAATCCTGCTGATGCGGCGAGGCCAATCACAACGCCGATGAGCGCGAGGCGCGTGCCATGACCTAAGACAATTTTGAGAATGTCGCTCGGCTGCGCGCCGAGGGCGATACGAATGCCGATTTCGTGTGTGCGCTGGCCGGCAATGTAGGAAATCACGCCGTAAATTCCGATGCTCGCCAGCACGAGCGCGAGTCCGGCGAAGATGGCGAGTAAAATCATGGCGAAGCGGCGAGCGGCAAGCGACCGGGAAATGATGTGGTCCATCGTGTCGGGCTGGTAGAAAACGGCTTTGCTGTTGAAGCCGTGCACGGCGCTGCGAATGGCTCCGGCGAACGCATCGGGCGGACCTGCCGTTCGAATAATGTAGCCGACATTGGTCGATATGGCGATCAGATCGTCGGAAAGCTGCAGACCGGAGGTATAAAACTGCGGATACGCCGCCCCACCGCCTTCGTCCAGGCCGAATTGCTTGACGTGGCCGACGACCCCGACGATTTCGAGCTGCCCTTTGAACACCAGATCGAAATTGAGGCGCTTGCCGATGGGGTTCTGATTGCCAAAGTATTTGCGGGCGAAAACGTCGTCGATGACGCAGACGCCGGGAGCATGGGCGTCGTCCTGCGGGCCCAGGAAGCGTCCGCGAAGAAGCGGAATCCTCATGACGTTGATGTAGCCCGGTCCTGCGATATACCACAACGCGTCAGGCATGCTGTTTTCGTTCGGCGGCTTCGGTTGTCCATCGAGCCAGAACGGCAGGTCGTTTTCCTCGGTCATAGGGAATGCTCCAGACATGATGGAAACAGCGCTGACGCCAGGGACAGACCGAATCTTGTCGGTCATCTGGCGAACGGTGGCTCGCAGCTGCGCCGCGCTATCCTTGCTAACCGCAGACGGTAAGCTGACACCGAAACTCAGCACATTGTGCGGATCAAATCCCGGATTGACGCCCCAGAGGCCGACGAGAGTGCGAATCGTGAGCCCGGCGCCGACGAGCAGGACTACGGCGAGCGCCATTTCGACAATCACAAAGATGTTCTGAGTGCGATAACGCACGCCGCTGGCGCCGCGGCCGCCCTCCTTGAGTGTTTCGTGCAGATCGGGATGCGAGGTTTTCAGTGCGGGCGCGAGGCCGAACAGCATCCCGGCGACAATCGAGATGACTAAGGTGAAAAGCAACACGCGCGGATCCATGCGCACGTCATTGGCGCGCGGCAGGGTGCTCGGAAGAATCGAGAGCCCAGCGCTGGTGCCCCATGCGGCGAAAAGCAAACCCAGCCCGCCTCCTGCGAGGGCGAGCAGTACGCTTTCGGTGAGCAACTGGCGAACGACGCGTCCCTGACTAGCGCCCAGCGCCGCGCGAATGGCGAATTCGCGAGCGCGTCCGGTGGAGCGCGCAAGAAGCAAGTTGGCCACGTTCACGCACGCGATGAGAAGAACGAACCCGACGGCGGCGAGAAGCACGAGAAGGAAAGGCTGAATATCCTGAACCATCTCCTGCTTAACGGGCGTCACGGCGATGCCGCGGTCTTTGTCCGCCTCGGGATATGTCGCGGCGAGATTGCGGGCGACACGGGCCATGTCCGCGCGCGCTTGCGCCAGGGTGACGCCGTCTCGGATGCGAGCTACACCGTAGATTCCCGGATGAACCTTGCGATCTTGCATCCAGGCCTGCTGGGCCGCGCCGAGCGGGACGTAGACATCTCCGAATTGAAAGTTGATATTTCTACAGCAGAAGTAAAAGTTCTGCGGAAGCACTCCAACGATGGTGTAGTCCTTGCCGTCGAGGTTCATCGTTTTGCCGATTACGTTGCGCGAGGCGCCAAAGTTCGCTTTCCAGAAACCGCCACTGAGGATGACGGAGGGCGGCGCATTCAGCTGGTCTTCAGCGGGAGAAAAATTGCGGCCCAGCGCCGGAGCGACGCCGAGGGTCGGAAAGAAAGCGGCCGAGACTTCGACGGCAGAGACACGTTCGGCCTCGTTTTGCCGGGACCAGTTGAAGCTTTGAAAAGATTTGTAACCGGCGAGCGAGGAGAAAGCGTGGTTGTCGCGGACCCAGTCCAGGAAATCCGGAAAGGAGATAGAGCCTTCGCCTCCGCTGTCGCCGGGTTCCCAGCTGTCAACGGTGACGACTCTGTCGGGGTCGGGATAGGGAAGAGGATTGAGCAGTACGCCGTTGACGATCGAGAAAAGCGCGGTGTTCGCGCCGATGCCGAGTGCGAGGGTAAGAACGGCAATGATGGCGAAGCCGGGCGATTTGATTAGGATGCGAAGCGCATAGTGCAGGTCCTGCCACAGCGTGTTCATAGACGGATTCCTCCCCGGGAAGGAACCATTGGGAAGCAAAATGCCTTCCAAGGAAGCGGATTGTAAGCGGTTCATTTAGTGGGAATTAGCGAGCTGCTCATTTGTTGTGGCAGCAGTCGCGCGACCGGATGCGAGAGAGGGCGTTCGCAAGCGGACACTGCGCCGCGGCTCATGATGGGCAGCTCTAAGGCGACTTGGGCTGTCGGGCGGGCAAGCCCCATCCCTACAAAACCGTCATTCATACCGCCAGCGCACGGATTAATCGCCCCGCCTTCCAGCCGGCCCTGTCGCCCCTCGAGGGACGATGACTTACTCATAACGCAACGCAACAATGGGGTCCACTCTCATGGCGCGGCGAGCGGGGAGGTAACAGGCGGCCAGTGCCACAAGGATCAGCACGACGGCGACTCCGCCAAAAGTGAGCGGATCGTGCGCGCTGACGCCGAAAAGTTGATTGGCCATCAGACGTGTAAGGCCGAGCGCCACGGCAATGCCGACCGCGACGCCGATGAGGGCCATTTTTGTCCCTTGCCCGAGTACGAGTCGAAGAACGTCGCTGCGTTGCGCGCCCAGAGCGATGCGCACGCCAATCTCGTGCGTTCGCTGGCCGACCAGGTATGAAATCACGCCATAGATTCCGACGCAGGCGAGAATGAGCGCGAGCGCCGCAAACACGCCAAGAAGAATCATGGCAAATCGGCGCGCCGCGAGCGAGCGGGCGATGGTGTCGTCCATGGTTTCGGCGCCGTACATCACTTGCTCGCTGCTCACCTGTTCGATGGCGTGGCGGATGGACGGCAGAACCGCATCGGGATTGAGACGTGTGCGCATGACGAAGGTCGCGCCTTTCGACATCAGCGGCATAAATTTGTCAGGCACCTGCGAGAGAGGAAAATAAAGCTGTGCGAGAACCGGAGACTTCGAATTTTCGTCGAGGCCCCAGTGTTTCACGTGTCCCGCGACACCGACGATTTCGGGCTGCACGCCGAGAAGTCCTAAGTTGATGCGTTGGCCGACCGGGTCCTGGCCGGGGAAGTATTTCTTGGCAAAATTTTCGTCAATGACGATGACGGGCGCCGCGTGAATCGTGTCCTGCGCGCTGATGAAGCGGCCGCTCAGCAGCGGAGTTCCCATCGCCTTCAAGTAATCGGGCTGGCAAAGATAGAAAAGCGACCAGTCCATATCCGTGTCACTTTTTGGAGGAGGCTCATTCGCGTGCCAGAAGGGAAGTTCGGAATCTCCCTGCATCGGCTGTCCGCCGCCGGTTGCGGAAGCGTATTCGACACCGGGAATGGCTTCGAGAGCGGTGTCCAACTGAACGGCTTCACTACGCAACTGGTCGGGAGGCGCCTTCATCAATTCCGGAGAAAACGCGATGCCGAACGTGAGCAGATTGTGCGGCTGGAATCCCGGATTAACCAACCAGAGTTGCACGAGACTGCGAATCATCAATCCTGCGCCGACAAGCAAAATCAGGGCGAGCGCTGTTTCGGCCACGACGAAGATTCCCTGCATGCGGTGACGCGCGCCGCTTGAGCCGCGACCCCCCTCCTTGAGCGATTCGTGCAAATTGGAATGGGAGGCCTTGACCGCTGGCGCAAGGCCGAACAAAATTCCGGCGAATAGGGACACTCCCAAAGTGAAGAGCAGCACCTTCATATCGAGGCCAATACTGCCCGAGCGCGGCAAAGCTTGCGGCAAGACCGCAATGGCCGCGCGCGTTCCCCAAGCAGCGAGCAGCAAACCGAGGATGCCTCCAGTGACGGAAAGCAAGATGCTTTCCGTGAGCAGTTGGCGGACGACGCGCCAGCGTCCCGCACCAAGAGCGGCACGAATTGCAAACTCACGCGAGCGCCCGGTCGAGCGCGCCAGCAGCAAGTTGGCGATATTCACGCAGGCGATGAGCAGAACGAATCCCACCGCGCCAAGCAGGATGTAGAGAAGCGGCGCGACGTCCCCGACCATATCCTGCTTCAGGGGAAGTACAGTGATGCCGCTGCCCTTGTCGGCGTCGGGATAAGCCTGCGCGAGAGCCTGCGCGACGCGGTCCATGTCGGCACGCGCTTGGGTAAGTGTGACGCTCCCTTTCAGCCGCCCCACCGCGTCCATGCCCATGCCTACGCGGCGGTCGAGAAATGTGGAGTCGGTCCACTGGCCCAGAGGAACGTACACATCGGAGAGCCGGAAATTGTTTCCCGTGAAGTAGAAACTCGCGGGAATTATACCGATAACGGTGTAGGCCGTGCCGTTCAAGGAAATCGTCTGGCCGATCAATTGCGGCGACGAGCCGAACTTGCGCTTCCAGAAGCCTTGACTCAGGACGACGACGGGAGCCGCGCCTGCGTGATCATCCTGCGTCTCGATGAGGCGGCCGATGACCGGCTGCACGCCGAGGATTGAGAAGAAATCGGCGGAAACCATTTCGGCGCGGAGGCGTTCCGGTTCGCCCATACCCGTCAGGTTGAAATCGTCGCCTCGCCACGCGGCGAGAGCGGAAAAGGAGCGGTTATCGCGCTGCCAGTCGAGGAAGTTGGGATAGGAAATGGATGAATATTGAAATTGCTTGGTGTGGGAATAGAGCGATGTCAGCCGCTCAGGCTCTGGGTAGGGCAGAGGATTCAGCAGTACGCCGTTGACCACGGAGAAGAGCGCGGTGTTTGCGCCAATGCCGAGAGCGAGCGTCAAGACGGCTATAATCGCAAACGCGGGCGATTTCGCGAGCACCCGCACCGCATAACGCAAATCCTGCAAAAAAGTGTTCATGCGACCTCCGATTCCGCCTCTTCACTTACGGCCCATCGACCGAGCCCAGCTGTGATACGCAAATTGGGTGGCTAAAGTTCGTTGGCCCCTAAGCGGGAAACAGAGGAGACACCAAAGGTCGGGGTGGATGGTCTCGGCTGCGGACTGCTGCTGCGCGGCTGAGGGTAGCGGTTCGGCGTCCGGTCGTGATTACAGAAAGGTCTAATTGACAAAAAAGGAAGCGGGAGGGCGGTATAAAATATCGCTTGACATCTTATATTGTATACATAGACTGCCTGGCATTGATGGGGTGTTCGGTGTACGGCAAGTTCGCATGCAGAACGGTGTCCGGGCGCTCACCGTGGTGTCTCTGTTTCGACCTTTTCTGGAATTTCTTTGCCGGAGGCATTCGATGAAATACGGATTATTGCGGCGTTTTTCGGCGGCTTGGATCGGGAGCCTTGGAATAGCTTTGCTCCTCGCGGTGTGCGCGTGGCCCGGAGTGGCGCGCGCGCAGGTCAACAACAGCGGCCAAATCACAGGGACGGTATTTGATCCGTCGGGGAAAACGATCCCCAATGCGGAAGTCACGATAACGAATCCGTCGACCAACTTCAGCCAAACCGTGAAGGCGAGCGCCACCGGCTCGTACGCCTTTCCGGCTCTGCAGGCGGGACCTACCCGATCAACTTCTTGCAAGCCAATCCCTATCTGACCGGCGGGGCGGAGTACCTGTCGGATCCAGGCGATTCGACATACAACGGGCTGCAGGTGTCTGTGCGACATCCAACCGGACACGGACTTACGCTCGGCGGCAGCTACTCCTTCTCAAAGGGTCTCACGAGCCGGTTCCTGAGTTACTGGACGGATACGGCCGGCGAGGATTTCATCTCGCTGCGGAGTCCCGGCCTTAACAAGGGTCCGTCCGACTACGACATCCGCAACACATTCCACACCTACTTCACCTATGCTCTGCCTGTGGGACGAGGCCGATCGTTCAACGTGAACAACTCGATCCTTAACGGCGTTGTGGGCGGGTGGAACGTCGGCTCGATCATCACCTGGCAATCCGGTATGCCGTTTTGGGTGCAGGGCGGCTACGGCACCTTCAACAATGAAGACGGCGGCGTGGTCTTGAATGGCCTCACGGCCAGCCAAATTCAAAGCAACGTCGGCGTATACATCACGCCAGCGAGCCCGTTCTCGCCCGAATGGCTCAATCCGAGATTCAATGCCGCGGCGATTCAGCCCAACACGAATCCAGGCACGATCGGGCAGATGCTCTTCCTGCACGGCCCCGGGTTCTTCAACACCGACATCTCCCTCAACAAGGTCTTTCCGGTCTACGAGAAGGTGTCGCTCAAAGTCCAGGCAGCATTTTTGAATGCCTTCAACCACCCGAACTGGATTGTCGGTAGTTTCGGGGCGCCGGGATACATCGTATACGCGGCGTCTAGCCTGGGCCAACCCTCGACGAGCTATCAGGGTAGCCCCCGCGTCATCCAGTTCCGTACGGAGATCGACTTCTGATTCTGACGGAACGACGCTGATCCAGGACCGGGGCCGCAAGACCCCGGCCCCTTTTTCCTCGCCACCCGATTTGCAAAATCACCGCAAGCGTATAGACTCCTTCTCACCAGCTCCTCCCAAATCTAACTTCGGCAAGGAGAACTCCCATGGCAAGTGTGAAACCGATTCCGGAAGGGCATCCCACCGTAACTCCGGCGCTGGTCTGCAAGGGCGCGGCGCGGGCAATCGACTTCTACAAGAAGGTCTTCGGCGCAAAAGAGCTGCACCGGATGGAAGGTCCGGGCGGCTCGATTGGTCATGCCGAGCTCATGATTGGCAATTCGAAAATCATGCTGAACGACGAATTTCCGGGACAAGCGATGGCGCCTGCGAGCTGCACGGGCCATTCGCTGTACGTTTATTTCGAGGACTGCGACAAAGTGTTCAACAGTGCGATCGCGAACGGAGCGAAGACGGTCATGCCGGTGCAGACTCAGTTCTGGGGCGACCGCTACGGCACCTTCGATGACCCGTTCGGACATCGGTGGGGCGTGGCAACGCATGTCGAAGACGTCGCGCCAGCGGAAATGGAGCGGCGGGCGAAAGAGTGGATGGCCAAGGCTGCGGGGCAACACGGCTAACGCTGAATCGGCATTGGCGGCACACACGACAACCAGGGCGGCCTATTCTTCGCGTTGATTCCGGCAGGAATATCGCGAAGAACGGGCCGCTTTTTTTTGAGTGCAGCTCGCCCAGGCGCGGTCCGTTTTCAGAATGCGCATGGTTGCCGCATAATAAGAGCCCATGGAACGGGCAGTTCAGTACGCGTGGATCGCGCTGGCGATCTACTGGATCGTCAGTGCGAGACAAATCAAGCGCGCAAAAGAGCGCGAAGGGCAGTTTTCTTTCTGGCTGCGCATCGGCCTGCTTGTGGTGATTTTCGAGTTTCTGTTTTCGCGCTGGGGACGCATTGGCTGGCTGGGCGCACGGTTTTTGCCCGACACGCGGACCGTCGCGGCCATGGGACTTGCCATCGAGATTGTCGGCGTGGCGCTGGCGGCATGGGCGCGCTACTGTCTGGGGGCCAACTGGTCCGGCGCGGTAACGCTCAAAGAAGGCCACGAACTCATCGGCGCCGGCCCCTACAAACGAATTCGCCATCCGATTTACACAGGCATCGCGGTTGGTCTAGCGGGAACGGCGATCGTGATTGGCGAATGGCGCGGAGTGCTTGCGTTCGCTGCTATCTTCATCGCCCATTTCATCAAGGCGCGGAAAGAAGAAGCATGGCTGTCGCGCGAATTTGGCGCGGCCTTCGAGACCCATCGCGCCCGGACCGGCATGTTTCTGCCCAAAATATAGCTTTGCAGTACTTCAGTTGACCGCCTTCGCCATTTCGGATTCGGCCAGTTTTGCGCGGCGGTTGTTGCCGTTTTTCGCAGGTTTGGGTTTGGCAAGCGCCTCTTCGAATTTCTCAATCAGAGCGTCGCGCGTGAACGGTTTCTGCAGGAATAGATCGCCGGGAAGGACGCCGTCCTCTTTTTGGGATTCCAGGTAGCCTGACATGAAAACAATCTTCACTTGCGGCATGCGCTCGCGCAGAGAAGCGGCGAGTTGCGTGCCGCGAATGTGCGGGATCACGACGTCGGTCAAGAGAATGTGCACCGGCTGACTCGCGGCTTGAGCCATCGCGAGCGCTTCAAGTCCGTCGCGAGCAGCGAGGACCTGATAGCCGGCGGAACGCGCGAATTCGGAGGCCATCTCGCGGACCCCGTCCTCGTCTTCCACAATCAGAACGGTCTCCGTGCGCGCCGGCACCGTCACGATCGTCTTCGGAGCGAAGAGGAGGTCGAGCGGCTCCTCAACACGCGGCAGAAAGATCTCAAACCGCGCGCCATTCCCCGGTTCCGATTCCACCAGCACAAAGCCGTTGCTCTGTTTGACAGCGCCGTAAACGGTGGCAAGCCCGAGGCCGGTGCCTTTGCCTTCGCACTTGGTTGTAAAAAACGGCTCGAAGATGTGAGCTTTGATGTTTTCATCCATGCCGCACCCGGTATCGGTCACCGCGAGCACGACGTATTCCCCTGACTTGAGCGGCGGTCGGGCCTGCGCCATTTTCTCATCGACGTCGAGGTCGTAGGTTTCGATGGTCAGCTTGCCGCCCGAAGGCATGGCGTCAGACGCATTGACCACCAAATTCATGATGACCTGCTCGAGATGGCAAGGGTCAGAGCGCAGATGCCCGAGGGGTTCCCCTGGATGAAAGAGAAAATTGATGTCTTCGCGCACCAGGCGCTTGAGCAATTTACCCATTTCGGAAACGACCATGTTCAGATCCACAACCCTCGGCTGGGTGGCCTGGCGGCGGGAAAAAATCAGCAGTTGCCGCGTCAGCGAAGCGGCGCGATCCGCAGCTTTGGCGATCTGCTGGCTGCTGCTTGCGAGATCGCCTTCGGCCGGCAGCTTGCCCATCAAAACATCGCTGTGACCTTTGATCACAGTCAGCAGGTTATTGAAGTCGTGCGCCACTCCACCCGCAAGACGGCCCATCGCTTCCATGCGCTGCGCCCGGCGCAACTGGTCTTCGAGTTTGCGCCGTTCGGCCTCCTCTGCTTGCAGTGTCGTGCGCATGCGTCCAAACGCGCGGGTCACTTCGGCTACTTCGTCTCCACCCTGCGGTTCCAGCGGATATTCGAAGTCTCCTTGCTCCAGCGCGCGAACGCCGCCAACAAGTCTTTTCAGCGGGCGCGTGAAAGTATCGGAGATGAACAGTACGAGCATGGCGCCGACGAAGACAGCTGCAAGGAGCAAGCCAATCAACCAGCGGTTCAATCGGTCAAGAAACGCAGTCGCGTCGCTATACGACTTCAACATGATCAGCGTGACCTTGTGCGCTGCGTCTGCGCCCTCGGTGAGTTCCACCGAACTGGCCACGTACTTTTGGCCGTCAATCTTCAGTTCCTGCGGCACAGGTCCCGTGCCCGACAGCTTCTCGAGTTCGTTCTCGTCAAGCGGCGAGAACGTACTGATCACGATGTGCCGGCCGCTGAGAAAAGCAACTTCGCTCGAGGAAATGCGGCGCAGCTCGCTCGCGACGCCTGCATCGATCACGCGTCCCACGACGACGGCGCCGAGGTTCTTGTCGCCTTGTTGAACCCCGGAAGTTACCGGCCGTACAACGACTTGATAGAGTTGCGTTCCGCTGGCCCACCAGGCCGAGGTTGCGTGGTGGTACAGGGTTTGCCGCAGCAGACGTCCGGCATCCGCGATGGGGAAGTCGCCTTGTGTGGTTTGCAGGGCCACAACTTTGCCGTGCGCATCGGTCATCAGGAAGAGATTGCAGTCCTCCGATTGCCACGGATCGGCGCTCGCGGACGCGACCGCCGTCGGGTCGCCGTCACGCATTGCCGCAAGAGCGGCGAGTAGCTCGGCCTTGTGGTTCAAGGAGACCTCATGCTGGTGCTGCATCGCTTCGAACATCAAAATCGCTCGGCTGGATTGCTCTTCGATTTGCTGATCGATTTGATGGCGAGCCTCGCGCCCAACAACCAACAGTGTTAGGCACATAAGCAGACTAGTAACGACTACGAAGGAAAGGAGGAACTTGGTGCGGAGTTTGAAGTTTGCGGCGACCCTGTAAGTCTCGTCGCGAGTCGCGGCCAGCCGCGATCCGACCCAGCCCGGCGCTGTCGTCCACACAAAAGAGGCCAGCAGCGCGATCGACTGCTTGAGATCACCCGTCACTTTACTCATTCGGGTACCTCGAGGTGGGGATGTCAGCCAGGACGCTAACCTGTTTCTGCTGTGGATGAATTCCGCCGGAGCCACAGGAGGAGTAAAAAACACAGCGAGCGACTTGAGCGCGGCGCGCATTTTCCCGAGGACTTGAACGTTGGCCGTGTGTCTGAGCACCAGTGAAAATCCGCAATCTCAGGTACTTTGGGGCCCCAAGCCGAATTGGAAAATGGGACAACGGTACCAGCATGGATACCAAATGGCACTAGGGAAAAACCTTAGTACGCGAGCCACGAGCCGCGTGTAAGTACCATGTAATCAGCCAGATATCTATTCACGGGAGCTCGGGCCAGTGCCCCTTTTTGTAAGGTACTTACAGGAATGCAGGGTTCGAACCAGCAAGCTTTTCCGGCGTCAGTGCCAGGTGAATTTCCCCGCGTCGAAGAGTGAAGGATCGAGCTTTGCGTTTTCTCTGATATTCGCGTACTTCTCGATGAAAACATCCACGCCGCCCGAGTAGAAGTCCACGCGAGCGGAAATCCATCCAACGGGCAGGCGGCGATAGTCGCCAAATCGGTCGTCATCCGTCTTGGTCGCATCGCGTTCGTCGGGCTGGATCAGCCGCACAAAAAGCAGGCGGTCCTTCTCAATCCAAAACTGTTTTGACTTCAGGTCTCCCCTTTTCGCGCCGATCACGTAAACGGGTTTTCCCTGCCATGTGTCGTCGTGAAGGACGCTCAAATCGAACCCCTGATCCTTCGCCTGAGCGATGGTTACCTGAGGCTCCTGCCGGTATACATCAAACCCAAGCACCAGGAGCATGTGCACGAACGGTCGTGAGCCGGTCATTTTGCCGTTTTGAAAGGACGTCAGCTGGCCGTCGTTGAAGATGCGCGCATTTCCTGAGGTGGGAGAGCCAATGTTGATGCGCAATTTTCCAGGGAGCAGCAGTTCTTCCCACCACGTTTCGGTTTTCATCGCGCCGTCGGCGCCCCGCGTGGTTGCCTGTTCGGTGAACGTGACGGTGCGGTACCAGTCGTGCTCGTAGCGCGCATGCATGGCGGCGATGAGCTCTCCGCCGTCTTTGATCTGAGGCGGAGTGGCCCAAGCCGCACTGCCAACGAACAGAACCGCAAGGACCAGGCCTGCAGCAAGCTTCATCGTTTGTCTCCGCTCAGTAAAGCAGGCTGAAATGCAGCAGGTGCAGCATCCAGATGAGCCACACGCTCATGAAGCAGGCAAGCAGGATCAGCGTGTCGTGCACTTTGGCCCACCACCAGCGTCCCGCCGTGCCGATGGAGACGAAGAAGTTCCAGATCGCGATCAGCGTTCCGATCACGCCGATCCAGCCGATGATTTGAATGATGCGAAACCAACCATCCGCCGAGCTCGACAGCACATTGAGGTGGGAGCTTCCCTCAATGATGGTTCCGAGGAAACAGGCCCAGAAAGCAATGACCACAGCGCATTCGACGCGGGTCCATGCGCGTGCCTTGCGTTCGCGGTCGCCCGCTGTCACTTTCCAGCCGTAATGCCAACGGATCAGCGCGGCGATAGGCCACAGAATGAGCGTGATCGCCAAAATCCCCAACGCGAAGATCAGCCCGTTTCGCACGAATCCAATCGAATCGCTCCAACCAACCTCCTGGTACATTTCGGCAGGGAACTCCATAGCAATCTTGTAGCCTCCCTCCGGCTGGCGATCGAATACCATCAGGCTCTGCGGGTCCGCGGGGTCGTACCAGACGTTCTGCGATTCTTCGTGCCACTCAACCGGCTGGCCGTTGATTCCTTTCTGGCCTGCGAGCAGAAGGGTGCCGTCTTTCCCCGGCATGACCTTTGCTTCAGCGAGAATCGCGAACAGATAGAAAATATTCGTCTGCGGGCGGCGGCTCGCAATGTAAGTCCCGCTCACGGCTTGTGCGTCAGCTGCCGCCGTCCCTACCGACGGCGTCGGCGGCGGTGTGTATGGGAAGTAGCGGTCCATGAACTGCTTGTACAGCGGGCCGCGGGGCTCCACGTCGCCGCGCCCAAGGCTGTTGAATGACACAAACAGTCCGACGTTCGCGTCCAGAACCAGATGCAGATCGCTGTGAAAATAAATCGTGTCGCCGCCGTGTGCGATGACGCGATGGCCGTTGCGCGAATCCTCGTAGAAGCCGAGGCACATTCCGTTGACCTTCGGGTCGGGCGCGTATTGCCGCGAATGCATTTCCTTCGCCGTCTCGGGATTCAGAATCTGTGCGCCGTTATACGCGCCAAGGTTCAAATGCGCGATCATGAAGTGCGTGATGTCCATGGCGGAAACAGCAAGAGCGCCGGCGGGAGCCGGATTCACCAGTTCGAATGGTTTGGCACCGCCCGAAGCGACCTGAAATCCCTGCGACATCAGCGGCTCCAGATTTGCGGGAAGCGGCTGCCGGAAACTTGCGTGCGCCATGCCCAGCGGTTCGAAAATATGGTGTTCAATGTACTCGTCGAATGGCTCGCCGGAAACGCGCTGCACGATATAACCCGCAAGGCCTGCGCCATAGTTCGAATACGCTCCGGTGGTTCCCGGCTCAAAAATCTGCTGTGGCTGATGCGTTTTCAGATAGTCGCTCAGGGACGACATGCGCGCAGGATTATCCGAAATCAAGTCCTTGATGGCTTCCTCGAACCCCGGTGTGTGGGTCATGAGGTTGCGCATGGTGATCTTGCCGTGCGGCTCGTTCACGTGGAAATCGAGATACTGGTTGATGTCGCTGTCGAGATTGATTTTTCCGGCCTGCACCTGTTGCATCACGGCAGTCCAGGTGAAAAGTTTCGAGATGGAGCCCACGCGGAAGAGCGTGTCGTCCGGCGACACCGGCTTCTTGTTTTTCAAATCCGAGTAGCCGTAGCCCTTGGCAAAAATCACCTGTCCATCTTTCACAACGGCCACAACCGCGCCGGCAATGTTGTCTTGCTGAATTTGCAGCGGCATCATGCCGTCGAAAAATGCGGCCAGGTCCGCAGTCGTCAACTCGACCGGCCCGCTGGAGGGCGCCCCCGGGGCGGCATTCTTCTGGGATGTCGCTTTTAGCCTGGGCAGTTTCGGCGCGGGACCAGTCTGTTTTTGTTGACCGGCGTGAGCGGCGCGTCCCGTCGCGTCGTAATGCGCGCTCAACGGCAGAGTCAGCAGAGCGCCCGCGATCACCGCGGCGAACCCGAACTTCGCGGTCCTGAACTTGGCCGCGCTGGTGCAGCTCTTCCAGAAGCCTGCGTATGTCATTTGCATCCTCGACGGAGCGCGAATCTGCCCCTTGCGACCGGGACTCTATAATTGGCCGTCTCTCACGTCAACAAATACGTGCGGCACGCTGGCTGGTTCACCGGGCGGGATCGTGTCCGTTTACGCGCAGTGCACGTTCGCAAGTGAACAGCATCTCCGGCAGGCCATTTCGTCAAGCCACTTGTTTCAGGGAAGTTAGCCTGTAACGAGTTTGGCGCAGAACTTGCCACTATACCGTCAGACGGTATAGTATTACGGAGCCCGTTAGAGTGCTCCGACGGACGATAGATTCGACAAATTGCAGACAGGCTCCCGAGAGCGGAAAGCGGGGATACGTTGGCGAAGAAAGTTGAAACAGAATCATTTTTACCCCTCACGCCGGCCATGTTTCACATCCTTCTGGCGTTGGCGGACGGCGAAAGGCACGGCTACGCAATCCTTAAAGAGGTGGCCATGCGCACCGACGACAAAGTGCGTCTGAGCGCCGGCACGCTCTACGGAAACCTCGCGCGGCTGGAAGCGTCGGGGATGATCAGTGAGTCCGGAAATCGTCCCGCGTTTGGCTTGGATGACGAACGCCGCCGCTATTACCGCCTGACCGAATTTGGCCGCAGCGTTGCAGTGGCCGAAGCGCAGCGGATGGAAGCAGCTCTTTCGCAAGCCCGGGCCAAGCATCTGTTTCGCAAAACGGAGACCGCATAAGGGAGGCCTGACGCCGATGAATGCCACCAAGAGCAACGGCGGTTCGCGTTCGCAGAAGATTTTCCGTTTTATCCTGCGCCTTCTCCCCTTCGATTTTCGCACCAATTACGAACGCGAAATGGCCGGCGTCTTCCACCAACAGCATCGCGAGGCGGAAAAGCAGGGCGGTGCGATCGGCCTTGTGAAATTGTGGCTGGAAACGATCGGCGGAATCTTTCGTACCGCGCCGCGAGAGCACTGGGAGATTCTCCGCCAGGACTGCGGCTACGCATTCCGCATGATGGCCAAGAACAAGGGCTTCACGGCCATCGCTGTTCTGACGCTGGCGCTCGGCATCGGCGCAAATACGGCGATTTTCAGCGTGGTTCACAGCGTGTTGCTGAGTCCCTTGCCGTACCGGCAAGGCCAGCAGCTGATTTACATCCGCCAGCAGGCGCGGAAGGCCAATGTAGACGACATCGGTTTTTCTGTGCCGGAAATCATGGACTACCGTGGCCAGAATGAAACGCTCTCAAGCCTTGTCGAATATCACGTAATGAGTTTCACGCTATTTGGTCACGGAGATCCCGACCGCGTGAAGACGGCGGTTGTGTCCTGGAATTATTTCGAAATGTTCGGCGTAAAGCCGATCCTGGGGCGCACGTTCACGCCCAAGGACGATGAAATCGGGGCTCCGGCCGTGCTCGTTTTGACCAACGAATACTGGCGCGACAAATTCGGCGCGGATCCAAAAGTAGTTGGCAAAACCTTCGAGATGAACGACCGGGTTCACACCGTTGTGGGAGTGCTCCCGCCGATTCCGCAGTATCCGCTCGAAACCGACGTTTTCATGCCCACATCGGCGTGCCCTTACCGCTCGGCCGATAGCCACATCAAGCATCGTGAGATGCGCATGATGGAAGTCTTTGGCCGGTTGAAGCCGGGCGTCACTCTCGGCCAGGCGCAAGCCGATCTTTCGACAATTGCCGCACGTTTGGAATCGCAGTACCCGAAGTTTTATCCCGCGAATATCGGCTACGGCGTTAGCGCGTCTTCGTTGAAAGAAAACCTGACGCACGATGCGCAGCCAACTTTGCTCGTGTTGCTGGGGGCCGCTACGTTTGTTCTTTTGATCGCTTGTGCCAACGTTGCAAACCTCACGCTTTCGCGCATGGCTCGGCGGGAACGCGAGCTCGCGGTGCGCACCGCACTCGGCGCCGGACGCAGCCGCTTGCTGCGTCAATTGCTCACGGAAAGCCTCATTCTTGCCTTCATCGGCGGAGTCATTGGTTTGCTCCTCGCTTACGACAGCTTGGAATTGCTCACGAAATTCGCGGCCCGTCTTTCTCCGCGCGCCAGCGAGATTCGCATCGATGCCGGCGTGCTCCTCTTTACGGTGCTGGCTGCGCTGGGCACAGCGATTGTTTTTGGAACGGTGTCAGCGCTTTTTTCGCATGCGAACCTCACGTCGGGACTGAAAGAAGGCACGGCGGGCAGCGGCGTCAACCGGAGCCGCAACCGCATGCGCAGCGTGCTCATCGTTTCGCAGGTCGCATTTTCGTTCATGTTGCTCATCGGCGCGGGTCTGATGCTCCGCAGCTTGTTCAAGATGCTGAACGTCAATCCGGGTTTCCAGACGCAACATGTTCTGGCGATGCGCGTCAATGTCAACTGGTCGAAGTATGGAAGCCCGGACCAGTACGCTCTCTTCGCCAAGAAGCTCGTCGAGAAGATCCAAGCCCAGCCGGCCGTTCTTTCCGCTGCGGTTTCGTCGAGCTACCCTCTCGAGCCTGAGATCCTCGCCGGCGGACCGAATTCGAACGGGTTCCAGGTCAAAGGCGAGCCGCTCGCGCCAGGACAGGCGCCCCCCATTGCGGACACCGTATTCATCACGCCTGATTTCTTCAGCACGCTCGGCGTTCCGCTGTTGAGCGGGAGAGTATTCGCGAACACCGATGACGCCAAAGCCCCGCCGGTGGTCATCGTGAATGAGGCAATGCAGCATCGCTTCTGGCCGAGCTCAAATCCCATTGGCCAACAGATTTCATTCGATGACGGGGAACACTGGAGGCAAGTCGTGGGCGTAGTAGGAGACGTGCACGATCTGGGACTCGACCATGTGCCGGACCTTCAAGCATATGAACCGGTCCTGCAGAATGGCGGCGTCGGCACGCTTGTAGTTCGCACCGCAATCGCTGATCCTCTTGTGATGGCGCACCAACTGACTCGCGCGATTCTTGATGTCGATCCCACGACCGCTGTTTCGGGAATCCTGTCTCTGGACGCGGCCCGCTCCGACTCTGTCTCGACTCCGCGCACCACCGCCAGCTTGCTTGGAGTTTTCGGGGCGCTCGCGCTGCTCATCGCCACGGCAGGCATCGGCGGAATCATGGCGCTCACGGTCAGCCAGCGCGTGCATGAGATTGGCATTCGCATTGCCCTCGGCGCGCAGCCCTCGCGCGTTCTTTACATGATTTTGGGCCATGGAGTAGGACTCGCGCTGTTGGGGGTCGCGATTGGTCTCGTCGGCGCCCTCGGGCTCACCGGCTTGGCGAAGTCGCTCCTGTTTGAAGTGACTCCGACCGATCCGGTCACCTATTTCGCCGTGGCGCTGGTTTTCGTTTCCGCCGCGCTGCTCGCCGGATACCTTCCGGCGCGGCGTGCTGCGGCGATTGATCCCATCGAAGCGCTGCGATGCGAGTAGTTCGAAGAGAGGAAGCGTCATGGAACGTTTCGTAGTTCGAGTTGCGGTCGTGTTACTGACGCTGGCCGCGTGCGTGGCGGCCGCGGCCGGGCAGGAGAAAAGTTCGCTGCTCGTAGACTCCGCCTGGCTCGCGCAACATCTCGACGACGCCAATCTTGTTCTCTTGCACGTGAGCGATCCCATGGGCGGCCCGGGCGATTTCAAGAGTCAACACATTCCCGGTGCGCAGGAGATTGGTCTTGGAGACATTTCCACGTCGCACGGAACCGCAAGCCATCGCTTGTCGCTCGAACTTCCTTCCATCGAGCAACTGACATCCGCGTTTCGGAGTCGCGGAGTTTCAAACGATTCGCGCATCGTCGTTTACATTGCTTCCGGGTCCATTTCGTCCGCCACTCGAGTCATCTGGACGCTCACCTATTACGGACTGGGCGATCGCGTTTCGCTTCTCGATGGCGGAATGGATGCATGGCGCGCGGCAGGGAATCCGGTGACCTCCGACGTCAAAACCCCGGCGCCGGGCAAGCTCACGCCCCATATTCATTCCGAGGTTTTCGCGGACGCAGCGTGGGTCTCCGCGCACCTCCATCAGCCTGGAGTATCGATCATTGATGGGCGCGCGCCGAGTTCGTACAACGGCTCGAAGGACATGGGCATGTCGCGTGCGGGTCGCGTTCCCGGGGCGCGGAGTCTTCCCATTGAATTGCTGGTGAACGACGACGGCCGGCTGAAGGACAAGGCCGCCCTCGCTCAGCTGTTCGACAAGGCTGGCGCGAAATCCGGTAATCAGATTGTCGGTTATTGCTACATCGGCCAGCGCGCCACGCTCATTTGGCTTACCGCGACGATGCTCGGATACCAGGCACGGCTTTACGACGGCTCTTGGCAGGATTGGAGCGCTCGCACCGACCTGCCTGTCGAAAATCCTAAACAATAACCACACGAAGAGTGTTCGATAGCGGGACGTCGTCTCCCGCATCTGGGCAACTGCTGTGTCATCGGACAGCTGTTCGATAGCAACCCCCTGATTCTTTGTCAGTTAGTGTTTTGCGCCTTCGGAACAATAGTTGCCTGAGCTAACCTGGGCTGGAAGATTCCGTCTATTGCCTCAGCGGCGGCCGCTTGCCTGCCCACCGCGCCGGGAGGAAGGGTTGAACATGCTTGCGCAAGACCTCCGCTTTGCACTCCGTGTGCTCGCAAAGTCGCCGGGCTTCGCCGCCATCGCGATTCTCACGCTGGCGCTCGGCATTGGCGCCAACACCGCGATTTTCAGCGTGATCAACGCCACACTCCTGAAACCTCTTCCGTATCCCGATACCGACCGCCTCGTGCTTGTCTGGCAGACTTACGGCGGCAACGGTCCTGACCACATCAACATCGTGTCTGCGCTCAACATGATGGACGTCCAAAAGCAAAACACCGTACTCGAAAGCATGGCGTGGTTCGACTCGGCGGGCAAGGGTTACAACCTCGCGGTCGGAGATGTGCCGGAACGCGTCTCCGGCGTGCGGGTCACCGCGCAGTTTTTCCACGTCCTCGGCGTCAAACCGCTTCTCGGTCGCACATTTCTCCCTGAGGAGGAAACCGCAGGAAGAGACCGCGAAGTCGTGCTGAGCGATCCGCTGTGGCAGCGACGCTTTTCTGGCGACCCTTCGATTATCGGCAAACAAATTCCCATCGACGGCCAGAGCTACACCGTCGTCGGCGTAATGCCCCGCACTTTTGAATTTCAATTCGACAGCCGCCCGCGTCAGTTGTGGGTTCCCGCCGGGTACACCGAGAATGACCTGACCGACCGCGGCTCGAATTCCTTTATCGCCATCGGCCGGCTCAAGTCCGGCGTCACCGTCGAGCAAGCTGACTCCGAAATGAACACCATCGGCGAGCGGCTTGCCAAACAGTATCCGCACGACGACCTCAATATGGGTGCAATGGTGATGCCGTTCACCGAATTTGGCATGCGCGACCTGAAGACGACCCTGTGGGCCCTCCTGGCCGCCGTTGGATTCGTCTTGCTCATAGCATGCGCAAACGTTGCCAACCTTCTTCTCGCTCGCGGCGCAGCACGCCAAAGGGAAATGGCCATCCGTTGCGCGCTCGGTGCAACGCACCGCCGAATTGTCCGCCAGTTAATTACGGAAAGCCTGCTGATGGGATTTCTGGGTGGCGTCGCGGGAATTGTCGTTGCATGGCTCGGTCTGGAACTGGTCACGCCGCTCCTTCCTACCGATCTCCAATACCTGCCGTTTCGTCACGTTGGGGCGATCGCAATCGACGAGCGCGTTTTCATTTTTGCGCTGGTGCTTTCAGGCTTGACCGGCGTTCTTTTTGGCCTCGCGCCTGCGCTCAGCGCCCGCACTCAAATTATCGATCCTCTTAAGGAAGGAGCCGGCCGCGGCCTGACCAGTGTGGGCGGCAACCGCTTGCGCCATGCGCTGGTTGCAGGAGAAGTTGCTCTCGCGCTCATCGTTCTCGCCGGAGCCGCTTTGATGATTGACAGCATGGGCCGCTTGCTCGGCGTCAATCCCGGCTTGAATCCCAAAAACGTCCTCACAATGGGCGTCTCCACCGCACAGGAAGATCTCTACGTCGGTCCGCCTGTGGACGGGCAGTTTTGCCAGCAGTTGACCGAGCATCTCGGAGCGATTCCCGGAGTCGTCTCCGTCGGAGCTGTCGCGCATCTGCCGCTCAGCGGAGCGAACGCGGGTCGCGGGTTCACCATTGAAGGGCAGCCGGATCCAGGGCCAAAAAATGAACCGGGCGGCGGCTACAGCGTTGCGTGCCCGAATTTCTTCAGAACCATGGGCATTCCACTGCTCGAGGGCAGGGAATTCACTGACGCGGACACCCTCAATTCCGCGGGCGTCATTGTCATGAACGAAGCGACGGCGCGCCGTTACTGGCCGAAGGGTGGCGCGCTCGGCGCGCACATCAAGTTAGCCGCATTCAATGACGCCGCGCCATGGCTGACCGTCGTCGGCATCGTCGCCGATTTCCGCCATGACGGCCTCGACGCCAGGCCGCGTCCCTATTTCTACCGCCCCTTCACGCAGGCAGGCTGGCCTTTTATGACCGTTGTCCTGCGTACGACCACCGCTCCTGCGTCATTTGAACAGCCGGCCCGGCGAGCGCTCGCTCAAATGAGCGGGAATTATCCGGCATCAGGCGTTCTTACGATGGAACAGATCGTGTCGGACTCGCTCGGTTCGCGCCGTTTCCCAATGCTGTTGCTAAGTGCGTTTGCATCGCTTGCGTTGATTCTTTCCTCCGTGGGAATCGCGGGGGTCGTCGGTTACTCGGTGGTCCAACGCACCTACGAGATAGGAATCCGCATGGCGCTCGGCGCGCAACCGCGCGATGTGCTCAAACTTGTTATCGGCGGCAGCATGTTGTGGACACTGGGCGGCGTCGCCGTGGGAATTACCGGAGCCCTCGGCGTCACGCGCCTGCTCGGCAACTTGCTTTACGGCGTGCAGCCCACCGATCCGGTCATTTTGAGCGCGACCGCCGTCTTGCTGATGGTTGTCGCGCTCGCGGCTTGCTATTTTCCAGCCCGCCGCGCAATGCGCGTCGATCCGATGGTGGCCCTGAGGTACGAGTAATTCATGGCTCTTTCAGAGCCACAACGAGGGATGAACGAAGCCACTGAATGCCCATTGATTAATAAGGGTTTAAGGCTTCTTTCACAGGAGTAAGTCATGCGTGGAGGAACGCTATGAATCGATTTCGCTTTGCGATTGGCGGTGCTGCTTCCCTGGTCGTCTTAAGCGCTCTCGTAGCACTGGCGAACGGTAGCGCTCGGCAGCAAACCGCTGCCGCGCCTGCGCAAGCTGCCGCAGCAGAGCCATCGGACATACAGAAGGCCAACGATGCCTTCGTGGCGAAGATTTCGAAGCAAATTGAGGGGCACGAGCAAGAGCCCGCGGAAACAGTCTTCAAGAACATTCAGATTCCAAATCTGAAGAAAACTCCTGCGGGCAGGCTCCTGCTGATTATGAATCTTGGCTACAGCCGCGCTCTTGGCGTGACTTGCACGCATTGCCACGTCGAGTCCGACTTCGCCAGTGATGATCTCCGTCCCAAAAAAGCGGCGAGAGAGATGGCCGCAATGCACTTGGCTATAAATCAACAACTTTCGAAAATGGAGAATCTCGATCCGAATCCGCAGGGGCACTTCATTAACTGCAGCACCTGCCACCGCGGCACAATCGACCCGATGGCTGGGGGCAGCTAATGCGGCGGAAGAGTTTGATTTTAGTATCTCAAGCGGGGAGGGCGGGCAAATGAATAGGCTGTTGCAGGACCTCCGCTACGCGGGGCGCATGTTGGCCAAATCGCCCGGCTTCACCGCGATCGCCATCCTCACTCTCGCTCTCGGCATTGGCGCGAACACGGCAATCTTCAGCCTGATGGACGCCGTCCTCCTCAAGATGCTGCCGGTGAAGGACGCTCAACAGCTCGTGCTCTTCACCTGGGACGATAACAATTGGCCGCCACACACTTCCCAGACCGGTTGGGACTCCAAGTTTTCCTTTTCCTATCCGCAATTCGAAATGTTCTCGAAGGAAAACAAATCTCTTTCGAGTGTCTTCACGTTCGCTCCGCTGGGCTCCAGCCCTGAGAACACGACCATCGCCGTTGACGGTGACGCCGGTCTGGCCAACGGCGTGATGGTCAGCGGGGAATATTTCTCCGGTCTTGGCGTTTCGCCGCTCATGGGGCGCGGCATTACCGAACAGGATGAAGACAAAGGCGCGCCACGCGTTGCCGTCATCAGTTACGGCTATTGGACGCGCCGTTTCGGTCGCGACCCGGGTATTCTCGGACGCCATATCGAATTGAACGGATTGCCGTGCACCATTGTGGGCGTCGCCCCGCGCGGATTTTCGGGCATGCAGCCTGGTCTCGAACCGGACGTGTATGTCGCGTTCGACGATCTTCCGAACCTTCGCCCATGGAGTCAAAAACCGGCTGATGCCGATTCGTTTTATGCTGCGCGGGATTGGATCGTCCTGAACATTTTCGGCCGCCTCAAGCCTGGCGTCACCCAGCATCAGGCCCAGAGTGAGCTAAACACTCTGTTCCACAATTTCCTGACTTCGGATTGGAAGCCTGCAAAAGCCAGCGATGTCCCCGCGTTCACTCTGAGTCCGGGTAGTCAGGGAATTCCGAATTTGCGGGAGGGCTTTTCGCAGCCCCTCCAGATCCTGATGGTTCTTGTCGGCCTCGCCCTGCTCATCGCCTGCGCCAACGTGGCCACGCTGCTCCTCGCCCGCGCCAGCGCCCGCCAAAAGGAAATTAGCGTGCGTCTTGCCATCGGAGCTTCGCATGCGCGGCTCCTTCGGCAGTTGCTCACCGAGAGCGTGCTGCTCTCCGTGCTGGGCGGGGCGGTCGGTCTGCTCTTTGCCGGATGGGGAACGAACATGCTTCTCCGGATGTTCGCGGGCGGCTCAGACCAAATCGCTCTCGACGTGGCACCGGATTTGACGGTCCTTCTCTTCACCCTCGGCGTTGCCGTCGTCACTGGGATTTTGTTTGGGCTTGCGCCTGCCTTGCGAATCTCGCGTATGGACTTAGCCAGCATCATGAAGGATTCCAGCGCGGGCACTACAGGTGGGCGTGAGAAGCACCGACTAGGGAATTCGCTCGTCATCGCGCAGGTTGCCGCATCTCTCGTGTTGATGGTTGGCGCCGGCCTTTTCGTGCGCACCCTCGTGAACTACGAAAACGAGGACTACGGATTCAATCAGCAGCACCTCCTGACTTTTGGCCTGGATGCCAGCCGCCAGGGTTATCAAGGCGACCGGTTGGTCAATCTCTACGCCGAGGTGCAGGAACACCTTGAGGCTCTGCCCGGCGTGGTCTCGGCCGCGGCGATCAGCGAGCCGCCATTCAATGGATGGTCCAGCAATACGACCATCGCATTAGACGGGCATCCGACTACGTCCGATAATCTCCTCCGTTGGATGCGCGTCGGGCCGGACTTCTTCCGCACCATGGGCATTCCGATTGTTCTTGGTCACGGTTTTTCGCGCAGCGATATCGCTATCTCGCCCAAGATCGCCGTGGTGGACGAGAATTTCGTGAAGAAGTACTACCCGCACGAGAATCCCATCGGGCACCACTTCAGCTTCAGCAGCGACGCCAACCCAAACTACACGGTCGAAATCATCGGCGTTGCTAAGCCCGCCGAGCTAGTCAATCCGCACGCCCGCCTGCGGCCCAAGGCTTATGCGCCATACGCCGCATTTCCGCAATATGTCGACAGCATGTTTTTCGAAGTGCGCTCGGCGGGAGATCCCGCGAGTGTCATTTCGGAAATTCGAGATGCCGTCCACGGCCTCGACCCCGGTTTGCCGCTGATGGAGCTGAAAACGCAGACCGAGGAGCGCGAGGAAGCGCTCGTTCAGGAACGTCTTTTCGCGCGCCTCTCCGGTTTCTTCGGACTCTTGGCGCTGCTGCTTGCCACCATCGGTCTCTATGGCACGATGGCGTATGCCGTCTCGCGCAAGACGCGTGAAATCGGCATTCGCATGGCCCTCGGCGCGGAGCCCGGCAACGTGATGCGGATGGTCATCGGCACCGGAATCAAACTCGTCGGCATTGGCGCTGCCATTGGCGTCGCATGCGCGTTGAGCACCGCTCGCCTTGCGCGGAGCCTGATTTTTGGCGTTACCCCCGACGATCCATGGACGCTCCTAGGCGCCGTTGTCGTTTTGATGCTCGTTGCCATGCTGGCTTGCTGCATTCCGGCACGCCGCGCCATGAAGGTCGACCCTTTGGTGGCGCTCAGGTACGAGTGACGGTTTCCATCTTCGCTTAAGCGAGGTGCAAGATGAACACATTGCTGCAAGACATTCGCTACGCCCTAAGGGTGCTGGCAAAGTCGCCGGGGTTTGCGGCGGTTGCAATTCTGACGCTGGCGCTGGGCATCGGCGCCAACACCGCCATCTTCTCCGTCCTCTACGCTGCGCTCCTGCGGCCGCTGCCTTATTCGCAACCGAATCGTCTTGTCACGCTGAGCGAAGCCCGCAGCGCGGCGCAAGATCCTTACTGGGACAGCTCCTATCCCGACTATCAGGACTGGGAGAAGCAGTCGAAAACGTTCGAGGCTATGGCGGGGTTCAGTTTAGATGGGCTGGTGTTTCGCGGCGGCAGCGAGCCGCAACTGCTCCAAGGTGCACAGGTCACCACGAATTTCTTCTCGACGCTTGGCGTGATTCCGATACTGGGCCACGATTTCCCCGCAGAGGAAGACATCGCCGCCAAGGAGCCGTCGGTAGCGCTGCTGGCGTACGGTTTTTGGCAAAAGCAATTTGGCGGCGACCCGCACATCGTCGGCCGCAGCATTCAACTGGACAATTCCAGCGTGACTATCATCGGCGTGTTGCCGCGCAGCTTTGAATTTGCTCCGACTGGCCCGACAAAAATCTGGGTACCTCTGCATCTTGGCGGGGATTTTGCGGACCTCGGGCAGCGCCGCAGCCTTCGCTGGCTGCGTGTGATTGGCCGGTTCGCTCCCGGGGCTACTGCAGCAAAGGCTCAGGCGGAAATGGACGCCATCGGCGCTCGTCTTGCCGCCGCCTATCCCCAGGCCAACGCCGACATTCATGTCCACATGGTCTCGCTGCGCGAGCGCATCGTTGGGCAGGTGCAGCCGGTGCTGCTTATTTTGTTCGGCGCAGTCGGATTTGTGCTGCTTATCGCTTGCGCGAACGTCGCGAATCTGCTGATGGTCCGCGCCGCGGGACGCAGAAGGGAATTCGCCATTCGCGCCGCTCTGGGAGCCGGCCGGGGTCGCCTGCTGTCGCAGTTGCTCACGGAAAGCCTGCTCCTCTCAATTGCAGGGGGTGCCCTCGGGTTTCTTGCCGCCCAGTGGGGAACGGTCCTGCTCGTCGCGGCGATTCCCCAGAATCTCCTCGACAGCATGCCGTTTTTGCGTGACACGCAGCCCAACGCCGCAATTCTGGCGTTCCTCTGTGGCGTCGCTGTGCTGACCGGGGTTCTTTTTGGCCTCGCCCCAGCGTTGCAAGTCTCGCAGACGAAGGTGAGTGACGCGCTGAAGGAAGAGTCGCGCACCTCTGCCGGCGGCGTTCGGACGCGCCTCCGCGACGCTCTGGTGGTTGTCGAAATCGCCTTTTCGCTGGTGCTGCTCGCTGGCGCGGGACTTGCCGCCCAGAGCCTCTCGGCGCTGCTGCGCCGCAATCCGGGATTCGACGCGCAAGACCTTCTCACCTTCGCGGTGAATTTGCCTGACGCTTCCTATCCCAAAGACGCAGACGCTGTCCGCTTCGACCACGGGTTCACTTCACGATTGCGCGGCGAGCCCGGCATCGTCAGCGTGAGCAACACCAGCTCCATTCCCCTGACCGGCGGCGGAGGCACGGTGCGCTTCGTCATCCAAGGCCAGTCCGTGCAGACCGGCAAAGAAGACGAGTCCTTCATTCGCGATGTCTCGGTAGATTATTTTTCGACGCTGAAAATTCAGCTCATCGAGGGCCGTTACTTCAATGAGGAAGCTGATTCAGCCACTTCACCCAAACACGCCATCGTCAATCAGGCGTGGGTGAAGGCCTACCTGCACGGCCAGGATGCCGTTGGGAAAAGCTTCAAATTCACGATGTCGGCGACGCAGCCCTATCGCGAAATCGTGGGCGTTGTCGGAAATATCGCGGACTCGCAGCTCGACAGTGGCGAGGAACCCGCGCTTTACCTGCCTTTCGATCAGGATGACAACTCGTACATCAGTTATGTGGTGCGCAGCGGCGCCAACCCTGCCATCGCGGTCGGCGAAGTCCGCGACGCGCTGACGAAAACCGATCCGCAGCTTTTTCCTGTTCTTCCGCTCACAATGGACCAGATCATCCAGCAATCGCCATCGGTTTTCTTGCGGCGCTTTCCATCCTATTTAATCGGGAGTTTCGCCGCCCTCGCTCTTCTGCTTGCGATGATCGGTCTCTACGGTTTGATTTCCTATTCTGTCTCGCAACGCACGCGCGAAATCGGCATTCGGGTTGCGCTCGGCGCGCAGCAGCGTGACGTACTGCGCCTTGTGCTGGGGCAGGGGGCGAGGCTCACCGCGATCGGTCTCGTTGTCGGTGTAGCGGCGGCGCTTGCTCTAACGCAACTGATGGGGAGCATCCTTTACGGAGTGAAGGCCACCGACCCGCTCACGTTCATCACTGTCGCGATTCTCCTGGCGTTGGTCGCGCTCGCGGCCTGTTACATTCCCGCACGCCGGGCTACGCGTGTCGACCCGCTCGTCGCGCTCAGATATGAGTAGGGCATGGCTCCTTCCGAGCCACAACGAAAGATGAAAGAAGCCAGGGAATGCCCATTGATAAATAAGGGTTTAAGGCTTCTTTCATAGTAAGGGAGAAGAGTTTGCATGGCCACGCGCGCGCTAACGCCCAACTGCCCGTAGGAACTGTCCGCTCGCGAACAGGACCTTCCGCGAATGGGCATCTCCTGCGCCGGTCCATTTGCGGCAACAGTCGTAAGCTGCTGATTTGCTTCACCCTGCGGGCATGGCCTTCGGAAGGCAATCTGCCTGTACTTCCGCGGGGGTTTGCCTTAGTGTGCAGCTTCTACGCGCAGCTTCGGCCTTCGGAGGCAAGATGAATACGCTGCTCCAGGACGTCCGCTTTGGTCTTCGCGCACTCGCCAAATCGCCTGGATTCGCCGCCGTCGCCATCCTGACGCTGGCGCTCGGCATCGGCGCTAACACCGCCATCTTCTCGGTTGTCAACACGCTCTTTCTACATCCGCCCGGAGTCGCGCAGCCCGACCGCGTTGTCGTCCAACGCGCCCGCTATAATAAACTCGGACTGAAGAATATCGTGGTTTCCGTCCCCGACTACGCTCAGGTCCGCGACAGCAAAAATGTCTTCGCGACAGCTGCGCTGTGCACGCAAACCACATTCAACTACACCGCTGGAGATTTCCCGCAGCAGCTCCGGGGTGCGCTCGTGACTTGGCAATGGTTCGACGTCTTCGGCCACAAACCGGCGGCCGGCCGGGTCTTCACTGCCGATGAAGATCAGCCCAACACCAATCACGAAGTCATTCTCTCCTACGGCACCTGGAAACGCTGGTTTGGCGGCGACACGACCGCCCTCGGCCGCACCATCCAACTCAATCAGCAACCGTACCGCATCGTCGGCGTCATGCCCGCCGATTTCCATTGGCCGAGCCCACAGGTCGACCTCTGGGCTCCGCTCGGCCTCGATTCCAAGGCGTACGCCGTCGACAACACCTTCAACGAGAACTATCTCTCGGTTGCGCGCCTTCGGCCGGGAGTGTCCTACGCCCAAGCGAGCGCGTACATGGACATCCTGAATCAGCATGTCATGAACAACCCGGCCACCGTCTTCGCGAAGGATTCCGAATGGGGCATGTTCCTCATGCCCCTCACCGACTACGTGTTCGGAAGCCTCCAGACTCCCATCCTGATTCTCACGGGCGCTGTCGCCTTCGTCTTACTCATCGCCTGCGCCAATATCGCGGGACTTCTCCTCGCCAAAGCCTCCGGCCGCTCCAAAGAACTCGCTGTTCGCGCCGCGCTCGGCGCTTCGCGCGCGCGTCTGATGACGCAGGCCCTCGGCGAAAACCTCGCTCTCGGTGTCCTCGGCATCATTGTTGGTCTCGTTCTCGCCCAATTCGGCCTGCAGGCCCTGCTCTTCGCCGCGCCGAAGCAAATGTCTTCCGGCCTCACGTTTCCGCTCGATGGCTATGTTCTCGGTTTCACCATCCTCGCGGGCCTGGTCGCGGTTCTTGTTTTTGGCACCGTGCCCGCCTGGCACATGTCCCGCGTCGATCCTTACAACGCGCTTCGCGAATCCGGCCGCTCTTCCACCGGCAGCCGCGGACGCCAGCGCTTTCGCGCTTTCCT
This sequence comes from Candidatus Acidiferrales bacterium, assembly GCA_035945715.1. GTDB lineage: Bacteria > Acidobacteriota > Terriglobia > Acidiferrales > UBA7541 > DAHUXN01. The sequence goes on from DASYZX010000007.1 coordinate 122,866, forward strand.
TGTCGTGGGCGAACTGGCCCTCGGCCTCGTCCTCCTCGCTGGCACTGCTCTTCTTCTCAAAAGCTTGTCCCGGATTGGCGACGTCAATCCGGGTTTTCAGCCCAACGGTGTAATCACTGCCGCCTTCTCGCTTCCGCAGACGCAATACGACACCCAGGATAAGCAGCACGCATTTTTCTTGAGCGTCCTGGATCGCCTCTCGCAGTCTCCGGGCATCACTGCTGTGGGGGGCGGCTTTCCATTGCCGTTTACGGGAAATGATCCCACGGCATCATTCACGATTGAGGGTCGCGTGGTGGGGCCAGGCGATCCGGGCCCGCACGGGGCACGTCGCGCCGTAACGCCAGGATATTTCACGGCGCTCGGCGTTCCGCTGTTGAAGGGCCGCTACTTCACCAACGAGGATCGCAACGGCTCGCAACTTGTTGCCATCATCGACGAGAATCTCGCCAAGGCGTATTGGCCGAACGAGGATCCCATCGGGAAGCATATAAATGCCGACTCCGGCAAGGGGTTTGCGACGATCGTGGGCATCGTGGGCAATATGCGCTTCACTACGCTCGCGGGAGAAGAGCAGTCCGGGGCGATTACGATGACCTCCGGCAAAGGTGCCTATTATTATCCGGTCTATCAAACCCAAACGCCCTTCGGCTTCCTGATTGCAAGATCGAATAATACGGCGGCGGCGGATGCCGCCATCCGGCAAGCGGTCCATGCCGTAGACGGGAGTCTTCCGCTCTCCAACGAGGAAACCATGAACTCGCGAATCTTTGATTCGCTCGGCCCGCAGCGCTTCGCCACGAATTTGCTCGCCGTCTTTGCTGGACTGGCTATCGTCCTCGCGGCCATCGGCCTCTATGGACTGATCAGCTATAGCGTCGCCGAACGCACCAACGAAATCGGTATTCGCATGGCTCTTGGCGCGCGGCGCGCTGACGTTTTGAAAATGGTTCTCGTGCAGGGCGCAAAGCTCGCGCTCGCTGGCGCAGTGGCCGGCGTGATTGCGGGCATGCTCCTTATGCGCGCCATGGAGAGCCTGCTCTATGGAGTCAGCGCGGCCGACCCGATCTCGTTCGCCGGTGCGGCAATCCTGCTCCTGCTCATCGCTCTTGTCGCGTGTTACGTTCCCGCGCGCCGAGCCACGCGTGTCGATCCCATGATCGCGCTACGCTATGAATGATCCGTGCTTCTTCGAAGCACGACGAACGATGAAAATATTCTCGTGATAGAGGTATGTTTGAGGGTCCAAAGCGACACGGGAGCCTGTCGCCCCGGTCGCCTGACGCTATTTTCTGAGGAATAGCGCGCGTGCGTTAGAGACCCCAGGCTGTGCAGCAGTCGCTTTGTCATTTCGAGTTCTTCCTGCATGAAGGGGCGTTATGAACGCCCTCCTCCAGGAGGTTCGCTACGCCATTCGCACCGTTCGCCATGCCGGGTTCACCGCCATTTCGATTCTCACGCTCGGCTCAGCATCGGGGCCAACACTGCCATGTTCTCTGTCGTCTACACACGGCTGTTGGCCGCTCCATCGGTATAGGTGTCCATTAACGCGCAGCAGCCTCCCGCAAGCGGACAAGATGTTTCGCGCTGGCGAGCGGAATTTCCCGTATCTAGCGAATCTGTAAGCATTTACATCAGCACGCTTCGGAAACGAATCTGCGGATGGGGATCAATATATATACCAGGGGTGTGCCGATGAAGACTGCTTGGCAAGACTTGACCTACGCTTTCCGAATCCTTCGTAAGTCGCCTATGTTCACGATCATTGCCGTCTTGACTCTCGCCTTGGGCATCGGCGCGAACACCGCGATCTTCAGCTATCTCGACGCTTGGATGATCCAGCCTCTTCCGTATCCCCAGCCGGAGAGGCTCATGGTTTTGCAAGCGCACAACACGAAAAAAGGCTGGACCTCCGACTCGGTCAGTTCGACCGCCGATTTCCTGGACTTTCAAAAGCAGACGACTTCCTTCGAACAAACTGCGGGGTACGCCGGCTGGAATTTCAATTTGACTGGCAGCGGTGCTCCTGCGCTTGTCGACGGCGGGCGTGTAAGCTGGAATTTTTTCGAGACGTTGGGGGCGAAGCCGCTTCTGGGACGGACTTTTCTTCCGAGCGAGGACGTGGCGGGCGCGCCGCGCGTGGCCATCATCAGCGAAGGATTGTGGAGGAGCCGCTACGGGCAGGACCCTAAAATCATCGGCCGCTCGATTGACATCACTGACGAGGCGTACACGGTTGTGGGAGTGATGCCCGGAAAATTCCTGTATCCGCTGATCGGAATCTCGAACATCTGGACGCCGTTCGCGTTCACGCCGGAGGAGCGCGCCGACCGCAGCAGTTCGTGGTTCCAAGCGTTTGGAAGACTGAAGCCGGGCGTGACGCAACAGCAAGCTGCCGCCGAAACAAACACAATTTTCACCCAACTGCAAAAAGAATACCCAAAAACCGACACGGACATAACCATGCTGCTCACGTCCATGACCAAAGCAATCGGAGACGACGAAGGCGTGCCGCAAGTGGTGATCTGCTTTTGGCTGGTGGGGCTGATTCTGCTGATTGCGTGCGCGAATGTGGCGAATCTGATGCTGGCGCGCGCAACGCAACGCACGAAAGAAATGGCCGTACGCGGGGCGTTGGGGGCAACGCGCAGAAGGTTGATTCGCCAACTGCTTACAGAATCGATGCTGCTGTTTTTTGCCGGAGGCGTGGCGGGCACGCTTTTCGGAATGTGGGGAATGAGTTGGATCGAAGCGCAGATCCCCGGTCGCATCCGCGGATACCTGGTGAATTACGGCCAGGTGAACATGGATACAACCACGCTGCTATTTACACTGGGGATTGCGCTTCTGTGCGGAGTTATTTTCGGATTGGCTCCGGCATTTCAGAGTTCCGGCGCGGATCTGAACCAGGCGCTGAAAGAGGCGTCGGGAAAGGCCTCGGGCGGGGGGCGCAGCGCGCGGTTGCGCAGGTGTTTCGTGGCAGGAGAAATCGCACTTGCCGTTGTGGTGCTGATCTCTACGACGCTGCTCGTGAAAAGCTTCATTATCGCCGCGACGGCAAGTCCGGGCTTCAACGCTTCCAACTTGATGACCGCGCAACTGGCCGTGCCCAGGACGAAATACAACAGTGACGCGATGCTGCGAAACTTCAGCGATGCTGTTCTTTCGCGGGTTCGCGCGCTGCCGGGTGTGACTGCTGCAGGAGCAGCCAGCGCGCTTTCGTTCGGCGCGTTCGGGCAGGCCTATGAAGTTGAGGCCGTGGGCAAGCCCGCTCCGCGGCCGGGTGAAGAACTCGGGGCGCACTGGACGGCCGTGTCGCCTGACTATTTTTCGACGATGCAGATCCCTTTGCTAAAAGGCCGTGTCTTTACTGTTGCGGATATTCCCGGGAGCGGGAACGTCGTGGTGATTGACGAGACTCTGGCAGGGAAATTCTGGCCGAACGAGGAGCCGGTCGGGCAAAAGCTGACCTATGGCCCCAGTCACATCGTTTGCACAATCGTTGGCGTGGTAAAGAATGTGAAGCTCTACCAATTGCGCGAACAGCCTCCCCGCCGGGAGATGTACGTTCCGCTCGCGCAGTCTCCCACGCTCACGATGGGATTCGCCGTGCGCACTGCCGGCACGCTCACGGGCATCGGAGATGCAATTCGCAATGCCATATGGGCCGTGGACGCGGACCAGCCGGTTTCCTCCGTAGAGGAGATGTCCACTTTAATGGCCGTGCAGGACTCGGGAAACCTCATTTTGACGAAGCTGATGGTTTTCTTCGGAGTGCTTGCGCTGTTCTTATGTGCGATTGGAATTTACGGCGTAATGGCGCATATGGTGGCGCAGCGCACGCACGAAATTGGCATTCGCATCGCGCTCGGAGCGGCACCGGGAAACGTAATGTTTCTGGTGATTGCGCAGGGACTGAAACTAGCGCTCATTGGCATCGCGATCGGCGTCGCGGGCGCGTTTGCCGTGACCGGGCTGCTCGCATCGAATCTTTATCAGGTGACGGCGCGGGATCCCGGGACGTTTGTTGGTGTTGCGGTGGGGTTTGCGCTGGTTGCGCTGGCGGCCTGTTATGTGCCCGCGCGGCGCGCGATGAAAGTAAGTCCGATCGTGGCGCTCAGGTACGAGTAATTCATGGCTCGTTCAGAGCCACAAGGAAGGATGAAATAAGTCCAGGAGCGCCGCTTGATAACTTAAAGGTTTAGGTCTTCGTTCCGCGGGGGAGCGGCTGCAAAACAGTGGCCAATGACTGCAGAGTTGATGTCGCTGCGAGGTGAGGGATGAACACGTTGCTTCAGGACATTCGATACGCGCTGCGCGTGCTCGTAAAGTCGCCAGGATTTGCGGCCGTTGCGGTGTTGACGCTGGCGCTCGGCATCGGCGCAAACACCGCGATATTCACGGTCCTCAATTCGGTCTTGCTGAACGATTTGCCCGTAGAGCATCCCGAGCAGCTCGTGCTGCTTACCAATCCGAACGAGCAGGGCGGCGGGATCGGCTTTAACGATGGCGTGCGCGATGTGCTGACCTACCCCGAGTTTCAAGCGATCGCGCACAACAACAGCGTCTTCTCGGGTGTTCTCGCCGCGTCCAGCTTCACAACTGACCTTCCTGCTGAGCCGGAGGGTTCCGGAGGGAGTGCCGAAGCCGCGCCCGCGCACGTGAAGTTGGTGAGCGGCTCGTATTTCTCCGTGCTCGGCGTGGATCCGATCCTCGGCCGGGCATTTGGGACAGAAGTGGACAATCTGCGCGATGCCAATCCCGTGGTGGTGATCAGCTATGGCTTCTGGCGGGAGCGTTTCGCGGGCGCGAGCGACGTCATTGGACGAAAACTCCGCGTGCTCGAAGCAACCTATACGGTCATCGGTGTCACTCCGCCTCAATTTCATGGTGAAACCGCTGGCGACAATCCCGAGATCTTCGTGCCGCTCAGCATGCAGAACGAAATTATCCCCGGACGGGATTTTCTTTCGCCGGAAACGAATCATTTCCACAAGGCCGAATGGCTTCAGGTGATCGGACGATTGAAGTCAGGAGTGAGCCTGGCGCAAGCGAAGGGTGCGATCGGCGGGGAATTTCACCAGATGATGCAAGCGGAAGCGGTCGGAATGACCGCACACGACAAGCAGCAGTACATGACACAAACCCTATCGGTAACCGACGGCGGCCGCGGAGCTTCCACGCTGCGCGGTGATTTCGGCAAGCCGCTCGAAATCCTGATGGCAGTCGTGGGACTGATTCTGCTGATCGCCTGCGCGAATATCGCGAATATTTTGCTGGCTCGCGCGGCGGCGCGGCAAAAAGAAATCGCCGTGCGCGTCGCTCTCGGCGCGGGTGGCGCGCGTCTGGTTCGCCAGATGCTCACCGAAAGCATCTTGCTCGCGGTGGTTGGCGGCGTCGTCGGGCTTTTGTTCGCGGAGTGGGCCGAGGTTGCTTTGCTTCGCATGGTCGCCGCCGGGAACGGCCCGGTCCCGCTGGCTCTGCATCCGAACGGCGAAATTCTTGCGTTCACGCTGGGCGTTTCCGTTCTCACCGGGATCCTTTTCGGACTTGCACCCGCACTCCGCGCCAAGCGCGTGGACCTCAACTCTGTCTTGAAGGCCGCAGCTCGCGGTTTTTCCGGCACTGCATCTCGTCCCGGACGCGTGCCCGTCGGGAAGGTTCTGGTAGTTGCTCAGGTCGCACTATCGCTCCTGCTCCTCGTCGTTGCGGGACTCTTTGTGCGCAGCTTCCGCAATCTCTCCCAGTCGAATCTCGGTTACGACCGCGATCATATCGTGCAATTTGATACGAACGCCGTCACCTACGGCTATCAACGTGCCGAAGTGATCCCTCTTTACGAACAGATTCTCGAGCGCATTCGTGCGATTCCCGGCGTCCGTGCGGCGAGTCTTTCCGATAATGGCCTTCTCAGCGGGACGGATTCGCAGGATCCTTTCACGCTCGAAGGCGAAGGCAAGCCGCGTGAAGATGAAGAAGTGCGGTATGACTGGGTAGGCCCGGGCTTTTTTGCTGCTGCGGGCATTCCCATCCTCGAAGGACGCGATATCGGCCCGCAAGACAGCGGCAATGGCCAGCGCGTTGGCGTGGTCAATGAAACATTTGCGCGAAGGTTCTTCCCGCACGCGAATCCCATCGGGCAACGCGTCACGATACGTGAGTCCAACGGCTATTTTGATTTCGTGGTTGTCGGCGTCGCCGCAGATTCAAAACACCGCAGCGTGCGCGAAAACCCGTTTCCCCGTTTTTATGCGCCGTACTTCAATCCAGAAGGAAGTTCGTGGCCCACGCGTGCGACCTTTGTCGTTCGCACCTTCGGCAAGCCAGCCGGCGTCAGCTCTTCGATTCGTACGGCGGTAAAGGACGTTGCGGCCAATCTGCCGCCGGCTACAACGGAAACGATGGACCAGCAGCTCGCCGATTCACTTGCGACGGATCGTATGATCACCGAACTGTCCGGCGCATTCGGCGTGCTCGCCATCATTCTGGTGTCGATCGGCCTTTACGGGATTATGGCCTATACCGTTTCGGGCCGCACAAACGAAATCGGCATACGCGTGGCGCTGGGCGCGCAGCGCAGCAACGTGCTGTGGCTGGTGCTGAAGGAGTCCTTGGTGCTTGTGCTAGGGGGCGTTGTCATCGGCGTGCCGATTGTGTTCGCGGCGGGCAAGTGGATTGCAAGCTTGCTTTTCGGAGTGAAACCCGCCGATCCGCTGGCGCTCATTCTGGCAACTCTCCTGATGCTCGTGATCGGCGTGGCGGCTTGCTATGTTCCCGCCGCGCGCGCCATGCGCGTCGATCCAATTGTGGCTCTGAGATATGAATAGTCGTGAGCTGGCTCATTCGAGGTGAATGATGAATGCGTTAATTCAGGATGTGAAGTACGCGCTACGGATGTTGTCGAAAGCCCCTGGATTCACGGCCATTGCAATCTTGACGCTGGCGCTCGGCATCGGGGCGAATGCCGCGATCTTCTCGGTGATCAACGCTGTGCTGCTCGAGCCGCTGCCGTTTAAGGATCCTGGCCAGCTCGTAGTGTTGCGCGAGAGCGAAAGCGCCCCGGGGAACTATCCGCTCGATGGCGCCGATTTTCTCGACTGGCAGGCGCAGAACACGACATTTTCGTCGATGAGCGTCTATTTCGTGGCCAGCGCGAACGCCAGCGGCGCAGGAGACGCGGAATCGGTTCGCGTGAACCAAGCGGAAGCCAACATTTTCGAGACGCTGGGCGTTGAGCCTCTGATTGGGCGTAGGTTTGCGAAGGGCGAAGACGCAGCGGGCAAGGATCACGTCGTCGTTCTAAGCTACGGATTCTGGCAGCGCCATTTTGGCGGGGAAACCAATGCCCTCGGCAAGACGGTGGAGCTGGACAGTGAAGCGTACACCGTGATTGGCGTTCTGCCGCGCTGGCTGAGTTTCCCGCGCGGCGATGTCTGGGTTCCCATGGATATGACGCAGCCGCAGATGCATAATCGCGGCTCGCATTGGATCAGCGCCATTGGGCGGGTCAAACCCGGCCGAACCGTCGAGCAGGCACGCGCTGATCTGATGACCATCTCAATGAGGCTGATTAAGCAGTATCGCACGCCGGATGATACCGCCGTTCGTTCGCTTGTGTTTCCGCTGAAGGAGTATCTGACGCGGGGGACAGAGGAGATGCTCTGGATTCTTTTTGGCGCCGTCGGGCTCGTGCTCTTGGTCGCGTGCGGAAACATTGCCAATTTGCTGATGGCGCGCGCAACCGGAAGACAGCGTGAAATCGCCGTGCGCGCGGCAATGGGCGCCGGGCGCTGGAGAATTGCGCGGCAATTGCTGACGGAAAGCGTTTTGCTCTCGCTGCTTGGGGCTGGGATCGGTCTGATGGCGGCGCTTTGGGGCGTGGCCGCAATCGCCGCCGCAACAACCCTTCCCATTCCGCGCGCAACTCCCATTGCCGTGAATCCGACGGTGTTGTTCTTCACAATCGCGGTAAGTGTGCTCGTGGGAATCCTCTTCGGGCTCGCGCCGGCGGTGCAAGCTCAACGGATGAATTTGAGCGAAGAACTGAAATCGAGCAGTAACGCCGTTGTCAGCGTATCGGCGGGGCGGCGGCTGCTCCGCGACGCGCTGGTGGTCGGAGAAATTGCCGCTTCGCTGGCGCTGCTCGTCGGCGCGGGACTTTTGCTGCGCAGCTTTGCGCGTTTACGCAACGAAGACATCGGCGTGCAGAAACAAAATGTACTGACCATGTATATCAATTTGCCGGCGTCGACCTATAAGACGTATGCGGCGGAGCAGCAGTTCGTTGACCAACTGCTCGGACGAATCACACTCGTTCCTGGCGTGAAAAGCGCAGCCCTGTCTAGCGAGATCGCCGTGGATGGTGGCAGTAACGGATATGTGACGGTTCCGGGGAATACCAATCCGAAGCTGGCGCAGCAACTTGTGGAACAGAACTATATCACTCCGGATTACTTCAAGACCTTCGGCATTCCGCTGACTCAAGGGCGGAATTTTACGGCCGACGATATGAAGCACGCCGGGGAAGTAGGCCAGAAGCTCTATGCCCTTTTCATGGCGGCGAAGGACCCCAGCAAGGTCAAGGTGCCGCCGGAGCTGTCGTATGGCGTGATCATTAACCAAACGATGGCCAAGACGTTTTGGCCGAATCAGGACCCCATCGGAAAAGTTTATACCGCGGGCGGGGCCCGGCAAGTTGTGATTGGGGTGGTCGGCGATGAGCGCCAATGGAACGTCCGTCAGGCTGCGATTCCGGAGAATTATTTCCCGGTGACGTTTAATTTCGTCAGTCCGGGCTTCGGAGGCTCGATTTCCGTCAAGACCGCAGTCTCGCCGACCAGCATCACCGGCGCCGTTCGCAACGAACTGCGCGGCCTCGATAGTTCGCTCGCGCTCTCGAACGTGCGCACGATGGAGCAAGTCGTCGCCGACGGAATGCAAGGCGATTCTCTGGAGACGTTTTTGCTCGGCGTTTTTGCCGCCGTTGCGCTTTTGCTGGCGGCAGTGGGTCTCTACGGTGTGATGTCTTATATGGTGACGCAGCGAACGCATGAGATTGGCATTCGCATGGCGCTCGGCGCACAACGGCGAGATGCGCTAAAGCTGGTGATGAGCCACGGCGGGATGCTGACGGTGATCGGCCTCGTTCTTGGCATTGTCGCCGCGCTGGGATTGACGCAGCTCCTCGGAGCGGCGCTGTATGGCGTCCGCGCTACCGACCCTGCGACGTACGTTGTTGTCGCCGTCATGCTGGCGTTCGTGGCGCTGCTCGCTTGCTACGTTCCGGCGCGACGCGCAACGAGAGTCGATCCTATCGTGGCGCTCAGGTATGAGTGAATGAACAAGCTCTTGCGAGACGTTCGCTACGCCTTCCGCGCCACGGCGCGGGTTGCGATGCCCGTCGACCCCATCGTGGCACCGAGATATGAGTAATTCGATGCTGCCTCCAGCCGCTCGACGAGGTGAACGTTGCGTGCGCTGACACAAGACGTGAAATACGCATTGCGGATGATGCGGAGAACGCCGCTCTTTACTGCAGCAGTGGTGTTGACCGTGGCCCTCGCCATCGCTGCGAACACCACAATTTTCAGCGTAGTTTACGCCGTGCTGCTGAAGCCGATGCCGTACGCGGAGCCGAATCGGATCGTTCAGGTATTCGAGAAGAATGACAAAATCAACATTGCAAACATCGGTGCATCGGGGCTGAATTTTCAGGCGTGGCGCGAGCAGGCGCAGTCGTTCACAGACCTTGGCGGGCTCAGCTTCAGCAACTACACGCTGACCGGCGGCGGCGAGCCGGAACAGCTTGCCGGAAACCTGGTTAGCCCGTCGCTCATCCGCGCTCTCGGCGTGCAGCCGGTCGCGGGACGCGCTTTCACCGATCACGACGAAACACTCGGCGCGTTACCAGTGGCCATGCTTGGGGAAGGCTTGTGGAAGCGGCGCTTTGGGGCCGACCGCTCGATCATTGGCCGCACGATTGTGCTGAACGACCAACCCGCGACGGTTGTCGGGATCGCGCCCGCTTCGCTCAATCTTCTTTCTGGTGCGGACATTTACACGCCTCTCATCATTGACCCGGCAAAAGAAATCCGGCTCAGCCATTTGCTGATCGTGTTCGGCAAATTGAAACCGGGCGTCTCGATGCAGCAGGCGCAATCCGAGATGGACGCGATTTCCAGCCGGATTGACCAGCAGTATCCGGAAATGCACGACTGGAAAATCGGCGTGCTCAGTCTGTTCGACACGTTCGTCAGCTCGGACTTAAAAACTGGCCTCGCAGTGCTTCTTTGGGCGGTTGCTTTTGTGCTGCTGATTGCCTGCGCGAATATTGCGAATTTGCTGCTCGCGCGGGCCGCCACGCGTCATAGCGAAATGGCGGTGCGGACAGCAATTGGCGCGAGCCGCGCGCGTTTGCTGCGGCAGCTGCTTGTTGAAAGCGTTCTGCTTGCTGTTTTCGGCGGCGGCGCCGGTGTGCTTGCGGCAATGTGGGGAGTTCGCGCCATCAACTTGGCATTGCCGCCGAATACCTTACCCGTGCCGGCGATTCCTATGGACCCAGCCGTGCTGTGGTTCGGCGTTGGGCTGACGATTCTCACAGGACTGCTTTTCGGCTTCGCTCCGGCATGGCGCACGGCAAAGGTGGACTTGAGCGGCACGCTGAAACAAGGCGGACGAGGCGGGTCGGGAAGGATGTCAGCGCGCCTGCGCAACAGCCTGGCGGCAGCGGAGCTTGCACTCGCGACGATTCTGCTCATTGGCGCAGGGCTTTTCATTCGTACGCTCGCCAATCTCGGTCATGTGCGTTTGGGCTTCTCACCCCAGGAACTCATCACTTTCCAGCTCGCGCCGCCAACAGCAAAATACCCTCCAACAGGCAAGGCGCAGCAGTTCTATCGCGAGCTTGTGGACTCGCTGCGTTCGCTTCCCGGAGTGCGCGGAGCGGCCGTGTCAAGCGGCATCCCGTTTGGCGCAGGGAACTACACCAGGCATCCCATGTTCACCAGCGGGCCCTCGGCGCTCGCGCCTGGCACACGCGTGCCCATTGACTGGCGGTGCGTGAGTCCGGGCTACTTCCGCGCTATGAACATTCCCGTGATGCGCGGCCGCGACTTCACCGATGCAGACAGTCTGACCAGCACGCCTGTGATTATCGTGAGTGCGGCCACCGCGAAACAATTCTGGGGCGATGGCGACGCGGTAGGCCGCCTGCTGCATCCGAACGCAAAGCCAAGCTTGAGTTTCACGGTCGTGGGCGTAGTCGGCGACGTGCGCTCGACCGCGCTCACGCAGGAATCGCCCGCGCTGTACTATCCCGTCGGTCAGCGTCTGGCTTCACTGATGGACGTCGTGGTGCGCGGCGATCATTCCGCGGAACTGTTGATGCCTGCGATTCGCGAACGCGTGCGCGCTCTCGACTCGCAGCTTGCCCTGGCCAACGTCCGCACAATGGAGCAGTGGCTTTCGAACAGCGCCGCACAGCCGCGCCTCAATACCGTATTGCTGAGTGTTTTCGCGGCCGTGGCGCTGCTGATCGCCTCAATCGGAATTTACGGCGTTTTGGCGTATTCCGTCAGTCAGCGAACCAACGAGCTCGGCGTGCGCATGGCGCTCGGCGCGACGCCGGAGGACGTTTTGCGCCTGATTGTTCGGGAGGGAATGCTGGTCGGGATGACTGGAGTGGGCATGGGCCTGCTCGGCGCGTTTGTTGTGGGACGCGCGGTCTCGAGTTTGGTTTTTGGTGTGTCCGTGCGCGACCCGAAGATTTTCGCCGGCGTGACCGTTGCATTGGGAATCGTGGCGCTCACAGCGTGTTACATCCCGGCGCGTCGCGCTTCCCGCGTAGATCCGATGGAGGCGCTTAGGCACGAATAGTTCTAACGACGGAGATGAGCGATGAGGACACTGGCGCAGGATTTTAAGTACGGCGTGCGGATGCTGCTCAAGAATCCGGGCGTGACACTGCTGGCGGTGTGCGCGCTGGCGCTCGGGATCGGCGCGAACGCGGCGATTTTCAGCGTCGCGGATGCCCTCCTATTGCGACCGGAGCCATTTCCGAATTTAAGCCGCTTGGCGCTGATCTACAACAGGGTCGGCTCGCTCACCGACGAGAATTCGATGTTGCCGGCCGATTACGAGGCGATTCGCACGCAGAACCACTCTTTCGAGCAGGTGGCAGCGCGTGCGAGCATGGACGCGAACTTAACGGGGCAGGGCGATCCTGAGCGAGCGCAGGCGGTAAAAGTCACGCCGAACTTTTTCGATGCGCTCGGTGTGCAGCCCTTGCTGGGCCGCGGCTTCACTGCCGAGGAGAGCATGCCGGGAAATGACGCGGAAGTAATTTTGAGCTACGGATTATGGCAGGCGAAATTCGCGGGCGATCCCAATATTGTTGGGAAAGAAGCGCACCTGAACGGCAAGAGCTACACGATTGTCGGCGTGATGGGAAAGGACTTTGAGTATCCGACAGCGACGGATTTGTGGGTCCCACTGGCTCTGACGGATGCGGACAAGGCCGATCATAATAGCAACTATCTGTTTCCGGTCGGACTGCTGAAAAGCGGCATTTCGGTGTCGACGGCAGCGGCGGACTTGGACGGCATTGGGCACGCGCTGCAGAAGGAATTTCCCAGGTCCAACGCAAAGATGACCATTCGCACCGTGCCGTTCCGCACGTATGCGACCGATGAGGTGACACACGAGTTCATGATCCTGCTTCTGGTGGCAGTGGGATTCGTGCTGCTGATTGCGTGCGCGAACGTGGCGAACCTGCAACTGGCGCGTGTCGCCGGGCGCGAACGCGAAATTGCAGTGCGCCGAGCGATGGGCGCGAGCCGCTGGCGCGTGGTGCGTCAACTGCTGACCGAGAGCGTGATCCTCGCGCTCGGTGGCGCCGTTGCTGGGTTATTGCTGGCGGGCTGGGCCGTGAGCCTGATCGTTAGCTACATTCCAGCTCAAATTTCGCAATACGTCGCGGGATGGAATCGCATCGCGCTCGATGGGCGCGCGGTTGCCTACACGGTCGCGATTGCGGTGCTGGCAGGAATTGTTGCCGGCTTGGCGCCTGCGCTGGGGCAGTCGCGGCCGGACATTTCCAATACGCTCAAGGAAGGCGGGCGCGGCGGCTCAGGACGCGGCTCGCACCGGCTGCGCAGCGTGCTGGTGGTTGCGGAGGTGGCCGTTTCGCTTGTGCTGCTGGTGGGCGCGGGATTGCTGGTGAAAGGATTCAACGCATTGCTCGATGCGCAGAAGCAGTTTTCGCCGCAAAGTCTGCTGACCATGAACATCGCGTTGCCGATGAACAAATACGGCGCGCAAGCCAAGCGCGCGCAGTTTTTCGAGCAAACGCTCGCGCAGATGAGCGCGATTCCGGGCGTGAAGTCCGCCTCGATTGCGACCGCGGTGCCCAACTCGGATGAGCAGAGCTATCACCCGTACACGGGTGAAAACCTGCCCTTCGCCGAGGATGTCGGGCACATCGGGCTGCGCGAATCCGTAAGCCCGAGCTATTTCCGCACGCTGGGAGTTTCGCTGCTGCGCGGACGCGAGTTCACGGATGCGGACGGGCCAAATTCCCAGCTCGTGACGATTATCAGCCGCTCGATGGCGGAACGCTATTGGCCGGGCCAAGATCCAATCGGGAAACGCATCAAGGAAGGGCAGCCGGATGCGAAAAATCCATGGCTGACCGTCGTGGGCGTGATAGCCGACGTGAAGTACAATCCGTATTTCCCGATCAACGCGGCGGTCTACGTGCCGTACGAGCAGGACGCCGATATGAATGGCGCGTTTCTGCTGCGCACAGCCGGCGATCCGGTGAGTTTCGTTCCCGCGGTGCGCGCAAAAATCGCGAACGTCGATCCCGGCCAGCCGATTTATGACCCAAAGACGCTGGCGCGGCTGACCTACGAACAGCTGATCGGCCTTTCGTTCATCGCGACGATGATGGCGGTGCTCGGAATCATCGCTTTGGTGCTCGCGTCGTCGGGAGTATACGGCGTGATGGCGCATTCAGTGACCGAGCGCACGCACGAGATTGGCATTCGGCTAGCGCTCGGGGCGGAACCGCGCCAGGTCCTGCGATGGATTGCAGGACGGGGAATTCGGCTTGCAGCGATTGGGCTGGGAATTGGGTTTGCGCTGGCATTTGTTCTGGCGCGGTTGATGTCGAGCCTGATTTATGGCGTTTCGGCCAGCGACCCGCTGATTTTCTTGGGTGTGCCGGCGGCGCTGGCAGTCGTGGCGATTGCGGCGTGCTATTTGCCGGCGCGAAGAGCGTTGCGCGTGGATCCGATCGTGGCGCTGCGTTACGAGTAGGGCATGGCTCCTTCGGAGCCACAACGAAGAATGAAACATCGTCCCTGCGGGACGACAACGAAGGATGTAAGAAGCCGGGGAGTGCGCGCGCGGCGACGCTGGAGGGGAAATGAGCGCATTGTTGCAGGACGTGAAATATGGTCTGAGGATGCTGCGGAAGTCACCCGGATTCACGGCAATCGCGATTCTGACGCTGGCGCTCAGCATCGGGGCGAATACCGCGATCTTTTCGTTCACCGACCAGGTCGTTTTGCGCACGCTCCCCGTGCCGAACCCGCAGCAGCTCGTCGTCCTCCGCGCCCCCGGCCCGAATCCCGGACGCACCTCGAGCGACATCTCCGACAACGCGCAGATCTTCTCCTATCCCATGTACAAGGATTTGCGCGAGCGCAGCAGTGTTTTCTCCGGTTTGCTGGCGTGCTTCGGCGTGGACGCGAATGTTTCCGGACACGGCACGACGGAGAGCGCGAGCGGGGAACTGGTCAGCGGAAATTATTTTCAGACGCTCGAGGTGCAGGCGGCGTTGGGGCGCGTCTTTGATGCGAACGACGAAACGGCACCAGGCGCGAATCCCGTGGCCGTGCTGAGTTATGGATATTGGACGCGGAAGTTTGGCGCAGACCCGTCGATTCTGGACAAGCCGCTCACCGTGAATGGAACGGCGCTGACGGTGGTTGGCGTGTCGCGCAAAGGATTCGATGGCGTGCAGATTGGATCGCTGCCGGACATTTTCATTCCGATCTCGATGCTTAAGCAGATGGCGCCCACGAGCGGACTGGATCTCGGGCGGCGCACGGATCATTTTCTCGCAATCCTCGGACGGCTAAAGCCGCGGGTTTCACGCACCCAAGCGCAGGCTTCGCTGCAACCAATTTTTGCGCCGCTGCTGGAGGAGGACATGAAGGCGCTGAAAATGTCCAGCACGAGCCCGCGAAGAAAACAGTTTCTGGAAAAGCCGCTGCTATTGGCGGACGGCGCGGAGGGCAGGCAGGTTTTGCAGCCCAGCGCGGAAGAGCCGTTGTTCGTTTTGCTCGGCATGGTTGGGCTAGTACTGCTGATTGCGTGCGCGAATCTGGCGAGTTTGCTGGTCGCGCGCGGCGAAGCGCGACGGCGTGAAATCGCGGTACGGCTCGCGTTGGGCGCGGGGCGCGCGACGCTCGTGCGTCAGTTGCTTGCCGAGAGTCTGATCATCAGCGCCGTGGGAGGCGTGGCGGGAGTGGTGATGGCTTCGTGGTGGCTGAACACCATGGTTGCGGCGATTCCGGCGGACACGGGCATGACCGGCCTGACGGCCGCTCTCGATCCGCGCGTGTTGTGGTTTGCGGCAGCGGTCACGATTCTGACCGGCATTCTTTTTGGACTAGCTCCAGCGCTGCGTGCGACGCGGGTGAATTTGCAATCCACTTTGAAGGACCAGGGGTCCAGCGTTTCAGAAGGGCGTTCGAATATTCGTCTGCGAAAAGTTTTGATTGTTTCGCAAGTGGCGCTCACGGCTGTGCTACTGGCAGGCGCGGGCTTGCTGGCGCGCACGCTGACGAACCTAGAGCACGCGAACCTCGGCGTGAGGACGGAAAACATTTTGCAGTTTTCCGTGGAGCCGGATTTGAACGGCGAGAAACCGGCGCAGACCGCCGCTTTTGGGGATCAGGCGCGGCAAGCGATTGCCGCACTACCCGGCGTGCGTTCGGTGACGGCGTCCGCGGAGGAAATGTTCGCGAACGACGACGAGGGTTTCAACATCACGCCGGAAGGCTACGCAGTGCGGCCGGATGAAGATACCAACGTGCTCGATTCCTATATCAGTCCGAATTACTTTTCGACCATGGGCATTTCCCTGGTTGCCGGACGCGAATTCACCGACACTGACACGGCGACCAGCCAAAAAGTAATCGTCATCAATCAAGCGCTGGCGCGGCGTTTTTTTGCGGGGCGCAACCCGATTGGAATGCACATCGCGCGCGGTGGAGGGATCAACGTTCATCCGGACATGGAAATTGTGGGGGTAGTAGCCGACAGCAAGTGGGACAGCCCACGCGCAAACATCGTCCCGTTCCTGTACGAGCCGTATAGGCAAGACCCGGGGCTTGGCACGCTGGTGTTTTATGTGCGCACCGAACGGGATCCGGCCCGAATGGCGGCAACACTGCGCGGAACGATCGAGCGGCTCGATGCGAATCTGCCGATCAACGACATGAGACCGCTGACCGAGCAGATCAGCGATGAAATGTTCAGCGACCGGCTGGTGGCGGTCCTCTCAATTTCGATGGCCCTGCTCGCGGCGTTGCTGGCGGCGCTGGGACTGTACGGCGTGCTGGCCTACGTGGTGGCGCGGCGCACCCGCGAAATCGGCATTCGCATGGCGCTCGGCGGCCAGCGTTGGGACATTTTGGGCCTTGTGCTCTCACAGGGTGCGCAACTTACCGTCATTGGTGGAGTGATCGGCATTGGCGCGGCGCTCGGGCTGACATGGCTCGCGTCCAGTTTGTTTTTTGGCGTGAGCGCGCGAGATCCTCTGACGTTTGTTGCGGTCGGAATCCTGCTGATTCTCGTTTCGGGCGCGGCGTGCTATTTGCCGGCGCGGCGTGCCGTGCGAGTCGATCCCATGGTGGCGCTGAGATACGAATAATTGAAGGTCGATTTCGAGGAGGCGTTATGGCGAAAATGGAGCGAGTGAGGGAAGCGATTCACGGGAAACTGGACCTCGATGACATGCAGCACAAGTACGCGGCCGGCTGGCGGCTCGTGGGGCTCGAATGGGAGCGCGAGGCCGCCGCGGACGCATTGGCACCGCCGCAGGGCAATCTGCACGAATTGCCCTTTGGTCTGCGCGTCGCTGCCGACTGCGCGCATCTCGAAGAAGATCCGGTGGAAATGAAGGCGCTGAACACAATGATGGAGCTGATCGTTCAGGATATTTCCATGCAACGCATGGCCGACGAGTTGAATCGCGCAGGCTACGTGACGCGCAGCGGAAAGCCTTGGACGCCGGTGTCCATCTTCCAGGTATTTCCGCGGCTGATCGAAGTGACCCCGGAAATCTTCGGCACGCCGGAATGGCAGACACGCCGGCGCGAGTTCGGCCGCGTCGCCTGGAATTCCTGACTGACGGGCGCGGCCCGGTTATGAACTGGAAACTCATATTTGGCCTGTCGCTGTTCGGCTTGGCGATGGCTGCCGGAACAGTGTTCGCGATTTCCCCGCGCGTCGAACCATTTTTCTGGCTCGTGATTTTTACCGTGTGCGCATTTGTGATTGCGCGGCAAGCGGCGGGGCGACCGTTTCTACACGGATTGCTGCTCGGCATTGTAAACGGCGTGTGGGTCACAGGCGCGCATCTGCTTTTCTTCGACCGCTACCTCGCGGGGCATCGGCAGGAAGCCGGAATGATGCTGTCTTCGCGATCCGCAGTTCCTCCGAAGTTGCTCATGGCCACGGTCGGCGCGGCGGTAGGAGTTGTCTCTGGGGTCGTCATCGGAGTTTTAGCGTACGCTGTCAGTAAGCTGCTGAAGTCTGCGCCCGCAGTGCGCGCGCGAAGGCCGACGAGACACGAACCGAGAGGTCCGGAATCTGCGGACAAAAATAGTGCTTGACGCGGCGTCCCTTATCTGTTACACGTTGTAACGCTACATCGATTAACACAACGCCGCGATCGAGAAGCGATGAAGAAAAAGCTCAGCAAACCGAAGAACCTCGGAGACGTCGAACAAGCAGTGATGGATTACGTCTGGTCGGACGGTCCGTGCACCTCCGAGCAGTGCCGCGAGGCGCTTGCCGATGCGCGGCCGATGAAGGAATCCACCATCCGCACCGTGCTGCGCCGCCTGGAAGAAAAGGGCTACGTGGCGCATGAACTGAACGGCCGGACGTTCATTTACCGCGCGGCAGAGGCGCGTCAAAACGTCGCTGTCCGCGCGGTGAAGAATATTATCGACCGCTTTTGCGGCGGCTCGGCCGAGGAGCTGGTGATCGGCCTGGTCGACAGCGAAGTGCTGGACGCGAAGCGCCTTGAACACCTCACGCGGATGATCTCTCAGGCCGCGCAAGGCACGAAGGGAAAGGAAGGGAAGTCATGAGCGCCGATTCTCTTGCCCGCGGGTATTCCATGTTCGTGACCTACCTGGCCGAACCGGCTGTGCGGTCTCTTGCGATCGGATGCGTCGCGGGAGTCGCCCTGTGGGCGTTTCGCGTGAAGCGCGTAACGACGCATCTGGTTGCATGGACCGCCGTGCTCTGCGCTGCGCTCGCGATGCCGATGCTTGGCGCGTTCCTGCCGCGCGTGCCCGTCGCTGTCCCGGAAACGCCGCTGATAAAGAGTCTGCAAACGGGCTTCGAGCGCGGCCCCGCCCGTACGGTGCAATACGAAGTCACGGCGTCAGTGCAGAGCGCGACCCCGATGGCGCAGGCCGGCGGGGCCGAGTTGGCAACGAGCAGCAAATCATTGAGCGAAACGCGGCTTGACCATTCGGCACACGCGACAAAAGTCGCCGCTGCGCGGCATGCGTCGCGGAAGCCAGGTTTTGATGCAACGCAATTTACCGTCCGGGCGGCTCCTGGCGCTGTTTCGGCGAGCGCCCTCACTCCGAATGTTTCCTCCACGCCGGTTCCGCCCGTCACCGAGGTTCCGCAGCGCAGTTTCGCACTTCCATGGGCCGCGCTGGTGCTTGGGGTGTATCTGCTCGGCGTAGCGGTCTTGTTTACGCGCCTGCTGGTGGGCATGTGGTTCAGCCGCCGGCTCGAATGCGCCGCGGAAAGTATTGCAGACCGCGAAGCACTGCGCCTGCTGCGGTTCCGCTCCTGCATCGCGGGGCTGGCAAAAGGGCCGGCATTGAAGGAATCCGCGATGCTCACCGTGCCTGCGACGGTCGGCGTGCGGCGCGCGGTGATTCTGCTTCCCAACGATTGGAGCGCATGGACGGAAGAACAGCTCGACGCCATTTTGGCGCACGAGATTTCTCACGTCGCGCGACACGACGCACTGACGCAGATGCTCTCTCTCGTGCATCGCGCGATTTTCTGGTTCAGCCCGCTCAGCTGGTGGCTCGACAAACAGTTGACCGATCTCGCCGAGCAGGCCAGCGACGAAGCGGCGCTTGCTGCTGGCGCGGATCGCGCGCGCTATGCGGAGACGCTCGTCGGATTCTTCAAGCAGCTGGGAGCCGCGCCGGGCCGAGTTTGGTGGCAAGGCGTTTCCATGGCAAAAGCGACGAAGGCCAGCAGCGCCGAGCGTCGCGTGGGCCGCATTCTCGCCTGGAAGGAATCCATGTCCATGAGGAAGTCGTTTGCCCTCGCGGTGATCGCGCTGGCCGCGCCGATTGTGTTCTTGGCAGCGTCCGTGCATCCATTTATTGCGCAGGCGCAGGATAAGCCGCCCGCGCCACCGCAAAACGTCATTCAACCCGGCGGCCCTGTAGCGCCCGCGCTTCCCAACGCTCCAAAAGGCGGTGTGAACGGTGGCGTGGTTACGACGCCCATGCCGCCCGCGCCACTTGGCGGCGTTGTTGCTCTCGCAAACATGCCCACGCCTCCTGCCGCTGCACCCGCGTTTCCCAACGCTCCGGCTGGCGGTGTGAACGGTGGCGTCGCGGCGGCTCCGAATATGGGCACGACGCCAATCGCTCCTCCCGCCTTGGCAGGCCCGCGAGTGCTGAGAGGGTCCCAAATTCCAGCACTGGTGCCCGCCACTCCAGCCGTGGCACCGATTGCTTCGGATTCGCCATTCGCCGGCGAAACGCCGCTGCCAGGAATCGCACCTTACTTTCGAGAAGGATCGTTTAGGTCGGACGCCTCCATACAGGATGCGGAAGCGCAGGTCCGCGCAGCGAAACAAAAACTCGACGCCACGCAAGCCGCTTGCCAAGCCGCTTCCTCCAACTTGATCGCTGCCAAAAAACTGATTGACCGGCTCGAAGCGGCATCCGCGTCTGACTCCAAACTCCGTGCCGCCAAGCAGCAGCTCGCTGCCCTGGAAGCCGCCTCCGATGCGCACAACTCCCAGCTGCTCGCCGCGAATCAGGAAATGCTCGAGGCGAAGAAAGCTCTGAGGGACGCGGTTGCGGCAGCGCAGCAAGAATCATCCACGAACATCACAAACGGCAGCCTCGACTACGGCGGCGGGCCGCGCTACGTCTTGATGTACGGCAATTCCAACGACGTGAGCATGTCCGGATCCGACGAAGACCTGGAACATGCGCGCAAGCTGCGCCAGAAGATCAGCGGCGATTTCATCTGGTTCGAGCGCGATGAGAAGCCCTACATCATCACGGACGCGTCGTTCATCGCTAAGGTGAGAGCTCTTTTCGCGCCCGAGGACGCACTCGCAAAGCAACAGGATGAACTGGGCCGGCAGCAGGACGCCTTGGGCAAGAAACAGGACGCTCTTGGCGAACAAGAAGACAACATAAAAGTGAAAGTGCCGGATATTTCACCGGACATCGACCGCGTTCGCGCCGAGCTGGATGAACTTCGCAAGCAAAGCGGCGCGACGCAAAGCGAACTGGGCCGCCTCCAATCCGAACTCGGCCGGCTGCAGAGCCAGGTCGGCGGCTATCAGTCCCGAGCCGGCGCGCAGCAGTCGGTGATCGGCGCTCAGCAGAGCGAATTGGGTCGTCAGCAATCCGAGCTTGGTCGAAAGCAGGCCGAATTGGGACGCCAGGAGAGCCAAATCTCCCGCAACGCGACGAAGCAATTGCGCGGCATGTTTGATGACGCCATTGCCAAGGGCATCGCCAAGCCGGAATAAGGAGTACGCTCATGAGGAAGATCCCCGACAATAACAACAGCATGCGCCTCGCGACAATGGCTGTAGCGATGGTGCTCGCCGTAACCGCACCGCTTCTGGTTCACGCCCAATCGGCCGCCGACGAGACGCTCCTGCTCATAACCGGGGAAAGCAAAGTCACACTGCGAACCTCGCCGAACAATGTCTGCACTGCGACAACGAGCGGTGACGCACGGGCACTCGCGATCGCTCTCGGCAGCCGTTGCGTATCCTTCAGCACTTCGGCGGATATTCCGCCGTCTCTCTACGTCAAGATTGCCCCGGACAGAATCACATTTCGCGAGGAAGGCAAGAGCTACGTGGTTCGTGATGCCGGCTCTGTCGCTCGTGCCCGCGAACTCTTTTCCCCCGTGCGCGACCTGATGCAGAAGCAGTCTCAAGTGGGACATCCGGTGAACGGGCTTGGCGCGAGGGAGCGCGATAGGAGCGGGAATTTTAGCCCCGCGCGAGTGAGCGTTCCGGACCTGAGTGCTGAATTTCAGAAAGTCGAGGCCGATGCAAAACGGCTGAGCGTTGAGGGTGGCACACAGTCTGAATTAAGAGAGTTGCAATCGGAACTGAGCGAATTGCAGAGCCGCATTTCAGAACTGCAATCGGCAGCCAGCGAGCAAGAATCGCGCGTCAGCGGAGAGAAGTCCCTGTTGAGCGCGCAAATGGCAGCGATGAGTCTGGACATGCAAGCGATGAGCGAGCAGATCAAAGTCTGGAGCGGGCAAGGGGAAGAGGCCGCCGAGCAGACCGCTCGGCAGTTGAAATCGTTCCTCGACCAGGCCATCGCGAGCGGCGTCGCCAAACCGGAATAGGAGCACGAGCATGAAAACTGGCACGAAAAGCGCGAAACTTTCGTCAGGCAATTGGGCATGCTTCGCCTTGGCTGCTGCGGCGATGGTGTTTGCCGGCCTTGCGCCGGGGACTGCTGGCGCGCAGACCGAGGGCGGCAGCAAATATGCGAGCGCCACCATCACTGTAGCCACGACTGCCGATGGTGACGACAGCCTGCACTTCTCTACGAAGTCGTGCAGCGGAAATCTGGTTGGCGCAGGCATCTTTATCGATTTCGGCGATGGCTGCTGGGCGTGGACCATGGGCGGAATTCCGCGTTCGATCCAGGCGCGCCTCACGCCAAGCAAGATTTCCTTCCGGCATGACGGCAAGGACTACGTAATCACTGACCCGGCCACGGTGAAGCGTGCGCGGGATTTGTTTACGCCCATTGAGGCAATTCAGGAGCAGCAGAAAGAGCTTGGCGATAAGCAGCGCGGACTTGGCGAAAAGCAACGAGCTCTCGGCGAGCAGCAGCGCGACGTGAAGGTGCAGATACCCGATATGAACGCTGACTTCAAGAAAGTGGAAGCCGACGCCAAGCGCCTCAGCGCCGAGGGCGGTACTCAATCCGAACTGGGCGACTTGCAATCCGAACTGGGCGACCTGCAAAGCCGGCTGGGTGATCTTCAGTCGCAGGCGGGAGATACGCAATCGAAGCTGGGCGATCAGCAGTCGGAGTTAGGCGATCAGCAAGGCGCGCTCGGCGATCAGCAATCCGCTCTCGGGGACAAAGCAAAGCAGATGGCCACGGGTATTGCAGAAAAGTTGCGCGGAATCTTGACCCAGTCCATTCAAAACGGCACGGCCAAAGCAAGCTGAAAGCGCGTGCAATGCTGTTTGAGTTGTGCGCGTCGCTCGACGATCCATGGGCTCGACATACCCGGCCAAGATGCAAATGACAATCGCGGTCGATTTCCGCCTGTGGCGCGGCGTGCTTGCGGCCGTTCGCCGGATTTGTTTTTGGCGGGGGCGGGAACGAAGCCCGGACTGGAACTGCTTGCGGCCGGGCAAATGATGGGGGAGCAGCACCAAACCTTCCGAGGGCTCTTTCGTCAAATGGACCGGAGCTTCTCCTGAGGTGAACCATGAACGCGCTGTTGCAGGATATTCGCTACGGCCTCCGCATGTTGGCAAAGTCGCCGGCCTTTGCGCTGGTGGCGGTTCTCACGCTCGCACTGGGCATCGGCGCAAACGCTGCCATTTTCCAGCTGATTGACGCCGTGCGCCTGCGCACTCTCCCCGTGAAAGATCCCACTACCTTGGCCATCGTTCATCTCAATATGCACCATTGGGGGTCGGGGAACTTCAACGGGCCGTATTCGCAATTCACGTTTCCGCTGTGGGAGCAGATCGACCAGCGGCAGCAAGCATTTTCCTCGCTCGCCGTTTGGGGAGGGAATGCGTTCAACCTGGCCGAAGGCGGAGAAGTGGAGCTGGCGCGAGGCATCTTCGTCAGCGGCGAGTTTTTCCAGACTCTCGGAGTGCAGCCGTTTCTGGGTCGCCTGATTTCCGAGGCGGATGATCAGAAGGGCTGCGCGGGCGGCGTCGACCTTAGCTATGGGTTCTGGCAGCGGCGTTATGGAGGAGCGGCGTCGATCCTCGGAAAGACCATCACCCTTGAAGGGCATTCCTTTCAGGTTCTTGGAGTAACCCCGCCCGGTTTCTACGGCGTCTCCGTAGGAGATCAATTTGCGGTCGTGCTTCCGGTGTGCGCCGAGCCCATCATCGAAGGGGAGTACAGCGCCATCACAGGCGAGCGCCCGCGGGCAAGCTGGTGGCTCGCTATGTTTGGGCGGCTGAAACCGGGCTGGACGCTGGATCGCGCGACGGCCCAGCTAAGCACCATCATGCCCGCAGCGCTGCACGAGACGATTCCACCGCAATATGACGCAAACGGCGTGAAACACTATCTCGCATACACACTCGAAGCGCGTCCGGCGGCGAATGGATTCTCGAATCTGCGCGAGGACAATTCCACTTCGCTCTGGCTGCTGCTGGGGTTGTCGGGCCTTGTTCTTCTGATTGCCTGTGCGAATCTGGCGAATCTGATGCTGGCACGCGCCAGCACGCGTGAGCGCGAAATCGCCGTGCGCCTGGCGTTGGGAGCTTCGAAAAGCCGGTTGATTCGCCAGCTGCTCTCGGAGAGCGCCCTGCTCGCGATTGCCGGAGCTGTTTGCGGCGGATTCCTGGCCGCTGTTCTCAGTCATGCTCTGGTAGCCTTCATCAGCAACCCTAATGATCCGACCTTCTTGGACATGCCGACCGACTGGAGAGTGCTTGGGTTTGCGGCGGGACTTGCAATTCTGACCACGATCCTCTTCGGACTGTTGCCGGCGTTACGTGCGGGAAGCACGCCGCCCGGATCGGTTCTAAAGACCGGAGGGCGGGGAATGACCACAGGGCGCGAACGCTTCCGGATGCAGCGGGCTCTGGTCGCATCACAGGTCGCGCTCTCTTTGGTATTGCTCGCTGGGGCGCTGTTGTTCGCGCGCAGCCTCAACAATTTGATAACGCGGGATCTGGGATTCCAGCAGAATGCAATCCTCGTCGCCAGCACCGATTTCACGCAACTCAATTTGCCCTCGGCTCGGCGTACTGAGTTCGTCCGCGATTTGCTGGAACGGATCCGTGCCGTGCCAGGGGTAGCTTCGGCTGCTGCGTCGAATCGCTCGCCGATGAACGGGAACAGTTCGAACAACGATATCATCGGCGCCGACGGCAAAGATACGCGCGATTCGTCATGGATCGATTACGTCAGCCCGCAATATTTTCAGACGATGGAAACTCCCATTCTTCAGGGGCGCGATTTCAACAGCAACGACGCCCTGAACGCGCCAAAGGTCGCCATCGTCAATCAATCCTTCGTCAAGAGATTCCTGGGCGGCGCGAAGAATCCAGTCGGTATGCAGTTCCGTGTGTGGGCGTCGCCGGGGAAGCCAGAGCCCTTCTACAGCGTGGTGGGCGTGACCAGGGATTCGGTGTACAACGACATGCATGACGCTTTCGTTCCCGTAATGTACTTTCCCCGTACGCAGGATGATAAGCCCGATACCAGCGTGACCTACCTGATTCGCTCCCAGGTTGGCATGGCCGGAATTCTGAATTCGGTGAAGGACGCCATAGGCGGCGTGAATCCCGAAATCAGCATTTATTTTATCGAGTTGCGGACGCAGATACGAAGGACCCTCGTGCAGGACGAACTGATGGCCACGCTGTGCGGATTCTTTGGCGTGCTGGCCGTATTGCTTGCGGCAATCGGGCTCTACGGCGTGATTTCCTATACCGTAGCGCAACGCACGAATGAAATTGGCATTCGAATGGCCCTGGGTTCGCAGCGCTCCGGCGTGATTGGGCTGATTCTGGGGGAAGTGTCGATTCTGATCGGCATTGGCATCGCCGCCGGGGCTGGACTGACGCTCGCGGGCGGAAAAGCCGCGGGATCGCTGCTCTATGGACTCAGGGCGTATGATCCGCTGACGCTCATATTGGCCGTGCTTATCCTTGCCGGAATTGGCTTAGCAGCCAGTTTTATTCCAGCGCACCGTGCGTCGCGGCTCGATCCCATGGTGGCATTGCGCTATGAGTGAGCCATCGTCCCCGGCGGGACGACAACGAAGGATGAAAATGCGATCGAGAAGGCATAACGTTGTGCCGTCGCATCGGCGACAGAGGCCGAACTACTCTGGTGCTGGTGAAGCCCGCATATGAGTGTGGCCGGG
>DASYZX010000008.1:0-80017 GCA_035945715.1 Candidatus Acidiferrales bacterium
GCAGCGCTTATCCAGAGTGGCAGAGGGGACAGGCCCGACGAAGCCACAGCAACCTGGTCCGAGAACCAAGGTGCTAATTCCTGCCCGATGGGGATAGATAAGATCCTCGGCTGATCGAATCCGATCTACTGAAGATTCTGAACCCCCAATTGAATCGCTAGAGCGCGGAACCTTCGCCTTTCGGGTCGTGTTTTTCGCTCGCGCGGCAACGCTGACGTATTTGCGTGGCGAAAGTGTACTTCTCCATGCAAAGACGAGCGTTCCTGGAAAGCGCGCTGTTATTTGCGCAGCCAGGAGGCTTCCCGCGTGGCCGCAGACGAGTGCAGATATCGACGCAATGTTGTGATGAAGCTGGGCGGGTCGATTCTCAATGGCCCAATTTCCTACCGGCGCGCCGCACGTTTCATCAAGCAGCGGCTTGGTGCAAATCCCGAAGAAAACTTAGTGATCGTGGTGTCCGCTCAGAACGGCGAGACGGATGAGCTGTTGCGCGAAGCGCGGGCGATCGTTGACGCGCCGGGAGAAGCGGCGCTGGATTTGCTGTGGTCGACGGGCGAACTGCGCTCGGTGGCGCGGCTCGCGCTGCATTTGCAAGCTGCGGGAGTTCAAGCGGCGGCGCTGGACGTGCGGCAGACGGGGCTGCGGATTGCGGCGCGCGGGCTCGGCGTTGCACGAGCGGAATTCGATGCGACGGAGATTCGAAGAGCGCTTCGGGCAAATCGTGTGGTGATCGTTCCGGGGTTCCTGGCGACGGACAGCGCCGGCGCGATTGTGACGCTGGGACGAGGCGGGTCGGACCTGACGGCGGTTCTGCTGGCGGCGGGACTCGGCGCGGCGCGGTGCGAATTGATCAAAGACGTACCAGGGTACTTCTCAGACGATCCGAAGGTAAATGACCGCGCAAAGCACCTTGCGCGACTTTCGTTTGCGGAAGCCATCGCGATGACGAATGACGGCTGCGACCTCGTACAACTCGCGGCGCTCGAGACGGCAGAGCGATGCGGTTTGCCGATTGTGGTTCGCAGTTTGGAGGAGAACGGTGCCGAAAGTTGGGTTATGGCAAGCGCAACGGTTGAGGAATCGGTTTTTGTGAACGGGTCGATCCAGAAATTTGATGAAGCAGACTGGAACGCCATTTCCACGGCCAGCACGAGAGACTGAAACGATTTTACTGCACCAACATTTTTTGAGAGGAGAAGAGAAATGGACTTCGCAACAAGGACGATTCACGCGGGGCAAGAGAAGGAACCCGGGACGGGCGCGCTAATTGCGCCGATTTTTCAAACGTCGACTTACGGGCAGGACGCGCCGGGAGAGCATCGCGGATTCGATTATTCGCGCACGAATAATCCGACGCGCGCGCGATTGGAATCGGTATTGGCGGAATTGGAAGGAGTGAAGCATGCGGCGGTGTATGCGTCGGGGCTGGCGGCAGAAAATGCGATTTTTCAGGCATATCTGAGGCCGGGAGATGAAGTCGTGATTCCCCTCGATACGTATGGCGGGACGTATAGAATTTTGAACCGCGTGTTCAAGCCGATGGGCTGCGAGATCCGGCAGATTGATATTGCCGACGCGCAGGCGCTGGGAGCGGCGCTCACACACAAGACGCGGCTAGTGTGGATCGAGTCGCCGACCAACCCCCGCCTGTTGATTTATGACATCGAGGCGATCAGCCGACTCGCGCACGATCGCGGCGCGCTGGTGGTGGTGGACAACACGTTCGCGTCGCCATACTTTCAGCGGCCCATTGAGCTTGGCGCGGACATCGTGGTCCACAGCGTGACGAAATATCTTGCGGGGCATTCGGATTTGATCCAAGGAGCCGTGCTGGCGAAGGATGCAGCGATTTTCGAGCCGGTGAAGTTTCTGCAGAATGCGACAGGCCCGGTGCCCTCGCCATTCGACTGCTGGCTGACATTGCGCGGCTTGCAGACACTGGAATTGAGAATGCAGCGGCACGCCGAAAACGCCGCGGCCATTGCGGATGCGCTGCGCAAGCACGAACTGGTGAGGCGTGTTTATTTCCCGGGGCTGCGCGACCATCCGGGACACGAGATTGCGAGGAAGCAGATGTCGGGTTTCGGCGGAATGGTTTCGTTCGAATTGGAAGGAACGGTGGAGGAAGTGACGGCGTTTGTTTCTTCGCGGCGGTATTTCACGCTGGGCGAAAGCTTGGGCGGCGTGAAGGCGCTGGTCTGTCATCCGGCACGGATGACGCACGCTTCGATTCCGGCGGAAGAGCGAGCGAAGCTGGGACTGTCGGACGCGCTGATCCGGCTTTCGCCCGGCTGCGAAAATGCAAAGGACCTAGTTGGCGATCTGATCGAAGGCTTGGAACAGATCGAAAGGGCGCGAGGCGAAAAGCAAGTCGCGGCGGCGGTCAGTGCGGGATGAGCGGCACAGCGAAGATAGAAGTTGGAATTCTCGGAGCGACAGGGGTGGTGGGCCAGCATTTTGTGGCGCTCCTGGCGAACCATCCTTGGTTCCGCTTGACATGGGTAGCGGCGAGCGAGCGGTCGGCGGGCAAGCGCTATGGCGAATTGCCGTGGCGGCTGGCCACACCGCTGCCGGAAGACGCAGGGCGGCTTGAAGTTCGAGCGGTACAGACGGGCGCGGCGCCGAAGATTGTTTTTTCGGCACTGGATGCGAGCGTGGCGGGAGAAGCGGAGGCTGCGTTCGCATCAGCGGGACACGTTGTGTTGAGCAACGCGCGGAATTACCGGATGGATTCGCTCGTTCCGCTGCTGATACCGGAGATCAACCCGCAACATCTGGAGGTGCTTGGGCTGCAGAAGAAGCAAAAAGGCTGGAGCGGCGCTGTGGTCACCAATCCGAACTGCTCGACAATCTTTCTGGCGCTGGCGCTTGCGGCGTTGCGCGAGCTCGAACCTAAGAAGGTGCTGGTGACGACACTGCAGGCGCTCTCCGGAGCGGGGCATCCGGGAGTAGCGTCGTTCGATGTCGTGGGGAATGTGATTCCGTTTATCGCAGGAGAAGAAGAGAAAATCGAGAATGAGACACGGAAGATTCTGGGAGCTTTTCGTGACCAGGCTTTCGAGGACGCGGAAATGGCGATCAGCGCCCAGACAACACGCGTGCCTGTGGTAAACGGACACACAGAGGCTGTATCAGTCGGATTTGGAAATGGTGTGGAGCGCGAAGACATACTTGCGGCGTTTGAGAAGTTCGCGGGAAGGCCGCAGGCGCTCAATTTGCCGAGCGCGCCGCGCCACGCGATTGTTTACCTGGATGCGGCCGACCGGCCACAGCCGCGATTTGATGTGGAGCGGTTTGGCGGAATGGCGGTACAGGTGGGGCGATTGCGCGCGTGTCCCGTGCTGGGACACAAATTCGTGTTGCTCGGTCACAACACGATTCGCGGAGCAGCCGGAGCGGCGCTACTGAACGCGGAATTGATGCACGCCGAGGGACTACTGAATTGAAGCGGCGGCGTGAAGGAGCCGGCTGGATTTTCTATCACTGCAGTTGCGTAGGATGATTTTCAGATTTTATTTTCCAGGGCCGTTTGGTCTTCCTTGCCGTGCTCCCCGGTCAGTTTTCTCGGCTGGCAACGCTGACGGCGGCGCGGCAGTTGGCAGAGGCATCGGTGATTTCGGGAACGCAGAAGGCTTCGCCAGGCTCGGCGAATCGTAAATGGCGTCGAAAAAGAACTTGTACGTGCCGTGGGACTGCGCGCGCCATTGCGGCTTGAAACCGAAAAGATAAATTCTGCCGTTGCCATAACCGACTTCGAGAGCGGCGGCCTTGCCCTCGATGCGCTCGGGATGGAGCAAGTAACCGCTGGCGAGCGGGCTGACGTTTTCCGCATACGAAGCGAGCACGGCGCCGCGGAATCCCGGATTCGTGGCGAATGCCGGGCCGCGTTCAAACATAACAACGGGGTCGCGCGGCAGGCCCCAGAGGCCTGGGCGGTTCGCGTCCGGAATCTCAACGCGCAAAAGCGAGCCAGAGCAGTAGAACTCGTCGGGCTTGAGATTCGCGAGCACATTTGTGACGGGCAAGCCGAATTGATCGATGACGAAGAGCGAGGCATTGTTGAAGGCAATCAATGTGCCTCCGCCAGCGACGAATTCCCTCAACGATTCCACCCCCGTTTGGCCGATGCCGCCGACGTATTCGCCCGGAACTGAGCCGGGCGCAAAACCGTTCAATATCTGATTCGGCTCGGCATCGGGCAGGATGATGGCGTCGAGATTGTCGAGAAGGTGGCTGGCCTGAATGTCTCCGTTATGAAGAGTGATAGGCGCAAAACCGTAGTTCTTCAGAATCCAGCGAGTCCATCCCTCGTCGATGTCCGCAGTCCATGCGCGGTAGAGGCCCACGCGCGGCTTCTTGGTTGCGATAACATCTTCAGGGGCTTTATCGAGCGCACGGATCGAGAGCGAAAAATCATTGGAAAGCGCGGCGACACGATCGCGCGTCATGCCCGTCATGATCGCCGCTCCAGCGGGCATGCCATCGGTGGAATCCGCAGTAAAGCTGACGTGCCCGCCGGAACCCAGAATCTCGTTTATCGCTTTGAAGTGGGCGTTCGTGCGCGGATCAACAAGGAAAACGGAGCCGGAACCTTCGATGTTGCCTGCGGGAGCAGAGAATCTGTCGAGCAGCTTCAGGTTCGCGCGATCGGTGGAGGAAACGGGTTGAAGAACGGCGTCGGCATCAACGCCCATTTGCATGGGAAGAGTCCAGCCGGCGACGTCATAGGGTCTGATGGGCGCACCGTTTTCGCGCAGGTCAGGATACTTCTGCGGTTCGAAGAGCTCCTTCACGAGGCCGGCGAACGGCTGATCCATGAGAATGATCCACGAGCCTGCGGGATAATCTCGGCCATTGGCGGCGAAAGGCTGCGTGGCTTGATGCACTTCGATTCCATTGATCATTAATTTGTCGACGAGAGTGGCGGCTTCCGGAAGATCGCGCTGTTTGGTGGAAATCACGTAAGCATACGGAGGATTGTTGGTGAAGCGGGCGACATTGTCGCGGCCTACTTGATATTTGTTGTAAAGAAGCTGCTCGTGATATTTCGCGGCAGTATCGAGCACGGACATGGAAGCGCCGACCATGTAGCGTACGGCATCGCCGAGGCGCCACCATCCGCCAGTCCATGGGCTGCTGTAAAAGACCTGCGAATCGAGCGAACGAAAATCCTGCGGGAAATCACGGACGGTGTAAAAGTGCGGCGTGGCGTAACCATAGAGCGCCGTTTCCGTGAAAAATGAAATCGAGTTGCGGAAGATTCCGGTGAAATCCTGAAAGCCGGGATACCAGTTGTCGAATCCGACGCGGTTGATCGCGCCGGGCATATCGTGTTCGTCGAGATAAGCGGCCATGTCGATGCCCACGGCATTGAGCCAGCGCATGAGGATGGGCTGAATGTTCGAGGAAATCGGCTCGACGAACGGAGGAATAAAGATACGCGCTGGAAATGGTGCGGTTTGATGCTGGGTGTAGAAAATCTCAGGATTCCAAATCAGCTCCTGATGCGTGACCTCCTGAGATTCGAGCATGTTGTTCATGTAGCCATCGCGATTGTTATCGTGGCCGACGTATTCCTGGTAGAGATCGGGCAGCGGGCTGACTTCGTAGGATGTGCCAAGATTCTTGCGGTACCAGGCGACGACTTCGTTTTGGCCGTCAGGATTTAACGTTGGCCAGAGGACGAGGATTACGTTGTTGAGGATGGCGTCGATTTCGGGATCGTTCTCTGCGGAGAGAAGCTTGTAGGCAAGAATGATAGAGTGCTGCGCACCGGCAACTTCGGTGGAGTGCATGCCGCCATCAATATGGACGAAGATTTTGCCCTGACGCGCGAGATCGCGCGCGGCAGAATCGTCAATGCCGCGCGCCCAGGTGAGGCGGCGGTTAATGTCTTCATATTTGTCCAGCTGCGCCAGATTCTCAGGCGAAGAAATGACGGCGATTTGCCAGTCGAGGCCGCGCGTGGTTTTGCCGACGTCGACAATCTTGATGCGATTCGACGTTTTCGCGAGCTGCTGGAAATAGGCTTTCGATTCGTCGTAATTCGCGAGGTAAAAGTCATCGCCGGGCGTATGGCCGAGAACAGAAGTCGGTGTGGGGACGGCTTGCGATGTGGCCGCGGCTTCCTGAGTCTGCGAACCGGCCAAGGACGGGTCTAGACAAAATGCGACTGAGACAAAAAGAAGGAGTGAGAGAGCGCGTTTTATATATGGCATGACGCGCACTCTACCGATTGCGAGAAAGAATGTAAAGCGGCGTGATTCGGCACGCCCCTTACGAAACCCTTAGGCTGCTTTTACGACTTTCTGAGGCATCAGCGGGCATCTTTCATTTGCCCTGATTAGCTGGCGATAGGAGATGTTTATGACAAGGTTTGTGCGAAATTGCGCGGTGGTGATTGTCATTTGCAGCCTTGCGGGAGGCGCAGCGGGCCGATGTTTCGCTCAAAGTGCCAACGGCGACACATCCTCCGCCACACCGCCGAGCCCTTCGGACCAGCAGGCGGCGATGCTGAGGGAACTCGAGGCGATGAAGAAACGCATCGCTCAACTGGAAGAGGAGTTGAAGAGGAAGGATTCTCAAGAGCAGCAATCGAGGGCGGCCGCGACGACCGCTGGAGCAGCGAACCGCAATCAGAGCGCGGCGGTAAAGCCAGCCACGCCGCCCGCTGCTGATTCGATCGATCCCAGTGCAACGAAGGCGAGCACGGACCACAGCGGCAATGCGGATTCGCTTTCAGCGGCAACGGATTCCACATCTGCGGTTACCGAGAAGGGTGAATCTTCATCCTTAGCGCCTACCGAGCAGGAGTCGACGTCTGCCGCTCCGGCGCAAAAGCCCGCGAAGATTGCACCCTTTTCCGATCATGATTGGACGTGGCTGAACGGGAATCCTCGTACCGAGACGCCCGCTCTTGATTCGAAATTCTTCACGCCAGAAATCCGCGTCGACACGACCTATACCTACGATTTCAACCGCCCGGCGGACCATTCGATGGGCGGATCGACCGAAGTCTTTCGCGCTCAAGAAGTGCAGCTGGAGGATCTCGGTGTCGGCGGCGATTTTCACTACGACAATGTTCGAGGCCGGATCATGACGCAGTTCGGAATGTATTCGCAGGCCATTCCGCGAAACGATCCGAGTCCGGGGAATGGCCAATACAATCTTGCCGATGCGTATCGCTATATTTCGGAAGGTTATGGCGGATACCACTTCGACGTGTTGCATGGAGTCAACGTTGATGCGGGCATCTTCATGTCCTACATCGGCCTGTTCAGCTTCTACAACTTCGACAACTGGGCCTATCAGCCGTCGTATGTTTCGTCGAACACGCCGTGGTTCTTCAACGGCTTGCGTGTGCAGATTTTCCCCACGGCACATTTGAAGATCGAGCCATGGCTCATCAACGGATGGCAGGCGTACGGTTCGGCGAACCATTCACCGGGCATCGGGGGGCAAATTAAGTGGACGCCGACCGGATGGATCAACGTCATTTCGAATAACTATGGTGTAGGGGAGGATGATTTATTCGCACCAGGACGCAGACGGATTCATACCGACGACAGCGTTGAGGTCAAGTATTTCGACAGGCCGGAGAATACGCTGGACAAGATGGCGTTTTCTTTGACGGGAGACATGGGCTGCGAGTACGGCAACGGCGTGAGTTGCCACGGAGGCTCCAGGGGTCCCAAGCAAAGCTTCCTGGGCTACATGGTGTACAACCGCTTCTGGTTCCACAAGGACCTGTTCGGAATGACGATCGGCGGCGGAAAAATCAACAATCCGGGAAGATATCTGGTTTTGTTGCCGCCGATCAATGGCGAGACGGCGATCACGGCAGCGACGAATTCGCCATACTTTACCGAGAATCCGGCCGATCAGTTCAAGGCGTGGGATTCGTCCTACACGTTTGACTACATGCCCAAGCAGTACATCACGTTCCGATGGGAATACGACTATCGGCATGCGAGTGTGCCCTATTGGACAGGACGCGGAGGGATTACGCCGCCGGGCGGCAACAACGGTTTCCCCCAGGATTTCGCCTGTATCAGCGGAGCGTCTTCCGGGCAAACAACTTTGGCGGCGGCTGAGGTAGCCTGCGGCGGCGGAATCAGCAGCGTTTGGTTTCCCGATCTTCGCAGGGATCAGTCATTCATCGACATGGATATCCTGGTCAAGTTCTAAGCGGTACAAGATGCGCGTGGCGCGTTCGCAAAACGAGCTAGTGCGCGAAGGAGATGTTGAACCCGGTAGAGAGAATCACGTCGTTGGACTTTGTGCCCGCAATCGGGGGGTTGGTGACGAAGCGGTCGCTGAGCGATGTTTGCCAGCCGAGCCATTTCTTGATCTTCGTGACGACAGCAGCGTCGAGAGAAAAACGGTATTGGTTGATGTCGCTGAGATCCGGGTAGAAGTCGAAGGTCTCCGCGAAGACGGTGTTGGCCCCGAATTTATGCATGAAGTTCTCGCCTGCGGTAATGCCGGGCAAATTCCGATCTACGCTCGTCGAAGGCGTAGTGGTTGACGCGCTGGTGCTGTAACTCTCACGCGTATAGTTAATGCCGAGCAGAGCGTCGAGAGTCGTGTTGGGCGTATTGATTGCATGCCAGCCCAGGCCGCCCGTATAGATGGCGCGCAGGATCAAATCCTGCAGCTCGTCATGAGTAAAGTCTCCGCTGGCGAACACGAAGATTCTTTTGCCGATATTCCTGTCATACGCGACGTCGCCCAGAATTTCATTCGCGGTTACGCCACCGGGCGCGCCTGTAGTCGAAGTTCCGCTGGTCGAGTAAATCGAAGAAGCGGTCAGCTTGAATTCGTCGGCAAGCGTTTTTCGATCCGCGGCAAAGGCGGTGTTCAAGTTAGTCGTGTCGCTGTTGCCGCGAGCGAGAGCAAAGCCAATGTTTACAGCGCCAGTCCAATCGCTAAGAAGGCCGGGGTGAAGGCTTTTCTCGTAGGCTTTTTGGTCCGACTCCGTACGGACGACGGTGATTTGCGTGACGGGAATGGTGACATCGCCGGACGTCGTTGTGTGAACGATAAAGTCATGGCCGTCGGAAGTGACCGTGCCGGTGATGGTGGTTCTTTCTGGTGTGGCGACGTAGAGGGGCTTGTCGGAGGAGAGCTGCTGCACGGCAGACCATTTTATTTTGACGTCGCCGGCGGCGTCCGTTTTCAGCGCAATTTCGGTCTTGTCGATTGCCGTGATTGTTCCGGTAAAGCGGTCGCCGTTCTTCAGAGTAATGGAATCAGCGAAGGCCGCTTGTGCAAGGGACAGCGCCAGAAAAGCCGCCAACATGTACGTTTGTAACAGTCTCATTCACTCCTCCGGTGATTGGGTAACTGGCGGGCTTTTAGGAGTCTAGCAAGGATCGCAAGAATGGAGAAGCTGGGAATTGAAAGGTCAACTCCATCGGGGCGTCGCGTCCGAGCGGCAATGACTCGCCCATGCTACGCATTCGCCTTGTGTGATGTGTCCGGCGAATTGTGACTCACCGAATCGGATGGGCGAACGGGACCTGAGCCGGCTCCGGTGCGAGAGACGGCCGAGGCGATTTCGTCCAGATCCGCGGAAGTAAGCTTGAGGTTGGCGGCACGAATCCAGCCGTCCACCTGCTCCGGCGAACGCGCTCCCACGATCGCCCCGGTGACACCAGGCCATGCGAGGGTCCACGCAATCGCTACATCATGCACGGAAACACCGTGGCGCTTGGCAATCGGATGGAGCGCATCGCGCAAACCGATATTTCTCCCCAGTTTGGGCTGCTGAAATTCGTCCGACCGTTTGCGCCAATCGTCCTGGGGCATTTTCGCGACGCGCTCGGCGGAAAATGACTCCGTGAGCAACCCCGATTGCATCGGGCTGTAGCAAATGACCCCGGTTTTGTGCTGTGCGCACCACGGAATTTCTTTTTCCGCGATTTGGCGGCGAATCAATGAAAAAGGCGGCTGCAAAGAATCAATGTGGTGAATCGGTTCACAGCGTTGCATCAGGGCCGCGTCGAAATTGCAAACGCCGCCGACGTGGACTTTGCCTTCGCTGATGAGCTGCGACATTGTGGCCCAGGAATCTTCGATGCGCGTCCCGGATTCATCGGGCCAGTGAAACTGGAAAAGGTCGATGCGCTCAACACCGAGACGGTGAAGAGAAGCTTCGCATTCGCGGCGGATGGATTCGGGTCTCAGGATGCGCTTCCCGGGCACCATGCGGTTGGCATCGTCCCAAACGACGCCGCACTTGGTGAAAACCAGGGGACGCTCGGAGGGCGAAAGCTCGTGCAGGAACTTGCCGACGATTTCCTCGGAGTGTCCCAGGCCATAGACCGCGGCGGTATCAATCCAGTTGATTCCCAATTCGATCGAGTGACGCATCGCCTTGAGCGACTGGGCGTCATCCTGCGGACCCCATGCAAATGCCCAGTCGCCGCCGCCAATAGCCCACGTGCCTAAACCAACAGTCGTAATCTCCAAACTGCTCAAACCCAAAGTTCGTTTAGGCAAATCCATGGCTCACCTCTCTGATTTCCATTATATATATTTGACTTCTTTTGAGGCGCGCCGGTCGCACTCTTATGTGGAAGGAATTGGAGTGAGACTCCGGCCGGCCGCACCCCCAGGAAGCTGTTCCATTTTCCGTTGCGTTCTGTAATCGCATCAAGCCCCGCGGGTATATACTCGCACTTCTTTTTGTTCGATGTGCTGAGGAGACCCTGACTGTGAGAACTCATAGCCGTATCGTTTCCTTGATTGGTGGTGTCTTCGCAATGTTGGCAGCAACGATGTTTGTGTATGCCATACCGGCAGTCGCGCAGCAAGTCGCCCCAAGTCTTTATAGCGGAATGCGCTGGCGCATGATTGGGCCGTTTCGCAGCGGCCGCGCCGTGGCTGTGACCGGCGTGCCGGGCCATCCGGATGTCTTCTATTTTGGCGCCGTGGGCGGAGGCGTGTGGAAAACAACTGATGCAGGCCGCGTTTGGAAGCCGATATTCGACGCGGAGAAGATTGCCTCCATTGGAGCGGTGGCGGTCGCGCCGTCGGACACCAACGTAGTTTACGCAGGCTCGGGTGAGCCGGACATGCGCTCGGATATTTCGTACGGCAATGGAATGTACAAGTCGACCGATGGCGGCGCCACATGGAAGCACATCGGGCTTGAAGACACGCGCCAGATTGGCGCCATTCTTGTCGATCCGCATGACGCGAACAATGTGTACGTTGCAGCACTGGGGCACTCCTACGGGCCGAACGCGGAGCGGGGCGTTTTTCGTTCTGTTGATGGCGGCGCGACGTGGAAGAAACTGCTGTTTAAGGACGAAAACACGGGCGCGATTGACATCGCGTTCGACCCCCAGAATTCGAGCACAATCTATGCGGCGCTGTGGCAGACACGCAGGCCGCCGTGGAATGTCTACCCGCCGTCAAATGGCCCAGGCAGCGGGCTATATAAATCAACGGACGGAGGAGATAACTGGACGCAACTGGCGAGCGGATTCCCCACAGACGGCCTTGGGCGAATCGGCGTGGCTGTGGCCCCAACGGACTCGAATCGCGTCTACGCCCTGGTCGACGCGAAGCAAGGGGGAGTTTACCGCTCGGATGACGCGGGAAAGACGTGGCGTCTCGCGGACAACGAGTCGCGTATTTGGGGACGCGGATGGTATTTCGGCGGCATAGCCGTAGACCCGAAGAATGAGGACATCGTCTACGTGATGAACACCTCGACCTATCGTTCGACGGATGGAGCGGCGAGTTTTACGGCCATCAAGGGTGCACCAGGTGGCGACGACTACCACTCTCTCTGGATCGAGCCTGACGATCCGAATCGGATGATCTTGGGCTCCGATCAGGGCGTTATTATCAGCGTTGACGACGCGCAGACATGGAGCTCCTGGTACAACCAACCAATCGGACAGTTCTATCACGTTGAGACCGACAACCGTTTTCCGTATTGGGTTTACGGCGCGCAGCAGGACAGCGGCGCCGGAGGCACGACGAGTCGAAGCCGTCACCGCGGAATCAGTGCACGGGATTGGATGCCAATTACCGTGGGCGGCGAAAATGGATACATCGCCGCCGATCCATTGCATCCGGGAATCCTGTTCGGCGGAACGGTGTCGCGGTACGACATTTTCACCGGCGAATCCCAGGATGTAACGCCGTCGCTCGCGCATCCGGGAGATTACCGGCACACCTGGACGCAACCTTTGGTGTTTTCTCCGGCGGATCCGCACGCTCTCTATTTTGGGGCG
Organism: Candidatus Acidiferrales bacterium; assembly: GCA_035945715.1. Lineage (GTDB taxonomy): Bacteria > Acidobacteriota > Terriglobia > Acidiferrales > UBA7541 > DAHUXN01. The sequence goes on from DASYZX010000008.1 coordinate 12,252, forward strand.
CAAGTGCTGTTCAAAACAATCGACGGCGGGCAAAGCTGGCAGATCATCAGCCCGGACCTTTCGCGCAGGGATCCGGGGACGCCGTCGAATCTCGATCCAACAACAGCAAACGACACCGACGGCGGCGGGAGGCACGGATTGATCTACACAGTCTCTCCGTCTCCCTTGAATAAGGACTTGATTTGGACGGGGAGCGACGACGGGAGCATTCATGTCACGAGCGATGGAGGACAGAATTGGCAGGACGTTACTCCTCCGGCTCTGACCCCGTGGAGTAAAGTCACGTTCATCGAGGCGTCACATTACGACGCCAAGGTTGCATTCGCAGCCATTGACCGGCACAGGCTGGACGACCTGAAGCCGTACATCTACCTGACGCGCGACAGCGGCAAGAGTTGGCAAGAAATTATGTCGGGAATTCCGGAAGGCAGCTACGTGAACGTGGTTCGCGAGGATCCGGTGCGGCAGGGCCTTCTCTATGCAGGGACGGAGACGGGCGTGTTCGTTTCGTTTGATGATGGCGGCCAATGGCAGCGGCTGCAACTGAATATGCCGACCGTCCCGGTTCGCGATATCAAGGTCCATGACGCTGATCTTGTGATTGCAACGCACGGACGGGCGTTTTGGATTTTGGATGACGTCACGCCGCTGCGGCAAGCGTCAGCGGAGGTTGCGAATTCGGCGGCGTATCTCTTCAAACCGGAGACAGCATGGCGCATGCGTCCAGGGTCGGACGAAGGCACACCGCTGCCGGCGGAGGTTGCCGCGGGTGAGAATCCTCCGGATGGAGCGATTTTGGATTACTACCTGAAGTCGGCGCCGCAAGGGCCAGTCACGCTGGAGGTTCTTGACGGCAACGGAAAGCTGGTGCGCCGTTATTCGAGCGCGGATCGGTTCCCGCCGATCAATCCCAAGACGTTGGACATTCCTGCGTCCTGGGTTCATCCGCCACAGCCACTTTCGGCAGAGCCGGGCATGCACCGCTTTGTGTGGGACTTGCACTATCCAAGCGCTGGCGGCGGCAGAGGACGAGGAGGCGCGGCGGCTTTTGGTTTTGGAGGCGGTCCATGGGCGTTGCCGGGCGAATATACGGTGAAGCTGGAAGTGGATGGTCAAAGTACCGAGCAACCGCTCACCGTGAAGATGGATCCACGGATCAAAGTGTCGCAGGAGGATTTGCAGAAGCAGTTGGATTTGGCTCAGCAAATTGTGGCCAAGACGGCTCAGGTCGAAGGCACATCGCGGCAGGCGGAGAGCGTGCAGAACAGTATCCGAGTGCTTCAACCCAAGGTTGCTTCCCGGCAATCGCTGGCCGAGAAAATCGACGCACTGGATAAGCAAGTAGCCGCGGTTCTAGGGCCTCCGGCGAGGAATCCTCTTGCAGCGGGTGAGGGTCCAACCGTTACAGACCGGACGACATTGCGGTATGCAGCGAGCGCATTGGGGGAAGTGGAACGCGCGGTCGAAAGCGCTGATGCATCTCCGTCGGCGGATGCTTCGACTGCATTTACGCAAGACGAGCAAATTGCCGAGTCAGCAATGGAGAAATGGCAGGAGATTCTTTCGAGGGACTTGCCGCCAATCAACGAAGAATTGCGGCGAGCACACTTGGAACCCATTGAAGTAGGGGAACCCCGGCCTAGCGGATCGCGTATGTGAGTGGTATAGGATATTAAGCAGCCCTCAAGGTGGTGTCATGAGCCTGAAGGTCTTTGCGTCCGAAGTACTGGCGAATTTCCATACGGTTGCAGCGGTTGCGCCAAGTTCCCGGCATTTGGCGGCGGCGATGGTGAAACCATTGCCGCTGTCCGAAACGAGGGTTGCGGTCGAACTGGGAGCAGGGACGGGAATGATGACCCGCGCCCTGCTAAGGGAGCTTCCGCGCGAGTCCAGTCTGCTCGTTTTTGAAATCAACCTGCACTTTGTTAACTATCTCAGGGCGCACTTCGACGACCCGCGGCTAATTCTCATAAATGAAAATGTCGAGCGTATCGAAGCCGAACTTCGCAAGCGAGGCATTGACCATGTCGACGTAGTGCTCTCGTCGCTTGGCCTGGCGTTCATGTCTGAGCAGCAGCGTCGCCGCATCTTCGAGGGGCTCAAGCCCTTTTTGCGACCCAACACTGTGCTTACGCAATTTCAATACGTCAGCAGCGTCCAGTTCGAGAACGGGAGGCTGCATCGGCTCAGCCTGCGTCCGCTGCTGAATCATTATTTCTCCTCAGTTGAATCGAAAATTGTTTGGCGCAACGTACCGCCCGCGTACGTCTACACGTGCCATCCGCAGCAGCACCAGCCCTGAGGATTGCCGCTCCGCGTGTTGACGCGAATGAAACGCTGGGGCTAGACTGGAAACGGTTGATTGAGTACCCGTTTCTGAGGAACCCGCTATGGCCAGAGTCACCAACCTGAACATAAATCGCAGAGAATATCCGATTGATGTAGACGCCGACGCGACGCTGCTGAGCGTGCTGCGCGACCAGTTGGACCTTACCGGCACGAAATACGGCTGTGGCGAGGGACAATGCGCCGCTTGCACGGTTCTGATCGACGGAAACCCGCGACATTCGTGCAGGACGCGCGTGGGCGACGTCGGCAAGCGAAAAATCACGACGATCGAAGGGCTGGAGAAAAACGGCGAGCTGCATCCTGTGCAGCAGGCGTTTCTCGACATGGATGCGATGCAGTGCGCCTATTGCACATCGGGCATGATTCTGGGCGCGGTGGCTCTGCTCGAACACAATCCCAGTCCAAGCCACGCTGAAATTATTGAATACATGAACAGCCACATCTGCCGCTGTGGCGCCTACCAGCGCATCACGGACGCGATCCACCTCGCTGCAACGCACATGAAGGAGAAAGTGTCATGAGCGGAAACATCGTGAACGACGCCGCTCTGGAGTTTGAGCGTTACGAAGCGCGGGAATTGCCGCTGCATCGCTTCTCTTTGGACCGCCGAAGCTTCATGAAATCCATTGGCGGCGGAGTTGCGGTTTTCCTGGTTGCCAAGGGAGCGTTTGCGCAAGAGTCGGGCCGCGGCCGGGGAATGCGGGAACAGATGCCCAATGAGATTGATTTATGGCTGCACATTCCGCCGGGCGGGCGTGTCACGGTCTTTACGGGAAAAGTAGAAATCGGGCAGAACATACGGACGTCGCTCTCACAAACGGTGGCGGATGAACTTCACGTTTCGCTTGATGCGATCGAAATGGTGATGGGCGATACGCAGCTGACGCCGTTCGACATGGGCACATTTGGGAGCCGCAGCACACCCCAGATGGGCACGCAATTGCGGCGGGTGGCAAATGCGGCGCGTGATCTGCTGGTTGGGCTTGCGGCGAGACGATGGGATACGGATGCGAAGACACTCGTCGCGTCCAACGGCAGGGTGATGGATCCGGCGGGGAATCGCTCGGTCAGTTACGGAGAATTGGCGCAGGGGCAATTGCTGGCGCAGGACATTCCCGCCGACGACCCGGTAACTCCCGCGACGGAATGGAAAATTGCCGGACAGCCGATTCACAAAATCGGCGGCCGCGATTTCGTCACTGGCCGGCACAAATACACTTCGGATTTGAAGCGTCCGGGAATGCTGTACGGGAAAGTCGTGCGGCCGATCGCCTTTGGGGCAACGCTGACCAACGTGGACTTGAGCGCAGCGAAAGCAATGCCGGGCGTGGTTGCGGTGCGAGATGGAGATTTTATCGCCGTGGCTGCGCCGGATGAGTTGACTGCCGAACGAGCTGCAGCCGCCGTCAAGGCGGAATGGAAGACGGTGCAGCAGCCGTCGAGCCGCGAGCTCTTCGAATATCTGAAAGCTAATGCAGAAACGGACCCGCAGGAAGAGAATCGGTTTCGCCAGACGAAAGGTTCGGTGGCCGATGCGCTCTCTTCGGCGGCGCATCGCTTGGATGCGACGTACACAGTCGCGTACATCGCGCATTGCCCGCTCGAGCCGCGCGTGGCTCTCGCCGAGTGGAACGACGGAAAGCTGACGGTGTGGACGGGAACGCAGCGGCCGTTTGGAGTTCGTCAGGAACTGATGGAGGCGTTCCATCTGTCCGAGGACAAAGTTCGGGTGCTGATGCCGGATATGGGAGCGGCTTACGGCGGGAAGCATTCGGGCGAATGCGCGGTGGAAGCAGCGCGGATTGCGCAGGCGGCGGGACGGCCAGTGCATCTGCTCTGGACGCGGGAAGAAGAGTTCACGTGGGCGTACTTCCGGCCAGCAGGCGTGATGGAAGTCAAGGGCGGCGCGAGCGCAGACGGGACCCTGACCGCATGGGAATTTCATAATTACAATTCCGGGCCTGCGGCGATTGCCCCGATGTATGAAGTCGCAAACCAACTCATCGAATTTCATCCCGTGAAAGCGCCGCTGCGGCAGGGTTCTTACCGATCACTTGCGGCGGCGGCGAATCATTTCGCGCGCGAATCGCACATGGATGATTTGGCGCACGCCTGCGCTATGGACCCGCTCGAATTTCGCATGAAGAACTTGCAGGACGAGAGGCTTCGCGCTGTTTATCAGGCGGCTGCGCAGGAATTCGGGTGGCAGGGGCGCAAGAAAGCTCCCAGTCACGGTTTTGGCATCGCCGGCGGCTTTGACAAAGGGGGATACATTGCTACGTGCGCCGAAGTTGCTGTCGACCGTTCCACTGACGAAGTCGAAATCGTTCGCGTCGTCCAGGCTTTCGATTGCGGGGCTGTGGTGAATCCCGATGGCTTGAAGAACTCGATCGCAGGGGCGATTACCATGGGCATCGGCGGAGCGCTCTACGAGGCCATCGAGTTTGATAATGGACGGATTCTGAATCCGCATTTCGCGCAGTATCGTGTTGCGCGGTTTAAGGATGAACCAAAGATTGAAGTGGTGTTGGTGGATCGGAAAGACCTGCCGTCATCAGGAGCGGGCGAGACACCCATCGTCGGAGTTTCTCCGGCGGTCCGGAACGCGGTTTTCGATGCCACCGGGCTTCGCCTTCGCTCGATGCCGATGCTGCGCGAGGGCAAACTTCCTACCAACGCTTGAGAGCTGTCCTGAGTCTCACTACCGGGCGTTTCACCTGCCTCGGTGGCTGACCGATTTTTTCCGCGCGAGCCACATGAGCCTTTCCTGCTGCGGGAAGCGCTCGATCGCGTAGCGGAGAGCTGTCCGTGGCATCCGGTGAGAATAAGCGCGAAGAAAACGCTTGAGGGCAGCCAGGTTGCGCTTGCCAACTTCGCGCAGCATCCAGCCGCTGGCCTTGTGGATCAAGTCTTCGTCATCGTTAAGCAGCGTGCGCGCGAGTTTCAGCGTGGTTTCCGTTTGACCCTGCCTAATGAACCACCAGGTAGCAACGATGGCGATGCGGCGGTCCCATAGACGTTTCGAGCGCGCCAGTTCATGCAAGATTCTCTTATTCCGACTTAGTAAATAAGGGCCAACGATGTACGGCGCACTGTCGTCCACGCCATCCCAGCTGCGGATGTGTTTCCGATTACGCACATAAAACTCGAAGACGCGTGTTTGCGCGCGGTCGTCAGCCGCTCTGAATTTCCTCACCAGAATGGCGTGAGCCAGGGAGCGTTCGTCGTGAACGCGCGATTTCATCAACTCCTCGACGGCGCGAAGCGGCAGTTCCTGATACTGACGGGAGAGATTTCGAATCTGCGGCGTGGTGACGCCCAGGAAAACGTCGTTGGTTTCCTTGAAAAAACCTCGATGAACGCGCGCCTTACGCGCGTCGGCATGCCGGCGAAGTGATTTTCGAGCCTTTTCGAGCGTAGCTGACTCAGGCGGCAAACGAAGCCCTCCGAAAATGACAGGGTGATGCCGAAATTTGCGCCTGACCGCCTCTATTTCCTTCGCGCGGACTGCGACTGAAGCTGTTTCCAGTTTGCCAGGAGCGCGCTCACTCTCGCTTCCAAGTCACGCGCAGCGGCAGCCTGCGCCTCCGTAGGGGCCGCATCGGCTCCATCGATCTGCGTATAGAGCTGCGCACATTCGAGATTGAGGCGGGTGAAATTATCGGTCGTGTTCGCCTGCACACCGAATCCTCGCGGTCCGGAAGCGCCGGCAAGGTCAGCCGCTTTCTTGTCGAGCGCTGGAATCTGTTCTCCTTGAACTCCGCTCGATTCACCGGACCGGCTCTTCAGCTCCTGACGGAATTTGTTGATCTGCTGAATCGCGTCAAAGGTGTGATCCATGCTGGAGGTCAGTTGTTGTTCCATATCGAACTGCGCCGTGAGAGCGGCGGGTGTGACGTGGACGCGCGGATCTTCCTTCACCGTGATGCTTTCACGATAGGTGCTGCCGCCAACGGTGAGAACCACGGTGTAGACACCGGGCACCGCGCGCGGACCGAGCGGATAACTCGGAGTATCATGCGCAACAGCGGATATCGGATAGTCGTGCATCAGAGTCTTCGGCGCAGTGTAGTGGAGATCCCAAATCCACCGGTGCATTCCAGGATCGCCAGAGAGAATCTTCGGCCAACGGACCCAGTAGGTCGGGACTGCAAGGGTTGCGGCGAGGGATTCCGGAGTGAACGGCATCTCGTCCGCGCTCGAATAAAAACGCACTGGTCGATTTGCGGAGTCATAGATGCCAATCGCGACTTTACCTCTTTGAGCGGTTTGCAAGTAATAGTCGATGATCGCGCCGTCGGGCGGATTCTGCCCGGCAGGAACCTCCGGCGGCAACGGCGTGTCGGTGTTGGTGTCGCGGCGGTAGCGATACGCCGGCGCGGGTTTGAATAGGTAAGCGCCCGATTGCGCGACGGTATCCGTGATTTGGCGCAGTGGAGTAATGTCGTCCAGGATCCAGAAGCCGCGGCCGTGCGTGCCGACGAGCAAATCGTCGTTATGAATCCACAAGTCGCGCATCGACGTGTGCGGCAGATTCAGCTGCAGCGACTGCCAGTGATCGCCCGCATCGAACGAAACCCAGACTGCGGTCTCGGTTCCGGCAAAGAGGAGGTTTTTGCGCACCGGGTCTTCGCGCACAGTATCGACGGGCTCGTTGCCGGGCAACCCGTCAATGATCAACTGCCAGTGCTTTCCGCCATCATCGGTGCGGTAGATATATGGCTTCATGTCGTTGATGCGAAAACCGCTGACAGAAGCGAAAGCGGTGTTCAGGTCGTCGTGCGACGCAACAATCTGCGTCACCTTGTACCATGGACCCATCTGCGGTGGCGTGACGTTGTGCCAGTTCTTTCCGCCGTCGCGAGTCACCCAAATATAGCCGTCATCGGTGCCCGCCCAGAGCAGATTGATATCCTTGGGTGACGGACCGAGCGCGTAGATGGCGCCGCGTTCGTTTTCAGCTTCGGGGCTCTTTGCTGCCATGTCGCCCAAACTTGCAGGAATGCCCGGGTGTTCGCGCGTTAGATCAGGACTGATCGTCGCCCAGGATTCACCGCCATTGACTGTCTTGAAGAGATAGTTGGTCGCGTAGTAGAGAACATGCGGATCAATCGGTGAAAACAGGAGCGGCTCGGTGCGTTCGGCGCGGTACTTCGGCGATGCAGCGGCAATCGGTGTGACCTTCTGGGTTTGGCCGGTGACCCAGTCGAACTTCGAAACTTCGGTTCGGCCAGCTCCGTAGACGATGTCCGGATGCAGCGGGTCCGGAGCAACATAGCCATATTCGATCACGCCGACGGGATGCCAATCCCGGAATGTGATCTCACCGTCATTTCCTCGACTGGCGATTCCGATTGAACCGCTTTCCTGCTGGCCGCCGTACACCCTGTACGGAAACTGGTTGTCCGTTATTACGTGATAAAACTGCGCGGTCGGCTCGGCGTACCAGGAATTGCTCCACGTTTTTCCGCCATTGACGCTGATGATTGCGCCCTGATCAGAAGTGAGAAGAATGGTGTTTGGGTTATCCGGATTGATCCAGATGTTCTGATAGTCGTCTCCGCCAGGAGCGCCCTTGAGCGCGGACCAGGTTTTTCCGCCATCGATTGACTTCCACGTGACGGTGCTGGTGACGTAGAGAACATCGGGATTCTTCGGATCGACCTTAGGAACGCAAAGATCACCGCCGCCAATTCGCCCGGTCGGCCGCCGATCCTCCGTGATGCGGGTCCAGGTAGCCCCTGCATCGTCTGAACGATAAATACCAACGCCGCGACCGGAAGCTACCGTGGCGTAAACGCGGCTTGGCTCGCTTGGGGCGATGGCAAAGTCAGCTTGAATGACATTGTCGGGCAAACCCTGCGTAAGCTCGGTCCAGTTCGAGCCGCCGTCTGTGGATTTGTAGAGGCCGCCATTGGGGCCGTTATATTCATTGCCGTCCTCCCACGGGCCGGAAACTGAATCCCACAAGGAAGCGTAAATGACGTCCGGATTCTGTGGGTCGATTTCGACATCACCGCCGCCCGTGTACTGATCCTTTGACAGAACTTTCTCCCAAGTTTGCCCGCCATCGGCCGTGCGGAAAATGCCCCGCATTTCGCTTGGTCCATAAGGATGACCGACAACCGCCACATACACGCGGTTGGGATCACGGGGATCAATGGCAAGCTGAGCGATCTGCTGTGCGTCGTCGAGACCCAGGTGAACCCAGCTCTTGCCTGCGTCAGTTGACTTATACATTCCGTTTCCAACGGAAAGGTCCGGACGCTGCAATCCTTCGCCGCTGCCGGCGTAAATAATGTTTGGATCAGACGGCGCTACTTCCAGCGCGCCGATGGACTGCGTGGGTTCGGCGTCGAAGATCGGGTTCCACGTTTCGCCGTAATCGGTTGTTTTCCAGATGCCCCCATTTACCTGAGCAATGTAGAAAACGTTGGGCTCGCTCGCTACGCCGGAAATGGCCTTTGTGCGGCCACCGCGAAACGGCCCGATCATTCGCCAGCGCAGCTCCTGGTACAGATTCTCAGGATACTGCTGCGCGGAGACAGACGGCGTCAGCGAGGCGAAGAGAGCGACGAGCAGAGCGATGAAGCCGATGCGGCGAACTTGCGTCAATGTGCACCCCCGGATACAGCGGAAAACATCAGAGGATAATCATTCCTGGCGCTTCCGTGCAAATGAATTATTCAGAACCAGGGGCGTGTTATCCTGCCTAACCAATCATTGCAAGACCCGTTTTCACTGGCGGAGGAATGTATGGCTGGCAACGCCGCGAGAGGCCCTGTGATTCGCAATGTTTCTGACACAGCGCGCTGGGTCGCCTTTTACCGTGCGATGGAAACAGAGCGGCCCGACGCAATCTTCAAGGACCCTTACGCACGCAAACTCGCCGGTGAGCGCGGCGAGGAGATCGTCAATGCCCTGCGCGGGGGCAAGCGTCAGGCGTGGGCGATGGTGGTTCGCACCAAGCTGCTCGACGACATTCTGCTGCGCCTGTTGAACAGCGGACCTGTCGATGTTGTGATGAATCTCGCGGCGGGATTGGATGTGCGGCCGTACCGTTTGCCGCTCTCGCCGACGCTGCGTTGGATCGAAGTCGATTTGGCCGAGATGATTGACTACAAAAGGCGGGTGATGGCAGGTGAGAAGCCCCGATGTCCGCTCGAGTTCGTCACCATGGATCTGGCAGATGTTCGGGCGCGTCGCGAGCTTTTTGCGCGAATCAACTCGAGTGCACAGCGCATTTTTGTTATTACGGAAGGGTTGCTCGCGTACCTTGAAGAAGCGCAAGTCGCCGCATTAGCCCGGGACCTGCATCAAGCGGATCACTGCCGGTATTGGGTCACGGATCTGGCGTCGCCCAAGGTGAAGCAAATGATGCAAAAACACTGGGGCAAAGAACTCAGCGCGGCGGGAGCGCCGATTCAGTTCGCTCCGCAAGAAGCGGAGGAGTTTTTTCGTCCTTACGGATGGGAGAGTGTGGAATTCCACGATTTCTATCAGTCGTCGCTGAAGTTCAACCGTCCGATGGCTGGCGCGTGGATGATTCCGATCTGGAAGTTTCTCATGCCTCGAAGAACGGAAAGAATGATGAAGCAGTGGCGTTCGGGCGCGCTGTTGCTCCGGCGGACCTGAGAAATGCAAAGCTTTCGCGATTTTGCTGGCTAATGCCGAGGTTCGGCTGGAGGCCTAGGCGACAAACCGAAGACCGCAACACCGGTCGGCGTCCCCACAAAGACTTTGCCGGCGGCAATCATCGGCGTGATGAACTTGTTGCCTTCAATTTCGTCGCGCTTTTTCTCTTGCGTGCTGTTGTAAAGCTCGTGCGACAGATCGGTTGCGTCGTAAGCGTGTAAGACCGCGGGAGTATTATTCTCCACCGCCCAGACGATCCCGTCACGCAGGCCATCGGACGAAATGCTGGGCGTGGTTCCCGGGTAGCCGAAGGTGATGGCGGTGTGGGATGCTGCCGGAGTCACGATACGGGCGTGGTTGAACTTGAACGCGCGGAGGAAATCGTCCACTGCCCCGTAGTACAGCACTCCATTAAAGTACGCCGGCATGGAATAGACGCCACCGCTGCCGCCGAGGCCATTCGAAGTCTCGCTTCCGGTGCTAGGAATCTCTTGATAAACGGCCTGGTCGTTTTCGGGATTGTACTTGCCCATTGAGTTTCGATCGACGAGATAGATGACATCGTCTTTGCCCGCGCCCACCGCCAGATGGCGTACTTTACCGGAGCCGTCTTTCATGTCCGGAAGAACTAACGTCCCTCCCGAACCGAGGTCCAAATCCTTGCGAGATTCAGCAACCGTGTTGTGCATGTCGAAATAGTCCGCCACGAAAAGTTTCCCGTCGGAAACTCCGAGCTTCAAGAACGCGTTTCCGTAATCACCTTTATCGGGAAACCCTTCACTGTTCAAAGTTGTGTCGAAGCTGCCGTTTCCCGCAAGCAAATAAATATTCCCGGCCGTATCGGCGGCTGGCCCCGCGCCAGCCATCCAAATAGCACCCTCGCTTCCGTCGGGCTCGATATTCAGAACGGAAGTTTTCTTGAGCGTGCCTGCGTCAAACCCGATAATCCATCCCGAGTAAGGATCGAAATCGCAGTGGGAGGCCCAGCTCGTGTAGACGGTGCCGTTTAGAAGCAAGAGAGATGAGCGTTCTTTGTACTGCTTCGGATCAAAGTCCACTTGGCCGTTCGTGTTGGGCAAAGCAGAACCAGGAAAGGTGGCCTCAATGGTCTCCGGGCTGCCGTCGACTTCGGCCCCCGTGGCGAGGTCCAGCGCATGCAGGCGCTGAAAATATTTTCCAGAACTGTCCTTGGACATCGCGATGACGTACATAACTCCATCGGAACCGCCGTGGAGATCGATTGCCGGCGTGGCCGTGGAGCCAATCTCGGGGGTCACCTGCCCGCATCCGCGATTATCGCTGGGTGTTTCATCCGGCCCAAGCAGCGATACTTGCCACAGCTTTTCGAACGTATCGGCGTCGAAAGCGTACGCAAGGTCATGCTCCGTGACGACAAAAACGACGTTGCGCTTTGCGCCGTTGATCTGAAGTTGCGAAACGTAGAGCGGCTCGGCATCGACCAAGCCTTGCACGGCGAGGAATCCCACTTTGCCGAAGACGCGCGCGTTTACGTTGCTTGGCTTGAGAATGTGCTCGTTGGCATTTTCGCCGGTTCGCGCGTTGTCGTCATGATAGGTGAGAATATCGACGGGACCGGATGAAGCCGGCTGAACCGAAGCAGGCTCCGGCCCGGTGGCCGTTGACTTCTTCTCAGGGCTCGAGCTGGACTTCGAGCAGCCCGCAAACATACAGGCGAGCAGGAGAGTCGCAGCTACGACAAATGTCGGTTTTCGATGGCTCAAAGTCAAAGTCCGTAGAAACTGGGATTTGGCCGGGAAATCGACCCTCAAAGGCCTCACGTAAGATGCCAGAAAACCGCCGTTCGTTACCAGCTATATTGGGGAACCCCACAGCTTCTAGTTGGCGTGTTCGGCTGGGCGACGGACGCGCGCCTCTCCGAAGCTGACTTCTATCGGCGTATCTCTCGGCAGAACGAGATCCTGACCGCGAGTGATGAAATGGAGATAAACGGACTCTCCCGTCCCAAACAAACCGAGAGCTCGGGAAAGAATCGGCGATCGCGCGCCGATACTAAGCGCAAAACCAATGACTTTGTAACCGGACAGACCACCTAACGGGCGGTTTTCGCTGGTTGCTGTTGCGCCCGCGTGACCGCTATCGGAGTCGAAGGTTGAGTTGGCGATTGCGGCCGAAAACGCCGTGCGCAGGACGCGAGACTCACCATTGCCCGCGACGCTTGTTTGGCCTTCAGAGTCAACTTGAATGTGCGAGGACTTCGGCACTTCCACGCCTTCCAAGGCCATTTCGACGGACTTCGCCGTGCTCGAAGGCAATTGAACCCGGTTCAAGGTGAAGTGAAGCTGGCCGTTCCGGTGGAGACGACGAGCAGGCTTCGCTCGAACGACTGTGCCTTCCAGCGCCGTGCCCACCGGCAGAAGGAGTTTTCTATCCGAGGAGAATACTGGCCGCGTTAACACGGCTTCGACAGACGTTCCAGCGCGGGTCGTCGCAGAGCTGAGCCCTGCGGTCAGGCGCGCAAATGCCTGGGCATTGATGTCGGGCAACTGGCCCATCGCTCCCAATTCAGTGGGAGGGACAGTCGCCGGCCCGAAATCGAGGGGCTGTTCCAGTTCGGCGACAAAGACAGAGCCAACGTCCAGTTTCTGCTTGTGATATGGCGTCTCGGACGAAACGAGCGCCTTCGCGTGGCGCCACAAAGCGGATGGGCGAAGCTCTGCGATAGCGCCGTGCCACTGCGTGCTGATGAACCCGCGCGCGCGATGCACCTTGCCGTTACTTCGAGGGTTGGTCTCGAGCTTCAGTACCGGCCCCACGCTGGGCATGATCTTCGTTTGCAGAGAGATTCGTTTTCCGTTCGGCAGGATGAGCAGGTCGAACTCGACTTCGACAGCGCGGTGCGAGGAAAAATCAGCGTTCAGATAGTAGCCGGCCTTCCTAAGGCCTGACGGCGGGGTGAGTTTCGCAATGTGACCATCGACCTCGCTGCCTGCCGGCACAACCACGCGGTCGAAAGCGTAAAGCGGATCGGTCAGGTAAGCCGTGATCGGCTGGCCGGCTTTCTTGATACTCACTGCCTTCTTCAAGATAACTCGAAGGGGCAATCCTTTTTCGACCGTCAGCTCCACCGGCGGAGACAGAACCGGCTGAGCATTCTTCGAAGACAGCATTGGCGGCAAATCGCCGTCGTTCAGGAAGGCTGGAGGCTGTTCCAGGGCTTCGATCGTCTTTATTAATTCTTGATCGTTCTGCCGGGCTGGCAGCGAGTCCTGAGCGAAAATCGGACCAGATGCCACAAAGAAAAAAATCACAGTTGCGGTCAAGCACGAGAACTGATGCCTATTCTTTGGATGGCCGCACAGAAACATGGGACGGTATCACCGAGACTACAAGGATACGGACCGCCTGCTCTCGAGGTAAAACCCGCCGGGCGCCCGGCGGCTTCGTTGTCCTCGAAAGGCGTACACCTGTGATTTTACCACCTCCGCGTGCTCGAGCCTCACACCGTCCGGTTCTCTTGGCAGATCCGGCCGTTTGACTTATTCATGCGAGCCACGGAAAATAGTGGTTTACCTCTGTGGTGAGGACGCGCGCACTAGGCCGTCGCTGTTAGGCAAAGAATTCGGACTCGCAACATGACTTCCCGGACAGCCATCTCGACACACATTGGCACAAAGCGCAGAGAGCGCATCCTGGCGGCGTTTTATCGTGGCGGCTCACTAACGCTGCAGAATCCCGCGTATGTTCAGGCTCTCCATGCGCTTATGGGCGAACTGCTGCGGCAGGACGCCGAACAAGGCGACCTGACGGTTAACGCGCTCGGAATCGGCGACCGGGAATGCAGGTCTGAAATCCGGGCGAAAGAGACGGGCATCGCGGCAGGAATTGATGAGGCGCGATGGCTCTACGAACGCGAAGGGCTCGCGACTTCGCCTACCGCGCACGATGGCAAATTCGTGTCTCCGGGTGAAGTGCTCCTCGGAGCCCGCGGCAGCGCCAAGACTTTGTTTCGGCTGGAACGGGTCGTGCTTAACCTGATGCAGCGCATGAGCGGCGTTGCCACGGCAACCGAGCGCCTCGTGAAGGTTGCGAGCGAAAAATCGCCGAGTGCGCACGTACTGGCCACCCGCAAAACGCCCTGGGGATTGCTGGATAAGCGCGCGGTTCACATTGGCGGAGGCGGGACGCACCGATTGAACCTCAGCGACGCAATTTTAATCAAGACGAATCATTTGTTGTTTCGCTCCGGCAGCCCAAAAGCAGATATCGAGGAAAGTATTCGGCGGGCATTTCAAAACCGCAAAGCCGCCTTTTTCTTTGAGGTTGAGGTTACCAACAAAGAAGAAGCTCTCCTCGCCGCTCGCGTGCTCCGCGACTTACAACAGACAGACGATTCGTGCCCTTGCATTCTGATGCTCGACAACTTTTCTCCAGTGGAGGCCGCGTCGGCCGTCGAAGAGTTGCGGGCTCGCGAGTTGGATGACGCTGTGCTCGTTGAAGCAAGCGGAAACGCTGAGGCTTCGCTGGCTGCTTATGCAAGTTCAGGTGTGGATGCAATTTCCATCGGAGCGTTAACGCATTCGGTCCGCGCTCTTGATTTGAGCGCACGGGTAATTCCAGAACAAAGGTGACCCTTTCGTGAGTGAATCGGCCATTCCGCTCCCATTTGAATCGCGGTACTCTTTGCCCCCCGTTGAAGTCATGGAGGACTCGCCGGCAGAGGTTCGCGCGAAACAACAGCGCATCGCTCGATTGAAGGAAGAGCGCAACGCCGTGATCCTGGCGCACAATTATCAACGCGACGAAGTACAGGAGATCGCTGATTTCGTTGGCGACTCACTGGGCCTTTCCCAGCAAGCGGCTTCCACTCCAGCCGATGTCATTGTTTTCTGCGGCGTGAATTTCATGGCCGAAACAGCCGCCATTCTTTGCCCCGACAAGACTGTTTTGCTGCCTGACTTGCGCGCCGGATGCTCTCTTGCCTCAACGATCTCCGCCGAAGAACTTCGCGCGTGGAAGGCCAAATACCCGGGAGCGGTTGTCGTCGCCTATGTGAATACCTCGGCGGAGGTAAAGGCCGAAAGCGACTATTGCTGCACGTCAGCGAACGCAGCGAAAGTGGTTCGTTCGATACCGGCCGACCGCCCAATTCTGTTCGTGCCCGACAAATTCCTCGCCGCCGCGGTCGCGCGCCAGACGGGACGAGCAAACATCATTCCCTACCCCGGATATTGCCACGTACATCGCACGATTCGGCCGGAGCAAGTACTTCAGATGATGGATGAATATCCCGATATCGAGTTGCTCATCCATCCGGAGTGCGGCTGCGTCACTTCCTGCATGGCTCGCGTAGCGGACGGGACGCTTCCTGCTCAGCGGACGTTTTTTCTTTCCACTGAAGGCATGATGCGGCACCTTAGCAATTCAACGGCAGAGGAGTTCGCCGTCGGTACGGAAGTCGGCATGCTGCATCGCCTGCGGAAGATGGCGCCCGGTAAGCATTTCCGGCCCGTGAATCCTGACGCCGTTTGTGAATTCATGAAGACCATTACTCTTGATCGCGTGCTTCGTTCGCTGGAACTCCTCGAGCCGCAGGTTCGCGTGCCAGAGGAAACGGCCCGTCGCGCGAAACTTGCGATCGACCGCATGCTTCAAATCGTCTAGCGGCTCCCGCTTCCAGCCCGCGGTTTGTGCTTTTTTCTGCGACGCCGGTTCGCCTACAATCGTCCGCCATGCATCGCTGCCGCCGAGACACTACCGAGACCACCCCAAAAGAGGACTTTGGTGCTCATCAAGACGCGTAGAGCAAACGAGACTACCGTCTGGACCTAACGGGCCAGCTGATGGTGGGAGAAAGCGAACTAGAGTTTCGCCAAAAGATCAAACAATTACTCGAGGAAGGCGTACGACGATTTGCCATCAATCTTGCCGGCGTGCCGGAAATCGACAGCTGGGGCCTCGGCGCGCTCGTTCGCCACTGCATCCAGGTGAGAAAAGCCGGCGGACGCTGCATCTTCTTTGCGCCAGTGCCTCATGTTTTGCAGCTTCTTAAGACCACAAACCTCGATTCTGTTCTCGATATTGTCCGAACCGAAGCGGACGCGCTCTCGCGCTAAGTGAGTTCCGCTGTCGCCGTCACTTCACATTCGCGGAAACGAAAATTGCTTTTGGCAGCATCATACTGACGACGTCGTTCCCGTCGACAATTTCACTGATGTGAAGGTCCGCTGCGACGCTTGCAAGCATGTATGCGTCATCGCGCGAAAGATGCTTCTCCTCGATCAAGAAATCAATCATCTGGTGGACAGCCATTTCCGTCGCTTTGGACAAGTCTGCGTTGATCCCCATGGCGACGTAGTAGTCGGGCGTCTCCGCGCGCGGCCACAGCAGATGCATGTCCTTGCGATCAATCAGTTGAAACGTGCCAATGAGTGACGTTTCCATCGCAGTGATATCCACCTCTCCGTCGCCTTGACCCGCATGGCCATCGCCTGCCCAGAAAAGCGCCCCTCGAGCGTTCACCGGAAGGTATAGCGTCGTGCCCGCGACAAGCCACTTGTTGTCGAGATTGCCCGCATGCATCCAGGGAGGGCCGCTATTAATGCGCCCCGCCGCCCCGGGAGGTGCATCGCCGATGCTGCCGAAGAACGGATGAAGAGGAATTCGAATTCCCTCGGCAAAGTGCGCCATCATCCGGTCAGCGTCCAGCGGAATGATTTTGATCTTTCCATACGGATAATCATCCGGCAGGAATCCCCTGCCTGGTCCGAAAGCATTGTAGGCATAGGGAATCGCAAGCCGAATCGCCTGAATGCGGACTTCCAGGACGTCACCAGGTTCCGTCCCTTCAACATAGACGGGTCCTGTAAGGATGTGCCCGCCCGGGCCGCGATCCTTCACTTGATCAAAAATGTCGCGCAGCGACTGCTCGATCTCATTTGCAGGAACGCCCGCTTCCGCTAACCGCTTCGGACTTGAGGTCAGCAGGGTTTGGATTTCCACGGTGTCGCCGGAATGAATCCGAAGAGCCGGAGGGGCGTCGGCGGAGTAATAGCCCCATGTCACCGTCTTGGGCGTCGGCTTTAATTGATATGTCGCGTGCTGCCCGGCAGCGGAATCCGTTTGTGCAAACACGGGCAACCCGGCGAAGAGCAGCGCCAAGACTGCTGCAAAACCTTGAAACAGTTTCATCGAACATTCTCCAAACCACATCTTCGTCCCGATTCCAACATCGCTCGCGGAGTCTAGCACAGGCGCGAACGGCGTAGCGAAAACACACCTTTCCCAGCACCCGGTGCTTCGTCTCGCGGCTGGCTTTGACCACCTCGTGCACCGGTCCCGTTCAGCCTCTCTGGGGCCGACAATCACAAATCTCGTTGAATACGCTCGCGCTTGGTTTCCATACGCATCCGCATGGCGAATGGCCAGCCTTGCCTTTTTCTAAACATCGAACGAATCGAAAAACGGTTTCGCCGCCCACTGTTGGGTGTAAACTTGAGAGTTAGCGATCGTGAGGAGGCCCAAAAGGTGAGTCCGACAAAGCCCGTTTCTGCCCCAGCAGAGGAGAAAGAAGGCGCCGTTCGCCGCGACACTCTGTCCATTACCGACAATCGTACCGGCAAGCAGTATGAAATTCCCATTCAAAACGACACGATTCGTGCGCTCGACTTGCGCCAAATCAAGGTCAACGCCGAAGATTTCGGCATGATGAGCTACGATCCAGCGTTCACGAACACCGCGTCCTGCATCAGCCGGATTACGTTCATCGACGGCGACAAGGGAATCCTTCGCTACCGCGGTTATCCCATCGAAGAGCTGGCAGAGAAAAGCACTTATCTCGAAACGGCATATTTGATTCTGCACGGAGAGCTACCAACCAAGCAGCAACTGGCCGACTGGGCTTACCACATTACGCATCACACCTTCATTCACGAGAGCATCAAGAAGTTCCTCGATGGTTTTCACTACGATGCTCACCCGATGGGCATGGTCATTTCGGCCGTGGCAGCACTTTCCACTTTCTATCCCGACGCCAGAAACATTTTTGATGAAGAGTCGCGTCGCAAACAGACGTTTCGTCTGATCGGCAAAATGCCTACAATGGCCGCATTCGCCTACCGCCACAGCCTGGGAATGCCTTATGTCTATCCGGATAATGATCTCAGTTATCCGGGCAACTTCCTGAACATGCTGTTCCGCACGACCGAGTTGCAGTACCGTCCGAATCCGACTCTTGAACGCGCGCTCGATATTCTTTTTATTCTGCATGCCGACCACGAACAGAACTGCTCGACGAGCGCAATGCGCGGAGTCGGCAGCTCGCAGGTCGATCCCTATTCGGCTATTGCCGCAGCCACTGCTGCCCTTTACGGCCCCCTTCACGGCGGAGCGAATGAAGCCGTGCTGCGCATGCTGATTGAAATCGGCTCGGTGAACCGCGTCCCGGAATATATCAAGCAGGTGAAATCGGGTGAAAAGAAACTAATGGGCTTCGGACACCGGGTGTACAAGAATTACGATCCACGCGCAAAAATTGTGAAGCGAATTGCGTACGAAGTGTTCGACGTGATGGGCCGGAATCCGTTGATCGACATCGCGCTTGAATGCGAACGAATCGCGCTCGAGGACGACTACTTCGTGAAGCGCAAGCTTTACCCCAACGTCGACTTCTATACCGGCCTGATCTACCAATCGATGGGTCTGCCGGTAACGATGTTCCCGGTGCTTTTTGCGATTCCGCGGACATCCGGGTGGATTGCGCAGTGGCAGGAAATGCTACTCGATCAGGAACAGAAAATTGCCCGGCCGCGGCAAATCTACCTGGGTGAAGACACCCGGAGCTACATCCCAATGGACCGGCGCGGGTAGCTGCCATCGCCTCCGCCTCATGCTCGCGGCGTTTACTTGTGTAGAGCACCTTGTCCGCCCTCTCGGTCAGCTGTGCTGGCGTTTCGCCTTTCGGATAGCCCGCCCAGCCGGCGGCGCTGCTAACCGCCGGTTTTTCTTCCTTCCATCGCACTTCCACTTGTCCTAGACGGCTCGGCAGCTGCGGAATCCGGTCGGGCGGCAGTCCACCAGAAACTCATCTCCTCCGAGACACGCTCCCACTCTCGCAGCATGCTTGGGAGAGAAACGGTGACAACGGCGAGCGTCAGAGCATTACCGTGACGGCGCTCCACACCAGCCAGCAATCACGCCGCTCGAGACCTTTGTGTTTCCCGGCATGAACCTCCGCCGCGTCTTTCCGACCGTCAGGATCGTGCAGAGTACTCTCCGCGCTTCACGGCGGCGACAAAATGATCGGCATCCCGCGTAGGGCGCGGTATCCGGTAACCATCGAGAACCGCAAGAACGAACTTCAGTGCAGTTGGCAACGACACGCGATGTCCCTGCGTGACATAGATCGGGTTCACTCCTTCTCGAGTGCGCAGCACCGCACCGATGACTTCGTCGCCGTCGCGCAACGGCGTCCATGCCTTTGCTTTGAGCGGCAATCGGCCGTGCGTTCCGATCAGGAGCGATTTCGCGCAGCCGATCGTAGGCGTGTCCAGCAGCAAGCCCAGATGGGACGTGATGCCGAACCTTCGCGGATGCGCGTAGCCGTGGCCGTCACAAAAAATCAAATCGGGGCTGTTTTTTATCCGCGAGAATACTTTCAGCAGCGCCGGAGCCTCACGAAAACTGAGTAATCCCGGCACGTAAGGGAAAGCGATCTGACTTGCGCCCCAGGCACGCTCGACCTCCTGCATCTCCGGGAACGAGTAAACCACCACCCCGGCAATCGCCCGGTTAGCATCGAGGTCAAAAGCCAAGTCCGCGCCCGCCACCCTACCGACCGCCGGCAAGCGGTCCGTCAATTCCAGTTTCGAGCGCAAACGCAACTGAATCTGCGCCGCTTCTCGCGGCGTTACCCTCCACGAATGCAGACGCCGGTGGTCCATTGATTTTCAACCTATTCGGGAGTCATGGTGCTGTCAAGGGCACAACCGTCGCACTATTTCTGCCTGGTAGTCGCGGCAAACACGCTATGGGAGTATAATTTCAGCTCGCACAAATCGAATCAGAAGGGTTGTTGCTGCGCCCGCGGGAGAGCGGAAATGCCCCTGAGAATTTCGATGCGCCGTTTGTCCGATGTGAACATTGTGGATCTGGACGGTCGCCTGATCATTGGCCCGGAGAGCGAAGCGTTGTCCGAACGGCTGCAAGAATTATCGCGTCAGGGCGCCCGGAAAATCCTGGTCAACCTCGAGAAGGTGACGCAATTGGATAGCTCCGGCATTTGCAGTCTGCTCCAGGGCTACACGGCAATGAAGCACGCAGGTGGTTCGTTTAAGCTCCTGCATCCGGGCGGTCACACGCGCGAAGTGCTCGAGGTCATGCGCCTCACCGAGACGATTCCGACGCTCGACGATGAAGCACAGGCACTTGCGAGTTTCGTTTCTGCGGGCCCTGCGGTCCGTTGAAGAGCAGGAACAGTCCAGACAGCCTAGGAATTTTTTTTCAGGTTGTTCAGAACGAGCTTGGCGACTTCCTTCAGAGTGTCGAACACACCCTGCCCCTGAACTGCGACAGCTTCGATCACCGGCTCGCCCTTGAGTTGCAGTTGCTTGGTCAACTCAGAGGTTGGCATGGCGTTGGGCAAATCGCGTTTGTTTAGTTGCAACGCGTACGGAATGGTATCGAAATTCAAGTTGTGGTCCTTCAGGTGTTCCTTCAGGTTGTCGATCGTTTCAAAATTCGCGTCGAGCCGCTCTTCTTGCGAGTCCGCCACGAACACGACGCCATCGGCACCTTTCAGAATCAACCGCCGGCTGGCCTCATAAAATACTTGGCCCGGAACCGTATATAAATGAAAACGCGTCTTGAATCCTCGGACGGTGCCTAGATCCAGGGGCAGAAAATCAAAAAACAGCGTGCGGTCCGTTTCCGTTGCCAGCGACACCATTTTCCCTTTTTGATTTGTGCCCGTATGGTCGTAAATCCACTGAAGGTTGGCGGTCTTACCGCCAAGGCCAGGGCCGTAATAGACAAGTTTGCAGTTTATCTCCCGCGCGGGAAAGTTTATGAACGGCACAAGTCCCTCAGTTTCGTCGCTGTTAACTTATAGCATAGCCAGAGTGCGGCAAACATCTGGTGTCTTTCGTGCTGCTTCGGAACAGATAACGGCTGAACAGACCGACATTTCTTGTCCAAGACAGCGGCACTTTCTGCCTCATTCGAGAAAAGTCACCTCAAATCTAGCGAGTTGACGCCGAATAAGTCCACTGCTATGCTAACTCGGTATGGCGCGCTCGAGCGGCAAGACCAAGCACAGGGCCCGTCGTACTTCCTCCTCCCAAGGGCCGGCTTACCGTAAGCCATTGAAAAACAAATCATTACCAGCACATTCCGGGTCAAGTGTGCTGCGTGAGTCAAATGATCAGGCCACCGTCCAACAGCTAAAAGCCTACGAAGAAGGCCTCAAGCACTTCCAGCAACAAAGATTCAGTCGCGCGAAGGAAGCCCTCGAGCGCGTGATTGAAGGCCCTAGCAAAGAATTGGCAGATCGCGCGCGGATTCACCTTCGAATCTGCGCTCAACGCATTTCCGCGCCACCGCAGACGGTCGCGAAATCCGCCGAAGATCACTACAACCAGGGTATCGCCATGATGAACCTGGGGCGCTGGGACGATGCGCGAGAACACTTGGATCGCGCACGAAAAGCCGCCCCCAAAGCGGACCACATTGTTTATGCCATGGCAGCACTGGACTGCTTGACCGGCGAGGCAGAATCCTCAATGCAGAACCTGAAGATTGCCATACAATTGCGCGCGGAGAATCGCTATCGCGCCCGTAATGATGAGGATTTTGCTTTCCTTCAGGAAGATCCCCGATTCACCGAACTTCTTTACCCTGAACGTGAGAGCGCAAGCGGTTAGCTCCTTCCGTCTGTGGTAACAGTCACGAAAACTCGCTCAAGATCAATCCGCGTACTCGCTCTCGGTGGCGGCACAGGTCTTTCCATGCTGCTGCGTGGCTTGAAGCAATACTGCGCTCAACTTCGCGAAGACCCCCGATCGCGCCCCTCGATTCAGATCGACGCCGTCGTTACCGTCACCGACGATGGCGGCAGCTCGGGCCGGTTGCGGCGCGAGTACTCGATTCTTCCTCCCGGCGATATTCGGAACTGCATAGTGGCTCTCTCGCCGGATGAGGCTTTGCTTTCTAGGCTTTTCCAATACCGATTCCCGGGAAGGCGCAGCGGGCTTGGCGGACATAGCTTCGGGAATTTGTTTCTGGCAGCACTCACGCACATCACTGGCGATTTTCCGGAGGCGGTGCGGCTTTCAAGCAACGTCCTCGCAACGCGTGGCAGAATCTTTCCCTCCACCGCGAAAAACGTAACGCTCAGGGCAACGCTCGAGAATGGACGAACCGTTATCGGCGAAACCAAGATCTCCCGCTCGCCGCGCCGCATTCGCCGCGTTGAGCTGGTCCCTGCTACCGCGCGGCCATTGCCGGACGTGATCCGGGCGATCCACGAGGCAGATTTGATCTTGTTCGGTCCCGGCTCGCTGTACACAAGCATGATTCCCAACCTATTGGTGCGCGGTGTTGCCGGCGCCATAGCCAAGTCGGGCGCCACACGCGTATATATCGCGAATCTGATGACCCAGCCGGGCGAAACAACCGGCTATTCCGTTGCAGACCACGTTCGCGCAATTGATGAGCACGCTGGCGAGAATCTGTTTGACTCGATTGTCTTGAACACCGGAGCCGCACCCGCGCACGTTTTGCGACGTTACCGCAAGGAAGGAGCCACGCCCGTTGATCCATCGCTCAAAGAACTCGATGCCATGGGCGTCGAACACGTGGCGGGCAATCTTCTTCAGCGCGGCGATGTGATACGACATGACCAGCGCCGTCTGGCGAAGCTTATTCTCGATCACTATGTTTATGAAACCCATTCGTAAGGGTCGTTGTGCTGCGCAAACTGTTTCCATACCCACATTCCGATCTGTAACGAACCAGAGATTGACCGCGTCTTGCTTCGCTGCGCTCACGCTCCGTATACTGATGCGGCCGAGTGCGGGCTGGAACAACGGCGGGCATTCGTCGGGAAGGAGCCTCGTCCGCGCAAACCAGCTAGTGCTATCATCCAATTCCATTTCACTCAGGAGAACGCAATCATGGCTACCCTGTCGCTCGAACATGAACTGAATCCGTACGAAGCGGCCGAAGCCCGCTTTGAAGAAGCCGCGAAGAAGCTCGGCCTCGCGCAAGACCTCTATCAGTATTTGCAGCATCCCAACAAGGAGATCACCGTTTACATCCCGGTGAAAATGGATGACGGAAGGCTGGAAGTATTCACCGGCTATCGCGTGCAACACTCACTGGTGCGCGGCCCCGGGAAAGGCGGCATCCGCTACGCTCCTGACGTCACGATTGACGAAGTACGTGCGCTGGCTTCCTGGATGACGTGGAAGTGCGCCGTCGTGGACATTCCTTTTGGTGGAGCGAAAGGCGGGATCATTTGCGACCCCTCTAAAATGTCCCAGCGCGAGTTGGAAGCTCTCACCCGGCGTTACACTGCCGAACTCTCCGACTACATCGGCCCAGAGCGCGATGTCCCGGCTCCCGACGTCAACACCAACGCGCAAATCATGGCCTGGGTGATGGACACCTACTCGATGCACATGCGCCATACCGTCACCGCCGTTGTCACCGGCAAACCGCTCGAGTTGGGCGGCTCGCTCGGACGGCCCGAGGCCACCGGCCGCGGCGTAATGATGACTTGCGACCGTGCCATCGCGAAGCTGGGAATGAAAAAAGAGAACTGCCGCGTAATCATTCAGGGGTTTGGAAATGTTGGATCCATGGGTGCGCGACTGATGCACGAGGCAGGGTACAAGATCGTAGGTCTGGCTGATGTGCACGGAGGCCTCTACGACGAAAAAGGCTTCGAGGTGCCCAAGGTCGTTGATTGGGTCTACGGCCAGCGCAAGTCGCTTCCTGATTTTCCTGCCGGCGGCCAAAAGCTCTCGTCTTCCGAAGTGCTTTTCCAGCCTTGCGACATTCTGATACCCGCAGCAATCGAGAATCAGATCACCAGCCAGAACGTCAGCCGCGTCCAAACGAGAATCCTCTGCGAAGGCGCCAACGGACCCACGACCGCGCCTGCCGATGAAGTTCTAGGCAAGAAGGGTGTCTTCATTATTCCGGACATTCTCGGAAACGCGGGAGGCGTGACCGTTAGTTACTTCGAATGGGTGCAGGATCGTCAGGGCTTTTTCTGGCGCGAGCGCGAAGTGAATGAGCGTCTGCAGGACGTGATGGATCGCAGCTTCGACAATGTCGTGCTCTATGCGGAAAAGCACGGGGTCAACAATCGCATCGCCGCTTACATGCTCGCGATCGACCGCGTCGCCATTGCGCTGAAGCATCGCGGCATTTACGCATAAAACCGGCAAGCCCGCTTTTTCATCGACACGCTAGAAATCTGCCTCGGCTTCGTGTATAAGGTCGAGGCGCAGAATCGCAGGCTTGCCGATGACTTGTGAGACGATTTCCCACGGCGCCCTAAAGAGTGAAGCAGAGCATCGCCGCGACATTTGTACTGTCGGTCGCTGGTTCCATCTGCGGAATTTCGTCGCCGCGACCGACGGAAACATTTCACTTCGCCTCGACTCTCATCGCGTGCTCACCTCTCCGACGGGTGTTTCCAAAGGAATGATGTCTCCCGAGGACCTTGTCGTCACCGATTTTGCGGGAAATAAGATTTCAGGTTGCCGAAATCCTTCGTCTGAACTCGCGATGCACCTGCTAATCTATCGCTTGCGGCCGGATGTAAACGCTGTCTGCCATGCGCATCCCATCACGGCCACGGGCTACGCTGCGGCTGGACTGCCGCTGGACAAAGCTCTGCTCAGCGAGGCCGTCATCGGATTGGGCACTGTCCCGCTCGCGCAATATGGCACGCCTGGCACTTCAGAGCTCACCGATTCCATTGAACCTTTCGTGCAATCGCACGACGCGATTCTGCTCGCGAATCACGGCGTGGTCACCTCAGGTGTGGATCTGCTGACTGCGTTTTACCGCATGGAGACCGTCGAGCATTTCGCCCGCGTTGCGCTCGTCACCGAACTGCTTCACAAGCAGGTATTGCTCTCCCGTAAAGACGTCGACAAATTGCTCGTTGCCCGCGCTCGCTACGGCATCGCGACCGCTGCGATGGGCTGTCCGATTACCTCCGACGAGTCCGAGCCCGACCGCATTCCGCTAACTCGCCGCGAACTGGAAAGCCTCGTTGAAGATGCCATTCGCAACGACCGATTGCGCCACTAACAATAGCCGCCAACCATACCGAGAAGGAAAAAGCGGGCGTCACCACCGGGCGCCCGCTTTTTTTGACTTCACTGGATCACCGCAGACCGTTTCTTGCCCTTGAAGTAGACCTCCTTAATGGTTCCTGCGTCGGCGAGAATCGTATTGTCCTGCGTGCGCTCCATGTCCTTCCATTGAATGGCCGCCTGCGCGACAATCTTGCCGTTGTGCACAAAGGAAATCTGCGAGTCCGTGGCAACGACGTAATACTCGCCCGGCTGCAGAGTGGCGCCGCCCAGCGTGCGGCTTTCGTAGACGTTGAAGGTGGCCCTTGCCAGGACTTTGCCGGCAGGCACGTTGCTGTTCTTGGGTGCTGCAACGGCCGGAAGAGCCAGGGCCAGAAGCAGCATGAACGCAAATGCGTGGCACACTTTGTTGTGCGTCATTTTCGTGTTCTCCTTTTTCTGCGGAAGTCACTTCACACGCTTAGACGCGGAACTCTTTCCATCGCATCGCACTCGACGCGAAGTACATAAAAAAACTTTCTTTTTCGGCACTGAGTGTTCAAAAACATTTTGCGGTTTCGTTTTCGCACATCGTTTTTGTTCATCGTCCGAATGCGCGCACAAATCGTCTCCGTAAATTCGTAGGACCAAGTGCAGAATTCTGCCTCCTGGGGCGAAACCGAACGGTTCCTTCACAGATTTCATGACCACAGGAAAACGTCCGCTTCAACGCGCGTTTGACACTGCATTTGCACTAATCAATAATCACTCGCATGATCGGACAGCTTCGGGGCGCTCTGATCGACAAGCGGCCGAATCAAGTGATCGTCGACGTTGCCGGTGTTGGCTACCAAGTGCAGGTTCCTCTTTCTACTTTCGCGGGGCTCGGAGCGCTCCACGCGGAAGTGACGCTGCTGATTCACACGCATTTGCGCGAGGATCAGATTGCGCTCTACGGCTTCCTTACCGCGCGGGAAAAACAGTGCTTCGAACTCTTAATTTCCGCTACCGGCGTTGGGCCGAGTCTGGCGCTCAAGATTTTGTCCGGCATGAACCTCGACGAACTCGTACCCGCCATTCGCAAGGGGGATATTCTCCAGTTGAGGCGAATCCCCGGCGTCGGGCAAAAGACCGCCGAACGCATCATCCTGGAGTTGCGCGACAAACTTGCGATTGTCGAAGTGGCGGATGCTGGCAAAGTCCCCGCTCGTTCTCAAGTGGAAGCCGATGTGACATCGGCTCTTGTGAATTTGGGATACGAACTACGCTCGGTCGAGCGTACGATTGAGCAAGTTCGAGAGCAGAACGCAACCTTTGATGTTCTACTCCGCGCTGCCCTGCAGAAACTGGGCGGAACCGCGCTCGAGAAAGGCGCGCGCGCCGCACGTGCCGAATAGAGATCGCACGAAGCCCGCGCTTGGTAAGAGAGGTCGACGGAAATGAGCGGAGCCAAAATGGCCGAATCGAAACATCGCGTCGTTTCAGGACAAGCCTTCGATGAAGACTCTCGCCTCGACGCCAGCGTGCGCCCAAAGCTCTTCGACGATTTTGTGGGCCAGCTGCGCGTCAAAGAAAATCTCAAAATCGCCGTCGAAGCTGCGCGCAGCCGCGGCGAAGCGCTCGACCATGTGCTGCTTTATGGGCCGCCCGGCCTGGGAAAAACAACGCTCGCGCAAATCCTTGCCAGCGAAATGCAGGCGGGCATCAAAATCAGCTCGGGCCCGTTGCTCGAACGCAAAGGCGACCTTACTGCGATCCTTACGGCCTTGGAACCGCGAGAGCTGTTCTTTCTCGATGAAATTCACCGACTGATGCCCGCCATCGAGGAGATTCTTTATCCGGCCATGGAGGACTTTCGCATCGACTTGATCATCGGCCAGGGCACCGGGGCGCGCATTCATCCCTATCAATTGCAGAAATTCACATTGGTAGGCGCGACCACACGAGCCGGACTCATCATGGCACCCATGCGCTCGCGCTTTGGCATCGTCCACCGCCTCGACTTCTACACCGCCGCCGACTTGGACGAAATCGTCCGCCGCTCGGCTGGCATTCTTGGCATTGCGATGGACGATCAAGGTGCGGAAGAAATCGCCCGCCGCAGCCGCGGCACTCCGCGCGTCGCCAATCGGCTGTTGCGTCGCGTGCGTGACTTCGCCGAAGTGCGCGCCGGCGGCAAAATCTCGGCCAGCGTCGCCAAAGAAGCCCTTGAAATGCTCGGTGTCGACCAGCACGGCCTCGATGAGGTTGATCGCAACCTGCTCCTCGCCATCATTAACAAATACGGCGGCGGTCCAGTCGGGCTAAACACTCTCGCTGCGTCGCTGAGCGAGGAGGAAGATGCCATTGAGGAAATCTACGAGCCGTACCTGATGCAGCTTGGCCTGATCGACCGCACTCAGCGCGGCCGCGTTGCCACGGCGTTAGCGTACAAGCACTTCGGCATGGACGAACCGCGCCGGCAGCCGCAGCTCTTCTGAAAAATGGAGCGACCCTGGGATGAAAACGGCCTATGTATCACTCGGATCAAATGTTGGTGACCGCGAACAGCAAATCGCCACAGCAATTCAAGCTCTCGGAGGGAGAGGCATTCGTGTGGTACGCCAGTCCTCGATCTATTCGACCGAGCCCGTTGACGTCGCCACGCAGTCCTGGTTTCTGAATTGCGTTTTGGAAATTGAAACCGAACTGATGCCGCGCCAGCTCCTGCGAACATTCAAGGAAATCGAGAATGAACTCGGCCGCAAATACACTGTCCGTAGAGGCCCGCGCGTGATAGATATCGATATTCTGCTTTACGGCTCCAGCATCGTTCAAACCCCCGAACTGGAGATTCCTCATCCGCGCATGGCCCAGAGGCGTTTTGTTCTAGTCCCGCTCGTCGAGATCGCCCCGGCCGTGCACCATCCGGTCGAAAATAAAAGCGCGGAGGAGCTGCTCTCTGAAACCGAAGACCGCAGCATCGTACATCGTTGCAGAGCGGGTGCCCTTGGAGCCTTTGGGAGGTAGGCCCGCGCGCTGCGGCGCTACCTAGTTACAGAACGTCGCGCCTCTTCTCGCTCTCCTGCCGTTTCTTGCGCGCTTCCTCTTCTTGCCTTTCGTAGTCGGCAATCTCTTCCTCGGTCATCATGTAGTCTTCCCGGGAAGCAAACATCTGTCCGCGCCCGCGGTCGCCTCCAAATCGCTTGTCCCTTTGCTTCCGCTCCTTGATTGCCGGCAGGCGCGTATCGCGGATCGGCTGGGGAATGGCTTTCGTTTCCATCAGCAGGTCGCTGACTTTTTGGAGCAGATCGTGCAGATGAAAAGGCTTGCCGACAAAGGGGAGTCCTTCGCGCTCAAGTACGGGCTGCGCCCACCGTGCCGCCAACGTTGGGACAAGAAACAGCACGCGAAGCAGCCTCTGCTCCTGCTCGGGAAGCGCGTCTGCCTGCGCCAGAGTCTTCAGCGTGGTGAACAATGGTCCCGTCAGGTCGGTGAGTGCCACATTGACCACCACCAGTGCCCATCGACCGCGCGCCAACTCGCGCATCGCCTCGCTCGGTATCGGCACCACGCTCACGTGCCACCCTTCCGAATCGAACACGTGCTGCAATGCGTGCTGCATCGCCGAGTCGTCATCGACGATCAGAATATTGACATCCCCCGCATCGCTCGACATCCCCTAAGTATGCCAGCCGCCAAAGCGTCTAGGCACCTGTCCTTCGGTTCAGTTTCCATGGGAACGTCTCCGGTCATACAAGGCGAAGGAATAGCGAAAATACTTCTTGACATGGCGAATAAAAAGCGAAATACTCCACCCATTCCTCCTGGCGAGGTGACGCGGTACTGAGATGGCTACTTTTCCCACGATCCGAACCGCTTCGGCGCCTATCAAGCGCCTTGTGCGCCATTCGGTCGAATCCAGCCTCACTCTTTTTCCCACCACCGCACCCAACGGTTCGAGTGAGCAACGCAGCGCTTCTCCGCCCCCTCCGGCCGACTCCCGGAGTCTGAAGCCTGCGGACGAACTGGTAGGTATCGCGCGCCTCGCCGCATCTTCCCACCGGACGGACACAAAACGCGGCACCGAGTATTTCGTGCTGCCCGCGCGTTCGATTTTGAACCGCTGCAATTCTCCGCGGGTTCCCTTTGGTTGGACCATAAATCCTTACCGCGGCTGCGAATTCGGCTGCAAGTATTGCTACGCCCGCTACACGCACGAATACATGGAACTCGATGGCGGCGATTTCGAGCGAAAAATCTACGCAAAAGGAAATGCCGGCGCGCTTGTCGAACGTGATCTGAGCGACAAGAAAGTGTGGGGCGACCATATCGCCATCGGCACAGCCACCGACCCCTATCAGCCTGCCGAGCAGGAATACCAGGTCACGCAGTCAATCCTGAAGCGGATGGCCGCGCGCAAGGGGCTGAGCGTTTCCATCACAACGAAATCGAATCGCGTCGTCCGGGACATTGCAATCCTCAAGCAGATTTCTTCGCGCTCATCACTCAGCATCAACCTGTCAGTCACTACTCTGAACACGCGCCTGGCGCGCCTGCTGGAACCGCGTGCGCCTCGGCCGGACCTCCGGCTCGCCGCCGTGCGCCGCCTGCGCGAAGCCGGAATCGATGCCGGAGTCTTGGCCATGCCCATCGTTCCCGGCATCACCGATGGCGAGGAAGCTCTCGATGCCCTCGCAAGCGCCGCGCGCGACGCAGGGGCTCTCTGGTTCGCTGGACGTGTTCTCTTTCTAATGCCGTCGGCGCTGAAGCAGTTCGTTCCTTTCGTGCAGGCAAAATTCCCGAAGCTTGCGCAGCGCTACAAAGACTGGTACGTGAGCCACGCAAACGCGCCCGAAGCGTACCGTCGCGAAATTACCGAACGAGTGGAACGCCTCCGAAAGAAGTATGGCTTCGACAATCGCCCTGACCGCAGCGGCTCCGAGGAACGTGCATGGCGCTCGCCACAAATGACTCTTGCGCTCGGTACTCAAGCGCGCGGCTGCACGACCGCGAATCCGAACTTTCCGGGTCTTCCACAGATTGGAAAAACTGTCAGGGCAGGATGATTCGCGGCGCCTCGCGTTCCACCGCGGCAGACGCCGCCGGAAATTGCGCGTAGAGAAAATCGACAAATGCCCGCGCCTTCGGCCGTCCGTTTGTCTCTCGCACTCCCACGCGCAGAACGAAAACCAGCAGCCGGAATATCTCTGAATCCTTGATCGTCGTGAATCCGCTCTGTTGTGACTGCTGTTTCTTGAACTCCTGCAACGCCTGCCCCAGATGCGCATACAGCCCGCGCGCCAGCGGCTCATCCGGCGGCCGCTCGAAGTAAATTCCCGATTCCAGCGTGCGATAGCTTTCTGCCAGCGCGTGCAGCGCCGTCAGAATCTCCGGATCGCAGACTCCGCCATTCTCTTGTGCGAATCCGAGGATCGCCAGTCCAATTGCCGACAGCGCCTCCGGATGCCGCCGCAGAATTTCCGGCGAAAACTCCAGATCCGCGAACGGAATCGCCTCCGGATCGGCCGGCTTGCGGTGCTCAATCTCATAGCGTCGCGCCGAAATCAAATGCGTGCAATCCCGCGGACAGTCAATCGTCACTTCGCGATACGTGCCGCAGCAAATCGCGCAGATTCGCTCGCCTTTGGCCGGACAGAACCGCTTCGGCGGCCGCTTCCCACAGATTGGACAGCTCAACCATCCCTCCCGCTGAACAGATTATCCTTCACCGTACGGGATTCAGAGCGCGCAGACAAGCGGGAGGATGGGCTTGCGGGGCTCGAGCGCTGCACGCCGGGACTACAGGGCCGCACCCACAGCGTTCATTTTGCAGAGAATCGCCAGCCAATACCCGCAACCCCGCGTTACTCTCTACTGCAGCGACTTGGGATCCGAACGGTTTTTCGGCGAATGCCGCTCGAGCGTATCGATCAGCAATCTCGCTGACTGCGGCACACCCACCGCGCCCTTCAACACGATGTCCTTGGCATCGATTTTGCGCCCATACACCGTCTGATTTGCGCCGTTGTCCGGCCTCAGCGTCGAACCATCGAGCGAGACGCCCGCAAACAATCCCCGCGAGCGCGAGTACGTCAAGATTTCCGCGCGCATCGTCGCGTCGGTAGCCGCTGCTGCGTCGCGTCCTTTCGGCCCGGCAGCCGCGGACGCGTCCGCGCCCAGTTTCACCTTGCTGCTCAAAATCGAGTTTGCTCCCCGGGTATTCATCACCAACAGTACGAAGTCGGTTGCCTGACCGCCAAGCTGGAATCCGATGCCTGCACCTTCCAGAGCCATCATCGTTGGTGCGCCCCATGGACCCTGAAAGTGCTCTCCGCTGCGACACGTCATCACGCCCCGGCCATAGCTGCCGCTGAGTCCGAACGCCACCTTCAGCATTGAAGGAACCACAATCACGCATTCTGCCTTGTCCAACAGATCTTGCGGAATGTCGTCGGGAATGTTCAGGATGTCTTTGATCACTTGGCCGGCATTTTGCAGTCGCTTATCCTGTTTTGTTCCACCGTCTGCCCCGTACGCTTCCGAGCCAAGCAGCGTCGGCAAACCGGCCAGTGCTAAACCAAGAAGCAACGTGAGCATTTTTCGCATTGTTAAAGGCCTCCTCGACCGCGAACATCTTAGTAAATCCGCTGACTCTTCACAAGGTCGTGCGCCTCCGCGCTCGCCAGCCGTGTCTGCATCCGAGATGCCCGCACCGGCAAATAGCATATAATCGCGCGCGGCATTTCATCGTTCGCATTTCTTTCAAACGGAGATTCCGTGCACCGGAAAACGCTTCGCATCGCCGTGCTCGCTGTACTTGCTTCGATCGCAGTTTCATTTCCTGCGGCCGCCCAAAAAACGAAAAAGAAACCGCCACGCGCAACAATCGGCGTAGCCCAATTCCAGCGCGACGTCGATACCGCGCTGGCCGATCCCGCAGCGCAAAAAGCCTTTATCGGCGTCCTGATTGTCAACGCAGAAACCAGGCAGCCCGTCTATGAATTGAACGGCGATCGCTATTTCACTCCCGCTTCGAACACAAAGTTGTTCACCACCACTCTCGCCATGAGCACGCTCGGTCCCGATTATCGCTTCCGCACGACGGTCGAGACTCACGGCACGCTCGATTCTTCCGGCCGGCTGCGCGGTGACCTCGTGCTCGTGGGTCGCGGCGATCCTGACTTTTCCAACCGACGCATTCCCTATGACGTTGCCAATCCCGTCGATGGCCCTTCCGATAAGCCGCTCGCCGAACTGGCCGACGCCATTGTCGCCAAGGGCGTGAAAGAAATTGACGGCGATATCGTCGGTGACGATTCTTACTTCCCCTACGAACCGTATCCGGACGGCTGGGCCATTGGAGACCTGCCCGAAGATTATGGCGCCGCCGTCAGCGCCATCTGCTTCGACGACAACGGCCTCGACATAAAAATCACGCCCGGCGATCACGTCAGCGCACCTGCCGGAGTCACCGTTGAGCCGTGGCCCGGCTACGACGTTTACGATTTTGCAATCACTACTGGGGCTGCTGATTCTGTCCCCGATTTCGATACTGTCATGGAGCCCGGCCCCAAGAAGTTCCTCATTCGCGGCTCCGTCCCTGTCGGCCACGCAACAGTTGATCTCGGCGCAGCAATGCCTGAGCCCGCTCGCTACACCGCCAGCGTGTTGAAGCAGATGCTCATGACCCGTGGTATTCGGGTCACCGGAGATGCTCGAGCACAGCACGCACCGCCTCCTCCCGAAACTCCGCCTCCGGACGGATCGTCGACAGCTACAACCCCACCGCAATCGCCATCCGCTTCGCTGGTTCTTGCCGAACACGATTCGCCTCCGTTGATCGAAATTGTTCGTGTCTTGAACAAAGTCAGCCAGAATCTCCACGCCGAAATCCTCCTGCGCACGGTGGCGAAAGAAAGAACCGGGATGGGATCCTTGGCGGGCGGCCTGGCAATCGAGCAGCAGTTCCTCACCTCCATCGGCGTTCCGCTCGGCGATGTTCTGGTCGACGACGGCTCCGGCCTCTCTCGCGAAAATCTCGTCACGCCTCGCGCCGTCGTTGCTCTTCTCGAATACCTCCGCCAGCAATCTTGGGGCGACGCGTTCGTCACCACTTTGCCCGTCGCTGGTCTCGATGGCACTCTGGAACACCGCATGAACGGCACGCCCGCTGAAGGCCGCATTCAGGCGAAAACCGGCTCGATCGCGCGCGTGCAAGCCATCTCCGGCTTCGCCACCACGGTTCACGGTGAGCATCTGATTTTTTCCATGTTTGACAATCACCATGGCGGCCAGGGCCGCGACGCGGAAAAGATTCTCGACGCCATCGCGGCCGCGATGGTGCAGGACCTCGGCGCGCCCGCGAAAAGCAGCCCCAAAAAAAAGCACCGATGACCGCCTGCGCCGGCGTCATCACTGTTTTCGGCAGTTCGCGCCCTTCCGAAGGCGATGAACATTACGCTTTAGCGCGCGAGCTTGGCGCCGAGCTTGCCTCTCGCGGCTTTGTTGTCTGCAGCGGCGGCTACGGCGGCGTGATGGAGGCTGTTTCGCGCGGCGCCAAGGACGCGGGCGGCCAAACCATGGGAATCACCGCGGAGTTTTTCAGTTCGCGGCCGAACGCTTGGGTTGACGAAGTGATCTCCGTGAAAACCTGGCAGGAACGTCTCTTCGCCCTCATCGAGCGCGGCTCCGGCTACGTTGCCTGTCCCGGCGGCACGGGCACGCTCGTCGAGCTCGCTGTGGTCTGGGAAATGCTCAACAAGCGTGTCATGCCTGCAAAGCCTTTCGCCATCATCGGCCATTTCTGGCAGCCCATCGTCGAACGCGTTCGCGAAGTCGAGACGGGCCACAAAGCTTCCTGGGGCGAGGCCGTCGAGCGCTTGATTCATTTTGCCGATGTGCCCGCCGATGCCGCCGACTATCTCGCCTCCCAGCTGCCCGACAGCGCTCGTTCCTGAAACTACATTTTCTCCATTCGCGCAAGCAGCTTCCGGCTGCGCGCCTTCATCGCCGCCGTGCCGTTTCGCGCTGACTCGCGCAACAATTCCATCACCGCCGGCCGCATACTCTGGTCTGTCTCCGCCAAATCCGCCAGCCCCTGCAGCGCAAACGTCCGCACAATCGAGCTGCGATCTTCCAGATAGGCATGCAGCGAATCCGCCGCGGCCTGCCGCTCTTTCGCGGACAATACCAGCCGCGAAATCATCGCCGCCAAGTGCCAGCGCACTTCCTGCTGGCCCTCTTCCGCCAGCAAGCCGAGAAGTTCTTTCTTGTACGGCTGCAGCAACTCGCGACTCGTTCGCGTTACTTTTTCCGCCGCATCCGCTGCTCGCATCCGCACCAGCTCGTCGGCCGACCACAGGCCCGCGATCAGCGACGCAAACAGTTTCGGATTCTTCGCCACCAGTGCCGCCACTTCATCCGCGCGGCCAATCATCCGACGGTCACCGCCTTCAAGTTGCGCCACGAGATTCTTCTTCACGGAATTGCAGCCAATGATAGCGCCTCCAGCGTGATTACTACATTCCGTTCTTTAAACCTCACGCGCGTTTGGCTTCTCGAACTCGGCCCTTACTTGACACTACGCCGTCCTTCGCGCATTTTGAATCCGTGAGCCGTACCGCCGAAGAACTCCTTGAATTTGGACGCCTGCGGGAAATTGTCGCGCGCCACTGCACCTGCGCGCCTGGCCGACGCGCTGTGGAAAATCTCACTCTCCGCACAGATGCCGACGCTCTCCGCATCGAATTCGCCTTCATCCGCGAGGCCATCGCTTACCTTCGCTCCGGCTCTGAACTCGGCTTCGGCTCGCTTGCTGATCCCGCGGACTGGCTCGCGCGGCTCGCGCTACCCGCTTCTTCTCTCACCGCCGCTGAAATCCTCGATGCAGCTTCGCTGATGGACACGTCGGCCAGCCTGAAGCCAACTCTCCGCAGCGACGCTCCGAAATACCCGCGCCTCGCAGAACGCGCCGCCTCCATTGCCGACTTTCGCCATCTCTCTTCGCAAATCCGCCGCGCCATTCTGCCCAATGGCGAAGTCAGCGACGACGCGTCGCCAGCGCTTAAGCGCGTTCGCGCCAGCATGGGCCAGGCCCGCGAAAAAATTCAGCAGTCGCTCGAACGAATTCTCCGTTCGCGCGTAGAGATCTCGCAGGAAGACTATGTCACTCTGCGCAACGACCGCTTCGTGATTCCCGTGCGCTCCGCCGACCGCCGCGCCATTCCCGGAGTCGTTCATGGCGCGAGCGCCACCGGTCAAACGCTTTTCGTCGAGCCGCTGGAAACCATCGAACTCAACAATCGCCTGGTGCAGCTCGCCGAAGACGAAGCCGCTGAAATCGCGCGCATTCTCGCCGAATTCACCGATCTTCTTCGCGCCGATCGAGGCCCACTCGAATTTGCTGCTGCGGCTATCGCCGAACTCGACTCCGTTTTCGCTCGCGCGCGTTATGCCCGCGAATTCGACGCCGCCATTCCGGAATTCTCCGCCGGCAATCATCTGCGCCTCACCTCCGTGCGCAATCCCGTCCTCGAATACAATCTCCGACGCAAGGCCCGAGCCGTCGTTCCCATGTCTCTCGAACTCGGCGGCGACGAAACCATCATGGTCATCAGCGGTCCGAACACCGGCGGCAAAACTGTTGCCCTCAAGACCACGGGTCTTGTCGCGCTTTCCGGCCAGTCCGGCATTCCCGTTGCTGCGGAAAGCGCCGAGCTCCCGCTTTTCGATTCCGTACTCGCTGACATCGGCGACGAGCAATCCATCACCGCCGACCTTTCCACTTTTTCCGCGCACATTCTCAATCTCAAATCCATGCTCGAACGCGCCACCGCTCGCACCCTCGTCCTCGTCGACGAAATGGGCACCGGTACCGCACCCGAAGAAGGCGCCGCGCTCGCCGTCGCGCTTCTCGAGGAATTTCGCGCGCGCCGCTGCCTCACTCTCGCCACCACGCATCACGACCGCCTCAAATCCTACGCTTCCACGACTCCCGGCATCGTTAACGCCGCCGTCGAATTCGATGAAGAAAATCTCCGGCCCACCTATCGTTTGCTCACCGGCGTTCCCGGAGTTTCCAGCGGCATCGAAATCGCGCGTCGTCTTGGCCTGCCTGCTCGCACCATTGAACACGCTCGCGCTGGCCTGTCTCCCGAAACTCACGAAGCCCGCGCGCTCATCGCTTATCTTCATCGCAGCCGCGACGAAATCCATCAGCTCCAGCGCCAGGCGAAGGACGAACTTCGCCAGCTCGAAGCCGAGCGCCGCGCTCTGCAGACCGAGTGGGTCGAGCGCCAGCGTGCGCGCATCAGCGAACTCGAAACGCAATTCGCGGCCGCAACCAAGCGCCTCGAAAACGAAGTCGCTCGCCTCGCGGCTGAAATCAAAGATCGCAAAACGCGCGCGCAAGCGGAAAAACTTTCCGCGCGCCGCATGGCGCGCATCGAATCCGACACGCGCGCCGATGCCGACGCGGCTGTCCTCGAAACTCTCTCTGCTTCGCAATCCGACCTCGGCACGCTCATCGAAGTTCCCAAACCCGTCGAACCCGAACTGCTCGTCGAAGGCAAGCGCGTTCGCGTCCGCGGAATGAAAGAGCCCGTCGTTTTCCGCCGCCGCCATTTGAACCTCGCCGAAATTCAAGCCGGCCCGATGCGCATGAAAATTCCGCTCGCCGACATCCTCGGCATCGAATCCGGCCCTGCGGCGTGTCCCGCAACCCGAGCGCAGCGCGGCGTTACCGTCACTTCCACTCCCGCCGACGAGCCTTCCGCCAACGAAATCAACGTCATTGGCAACACCGTGGAAGAAGCTTCGCGACGCATCGATAAATTTCTCGATGCCGCCACGCTCGGAGGCCTTCCGCAGGTGCGCGTCATTCACGGACACGGCACCGGCGCTCTTCGCCGCGGCCTCGCCGAATTCCTTTCCGCGCATCCGCTCGTCGCGAAAATCTACGCCGAGGCTGAGGACCGCGGCGGCACCGCCGTCACCATCGTTGACTTGAAAGATTGACCTGAAGATCAGGCGCACAACAATGCCTCACCATCTCGAAACCCATCGCCTCTGGCTCTCCGAATGGTCGCCCTCCGACCTCGAAGAATGCCGCCCGATCTTCACTGATCCCGACGTGATGCGGTATATTAGCGGCGGCAGCCCGCGGTCCGACGATCAGATTCACGAATTCATCGCGCGCCAGCAAAATCATTTCCACTCGCGCGGTTTCTGTCTTTGGAAATTGTTGTTCAAGCCACAACCCCGTCTCATCGGCTTCTGCGGTTTGCAGCCGCTGGATCTTGATGGTCGATCGGAAGTAGAAATCGGCTGGCGTCTCGTGAAAGATCAATGGGGCCGCGGCCTCGCAACCGAGGCCGCACGCGTTGCATTGCAACACGCGGTAGAATACGCTCATCTCGAACGCGTCATTGCCGTCGCCATGCCAGAAAATCGCGCATCGCTTCGCATCATGGAGAAACTCGGCCTCACCTACGAGCGCACTTCTCAAAAGGACGGTTTTCCCATCGTCGTCTACGCGCGGCATTTCGCCGCCGCACATTCCAATGGCTGAAGCCGGTTCATTCGCGGAACGCGTCAAGCAGCAGGCGGACATCGTCCGCGTCATCGGCGACTACGTTCGCCTGAGAAAAGCCGGCCAGAATTTCACCGGCCTCTGCCCCTTCCATCAGGAAAAAACTCCGTCCTTCTCCGTCCACGCGACCAAGCAGTTCTATCACTGCTTCGGCTGCGGCAAGAGCGGCGATGTTTTCAAGTTCGTGATGGAAATGGATAAGTCCACTTTTCCCGAGGCCGTCGGCACCGTCGCCGCGAAATGCGGCATCGCCATTCCCAAGCCGCGCGAGCGCTCTCCCGAGGAGCGTCGCCAAAACCAGCAGCGCAGCACGCTCGTCGAAGTTCACCGCGAAGCCGCCGCGTTTTTCTCCCGCGCGCTCAACCAGTCGCCCGAAGGCCAAGCCGCCCACGCCTATCTCGAAGATCGCGGCCTTGATGCGCAAACCATCGCCCGCTTCGGCCTCGGCTACGCCCCCTCATCCGGCGACGCGCTTCTGCGCCATCTCAAAACCAAGTACCCGGAAAAACTTCTCGACTCTGCTGGGCTTTTCTCGCGCGACCAAAGCGGCCGCCTCTTCGACCGTTTCCGCCGCCGCATTATTTTCCCCATCTCCAACGAGTCCGGCAAAATCATCGCGTTCGGCGGCCGCGCTCTCGGCGACGAGAATCCGAAATACCTCAACTCGCCCGAAACTCCCATCTATACAAAAAGCAGCGTCCTCTATCACCTCGACCGCGCCAAGGAAGGCATCCGCAAGAATGATTTCGTCATTCTCGTCGAAGGCTACATGGACACCATAGCCGTCGCGCGCGCGGGAATTTTGAACGTCGTCGCCAGCTGCGGCACCAGCCTCGCCGAAGGCCAAATCAAGCTCCTTGGCCGTTTTTCGCGCCGTGTCATCGTGAATTACGATCCCGATGCCGCAGGCCAGGCCGCCACGGAACGTTCGCTCACTCTTCTTCTCGAAAAGGAATTCGACGTGCGCGTTCTCGCGCTTCCCGCCGGCGCCGATCCAGACAAATATATAAAAGACCAGGGCGCGGAAAACTATTCCACGCGGCTGCGCGAAGCTCCCTCCTATTTCGAATATCTGATCGGTCGCGCGCGCGCCATGCCGCGCACGTCGCCGGAAGAAAAGCTCGCCGCCTTGAATTTCCTGATGCCTTACGCGCAACGAATTCCCAGCAGCCTGATGCGCTCGGAAATCGCTTCGAAAATCGCCTCCGAACTTCGCGTCGAAGAGCCCGTCTTGCGTGAAGCCCTGCGCCGCGCCGTTTCCGAGCGCCGTAGCGAAGTGAAAACCAAGCCCGAACTGGTGCGCCCCGCCGTCCGCCCCGTCGAGCGCCGCCTCATGCAAATGCTCGTTGAAGCCGAAGGCTTCCGCCAGCAGCTGGCCTCCCGCATTCACGAAGCCGCCTGCCACAAAGGCTTGGAAACCGAACGGATCTTCGAGGCGCTCACCGAAGCCGTGCGCTCCGGTGGCCAGCCCGACCCAGCCGTCCTTGCCGAAACCCTTTCCGAACGTGACCGCCAGCTGCTTTTCGAGGTCCTTTTCAAGCCCGCGCCGGAGCCCAGTTGGGAAGAGGCCGAATCCTGCCTGATTGAGCTCGAATGCGGCAAAGTGGAGGAAAAACTCACCGAGCTCGGCCGCCGCATCGCCGCCCTCCAGCCGGGCGAAAAGGGCCTGGATCTTCAGAGTCAGTTCATGCATCTAAAAAAAGAGCTGGCACGATTGAAGGGCCACGAACCCCTCGCGGACAAAGCAAATCCAAATTAGAGAAGGCTAAGAGGGTTGGAAAACTGCCATTTTCTCGCGGTCCGGCGTCTCCAACATCGCAATTGACCTTTGATTGCCTTCAAGGCTATTCTTGTAGGGTTTGGGGCGAAACGGACTGCCCTCCTCTTGCATCTGATAGTGTGAGGGCGAGTTGCGCGGTGGGTTTGAACAGTCGGGCGCAGGAGCGGAAACACTAGTTCGTCTTCGTTGTGCGAAGCCATCGGTATTATCCGTCATAATTGCTAGGCCTCTCGTCGCTCGCGGTGTCGTCCCCGCTGGAGCGTCGGTTTGTAATTGAATTTTCGCGCGGCACCTTGCCGCCCTGAGGAGTCCGAAAGTGGCGTTGGCGATCGAGGAAAAATATGATCAGGTACGTCAGCTCATCAATATGGGCAAGGAGCGCGGCTACCTTCTCTATGATGAGGTGAACGATATCCTGCCGGCGGAGGTCCACTCGTCGGAGGAAATCGACGACCTTCTGTCGACCTTCGAGCGCTACGGCATCGATGTGTACGAAGATTTGTCGAGCGCCAAGGCCGCTATGGCCGCCGGCGAAGCGGGAGAGATTGCCGAGCCCGCCAAGGAAGAATCTTCCTCCTCCACCACCGAAGAGGTGGATCTGGATCTGACTCCCGGCGCTCTTGAAAAAACCAACGATCCGGTGCGCATGTACTTGCGCGAAATGGGAACTGTTCCCCTGCTCACTCGCGAAGGCGAAGTTGCCATCGCCAAGCGCATCGAGCGCGGCCAGAACCTCGTCCTGAAGACCATTACCCGTTCCCCGGTCGTCCTTAAGGAGATTCTCGCCATTGGCGACGACCTTCGCACTGGCGCGCGCTCCATAAAGGAAATCGTTCAGTTCGACGACGAAGAGCTCACTGAAGAAAAAATCGCTAACAAAACCAAGCAGACGCTGAAGCAGATTGACCGCGTCGCGAAACTCTATCTCGCCGCTCTGAAGCAGGCGCAAAAACTCGAGCGCGTTCCGAAGTCCAAAAAGCGCCCCTATTTGCGCGCGCGCTACACGCTTTCGCGCACGCGCATTGAAATGTCCAATCGCGTTCGGGAGATTGATTTCAATCCCTTCGAACGCAAGCGCCTCATCGACAAAATCCGCCAGACGGTCGAGCGCGTTCACACGCTCGAACGCGAAACCACAAAGCTCGAGCGCCGCGTCGACGCATCCAAGGGCGACGTTCTCGCCGAAGCGCGCCGCGACCTCAAAGACCGCCGCACGGAATTGCGCGAAATCGAAGTATCCAGCGAAGTCAGCCCGCAGGAACTGAAGCGCACGCTGCAGATTATCGTTCGGGGAGAAATTGAAGCCGAGCACGCCAAGAAAGAATTGATCGAAGCGAACCTTCGCCTGGTGGTTTCCATCGCGAAGAAATATACCAATCGCGGCCTGCAATTCCTCGATTTGATTCAGGAAGGAAACATCGGCTTGATGAAAGCTGTCGACAAGTTCGAATGGCGCCGCGGCTACAAGTTCTCCACCTACGCAACGTGGTGGATTCGCCAGGCCATCACCCGCGCCATCGCAGACCAGGCGCGCACCATTCGTATTCCCGTGCACATGATCGAAACCATCAACAAACTTGTGCGCACCAGCCGCCAGTTGGTGCAAGAGCTCGGCCGCGAACCTACTTCGGAAGAAATCGCCAAGCGCATGGACATTCCTGTCTCGAAAGTGCGCAAGATTTTGAAAATCGCACAGGAGCCGATTTCCCTCGAAACTCCCATCGGCGAAGAGGAAGATTCGCATCTTGGAGACTTCATCGAAGACAAGGCCGTCGTGTCACCTTCCGATGCGGTCATCAATTTGAGTTTGAAAGAGCAAACTTCTTCCGTGCTGAAGACTCTGACGCCGCGCGAGGAAAAAGTGATCAAGATGCGTTTTGGTCTCGACGACGGCAGCGAGCACACCCTCGAGGAAGTTGGCCAATCCTTTGCGGTCACGCGCGAGCGCATCCGCCAGATCGAAGCCAAGGCCCTGCGCAAGCTGCGCCATCCTTCGCGTTCGCGCAAACTCCGCGCCTTCCTGGAAGGCGCCAACGAATTCTGATTCGGGCGCTCTGCTTCCTCGCGCCGTGCTTAGTCCGCCTGAGGCCCGTTTTGACTACCTAATCCGGGTTCGGTGATTTCAAAAAACGACGCGCACGCGGCAACACTCCGTTTGGAGTTTCCCGGGTCGTAGAAAACGGGCACCGTCATTTCGGGAAAGAACGAGCGCGTCAGATCGTTGCCAGAGCCGGAAACGGCGCGGCGGGACGAGTCCCTGAATTCATAAGTAATCAGCGACGCATTTTTCATATTCTTCTGTTCGGTGACGCGTCCCACAGCCACCGCGCCGTTTTCCATCAGATCCTTGTCGCGGACCATTCCTCGCCGCACGAAAAACGGCAAGCACGCAACCAAAACCATAAAACAAATCATAAGAGCCTCGGCGCCGCGGGAATTGGGCACCATGCCGGAGCGCTGCCAGACTCCGTAAAAGCTCCACACCAGAAATCCTTCCATCCCCAGCGCGAATGCAAGCAGCAGGGTCAGCAATCTCTTGCCGCGACGGCTGAGCTGCACCTGCCGCGGCGGTGGCAAGGAAATCAGAAACTCGTACGGTTGGGATCTGCCTTTCACGGCGCTGGCCTCAGCCGCATCGGCAACAGTCGCCGCACCGGGCTCGCCCGACGTCGTTGCGGTCGTAGGCGAGCGCATCCGTGTTAGGCCTTGGCGCACTCCGGCGTAGACGAATCCCAACAAAAGCGTGGGTAGTGTGGCAAACAGAATTGCACCAGGCCAGTCGTGCATTTTCAGGCCGACGCCGAAAATGCCAATTCCGTCGAGGAGAACGATCAGCGACGGCAGGAGCCACGCAAAGCGCTTGAGCCGGCGAACCGCTCCGTCGCGGTTCCATCCGCATTTGGCGCAATACGGGGTGCTCATGGCGAGCTGGGCGACCGCGCCGCACTCGGGACATTTCACCTGTGGCATACGGAAATTGTATCGCGGATATTCACGCTTTGTTCTGGACGGAAGATTAGACTATTCCCATGGCGGAATTGTTGACGCTCGAAAAACTCACCGTCGAACTGCCGACGCCGCAGGGCTGGCTCCGTCCGGTGAATGAAGTTTCGTTTGAACTGGAAGAAGGCAAAGCGCTGGGACTCGTCGGCGAATCGGGCTGCGGAAAAACGATGCTGGCGCTCGGGCTGATGGGGCTTGAGCCGCACGGTGCGCGTCGCAGCGGACGCGCATGGTTCGAGGTTTCGCGCAGTGGACTTTCTGCGCGCGTGAATCTCGTCGCGATGGAAGGCGAAGGAATGCGCAAGCTGCGCGGCCGCGAAGTCGCGATGATTTTTCAGGAGCCGATGACCGCGCTCGATCCGGTGATGCGCATCGGCGCGCAGATCGAGGAAGCGATTCGCGTGCACGAGCCCAAGCTCGCGCAGGCGGAAGTCCGCAAACGCGCCGTCGAATCGCTGGAACTCGCCGCGGTGCCGCAACCCGAGGCGCGCGCGAAACAGTTTCCGCATCAACTTTCCGGCGGCTTGCGCCAGCGCGCCATGATTGCCATGGCGCTTTCGATGCGCCCGCGCCTGCTGATCGCCGACGAGCCCACTACCGCGCTCGACGTCACCGTGCAGAAACAGATCATCGATCTGCTCGCCCGCCTTTGCAAAGAGCTGCGGCTCGCTCTGATTTTCATCACGCACGATTTGGGCGTCGTAGCGCAGATCGCCCAGCGCGTGGCCGTGATGTACGCCGGACGCGTGGTCGAAATCGGCCCCACGCGCGACGTCCTCGCACAGCCGAACCATCCGTACACCGCAGGGCTGCTGCGCGCCGCGCCGCGCCTCGAAGGCACGAAGTTTTTGCCGATTCCGGGAACGGTTCCAAAGCTCGACGATTTGCCCTCCGGCTGCGCGTTTGCGCCGCGCTGCGAATTCCATCGCAGCGAATGCGACCCGGCTGTGCCGGAATTGCGCGAAGCTTCGCCACGGCATTCCGCCCGTTGTATCCTCATCCCATGAATCCTTCTCCGCGACAAATCGACCAAGAAAAACAAATGGCGCTCGTGCGCGACCGTTTCACGCGCACGGCGACGGCCTTCGCCGATTACGTTTTGAACGAGCGCGTCTTCGAAGCCGAGCGCTTGTTGCGACTGGTTGCTCCAAATGGTTCCGAGCGCGCGCTGGACGTGGCTTGCGGGCCGGCGACGCTGGCGCGCATTTTCGCGCCTCACCTCCGATGGATTGGCGGACTCGATCTGACGCCCGCAATGCTCGAACGCGCGCGCCACGAAGGCGCCGAGCGGCACCTCCAGAATTTTTGCGTGCTGCGCGGCAACGTCCTCGAAATGCCGTTCGCCGATGGTTCGTTCGATTTGATCGTGACCAGCTACAGCATTCACCATTTGCCCGACGCGGCCGCCGCGATCGCCGAAGTGTCGCGCCTCCTGAAGCGCCGCGGAACATTTGGCTTGCTGGACATGATCGTTTCCGAGGATGCGAACGTTGCGCGCGCCTGCAACGATCTGGAAATCGCGCGTGACGCGTCGCATACCCGCGCACTGCCGGTGAGCGAATTCGAAAATCTGCTGGCGTCGAGCAATCTGCGAATGGTACGCCACGAAATCGTCGAACATCCGCGAAAATTCGATCAGTGGATGCGCACGGCCGGATGGAAGCGCGGCGACAGAGAATACGAAGCGACGCGCAAGCTCCTCGAAGCGTCGATGAGCGGCGACACGGCGGGATTTCGCCCTACGTTTCTCGAGGAGCGGCCGCACGACGCGACGGACAACCGCCCCGACGTTGAACTCCTCCACAGGGCGCTGTATTTCGCGGCGGAGAAGCTGTGAACAACGGCG
This sequence comes from Candidatus Acidiferrales bacterium, assembly GCA_035945715.1. GTDB lineage: Bacteria > Acidobacteriota > Terriglobia > Acidiferrales > UBA7541 > DAHUXN01. The sequence goes on from DASYZX010000008.1 coordinate 56,723, forward strand.
CGCCACTGCTGCAAGCGCGGAATCTGCGAAAGGCCTTCGTTGTTGGCGGCGCTGCGTGGGAGAGATCCGGCGGCCGCGCGCAAGCCGTCGACGGCGTGAGCTTCACGGTGCAGCGCGGCGAGACCTTCGGCATCGTCGGCGAGTCGGGCTGCGGCAAAACCACGCTCGCGCGCATGCTCTTGCGCCTCATCGAACCCGACTCCGGCGAGATTCGCTTTGCGGGTCAGGACTGGCTAGCCGCGAGCGGCCGAGAAATGCGTAAGCTTCGCCGACGCATGCAGATGGTGTTTCAGGACCCGATGGCCTCGCTCGATCCGCGCATGCGTGTCGGGGCGATCGTCGGCGAGCCGCTGCAGATTCACGAGCCGGCGCTCGCACGCGCCGAGCTCCGCGGCCGCGTGGTCGAAACTCTCGAAACGGTCGGCCTCTCGGCAGACACTCTCGACCGCTACGCGCACGAATTCTCCGGCGGCCAGCGCCAGCGAATCGGAATCGCCCGCGCATTGATTCTGCACCCGGAGCTGATTATTGCCGATGAGCCAGTCTCGGCGCTCGACGTTTCGATTGGCGCGCAGATTCTCGAATTGCTCGAACGCCTGCAACGCGAATTTTCCCTGACGCTCTTGCTCATTTCGCACAACCTGCCCATCGTCGTCCAGATGGCTTCGCGCGTTGCCGTAATGCAAAAGGGGAAATTCGTCGAAACCGGCCCCGCACTCGAGGTGCTTTCCGAGCCCAAGCATCCCTATACGCAAGAGTTGCTCGCCGCCGTCCCCAAGCTGCCGGTGTGACAGCGCTACTCCCGCGCGCAAATCTGGGTTAGACTTCGCGCAGAAACTTTCAGGCATCCGGTACGTAGTAGAAGATGCGAGCGGTGTACGTTCGTTCGCGGGAGGAACCACAATGGCTGCCACTACTGCCGCAGTTCCGGAAGCACCGCAATCGATGGGCGCGGTCGCAAGAGTCTTTGGAGCGCTTTTCAGCCCTCGCGCGACGTTCCAGGACATTGCGCGTAAGCCCGGATGGCTCCTTCCAGTCGTCATCCTGATCATCATGAACCTCGGCGTGACCGCAGTTTTTAGCAAGCACGTGGGATGGCGCGCCTTCATGGAAAAGCAAGACCTGCAAAGCCGCCGCGCTCAGCAGCAAATAGCGCAAATGACGCCCGCGCAGAAGGAGCGGATGATCGAGCTGCAGGTCAAAATCGCGCCAATCATCGGGTATGTGTTTGGAGTGATCGGCGTTCCCATCGTTTTCTTGATCCTTGGCGCGATCTTCATGGGTATATTCAACGCCACGGCCAGCGCGGCGCTCGATTTTAAGACCTCGTTCAGCGTCGCCGCGCACGCTTGGCTGCCGTACAGCATCCTCGGATTATTAGGTATCCTCGTCATGTATCTCAAACCGCCGGACACGGTGAATATCCAGAACCTGGTGGCCTCAAACGTGGGCGCGCTGCTGAGCAATTCTGCGCCGGTGTGGCTGCAAACACTCTGCGGTTCGCTCGATATTTTCAGTTTCTGGGCGATTGGCCTGCTGGCTCTTGGCTACTCGGTGGCGAGACCGAAGAAGCTGAAGATGGGGACGACGCTCGCCTGGGTCATTGGCGTGTGGTTTTTTTTCGTCCTGATTCGCACGGGCATCGCAGCGGTGGCCGGCTGATTGACCTGATACACTCATCCGATGTTTCGCTTTGACGTTTTGTGCACCGACCCAAGCGGTGCGCGCCTTGGCCGTCTGGAAACGCCCCACGGCACAATCGAAACGCCGGTGTTCATGCCCGTGGGCACGCTCGCGACGGTCAAGGGACTCACGCAGGAAGCGCTCGAATCCATCGGCACGCAAATCATCCTTGCCAACACGTATCACCTTTTTCTGCGCCCCGGCGCGGAACTCATTCGCGAAATGGGCGGATTGCACAAGTTCATGTCCTGGCCGCACCCCATCCTCACCGATTCCGGCGGTTACCAGGTGTTCAGCCTGGCGGATTTGCGCAAGGTCACCGATGATGGCGTCACATTTCGTTCGCACATCGACGGCTCATCGCATTTCCTGTCGCCGGAGAAAGCGCTTGACGTGCAGATGGCGCTTGGCTCGGACATTGTGATGGTCCTCGATGAATGCGTTGAGTCTTCAAGCGACACGGCCCGCGCCGCTGACGCGGCAGCGCGAACCCTGGCGTGGGCCAAGCGGTCGCGCGATCATTTCGCGGCCCACGGCGACCCGCAGCGCCAAATGATGTTTGGAATCGTGCAGGGCGGCGCGCAGCCAGAGCTGCGCCGGAAGTGCGCCGACGAATTAGTCGCGCTCGATTTTCCCGGATACGCGATCGGCGGGCTTGCCGTTGGCGAGCCGCACGAAACCACCTGCGAGATTACGGCGGAAGTCACGTCGCATGTGCCGCGGGAAAAACCTCGCTATTTGATGGGCGTCGGTCGTCCCGAGCAAATTGCCGATTACGTGGCGCGCGGCGTGGACATGATGGACTGCGTTTTGCCCACGCGCGGCGCGCGGCATGGATGCCTTTTCACCTGGCAAGGCAAGCTGCTCATCAAGAATTCGCGCTACGCAAAGGACCCGCGTCCGATTGACGAGCACTGCGGCTGCCCCACTTGCCAGCGATATTCGCGCGCGTATTTGCGGCATCTTTTCGCCTCGCGCGAAATTCTCGGCGCCACGCTCTCGACCCTGCATAATGTGTACTTTTACCTTGACATGGTGGAGAAAATCCGCAAGTCTATCCGTTTTGGGAACCTCCTAGGATACTGTTCAGAGCTTCAGGCACGCCTCGAAGCGAGTGTCTCCGACTAACGGAATTCTAGGAGCAGCGGTTTTGTCCGTCGTCTCCTTGCATTTTGGAGACATTCGCACGCGCCGGAGTGAACGAAGCCGATGCCGCATGGCTCTTTCTTTGACCCTTCATTGTTAGCGCAGCAGTCTGCAAGCGGCCTGGTCGCAATCCTTCCGTTCGTCCTTATTCTCGTTATCTTGTACGTGCTCATGATTTTGCCGGCGCAGCGCCGCCAGAAAAAACTCAGCGCCATGATTGCCGCGCTGAAAAACGGCGATAAAGTAATCACCAACGGCGGAATTTACGGCACGGTAGTCGGCCTCGATAACGAATCCATCCAGCTTCGCATCGCAGAACAGGTGAAGATCCGCGTTGCACGCAGTGCCATTGCCGGGCTCCAGCCCGAAGCGAAGGAGAGTTAGCGCCCTCAATGGATTCCAACATTAAGTGGAAAGCGCTTTTTATCGCCATCGTTGTCTTGATCTGTTTTTACGGACTCTTCGGACGTCCGTCTTTTCCGACCTCGTGGGGCCAGCTAGCCGACAACTTCACCAGCCGCATGCAGCTCGGTTTGGACTTGCGTGGCGGCAGCCACCTCGTATTGCAAGTGCAGGTGCAGGAAGCGGTTGGAACGCATTGCGACCAGACTGTCGACGAACTGCAAGATCAGCTTCACAAGCAAAACATCACCGCCGGCCAGCCGCGCCGCCTGAGCGACACGCAAATCCTCGTGCCGAATGTCGCTCCGGCATTCAGCGGGACATTGCAGGGTCTCGTGCAGAATCAATTTCCCGACTGGATCATCTCGCAGGCTCCCGGCCAGCAGAACGGCTTTCTGCTGACCATGAAGAGCAGCGTGGTCGCGGACATCGAGCAACTCGCCATGAACCAGTCCCTCGACACCATCCGCAAGCGCATTGAGGGCCTGGGCTTAAAAGAACCCAACGTCGCTCCAACTGGACGCGGACAGAACGAAATCTTGGTCGAGCTGCCCGGTGAAGGCGACCCCACCCGAGCCAAGCAGGTTATTCAGGCCGGCGGCCAGTTGAAATTCCAGCTCGTGCTGGATGAGAATCCGTATCCCTCCGAAGCAGCGGGGCTTGCGGCGCACGGCGGCGTGTTGCCAATGGGCAGCCAGCTCGTTCCCGGCGATCCCAGCTCTCCGGGATGGTACTTGCTTGATCGCTCTCCGGCCATCACCGGAGCCGATCTGCGCAATGCCAATCCCGGGCCGGACGGTCAGCAGCCCGGCTTCTACCAGGTCAATTTTTCGGTGTCTAACCAAGCAGCGAAACGCTTTGGCCCCTTCACGGGATCGAACATAGGTCACCGCATGGCCATCGTGCTCGACGGCCAGGTGCAGAGCGACCCGGTGATAAACGGCCAGATCACCGATCAGGGCTACATCGAGGGTAATTTTACGCAGCAGCAGGCAAAGGACTTGTCCTTGATTTTGAACGCTGGGGCGCTTCCGGCTTCGATCAAGTATATCGAAGAACGCACCATCGGCCCCTCCCTCGGAGCCGACTCGATTCGCGAGGGAGTACAGGCCTCGGTCGCCAGCCTCATCGCCGTCTGGATTTTCCTGGTTGTCTACTACCGGCTGAGCGGCATCAACGCAGTGGTCGCGCTCTTGCTTAACTTGATCATTCTAGTGGCTTTCATGGCTATCTTCGGGGCAACGCTGACGCTCCCGGGCATCGCCGGGGTCGTGCTGACCATCGGTATGGGCGTCGATTCCAACGTGCTCGTCTTTGAGCGTATCAGGGAAGAACTGCGCGCGGGCAAGGCCAACGCCTCGGCCGTGGACGTAGGATTCGACAAGGCCTTTCTGACCATCATCGACACGCACATCACCACACTGGTGTCTGCCGCGTTTCTCTTCTTGTTTGGCACCGGCCCGGTCAAGGGTTTTGCGATTACCTTGACGGTTGGTCTTCTCGCGAATCTGTTCACATCGGTTTACGTGTCCCGGGTCATTTTCGATTGGCACCTATCCCGCATGGCGCGCGAAGCCGAGCTGAGTATTTAGCGTGTTTTCATTGATATATGATGTCGGGTAGCAATCGGATAGCCAGCGAAACCGTTTTGGGAACATTATTTTCTGAGTGGTGTCTAACTCAGCAAGGATAAGAGTCGAACCATGGAATTTTTTCACGCGCCGAACTTCAACTGGATGAGCAAGGCGAAGTATTTTGCGGCTCTTTCCTCCTGCCTTTTGATCATCGGGGCCATCGCGGCCATCTACCACCACGGACTGCATTACGGCATTGACTTCGAGGGCGGCACGAACGTCATCGTGCGCTTCGCTTCCGCGCCTCCCATTTCTCAGATTCGCAAGACGCTCGACGCCGCGGGCCTGAAAAATAACGAAGTCACCAGCAGCAGCGACATCTCCAACGCCAATTCCAAAAACGACGTGATGATTCGCGTCGAACAGACCGGCGAAAACGAAGACCAGCTCAACAGCGCCAAGCAAACCATTTTGACCGCGCTCGAAAAGAACTTTGGCGCGCCCAGCAGCAACAAGCCGGATTTCAACTCAGCCTCCGTCCCCGACCTTGCAAGCTACCTGACTAAGCGCGACCCGTTGATGCTGCAAACCGCAACGGGTGATCGCTACACGCAACTGGCGCAATCGCTCGTTTCCGCGCGCGACCGCGAGCACGGTGGCATCGTCACGAATTTCGATCAACTGAACGGCGCAGGCGGCGCGAACACAGCCGTCATCGCCGCTCTCAAGGATGGATTTTCGCTGAACGATTTCAGCATTCTGAACGCGCAGGTCGTCGGCCCGACGGTCGGCGCGCAGTTGCGCCGCCAGGCAATCCTGGCCACGCTTTACGCACTCGCTGGCATGCTCATTTACGTTGCCTTCCGGTTCGAATGGATTTACGGAACTGCCGCCGTAATTGCCGTGTTCCACGATGTGCTGATTACGCTTGGCTTTTTCTGCCTGTTCTATCAGCAGTTTGAAATCTCTCTCACCGTCATTGCCGCCCTTCTTACCCTCGTCGGCTATTCGATGAACGACACCATCGTCATCTTCGACCGCGTACGCGAAAACCTGCGCTTGATGCGCCGCGAACCGCTCCCCGCCATCATCAACCGCTCCATCAATCAGACTCTTTCGCGCACCATCCTGACCAGCGGCCTTACCTTTCTCACCGTCTTTCTCCTTTTCGTTTTTGGCGGACAGGTGTTGCGCAGTTTCTCCTTTGCTATGGTGATCGGCGTTGTGGTAGGAACCTACTCCAGTTTTGGAATAGCGGCACCCATCGTTGTCATTTGGAATAAATGGCGTGGCCAAGGGGCCACGATGCCCGCCGCTTCTTCCGCGGATAAGCGCGCGGAGAAGCGACTGGCTACAGCAAGGAGGTAAAACATGTTCGACCAACTTGTCGAATCAACGAACAAATCAAAAACGAATAAAGTATGGAGCTTCTGGTTGTCGGTCGGCATTCAGGCGCTTGTCCTGTTCATCCTGATCCTGATCCCGCTGATTTACACCAACGCGCTCCCAGCAATGTTGAGCACTACATTCTTGGCTGCCCCGCCGCCGCCTCCTCCGCCGCCTCCTCCGCCTGCGGTCGTTCACGTGAAAGTTCAGCCCAAGGTTTTTCAGAGTAAATTTGAAGCGCCCACGGTGATCCCCAAGAAAATCGAGAAGATTGTTCAGCAGCCCCAGCCGGATGTCGGTGTCACCGGCGGCGTTCCGGGCGGAGTGCCCGGCGGCTCATCGGGCGGCGTATTGGGAGGCATCATTGGCGGAGCCCCGGGTTTGCCGCCACCGCCAAAACCCACCGAGCCTCTCAGAGTAGGCGGTAACGTAATGGCGGCGAAGCTCATCAATCAGGTGAAGCCGGAGTATCCGCAGATCGCGAAAATGGCCCACGTTTCTGGAACCGTGGTGCTGCACGCCATCATCGCCGAGGATGGCACGATTCAGCAGCTCACCTTTATCTCCGGGCCCGCCCTTCTGAGACAAAGCGCGATGGAAGCGGTTCGGCAGTGGCGTTATGCACCGACAACTCTAAACACCCAGCCGGTAAAGGTGGACACGACGATCTCCGTCGTGTTTGATCTCGGCCAATAATTCAAGCCGTCCTGGCGGGAACGATCCCGCCAGGACGGCCAGCTCGCAGTGGGGGAAATGAAGGCAGCTTGCATTTGCTGCTAAATGCTTTTCGATAATTCCGAGGAGGAACGAACGTTATGTTTGCAAATCTTATGTGCGCTGCTGTCCTGTTTTTCCAGGATGCCAGCGGCGGTGGCAACGCGGCTGTCGGATGGGATATTCGCTCCATGTGGCATACGATGGACATTCCCGCCAAGGTCGTCGTAATTATTCTGTTCATCATGTCCGCATGGTCAGTCGGCATCATGATTGACCGCTGGCTCATGTACAGTGCGGCGCGCAAGCAGTCTCGCGTTTTCGTGCAACAAGTGGCTGGCGCTCTGAAGGATAACAAGCTCGATGAAGCAATCTCCATTGCCGAGCGCAACAAGAAGAGCCACATCGCCAAGGTCGTGGCTACGGGTCTCTCCGAATTTCAGGCGGCCTCGGCTCAGGTCGCGGATGAAGAAGTGATCGAAGCCGCGAAGCGCGGCCTCGAACGTTCGGTCGCCATCGTCCATGCCGAAATGAAGCGCGGCCTTTCCGGCTTGGCCACCATCGGCGCCACGGCGCCCTTCGTCGGCCTGTTCGGAACGGTCATGGGCATCATCGGCGCGTTCAAAGGCATTGCGGCCCAACATGCCAGCGGTCTTTCCGCGGTCGCCGGCGGTATCGCGGAAGCCCTCGTCACCACCGCTCTCGGCTTGCTCGTCGCCGTGCCCGCGGTGTGGACCTACAACTACTTCACCAATAAAGTCGAAGCTTTCGACGTCGAGATGGACAACTCCTCGATGGAGCTGGTCAACTATTTCATCACGCGCCGGAGCGGCGGAAGGAAGTAAGTCATGGCGTACAAACCCAAGGTCGGCGCGACCATGGCCTCCCCCAACGTCATTCCCATGGCGGATATCATGCTCGTTCTGCTGATCATCATGATGGTCATCACCCCCATGCTGAATAACCATCAGCTCGTGGACATGGCCAGGGCGAAGAACTGGGAGAATATGCCCGCCGCGGAGCGCGATGACGCCGTGGTGCTGGCGATCACGCGCGACGGCCGGTTTTATCTCGGCAACAACGAAATCGCCCTCACCTCAGTCACTTCAACCGTTTCCGACAAGATCTCCAACAAATTGGACAAGACCGTTTATGTTCGCAGCGATGAAGCTGCGAAGTATGGCGACGTGAAGAAAGTCGTCGACGCCGTTCGCGACGCCGGCGTGGAAAACATCGGCTTGCTGACGCTCAAGGACGAGTCCAGTTCGCCGCAGCCACCGCCGACTCCCGGCACGCCATAAAGAGCCCTACGGAGTAAGGAGAAAGAACAATGGGAATTTCGGTAGGACATCACGGCACTTCAATGTCGGAGCCGAACATCGTTCCGCTGATCGATGTTTTGCTTGTACTGATCATTATTTTCATGGCCATCACGCCCACGACTCCGACCGGCTTGAGCGCACTGGTACCTCAACCGCCTCCGAAGAATCAGAAGCCTCAGCCGCCGGACAACACAACCATCGTGGTCCAGGTCGCCTCCGACGGCAAGATCATGATCAACCAGACTCCCGTTGCATGGAACGAGCTCGGTCCGCAACTGACCGACGTTTTCAAGACACGCGCCGATAAGACTGCCTTTGTAAAGGGCGAGGACGATACCTCCTTCGGTTACGTGGCTCGCGCCATTGACATCATGCGCGGTTCCGGAATCACCAACGTCGGTTTAATCACGGCCAAAATGGAGGCTGGACAGTAGCTCGTGCGTCCGGGCGGCGTAGTGTGCCCGGGCGCTTCCCCGACCCGTCTCTAGGTTGGTAATTCATCGCTCATCCGCAGCAACGGAGCGGGCTTACAAAATCATCGAGGAGAGAGGGATGGAACGTAGATCCCATGCAGTTCCAGTATGTATCGTGCTCGCGGCAGCCTTTGCCCTGAGCACTGCCGGTTGTGCCAAATTGAAGGCACGGGACGATCTCAATAAAGGCGTCGACGCGTATAAGAACTCTCAGTTTGATGCCGCGATCGATTACTTCAAGGATGCTGAGGCAAACGATCCCAAGCTGATGAACGCCCGCCTGTTTCTGGCCCAGGCTTATGCGCAGCAGTACATTCCCGGAGCCCCATCTCCGGAGAATAAGCGTTACGGCGAACAAGCCATCGCTGAGTGGAAGGGAGTGCTCGAGACCGAGCCCAATAATCTGACCGCCATCGGTGGCATCGGCTCCATGCTCTACAACATGGCCTCTACTCCGTTTAACCGCGACATGATGGAACAGGCCAAGACCTATCAGCAGAAAGCGTTGTCGATTAATCCGAACGACTCCACGGCTTACTACTGGGTCGGCGTCCTCGATTATTGGATCGCCTATCGCACCAACGCGCAGTTGCGTTCCGACTACAATCAGAAGGCGAAGAAGCCCATCAAACCTCTCGATGCCCTGCCGCCCACGATACGGGACCAGTTCATTCAGCAAGAAGGGCCCACGGTGGACGAAGGCATCACCGACCTCCAGAAAGCGATTCAGATCAAACCCGATTATGCCAACGCCATGGCTTACCTGAACCTCCTCCTCCGCCAGAAAGCGGATATGGAGACTGGCTCAGATGCTCGCCAGGCGGATGAGAAGCAGGCCGATGATCTGCTCGAGAAGGTCAAGGAAATCAATCAGAAGGAGATGACTGCGCCGCAGTCTGGCTCTTCGCAGTAGACAGCCCCGCTTTCTGCGATCGGAACCGGTTGGCTATCGCGGCCAGCCGGTTCTTGTCGTTTATGGCACTTTTTCAGCGTCACGGCGCTCTCTCTGAAACATTTTCCGATTCGGCGTACAATAAGGAAGCTGTGAGCCCAGAGCAAAAACCCATCGCCGATCCAACGGCGCAGCGCGTTCTCGATCTGCGCTTCGTCGAACTAATGGACCGCGTGCGTCGCAACCGCCCCGGTGACGATCTCGATCTGCTCCGCCGCGCTTACGACTTCGCCTCCGAGCAGCATCGTTCCCAGCGCCGCGAATCGGGCGATCTCTATCTCTCTCATCCCCTCGCCGTTGCTGGCGTCCTCGCGGACATGAAGCTCGATGTCACCACCCTCTGCGCCGCGCTCCTCCACGACATCGTCGAAGACACACGCATCCCCATTGAGAAAATCGCCGACATGTTTGGCGACGATGTTGCCCGCGTCGTAAGCGGCGCCACCAAAATCAGCCGCATCGACCTGCTCGCTCCGGAGGCCCGCCAGGCCGAAAACGTCCGTAAGATGCTCCTGGCTATGGTCAACGATGTGCGGGTGATTCTGGTCAAGCTCGCCGACCGCCTCCACAATATGCGCACCCTCGAATACCTGGCCCCTGACCGCCAGCAGCGCATCGCCCGCGAAACCCTCGAAATTTACGCGCCGGTTGCAAATCGTCTCGGCATGGGGCTGATTCGCGGCGAGCTGGAAGACTTGGCGTTTCGTTATCTCGAACCCGACGCATTTTTCGAACTGCAGAAAAAAGCAACCTCACGCCACAAGGTTCAGGAGAAATTTCTGCACGAAGTGCAAGACTCCATCCGCAAGAAGATGGTCGAAAGCGGCATCCCGGCGGAAGTCGAAGGCCGCACCAAAGGACTGTTTTCCCTGCACCAGAAAATGCTCCGGCAGCAGCGTTCGCTCGACCAGATTTACGACCTCATGGCCGTGCGCGTCATCACCGACACCGTGAAAAACTGTTACGCCGCTCTCGGCGTAGTCCACCAGATCTGGCGCCCCGTGCCCGGCCGTTTCAAAGATTACATCGCCATGCCCCGCCCCAATCTGTACCAGTCCTTGCACACCACCGTCATTCACTCCGGCCAGCCGTTCGAAATTCAGATTCGCACTCAGGAAATGCACCGCATTGCCGAGCAAGGCGTCGCCGCACACTGGAAATACAAAGACGGCCATGGCCCGTCGGGGCGGCCCGGCAATGATGCCGATGATCAGCGCGTCGTCTGGATGCGTCAGCTCATCGAATGGGTCCAGGAAATGGAGGAGCCCAGCGAGTTCCTCTCCACGCTGAAAGTGGATTTATATCCCGAAGAGGTCTACACGTTTTCGCCCAAAGGCCGCGTGGTCGTGCTGAGTCGCGGCTCGACGCCCGTGGACTTCGCGTATTCCATCCACACCGAAGTCGGCAATGAATGCGTCGGCGCGAAAGTGAACGGCCAAATCGTTCCCCTGCGCCATGTGCTCACCAATGGTGATGTTGTCGAAATCATCACCCAGAAAGGCCACGGCCCCAGTCGCGACTGGCTCAAGTTCGTGCACACTTCGCGCAGCCGCAGCAAGATTCGCCACTGGATCAATCTGCACGAGCGGGAAGAAGCAACTTCCGTCGGCCGGCGCCTCCTTGAGCGCGAGGCCCGCAACTGCGGCATTAGCCTGCGGAAGATTTCAGACGCAGACTGGCGGCGCGTCGCAAATGAATACGGCTGCGGGCGCATTGAAGATCTTCACGCCGACCTGGGCTACGGCAAGTGGCCGGCCCGCCAGGTGCTCGCGAAAGCCTCCGGTCAAACTCTTGCGGAATCCACCGAAGAAAAAGCTCCCAAGCTTGTCTCCACCGTCAAGCGCATGCTCGGTATGGAGCAGGCCACCATCCAGGTGCGCGGCCACGACGATTTGATGGTCTATCGCGCCAAATGCTGCAATCCGATTCCCGGCGACGACATCGTTGGCTACGTCACACGCGGCCGCGGCGTGGCCGTTCACTCGACTTCGTGTCCGAATGTCCAGAATCTTCTTTACGAAACAGAGCGCCGCATCGCCGCCGAATGGTCCGGTCCGGCGAATTCGATCTTCCCCGTTCGCCTCCGCATCCTCACCGAAGACCGCCCCGGAATGCTTGCCGAAATCACCGCCGCAATCAGCGCCGTCGACGCCAATATCCGCACTCTCGAAAGCGTCGGCGAACACCTGCATGCGCGCATCGAAGTCGCCTTGGACGTGCGCGACCGCAAGCAGCTCGAAAAAATTCTTCTGCAAATCAAGAAGATCCCCGGCATCTTCGATATAGGCCGCGTTTACAACGTCTAGTTCCATCCCTTTCGCGTTCCATTCCTGCATTGTCTCTTCCGACATCGCCCCGCATCAGCCGCCGCTCTGAACGCTACAATTTCTCTAGATATGCCGCATGGCCCTATTCACGGCCCGCAGCAGCGCCGCATTTCGACGCCTTGCCGAACCCTGCTCGCCATCATTGCCCTTGCGTCTCTCACGTTTGGATGCAAGCACATCGTTCCACTGGATACGACGCCTCTGGATAATGCAGGGATGAATTTCACCACAGTTCAAACTCTTCGCAGCTTGGACATCAACAACGCCGAAGTGACGCAAATCGCCGGAGCCCGCCAAGCCGGACTCTCCGACGAAGACTGCGTCGCTCTGGTTCGCCTGGCGCGCACTCGCAACGAACACTTCGAGAACGGGGACGAGATCGGGCAACTGTTTCGCGCCGGCATTGCAGAGCCGACCATCATGCAGCTCGCTCAGCTCGACCTCATTCGCTCGTGGAGCGGAGAAGCAGTGGTCATGCGCCTCGCCGGCCTGTCCGATCAAATCATCCTCGAGGAAGCGCACCGTCACGCCTCGTCTCTCCCGGTTCTTTCCGGCGCATCGCTCGCGAATTTCAAAAATGCCGGCATGCGCGAAGCGACCCTCCTCCAACTCGTTCGCCGCGGCGTACCCGACAATGAAGCGCCAAACATCCTCGCGCTTCGCCACCGCGGATGGACCGACGCACAAATCCTCCGCCGCTACCCCGGCGGCCGCTAGCCCTAGAGTATTCTCAGGCGCCTCTACCCTGGGAGCGCCACCAACTCCTTACCTGAACTCTTCAATCTCACGCGGCTCAGCTTGAATTTTCCTGATCATGACACAGAGGGTCGAAATTCGAACTGAATCATTGCTCACTTTCTAGATCGCTAGACCCGCGACCGCTGGCCCGGTAGAATTCTCCTGCCTTGATTCGCTCTTTCTGGCGTCGCTGCTGTCCCGTGACGGCCGCTGTTGTCGCGGTATCCCTGATCCTTTTGCTTTCCAGCTGCGGAGTGCCCCTCGCCCCCGGCTATCAAATCCAAAGAGAAACGCTCACCGTCCACTTCGTCGCCGGCAACCCGCCGCATCTGTCCATTCACAGCGAATATCGCCTCGCCAATATCGGCAGTTCGTCGCTTCATTTCATTGCCGTCGTTTTGCCCAGCGAAAAGGGCTTCGGGCGCGCCAGTCTGCATGCGGAAATCGACGGCAAGGAAATCGCTCCGCAGCAGAACCCCGCTGAAGCCGCCGATGATTGGCGAGTTCCCCTGCCTGCCCCGTGGCGGCAGAAAGAGAAACGAAATCTTTCTCTCTCGTATGACCTCGCCGCGCAACCTGCAAGCGATCCGCGAATCTTCCTCGCCGCCAACACTTTCTATTTGAACGACTCAGGCTGGTTCCCGCAGCTCCTTGGATTCAAAGGCCTCTTCGCGCCAAGCCCCACGCGGCCCGATCGAACGGTTCTTAACATAATTATTCCCGCCGATTTTCGCGTTACTGCCAGCGGCCAACTGCGTGGCAAAGAGAAACGAAACGGCGAAGTCAGCCGCCGCTTCCTTATCCGCAAAGCTGACTTTGATCCTTATGTCCTCGCCGGTCAGTACCAAGAACAAAACGTCTCTGCCGGCGGCGCGACCGTCCCCATCTGGTCTTCCAATCCAGTAGCATCTGACCGAGCGCAACACAGCACCGCGCAAATCGCCGAAGCACAACAGTTCTATTCGCGCAATTTCTCGCCTTTGCCACGCTCAATGAAGCAGATTTACGACATCGTGGCGCCTATAGCGGGGCGCGGGCAAAACGTCCCATGGAATCGCTCCGCGCTTCCCGGAGTCGTTTTCGACTGGCCGTCCGGTTCTGAAAAGCCCCTTGCTGGCCCCGCCCGCGCGCTTGGCCCGATGGATCTCGCTCAAACCTGGTTTTCTCACCTGATTGTTCCCCGTCCCGAGGCTTGGACGCTTGGCGGTGCCCTGTCGCTCTATGCCGTAACTTCGCTGAACGAAAGTGTCCCGTCCGCCACAACCCGTGACCCTACCATCCGCTCAATCTTGAACGACTATGACAGCAACCGCTCCAACGTCGTCGAAAAACCCATCCTGTCGCTCGCTTGGACCGATCCAGAAGCCCAGCTCGCGCTCGCCGGCGACAAAATGCAGCTCTTTTTCTTCACCCTCGAAGACAAATGCGGCCAGCAAAATGTCACCCACGCCATCCACGACATGGTTTATGCTTTGCGTGGGCAACAATACGACTATTCCGATTTTCGCGCGGCTCTCGAACAGGCATGCCATCGGAATTTGGCGGACGTTTTCCGCACCTGGCTCGCGCAGCCCGGAATTCCGCCTGATTTTCGCGCTCGCTACGAAGACTCAGACGGTAATCAAAAGTAGAATTCGCCAGTGGTCAGTTTGAATTTTCTTGCTCTCATAGGAGGAATCGTGAAGGAAGTCATTTCAACGGCGCACGGCCCAAAAGCCATCGGCCCATACTCGCAAGCCATTCGCGCCAACGGATTCATTTTCATTTCCGGCCAGGTCGCATTTGATCCAGCAACCGGCCAGCTCGTCGAAGGCGACATCGCCGCGCAAACCGACCGCGTCATGCAAAACCTCAAAGCTATCGTCGAAGCCGCCGGCTCAACTCTCGACAAGGCCGTGAAAACCACCGTTTTTCTCAAGGACATGGGCGAATTCGCCGCCATGAACGAAGTCTATGGTAAGTATTTTCATGCCAATCCTCCGGCGCGCGCGACCGTCGAAGTCGCCCGCCTGCCGCGCGATGTTCGCGTGGAAATCGAACTCATCGCTCTGGCCTAGCAGGAGAAATTCTCGGAATGCAAATCCGCCACGATTGGACGCGCGACGAAATTCGCTCGATTTTCAACGCTCCTCTGCCCGAACTGATTTTCCAGGCGCAGTCGGTTCATCGCGAATTTCACCAGCCCGATGAAGTTCAGCTCTGCCGTCTGCTTTCCATAAAAACGGGCGCGTGTCCTGAAGACTGCGCGTATTGCTCGCAGAGCGCTCACTACAAAACTGGCGTCGCGCGCCAGAGATTAATGGACCCGCGCGACGTCCTCGAATCCGCGAAACGCGCCAAGGCCGACGGTGCCACGCGTTTCTGCATGGGCGCCGCGTGGCGCGATGTTCCGGAGGGAAAAGAATTCAACTCCGTTCTCGAGATGATCCGCAGCGTTGCCACGCTCAATCTGGAAGTCTGCTGCACCCTCGGCATGCTCACCGAATCGCAAGCCGTCCGCCTGAAAGAGGCCGGACTCACCGCGTACAATCACAATCTCGATACGTCGCCCGAATTTTACGGCCACATCATCACCACGCGCGTCTACGAAGACCGCCTGCAAACCATCGCGCACGTTCGCAAAGCGGGCATCACCGTTTGCTGCGGCGGAATTCTCGGCATCGGCGAATCCGAAGAGGACCGCATCGGCTTGCTTCACCAACTCGCAAATCTCGATCCGCATCCCGAAAGCGTTCCCATCAACGTTCTCGCACGCGTCGAAGGCACTCCCCTCGCCGATGCGGCGGAGCTCGATCCTTTCGTCATGGTTCGCGCCATTGCCGCCGCGCGAATCCTCATGCCCGCTTCGCGCGTGCGCCTCTCCGGCGGACGGCACAAACTTTCCCGTGAAGCCGTCGCGCTCTGTTTCCTCGCCGGCGCGAATTCCATTTTCACCGGAGAAAAACTTCTCACCACGCCGAATCCCTCCATCGACAACGACATGTCCCTGCTCGGCGATCTCGGCATGAGGGCGATGGCGCGTGCCTGATTCAACCAGAAAGTCCCCTGGGTGGCGGGTCAGTTTGAATTTCATTGATCGTGGCACAAGGAGTCAAAATTCAAACTGACCCGTTATCGCCCGAGACTTGCCTCCGCGCTCGCATCGACGCCGAACTTCGCGCGCTTCACGAGCATTCGCAATTTCGCTCGCTCGACATTTCGCGCGGCATCGACCTTTGCTCCAACGACTATCTCGGACTCGCATCCGACACGCGGTTGCATCGCGCCGTCCTTGCGGCCGTTTCTGCTTCCGCGCGCGTTGGCTCCGTCGGCTCGCGCTTGCTCTCCGGGAATTCACGCGACTGGCTAGAGATCGAATCTGAATTCGCCGCCTTCACCGGCGCCGAATCCGCTCTCTATTTTAGCTCCGGCTATGCTGCCAACGTCGGACTGCTCAGCTCGATCTTGCAACCGAGCGACATCGCCTTTTCCGACGCGCTCAACCACGCCAGCCTCATCGACGGCATTCGCCTTTCCCGCGCACAAAAAATAATTTACCCGCATCGTGACCTGCAATTCCTCGAACGTGCGCTTCAGCAGAACGCAAACGCGCCCGGCGCGAAACTCATCGTCACTGAAAGCATTTTCAGCATGGAAGGCGACGTGGCGCCCCTCGAAGCCCTAACAAAACTCGCACAAACCTATGGCGCCGACCTCATTGTCGATGAAGCCCACGCCATCGGCGTTTGCGGACCCGAGGGTCGCGGCCTCCTCGCTGGCCTGCCCGATCGCAGCCGAATTCTCGCCGCCGTGGATCCGTGCGGAAAGGCGCTTTCCTCCTGTGGCGCATTCGTTTGCTGCACAGCGCCTGTCAGAGACTATCTCGTGAATCACGCTCGCAGTTTCATTTTCAGCACGGCGAATCCTCCCTACATCGCGCATCAAATCCGCGCCGCTCTCGACCTCGTCCGCCGAGCCGATGATCGCCGCGCGCATCTGCGTCAAGTCTCGACCGCCCTCCGCGCCGCGCTCGCGGCTGGCGGCTTGCCTTGCAACTCGGGAGACACACCCATCGTCCCCGTAATTCTTGGCTCCAACGAAACTGCATTGCACGTCGCCGCGGAATTGCAGTCTGCCGGATTCGCCCTCAAAGCCATTCGCCCTCCCACCGTGCCGCCAGGCACCGCGCGCATTCGTCTGTCTTTGACCAGCGCAATTTCCTTCGAGGATGTTCACCGCCTGGCCCAGGCGCTCATTGCATCGGCATCTGCTCGCAACACATCGCTTGCGCATGTTTAGCCGCCTTATCAATGCGACCTGTTACTGCGCCGGCCGTGTCGTTTGCCTTCCGGTCTGCACGTCCCTGTCTTTGGCGAAAAACGGGTCACGTTGGGCGCGCGCTCACAGCTGCGCGGGGCAGAAACTTTTTTTTTGAATTTGTCAGGGCACGGCTTCAGCCATGCCGAAGAATCTGGCCTTGACTGGGGGCTTCAACCCCTCAGGCAAGTCGTGCGTCTGGCGACTCCGACTCATGAAATCAATGCCTAGCCGTTTTTTCATCACCGGGACCGACACGGCCGTCGGCAAAACGACCGTCGCTGCGCTCCTCTGCGCCGCGCTCGACGCAATGTATTGGAAGCCGATCCAGACCGGCACGCGCGACGGCACAGATCGCGCCACTGTGATTCGTCTCGCCGCGTTACCGCGCAATCGCACGCTTCCCGAGGTCTACCGCTTTTCTCCTCCCGTGTCGCCGCATCTCGCCGCGCAGCGCGCCGGCATTCGCATTGAACTTCGCAGAATACAATTTCCAAAAATCGCCGCCCACGAAAGCTTAATCGTCGAAGGCGCGGGCGGCGCGCTCGTCCCCATCAACTCCACGCAGTTAATGACCGATCTGATGCTCCGTCTCTCGCTGCCTGTGATTCTTGTCTCGCGCACCGCGCTCGGCACCATCAACCACACTCTGCTCTCCATCGCTGCGTTGCGCGCCTCGCGTCTTGATCTTCGCGGCGTGGTCATGGTCGGCAGACCCAATCGCGCCAATCGCCGCGCCATCGAACACTACGGAGGAATCGGAGTCGTCGGCGCCGTGCCCTTTTTACCGAAAATCAATCGCGGTACACTGTTGCAAGTATTTCGGAAGCATTTCGACGCCAAGGCCCTCACCCGATGAATGCTTCATTGCACGTCTGGCATCCTTTCACTCAGGAAGCTCTCGACTCGCCTCCGCTTCGCATCACAAGAGCGCAGGGCGTTTATCTTTACACCGCCGACGGTCGCCGCGTCATCGACGCCATTTCCTCCTGGTGGACAAATCTCCACGGCCACTGCCATCCCGCCATCATGTCCGCCATCGCCGAGCAGACCGGAAAAATCGACCATGTTTTGCTCGCCGGTTTCACCCACGACCGCATCGAGGCACTCGCCGCGTGTCTTCGCCGAATCCTCCCGCGCGAACTCGAAAGCATTTTCTTTTCCGACGACGGTTCCACAGCCGTTGAAGTCGCTCTGAAAATTGCCGTTCAGTACTGGCAAAATGTCGGCCGACCACAGAAAAGTTCCATCGTTGCGCTCGAACACGCTTATCACGGAGACACCGTCGGAGCGATGTCCGTCGGCGCGCGCTCCGCGTTCAGCGAACCGTTCCGCAATTTTCTTTTTCCCGTGCATCGCGTTCACAGCGCGTACTGCTACCGCTGCCCCGTCGGCAAAACGCGCGCCACCTGTGACATCGACTGCATCGGACTGCTCGCACGTCTGCTCGAAGAAAAACACTCGGAAATCGCTGCCGTGATCGTCGAACCTTTGCTCCAGGGCGCGGGCGGCATGATCGTTCATCCGCAGGAATTCCTGCAGCGTGTGCGCCAGCTTTGCAGCGAATACGGCGTGTTGCTCATCGCCGACGAAGTGCTCACTGGTTTCGGCCGCTGCGGCAAAATGTTCGCCTGCGAACTCGCCGCCGTCGTGCCCGATCTGATGTGTCTTTCGAAAGGACTCACTGGAGGAGTTCTGCCGCTCGCAGCCACCGTTTGCACGGAAGAAATTCACCGCGCTTTCGTCAGCGGTGATCGCGGCCGCGCGTTCTATCACGGACATTCCTACACCGGAAATCCCATCGCCGCCGCTGCCGCCGTTGCCAGTTTCAAAATCTTTGAGAACGAGCCTGTCTTCGAGCGCATCAACACGATTTCAAAGATTCACCAGCAGCGCCTCGCCGCCATCGAAAATCATCCTGCCGTCGGCAATGTTCGCAGCATCGGCACGGTCGCAGCCGTTGAATTGCGCGCCGACGACCCTGGATATTTCTCGCGCCTTCGCCCCAAGCTCTATGATTTTTTCCTCGACGCCGGCATTTTGCTGCGCCCGCTCGGCAACGTGATTTACATTTTGCCCCCCTATTGCATTACCGACGAAGAACTGCACTACGTCCACCACCGCATCGCCGAATCCCTCGCACACATCCCCGAATGGTCCGCGCCGCAGCGTGCCCGCGGTGCGCCGTAAACCCTCCGTTCCCTCCGATAGGCCGTGCGACCTCTCATGCTAAAACCACTTCCTCCGACGGGCCTGTAGCTCAAGAGTCTGTTGTTGATTTTGCGTTGCTTAGGTCAATTTTCAAGCCCTTCAGACCCGCCTTCTTGTACACAAGTTGTGCACAAATCGTGACCGACGGATACACCTCAGGTAGACGTTTACCCTGACGCTCCAAGCGACGAACCCTTTGCTCACTAAGGTTTCACCACGCGTCCTACCTGTCACAAGGTAGAGACCACAGGTAGGAATCGCAAGTTCCGGACGTAGAGTAGGAACAGGATCGGCGTGAAGCAATACTCGGCGGGGTTGGTTTATCTGCTTCAGACTAGGCCGGATTTCCCGGCCCACTCGACGATGTAGTTCTTCAAGAATGCAGTGAACTCTTCCGCAACTGGCGAAAGCTTCCTGCCTCCTTTCCGAATCTGGTAGAAGTCAAGGTGCACAGTTGGATTGACCAAAGAACTCATCAGGAGTCCTCTATTCCGACATTCCGGCAGTGCCAAGGAAGGAACGACAGCGATTCCCGCTCCCGCTTCGACCATAGCGATTTGCGTGAAGAGATAGTTCACAACAAGACTAGGTTGGTAGCTGGTACCCGTCTTCATCAGGTTCCTGTCAATGAACTGCTGCATGGGTAGGGACGGCTGCAAGGTAACGAACCTCTCTCCCCTCAACGAGGCCCAACTCGCCGTAGGACGGGAGGACGCATGCCCGGGATCCGCTCTTATCACCATGAGAGAAAAACGGAACAATAGGATCCGCCGGATACCGGGAACATGCTTGAAGAAGAAACCAAGTCCCATATCGAGTTCCCCGGACTCGACCTTCCCTAAAATCGTGGCGGCATCACCATCGAATACCTGTAGCAGAAGCTCCGGCCTACAGGGACGGAATGCTTTTATGGCTTGCGCTACGCCTCCGGCTGCCCAAAAGGGTGGCGCGCCAACTGATAGGGGCGGGCCCAGGGTCTCCTTGGTTCGCGCGGTTCGCGACAGAGACCTGTCTAGCTCATCAAGGTTGCGCTGAACAGCCATGAGCAATTCGGTTCCCGACGCGGTAAGGGCAACCTGTCGCGTCGTGCGGTCGAAAAGCCTCACGCCCAGTTGGTTCTCCAACTCCTTGATCAAGACGCTCAGCCCAGAAGGGGTGATGAACAGCAGGCCAGCGGCTCGTGTGAAGCTGCGATGCTGCGCGACCAACAAAAAGGCCCGGAGCTGGCGAGACGTAAAATCAATCATTAAGTGATTCTCAACAATTGTTGATGTTTTTGAGCTTGTATTATAGGCCGCCGTGCCCCTAAATCAAGCCACAGCTCAGAGAGATCAGCGGCGTCAGAATCATCAGCCGTAAGGGGAAGCACATGGGACGCGTCCAAACCGATGGCACTGGCTATGTCCTAGTTAACAGCGGCAAGGAGGCGCAAACCAGATTGGCGGCACTTTCCACGATCTACGACTGTGGAACCGTTCGGCACTTGGAAGGCCTCGGGGTCGCTAGTGGCTGGCATTGCCTTGAAATTGGAGGCGGAGGCGGAACGATTGCCAAGTGGCTCGCAGACCGTGTCGGTTCCACTGGCCACGTACTGACAACGGACCTTGATACCCGTTTTCTAGAACCTTTGCAGGGTCCAAATCTGGAGGTCTGCCGCCACAACATAGGCACCGACCCTTTGCCAGAGGCAGCCTTTGATCTGATTCATACCCGCCTCGTCCTCATGCACGTTCCTGAGCGCGACGCCGCCCTGGCGCAGATGATCTCGAGCTTAAGGCCTGGCGGCTGGCTTTTGATAGAGGAATACGACAGCTGCTCCATTCCGCCGGATCCCACACTCCGTTCAGGTGAAGCGCTTTTGCAGACCCATGTTGCACTGCTGAGACTTTTGGAAGATGGTGGCGTGAATCGTCGGTATGGACGACTGCTTTCCGGGTTACTGCGAGAAAGCGGATTGATCAGCGTGGGAGCGTCGGCGCAATTATTTATGTGGCAAAGCGGATCTCCTGGTATCGCGATGATGCGGGCGAACTTCGAACAGC
Organism: Candidatus Acidiferrales bacterium; assembly: GCA_035945715.1. Lineage (GTDB taxonomy): Bacteria > Acidobacteriota > Terriglobia > Acidiferrales > UBA7541 > DAHUXN01. The sequence goes on from DASYZX010000008.1 coordinate 77,989, forward strand.
TCCGAGAAGCGTTAATCGAGGCCAATTACATCACCCCGCGACAATTCGATGAGGATCTGGCACGGTTGGACAATCCCAGCTTCATGATGCCGTCGGCGATACTCTGGTCCGCATGGGGGAGACGCTCATGACTTCTCTTCTGAACTTGCCGGTTGCCAAGAACCTTTCTAATGGTCCGCCTTACGTGTCCGAGAGTTCTGTCCCAAGCGCCGATACTCGAACATTGGTCATTCTGGCTTTTTCCGCAACCGCCGGTGTCCTGGTGGAGTTCTATGATTTTGCGATTTTCGGGCTCGCAGCGGCGAGCGCCTTTCCGCAAATCTTCTTCCCTAAGTTGCCTCCAACACAAGCCTTGGTGTTTTCCTATTTGGCGTATGCCGCCGGGCACCCCGCGCGCCTGCTTGGTGCCTTCATTTTCGGGCACTTTGGCGACCGGTCGGGGCGCAAGTTCGCGTTCCTGATAAACATTGTTGTTGTGGGAGGCAGTACGTGTCTGACCGGCTTGCTTCCGGGCTATGCAACGATCGGCATTGCGGCGCCGGCACTCCTGGTTCTCCTCCGCATCATTCAAGGGATCGGAGTGGGAGGTGAATTTGGCGGCGCTACGTCTTTGCTCGCGGAATTTGCGGCCAAACGCCGCTCCCGGGCGTTTTGGATGTCGCTGGCTAATCTCGGCCTGGCCCTGGGCATAATGGCCGCGAGCGGAATGTTCTTGCTCTTGAGAAAGAGTTTTGCGACGACGGGATGGCGGGTTGCTATGTTGCTTTCCGCAGTAATCGCGATTCCCGCCTTGGTCGCGCGCTACAAGCTCTCCGACTCGCCTCTTTTTCAACAACTGAAACAGAAGCAGCAGCTTGCGCGATTGCCCAGCTTCGCCGTTTTTCGCAGGCACGCAACGCCGCTTCTTCTCCTGGCTATGGTTTCCGCGTTTCAGAACCTCGACACCGTCGTCACGGGAACCTACATCGTCTCGTTCATGCATCTCGCAGGTATTCCGTTGGCCACTGCGGCGATCATCATTTTTCTTAGCCGCTTTGCCGATGTCACCGGAGTGCTGCTCAGCGGGCCATTCGCCGACATTTGCAAACGTAGAAAGCTCGCCTATTTTGCCATCGGTGCGACCACGTTGATCTCTTATCCCTTCGCCCTCGCAATCGTGGGCAGGCACATCGTGCTCGCAGCCGTTCTAGAATGTGCGATTGTGCTTTTCGGGATGGGATTTTTGCACGGGCTCGTGCCGATTCTCAGCTCCGAGACCTTCCCGACAAAGTTTCGATACTCGGGCGCTGGTATTTCTTACGGCTTGTCGGGCATTTTCGCTGGAATGCTCGCGCCGCCTCTTCTAGCAACTTTGATCGGTCAGGACGTTGCTCATCGCTGGTACTATCTGCCTCTCACTTACGCGGTCTACGGAGCCGCTGCTATGCTGGCTCTGGTCTTCATACGCGAGACACGTGACGTAAGACTGGAAGATCTCGACACTTCGGAAACCTGATACGCGACAAACACTGGCACCAGTAGGTATAGCTGGGGCCGTCTCAAGCCCAATTTCCTAACTGTAGAGCCCCCTATTACCACGAGTTTATCTTCGAGCGACCGACATTGTCGCTTCGGTTGGTCGTTTGCAAATGCACTAAAACATTGCATTTTTCCAGCTTGGCTGCTACTTCTTGGTCTCTCATCGGTTGTAGAGCTCCCGCAGCGACAATCGGTGATTCGAACATCGCGCACAGCAAGCGAGTCGCAGAAATTGCTGTCTTGCACCAAACGAAGATTCCCGCATGTCGGTTCCGAAAAATCTGGCATTCCTCGTTCCGGAAATTCTGGCACGCCCGGCGATAGCCGGAAGAGCTAGAACTCTCCCTGTGCCCGCGGCCGGTAGGCCGGCCGGCTATCTGACGTATGGACCCGATGCCGCCAACGTCCTGTTCCATGTGGTGAACGATCGGCATCTGAGAAAACGGCCGATGATCTTCACAACCAACAAGCCACTGACGGAATGGGGGAAGGTATTACACGACGAAGATAT
>DASYZX010000009.1:0-224306 GCA_035945715.1 Candidatus Acidiferrales bacterium
CTGGGTGCGGACCACTTTGACCGGATCGATGTCAACCGCATCCGTCGTTCGCTGGTGCGACGGCTCGAGCGCCTCGGCCATAAAGTCACACTCCAGCCAATCGCGCAGACGGCCTAACTAAGGGCTATTTTCGTAGGAGTAGGCGCCCGCGTGTTTCGTTAACAAAAGTGCTTGCTCGGCAGTCTTGAAGGCCGGAGCGGTTCTCCGGTATCTGGAGAGTCCGGTGACTCACAGCGAGAAGCAAGTGAGCAAAAGGCGAATCATCCTGATCGCAACACGCTGATGATTCGAGATGCTGGTAAGTTGCACACAACAAAGCGTCGGCGAGCTTCTGGTCGATGAATTTCGGCCCTGTTTGCGCCTCTGTTGAACTGAGTTTATTGCACGTTCGAGGGAACGCCAATGAATACTTTGCTGCAGGACCTGCGCTATGGAATCCGCATGCTGGCGAAGTCACCGGGGTTCGCCGCGGTGGCAATTCTCACTCTGGCGCTCGGTATCGGCGCCAACACCGCCATCTTCAGCCTGATCGACGGCATCCTCATGCGGTCGCTGCCTGTGCAGGATTCGCAGAGTCTGGTGGTCTTGAAATGGAGCGCGAACAAAGCCCCGGGTATGCACAACAGCAGTAGCTACGGCGACTGCGACCAGCACAGGGAGCGCAATGGGCCATCGTCCAGTTGTTCGTTTTCGCAGCCGTTTTTCGAGCGGGTGGCTGCGCACGCGAACTCGTTCTCGAACGTTGCGGCATTTGCGAACGGGGGCCAGCTTGACCTGAGTGGCAACGGAACCGCGAGCGTTTTGAGTGCCGAAGCGGTCTCCGGGGAATTTTTTCCGCTGCTCGGGGTTCGCCCCGCGGCGGGGCGCCTGATTGCTCCTGGGGACGATTCGGTCTCGGCGCAGCCGGTGGTGGTGCTGAATTACGCCTACTGGAAAACAGAGTTCGGTGGGTCACCATCGGCGATTGGAAAAACAGTTCGCCTCAACAATGTGCCGTTCACGATCATCGGAGTCGCAGATGCGCGCTTCAACAGCCTGAGCCCCGGCCGCGTGCACGACGTATGGGTTCCGCTTTCGTCACTGGTGCCGCTTAGCCCGCATACCTGGGTGAAGGCGCGGCCAACGGATATTTACAGCTGGTGGTTGGTGATAATTGGAAGGCTGAAGCCGGGCGTCGCGCGAACACAGGCGCAGGCTGAGGTCACAACGCTTTTCCGCAACGACATGCTGCACGGCGTGAAGCCGCTTTCGAAGTCCGAAGACGATCCAAGAGTTGCGGCGCTGCCGGCGGAATCGGGGCTGACGGGCGAGAAGACCGGGATTTCCACGGAGTTGTATGTGCTCATGATGGCGGTGGGAATCGTGCTGCTGATTGCGTGCGCAAATGTGGCCGGGCTGCTGCTTTCGCGAGCGACGGCGCGGCAAAAAGAAATTGCGGTGCGGCTGGCGCTGGGCGCGGGACGAAAAAGAATCGTGCGGCAATTGCTGACGGAAAGCGTTTTTCTTTCGCTCGTTGGCGGGGCCCTGGGAATTTTGTTTGCCATCTGGGGAACGCACGCGATGGTTTCGTTGTTCGCGAGCAATTCGGAGGAAGCCTTTGGGTTCCATCCGGGAATCGACGGGCGCGTGCTGCTCTTCACGTTCGCCGCAGCGGTGTTGACGGGAATTATTTTCGGGCTCGCGCCTGCGTTTCGGGGGACGCGCGTCGATTTGACTCCGGCGCTGAAGGAAGGCACGGGTAGTTCGGCGGCAGAGGGACGCGCAGCCAGCAAATGGTTCAGTTTGGGCAACGGGCTTGTGGTCGCGCAGGTGGCGCTCGCGGTGGTGGTGCTGGTGGGCGCGGGCCTTCTGGTGCGCACGCTGCAAAATTTGAGAAACGTGGACCCCGGATTCGACACCCGAAACTTGCTGACGTTCAGTTTGGATCCGACGCTTATTGGATACCAAACCCCGCAAATCGACACCTTTTACCGGAATTTACAGGACCGGCTTGCAGCGCTTCCCGGCGTGGAGGCAGTGAGCTATTCGAATAGTACGCTGCTGAGCGGCAGTCTGTGGGACACGGGCTTTCACCTGAAGGGCACGCCCAAGGACGAAGAGTCGGATGCGGATTATTTACCGGTAGGCTCGAGCTTTTTCGCGATGATGCACATGCGATTGCTCGCAGGACGGAATTTCAACTCGGCGGATTTTGCAGGCGCGGAAGTTGCGGAGGAGAAGGAGAGGGAACGCGAGGCTGCGGCAGAAGCGAAAGAAGCAGGTATCTCACCCCCAAGCGTCGGCGCGGCATCCGCAAGCGTTGCGACGACGGCAACGAACAGCGCGGCGAACGATGCGCCAGTGCCAGTGATCGTCAATAAACTGTTTGTGCAGAAATACTTCCCGAAGGTGAATCCGCTGGGGCAACATTTCGGCGAGCGCGAAGCAGATCCGGCAAAGGGTGACTGGGCAAGTCCGGGATGGATGATTGTCGGCGTGGTGAGCGACGCGAAGTATCAGGATTTGCGGAGCCCCATGGACCCGACGATGTATGTACCTTCAAGCGGAGGAAACACGAGCTTCGAGGTGCGCACGAGCATGAATCCGACAGCGATTACCCCGCTGATCCGCAACATTGTGAGCCAGATGGATGGCAATCTGCCGGTCTTTGAAGTTCACACGCAAACCGAGCTGATCGATCAGCTGCTTTTTCAGGAGCGCATGATTGCACGGCTGTCGGGATTTTTTGGCGTGCTGGCACTGGTGCTGGCGTGCATCGGGCTGTATGGACTGCTCGCATATGAAGTATCTCGGCGGACGCGGGAGATCGGCATTCGCATGGCGCTCGGTGCGCAGCAGCGCGACGTGCTGCGTTTGGTCGTAGGGCAGGGAATTCTGCTGGCGATCGCGGGCGCAGTCGTGGGAATTGGCGTCGCGCTCGGCGTGACGCGATTCCTGAAGTCCATGCTTTACGACATACAAGCGAACGACCCGGCGACAATGATCGGCGCAGCCGTGCTGCTTGCGCTGGTGGCGCTGGCCGCGTGCTACATTCCTGCGCAACGCGCGACGCGCGTGGATCCCATGGTGGCGTTACGCTATGAATAATCCAGGCTTCTTCGAAGCACCAGGAACGATGAAAGTATTCTAGAGATAGAGGGATGTTTAAGGGTCCAAGGCGACACTCGGGCCTGTCGCCCAGGTCGCCTGAAGCTGTTTTCGAAGGAATGACCTGCTCTCCAAACTTGCCTGCCTGCGTCTGAATACGTAGCATAGCTGCGGCTATCAGCCGCCGGGGGCGCACTGTGAATAAACTCCTGCAGGATATTCGATATGGGCTGCGTGTACTTGCAAAGTCGCCCGGATTTGCGGCCATCGCAATCCTGACGCTGGCGTTGGGGATTGGTGCGAACACGGCCATTTTCAGCCTCGTCGATGCCGTGATGCTGCGTTCGCTGCCGGTGAAAGACCCGTCGCAGTTGGCGGTACTGAAGTGGAGCGCCCGGCATGCGCCGGACATTCACGGCTATATGTCTAGCGGTGATTGCCCGATGCAAATGGGGCTGCTGGGCAGCCAGAACCCATCCGGCTGTTCGCTTTCCGAGCCGCTGTTTCGCCGGTTCGAGCAGTCCGGAGCGTTTTCGGGGATCGCGGCGTTCGTCGGCGAAGGGCAACTTAACCTGACCGGCAACGGGCCGGCGACGGTGATCAACGGGCAGGCAGTCTCCGGAGATTTTTTCCGCACCATGGGCGTGAAGTCGGCGGCAGGGCGTTTGATTGAAGCGAGCGATGACAGACGCACGGCGGCGCCGGTAGCCGTTCTGAACTATGGTTACTGGCAGAGCGCGTTTGGAGGTTCGCACGACGTGATTGGCCGAACGATCGAGCTGAACAACGTCGTGTTCACGATCATTGGAGTGGCGGAGTCGAGGTTTACCGGAATCTCGCCGGGGAGCGACTACGACGTGTGGGTTCCGCTGTCTGTGGATGAGAAAATCAATCCACGGGAGCAGGTGATTGACCGGCTGGGCGGGTTCAAACGCGAAGATGATCCGGCGACGTGGTGGCTGACGATTGTCGGACGAATGAAACCTGGCGCGCAGGTGGCGCAAACCCAGGCTGAGATTAGCGGAATCTTCCGCAACGAAATGCTTCACGGTGTGGTGCCAATGTTCCACGGTGGCGGGCCAGGCGGAGGACCTGGAGGGGGACCAAGCGGGCCAGGTGGTGGCGGCAGGACGATGCAACTCACTATGGCAGGACCCGGAGCAGGACCAGCGCCGCGAGGCGCAGGAAACGCACCGTTCGGCGGAGGCGGAGTGCCGGAGCAGGGAAACAAAAATGCCAAGGCCAATTTTTTCTTTGGGCCCGGCGCGGCTCCCGGAAACGGAACGGGAAAAGCGGCACCCGCCGGAACGGGGCCGGGATCGGCGGGGAAGAAAATGATGTTGGGCGGACCGCAGGGCCCCGCGCCAGCGGGTGCGCCCGAGGGCCGTGCGGCAGAGAACGGGCCGCACACATTCTCGGTGGCCGCGGACAACCCGGAAATCACACTTGTGCCGGCGCAAACCGGATTGACCGGCCAGCGCGACCGCTTTTCCCATCCGTTGTACGTGCTGATGCTCGCCGTAGGAATCATTTTGCTGATTGCATGCGCTAATGTGGCGGGCTTGATGCTGGCTCGGGCGGCTGCGCGGCGAAAGGAAATGGCGGTGCGGCTGACGCTGGGCGCGGGCAGGGCTCGCGTAGTGCGCCAGTTGCTGACGGAGAGCCTAATCCTTTCCATCTTGGGCGGCATCCTTGGCGTGCTGTTTGCCTACTGGGGCGCGCACGCGATTGTATCGTTTGTGTCGAGCAATCAAACGCGGCCGATTGCGTTTGCGACGGGGATCGATACCCGCGTTCTGTTATTCACGATCGGGGTTTCGTTGCTTACCGGAATCCTGTTTGGCATTGCGCCGGCGTTTCGCAGTATCCGTGTGGATCTGACGCCCGCGCTCAAGGAAGGCGAGGGGGGCTCGGCAGGTGCCGGTCACGCTGGGGCAAAGTGGTTCAGCATCGGGAACGGTCTCGTGGTGGCGCAAGTGGCCCTGGCCGTGGTCGTGCTGATCGGAGCGGGACTGCTGGTGCGAACGCTGCAAAATCTGCGCAGCGTGGATTTGGGGTTCGATGCGCGAAACATTGTCAACTTCAGCGTGAATCCGAGTCAGGCCGGTTACAGTAACGCACAGTTGGACAGTTTTTACCGCGACCTGCTGGGCCGGCTATCTGCAACGCCGGGAGTGAGTGCGGTCAGCTACTCGCAAATGCCGCTGTTGAGTGGCGGCCTGATGGTTACGGGTTTTCACTGGCCGGGAACACCAGAGGATCAGGAATCCGACGCGGACGTGCTTGCCGTTGGGTCTGGGTTTTTCAGCACGATGCGCATTCCGTTTATAGCGGGGCGCGACTTCAACAGCGCCGATTACGACTTGGCTGCTGCGAACCGCGGCGGCACTCCAACATCAGCGCCAACGCCAGTGATTGTGAACCAGGAGTTTGTGAAGCAGTATCTCGGGCGGGAGAATCCGCTCGGAAAGCAATTCGGCCAAGCGCCGGCAAGCGCGAATGGCCCGGCCAATGCGGGTTGGGAAATTGTTGGCATGGTACGGGACTCAAAGTATAACGATTTGCGGCGCGACATTCACGCCATGATGTATACCCCACAGGCCGGAGTTACAGGGATGATGGGAGCGTCTTTCGAGTTGCGCACGGCGACCGATTTGCAGGCGATCATCCCGGCAGTGCGTAAAGCGGTGGCGGAGATGAACGCGAACCTGCCGCTCTACAACGTGACGACGGAGTCGGCGCAAATCGACCGGCTGCTGTTTGAGCAGCGACTGATTGCGCGGGTATCGGGATTTTTTGGGGTACTGGCATTGGTGCTGGCGTCGATCGGACTGTACGGACTGCTCTCGTATGAAGTGTCGCGGCGAACGCGCGAAATCGGGATCCGCATGGCGCTTGGCGCGCAGCCAGCGAACGTACTGAAGCTCGTACTGGGACAGGGAATTGCGCTGGCAGTTGCTGGCGCCGCAGTGGGCATCGGCGTGGCGCTTAGCGTGACCCGATATTTGGCGACGATGCTTTACGACGTGCATGCCGATGATCCGGTCACCATCGTCGCCGTCGCTGTGCTGCTTGTTCTGGTTGCGTTTGCGGCATGCTACGTTCCTGCGCGACGCGCGACGCGCGTGGATCCGATGGTTGCGCTCAGATATGAGTGAAGCGGAGGATTCATGGTAAGTCCTCAGCAAAATACGCCGATTCAATTTGACGAAGCCGCACGGTCACGCTAGGCTTCTGCGCTGCGCCGAGGCGCACATCGAATGGCTGATGCCACACAAGCTGCACCCCTGAGCAATTTGGATTCACCGTCGCAACGCCAACGGATCGCTCCTCTGTGGCACACGATACTGCTTTTGGCAGTCATATTCGGTGTGTCGGCGGTGGGATACGTGAATACGCGGAAGTCTGGGGCGATCCCGCAGGCGCGCATGTTTACATACGTTACGACGCTGATCCTCGAATGGGTGCTCTTCACATACGTCTATCTAGGCGAGAAGCTATCGCGCGGCACTCGCGCGGCTCAACGAATTGGCGGCCGATGGGCCACGATGGGAGACTTCGGCATCGACATTGCGGTGGCATTCGGTGTTTGGATTGCATTCCTAACCATCGGTGGAACTTTGAATTTCCTGCTCAAGCCGGCTGGGACGAAAGTTGTCGCGGCGCTCGTGCCCCACTCGCTGCCGGAACTGGCGGTGTGGATCGTCCTTTCGGCAACGGCCGGCTTTTGCGAGGAGTATGTTTTCCGTGGGTATTTGCAGGCACAGTTTCGTGCCATAACCGGCAGCGTGTGGGCCGCGGTCGTGATTCAGGCAATTGTTTTCGGTATAGGCCACGGGTATCAAGGAATTACAGAGATGGCGATTATTTTTGTTTATGGATTGCTCTTCGGGTCCGTTGCCGCAGTGCGAAAGTCGCTGAGGCCGACGATGCTTGCGCATGGATGGGCAGACACGTTCTCCGGCATTGGTGGATATGCCTTGCACTTGCTGCATAGGATTTGACGGCCCCGTCAGCGCTTTTCCGCACGGGGACAACCGCAGGCTCGCCAGTCGGAGAGGCGTTTTTTGTCACATGCGTCGACCGGGAGTGTCACTCTTTGGCACTAATCTCACAATCGAACCCCAAACTCGAGCGGCGGCCCTCGTGTGGAATGGAAAGCTGTAACCTACAGAAACTAAGCCAGTACCGTAGTTGCAAACAAAACAATATCACCAATCTGTGAGCGCAAATTGGCTGCTCCCGTGCTCTTTCCCTGGGCGTGGGAGTGTGCCTAACTGATCGAGTGCCCCGCCGTTCGCGGCCCTTGCGGCTTCTCGCGGCGGTCTGCGTGATCGTAATCTACGCAGGCTACGCCCCGATTGTGGCGGGACAAACGGCACCCGGGCAAGCAACCGAGGATTGGTCCGAGCAAGTGCACGCGCGTGTGGCCGCGCACGACCTGGCCTCCGCACAGAAACTCGTCGATCGCCGGCTGGCAATCGCACCAGACGACTCGGATGCGCTCGGCTGGCGGGCGCGGCTTCTTGCATGGACAGGCCATCGCGTCGAAGCCGAAGTAGCGTATCGGCGCGCCCTCCAGTTTTCGCCGCGCGATGGTGACTACTTGCTTGGTCTGGCCACGTTGCTCGCGCAAGAGGGCCGCAATGCGGATGCGCTTTCGCTGCTGGACGCTGCGCTGCAAATTCCACCTCCGCGCGCGGATGTCTACAACGAGCGCGGGCGAGTTCTCCTAGCGTTGGGTCGCCGTCGTGAGGCCCGCGCGGATTTCTTGAAGGCTCTTGCGGTTGACCCTGCAAGCATCTCCGCCACCAGCGATCAAACGACCGCTGGTCTGCGCTCGCTGGAACCGCCACCTCACTTCGAAGTCGCCTTTACCAACGAAACGGATACCTTCAGCTATACCGGCGCGGCCAATGCTCAGGCCGTCGTGTTTGTTGCAAAGCCAAACGAACGCTGGACTTTCTCGAACGAGACAGACTCATACCAGCGTTTTGGTATGGAGGCGCAGAAAGACGTTGCAGCAGTGGCACATCGTTTTCGCGGCGGAAACTGGCTGACCGTCGGTGCGGGGGCGGGAAACGCGCAAGGCATTATTCCAAGTACCGAGACGTACTTCGAATACGGCCGCGGGTTCCGACTCTCAGAACGTGCGCCGCTGCGCGGCATGGAAGCGACCTACAACCAACACTGGCTATGGTACCAAGGTGCGCATGCTCTCGTGCTCACCGGGACCGTTGCCGCGGACTTCGCTCGAGAATACCGGTGGACGTTTTCAGCAAGCGGGGCCCGCAGCGGATTCGCCGGCACGCCCGTCGCGTGGGAGCCGTCCGGTTACTCGCGGTTGGAATTTCCTTTTCCGCATGTCCGTCCAGAGAGATTCATGCCCAACGTGACGTTTGCCGTCGGCTCGGAGAACTTCAGCGAACTCGACCAGCTTAGCGCATTCGCCTCGCGGACCTACGGTGGTGGATTTCGGCTGGGCTTTACGGAACGGCAGTTCGTGAACTTTTATTTTGCATGGCAGGACCGCAACGGCGGAAATTCGGAAGGAATCTACGGCGCAAGCTATGGCATACGCTTCTGATATTCGATTGCTGCACTCGATTAGCGTCGAGGCCGCCAGCTTCGTCGTCCGGGCGATCCTGTTTTCGGTGTTTGGGATTTTCGCGCTCGTGGGATTCATTCTCGCGCGCCGCGCCGTCCGGCGCCGTTATTTCGACCGGCTGGCAGAAGCAGAATTCTATGTGCGGCAGCACTGGCACGAGATTCTTTCAGGCAAAATTCCCGCCGAAGAGTGGCGCACGACTAGGGTTCAGTTAGACGCAATTATCGCCTTGACTCTGGATCGGCTCGATGCGGCCAGTGCGCCCGAAGCTGAAAGGCTCGTGAACTTTCTGCGCAGGACGGGCCTGCTGGATCGACTGGTGATTGAAGCCCGCAGGCAATTGGGCTGGCGCCGCGAGATGGCGCTTGTGCGTCTGGGCCGGACCCGCGCGCCTGAAGCGGTGCCGATTGTCGTTTCAGCGCTCGACGACCCGCACGCGAGTATGCAGCTGGCAGCGGTACGCGCCCTGGCGCGAACCGGGCTTCCGACGGCGGCGGAGGGGATGCTGGAACGGTTGTTGGGCGGCGAACTCAAACTCAAAGGAACCTCGCTGCTGAACGCGCTCATGATCTGCACACGTGCAAATCCGCGAATCGTCTTTCCGTATTTGTTCCTGGCCCGCGGCGAGAAGCGGGAATTGTTGGCGCGCGTTATCGCTGAAATGCCCGCGGAGAGAACGGCAGCTTCTCTGGGCGACGACGTGCTCTTGCTTGCGGCTGACTCTTTGCCAGAGGTACGGGCTTGCGCAGCACGGGCACTGGCTCACACGGAATTTGGATTTGCGTTTCCGACGCTGGCGACGCTGGCCAGGGATGAGGAATGGTTTGTGCGTTTACGGGCCGTGACGAGCCTGGGTCACTTCCGGGAACAGCGCTCACTCCCGATCCTTTTCCGCGCAGTATGTGACCGCAGCCGGCACGTGCGTCAACGCGGCGCCGCGGCCCTCGCGCAGATGCCCAACATCACAGAAGTGCTGCGCGAAGTAGCCAGGACAGAGGATGCCTATGCACTGCAGACAATGATCGCCGAGCTAGACCGGAGGGGAGAATTCGACGCAATCGTGGAAACACTGGAGTCTGATGTCCGCAGCGGAAGTGCGGAATCGCAACAATTACTCCAGGCGCTAGAAAGCGCTGCGGACCAGCTGGGCGCAATGATACGTATTCGGCCAGCGCAAAAAACGGAGACGGTTGCACCCTGACATGCGCATGATTCTCGACATTTCGAACGAGACGCTTTTTTTCTATTACCTCGCGTCAAATCTGATCTATCTGGCGTTGCTGGTCGTGGCGCTACTCTCCAGTCGTGCGCATCATCAACATCTCGCCTCGCTGCGCTTGGAAAGAATGAAATTGTCTCCGCTCACGCCCCCGATCACGCTCGTCGCGCCTGCGCATAATGAAGAAGGCTCGATCATTCCATCGGTGCGTTCGCTGCTGCGAATTGATTATCCGGAGTTGGAAGTCGTGGTGGTGAACGACGGATCCAAGGATCGAACGCTCGCGAAGCTCACCGAGGAATTTCAACTCCAGCGGGCGCGCATAGTGTATATCCCACAGATTCCCAGCGCACCAGTACGCGGAATTTACCGCAGCCTGCGCGACCCGCGGTTGATCGTGGTGGACAAGGAACCGGGTGGCTCGAAAGCTGACGCGGTCAATGCAGGATTGAACGCCGCGACCAGCCCGTACACCTGCGTGGTCGACGCGGACTCGATCCTCGAATCCGACGCGCTGCTGCGCATTATGGTGAAGATTTTGGAGGACCCAAAGCGCGTTATCGCCGCAGGCGGAATTGTTCGCGTGCTTAATGGATGCGAATTAAGCGGCGGGAAGATTCGCCGTGTGAGCCTGCCGAAAAGTCCCATGGTCACGATTCAAGTGATTGAATACCTGCGAGCCTTCCTGATTGGCCGCGAGGCTTGGGGGCGGGGGAACATGCTTACGATTATTTCTGGAGCGTTTGGCGTGTTTCGCCGCGACGTGATTCTGAGCGTCGGGGGTTTTCGCGCCGAAGCGATCGGCGAAGACTTCGACCTCGTCGCACGGATTCATCGCAAAATGCTCGAGGAGAAGCGCGATTATCGGATCACGTTTGTTCCAGACCCCGTTTGTTGGACGGAGGTGCCGCCTACAGCCAAGTCGCTCGCCCGGCAGCGCGCGCGATGGCAAAAAGGCCTCCTGGACACGCTTTGGTTAAATCGCGGCATGCTCTTCCAGCGCAAGTATGGCCGCATTGGATGGCTGGCGTTTCCGTACATGTGGATTTTCGAGTTGCTCGCGCCGGCGCTCGAGCTTGCCGGAATCGCGACCATTGCGCTGGCCGCGATCCTCGGGGTGCTCAACCGCACGTTCTTCTGGGAATTCATGATCTACGGTTATCTTTTTGCGGCAATGATTTCCGTGGGCGCGGTGCTGCAGGAGGAGGTCACTTACCGCCGCTACAACGACTGGCGCGACGTTGCGCGGCTCATTTTTTTCTGTTTTCTGGAGCAATTCCCATATCGGCAATTGCATTTGACCTGGCGCCTGCAGGGAATGTGGCAATACGCGCGCGGCGACGTTGTGTGGCGGCCAGTGGAGCGCGTCGGCCTGGAATCGGCTGCGCCCTCGCCCAGAACGCAGGCTTGACCTCCTAGGCGCAGCGCTTTCAAGGGCAGCACCTGAATGTGTCTCCGTTGCGTCTGCGCAAGGTGGGCGCGTATACTCGGCGGTACGTACTAGATGATCTAACCCCCACTTGTGGAGGACCCGATGCGAAGCCCAGGCGCATTGTGCGGAACGATTTTCGCAGCGATGTTGATTGTCGGTGCGGCGCCGCGCGCGGGTGCGCAAGACGCTGTGGAGGTGTCCTCGCCGGTTGCGACACTCGTCAGCCAAGGGGACGGCTACATGGCGCACCGCGATTACGTCAGGGCCCTGGAGAGCTATCAGAAGGCCGAAAAAGCCTCGCACCATGAATGTTCCGCGTGTTTGTTGCGCGAGACTAAAGTTTACAAGACCGCCGGCGACTTCAATACCGCCCTCGACTGTGCGAAGAAAGCGGAGAAGGAAGCGGGCGATAACAAAAGGGAGATGGCTGAGGCCCTTCTTGTGCACGCGAATTTGCTTGCCGCAGTCTCGTCTAAGCCCAAGGACAAGAAGCTGGTTGAGGCGGTGTCCGACACTCGTCAAGCGCTGATGCTCGACCCGGGTGAGACGATCGCGCACTTTAACCTCGGCGTGCTGTTAATGAAGCAGGAGCAGGACGCCGACGGAGCCGCAGAACTGAAAGCCTACCTTGCGTCGACCAACCCTGACGCCGCGACAGCCAAGGCCGCGCGCGAGGACCTTGCCGATCCGCGTCGCGCTCGCGAGCCGTTCGCTCCGGAGTTTGCCTTCACAACGCTCGAAAATGAACAGGTGTCGCTGGCATCGCTGCATGGCAAAGTGGCGTTGCTCGATTTTTGGGGCTCGTGGTGCCCGCCATGCCGGGCGTCCATCCCCACAATCGCCGGTTTGCAAAAAGACTTTGCGAAGAAGCAAGTCGAATTCATCGGCATCAGTTCGGACGATGACGCCGATGCCTGGCAAAAATTCATCGCCGCCAATCGGATGGTGTGGCCGGAATATCTCGACAGCGACGGTCACGTGCAGCGGGCATTCGCGGTCGACTCGTATCCCACTTACATCGTGCTTGACCGCAACGGCGTCATCCGCTTTCGCCAGTCCGGTTTTGACGAGCAGCAAAGCGGTGGAGAACTCTCCGAAGCACTGGACAAGGCGTTGAAGGTAAAACTCGACTTGTCCGGTCCCTCCGGCGTTTCTTCCGTGGCAGACTCCGGCGCAGGAGCCGTCCCGGCGGAAACAGCGGCTGCTTCCGCCCCGAGTTCCGCGGCACAAGCCGGCGGAACAGGGGCAGCAACTTCGGCATATGGAAACGCCGAGCCGACGTACATTCATGTGCCCTCGCACGACGCTGCACCGAGCGGGAACACAGCCTCGCCGAGTGCCAGTGCGAAGGGCTCATTCCTCGTGGAGGTTTTAGTTCAGCCGGATTCCGGCGATGGCGCCCGCTCGTATGCGGCTTTGGTTGTGATCGCTGTGAAGCGCCAGTGGCTTGCCGCGCTGCCGCAAGAGGCGCGGGAAGGGAAGCCGGGCGTCGTTTTGGTTCAGTTGGCGATCGATCATCAAGGCAAGCTCGCGGGCGATCCGGAAATCATGAAATCGTCTGGGAACGATGTGCTCGACCGTTCAGCACTCGCGGCCATTTCGGGCGCGGCGCCATTCGCCGCGTCGCCCCCTGTATCGTCTGATTTGACATTCGAAGTACAGATGTTTTTTATTTACAACGAGAGCCAAAGCGACGCCGTTCGCGCTCTCTCGTCAGGGGACCCGCAATAGCGCAGCTACGTGGCGCTACTGCATCTGCGGAACGGCGTTGCCCGATAAATTCACCCCGCCGTAGTAGACTTCCCATTTCCCCGGCACAGTTTGCGGAATCAGATCGATGATGCCCATTGGCAGTGGCACGTCGTCGGACACGACCCAAAATTCCTGGGGGCCGGGCTTTTCTTTTGGAGAATGCAGGCGGATCAGAAAGGTTTCGTCTCCATCCACGCTCATCCCGTTGCGCATTGCGAACCAGAAGCGCCACTCCTGCATCTGATCGCGAATCTGGTTGAAGAGCAGCCCGCGCTTGCCATCCACGAGATCGACGTCCGGCGGCGGAATAATCGGACCGAGCGGCGCGTGTACGTGCACAGTGACCACGAATTCCTCTGGCAGTGACGCCGTCGGAACGAACAGCTCCAAATCGCCCGGGATCTGTTCCGGCTGCGCCGGCAATTGCCAGCCGGGCCCGGAATAGTTCATCTGCTGGCCGTTGGAAAATTCAAGGTGCATCAGTGTGACATTCATTTGCGCCGGACACACGGAGGTAGTGATGCCGCTCGTGGCCCCAAGTGTGAACGTGGCGCGTGGTGCGATAGGCTGTTTCCATTGCGTGATTTCGTACTGTGTCGGCAAGTAGGTTGCAAACCATGTCGGCGTGGTCGTTTCCGTTGCAGTTGCAGCGAAAACGCTCGGATAAATCAGCTTGCCGTTTGCGTCCTGATACTCGGCAACGATAGCGATCTCCTGAATCGGCTGCGGGAAAAAGTTTTGAAACTGGATGACGCCTATGGAATTATCTTTGGCGATGAAGGAATTGTTGAGCACGACAAGCTGCAGGAAATCTCGGGGCAGCTCCACGGTCACGTTTTTGGACTGGCAGAGAGGCGCGCCCGTGGGCGCCGGCTTCTTCTTTGCAGGAGGCGCTGGCTTCAAATTGGAATGACGCTGCTGCGCCACCGCGGGAAGGGCAGCGAGAAGGAGCAACGCTGTCAGCACAGCGCCGGCCGCGCACCTACTTGACCGTTGTACTCGGTGCATATCAATTCACGATAGCATACGCACGCGTGCGGCTGAACAGGCTCTGCGCGACCGTGTTTTACCTTTCGTCACGCGTAGCTACTGGACGGAGAGGGCAAGCGCACGTCTCTTGCCGGCTGAAAACTCTGAGGGTAATATCGCCGCAGCATCCGGTCCTGCGCGAAGGGGCGGCTCGCAGTGTGTTTCCGTTCCAAGGCAAAAGGAGCTTCAATGAAGCGGTGGTGCAAGCTCGTGCGAGTACCTCTGATCTTCGTTCTTGCGTGCCTACTGGTATCTCCGGGGCGGAGCACCGCGCAGCAACAGCGTCCCGGGGTGCCGCAGGGCGCCGCTGAGCCGAACGTAACGCTCACGCGTCACGGCACGATTGTCTTTGAAGCCGACGTGCGCGCGCCCGGCTCCTCGCGCGTGATTCTCACCGAAACAATCGAAATATCGGGCGTGAAAAACCAAGAAGGCTGGAGCGAATTCATCTCCGCGTTTGCGGATTCGACCTCGCGCGCGTGGCTCGACGCGATTCCGTCCACTGCGGACAGCAAGAAGGGCAAAATGACTGTGGGATTTGCGTTGCGGCGCGACGGCGCGCTCGATGGCCCTCTTTCCACCGCGCATTCGTCGGGTGATCCCTCGATCGACGCAGCGACGCGCCTCGCCGTCGCCAAATCCGCGCCCTTCCATTCGCTGCCCGCGAGCTTTCCCCAGTCCGTCGCCCAATTTCGCGTCACGTTCGCTTACAATCACCCGCACGCTCCGCCGCCCGCCTTGGGCAACGCAGGCCCACAATGAAACCCTCGGTCGGTGTCACCGCCGCGGCGACGGTTGTATTTCTTTTTTCACGCGCCCTAGGGTAGCGGCGCATGTCCGAGTCGATTGTTGTTGCTAAGGGCCTATGAGTCCCAGCTTGGACGATTTTTCTCTACGTAAAAAGACTTGACAGATCGTGCAGCTTCCGGTAGAAACTCATGTTGTACGTTCGATTTGTGTGACTCGCAAGGGTTATGCAAATCGCCCCAAGAGAAAATCTGAATGTGAAACGCCAGCGTCCTGCTGGCGTTTTGTGCCTTAGGGCCAGGCGCACGGTCTCTACGTCCCCTGGCACGCACGTCGAAAGCAAAGCCGCGCAAGGGCTCTCGCCCCACAAAAAGGAAAACCAAAATGGCGACCCAGCAACGCCACCTCTTAGAAGCACCTCTAGCACAGTTCGTATTCACGGGACGCGCAGGGTGCACAATTTGCCGCTGCGCCGGAACGCGCGTAACGGGTTCACAAAGGACGCGAGGCTGAGAAGTAGGACAAGGCGGGGCGGTTTCGTGCCTTTCAAAAAAAAGTCGCGTATTAAAGTGCGCGTTCGATTACAGGATTGTCACGCGATCCGTAGGGCGTCTTTTGCGTTGGCGCGAACGGTGACGGCGCCACCAGACGCACTACCTGCAACATGCGCTCGGGCTGGAAGGGCTTTGCCATGCAGACTACCGCGCCAAAATCGCGGCTCGCGGCGTAATCGGCCGGCTGCGCGCGTCGCGTGACGAGCACCACAGGGACCCGCGCCAGGCGATCGCTATTTTTAATGATCAGGCAAAGATCGTAGCCGTTGGTTCCTTCGGCTTCGATATCGGCGATGAAGCATGCGGGAATTGTGGTGCGCAGAATGTCCAGTGCTTCCGTGCCGGTGCGCACGACAAAAACGTCGTAGCCTTCCGGCGTCAGCAGCGTTTTCAATTGTTCTTGCGCGCGACGGTCGTCTTCGACAACAAGCACGACGGGACGATGTACGCCAGGCGTTATCGCTTCACCCTTCGCCGAACTCGACGCGCCGTGTACGTTCGATTTTTCCTTCGACCCCGGACCGTTCGCTGCAGTCGCCGCAGCCGCGCGTTGGTGTGCGCGTGTGAATTGAATCGCAACGCCGAACTGACCGTCGCCAAGATCCAGGGTGCGCACGACTTCGGCTGGCTGCTCGGCGTTCAACGCGTTGGGAGCATTCGAGAACGGAAATGTCACGCCAAGCGGCATTCCTTTGCTGAAGTCCGACCGCGTGCTCGAAAACAGGATGCCATCGCGCGAAACGTCGATGGTCATTGCAATTTCCGTGAATCCGTCCTTGCCCATCGAACGCGCGCGGGTTTGCGCGCACACTTTCACGCGCTTGCGCCGTCGCCGCTCCGCGGAGGGCCCCGGTTCCGTCGTTTTGGCTACATCAACGATATTTTCTTGATATGTCGATGACATCACTGAACCTCATTCCGGGCCAACGAAGAACATCTGGCGGTCCGCGATCTGCAGCCTCCATTTTGCTTCGCTGCCTTGCGTTCGCGGGTTGTTTACGCAGCCCCCTGAATGAAGCTATCTTCCTTCGAGGGTAGCACTCTCGACTATCGTACGAAAGGGGTTTTGTGGCTTTTTCGTACCTAGGCCGCGGGCGAAACGCCGTTTCGATACGGCACAGTATGTTTACTCGCGCAGATCCGACCGATGCGCACGGTCGTGCAAGCAATTTTGCATTTCTCGCTTTCGAAAAACCGGAACGCGCCAAGGAGAATCTTTATGGCCGTCAACTGAACGCGATTTTCTTTCCGTGGCACGCAACCACGCTGGTCGACTGCGTGGCAGCCATCGCAGCAACCGAGCGACGACGAAGTTCTCGGACTCGTCACCACTGTTGCGCGTCCCGCGCCGAGTCCTTCCGATGACGCGCAGGAATGTGCGAACACTTCCGGCGCTCGATCACCTCACGCTGCCAATCCTGCGACCGATGTGCACAGCGGTGCTTCTGCGATCCAGCCTGACGCGCAAGGCGCACCCTCGCAGGCCGCCCTTTCTCCGGAACTTGCGCAAATCCTGGACGCCCATCCGCAATTGCTCGAGGCTTGGGACGCGGCGCGGTAATCGCAGTCCGTGGCTCACACTGCTGCAGCTGCGCAGGATGCTAAAACCCAGCTCGACGAGCTCGACCGTCGTCTCACGAAGGCGCGGCGAAGGGCGTCGACATGTCGGGCGCAGGCTCATCGGGCCGCGTAAATCGTGACCGATTTCGCCGCGCGACGTCGACAGCAAGCGCCTCAGCGACGCCGACATCCTCAATTTGTAAGGAAACTCGGCCAGAGCATCGGAATTGATGGCGGGGTGTTTCGTATCGATCGGTGTCCTTGTCAGCGAAGGCCAAACGAGGAGTTGTTTATCTTCGTGCGTGGCCGTTACCGCGCGCGTGTGTTTTTCCGTTCGCGGGAGCATGGCTGGCGGCCCCGTTCCCGTTGGCATACTGCGAGCCATTTGGCGTAACAGGCGGTTCTCCGATGTGCGGAGGCGCCAGCATGCGCACGACGTGCAACAGCCGGTCTTGCTTGTACGGTTTCGCGATGCAAACGATCGCGCCGAGCGCATGCGCGGTAGAATAATCACTCGGTTGTCCACGACGCGTCGTCATCACCACGGGAACATCGCGCAAGCGGTCGTTCGATTTCACGATCAAACACAAGTCGTAACCAGACATATCGGCGATTTCAATTTCGGTCAGAAGGAGATTCGGCGTGCGCTGGCGCAGGAAATCAACCGCCTGCGCTCCGGTTTCTACGGCCTCGACGGCGTAGCGCTCGCCTTGCAGCACGCTTCGAAGCGTATCGCGCGCCCGTGCTTCGCTTTCCACGATAAGGACGAGCGGCATCGGTCTTTCGAGGTCGCGCGCAACTGCTTCCGCTTTTCGTGAAGCTTTGGCAGCTCGCGGTTCCTGTGCAGCGGTATCCTCGGCGTGTTTGCCGTTATAAAAGTGAATGCCGATCCCGAAGCGACCTTCGGGCATTTCAAAGACACGTGCGACCACGGCGGTGCGCTCATGCTGCACACCACCAGCAGTTCCGGAATAGGGGAAGGTAATCGCAAGATCCATTCCTGGGCGGTAGCCCGCAAAAGCCGTGGTAAAAAGCAACCCATCGCGCGACGCGTCCACCGTCGTGCAAACTTCTGCTTGCTGCGCGCTGCCGGAATTCATCCGGACGCGCACGGGCGCCGAAATTTTCGTGCGCAGGCGTCGCCGGCGCTCGGTCGCGGCATGTTCGGCGGTTCCATTTTCACCGAATTTTTCAACTGGCCCCAAAGTTTCAGTCAGCTCGGCCATTTCAATCCCTCAATCGCGAATGCGCCGCGCCCAATAGGCTCCAGCGGCCCATTCACCGTCTTTCAGTATCCTATTTTGGCGTGCCCCCAAGCGCGCAGGACATAGCGCAAGGGTCACATTCTTGCAGTACTGTCAGCACTTTGGCACTGGTACGAAAGTACCAGCGTGGAAACTTCGCCCCTCAAGAGTCGTTTTACGCTGAGAAAGGGCATCGATCCCGCATCTGCAGGACTGTTCACGCAAGTTGTATGCGGCGCAGGGCGGCTCTTTTATGCGGCAGCGTCGAAAGTCGTCATGCAAGGCTCTCGCGGAGTTCTGGCGGGCTCTCAATAGAGGTGAAAATCGATATCTATAAGCATTCGTGTCGCTGCCGGTTTTCCGTCCGGACCGTTTGCTGGTTTGAAACGCCAAAGGTCGCGGGCGGAATGTATTGCTTCTTCATCCAAGCCATGTCCGAGACTGTGTTTTACGGCAATGGTGCCAACTCGACCATCCGTGCCAATCACAGCCTCGAGGACAACCTCGCCTTGAATTTTTGCGTCAAGCCCTTCCTGCGAGTACTGTGGATCGGGACAGTAGAGGCACTTCGGCAAAGTGTAGCCGTTCTTGCCTGCATACGGAACATCAGTCGGTATTGATTGCGAAAACGAAGTGTCCGACGAAGGTGGTGCAGCGACGCGACGATCTGGGCACGCCCCGAGGATCAAGGCAAATAAAACCCCGACACCGCCAGTAAGCCCAACCGTGAAGTTCATAGGAGTCTCTGCTCACGCAGGACGATAACACTGTGCGGCTGCTGCGAGCAACGGTGAGGGAAGGGTTTACGGCTGAATTTGCACCAATTCGCTTTTGCTCTTTGGCCGCAGGGCCCGGCGGTTCCAGCGAGACGGCTTTGGCGGGCGCGCTCGCAGCCCATTCACGAATTTCCCGACGCGAATGGAACTCTCTATGAAATGGCCAACTTTCAGGGGCCCGGCGACGGGGACCGAGCGGATCCAGTGCAGCGCATTGCTCGCCGCGCATCCGCATCGTGAGCAATCCGGCGTACCGCCAAAAACACATGGCTCGACGCGGCTCTCCAGGTCCGCCGAATAGTTCACCGACATCTTCGCGAAGAGGCAATCGTCCGGATTGCGAGGAGGTTCGAGGAGTGCTTTTGACATGCCGCCCTTGAACAGCAGTTTTGGGTAGCGCACCGACAGTTGCGGCAGCATTCGCGCCAAAGCGTCGCGATCTTCTGACGTAAGCATTTCGCGGCTTTGCTCGCCAATTTGGGGCGTGTAGGTGCTCATCCAGATGTGGTTGACTTCGGGCCGCGCACTCCAGAACGCAACGTATTCCTCCAAGTAAATGCGTCGCGCAAGCATCGGCCGCGTCACGACGCAATGAATGTTGACGGTACGCCCTTCGATGTTTCTCAGTATGCGTTCATAAGTGGCGGGCTTGCGCCGCACGTCGTGATCTTGCGGCAGTCCGTCGACGGATACCGCCACGCGCACGCGCGGGATCTTCATCCATTCCATCGGAATGGAAATCACAGCGCTCGTAACAACCAGCGTGTACGCATTGAGCCCGCTGATTGCGGGAAGAATTCGGCCGAGCTCGCGGTGCCGGATCAGCGGTTCGCCGCCGACAATCGACACGTGCATTGGCCGGTGCTTTCGCACCAGCCGCAAAACACCTTCGACCAGCGGATCGCCGTGCAGATCATGGAGCTCACGCAACGTGACGCCGCCGCCCAAGTGCGCATCGCCGAACGCGTAACAGCCCGGACAACTGAGCGGGCACTCGCGAGTGATCTCGATCGAAAGCATCGGCACTCGGCCGCTCAAGATCTTCCGCCATGCGACCAGGATCTCGCGCGCGGCCATACTTGGATTGGGCGTGCCGATACTCATATAAGTTAGACGCTCACGTCGCTATATGAGGCTGCCTGTTCGCCTCGTAATTCGCCTCCTGCAGTTGTCGTAGGCGCGGGTAGACGATTCTGCTGACCCCTGGCTCAAAAGGCCGCACGCAGCTCCCACAACACTACGGTGCCAAAGAACATTCGTAGCGCGTAGCGAATTCCTGCTGTCCCACGATGACGTGGCCAAAGTTGGCCAACCGTTCGACCTGTTGGGGGAATTTTGCGCCAATGGGCGACCGACTTCGAGGCAGGCACTGTGCACCTCCGCCAGACTCAAAAACAGCGGCTAGGCACGACCATCTCCAGTATACATCAGGCAGCGTGCGCGAACTCGCCGAATGTGTTGCGCCTGAATATCCGCGATGCAGATCACGGGAGAAAAACAGAAACAGTGGCAACCTTGGTTAACGACGTGCGCTCTGTAACAAATGATTGCTGGATGCGAGAAACGCAGGCAAGCATCGCTTCCGTTTCCAACCAGGGCTTTTACATCACGCGCACATACGGTCTTTTCCATAGACCGGCGCGCCGTGATGGCCGTGAAGCTTGAACGCGAATGGGCCTACCCCCCGCAGCGCTCGCTGGAATGTCCCGCTTGCGGCGGATCGCTCAAAGCGGGCGTAGCGCTTTGCAAAATTGCGGCGCGACTTTCGGACCTGACGCCGGGGGTTGTGCGCGAAGTTGTCGCGCGGGCCACTCGGAAAATACTGCGCGGCGCGATTGGCGAATGGCCATGGCGCATCACAATGCTGAAGGTGACGTACCAGATCAACGAGGGGATGCCGGGAAGGACAGCTTTCCCGTTAGTCCACGTTCAGGGTAAGCGTGATCGAGCGTCCGGCATTCTGTGCTGTGCCAGTGATCACAACAGCGTAGCTGCCCACAGGAGTTTCGTTCGGATTAATACTCGAGCTGCCGCTGCATCCCGCAGCGGCTGTTAGGATGAGCACCGCGAACAAGATTCCCAGCCGCGGCCGTCGCCGTTTGGTCGCCAAAAACACCTGCGCATCGGCAGCGCCTCGCACGCGGTAATAGAACGCTGCCAGCATCATCACGAAAACAAGCAGCAGTGGCAATCGTACTCGTCTGCCCGGGCCGACCCGACGACCAAACAATAAGATCTGTGTCGCGTTCGGTCCCGCCGTGGTCAGCGTCACGCTAAACTGCTGCGGCGCACCGGGCATCACCGTAACGCTCGCCGGTTGGATGCTGCACCCGATCGTCGTGGTCTTTGCGGACAGGACAGCGGGGCATTGCAGGTTCACGGCGCCGCTGAAAACACTGTCGGGCGTTACGGAAATCGTATAAGTCGCGCTATTGCCGGGAACTACGTTCTGCGTCGTGTTTGTGACGTTCGGCACAGTTAACTCGAAGTCGTCGCCAGTTCCCGAAAGAGTTGCTGTCTGTGGGCTCGACGGGTCCGAATCCGTCACCTCGAGCGTTGCGGAACTGCTCCCGGTGTGGCCGGGTGTAAACGTCACGTTGATCTGGCACGAGGCACCCACGCCTAGCGAAGGGGCGCAATTGTTTGTTTCCGTGTAATCGGCTGCATTGGTACCAATAAATGCGAAGCTGGCGTTCGAGAGCGAGACCGCATTGGATGAGTTGTTCGTCAGCGTAAACGACTGTGCCGGAGCCGAGCCGCCAGTCGGCTCGTCCCCAAAATCAAACGAAGGCGGGGAGATGAGCACGTTGCCCGGCGGGTCTGCTGCACCCATCTGCGGAAATTCCACGATGCGCTGGTTTCCGCGGTCCGCCACGAACACATCACCCGAGCGGTCAATCGCGAGCGCGCCCGGCGAATTGAGATTTTCGTTTACCGCCACACGGGAAAGTGTTTCGGACTTCGCATCCACGCGTACGATGGCGTTTGCGCCCGTGTCCGAGATAAAAACGCTGCCCTTTGCGTCCACGACCACGCCCCCCGGCGCATCGAGCTCTGCGTTTTCGGGTGCCGAAGCAAACGCGACCTTTGGATCTTCACTCGATGCGTCAATCGAGGCGCCGCTGCCGGCGAAGGCGTTGATATCCCCCGTATTCAGATCAATTGCGAAGACGCGATTCGACGCCGGCGACGTGACGTAGAGCTGTTGGGTCGTCGAATCGACCGCAACGGCGGCTGCATCGAGCACGTGCGCGACGTATGTGAAATGGGAAGCGTTCGGGGCAAGTCCCAAGACGCGGTTGTTCCCGCGATCCGCTACGTACAGATTTCCTTGTGTGTCGGAGGAAAGACCAGCGGGCTCAAACAAATCCAAATTGCTCGAAGGCGTGCGAATGGCGCTCGCTGCCGAGCGAATCGGAATCGCCGCAACCTCGCCGGTAAGCATGTTCAACAATCGAATCGAATTTTGCGCGCGATTGGCCAAAAAAACCTTGTTTCCGGGGGCGATCGCGATTCCCGAGGGATCTTCGGAAGGTGCGAGCGTGCAATTTGAAAAGATCGTCACCGCCAGCTTCGCTGAGCTGCTCCCGGAGCTAAGGGACGACACCACGCAGTTCTTCGCCGGTGGGGTGGCCGAGAGGGAAATGTACAGGTCGCCTGCCGCGTCGGTGGCAAGTCCGCGGACATCCGCGTATTCCGCTCCGGTCGCCACGACGATTGGAGCCGGATTCGAAGCAGTGCTTGACAGCGGAGATGAAGATGCGACAGCGGGGCGAATCACCGGTGCTTGCGCTTCAACACGGATCGCATTTTCACCAAGCAGCCAAATCAGCGTGGCGGCCAGCGCAAATAGCACAGCAAAACGGCAAAGAATTCGGAGCAAACGTCCCCCCGCAGCTAAAAGAATTTGCGTCAGCTGAACTTCAAACGGTTCTACTGCGGCCTTGAACACTATGCGAAACAAAGTCCAAAATGATAACACACGCGCAAAATCAGCGCCGGAAGAAACAGGCGCGCCGCCGCCGTGCTGTAGCCCACAGCCCTAGCTAAAGTCAATCGAACCAATACCTACACCGCGCACTTCCAGCACGGGTCATGCGATGACATGCTGCGAAGGTGGGTTGTATCACCCCGCAGTTGAGGCACACCATTGGGGAACCGAACAAAAGCCGAGCCGAGGGCCAGACGCTTCAGTCGATGGCGATGTGCGTGCTTGTTCGTCCCACGCCCTCGATGCTTTGGATTTTGCTCATGACTAATGAGTTCAGGTCCTCGGTGGAGTTCACTTCTGCAACCACATAGACGTCCGGATCGCCCCAGCAGGCATTGGCCATTTTTACTCCGGAGAGCGCGCCAATTTTCTTGGCAATGTCGCGCGCTTTTCCGGGACCTACGGTCACCAGAACGTACGCTCTCATGGGACCTCCTCGTGGAATGGACTTGCACGCGGAACAACGGGCTGGAATGGGCCAATTCTACTCCTTCCGCGCCATTTTTGAAGGTTTTCGATTTTGATCTCGCAGAAGAGAAACAAAGGGCACTCACGTTCACACTCGCTGATTCATGGGATAATGGTAAGCGGCGTTTGCCGAACTCGCCGCCCGTTCCTATCCAGCGGCGACCACTGGTGACGCCGCCTCTGAACAGCCGGGAAAAGCCATTCGCCAGTGTTCTCTGTTGCTTAGGGCAAAACATCGCTGGCGAAGGCATTTTTGTTGGGTCAGCGCGTCGCGCTATAATAATGTCGGCTCTGAGGGAAGGGCCGCAATGCTCGATTCCGTCACAAATTATTTTTGGTCGCACCCAGTCGCGATGATTGGCGTAGCGATTGCCGTCGTGATCCTGTTGATTTGGATGACGGGCAGTGGTTCGCGCCAGCGCTTCGTCACGTTCAAACGCACTAAGGAAACCGAGCAGCTTGCGCGTGATCTGAGCCGCATCGCGGCAGCGCTCGAACGAATCGCGCGCAGCCAGGAAACGCCCATGGACTATGTAGGCCGGCCGATTCCCCCGGCGTGGGAAGAAAATATTCCTGCAGGCGAGGCTTCTCTGGACTTCCCGCCGCAAGAACCAGTGCTCGGAGCGTCGGAAAACGGCGAGCATCGCGCTCCGGTGGGAGTGCCGGTGGATCACTCGGAAGCGTCCGCTGCACCTCCGCCTCCGGGGACAGGCGCTCCCCGTCAAAACCCCAGCAGCCGTCCGGCAAATCCGCTCGGACGCACTGCAGAGCTGCTCGGCGGCAAGAAAAAACTGGATCTGCCCAACCCACTCTATCGTCCGAAGTAAGCTCGTTACAATCGAAGGGTGCTTTGATCGTCTCCGCGTTTGCGTTTGCGACGCATCTGCGCCACCGCACCGCCTGCCACGAGAGTCAGCACGATCACGACGATGATGACAAGCAATTCGGGCCGAAGCTGGCCCATTTCCGGCTCAAACCAAAGTTTCCCGATCACATACAGCAGGGCAGTCAACAGCGCGAGCGTAATCAGCGGCCGGAGCCCACGCGGCATTCGGAAGCTTACGCGAGGCCGCGCCCGCGAAAGAGAATTGAGCCGGTCCGCGCTGACTTTGCTCGGCCGCCAGGCTTTTGGATCGTCTTTTGCCGGAAGCGTGCCCAGGCCCAGCATGGACGGTTCGCGCTTCTCTGGCGCTCCCATGCGCTTAGATTATCACCAGCGTTCCACGGCGCCACGCGCCATCTTGCTGGCTGACCACCGATCACTGGCCACTGAAGTGACCCCTGTCCATTGGGCCAAGCCCGCACCGTTCTCCCTCGTCAGCGACCACAACGAGACAGCGAGGAACTAGCCCTGCTCCGCAAACCGCTGCCAAGCAATCGCTAGCGCGATGATCAAGCTGCCGACGCCGCCAACCAGATAACTGATCGCGTGTGCGAAGAGATCGGCCATAAATCCCGGCTGCTTCTCCACGGACAGCATCGAGCCCCACGCTTGCACCGAGGGAATTTGCCCTGTGCGGGAGAGCCAGTGGCCGATGAATCCCGCAACGGTCGCGCAGACGGCCATGACGAAAAGCAGGACGAGCGCCGGGCGCACAAATCGCCGCCACGTAAACTTCGTCGGCGAGCCCGCCCGCGCCGCGAACGCGAACAATATTCCGGCGGCGAGTCCGCCCCACCACGTGGCCACGACGCCCCAGCCCAGCGCAATGAGCGTCAGCGAATCGGTATTGAGAATGTGCGGATGCGCGACGGTGAAGTATTCGGGGCACACGCGAATCGTAATTTGATCGTGCACGATGCCGTACAGAATGGCCGCGCCCGTAGCGAGCAGAATGATTTGCGCCGATTCAACGAGATGCGCGCGCGAGGATGTTGCCGTCGACTTGGATTCCGACCTCATCGGCGTCTGCTCCGCCGCATCTTATCAAAACTCGTGCGACTCAGATTGTGTGGTCGCTCAAATCGAAAGGCCGAAGCGGACCAGCACGCTCGCCGTCACCGGCCTTGCTGCCGCCACCGCGTCCGTGCTCACGCACAGTTACAATTTCAGTTTGTAAAGAGCCGCGATCAGGGCTTGGAGGATGCTTCTCTCGTCGGCGGCTTCAAGAAAGTTCCTTCATCGAGTTCCTGAAACGCCTGTCGAAGCTGCTGTTGCGTGTTCATCACAATCGGCCCGTACCACGCGACAGGTTCCTGAATGGGCTTTCCGGAGACGAGCAGAAAACGGATGCCGTCCTCGCCCGCCAGCACCTCAACTTCGTCACCCCGATCGAACAGAATCAGCGAGCGATTTTCGACACGCGCAGGAGGCTTGGTGTCTAGCCAGCCCACGGGTTCAGTGGGAACCTCAAGTGGCTGCGAAGCGTTGCAGAATTTTCCGCTTCCGGCAAAAACATAGGCGAATGCGTGGCGCGTCGTCTCGACGGGCAGCGTTTTCCGCCGGCCCGGCGGCACGGATACATCCAAATAAATCGGGTCGGCCGCGACACCCTCGACGGGGCCTTTCATGCCCCAGAAGTTGCCGCAAACCACGTGAACGTGCGTCCCGTCGTCGTCTTTACGTTCGGGGATATCCCCGGCCTTTACTTCCTGATAGCGCGGCGCCGTCATCTTCAGCGAGGAGGGAAGGTTTCCCCAGAGCTGAAATCCGTGCATTCGGCCGGCGTTGTCGCCTTTGGGCATCTCTTGATGGATGATGCCGCTTCCTGCGGTCATCCACTGGACGTCGCCGGCGCCGATCGCGCCGCGATTTCCCATGCTGTCGCCGTGCTCGACGGTTCCGGCAAGCACGTACGTAATGGTTTCAATCCCACGATGCGGATGCCACGGAAATCCGGCGAGGTAATCCTCGGGAACGTCATTGCGAAAATCATCGAGCAGCAGAAACGGATCGAAATCGCTGGTGTTGCCGAAGCCAAAAGCGCGCCGGAGATGCACGCCCGCGCCCTCCAGTGTTGGTTTCGATTGAATAATGCGCTTGACGGGTCGGAGTGACATAGCAGCCTCTGCTGGAAGCTTACATCCCTTCGCGAGCCATCGCAAACCGCCGGGAAGGGAAGGAAGGGGAACCACGGGGAAGGGAACTTGCAGCGCTGCGCTCAGAACATTCCGGGGACGAGCGCCCAGCTCTTGCGCCTGTATGCTTCGTACTCTGCGCCGAAGTGTTCGCGCAACATGCCCTCTTCCATGCGAATTTTTCGCGTGTAGGCGACGATGAGCAGCGCTACGCCAACGAGTGCGTGAATCTGTCCACCCACAAGCGCTGTACCAATAAACATGCCGAACATCGCTGTGTAAATCGGATGTCGAATCCACCGGTAGGGCCCGGTTCGCACCAGTTGATGTTCGGTCTTGATGCTCACCGCGCCGCTCCAATTCAGGCCCAGGATTCGCCGCGCCCACACCGCCAGCGCGAAAAATGCGCACTGAATTCCAAGTCCAAGCACGGCGAAAACCATTTTCGCGGGCAGATAGTGCGCGTTTAGGCCAGGAACCGGAATGAACAACAGAAGGAGTGCGATATCCAGCACCGACTCGTGCCACCGCCGCGAGTTCGCCGACTCAGAGCTCTTTATCGCAGCCTTTTTCTTGGAGGCGACGCCCCAATAAATCGTGAAGGCCAACCAGAGCGTGCCGCTCGCCAGCATTCCCCAACGCGGTCGCAGGTAAATGATCAGCGCGACGAGCAAGCCGAGAATTGCGAACTGGACGATATACGCGGCCACGCCGGTCACTCGCAGCAGCGAGCCAATTTGCAGCGTAGGCTGGCGCGCCGCTTGCACGTTTTCGCCGATTTGCTCGTTCACGAGTTTCGCTCCCTCCGCGTAGATGCGAACGCGCTTGCCCCTTCGGCCGTTTTCTAGACTGCTATGCTCCAATAAATCGAAAACGCGAACCAAAGGCTGCCCGTGATCAATACGTCCCAGCGTGGCCGCGCATAGACGGTCGGCGCTGCGAGCAGCGCGAGGACAGCAAGCTGAAGAATGTGTGCCGCGACCCAGGTGACCGGCCGAGAACCAGTCGCAATGGCAGGGTGGAGGACCGCTCGGGTGTCTTCGTTACTTTGTCTGTTCACGGGCTTCCTCACTCCGCGAAGATGCGAACGCGCTTGCCGTTGCCTTTCGCCACGTCAACATTGATCCGGTCCAGCGCCGCCTGAAACTCCGCGTCGCTCATTTCGTCGAGGGAGCCAAAATGGACGCCGTATTCGTTCAGCCGCTCTGCGACGCCGCTTGGCAGGAAGGCCATCCAATGCCGTCCGCCGCGCGCAACGCTCAGGGGAACGCGTACGTCCACGTTGTCGCGCCCGGGCCGCTCCACCTGAATGCGCAGAAACCGCGGCCGTTTTGCACTCGTGGCGCTGCCTGCCGACGCGCTTGGGTTTGCCGCTGCACTGGTTTGCGAATTGGTGGATTCACTTTGCACCGCCGGCCCCGAGAGCTTGTCGAGCAATCGCTCGGCGTCCTGTTGCGAGATCTTTCCCGTGGCCAGCATGTCCAGCACTTTTTTCGTTTCTGCAGACATAAACTCGCTCCTTTTCGAAATTTCGGTCGCCGTGCTTAGCCCAGTCGCTCTAAAGCCTCGTCAACGGTCAATTCGCCTCGCGCGAGCTGCTCGAGCACGTAAACATTCGGCGTGGGCGCTTCAAAGTTCTTGTCGAGCGCTGCGGCAATGGCATTGAGGCGGTTCTTCACCGTCGGATAACTGATGTCAAACAGGCTCTCCATCTTCTTGAGAGATCCGTGGTGTCGTACGAACGCCATCACAAACGCCTGATCGTCTTGCGACAGTTTGCCGAGGGGTGACACGTCAAAATCGCAATCCATGGCGACGCCGCAGGAGGGACAAACAGCCTTTGAAAGCTTCATTGGTTGCTTACAATCAGGGCATACAGCCTTTGATATGTCCATTCAATATCTCCAATGAGTTGATATTTACAACTTAACAGTCAATAATGTCAAGCTATAAATTCATTTATTTAATGACCAAGGTTGCCAGACTATTAAACCATTTCTGAGCAATCACTTACACGGCAGGTCGAAGATACCATCTGACGACGATGGCTGCCGGGCTGTGCGCCGCGCGCCGGTGTTTTGCACGCTCCGCAAAGCGAAGGGGACCGCTCTAGGGGCAGAATCGCGCTGTGAGCTGGCGAGGTCGTCTGCCCGAGACGCCGCACTCATCCTGGCATTGGTCACCGCCGATGCCTCGGAGCCTCCGGCAAACGCACACGCAATCCTGTTAAACTGTCCTCGGAATGGCAACGACGTTAGCAGGCGCAAAAAGCAAATCAGTGCGCAAATTGCCCCCTGGGCCGCCGGGCTGGCCGATTCTGGGCAACATTCCGCTCCCCGGGGCGGACTGGCTTGCGAATTTCGAGCGTTCCGCTCGCAATTTCGGCGACGTGGTTTACTTCCACTTTCTGCACGTGCCGATGATGTTGCTCGTGCATCCCGATGCAATCGAGTCCGTGCTCCTCACCAATCCTGCGAACTTTCACAAGTCACGGGACTACCGGGCGCTCGCGAAAGTGCTCGGCAACGGCCTGCTAACGAGCGAAGGCGACGTGTGGCGAGCACAGCGAAAAATGCTCCAGCCCGCATTTCGCCGCGAAAATATCCTCTCGTACGCTCCTGTGATGAGCGCGTGCGCCCAAAGCATGCTCGGTCGCTGGGGCGACGGCCAAACGCGCGATTTGCATCAGGAAATGATGGCGCTGACGCTGGACATCGTCGGGAAAGCGCTGTTCGGGGCTGAAGTTCTGCGCAGCGCAGATCGCGTGGGAGTCGCGCTCGAAACCGCGATGAAGCAGTTCACGCGGGTCGCCGGCTGGGCTTTTTTGTTGCCGGAGAGCTTTCCCGTGCCGGGCACCTGGCGCATGAACCGCGCGACGCGCCAGCTCGACGAGGTGATTTACGGGATTATTCATGAGCGCCGCGCCAATGCGCCAAAGTCCAGGGGAGGGAATTCGGCCGACCTGCTTGGCTCGCTTCTTGAGGTACGCG
The DNA here is from genome assembly GCA_035945715.1 of Candidatus Acidiferrales bacterium. Taxonomy (GTDB): domain Bacteria; phylum Acidobacteriota; class Terriglobia; order Acidiferrales; family UBA7541; genus DAHUXN01. The sequence goes on from DASYZX010000009.1 coordinate 29,476, forward strand.
ACGACGATGGCCGCCCGCTGAGCGACCTTCAGCTGCGCGATAATTTAATGACGCTGTTTCTCGCCGGCCATGAAACCACGGCCATTGCTCTTTCGTGGACCTGGTACCTGCTCGCGAAGAGTCCCCCAGTCGAAAGCAAACTGCACGCGGAGCTCGACAAAGTCCTGGATGGACGCGCGCCGACAGCGGAAGATCTATCGCGCCTGCCGTACACGGAAATGGTCATCAAGGAATCGATGCGCCTCTATCCGCCGGCGTGGGGAGTCGGACGCCAGTCGCGCACGGATTTCGAAGCCGGCGGCTATCAGTTGCCCGCGCGCACGAATATTTTTATGCTTCAGTGGGTAACGCAGCGCGATCCGCGCTGGTATTCCGACGCGGCGCAATTCCTGCCGGAGCGCTGGGCCGAAGATCCCGTGCGTACGGGGAAGATTCCGCGTTTCGCGTATTTCCCATTTGGCGGGGGCCCGCGCGTCTGCATCGGCGCAGGATTGGCGATGATGGAGGCAACTCTGCTTCTCGCGACAATCGCGCAACGCTATAAATTCGCGCTCGTGCCGGACCATCCCGTGGAATTATTTCCATCCGTCACACTTCGTCCGCGCCGCGGCATCAGAGCTGTCTTGCACGGTCGCTCAGCGGCAGCGATGTGACAGGCTGCGACCTCTCGAATATACCCGCCGTCACGGAACGCGGAACTTCCCTGCGCTGATCCCCTCGCGAATGCGCGCGGCGAGAAGCGCCGCATCCGCCGCGTCGTCGCAAATCGCGTAACGCTCCGCTCCATGAAACAACAGATAGAACTCCCGATACGCAGTGTAGTCGGCGATCTTGCCTTCCGAGCGGCCAGCCGCGCGCGCCTCGCACGCCGCCAGGCTCGGCCGCAGCACGACGAAGTCCAGCGTCACCTCCTTCAGTATCTTGCGAGCTGTGGGCAGAAACTCAGGCGGAATGGAGAAGTCGATGAGCACGTCAAATCCGGAGCGCGCGAAGGGCAGACCGGCTGCCGTCATCGCCCGCGTGATCACGGGGAAAGCTTCTCTGCGGTCGCGCCTTTCGCCTTTCGCGATGAAGGACCAGAACGTATCGCCCTCGATGTAGGAAACTGGCCCCGGCAATTGGGTGATAAGTTCGCGGGCAACAGTTGTTTTTCCCGCTCCGACCGGACCCGAAAGCATGATGACGCTTCCCACGCAAATTCACCTTGCCCCAAGGTCCGCATATCTCACGCGCAGGCCTCCAAACCGCCAGGCCAAATCATACAAGAGGGAGGCGTCGGTTGGCACGCGGGACCCAGTTTTGCCTACAGTCCGTCGTGTGGCGACGTCCTCTAATCAGTATTATGTTGCCATGCAGTCATGTCCGCGACAGGTAGAAACTAGAGTCCGAGATAGGTGTACGTCACCCCTGCCGTTGCGCTCATCTCATGGCTGGCGACCGCCGCGGGGGCGCTAGGGTTGGCGCTGGAGGAGGGTGAGGTCGAAGCGAATTATTTGCTCGAGGGATTGGCGGTCGCCGCCTTGGAAGGCGCGTCCGTTGATGAAGAAAGTTGGAGTGCTTTCCACGCCGAGTGATTTCCCTTCTGTAATGTCAGCGTCGACAGCGGCTTTGGTTTCCGGAGCGGTCATGCAGGAGTGGAGCGCGTCGGCAGTGGCCCCGGCGCTGACGGCGGCCGAGGTAACTTGGTCCCAGGCGTTGTCGGCGGTGATGGCGTCCTGATTGGTGAAAATGGTGTCCTGATATTTCAGGAATGCCGAAGAGCCGGATGCTTTGTAAACGCAGCGTCCGGCGAGAGCGGCAGTCATGGCCCAAGGGTGAATCTGGTCGAGTGGGAAATTTTTATAGAGGAAGCGAACCTGCGGAAATTCCGGCTCGACAACCTTCAAAATGGAATAAAGTTCCTGGCAATGCGGGCATTCGAAGTCGCTGAATTCGACGACGGTGAGTTTTGCGGTGGCGGGGCCTTTGGAGGGCGAGTCGCCGAGTTTGATTTTGGCGCGATTTTCGGCGAAGGGGTCCTTGGAGAGGTCGCGGATTTCCCCGCGGAACATGAAGCGAGCGTCCCTGGTGATGTAGACGGTGCCGGTCTCGTCGTGGCCTTGATAATTGACGGAGACGGGAACTTCTTCGAGTTCGGGAATTTGGGAGGAAGTGACGGGGCCGAGTTTGACTTTGTATTCGGGTCCCCAGCCGAAGAGGACGCGGAGATAGGATTCCACTTTGGAAAGGAGTTGCTGGTCTCGCGGCGAGGCGGCGGGAGCGGATTGCGGGGCGGTTTGGGAGGCGGGTTTGGTTTGGGCGCGAGTAGGCGCGGGGGTCGACAGGCCGAGTGCCGCGAGAATTATTAGAAGGGCTGAGCGTTTGAGCATTATGACGCACCTTTCGACGATAAAAATTGCGATGCGACAGGGAATTTGGTCAACGGAGCAGTTCCCCGCCCTTTTTTCAGATGCAAAAAGAACGAACAGAATACATTAAGGGAGTGGCAGGTGAAAGACGTGACCCGTCGTTCATGCGTCGCGAGCTAACGGGTGGCGGGGGCGTTGAGACCCTTGTAGGTTTGTTGGGGCGACCGGGAGCGCATGGCGAGGTATGCGGCGGCGAGTCCCCAGAGATACACGGCGCCCATGGCGATAAAGCATGCTTTCGCGAGCCGGAGGTAGCGGTCAACCAATTGGATCACCGTCCAGCCGTACATTTGAGTGAGGAGGCTGGGGTCAGAAAAGTTGCGGCCCTCGATCTCGCCGAAGGGAATGTTCTCCCACGGCCCTGACCACAATCTGTAGACGTGCATGAAGGCGAGCGCGCCGATGAGCAGCAGTCCCCAGCGCAGCCCCCAACTTTTGGCGAGGGCGCTATCGCGGGGAGCGTAAAACGTTGCCATGAGGATTGTGGCGAGCACGAGTGCGCCGCCGTCTCCTGCGAAAATGACGACAGCTCCCTGCTTGTACTCGGGCAGGGCCAGAATGTTGATTTGCAGAAGGAGCACCGCGGCGACGGCGCAAACCCAGCCCCAGCGCTGCGCCCTCCAGGCTTGATACCCGCCGAAGAAGAGGGCTGCGAGAACGAGCACAACGATAAACCAGGAGCGGTTTTGGCCCATCATGGTGAACCAGAACGTGGGGATGGCCCAGCGGCCTGCGAGCCAGGAAGTGATGGCGTGCCCGGATTCGTGGACGACCATGGCAAGCATGCCGGCGACGAGGTTGAAGCCTCCCGTGCTGGTTAACCAGCGGGCCACGAGCAGCGCCAGTGGAAGCGCGACGAGTCGGTACTTGAATTCCGTAACGGGAGATCTGGCCGCGTCGGGGGACAGCGCTTCGTCAAGAGACGCATTAAACGACGAGACGAGCGTTTCGGCCATTCTGGCGTCGGAAGGTATTGCGGGGTGGCTCGCGAGTTGTTTTTCGGCCGCTGAGGAAGCGCCGGGAACGCTGGACCCGGCGGCGGAAGCGTCGGGTGGCGGATTGTACTTCGAAAAGACAATACCGCATTTCAGACAGTCAGTTGTCTGCAGCGGATGATCGAACTGGCATTTAGGGCAGCGCATCGTGACCCGGACGTAGGATCAGTATGGTCAAGAACGCGCTGATTGGCATGAGAAGATGCGAGTTCTGTTCACTAGTTGTAATCATGCGCGCTCGTTTCAGTTCGGATTTGAGGCGGGTGACTTAGCAAGGAATCATTCGTAAGTGTGCACTTACAGAGCAAGAGCGCGGCACGGATCGCCCGGTTACAGCGTCCGCGGCACCCAGAGAAAATTCTTGTGGCATGTTTCAGATACCGAGGTATGCTCGGAGCACGCGACATCTGGTCGCCATCGGCATCCATGCCGAGAAGGAGGTGATCCAGTGAGGTACAATTTACGTTGACGCAGTAGAAGAGGCGCTTGTGAGTTTACCGAGCGCCTCTCTCCCTCTTCAGGAATGCTCTTTTCCAACGTCCCCAAGACTGCGCGGCACGTTTCCAATAAGCGGACTTCCCTGCTTGTCTTCGAGCGTTGGCTAGCCGTGTTCGACGCGGAATTTTATGTCGGAGTAAGCGGCTTCGATGAGCGCGCGGAGCGCGGCGGCGTTTGTGGACGTTCGCGATGTCAGCTTCACGTGGCGCATGAATTTGCCCCTGCCTTGCAGCAAGCGGGCGGGATCGGGGAGGGCCGCGCCGTGAAAGAAGCCGACATTTACGTGCAACGTGAATGCGTTGACGTAGGCAAAGGGCGCGTCTCCCAGACAGGCAACAGGACAGCCGTCGTGCAAGAGCTCGCGGACTTCATCGCCGCACTTTCGCATGATGCCGAACCAGTGACGAGCGATGGCTCCCAATTCAGCCGAATGCTGTTTCATCCACGCGTCGATGGACGGATCGCGTTCGAGTGCACCGTTGAAACGGAGCAGGTCAGCTCTCAGCATCCTTCACTTCCGCTTTCGAGATATGCAGTTCGTCGAGGCATCGGGAAGTTCATACTGCGCGTTGAATCAGGGTGATTGCGGCCTGCGGATCAGCGACCTCGACAATCAATTCGTTGTACTCCTCGTCGTGCAAGTCAATGACGATGGTCTTTTCAGGATGATGAACATCCCAAAACACACGCTTGCCGTCCTGATAGAAAGTGCCCGCGGTGAGCACGCCGGGAACGTTCGTTCCGGGCATCCGGATTCCGTGCCACCAGGAATGAGCGACGGCCGGGTCTGCTCGGACGCCTGCGATATGAGCCAGCGGTATCTCGAGGCTGCTCTTCAGAGCCCAAAGCTTGTCTGCACCCATCACAGACAGGGTCAGGGTTCCTTCTGCGATGGATAACTGGACCATTGGCCGCTCCGACAGGTTGCGTTTTACGCCGCTGATAGTATCTGTTTGGCTGGAGGGTTGGCAAATCGTCTAAGTCACGAGGCGCGGCAAAGCAGAGCGGGTCCCGCTCGCCCACCGTTGGCGACGTTGCTGGATGACAGCGAAGGGCGTCGAGGCGAGGTCCTTCGACTCCCCCAGAGGGCTCCGCTCAGGACGAGACCGACAGGTTCCTCCGCGAATTATCGCGCGGCTGGGAGATTACATTGTGAGGACGGCGCGGAAGCGGGGCTTGCCTTGTGCAACGCGTTCGTAAGCCTTCGGCGCCTCCGCGAGTGAATACGTCTCGATCATCGTTTTGACTTTACCCTGGGCGACGAAATCCAGAGCTTCGTAGAGATACTCGGGACCGTTTTGCTGGCTGCCAATGATCTGAATGCGCTTCGAGATGAGATCGGTGATCGGGACGGAGATCGACGCCTCGTCCGCACCCATGGTGACGAAACGGCCGTCGGGGCGTAGTCCCTGAATGCTGTCGTTCATGGCCTTGGCGGAATTGGAGGTGCTGAGGATTACGTCTGCGCCTCCCGCGTCGGCAAGGCCTTTGCCGTCGCGCACGATTTCATCGGCGCCGAGTTCGCCGATCATTCTGTCTTTGTCAGGCGAATGCGAAACGGCGATGGTGTGGAATCCCGCGGCTTTTGCGTACTGCACAGCCAAGTGGCCGAGGCCGCCGATGCCGAGGACAGCTATGCGCTCATGTGGCTCGGGACGAGCCCAGCGGAGCCCGCTGTAAACGGTGTAACCGGCGCAGAAAATGGGAGCGGCTTGTTCGTAGGTGATTTTTTCGGGGATGAGATAGGCCACGTCGGCGTTCATCAGCATGTATTCAGCGTGCCCTCCTTGCGCTTCGCCGCCCGTTCCCACCAGATAGGGACAGAACATCCTGCGTCCGCGCTGGCACCATTCGCAGCGGCCGCAGGTGGATTGAATCCAAGCAGTGCCAACGCGGTCGCCGGCCTTTCGCGTGGCGACGCCGGTGCCAACAGCAACGATCTCGCCGACAGGCTCGTGGCCGAGGATTCGCGGAAATGGTCCGGGTATGTGTCCCAGGGTTTGATGCACGTCGGTGTAGCAGATGCCGCTTGCATGCATCTTCACGAGGACTTGATTCGGGCCGGGCTGAGGTTGCGGGACTTCTTTCACTTGCCAGGAAGCGTTTATAGCGGGAGCTACGGCTGCTCGCATACGAATTCCTCCTAACGGGATTGGATGCGAGGGCAATCGCGGTCGGTGCAGGAGTGTCGATGCTCCTGACCTATATTCGTCGCGCCCTGGATTCCATTGCTCAGTCTGGGCTCGGGATCTCTTTCGATGAATATTCACACGCCGTTCTTTTTCTTTCACTGGGAATACATCCGCTCTTAACAAACACACGTCAAGGTTCGCTCGCTCAGTCAAATCCAGAACGATTGCCAAGGAGGATGCAGATGAGGAACCTCAGACGCATTGGGAGCAGTGTGCTTGATTACGTTCGCCTCGGTTTGGTCGCGCTCGTAATTGGCCAACTCAGCGTAGCGTGGCCGATTTCGACCGCGTCGGGAGCGACGCCTCCCGAGTCCAAGACCAAGGTCAAGATCCATACGGAAACGCCGATTCAGCACGTAATCGTTCTGATTGGCGAGAATCGCACGTTCGATCACCTTTTCGCGACGTACGTGTCTCCCAGCGGCGACCATGTGCGAAACCTGCTCTCCGAAGGCATCATCAACGCCGATGGAACGCCGGGGATGAATTTTTCGAAAGCCGCGCAATTTCAGGCGGTAGCGCCCTTTCGGACGAAATTTTTCATCAGTTTGAAGGACGAGGAGAAAACGCCTTACGTGACTCTGCCCGAGCCGACGCTGAACTTTTCGCCGAGCCCGGCGACAGGAGAGCCGCCTCCGTTTCCGGTGTCCGTTTTGCCCCAGCTTGGAGCGATCGAGCCATCGCTGGAAGCCGGCGACCTTACGTTGCTGACCACCGGGGCGTCGGGAGCTCCGCAAACCGCCGAGCTTCCCGACTTCGACTCTCGGATCGCGAACTTCGATCATCTGCAGAACGGGCCGTTCCCGCTCGAAGGCAGCGAACTTCCCTATGATTCGTACACGGGAGATACGACGCACAGGCTCTTCGAGATGTGGCAGCAGTCGGATTGCAGTATCCGAAATGCCACGCGAGAGAATCCGTCTGGCTGCTTGAGCGATCTGTATCCGTTCGTGATTACCAACTACACCAGCGAGCCGGATCCCGGCAGCTTTCCAATTTCCGATCAGGTGGATGACAACGGCGGCGGGAATTCGATGGCGTTCTACAACATGCAGAATGGAGATGTGCCGATTCTTAAGGCCCTGGCCGACGGATATTCGATGAGCGACAATTTTCACCAGTCGGTGATGGGCGGAACCGGCGCAAACCACGTCATGCTGGGTACGGGAGACGCGATCTTCTGGTCCGATGGCAATGGCAAGCCGACAGTGCCTCCATCGCACATCGCGAATCCGAATCCGCTGCCCGGTTCAGACGATCAGTACACAGTGGACCTGGGTTTCGACGGAAACTTCACGGAGTGCTCCGACGCTAGGCAGCCGGGAATCAAGCCGATTCGGGATTACCTGCGTTCACTTCCCTACCAGCCGGACCCGAATTGCCAGGCGAATCACTACTATATGGTGAACAACGATAATCCGGGATTCCTGCCGGACGGCGCCGTCGACACGACGAACATCGCGAAAGGCAAATCCATTCCGCCGTCGGATGTGCGCACGATCGGCGAAGCGCTGAACGAAAAGGGAGTCTCGTGGGCGTACTACGGCGGGGCGTACAACGCGGCGGTCGCGCTGACAGAAGATCCAAGCAGCACGGATCCGACTGTGCAGATCGGCGCATCGTACTGCAACATCTGCAACTTCGAGTCCTATACCAACGCGATCATGGGTGACGCGAGGCAGCGTGCTGCGCACATCAAGGATGCGACGGACTTTTTTGCAGCGATTGCGAACAACACACTGCCCGCGGTGTCGTTCGTGAAGCCGGACGGGCTGCTCGATGGACATCCGGCGAGTTCGAAGGAAGATCTGTTCGAGGGCATGGTGAAGAAGCTCGTGGATGCGCTAAACGCGAATCCCGGCCTTTTCGCCTCGACCGCGCTGATGATTACGATGGACGAAGGCGGAGGTTTCTACGACTCGGGCTACATCCAACCGCTGGACTTCTTCGGCGATGGGCCGCGGATTCCGCTGATCGTGGTCTCGCCGTTCAGTGTGGGCGGACACGTCAGCCACACGTACGCGGATCACGTTTCGATCCTGAAGTTCATCGAACGGAATTGGGGCCTGAAGCCGCTGACGAAGCGCAGCCGCGACAACTTCCCGAATCCGAAGAGCGACGTCGATAACCCCTACGTGCCGACCAACAGCCCGGCCATTGGCGACCTGATGGATCTTTTCAATTTCGACCATCACAACGGCCGGGATCACCATCTCGATAATGGCCAGGGGCGGTAAAGCGGAGGAGGGCGGTTACGGGCCGGCCAGTTGCTAGGGCCGGCTCCTGGGAGCGAGTAACACAAGAGAGGTGTGTCTGCGGCTTCACGGGCGATCTCCTGGCGGAGTTTTCAACTAGGGCATGAATTTATTCGCGAGGGGGAAGCGGCGGCCGACGGAGAACGCTTTGGAGGTGATTTTGAGGCCTGGGGGCGCTTGTTTGCGTTTGTATTCGCTGCGGTCGACCATGCGGGCTACGTCGCGGACGAGTTCGAGCGCAAAGTCGTAGTGGCCGGCAATTTCTTCGGGAGAGCGGAGGTCTTCGACGTACGCCTTGAGAATGCGATCGAGAACATCGTAGGGCGGGAGGGAATCCTGATCGGTTTGATTGGGGCGAAGTTCGGCGGAGGGCAGTTTGGTCATGGTGGATGCGGGGATCAGTTCCCTCTTGCGATTCACGAGGCGAGCGAGCTCGTAGACCATGAGTTTGGGTACGTCGGAGATGACGGCGAGGCCTCCGGCCATGTCGCCGTAGAGGGTGCTGTAGCCGACGGCATATTCGGATTTGTTACCGGTGCTGAGAACCATGGAGCCGAATTTGTTGGAGAGAGCCATGAGGAGATTGCCGCGAATGCGCGCCTGGAGATTTTCTTCGGCGACGCCTTCGGGCTGGCCGGCGAAGGCGGCGCAAAGAGTCTTGCGGTAGAGCTGGAACAATCCATCGATCTGAATCACGGAATATTGAATGTCGAGATTTTGCGCGAGCTGAGCGGCGTCGACGAGGCTGCCTTTTGAAGAATAGGGGCCGGGCATGCTGACACCGAGGACGTTTTCGCGGCCGAGCGCGTCGACAGCGATGGCAGCAACAAGGGCCGAATCGACGCCGCCGCTGAGGCCGACGACAACTTTGGAGAAGCCGCACTTGCGGACATAGTCGCGCGTACCGCAGACCAGAGCGCGATAGGCGGCTTCGAGCTCGTCGCTGGGCTGAGGGCGAATGTCGCCCGTGCCGGAGACGGTGTCGAAAAGGACGAGATCGTCCTCGAAGGAGTGCGCGAGGGCGGCGAGATTTCCGGCGGCGTCGAAGGCGAAACTGGAGCCATCGAAAACGAGACTGTCGTTTCCGCCGACTTGATTGACGTAAACAATGGGGAGCTTGTGATGACGCGCGAGGGAACGCAGCATGTCCATACGGAGACTGCGTTTGTCGAGATTGTAGGGCGAAGCGGAAATGTTGATGAGAATCGTGGTTCCCTGCCCCGCGAGTTCGGCGACGGGGTCGCGTTCGTAAAGGCGCTGCTTCCAGAAATCTTTATCATTCCAGCCGTCTTCGCAGATGGTGATGCCGAGCTTCTGACCATCGAAAAGAAAATTGGATTGCGACTGGGCGGGCTGGAAGTAACGCGATTCGTCGAAAACATCGTAGGTGGGCAGGAGCATTTTGCGCTGCTTGAAGAGGACTTTGCCTTCGGCGAGAAACGCAGCGCAGTTGGCGGCGGGTTTGCCCATGTCGTGCTGCGCTTTTCCGACGTAACCGACGATGGCCGGCATGGACATTTGCGCGGCAAGAGAGCTGAGATATTTTTGGTTGCGTTCGAGGAAGGCAGGGCGTTCGACGAGATCTTGCGGCGGATAGCCGCAGAGGCAGAGTTCGGAAAAGATGACGAGATCGGCGGCGCGCGATTTTGCGGAGGCGGCCATTTCCAGCATGCGCGCAGAGTTGCCGGAAAAGTCGCCGACGGTCGGGTTGAACTGGGCAAGGGCGATTTTCATTGTGAAGAAGCAGGATACCGAAAAGCAGTGGCGAGTGGCTAGTGGCGAGTGACTAGAGAAGGCAAAACGAAATTCGAAACTCGAAAGACGGGAGTCGAAAGAACGAAAATCAGGCGCCGGGGAGCTCCGATGGTGGGACGCGTGCACGCGTTCCACGCATAAAAGAAGGGCGGCGTAAAGCCGCCCTGCAAAAGGCAATTCGTTGCGTGCCGATGAACTTAGACGCTAAAGGAGGAGCCGCAGCCGCAGGTGCTCTTGACGTTGGGATTGTTGAACTTGAAGCCAGAGCCTTCGAGGGATTCGATGTAGTCGATGGAGACGCCGTCGAGGTACATCTCGCTCATCTGGTCAACGAGGACTTTCAGGCCGTCGAACTCGTAGATATTGTCGCTGGTCTCGTTGACCTGACTCTCGAACGCCATGTGGTAGCTGAAACCCGAGCAGCCTCCGCCGACGACGGCAACGCGCAAGCCTGTTGGAGCAGGCGTTTGCTGGGAGATAATTTCCTTTACTTTCGTGACTGCGACGGGCGTTAGAGAAACCATTCTGGATATCCTCCGATACAAACCTTCCTGCTTGAATGCTTCGTACACGCCCATTATATCAAATCAGCGCGCGGCGTGCTAAATCGTTGCGATCCCGGGGTTGCAAAGGGCTTACATCACTGCGCGGCCGGGAGGCTGAAGACGGCGCCGTGCGGGATGGCGGGGCCGTGCCAGCCATCGGGCCAAGCGCGCACGAAATTGATGCCGGGCTTGTCGGAACCTTCGTCGCGGAATCTATCATCGAGACTTAGCTTTCCGGTGGATGAATCAATGTCGGCGATCAGGAGTCGATAGAAGAGGTCTCCGTAGCCGGTTATCGCGATGCGATTACCGTGAGGCTCAAGCGCGAGCCAGTGAGGCAGCTCGCGATCGCCAAGGACAATCCTACTGACTTCAACCGGATGCGAGGGATCGGAGATGTCCAGGCTGACGATGCAATGAGTGCTTTCGAGCGCCTCGATCCAAAAATGGCCGGCGACCACCGGGATGGAACATTTTCTGCCGCCGAAATCGTAGATGGGCGTTGCCGAGGGATCTGTGCCTTCAAGCCCCTTGAGACGGTAGAGGCCACAGGTGAAGGTCGGGACCAGGACGGTGCGTTCGTCGGCAAGGACGCGGGGCTCCGAGGAATTCTCGCCAATCATTGGAGACATGTTTCCGTGTGGAAGCACAATGGTCTTGAGCAACTTCAGGTCAGAAAGGCGCCACACCTGGGCGACGTGGCTGTCATCTTTTTTGTACATGTCCGCGCTGCTGGAAACGACGCGGTCAAGTGAAGGGATCACTTCCAAACTGTAGGGGCGGATGAATCGGTCGGCTTGCGGGTCCGCAGCAGCAGAAGAGCGAACCGCGTGGCCTTGCGGGTCGAGTTCGACAAGCCCGCCTGCTGTGGAATCGTCGGTTCCCTGCTGCTGAAATGTCGAAAGCGTGTCGCCATTCGGCAAAAGCACGAAGCTATGAGGATGCGTGTAGTCGCCGGCTGGACCAAATGATGCCTTCAGTCGCGGATGGAGCGGATCGGCCAGATCGAAAATGAAGGTGTTGCCAGCGTTGAAATCGTTGGCAAACAGGACATTGTCGGACGGCATGGCGTAGTTTGTGTGGTGGGGCATGTTGGCAGGGGCTTCAACAGGGAGGGTCGTGACCAGACGGCCGTAACGACCGGATTTCGGCGATATGTCGAAGACCGCGAGGAAATCGCGGCCGCGCAGAGCGCCTTCGCTTTGCCCCATGAGGGTGGCAGCGTTCATTTCGCCGGCCCAGACAAATAGATACGGTCTTGTAGATGAGGGCGAGGCGGCGGGAGGAGCGGGAATTATTTTGAGGCCGACGAGTGCGAAGAGCACGAAAGCTGCAGTAGCGGCCAGAAGGTATCTCATGGAATTAGCGAGAATGTACCCTTGACTGACTGTGATTGCAATTGCGACGTGATTGCATCTCCCCTACAATAATCAATCCCTTTATGAAACATACAATTACATTGATACCAGGCGACGGAATCGGGCCGGAAGTTTCGCGAGCGGTGCAGCAGATTATTGCGGCGGCGGGAGTGGACGTGACGTGGGAAGAGATGCCGGCGCGCGCGGAGGTGGAACGCACCGGGACGGACTACCTGCACAGCGGGATGATTGAATCGATTCGGCGAAACAAAGTGGCGCTAAAGGGGCCGCTTGAAACGGGAGTGATCGGCGGGACGCGAAGCATCAACGTGGGGCTGCGGCAAGAGCTGGATTTGTATTCGAATTTGCGCCCAGTGAGGAATTTGCAGGGCGTGAAGGCGTTGAGTTCGGATGTGGACATTGTGATCGTGCGGGAAAACACGGAAGACCTTTACGCGGGAATCGAACACACGGTCGTGCCGGGCGTTGTGGAGAGCTTGAAAATCATTACGGAACGCGCGTCGACGCGAATTGCGAAATTCGCGTTTGAATATGCGCGCGAGCGGAAACGAAAAAAGATTCACGCCATTCACAAAGCGAACATCATGAAGCTTTCGGACGGACTTTTTCTTTCGTGCGTGCGCAAAGTCGCAGCCCAGTATCCGGAGATTGAATATCGTGAGTTGATTGTGGACAACGCGTGCATGCAGGTGGTGATGAGTCCGCATCAGTTCGATGTGATGCTGCTGACGAATCTGTACGGCGACATTATGAGCGATTTGGCCGCGGGGCTGGTTGGCGGGCTGGGCGTGGTGCCGAGCGGAAATTTAGGCGATGGTATCGCGCTGTTTGAAGCGGTGCATGGCACGGCTCCGGACATTGCGGGAAAAGGCGTGGCGAATCCTACGGCGCTGCTGCTGAGCGCGATCATGATGCTCGAGCATATTCACGAGATGAATGCGGCGAAGCGGATCGATACGGCGCTGAGAGAGGTTTACCGCGAAGGGAAAAGCTTGACGAAGGACGTGGGCGGAAGCGCGACGACGGCTCAGTTCACGCTGGCGGTGATTGGAGCGGTGGAGAATTAGCCGAACAAGAAGGCAGCGGGCCTCAATCCCCCACGATTTATCACCGCAACAGCATCCGAACAGGCGTTGTACGGAGTTCCCTTCGTTCCAGACCGGACTGGTCGAAAACGCACCTCCGCGGCTGACGCTGCATTGGCCCGCTACGGTTGCGGCACGGCTGAAGGTGTGCACTGACGTAAAGAAGCGGGAGGGAGCGCAACGACGGCGCAGTTCACGTTGACGGTTATTGACTCGCTGAAGAACTAGGATTCACAGAGGCGGCCCGGGAGCGGATGGCTTCCATGGTCAGGCGGGCTTGCTGGGCCAGTTGCGGAGGAGCGTCGCCGCCACCGCGCGCGTAAGGTGCGATCACGTCGAGATCGCCGGGCTCGCCAATCAAGTAGAGAGCACGCAGAGCTTCCCAGGCTTCGTCGTCGGTGGGCCAGACGGCGGCGAGGTGCGCCCCTTCGGTGACGGTTGCGCCGTCGGACAGAAGCCAACGAGCGAGTGTTCCGGGAATTTCTGAGCGCACTTCCCTTTCGCCGCGGGGCGTCTGGATACGCGCGATGAGCGTGCCGGGATTCATCGTTTGATTGGGCTTGAGGCGCATTTGCAAAATGCCGGAGGCAGGAGCGTCAATGGCGGCGGCTTTGAGCATGCCGACGATGATGTCGTGACCCGACGTGTCGTCAAAACGGACGAGCGCGAGAGCGGCGTTGCGGCGAACGGTGAGGTCGGAATCTTTCAGCAGGGGAAGGAGCGCGGCGTGGAATTCAGGCGACTGGTTGTCCTGGCCCATGGTCCATGCGGCCATGGTCCGAATGGGAGCTTCGGGATTGGATGAGAGCGCGATGACTTGCGGGTAGAAGCGCCTGACGGCGGGATCGTGAGCGACGATACGGTCAGAGACTTGAGAGAGGCCATGCTGGATGTCGTGAGGATTGCTTTTGGGCTGCAAAACGTCGGCGAGCTGCGCGTCAGAGAGCGGGCGGCCGAACCAGGTGGCGCGCCAGAAGAGAAAAGGCATCAGGACGAAGAGCAACGTGAGCGCGAGAACGATGAATGTCCAGCGCTTGCTGAGAGGCGGGCGGCGGGATGGCCCCGGTGATGGCGAACTTTCAGGCAAATTTGAGTTTCCGCAGTAAGCTGGTTCGATTCAATGCTCTTCCCTGAATGCACAGAATAACAGAACCGATTAGCGATGTAATTCCGAAGGACGCACCGAAGTCGTTTGAGCAGCTGTTTCCCGGGGCGAGCGGGATACAAAAGCACACCCGCTAAATCCGTTACCGACCGCTTGACGAGGCAAAGCCTGGGAATCGCCGCATGCATGGCCAAGCGGCAGCCGGACGCCGCACTTCAAGCAAAAACAGGCCCCTCAGCGCGATCGCCCGACAGTTTCGAGGCAGGCCGCTTGCCGCCGTCGCGCGCCGGGATGGCAGTGTTTTAGCGCGCGAAGGATGCGGCCTGTCAAAGGCCGGGGACGGAGGCGAGCGGTCTGTAAAGGACGAAGAGGAGATAGTAGACGATGACGCCCGTGATGGAGACGTAGAGCCAGAGAGGGAGCGCCCAGCGAGCGACGGCTTTGTGGCGATGGAAGCGGCCGCGCAGAGCGAAATACAGAGCGATGAGCACGAGCGGAACGATGGCAGCGGCGAGAACGGTATGGCTGATGAGAAGCGCAAAATACGCGGGGCGAATTGGGCCGTGGCCGGAGAAACGGACCATGCCGGCGTGGGCGTGAAAGTAGAGATAGGAAGCAAGAAAGCACGCGGAGCAGACGAAGGCGGAGAGCATGCAGGTCTTGTGCTCGAGAACCTTGCCGCGGCGAATGAAAAAATAGCCCGTGCACAGAAGGACCGCGCTGGCGGCGTTGAGAATCGCGTCAAGGCGCGGAAGCGCGCGGAGCGGAAGTAGAACAGCCAAGGGCTACTTTCCGCCGGGAGAAGACGCTTTGTGACGCCGCTCGTACGCGAGATAGAGAAGCTGCAAGGAAAAAACACCGCCGATCATCAGGCAAACGAGGAGGAGAAAAATTCCGTCGATGCCCGCCGTGATCAGGCCGCTCGCGATATCCCACACGATGCCGAGCACAGCCAAGATCAACATGACGACTGAAATTGCAGAGACTTCGAGCATAAGTGGCACTCCTTCCAACAGATTTTGCAACCAGTCAGTTTGAGCTTTAATTCATCCTTCTGAAAGCCGTGACAGGCAGCGCTAGAACGCGACCCAGGGAGTCGCGCCGTGCGGGCCCTTCATTTTTCAGTGTAAACAGGCCCCCGACCGAACGACTCAGGACCTCGGTAATCCACGAACTGCAGATTCACCAAAGCCCAAACGAGATCCCTCGCCACGCCCGGGATGACAACGCGAACCAAATCTCCCTAAAGCAATCATGCAACCGAGCGCGTTGTCACTTGACTACCTTATCGAGCATCAACAAACCCAACAGCAACGGGATATGCGCCACTGTCGCGTGCATCAGCCACTTGGCGCGGACGTTGGTGCGCGAGCGAGAGGCCCACAGGCTCGCCTCGAGCAGCAGCAAGCCGATCAAAAACGCGCCGAAGAAGTAGCTGCTGCCGGCCAGTCCGATGACGGACGGCAGCAGGCTGACAGGGACCAGAATCGCGGCGGTGAAAATAATCTGGCCGAAGGTGGCGGCGCCGGTGGAGTCAACGACGGGAAGCATTTGGATTCCGGCGCGGGCGTAGTCTTCGCGATACATCCAGGCGATGGCGTAGAAATGGGGGAACTGCCACAAAAACAGGATGGCGAAAAGGAGCCATGCGCCTTCGTTGAGCGAGCCGCGCGCGGCGGCCCATCCGACGAGAGGCGGAATCGCTCCGGGAAACGCGCCGATGGCCGTGGCCCAGGTGGTGTGTTTCTTGAGCGGCGTGTACAGGCCGAGATAAAGCAGCGTGGTGAGCAGAGCGAGCGAGCACGCGAGCAAGTTCGAGAAGAGCAGGAGGTAAATTCCGCCGGCGAGGATGAGGCCGCTGCCGAACGCAAGGGCTTCGGCGGGGCGCAAAGCGCCGAGAGGCAAAGGGCGCGCGCTCGTGCGGCGCATCTTGGCGTCGCTGGACCGTTCGATATAGTGATTGAGAGCGGCGGTTCCGGCGCCGACGAGCATGGTGCCAAAGACGGCATTGAACATTGATACGGGGTCGATGGGACTTGTTGCGCCGAGATAAAACCCGGCGGCGGTAGTGAGCACGACGAGAAACGTGACGTCGGGCTTGGTGAGAATGACGTAAGCCCACGAGCGAGAAAGAGCGGGGACGGAGACGGCGCGAGTCGTGCTCGTCGTGTTCATTGAGGATTCCTCACGAGAGCGCCCTTTCGCGCGGAGTTTCGAGTGCCGCGGACAGTTCGGCGGGTGCAAACATGCGGAAGCAGCGCAGCGTGAGGTACACGCTCGCGGCAAAGGTGAGAGCGCCAACGGCGACGTGCGCAACGGTGAGGATGACATACGAAGCGGTGGGCTGGGCGGCGTTTTTGGCGGCTTCGACGGCCCAGTAAGCAACGCCGCCGAACAGGAGCTGCACTCCCAGCAATATTTCAAGATAACGCGCAGCGAGACGCAAGTCTTTCACTTTGCGGAAGCGGGTCGCCGCTGCAAGGACGGTCCAGAAAACCATGAAGGTGACGACGACGGCGCCGATGAGATGCGGAATGATTCCGAAGGCATTGTGGCGAAACGCGGCGCCGAGGACGATTTGGACGAGGATGAGCGCCGAGGTCCAGACTGCGAGCGTGCGCAATTTGGGGGATTCGACGTCATGGAGCTGCGGCACGTCGCTCGTCCACCACTTCCCTGTGAAAACAGCCAGCGACACGATGGTGATGAAGAACAGTTCCGCGAGAGTGGCGTGAGAGGCGGAAACGGGCGGATCGAGAAACGTCTTCACGGTGAAGCGTCCGAGGAGCGCTTGGGCGATGACTAGCAGAAATGCGCAAACGCCGAGGATCCTGACCCACAGGCGCGATTCGCCGAACCAGATCCACGCGGCGAGAATCAGCGTGAAAATTGAGACGGAGCCAGCGACGAGGCGATGGCTCCATTCCCAGCGAATGCCTCCAACCATCGGCGGAAATGCGCTGCCGTTGGCAAGAGGCCAGGTGGGAATGGACAGCCCGGCTTGATTGCTGGTGACCAGCGCGCCGGCAATGATGAGAAGAAACGTGCAACACGCGGTGAAAACGGCGAAACGGTGAAGATTACGGTTCCCTGCTTCTCTCAAAACACGATCGTCCTTAGGTATGAAATAAGAAAATACGAAGGACTAGTATACGACAGCGGGGTGCGAGGAGATGACAAGAAAAGAGGCCGACACCATACTTGTGCCGTCATGACCCTAGCGCCTGGACGGGATAGGCCTGTCTCGCCTCCGGACTTAATCCGCCCGGCTCGGTCTTTCACGTCCAAGATCGAAACGCACCCCGCTGAAGAAGAACGGTTTCTTGCTCGTGAGCGAGATCTCCCTCCAGGGAATAAACAGGGGCGCCTCGAAGAGCGAGGAAAAAGCGCAATGTCGGCGAAAGAGGAAGGTCGTTTGAATCCGCCCCAATCATTCGCACGTTTCTGTACGAAGATAGCCAGCGCATCGTTGCGCTTCAACCCAAATCCGCATCCAGTCGTGCAGGAAAAAGCGACAGCGTTGCGAGGGGCTGCCAGTAGCCCACCCTTCGCAACAACGGCCAAGGATGGGCACCGGCAAAAGCAACGACGACAGCAGATCCCTCAGACCGTTCGGATGCAATGCATCTCGACGGTTCGGGATGAGATTACCCAAATGCTTTATGAGCCCGCTTTGAACGTGAAATCGACGCCGGACTTGGCTTCCTTCGCGCCGATGGTCACGCTCTGGTCTTGCGTGCCGTACTTTTCCTGCCAGGCTTCTATGGTGTAAGTGCCCGGAGGAAGATTCTTCAGCTCAAACTTGCCGTCCTTGTCGGTGACGGCGTAGAACGGGTTGGCCATAACAGCGATGTAGCTTTTCATCCACGGGTGGACGTTGCACTTCACGGGGATGGCGACTTCGGGCCGAGCGAAGGTGTCCGTGATGGCGGGCGCCTTGGGCGGCTGCGATTTGTTCCACTCGCGGTTGTCAGTGGGCGTGGGGTGAATGTTGTGGGTCGTGTCGTCGCTATTAACGACCGAGAGCTGCTGGCCGACCATCAGGGCAACGACGTGCGGAGTGTACATGCAGCCCTTCTGGTCGAGAGTGACGGAATCGGTCGGCGTGGGGAACGAATAGTCCTCCGCGCCGCTTTTGACATAGACAACCACATTGGCCAGAGTGCCGCCGTCGCCGGTGACGACTTCCTGGGGCATGACACCGCCGTGGTTGGCCTTCACGCAATACGGATCCGCGCTCATGTTAATCGCTTTGTACTTCGGGGCGGCGCCGTCGAGCTTGATGGTTCCGCTGACCGAGCCGACGGTGGACATGTCAACCGTCTTTTTGGCGGAACTAGCCGCCGGCTGCTCTTGACCCGTGTTCGAACTATTGCTGCTGCAGCCGCCGACGAAGGCGGCAAACGCAATTGCTCCAATCCAACAAACCGCTTTCCTATTCATGACGCGATTATTCCTCCTGAAATTTGAACTTGGCCGAAAGCACCGAACGAGAACGTATGATTCGCCAGCTCCACTACCTAACTAGGATATTACTTTTTGACGCTGGAGGAACCTGATTTCGCAGCCGAAGGAGTGCTGCCCGCGAGGGCGGCCTGTTCCTGCGGCGTGAGCTCCATCAGATAGCGGACGAGGAGATTGGCTTCATCTCCGGCGTAGTTCTTTGCGGCAGCGGGCAAAGCGCCGTTGAAGACCCAGCGGCCATTTTGCTGGACGAAGAGCCCCGAGGGCATCGCGGTGCCGGGAATGATGGTGGCAGGCTCGGTGATCCAGCGCTCGGTCCACGGCGCGCGGAGACGCTGGCCAGCCAACAGGAAATTGGGCGCGGTGGCGTTCTTGTCGTGGTTGGCATTTCCGGTCGCGTGGCACTTCAAGCACGGCGCCGCAGGGCTGGTGAAGATGCCGCGAGCAAGGGCGCGCTCGGTGTCGGTAAGCGGAGCGAGTTTCTCCGGAATGAACGGCTGCTGCTGCGAAGACAAAGCGCCGAAGAAGAGCACGAGTTTGCGAATTTCGTCGTCCGAGAGGAAGAAGGTGGGCATTCGGACTTTCAAGTAGGAGCGGACGCCGTCGCGATCGGTGTCTGTCGTGCTCAGCGCGGGGTTGGCGAGAAAGCCTTTGAGCCATTCGGGATTGACGCGCGCGCCTTCGCTGGTGAGCACAGGCGGCAAATTGATGGCGTTATCGCCCTGATACTGCGGGAGGCCCATCAGGACGGTTTTCTGGCCGATATCGATCTGATGGCAGCCGATACAGTTGTATTTGGTGACGATCCACCAGCCTTCTTGAATGGCTTTGCGCTGATCGGTGGGCGCGTATTGGTAGCTCGGAGGCAGAGTGGATTGCGTGCTGCCCAGCAAGAAGGAGGTAAGAGCGTTGATTTGCTCAGGCGTGACGTTGGG
Organism: Candidatus Acidiferrales bacterium; assembly: GCA_035945715.1. Classification (GTDB taxonomy): domain Bacteria; phylum Acidobacteriota; class Terriglobia; order Acidiferrales; family UBA7541; genus DAHUXN01. Next base: position 49,092 of record DASYZX010000009.1, read on the forward strand.
CTTGGGCATGCGCAGGCGATCCAGCGGATCGGGTTTGTATTTGCCTTCGTCGAAGACGGCAGGATCGGCCAGCTTGGCGTCGAAGAAGCCCTTGGGATCGTACCAACCGCCCGCGCGCGACTTCTGGCCGTCGGGCAGAACTCCTTCTTGGGCTTTGGTGTAGAGAAGCGCGAAGTCGAAGCGGCCGATGGGCTTGCTGCCCTCCTGCGTGAGATCGGTTCCAATCTTCGAGGCGTCTTCGAGACCTGAGATTTCGTGGCAGCCGGCGCAGCCGTAATGTTCAACGAGGGTTCGGCCCTTATCGTAGAGCTTCGCATTGTTCACGAACGAGGCAGGCTCGTAACGGGCACTGGCGTCTTTCTGGGTCATCAGGAAACTGGCGATGTCGCGCGCTTCCTGCCAGCTCAGGCGGAAGTCCGGCATGATGGTTTGCTGCTGGACGACCAACTCGTGGCCGTCGTTGGGGCACTTGGAATGGTCGGCGTCGAAAACGTAGGGCAGATTGTGTTTTGCGTAGTCCTCCGGGCCGATGTCTTTGTGCTCGAAGGGGCAATATGGCTCAGTGCGGACGCGCGGATTGTGAATCCAGCGGACGATGTAATTGTAATTGGCCTTTTCGCCCTCGCGGCTGAGATTGTCGGCGATGTCGCCGCCGATCTTCTGCGAACCCTCTCCGATGGAATGGCAAGCGAGACAGCCGAGTGAGTTGAACAATTCTTTGCCGTGAGCAGCGTCGCCGGGAGTCTGCTTATCGAGCGCGGGACCTTTGAGACCTTGCTGCCAGATGAAGGCTGAGATGGCCTGAACTTCGTCGGGCTGCAGACGGAACTGAGGCATCTGCGCCGTAGGGTCAAAATTCCAGGTATGCCCGAGCCAATACGGAATCCACTCGGGATTGAGTTTCATGCGGACTTCTTTCAAGTCCGGGCCAACGCGCTTCACTTCCTGCTGCAGGCTGTGGCTCAATTCATCCAGTTGCTGGACGCGCCCGTCAATTTTGCTGACGCTGACGGTGAGATTCGTGGCCTGGGCGTAGAGGCGCTGGGCGGTGGCGTTATCCGGTGCCTGGTCACCTTGCTTGTTGAGGAGCGGAATCTGCTGGTTGTCGTCGGCCTTTTCTTTTTCGAGGCTGGCGATTTCGCGGATGGTTTCCTGCAACTGCTCGCCCTGATTGTCGAACCCGGCGTAATTGTGGCAGCCGATGCAGCCGCGGTCGCGATAAAGCACCTTGGCTTCATTCAGAACGGGAGCGTGCTCGGTCCAAGCGTCGGCGGAGTGGCACTGCTGGCAACCGGCCTGATAGTTTTCAGGGTAGTAGAGCGGCCACACCCAGTGTTCGTAGCGGCCGTGGGCGAGTTCGACGCTGTCGAGGGCGCGTCCGTTGCCGCCGTGACACGGAGAGCATCCGAACTGGTCGAGCGGATGCCAGTTGAACAAATCCTGATCGGGATGACTTGTGAAGGGAGCGTCGGTGCTCTTCTGCAGACCAAGGTCAGCCTTGGTGAGAGTTAATGCTGCAGGAACGTATTTTGGCTCCATGCCAACGTGGCAGGATTGGCAACGATCGGTGAGGCCAACGCCGCCGATGTCGTTGATTTGGGTACCCGGAGGATTGACGTTGATCTGAATCAGCGAGACGTCCATGTCGCGGACCGATTTCAGCAGCCCGTTGAGCTGGTCGGCGTCGAGGCCCGGAAGTTTATTGGCGATCAGCGCGGCCATAGCCGTTTGCGCGTCTTTGACGGGCTTGTCGATATCGCCCTGCTTCGCGGTCAATTGCGCTTTTTCATCGAGCAATTGATTGAACGTGTTGTTCAACTGATCGTAGTTGAACGTTTTGGTGACCGTCTTGCCGCCTTCTTCGGGCCAATCGATGGAATAGGTTTTCTTTTCTGCTTCCTGAACGGCTTTGAGGCCGCTCTGTTTGTCGCTGCGATTGGCCGCATCGTTTGGAATCGTTTCGTAATCGTAGATGAGCGAGCCGACGCGGCTGCGGTCTTCCTGGAAGGCGTGAAGGATGGCGGCGCGCTGCGCGTCCACCAAGTCACTCTGCACTTTGATTTGCTGATCCTGAGGTGTGGCGGTGGCTTCGGCCTGCTGGAGCGCTGCGCTTAACTTCTGGTAGTCGGCTGACGATTCGACTGTTTTCTCCTGCGCCTGACGGTCGCGGACTTGTTTCTGCAGATAGGCGGAGTACGAAGTGGCGAAACGGCTCTGATAGGAGCGCCAGGGGCGCAGGCCGATGAATTCCTGATAAAAAGACCAGCTCACGCAAAGCAAGAGAATGAAAATTGCGATCAGAATGACGTTTGCGTACGACCGACTCTTAATCGGATCGTCGGGCTGAAGTTCAGGCAACCGCAATCTCCTTGAAATGGCAGTGCGTGACGCTTAAATACTGAACCAAGGCGTCTCCCAAATGTACTTAATGCGGAAAACGAGCCGGAGAAAGATCGTGACCGGCACGAACAGCATGGTGATCAGGAAAATGTACATCGTCACCGTCTGCAGAATGCTCATCTTGCTGTAAATCTTGCGGCTGTAGGCGGTGCGCTTGCAGATCCAGTGAATAAAGAGCGCAGCGAGAACGCCGTAGACGAGCATCGGAATGATCCCGAACAGTGCGCGGGCGACGATGGCCGGATCGAGATGCCAGCTCGCAGGCAGAATGTGCGAGAACCAGTGGCCGTCGACGCCGAAAATCTGGTCGAGGTTCCGGTTTACGTTGAATTCGACGCGATCCGGGTCCCAAGTCTGCGTAGGCCAATACCACATGAACCCCGGGCCGCGGATGAATGTGCCGATGCAGACGAGGACGAGCCAAATGGCTTCAAAGCCGATGAGGAAAGTCCAGACGGCGTGGCGACGCTGGTGATAGGTGTAATAGCCGTTCCCGAGAGGATTCGCGTCGATGTACGGAATGGCCATCAAGCCGACGATGATCAGTGTTGGCACGATGACGCCGGCGATCCAGGGATCGAAATACTCGAGCATTTCCTGCAGACCGAGGAAATACCAGGGAGCCTTGGCGGGATTCATGGTGACGCTGGCGTTTGCGGGCTCTTCGAGCGGCGCGTTGAGCGTGAGCGCCCAGACCATCAAGATGATGGTAATGATGATGGCCGCAAGAAGCTCCTTGCGCATCAGGAACGGATTGGTGTGGAGTTCACGTTCCCAGCGCGAACTGTACGGATACGTCGTGCGGTGATGAGTGCGCGCGAGCTCGGGGTCGGCTTCGAGCTGCGCGATCAGCCGGTCGTTCGCCAGCATGTTGTGGAACGCAAACCAAGTGAAAAACGGCACGAGGCCGAGCATGGCCACGATGGGAATGTTGTCCGGCGTCGAAATGATGACCCAGAGCTGATGCCAATCACCAAACATCGTTAACCACTCGCTCCTTATGCGGCGTCAGAGAATTCGATTTGCCCTGCAACAAACTTCGTTACGCCTTGGTTTCAGATTCCAGCATGACAGGCGACGGGCCTGAAACGCCGCCGTCCTTGCGGACGCGCCAGAAATGCACGCCCATGAAGACGGAAGCAATCAACGGAATTGCGATGCAATGCCAGATATAGGCGCGAAGCAACGCGTTCGCATCGACAATCGAGCCGCCCAGAAGTGCAAAGCGGACGTCGTTGTACGGAGTCATGCCTAACTGCGGACCGAATGGCCCTTGATGGCCGAGTAGAGGCGTTGCACGCGCCATGTTCGTGCCGACAGTGACAGCCCAGAAGCCCAACTGATCGTCGGGCAGCAGATATCCGGTGAAGGAAAGGAGCAGAGTGAGAACCATGAGCAACACGCCGACGCACCAATTGAATTCACGCGGGCGCTTATACGAGCCGGACATGAAGACACGGAACATGTGCAGCCAGACAGCCATCACCATCAGGTGAGCGGCCCAGCGGTGCATGTTGCGAAGCAGGCGGCCGAATGGAACATCGTTCTCGAGATAGAGAATGTCGCGGAAGGCCTGGACTTTTGTCGGATGGTAATAAAACATCAAGCAGACGCCGGTGAACACCAGGACGATGAAGAGATAGAAAGTGATTCCCCCCATGCCCCAGGTGTAGCCGTAGCGTGTGGCGTCGCGATTTACCTTTGCAGGATGGATGTGGAAGAAAAGATTGTTGAGCGTTGAAAGCGCGCGGTTGCGCGGCTCTTCATCGTGCTTGATGCGAAAGATGGAGCGGTAGAGCTGAGTTTCCTGAGGCTTTTTCAGCTCCTCGACCTGCTCTTGAGTTTTGACCTTGACGGCCTCTTTCAGGCCCTTCAGGTCTTCGAGAACGGTTGTCTTGCGGTCGTTCCCGTCCTTCTGGTCCGCCATTCTTCCGCCTTTTCGAAAAATTGAACCTAGGCGCTAATAAAAGCGCCCGCATCGTTGAATTGGTTTGTGCCAGCCGCTGGGTCCATGATGTAGCGCTGGCTGGTGTCGACAACAATCTGGCCCGAAGGATCGATATCGACATGGCAGCGATCCATCGGCCGTGGGGCGGGACCGGCGAAGTTGATGCCCTCGCTGTCGTACTCGCTACCGTGGCACGGGCAATGGAAAATGTTCTGGGCCTGTTCCCAGTCGGGAGTGCAGCCCAAATGAGTGCACTGCGCGAAAATCACGAACACCCGTCCCGGTTCGCGCACGACCCAGCAGCGATTGGATTGCAAGTAGCGTTGGTCGACACCCAAGCTGTAATCGGCGACGTAGCCGGCATTGAAAACCGTGGGCGGTTCGAAAAGCGCGCGGGGGAAGAAATAGCGCAGGAACATCAGGAAATTAACCCCGAGGTAGCCCCAAAGAAAAGTCCAAATGAAGCGGCGGCGAGTGCGGTCGATGTCCTTGGAAGAATTAGGCTTCGCAGCAGCGGGAGGCGCTGCAGGAGGGACAGACTTTTCGGCAGTTTTCGAGTCAGCTTTTTCCGGCATCGAGTACGAATGCTTGGCGCGCAATGTTATGAGAATGAATTTCTATGAAGCGCGAAGCAAATAGAATTTATATGATGACCGTCACAGACTGTCAAGAGGTTCTCGCCACACGTGTCTCGCCACACGTCTGCGCGAAAATATGCGCCCAATCCACGGCGCGCCTATGCATTGGCGGCTGTCGTGACCAAATCGGCAAGCGCGCGAATGAATGTGGGCGAGTCGTTCAGCGAAGCCATCATGCGAAACTCGGTGATGCCGCATGCTTCGGCCTGCTCGCGGGCCTCGATATTGATTTCGTGCAAGGTTTCGATGTGTTCGGTGACGAAGGATATGGGAATGACGAGCAGGCGGCGGATGCCTTCGGCGGGCAGCCTGTCAATGGTGGCGGCCAGGGACGGCTCGAGCCACTTTTGGCGTCCGACGCGGCTTTGGTAGCAGAGCGTCCAGGAATTCCGCCAGCCACCTGCGGCGAGGAGAAGCCTTGCGGTTTCTTCGATTTGCTGCGGATACGGGTCGCCCTTTTCGACGAGGCTGAGCGGAAGACCGTGTGCGCTGAACACCAAATGGACGTCCTCGGGCTGATTCATCGCGCGGAGCGATTCGTTGACGCGTTCGGCGAGGGCGGCGATGTAGAGCGGATGGGCGTGAAAATCGTTAATCATTCTCACCAGGGGCGGGCGAACAGGAATTCCGTTAGTGCGATCGAGGCGCTGCCATTCTTTGAGGCTGCTGCCGGTGGTGGCGAAGGAGTAGTGCGGATAGAGCGGCAGGAGAATCAGCTGCTCGAGGGATTCGCCGCGCAGCTGCGCGATCGCTTCTTCGGTAAGCGGGTGCCAGTAGCGCATGGCGACGACGACGCGAGCGTCGAAGCTGGGTTCGAGCGCCGAGGCGAGGGCGCGCGCCTGTCGGTTGGTGAGGTCAACGATCGGAGAGCCGCCGCCAATCTCTCGATAGTGGTCGCGGACGACTTGCGCGCGGCGGGAAGCAATGAGTTTGGCGAGAGGCTTGCGGGCGATGCCGGCGCCCATGAAGTTGATGATTTCGGGATCGCAGAAGAGATTGTAGAGGAATGGCTCGACGGCGTCGAGGCGGTCGGGGCCGCCGAGTTGGAAAAGGACTACGCCGATTTTCTTTCGCGCGGCCACTCGGTTCGCTTCCCTGCCCTTTCGTTTTTTGGCAATCGGTCAGTGTGAGTGTTTACTTGTTGTGCTACCATCAAGAAACGTCACGCTCGTCGCCACCCGTTTTTGAGTACTACGGTTCGCGGAGCTGCTGCTTCATTTGGGTGAGATCTTTCTCGACACGAGCGAGACGGCGCGCGACGGTGAAGTCATAGACGAAGAATATGGCCCAAAAGGCTAAGTAGGCCGCAAACAGGCTCCAAAAATTCTGCATGACTATCCTCCCAATGCGGTACGGCGTTCGACTTCGCGATTTCGATACTCCGTCTCGGCGCGTTCTTCAAGCACGAGGCGCGTTTCTTCCGCTTCGTGTTTCAGGCGCTCCAAACGGTAGCGCTGAACGACCAGAACAATCATGAGAAAAGTCATCAGCGCGCTGCAAAAGAAGAAAACCTTGGCCATGGTGGGAGCGAGGCCCGAATCGGGCCCGTCGAACAAAACGGGTTGCGGATGCTGCGTGCGCCAGATGCGAATCGAAAGGTAGTCGAGCGGAACACCGAGAAACACGAAAACTCCGAAGATGGCGGAAGAGGACGCCCGGCGCTCGAAATCGTCAATGAGCGTGCGCAGAATGAGATAGGCGACGTACAGGACCCAAAGGATCAGCGTAAGGGTCAACCGCCAGTCCCAGGCCCACCAAACGCCCCACACGGGATGCGCCCAAATCGGGCCGGTGACCAGAACGACCGACCAGAATGCCAGACTGACTTCCACGGCAGAGACGGCGAGCCAGTCCCATTTCGGCTGGCGCTTCCAGAGATAAGCGACGTTCGCGAAAAAGACGATGCCGGTGCCTTCCATTGCGGCCCAGCCGGACGATGCGTGGAAGTAAAAAATGCGCTGGATGGCGTGCATGGTCGCTTCGTCGGGGGCAATGAAGAAGACGGCGTAGCCCGCGAAGAAAAACAGGCCGGCGAGAATGACCGTTGTAAGGGTGCGACGTTTCATGGTTCGCTGCGTTTCTCTTTTTTCGAAACCCTACTCCTCGAGCAGATAATCGGAAAGAAGCCACGCCGCTACGAAGAAGACGATATCAAACGCTACGAGAACCGCAAGCCAGGTGCGGTCCAGAACGGGGGCATCGGTGAACAACTCCGCCGTCGCTTCGACGGAGGAGATCAGCAGCGGCACCGAAACCGGCAGGAGCAAGAGCGGGAGAAGGACTTCGCGCATGCGCGCTTGCATCGCAACGGCGGAAAAGACCGTGCCGGTAACGGCCATGCCAAATGTGCCGAGAAACAGCACGAGGATGAGACGTCCGAGCACCGGCCACAGTGAAACGTTGTAGAGCACGGCGAAAACAGGCAACAAGACCACTTCGGTGAGGGCGAGAAAGAGCAGGTTCGCAAGCACTTTGCCCAGATAAATTGAGAAAAGACTGACGGGCGCCATGCGCAGCGCGTAAATGGTGTCGTTCGACTGCTCTTTCGCGAACGACGGATTGAGCATCAGCGAACCGGCGAAAAGCAGCGCGATCCAGAGCAGTCCGGGGCCGTAGCGGCGCGCTTCGGCGGCGGAAGGCTCGAACGCGAAACTGAAAAGCACGACAACGATGATGACGAAGGTCACGGTGGTCTGGAGCAGTTCGCGCGTGCGCATTTCGGCGCGGACTTCCTTGCGGAGGATGATCGCGGCAGCGCGGATGGTGTCCACTTATGCGCCTACCCTCAGTTCTTCGAGGAGCGGGCGCGGGTCGCCACTCGGTCCAGTATCGCGTTCCACGCGGCCGCCGGAAATCGACACGGCACGGGTGAAGATGCCGGTGGACTCGTTTCGCGCGTGCGTGCTCATGATGATGGTCGAACCCTGCGCGCGCAGCGTCTGCAGCATGCCGGCGAGCCAGAGAAGGCCTTGTTGGTCAAGGCCTGCGGCGGGCTCGTCAAGCAAAAGCAGTGATGGCGAAGGCAAAAGAGCGCGGGCAATGGCGACTCGCTGGCGCATGCCGCGGGAAAATGTTCGCACGAGATAGTCTGCGCGGGAGGTCAATCCGACGGCTTCGAGAACTTCGGCGGCGCGTTCGCGGGGACGGCCGAGATCATACAAGCGCGCGAACAGTTCCAGATTTTCTTTGGCCGTAAGATCGTCATAAACCAGAGTGTTGTGGCCAACAAGGCCAATCTGGCGGCGGAGCGCAGTGGAGTGTTTCGCGTGGAAGCCGGGAAAAGTTACGCGGCCGGAAGTTGGTTTGACGAGCAACGCCGCCATTTTCAGAAGCGTCGTCTTGCCCGAGCCGTTGTGGCCGAGGAGGGCGACGCATTCACCAGCGGAAATGGTCAGGGAAACTTTTCTGAGAGCGACGAATGCGCCGTAACGCTTTTCGACTTGCTCGAAGGCGACGCCGAGGGAAGCGGAAGATGACGCGGCGGACAAGGCGGGCGCTCAGCCCTTCAAGAGATCGCGGAGTATTTTTTGTGTGCGCTCGCGCTCGCGAGTGTACTCCTGGTCGCTGATCGTGCCGGCCTGATGGCGAAGTTCCAGGCGGAAGAGCGTTTCTTTTAGTTCGTCGAGGCTGCGCGTGGCTTCGCGTTCGACTTGTGCAGTTGAGATTGCGGATGCCAGCGGAGGACTTTGCAACTGAGCCGCTCTGGGCGCACTTGTTATGCGATCGGTTTCAGGCGCAGAGGGGGAGGCAGCGGCGGCCGTTTGAGCGACGGGACGGCGCCAGAGGAAAATCACGCCAAGGATGAAAAGCGCCGCAAAACCGGCAACCAAAATGTATTTCAGGTTGTTGTCGAGGCGCGGCGGCAGTGCCGTGGTAGCAACCTCGTCGGTACCGCCAGCGCGCGAGTTCACCGACGGATCCTGCGGATCATTTGCAGAGGGTGCGGCCGGCGCGGCAGTGCCGGACACAGCGATCGCTAGTGGCGTGTTGGCAGCGACCGAATCGCGCGTGTAGATGTCGAAGCCCTGCTGGTTGCCGGCAGGAGAAAAACCTGCGGCAGTAACCTGTAGTCCGGGCGGGACAGCGAGAATCACGCGCTGGACGTTGTAAAGGGAGGTGGCCTGAATGCTGGCCTGATTGGAGGCGTAAGGAAGTTGATAGGAAACACGGACGCCGTTTTCGCCGGGACGAAACGGCCAGTCGACGGCTTCGACGCCATGGCCTTTGTCGATCGTGCCCTGAATCACGGGCATGCCGCTCGAGTCCCAGGCAGAGACTTGATTGACCTGCGCTCCCTCGGGAACTTCGAAGCGAAAGCTTCCCTCCTTCAAATAGAAGGCGACGGGCGGATGGGTCTGGTTCTGAATGGTGTATTCTTCGCCGATGACAAGGTCGGAGCCCTTTGGCTGGAGAATAATCGCGCGCGAGGTCACGGCGAATGAGTTGGCATCCCGTGTCGGCTCGTAGACTGTGACGTCGACGGTGGGCGTGTTGGGTGTCACCGGTTGGTGATAGAGAATGCCTTTGTACGGAACGCGGAGAAGCATAGGAGCGGTTCCGAGAACGCTGTTGCTGACGGTGAAGTGGCCGGCTGCGTCGGTCTTCACGGTGGCGACGGCCTGCATGCCGCCTTGCAATTGAAGCAGGATGACGTCGGTGTGCGCGACGGGCTGGTGGGTGGTTCCGTTCCGGACGGTGCCGGAGACGGTTCCTGCCGAGACAGGAAGAACCGCGGCGCAAACAAGCATCGTTGCGCACGCGACAAGACGGCCCATGAGCGCTGATCGGCGCGCAGATGTGTAAGCCCGCATCGTATTCGGCGACAACATTTTTCCAGAACCCATTCTAACTTAGCGCGACTTTTCCGACATGGCCTGTCTTGTGGCCGCCGTGGGCGCGCCTCCCGTCAGATTGTCCATTTCGGCGACGACGCGCGCGGCTTCGACTTCCAGGGAGCGCTTCATCGCTTCGTAGTCCTCTTCCGAAAATTTGCCAGCGCGATGCTCAAAGCGCAAGTCGCGCAGATTATCGTAGATTGCGTCGCGGCGCTCCAGCAATTGATCCAAGCGCGAACGATGCGGCGCGAAGTCGGATGCTTCGAGCTTGATGTTGAAGACAAACCACAATGTGGCGAGCGCCAAAAGGCCGCAGATTAGGGCCACGACGATGGCTTCAGTCGACATCGTTTTCGCCACCTATCTGATGACGAACGCGTGAAAGAAGCTCCGGGGAAATTTTCGGCGCCGGCGCGGCTGCAGCGCGGCGTTTCCACTGCGAGACGATGTACAGCACGAGAACGGCTCCGACCAGCAGCATGAGGAACGGCATCAGCCAGGCCCAAAGGTTAAATCCCGTGGCGGGCGGAGAAATCAGCACAGTGGGGCCGTATTCCTGAACGAAGGATTGAAGGACCAGGTCGTCGGACGAGCCGGCAGCGACGCGGTCGGCGACTTCTTTCAATTCGTTCTGTGCTGTGGCGCATGGCCCGGCAAAAGCCCCGCCGCTGTGTGTGCACTTCCCTGCCGCGTCGGTGCAGCCGCCGCACATGCACATGAGTTTTGTGCCAAGGTCCTTGGCGCGGTCGTTCTGCGCGTGCGCGGGAACGGAAAGGAGTGCGCTCAAGCCGAAAACACAAGCGAGGGCAGCGAAGTTTTTACCGGCGCGCATTTCAGTCGCGCCCCGGAAGCACAGGGACGGGAACGCTGGCGCTGGCCGCGGCCGGAACTGCTTCGCGCTCGGCATGCAACACAATTTGCGGCTGGCGGCTGGGAATCAAAGCAAGAACTGTGCCGAGCACGAGAACAAGGCCGCCGAGCCAAATCCAACGGACCAGAGGGTTGAGGTAGGCGTGAATGACGGGGGCATTGTCGTCGGGACTGCGTCCGGCGTAGACAATGTAGATGTCCTGCGCGAGTGAAGAGTGCAGGGCGACGATGGTTTGGGTGATCTGACTGGCCAGATAAAAGCGGCGCTCGGGGAACAGCATCATCAGAGAGCGTTTGCCTTTGAAGACTTCGATGGTCGCGCGTTCGGCGGTGTAGTTGGCGTTCGAGGCGCCGTCGAGGTTCTGGCAAACCAGCGTGTACGGCCCGATCGTCATGCTCGAGCCGATCTGCATTTTGCTCTGGACGTTTTTGTTGAACGCCTGCCCGGAAATCCCGATGAAAATCAAGACCATGCCGAAATGAACGATGTAGCCGCCGTAGCGGCGCGTGTTGCGCATGGTCAACTGGCCGACTGAGGAGAAGAGATTGGCGCCGCTCCGCGCGGAGAGAACTCGCGCGCCGCGGAAAAATTCGGAGAGTATCGTCAGCGTAACGAATACCGCGAGAATCAGGCAGATCAACGCGTAGAGATCGCGATCGCCGAACGCAAAGCCGACGATTCCAGCGAACAGCCCTGCGGCGAGCGGCCAGGCAAAGTTGCGCTTCAGGCTGGAAAGCGATGTTCGTCTCCACGCCAGCAGCGGCCCGACGCCGGTGAGAAACAACAGGAAGAGCGCGATGGGAATATTCACTTTGTTGAAGAACGGCGGACCCACGGTGATCTTGTTGCCTTCGACCCATTCGGTGAGCACCGGAAAAAGCGTTCCCCAAAGAACGGCGAAACACGCCGCAAGCAGGATCAAATTGTTGAAAAGGAAGCTGGACTCGCGGGAGACGACGGAATCGAGCTGATTGTCTGTGCGCAGGTAATCGCGGTTTCGGCAGTAGGCGACAACGCAGACGATCAAAATCACCGCGAGAAATGAGAAGAACCAGGAGCCGATAGAGGATTGCGCGAAGGCGTGGACGGAGCTGACAACGCCGGAGCGCGTCAGCGTTGTGCCGAGAATGCTCAACAGGTAGGTGATGAAGACGAGCCAAACATTCCAGACGCGCATCATGCCGCGTTTTTCCTGCATCATCACCGAATGCAAAAACGCGGTCTCGGTGATCCACGGCAGGAGCGAGGCGTTTTCGACCGGATCCCAGGCCCAGTAGCCGCCCCATCCGAGGACTTGATAGGCCCAATGGCCGCCCAGAAGAATTCCGACGCTTAGAAATGCCCAGCCGACCATGGTCCAGCGGCGCGTGATGTGAATCCATTTTTCGCCCGGATACCTGCCGAGCAGCGCCGCAAGCGCGAAGGCAAACGGCACGGTGCATCCCGTGTAGCCCAAATAAAGCATGGGAGGGTGGATATCCATCTCCGAGTATTGCAGAAGCGGCGTGAGACCGTGGCCGTCGGCGAGCGCGACGACATGCGGCGCTCCGGCAGCGCCAATCGCGCCGACCAATCCGAAGGGGCTGGCGACAAAATTGTTCAGCGTGAGAAAAAACAGCTGAATGCCGCCGAGAATGACGCCTACGTAAGGCATCAGCTCGGGATGTTTTTTGCGGTTCGAGAACAGCGCCACGAAGGCGAAGATCGAGAGCAGCCAGCTCCAAAACAGCAGCGAGCCTTCCTGACCGGACCAAAGCGCTGCAAATTTATAGTAGGCGGGCAGCGCGCGATTGCTGTGTTCCACTACGTAGGCGATGGAAAAGTTATTTTCGAAGAAAAGCGTGAGGAGACTAGCGACAGCAATCGTTACGAGAGGAAATATAGCGAGGCCGGCGTTGCGAGCGCTCTTGAGAATCAGCGGGCGCTGCGTGCGGATGCCGATAATTCCGGCAACCAGCGCGTATCCCGCCGCGAGCAGGGCGAGGACCAATGCGAAGGAGCCAATGACATCCACGAGACTAGATCGCTCCCATTAGGTGCGCGGCGCCGCAGCGCTCGGCGAATCGGGCTGCGCTTGCGTTTCAGACTTCGTTTGTGGCGAGGCTGCGGCAGGTCGCTGCCCTGGAGTTGCCTGGTACTTGGAAGCGCACTTCGCTTGAACTTGATCGGCTTCGAAATGCCCATCCGGCATCAGTTTTCCTTCGGCCAATGCCTCTGCGCCGCCCTTGAATGTATCGGGAAGCGGTGAATCCCCAACGTAACTCACCGGCAAGGTCTTCCCTTCCTCGGTGAGGATGAAATCGATACGGCCCGGATGATGCGCGATCGAGCCATCGACCACATTTCCGCTGACGCGCATTCGCTGGCGGAGGGCTGAACCCTCTAGGGCTCCAAGCTCGCTGATCGTGTGGTAATAGGTTTTGCTCTGAGATGCGCCGACCCAGCCAAGCCAGACGAGCGTTCCCAAGATTATAATTGCGCCGATAGAAAACTTAAAGCGAGCATTCATGGAAACTCCCAGAGGCCTGGCGTTGTAATTGCGAAGTTTACCACATTTGCGCGGAGCCCGACAGACGACGAAGGAGCAGAAGAAGCAGAGGGCGAGAGGATGGCAACTCAACTGCACCGTGCTAGGCTGCGCTTATCTAAGCCCGACCGCCGACAGAGACACGATTGTGGCTCGCAAGTCGGAGGAGAACGGCTGTGGCGAAGCGTCGCACTATGCGCCGAGCTTGCTCTTCAGACAAAACATCAGTTCGGGCGAAAGCTCTGTGATGTGCATCCCCGCCGACACCATGAACTTGCAACTGAGGATGGGCTTGGGTTGGTCCTCGTCGGGAAGCTGGCAGCTTACGCGGCAATACTGACACTCCTGATTCCAGCAGAAGCGGCCGTAAGGGATGGTCTCCGGGCTGATGAACTGAAAACAACGCAGAAGAGAGTTTCGCTCGGGCACGAGGAAACTCTTGCCCATGATCGTGATTTCGACCAGTTTTTCGTATGGACGAAAGACTTCGCCCGTCGCCACTGCCCCGCCTTCGTTCGGTGTGTGTTCCATGGGAATGACAGTACGTCACGAAGCACGACGGAGCAACCGAGCGCAAGCGGAGAAGTGTCCAAATCGCAAATGGCCTTGCCGTGACGCCGGCGCGACGTCAGACGCGAACCAGATTGCGGTATTCCGTCTCTGACGAAGCGGGCAGCAAAACCCACAGCGTGTAGACGCCTAGCGCCGTTCCGAGCGGGATGTGCCACAGCGAGAAGATGGCCGCGATGATCGCAACGATGCGGCCCCAGCTCTGCCGTTCGAGCAATCCCCAGGCTGCAACGAAGGCCAGCACAGCCTGCAGAATCAACAGCACCGCCGCGAAGGCGATCCCGCCCTGAACGAGCCTGCTGAGCGGGTCACCGAGTACGAAATGGGGAGTAACGGCGCTCAAAACGTCCGGGAAAACCATCTTTCCGACGAACCAGACCCATCCTACGGCAAGCGCCCGGAGCAATCCGGAGACGACCCATAGGACGCCAAGGATGCGGATGTGCTCGTTCACGCGATGCGACGAAACGACGTACACAGGCGTGCGCGGAACTCCGGCTACGGCCTGATACATGGTTCCGGGGAAAGGCCTGCCGCAGTTGCTGCAAAAATGCGCACCCGCCGCTGCTTCTGTACCGCATTGATCACAGAACACAGTCACCTCCCGCCAGCGTCAGCTTCTCTAAGCTAGGTACGTGGGAGCCCGGAGAAAAGTTGCAGTGTTGCAACGGGCTTGAGCGGGACGGAGTTAAAAGAACTGGCCCATGCGGCGGAATTTGAGGTAGCGCTGCTCGAGTAATTCTTTCGGCGAGAGCTTTGAAACTTCGGCGAGCGAGCGCGTCAGGGCTTCGTCGAGAAGTTTTGCGGCTGCGTCGTGGTCGGTGTGCGCGCCGCCTTCGGGCTCGGGAACGATTTCATCAATAAGATCCAATTCAAGGAGATCTTTACCGGTGATTTTCAGAGCTTCCGCAGCGACCTCGGCCTTCGAACCATCGCGCCAGGTGATCGAGGCGCAGCCTTCGGGAGAAATAACGGAGTAGACGGCATGTTCGAGCATCAAAATGCGGTCGCCAACAGCGACGGCCAGCGCTCCACCGGAACCACCCTCTCCGGTGATCGCGACCACAATCGGCACGGGCAGCCGGGCCATTTCGCGAAGGTTCCGGGCGATGGCCTCGGCTTGGCCGCGCTCTTCGGCGTCGACGCCGGGATACGCACCAGGTGTGTCGATGAAGACAAGTATGGGGCGACTGAATTTCGCCGCGAGCTGCATCGCGCGCAGAGCCTTGCGGTACCCCTCCGGCTTTGCTTGGCCGAAGTTTCGCGCGACCCGCTGCTTGGTGTCGTGGCCCTTCTGGTGGCCGATGACCATTACCGCCCGGCCATGAAAGGTGGCCATGCCGCAAACGATGGCGGGGTCGTCGGCGAAGGCGCGGTCGCCGCGAATCTCGCGGAAGTCTTCAAACAAGCGCGGAACCAAGTCGAGGGTGTAAGGACGCTGGGCGTGGCGCGCGATTTGCAGCTTCTGCCAGGCGCTCATGTGCGAGTAAAACTCGCGTTTCAGCTCGGTGACTTCCTTGCGCAAACGCGCGAGCTCCTGCGCCGCCTTTTCATTTCCGGGCGCAAGACGGACCAGTGCGTCCACGTCCTGCTCGATTTCGTCCAGTTCGTGTTTGCGCCGCTTTGGAGTCAAGGCAGTTCCCTTCTTGCAGTAATTCTCAGGCGCGAACGACGGCAACTGAGTCTGGGCCGCAGATTGCCTGAACCTGAGCGACCAATTCGGCGGCCGGCTCGACGCGTTTCTCGGTTTCCAGCGTTGCTGTAACTCCGTCCTGCGAGACCAATTCAAATGCCACGCGGCAGCGACCGGGCCGCTCGGCAAAGAGCGCCAGCATCTGATCGAGCCTCTGTGTATCCACGGCGCCCAGATCGACACGCACGAGCATGACGTCAGTTTTCCTCTCCTGCAGCTGTTCGAGAAGGCGAATATCCGAGGCGACGAAACGCGTTCCGGCGTCTTCGATATTCACGCGTCCGCGAATGGCCAGCGGCGCAGCGCCCTTCAAAATATTTTCGTAGCGCTCGAAGGCCTCAGGAAAAACGAGGACTTCGACGCCGCCGGTCTGGTCCTGAACGCGGGAAATGGCCCAGCGCGCGCCGCGGCGGGAACGCATTGGGCGCGTCTGCACGATGATGCCCGCGATGATCAACTCCTCGCCGTTTTGCTTCTGCTCAAGAGACCCAAGTTCGACAACGCCCAAGTCGCGCAGGCGTCCGGCGTATTTGTCCAGCGGATGTCCCGAAACGTAGAAACCGAGCACCGAATGCTCGCCTGAGAGCTGCTGGTCTTCGGTCCAATCTTCGGCTTCCGGCAATGAAGTTTGGTCGTCGTCTGCGGGCGTTTGTGTTGCGGCGCCGCCGAGAAAAAGCCCGTGCTGGCCTACCGTCCGCTGATGCTCCATGTTTTGTCCGTGGCTCATGGCGCCTTCGATTGCGGCCCAGAGGCGCGCGCGCGGAGCGCCAAAGCAATCCATAGCGCCCGCCTTCACCAAACTTTCGAGCACGCGGCGATTGAGGAATCGGGAATCAATCTCGGCGCAGAAGCTGTAGATATTCGGAAACATTCCGCGCTGAGTGCGGGCTTCGCAGATCGCTTTGGCGGTGTTCTCGCCGACGTTCTTAATGGCGGCCAAGCCGAAACGGATATCTTCGCCAACCGGGGTGAAATAGAGGCTGCTGTGGTTCACGTCCGGCGGCAACACGCTGATGCCCATTCCGCGCGACTCGTGAATGTACTTCACGACTTTCTCGGTGCTTCCCGTTTCTGAAGTGAGCAGCGCGGCCATGAACTCGACCGGGAAATGCACTTTCAGATACGCCGTTTGATAGGCAAGCAAGGCGTACGCGCAGGAGTGCGACTTGTTGAAACCGTAGCCGGCGAACTCGGCCATCAAATCGAAGATTTTCTCGGCTTTTTTCGCGGGCACTTTTCGCGTGGCGCACCCGGCTAAAAACTTTTCGCGCTGCGCAGCCATCTCCTCACGCTTTTTCTTGCCCATCGCGCGGCGAAGGATATCCGCTTCGCCGAGGGAGAATCCGGCGAGGCGATTGGCGATTTGCATGACTTGTTCTTGATACAGGATCACGCCGTAGGTTTCGGACAGGATTTCTTCGAGAGCGGGCAGATCATAGACGACTTTCTTTTTGCCGTGCTTGCGAGCGATGAAGTCGTCGATCATTCCGCCCTGGATCGGACCGGGACGATACAACGCGTTGAGCGCGGTCAGGTCTTCGAGCCTTGTGGGCTGATAACGACGCAAGATTTCGCGCATGCCGTGCGACTCAAATTGGAAGATGCCGGAGACGTCGGCGCGAGAGAAGATTGCGTAGGTGGCCGCGTCATCCAGAGGAAACTCGGAGAGCTTGATGTCCACGCCACGATTCTGCTTGATCAGCGCAACCGCATCGTCGAGCACTGTGAGGGTGGTCAGTCCGAGGAAATCCATCTTCAACAGGCCGATGCGTTCGAGCGCATTCATGTCGTACTGGGTGGTGATTTCATCGCGTGACGAGCGATAGAGTGGGACGATCTCCATCAACGGACGCGGGGAGATCACAACGCCGGCAGCATGTGTCGAGGCGTGGCGGGCAAGCCCTTCGAGGCGCAACGCAACCTCGACCAGCTCGTTGACCCGCTGGTCTTGCTGTCGCTGCACCGCAAGCGGCGACGGCTCTTTCAGCGCGTCTTCCAGCGTGATGTTCAACTGGTTCGGCACAAGCTTGGCCAGGCGATCGACTTCGCCATAGGGCATGTCCAAAGCGCGGCCGACGTCTTTCAGCGCCGCCTTGGCGGCCATTGTCCCGAACGTGATGATCTGAGCGACGTTCTGCTCGCCGTACTTGTCGCGCACGTAGCCGATCACTTCGCCGCGACGGCGCATGCAGAAGTCAATATCGATATCGGGCATGGAGATTCGCTCGGGATTGAGGAAGCGCTCGAAGAGAAGGTCGTATTGCAGCGGATCAACATCGGTGATACGGAGCGCGTAGCTCACCAAGCTGCCCGCAGCGGAGCCGCGGCCTGGACCTACCGGCACGCCCTGTGCGCGCGCGTAACGAATGAAGTCCCACACGATCAAGAAGTAGCCGGAAAACTTCATCTTCTTGATCATTTCGATTTCGTCCCCGAGGCGCTGCGCGTAGTCCGTCAAAGGATGCCGCAGGTGGCCCTCTTTGTGCAGGCGTTCGAGTTGCGGCATGCGCTCGGCGAAGCCTTCGCGGACGACACGCTCAAAATAAGAGTCCGTAGTTGTGCCGGCGGGCACCTGGAACTCGGGGAACGGATTCTGAACGCGTTCGATCTTTACCTGGCAACGTTCGGCAATCGCCATGGTGCGGGAGAGCGCATCCGGCAATTCGCGGAAAACCTGAGCCATTTCCTGCGCGGTCTTAAAGTAAAACTGATCGGTCGCGAAACGCATGCGATTCGGCTCGCTCATGGTTTTGCCGGTTTGAATGCAGAGGAGCACTTCCTGCGCGTGCGCATCCGAGCGGGTCAAGTAGTGGCAATCGTTCGTGGCGACCAAAGGAATGCCGGTTTCTTTGGCAAGATTCACGATTCCCTGGTTCACGCGCTTGTCGACGTCGAGGCCTTGATCCTGCACTTCCAGGAAGAAATTCTGCTTGCCGAAAATCTCTTGCAGCCGGTAGGCAGACGCGCGCGCCTGGGCGTGTCTATTTTCGAGGACGTGTTCGGTTACTTCGCCGCGCAGGCATGCAGAAAGGGCGATTAAGCCGCGGCTGTTCTTTGTCAAAAGTTCGTGGTCGATGCGCGGCTTGTAATAAAAGCCGTCGAGAAAACCGGTGGACACGAGGCGGATAAGATTTCGATATCCTTCGTCATTTTCGCAAAGCAAGACGAGGTGATTGGAGCGTTCGGCGTCAGTGTTTTTGTTCTTGTGACTGTCGGGCGCTACGTAAACCTCACAGCCGATGATCGGCTTGACTCCGCAGGTCGCCGCCTGGTGGAAGAAATTTGCAGCCGCGAATAGATTGCCGTGGTCCGTTACGGCGACAGCGGGCATTTTTTGCCGCGCCGCCTCTGACGTCAGCTCGCCAATTTCGCAAGCACCGTCGAGCAGAGAGTAGTCGGTGTGTACGTGCAAATGGACAAATTCCGCGGAACTCATTGTCTTTATTTTAGTCCGGCCCCTTTACCTTCGTCACGACTCGACGACCACAGCAAAAACGGAACACTCTTTCAAAAGAGTCGGTTTCAGCGACGGGCTGATTTCTTCCGTTGCGCCGACCCCTTCGCCGGCGCCTTTGGCGCCGGCCGCGCATGAGCATGCTTCTTGATGGCATGCTTTGCTCCGGGCGCGGCCGCTTTCCCTGTTTCTGGCTCGGGCTTGCGGCCCTCATCTGCAGATTCATGAGCCACTGCTTGTTTCTTTGCGTGCTCTGCGGCGTGTTCACTGCCCTTGCCCCGCTTTTTCTTCTTCTCCTCTTTCGGTTTCGGTTCGTCCTTTATGCCGGCCAGTTGTTTCAAAAGCTTGATGACATCCGGCAGCGTTTTGCCGCGGCCGCGCAACTGCAGATCGAAAAGCTGCTCGAGAATGGAGTCGAATTTCGGACCGCGCGGCACGCCGAGGTCCTCCAACTCGGCCGCCGGCAGGCTTTGCCTCAGCGGACGCCACTTTTGCAGATAGTTCCGGATTTTGCCCGCGGCCTTCGGGTTCCTGAATTCGGCGCTCATGAAAACGAGAAGGCCCGTAGGAGTCGTCGAGATGACGTGGTAGGCCTGCCGGGCAGTCTTCGTTTTGCCACCGCGGAGAACTTGCAGCAACTTCTTCGCTTGCACGGGAAGCTGGATGACTTTCTCAACTTGTGCGGCGGGAATCTCCAGACTCTTAAGCGCTGCGGCCATCCGTGGATCGAGTCTGCGGAAAATATAAAACACTGTGGGTATCTGGTATCTTCCGCGAATGCCGACGGAAACAAAGGCCTCCTTGGCTTTCGCCAAGTGCGAAAGACCATCGTAATCCGGCCGCCTGCGCTGCAGCTTCGGATGAATGATTTCGAGCAATTTATGCGATTCCCACTGTTTCAAGATTGCGGCAGCGGCGTCTTCCCGCCCGACGTCCATCACTTCCTTGCCCGCCGCTTTCTTTTCAATGGTTTCATGCAGGCCGCGTTCCATCGCGAGGTCAAACCATTCCTGCGTGCGCTGCTCCATCTTGAAGTCCATGCGCGCGCAGAACCGCAAGGCACGCAAAAGGCGAATCGGTTGATTGGTGAAGGCATGAATGGAAAGTACGCGTACCTCTCGTCGTTCCAAGTCGGCCAGACCATTGGTGGGGTCGAGCAATAACCCGCGAGAAGCTGGGTTCAGCGAGATCGCTACTGCGTTGATTGAAAAATCGCGCCGGCGCAGGTCCTCCATCACCGTCGACCATCGCTGCTCCGCGTTGGCGCCGGGGCGCGCGTAGAATTCGTCGCGCGCCGCCGAAATCGAGCCATCCACGTCCCCCGCAAAAACAAGCTCGTAGTGGCGCAGCCGCTCGTCCTCCAGGACGAGGCGCGCTCCGCCTTTTTCCAATTCGCGAACCATGCGAGCCGGATTGCCCTCAATCGTGAAGTCCAAATCACGCAGCGGCATGCCCGAAATCAAATCGCGAACCGCCCCACCGGTGAGGTAGACGTTCGATTCCTGTGCGCGCGCCAGCTCCTGCACTCGAAGCAGCACCGCACGCTGCTCAGGAGACAGCCGGCTTTCCAGCAGATACATGTAGTCAGGCATGGATGACTCCGCCTCCCAATCTGACAATGGACGCTACCAGGCCGCCTTTCCTCGCAGGTCCGTCTCTACGCTCGAGGATGATGCGCCTTGTAAACCTCTTTCAGCCGGTCCTTCGCCACGTGCGTGTAAATCTGAGTCGTCGAAATATCTGCATGCCCGAGCATGAGTTGCACGGAGCGTAAGTCCGCGCCACGCTCAAGCAAATGCGTTGCAAAACTATGGCGCAGCATGTGCGGCTTCAGTTTCAGGCGGAGACCCGCCTGCCTTCCGTAGTCCGCGAGCTTCTTCCAGAAGCCAATGCGCCCCATACGCGCTCCAAATCGGTTAAGAAACAGGTAAGGCGAACCGTTTTTGCAAACGAGCGCCTGTCGCGGGCCGTTCAGGTACGCTCTGACTGCGACGATCGCGGTCCGACCCATGGGGACAAGGCGCTCTTTGTTTCCCTTTCCAATGCAACGCACGCAACCGGTCTCCATTTGCAGGTCGTTCAGGCGGAGATTCACAAGTTCAGAGACCCGCAGGCCCGCGGAGTACAGCAACTCGATCATCGCACGGTCTCGAACTCCGACAGCGCTGGTAGCGTCCGGCTGCTCAAGCAGGCGATTCACTTCATCGATGTTCAAATGCGCGGGAAGGCGCATCCGGAACTTCGGAGCCTCAACATAAAGCGAAGGATCTTCAGCAAGGAAGCCTTCTGCTAAGCAGAACTTCAGAAAGTTCCGAAGGGTCACCAGGTGGCGAGCTACCGAGCGGCTGTCCAGTCCAGCGCGGTAAAGAGAGGTCAGGAAATCGACGAGGTCATCGCGGGTTACTTTGGCCAGGCCGCCCGCGCCCTGTTCGTTGAGGAAGGCCTCGAATTTTCGCAGATCGCGGCCGTACGCCAAGACCGTGTTGTGTGCCAGCCCCTTCTCCACGCGCACATAATTGAGGAATGCGCTGACTACCCCTTCCATCTGCTTACCCTCGCCCCTTTTCGACCCTCGACACGATCATCCGGCACCGCGCTAGACCGATCGAGGCTCAAGACCACGATTCAACTCATTGATACTGCAAAGGATATTTGTGTGTAACGCCGGCTGCTGTTCTCCGCAGGGCACCTTGAAGATTCGGCTGACTAACGTGCTAGGCAGGACAACGGGAGCAGATTTGAGAATCTGCCTGTTTTCGGCCACTCCGGCAGCGCTCCGATCTAACCCTTTGTAAAACAAGAACTTGACAAAATTCAGAAGGTGACAATAACATACCACCCATTGTTTCGCAACTGCTTTCCCAAGGGCGAGGCACCCAGCCGGTGAAAAAATCCGCGGCAGCCACCACCCACAAAAAGGCGCTCGTCGCACTGCTCGACAAAACTCACGTTCAGGGCTACCTGAATCCCGGCGCGCTTGGCGAGGCCCCGACGGTGGAGTTCCTGACTCGCGAAGGTGAGTATCAGAGCTTGGACATCGCAAAGGTCAAAAGCATTCACTTTGTCCGGGAGTTCACCAACCACCATGAACCGGAGCGCAAGGCCTTCCTGAGCCGCCCCAAGCTCGATGGACTCTGGGTGCGGTGCCGGTTTCGCGACGGCGACAGTATTGAGGGAATCGTTCCCAATAACCTGGTCGAAATCCTGAACGCAGGAGTGCGGCTTACGCCGCCTGACCTCCACGGAAATAGCCTTTGGGTTTTCATACCTTGCACCGCGCTCACCGAAGTAAAGGTCCTCGGGGTGGTCGGAATCGCGCGCAGACAGGCGCCCGCCGCAGCGGCATCGTCGCAACCCAAACTCTTCGGGGAATGACCCGGTTTCCTGGCAGGTCTGCCGTCTCGTATGGCATCGTCAATCTGTTGTACAGTTCCTCTTTCTTTCCGTCGCGATGAAAACGCATCACACCGGAAGACGGTAACGTCATGGAGGGAACATGAAGCTCAAAGAGATCGCAGCGCGCCTGGAATGCCGCGTTGAGGGCGACCCCGAAGTGGAAATCACTGGCGTGGCGGGCATCGAAGACGCCCAGCCGGGTCAGTTGACGTTCCTCTCGAACCGCCGCTATCGCATCAGCGCCGCGAAGACGCACGCCTCGGCAATCATTGTGGGATGCAAAGAGGAGGCCCTTCCCATTTCCATGCTGCGCGCCGACGATCCCTACCTCTCGTTCGCCCACGCCATCGAGCTCTTCTACAAGGCGCCCCGCTACGAATCGGGCGTTCATCCCACGGCAGTCGTTTCAAAGACGGCAAAGCTCCCGCCCGACGCCCACGTTGGCCCATTTTGCTTCATCGATGATGATGTTGCGATTGGACGCAAGGCCGTCCTGCATAGCTTTGTCAGTATTTATCGGGGCGCGCACATTGGCGACGAGTTTTTCGCGCACAGCCACACGGTCGTGCGCGAGTATTGCGAAATCGGCAACCGCGTGATTCTTCAAAACGGCGCGGTCATCGGCACCGACGGCTTTGGTTTTGCGCGCGAGAAAAACGGGCGCTGGCACAAAATGCAGCAGATGGGTCCGGTGATCGTCGAAGAGGACGTCGAGATTCAGGCCAACAGTGCCGTTGACCGTGCCACCGTCGGGGAAACGCGCATCGCCCGCGGCGCGAAAATTGACAATCTTGTACAGGTCGGCCACGCCTGCAAAGTGGGCGAAGATACTCTTCTGTGCGGTCAGGTGGGCCTCGCCGGCTCGTCCATCATCGGCAATCGCTGCATTATGGCTGGACAGTCGGCGGCGGCAGGACATCTTCACATCGGCGACGGCGCCGTGCTGACCGCACAGAGTGCGGTTTCACACGACGTTCCGGCTGGCGCGATTTATTCTGGCTCGCCGGGCTTTGAAAACAAAGAGTGGCTCCGCGCGACGGGCGTGTTTCATCGGCTGCCGGAGTTGCAAAGCGCCGTGCGCGCGCTCGAGAGAGAGCTAGCGCGCCTGCAGAGCGAGAAACGCTAGCCCCGTTGCCGTCGGGCTTTCCGAATCGGAACAGAATCCCTCGCGGTGCACGTCATGACAGGATGGCTTCGCTCAGTCACTCGCTAAGGTAGAAATGCGGGTAGTGCTACGATGCGCACCTATCGCCCTCCGACCTCTGCGCCGCGTCCATTGAGGAGCCGAGCGAGTGCCTCTACCGCCCGCCCGCTGCTAGCGTCGTGCGCGATCCTGGCGCTGTTGGCGTTCCCTTCGACGGCTCAGACGCTCTCTCCTGGAGAGGTACGCATCAGCAGCCATCCTTACTGGCTGGAATCCCGAGTGCTCCGCACGCAAAGCAGACAGGTTCAAGTTGAAGTGGTCGTACGCGACAGCAGCGGACACGCTGTTGCCGGCCTGACAAAGGGCGACTTCGCGATTTTCGATTCCGGACACCCGCGAGATCTCTCCGAGTTTTCAGTCGAAGAAACGAACGCGGCCACCCCCGCAGCCGAAGTCCCCGCCGCCTCGCCAGTGGTCGGGGGCAACCCGGGGGCGGCGAAACAAGTCCCCGGTCCCTCCCGATGGATCGAACTGTTCTTCGACGACATCAACACGCCGTCTGGCGACCTGACCCGCGCAAAAATTGCCGCCAGGCGCTTTATCAGCGAAGCGACTCGGAGCGGCGACCGGATTGGGGTCTTCACCGCGTCTCAGGGACAAGTCCTCCCGTTCACCGCCGACACCAGTGCGGTCCTCAACTTTACGGCGACGGTCGAGTCCCATCACCGGATGAGCGCCGAAGGGTTGAGCGCATGCCCTAGAATCACGCCCTACGAAGCGTATCTAATCGTAAGCAACGATCCCGCCACAACGCAGGCAAAGCTCATCGAAGCGTGCAACTGCCCCGGACAAAGCGAGTATTCGGGCTGTCAGACAGACGACACGACCCTGACAAACGTCACTCCGGTCGGGATTCAGCAACTGCCACAGAATCTCAGGTCTTTGCTCGGCAGCGTGGTAGCGCAGGCTCGGGCCACTTGGAACCAAACGCACCTCGTCACGCAGGCAACCTTGAACGCGGTCCAGGAGGCCATTGAGCGACTGGCACCGGCGAGCGGTGCCCGTATACTGTTATTCGCATCGTCGGGATTCCTATCGGGAGATTTGGGGCAGGAAGAACACAAAATCATTGACGAAGCGTTGAGGGCCAACGTGGCGATCGATTCGCTCGACTCCAAGGGCCTGTATGCCGAGCAACCCGGTGGACCGCAGGGTGAGCCATCAAGCGTTTCTTCCGGCCCTGGCTCCGAGTTGACCATGATGCATGAAATGCAGGAGCTTGGCGAAAAGCTCGACAGCGAGGACTACGCGATGGCCGACTTCGCTCTAGGCACCGGCGGCCTCTTGTTCCGAAACAGCAACGATATTGATTATGGTTTCCGAGAATTGGGCCTTGCGCCCGCGTATGCCTACGTCCTTGGTTTTCCGCCGGACGAAGACGGCAAATACCACAAGATCAAGGTGGAATTGAAGAACCCGAGTCACAACTTCATCCAGGCACGGCCGGGGTATTTTGCACCGACTAAGGAAACGAAAGATGCGAACCGGGCGACGCCGAAGAACGGGATTGACGCGCAGATGAGCGGCGCCAACGAGCGAAGCGATTTTCCGCTAAGCGTCAGCGCGAAGCCCACCAGCAACGCCAAGGGCGATCGGGAAATTAGCGTCGAGACGCATGTGGAGATCGTTGCGCTGCCCTTCGAAAACGAGAAAGACCGCCACGATGAAAAACTCACTTTCGTGGCCGGCCTGTTTGATGCGCAAGGCAAGTTCGTCGTTGGCAAGGAAGCGGATATGCAATTTGCCTTCAAACAGGAGAGTTTCGACCGATTTTCGAAGAGCGGGATCACCGGGACGATGTCGCTCGAAGCCCCTCCGGGAAGCTATCAGCTGCGCGTCGTCGTCGAAGAGGGCGTCAAGGGCGAAATGAGCGCCACCAGCCAGACGATCCGAATTCCGCAAGACTGAAGCCAAAGCGCGATTCTTACAGCAGTCCCGCGGCGACGGCGGCGCGGACGCGCTCGAGCAGCTCTTCGCGTTCGTCCATGGCAAACTGCTTGCTGTCGATCGGTTTGCCGAAGCGGAGCAGGATTTCGCCGGGGACGGTGGAAAGCTTTCCCTTCGGCATGCGTTCGCGGCTGCCCAGAATTGATACAGGAACAACCGGCACACTCGCCTGAATCGCCATCACGAATGTGCCCTTCTTGAACGCCTTGAGGCCGCCGTCCTTGCTGCGCGTGCCTTCGGGAAACACGAAAAATGAAATGCCTTCCCGCAGGATTCCCACCGCATGATCGATGCTGGCAATCGCCGCTTCCGCGTGTTCGCGGTCCACAGCAACGATTCTCCCAAGCCGCAGGGCGGTTCGGACAACCGGCACGCGGAAAACTTCCTTCTTCGCAAGGAACGAAATACGCCGGGGAACGCCAATCAGTGCCGCAGGCGGGTCCAAGTTACTCGCGTGATTCGCAGCGAAAACGCATACGCCCTGCGGGATATTTTCGACTCCCTCCGTGCATACACGGACGCCGGCCAGACGCATCGACACGCCGATTCCCCAGCGCCCCCAGCGATACAAGACATCGCTTGAGCGAGTCAGAAGCGAATACGCAATGACCGGCAGCCCTACGAAAATGATGAACAACGCGAGGAACGTGAGGCCTGCAATCGTGCGGATCATTTACCGTTCGCCAGGGGGGCTGTTCATTTATTTGCGGATCGCGGTGCGTTTCTCTAGAGCTTCCATCAACTTTCCCGAAAGGCCATCAAAACTGCCGTTCGACATGGAAAGCACAACATCTCCGGGCTTGAGGCGGTCCGCCAGATATTCCGCGATTTCCGCTGCGGAGCGAAACGATTCGGCATCGATGCCTCGACTGCGGACTTCCGCGGCGATTTGCTTCGGATCCAGGCGCTCTTCATCGGAAAGCAGTTGAGAGCGATTCACGGGACCCAACAGGGTTCCATCCGCGAGCGCAAGGGCTTCGACGAGCGCATCGGCAAAGATCTTTCGCCGCATTGTGTTCGAACGCGGCTCGAATGCCACCCACAGTCTTCTTCCCGGCCAACGCGAGCGCGCCGCTTCAATGGTCGCGCCGATTGCCGTCGGATGATGCGCGAAGTCCTCGACGATGGTGACCCTGTCCGCTTCCCCTTTGATTTCCATTCGCTTGCGCACGCCTTGGAATCGCGCGAGGGCGTCTTCGACTGCGCCGCGTTCCAGGCCGCGCTCAAGCGAAAGCGCAACGCAAGCGAGCGCATTCATCACGTTGTGCCGGCCCGCGAGCGGCATGCGAATCTGCGCGGCTTCTTTGCCGTGATGCACGGCGCGGAAATAGGTCATGCCATCGCGCCATTCAATGTCTCCCGCGCACCAGTCCATCTCCGGCGTCAGGCCATAGCTTACGACAGTGCAAAAAGCCTTCTTGGTGCACGCGACAAGGTTCTCGGCCTCGCCCCAGACGAAAATCTTTCCGCGGCGGGGGACCAGGTTGACCAGTCGGCGGAATTGCAATTCGATCGCCGAAAGATTTTCATAAATGTCGGCATGATCAAATTCGAGCGAAGTCAGAATCAGTTGCTGCGGATGATAGTGCAGGAATTTCGGCTGCTTGTCGAAGTACGCGGAATCATATTCGTCGCCTTCGACGAGGAACTCTTCTCCGCCCCCCAATCCGTAACTGCCTTCGCCGAAGTTTGGCACCACGCCGCCAATGAGGAAATCCGGCCGCCGTCCGGCGACCTGAAAAATCCATGCGAGCATGGCCGTTGTAGTGGTTTTGCCGTGCGTCCCGGCAATCACCATGGACGAGCGTCCCGGTAAGAACAGCTCTTCAAGCGTTTGCGGCATGGACCAATACGCTATGCGCGCGTCGAGCGCCGCTTCGAGTTCTGGATTGCCGCGCGAAATCGCGTTTCCCACCACGATCAAGTCCGGCGCGGGTGTCAGGTTTTCCGGGCGAAAGCCTTCTTTCCAGGGAATCGACAGTGATCGGAGCAACGTCGACGCGGGCGGATATACATTCGCGTCCGAGCCCGTGACCGTATAGCCGCGCTCTTTGAGCATCCCCGCCAGCGGAGCCATCGCGGCGCCCGAGATCCCCAGCAGATGAATATGTTCGAGTGAATGTTTCAGGAGCGGCGTAATTTTGTCCTCCGGGATGCAGAATCAGTTGGCTCCTGCGATTCCGCCAACCGGCACGCGGGCTCCAAGATTTCGAGTCTTCCGCTTCCCTGCGCGACGAGGCGCGCTTTGACTCCGAGAGGCACGGTCAGCATTGCGCGAGGAGTATGCCCGACCGGAGCGCCCCACACGACAGGAATCTTGAGCGGCTCGACGATCCTCTCAAACACGTTGCGCACGGTCGGGCCGCCCGCAACCGGCGGGTCGCATTCGGGAAATTCGCCGAGCACCATGGCGTGCACTCCCTTAAGTTTTCCCGCCTGCCGCAAATGAACCAGCGCGCGATCCACCTGATACGGCTTCATGGTGCAATCTTCGAGCAGCAAAATCGATCCGCCGGTCTGAATCTCCCATGGCGTGCCGAGCGTCGCTTCGACGAGCGTCAAGCATCCGCCAATGATCGTTCCTTCGGCGCGGCCGAAGCACAGAGTTTCGCCGCGAAGGTCGAGCCTCCATCCGTGGCTGGCCTGCGTCAGCGCCTGCTGGAACGATTCCGAATCGTAACCGCCCGGAACGTCGGCGCCTGTACACAGGCCGGCGCCGACCATCGGCCCGTAAAAACTGACCCACTTTTTCTTTTGCCAGAAAAAAAGCTGAAGCAGAGTGATATCGCTGAAGCCGACGAAAACTTTCGGCGATTTCAGGCGGCGCGGCTCCAATCGCTCGAGCAAATATCCCGAGCCGTATCCCCCGCGAGCACAAAAAGTGGCGTGCGAGCTCTGTTCCTCAAGCGCAAACAGCAGCTTGGCCAAGCGCTCCTCGGCAGAACCTGCAAAATACGCCTGCCGCGCCAGCACGCGCGGATCCCATTTCACCGGATAGCCGAGCCGCTCCAGTTCCGCGCAGCCAAGCCGCAGCGCATCTTCCTCAACGGGACTCGCAGGAGCGACAACGCGGACAGCGTTTCCGGGTTCGAGCGGTGGCGGCTTGACAACCTTAGGCATCGGCGCGCAATCGAGAATAGGAAAATTTACAAACGGAGTCCAGTCGCAGGAATCCGGGGGAGTCCGATCAGTTCACTGCCTGCATTACGACAGAGGCGCGCTAGAGGCGAATGCTGGTCATGCGAACCAGCGCTCGGGCGCGTGCTTCGACGTCGCTCCGCTTGAGAGTGCGCAAGCGCGCTACGCCCAGTTGCTCGACGGCAAAGCTTCCCAGCACGGAGCCGTAAATCATCGCGCGCCTTAGAGAGGCGTGGTCGACCTTCTTCTGCCTGGCCAAGTCGCCCATGAAGCCGCCGGCAAAACTGTCGCCGGCGCCCGTGGGATCAGAGACCCGCTCGAGCGGGTACGCCGGCACCGCCAGAATTGCGTCGCGGTGAAACAGCATCGCGCCGTATTCGCCGCGCTTGATAATGACGGCTTTCGGGCCCATGCTGAAAATACGTTTCGCCGCACGCAGGAGATTGTGTTCGCCAGCCAGTTGGACCGCTTCTTCGTCATTGATGAGCAGCGCGTCGATTAGCCGCAGCGTTTTCGCCAGCTCCGCTGGCGCGCCGGAGATCCAGTAATTCATCGTATCCAGCGCAACGAGCTTCGGGCGGCGCTTGATCTGTTCGAGGACGTGGCGCTGGAGCATCGGGTCGATGTTGCCGAGAAAAACGAATTGGGAATCGCGGTACGCTTCGGGCAGCTTCGGCTGAAAGGTGGCGAACACATTCAGCTCGGTGACCAGCGTTTCGCGGCTGCGCAAATCGTCGCTGTAACGCCCTGACCAGAAAAAACTCTTGCCCGGCGCGCGCTCGAGGCCAGCCAGGTCGATTCTCCGGTCGTGCAGGATGGCCTCGTCCTTCGCGCTGAAGTCATCGCCGACAACCGCGACCAGGCGCACCCGGGCAAGCAGGCTCGCGGCCAGCGAGAAATACGTCGCGGCGCCCCCGAGGGTTCTGTCGGTGCTGCCAAACGGAGTTTGTAGAGCGTCGAATGCAACGGAGCCGACAACAAGCAAAGACATGGAGTGTTCTCCTGACTGGGAATCGCTATGAAATATATTTCGAGATGATCGGACCGAGCCGCCGCTTCGTCGCTGCAGGAATCATTTTGCGGTCGGTCAAAATCGCGTGCGCAAGCGCGGACGCGCATTTGCAATCGCGAGCAGAATCCAGTGACCGCAGCGTCTCGCACAAGACCCTTTGAACACTCGCCGCGTTTTTGTTCAGGTTTGCGATGATGTCCGGGACAGTCACGGAGTCGTGTTGCGGATGCCAGCAGTCGTAGTCCGTGATCATCGCAATCGATGAGTAGCAAATCTCTGCCTCGCGTGCGAGTTTGGCTTCGGTCAAATTCGTCATGCCGATCACGTCGAAGCCCATTTGCCGGTAGGTATGCGACTCAGCAAGCGTCGAGAATTGCGGCCCTTCCATGCAGACGTACGTTCCCGCTTTGTGCACCGTTACGCCGCTGCGTTCACACGCTCCGATAACTGCCTTGGAAAGCTTTGCGCACGTCGGTTTGTCGAATCCAACATGCGCGACGATGCCATTCCCAAAAAAAGTGGCGATGCGGCCGCGCGTGCGATCAAAAAACTGATCGACAACGAGAAACTCGAGCGGGCACAAATCCTCGCGTAGCGAGCCGACGGCGCTGACCGACAGGATCTGCTCAACGCCCAACGTCTTGAGCGCGTAAATGTTCGCCCGATAGTTGATCTCCGAAGGCGAAATGCGGTGGCCGCGGCCGTGGCGCGCGAGAAAGGCAACACGCCGTCCTTCAAGCATGCCGACCATGAACGCATCGGAGGGCTTGCCGAAGGGAGTCTTCACGCGCACTTCGCACATGTCCGTGAGGCCCGCCATTGCGTAGAGTCCGCTGCCGCCGATGATTCCAATCGTCGCGGCGTTTTTCGAGGCCTTCCGGCCATGCTTTCGTGGTTTGACCATTCCTCTCCCCTCGAACTGTCCTTGAATCCTGACAGGACTAATCGACCGTCGCGGGCTCCGCTTCGAACTGGCCGTTGCGTTCGCGCAAGTGCGCCGCGCGAACGGTCGGATCGTGCGCAAACAGCGCCAGCCAGCCATTTTTTTCGATTTGCGGCAGGACTTTCTTTTTATTCTCGAGCGTCGTCAGCGGATAAAGGTCAAATCCCATGATCCACGCGAGCGGCAGATGCGCGGTCGTCGGCACCAGGTCTGCAAGAAAAATCGCCGTCTTGCCCCCGCCTTCGAGTTTCACGCACTGCATCGCGTCCGTATGCCCCGGCGTTGGAAAGACCGTCACACCGGGAACGATCTGGCGCTCGCCCTCGAGGAGTTCCCACTGTTTCGCTTCTTCGACCGGCAGGAAGTTGTCCGCAAGAAAGCTTGCGCGGTCGCGTTCGGTCGGTTTCTTCGCGTGCTCGAGGTCTTTTTTCTGCACCATGTACTTCGCGTTGGGAAAAGTGGGCCGCACTTTTCCATCCAAGGTCCGCGTGTTCCATCCGCAATGGTCGAAATGCAAATGGGTGTCGATGACAAAATCCACGTCTTCCAGCCTCACGCCGTGCTGCGCGAGCTGCTCGGGCAGGCGCGGAGAGCCTTGAAACGCGTAGATGCTGCGCTGTTTCTCGTCCCATTTGTCGCCCGCGCCGGTCTCCACGAGAATGGTTTTTCCCGCTGCGCGAATCAGCAGGCAATTCATCGCAAGCACAATGCGGTTGCGCTCGTCGGCAGGCGTCTTTTTCTCCCACATCGGCTTCGGCACCACGCCGAACATCGCTCCGCCGTCGAGACGCAGAGTTCCATCCGTCAAAACGAGAAATTCCAGATCGCCCAGCCTCACTGTCCGCTCCCCAAGCCCGCTTGCTGCAGAATATCGCTCACAGCTGAATAAGGATCGCGCTGGCGGTCTGCGACCTCCGCGGCCATGCGGTCGAATGTCCCGCTGGCGGCGAGCCCATCGACGACGCGATGAAGCAGCCGTTCGCGAAGCAAATTCACTAGCTTCTCCTTCCATAGGGCGATTTCCTTCGCGCGGCGATTGCCCTGTTCGCCGAAGTGCTGCCTGAAACGATCGATTTGCCGCGCCAATTCACCGATGCCTTCATTCTGCGTCGCGACAGTAAGCACGATGGGCGGCTTCCATCCGTCGCGCTCCGGCACAAGCTGAAGAATTGCGCGCAACTGTTGCTCGAAACGGTCCGCGCCCTCGCGATCCGCCTTGTTGAGCACGAACACATCGGCGATTTCCATCACGCCGGCCTTCAGGTTCTGCACATCGTCACCCATGCCCGGCACGAGAACGACGAGCGTGCAGTCAGCCAGGCGCGCGATTTCGACTTCGCCCTGGCCGACGCCGACGGTTTCGACGAGCACATATTTCTTTCCCGCAGCGTCCAGGAGCAGGGCGGCGTCGCTCGTCGCCTGCGACAATCCGCCCAGAGACCCTCGCGTCGCCATGGAACGAATAAACACTCCGGTATCCGACGCGTGCCCTTGCATGCGAATGCGATCTCCGAGAATCGCGCCGCCCGTGAACGGGCTCGAAGGATCGACGGCAATTACGCCAACGCTCTGCTGCTGCGTGCGGTAATGCGCGGCCAGACGGTCAACCAACGTGCTTTTGCCGGTCCCCGGCGCGCCGGTAATGCCGACACAGTAGGCATGGCCCGTATGCGGAAAAAGCTGCCGCAGCAGATTCTCTGCGTCGGCAGATCGATTCTCGATTTGCGTCATCGCTCGCGAGATCGCACGCACATCGCCCGCTTGCACCTGGGCGGCCCATTGAGCAATTCGTTTCTCCACGGTAGCGGGCGCGGAAGGCATTGCAGGAGGTACGGACGCGGACGGCATCGGCGCAGCGCTAGCCTTTTCCCAAAAGCTGGCGCGCGATCACGAGCCGCTGAATTTCGCTCGTGCCCTCGCCAATCGTGCAGAGCTTCGCATCGCGATAATACTTCTCGGCGGGATAATCTTTCACGAATCCATAGCCGCCGAAAATCTGCACTGCCTCGTTTGCAACACGCACGGCAACTTCGGCTGCAAATAACTTGGCCATGCTTGATTCGCGCGTGAAGCGGATGCCGCTGTTTTTATCGCGCAGGGAACGATCGGCGAGGTAAGCCGCTTCCCAGACGAGTAAACGCGCAGCTTCGATCTCGGTCGCCATATCGGCCAATTTAAACTGGATCGCCTGGAATTCGCTGATGGCTCTGCCGAACTGTTTGCGCTGCTTGGCATACTTCACTGCCGCCTCGTATGCGCCCTGCGCCATGCCCAGCGCCAGCGCGGCGATGGAAATCCGCCCGCCGTCGAGGACTTGCAAGCTGTTGATGAATCCCTCGCCTTCCGCGCCGAGAAGGTTGTCCCCCGGCACGCGGCAATCGCTGAAAATCACTTCCGAAGTGTCGCTCGCGCGCATCCCCAGCTTGTTCTCTTTCTTCCCGGGACGAAATCCCGGCGTACCCTTCTCGACGATGAACGCGGAAATACCATGCTGCTTTTTCCCGGCGTCGGTGACGGCCATTCCGACGCACACGTCCGCGTAGTGGCCATTGGTCGTGAACGTTTTTGAGCCGTTGAGTACCCAGCCGCCATCCTGCTTCACGGCAACGGTACGCGTGCCGCCGGCGTCCGAGCCCGCTCCCGGCTCGGTAAGCGACCAGCATCCGAGCTTCTTTCCCTGTGCGAGCGGAGCGAGATACTTCTGCTTTTGCGATTCTGTTCCGAACTTGCAGATGTGGTTCGAGCAAAGCGAATTGTGCGCGGCGACGATCAGGCCCACAGAGCCGTCGACGCGCGACAGTTCCTCGATGACAATCGAATATTCCAAGTAACCTAGCCCCGCGCCGCCGTATTTTTCCGGGAAAATCACGCCGAGCAATCCCATCTGGCCGAGCTGCGGGATGATTTCTTTGGGAAACTGCGAGGCTTCGTCCCACTCCATCACGTGCGGCGCGATTTCTCCTTCGGCAAATTCGCGCACCGTTCGCCGAAGTTGCTGCTGCTCATCTGTTAGCGACAGGTCCACAACACCTCGCAGACGAAAACGCAGTTAGAAGTCCTCGGCTCGCAGCCTTTCATGCGTGCGTCCGTTCCGGCGCACAAAGTTCACACATCGCAGCAATCGCACGGTCAATCTTCGCACGGTCTACATCGTAGTGCGTGACCATGCGCACCAGGAATTTGTCGGTGGCATTCGCGAGCACGTTCCGTTTTTTCAAGTCCTGCGATATCGTCGCGCCTGTCTTGCCCGTCTGGCGCACATCGAAAATGAGGATATTTGTGGTCACCTTCTGCGGATCGATACAGATGCCCGGCATCTTCGCCAAGGCTTCCGCCAGGTGTCTGGCATTCTCGTGATCGCGGTGCAAAATCTTCGGCGTTTCTTCGAGCGCAATCAATCCAGCCGCCGCAAGCACTCCGACTTGGCGCATTCCACCGCCGAGCATTTTCCTGTGAACGAAGGCCCTTTCAATAAAATCGCGAGAGCCAACCAGCATCGAGCCCACCGGCGCGCCCAATCCCTTCGACAGGCAAAACATTACGGAATCAAAGTTTCGCGTCAGCTCCTTCACGCTTTTTCCGAGCGCAATCGAGGCGTTAAAAATGCGCGCGCCGTCCAGATGCACGCGCAAGCCCGCTTCATGCGCCCGGTCGCAAATCTCCTCGGCGATCTCTGTCGGATAGATCGTCCCGCCCGCCATGTTGTGCGTGTTTTCCAGCGTGACGAGTCCGGTTTGCGAGTAGTTCGGGCTTTTTGCGCGGATGAGCGACTCCACAAGCGTCCAGGTCAGAATTCCGTCCGGCGCGAATGCCGCTCTCGGAAAGCAGCCCGCCAGCGCAGACATCGAAGCAAGCTCGTATTGATTGACGTGAGCGCGCTGCTCGCAGATGACTTCGAGCCCGGGCCGCGTCCACGTTTTGATGGCAATCAGATTCCCCATCGAGCCGGTCGGCACAAACAGCGCCGCTTCACGACCGAAAATCTCGGCTGCGCGATCCTGCAGGCGATTGACCGTGGGATCTTCGCCGTAAACGTCGTCGCCCACCGCCGCATCGGCCATCGCCCTGCGCATCGCCGCTGTTGGACGGGTTACCGTATCGCTGCGCAGGTCAACAACGGCGTCTGCGTCCTGTCCGTTTGCACCGCTCGCTTCGTACATTCACCCGCCCCTAATCCATCAATTCGACGAACACTTCGTTTGAAACCGTCAGCTTTTCGGCGCTCAATCGAATGCGGTCACCGTCGCGCTCGAGCAGGCCTGAATTCACCAGGCTTGCGACTTTCCAAGACATATCCGCGCCGTATTCTCGTTCGATACGCGCCAGGTTGACTCCGGCGAGCTGACGCAAGCCAAGAAAAAACTCCTCGTTTAGCGCTTGTGCCGCAGTTACGGCTTCCTCCTGTTCGATCGGCACCGCTGCCTGTTGAATCCGGGCCGTGTAAGCCGCCGGATCATGTATGTTCGACCAGCGCTTGGCCTCGTTGAACGAGTGCGCGCCCGCGCCAAATCCAAGATACGGCTCGCGGCGCCAGTATTTCAAATTATGCCTTGACTCGCGTCCTGGCAATGCCCAATTCGAAATTTCGTAATGCTCATAGCCGCTCCGGGCCAAGAGTTCGCATGCGCGCTCGTAGAAGCCGGCCATCGCATCGTCGCTGGGGACTTCCGTCGCGCCATATTTCCCGCCGCCTTGGAGGATTTCTTTGCCCAGACGGCTCCCTTCGTCCACTTCCAGCAAATAGACCGAAACATGTTCCGGACCAAGCGCGAGCAACCGATCGAGAGACGAATTCCAGCTTTGCGGCGTTTGATAAACAAGGCCAGCGATCAGGTCCATGCTCACATTATCGAATCCGGCATCACGCAGGATGTTCATGGCGCGATCAACGTCGGCGCTCCGGTGCATCCGTCCAGCGGCCCGCAGTTCCTTATCCTCGAACGACTGCACCCCCATGCTCATGCGAGTCACGCCCGCATTTCGCCAGGCCTTCGCCTTCTCGCAGGTAATCGTTTCCGGGTCCGCTTCGAGTGTGGCTTCGTCCCACCGGTCACCCGCGGTTTCGCCTATCGCTTCGAGAATTCGAGCAAGGTCGGCAGGTTCAAGGAGGCTCGGTGTACCGCCTCCGATGTAGACGGTATTTACGCGCGATGTCCGCAAACTGTTTTGCGAACGAATCTCGCGGCAAACGGCGTCAACGTAGGGCGCGTACAAGCGGCGCGAAAAAACTCCTGTGTGAAAATTGCAGTACGTGCACTTCGTCTGGCAAAACGGTACCTGCACGTACACGCCCACCGTGGTCAGCGCCGTCTGCGTGTCTTTTTCAAATACGCTCATGGCACGCATCCGGAACAATTTTCACCCGCGCCTCGCGGCGTCGCGGGCCGTCGAATTCGCAAAAGAAAACCGCCTGCCATCTTCCCAGCGCCAATTTCCCATTTTCAATGAACACGGTCACAGTGCTTCCCGTTAACGCCGCTTTGATGTGCGAATCTGCATTCCCTTCAGCGTGATGATAGGTGCGCGATTCAGGCACGAGCCGGTCGAGCGTCGCTTCGATATCGCGCACCACGTCGCGGTCGTCGCCTTCGTTGATGACCACGCCCGCCGTCGTGTGCGGCACGTACACGTAGCAAACTCCGCTTTTGCACCCCGATTCCGCCACCACCTTTTCCACCTCGGCGGTGATCTTTTTCATCTGCGTGTGGCACGCGGTTTGCACTTCAATTGTCCGCGTGAGGCTGCGCGGTTCCTTGGCAGATTCCGAAGCAGGCTTCATCGCGCAGCTCAGGCCAGGTCCGAAGCGGCCGCCGCGCCGTAGAATCCAAACCACGGTTTCGCTGCGCGCAAACCCCGATTCACATTCTCGATGTTCTTGACGCCCTGGTTCGCGAGCCAGTCCTGAAACGCGCTCAACCCTTCTTTCGCGTAAATGGGTACGCCGTCTTTCCAAGTTGCGCGGCCGCAAAGCACGCCTGAAAAATTTACGCCCGCCTGCCCTGCCAGCTCCAGTGTCTCGATGAATGTATCGTTGCTGACGCCCGCCGACAAATAGATGAACGGCTTCTTCGCCGCCGATGCGGCGCGGCGGAAGTGATCCATCGCCTGCTCTTTTGTATATGCCGCTTCACTTTTGCATGATTTCGCGCCCGCGACATACGCCATATTCACCGGCACCTCGACTTTCAACACGTCGATTGCGTACTGGGGTTTCGAAAATTCTTCCACGGTCCGCGTTACAATCTCCGGCTTTTTCCTGGCGTAGTCGATCCCCTTTTCGTCCATTCCGTCGGCATAGCCGACAAACTCCGCGAAGAGCGGCAAATCCTCGCCCGCGCACTCCGCGCCGATGCGTTCGACCCAGGCATGCTTGATGTCATTGATCGCCGGCGGATCAAACGGGGTGTAGTACAGCAGAATCTTTATGCAATCTGCGCCGGCTTCCTTCAACCGGTGGACCGACCAATTCTCCAGCAAATCCGGCAAACGCCCCGGCCGCGTGTTATCGTAGCCGCTGTTCTCGTAAGCGAGCAGCAATCCCGCATTCGCTGAGCGCCACCGCGACGGCTGCAATCCATACTCCGGATCGAGCAGAATCGCGCTCGCGTGGGGCGTCAGCACGCGAACGACCGCTTGCTTGAATTCGGACATCATCTCCGGCGTCACGCCGTGTGCGTCAATTCCCTTGTCTTTCGCAATCGCTTTTCGCAGCGAGCCGCGCTGATCCATCGCCGCGGCGGCAATCACTCCTGCTGTTGTCGAAACTTTTTCAAGCCCCTTCAGTTTTCCGGGAGTGAGCTTCATAAACCGTCTCCTTACGCACTGGCCGCTCTAGGTCCTGCCATCCGCCGCCAAAACATGGCAATTTTAGCACGCGACAGCCGCAGCGTCTCCCCTGCTTACAATGTGACGAATCGGTGGCCGTTGCACGGCTTGTGCGCAGCCGCTTCCAGGCGGTCCAGCAAGTCCATCCCCTGCCTGGCAAGGAATGGCGCCAGACACAACGTCCGCTCTTGCAGTCCGTGACGAGGAAACAGAGCGCTGATCAGCTCGATCTCGTGCCGATCGAGTACGCCCGTGCGGGCGTTTTGCGCGCGTCCCGCTTTTCCTCGCAGTTTTTCGAACTGATGGAATATTTTCCGCTCGGCCGTATCGCGCGCTCCGGCGAGTGTTTTATCAAGTGCCGCGAGCGGCTTGCCATAGCCCGCGAGCATTTTCCGCAGCGCTTTCTCGTCGCCTGCAAATCGCGCCGCGAGCCCCCGCGGAAGGTATCGCGCTTCCATTTTTCTCCGCACTTGTTGCCGCCCGCCGAGCACGTCGCGAACAGTCAAGCCGTACTTCTCGAGCGTGCGCGCAACCGGCGGCTCAATCAGCGTAAAGCTCGTCCGAGGCAGAATCGCCGGCATTCCTCCGAGCAAACGCCGGTAAACCACCTCGGCTTGCGCCATGTAGGCAACTTCTGCGGGACCGCCGATGTACGCCGCCGTTGGCAAAAGGAAATCCTGCAACACCGGACGCAGTAAAACGCCCGCGGTCACGGCTTCCGGATTCTCGTCGATCTTTTGCAGCAGCTCGGGCGCGGTCAGTCGTAAGCTTCCCGCGATGAACCTATCGTTCTTTCGGCGCACGGCTTCGCGTCTGCCTTCAACGTCGAGAAACAAAAGAGTCGCTTGCGGCGTTACCTTAACTTGTGCGTGCCATCCTCCGCGCTCGAGCTGCTTGCCGCGCGCCGACAACTCTTCGGTGATCAGCGCCGCGCCTTCTGCCGCTTTTCGATAGATGGGGCGGGCGACTTCATGCAGCCGTTTGTCGAGCGGATCAAGCAGAATCAATCCCCTGCCGTTCAATATCCGCGCCAGCAATTTGCCGAACGCCGAGCCGAACGTCTCGTTTGCGCCGTATGACCCGTTCAGCGCATCCACAACGTCTCGTTTGCCGGGCCCTTGCAATAACTCCGCGGAGTGTTCCACAACCGCCTCGGCTGACTCGCCGAGCGGAATTCTGCCCACGCTCTGCCCCTCGACGCCCTCTGGCAGCGACACTTCGAGCCTTGGAATGCCGTATCGCTCGCCGAAAAACACTTGATTCGCTTCCGCAAGATCGTGATCCTCTGTTGCCATCCAAAAAATTGGAACCGCCTCGACACCCCCTTGCGTCAGTTTTTCGGCCCAGCGAATCGCGTCCAGCGCCTTGTAAATGCTGTAAGCCGGACCGCTGAACAGGCTGACTTGCTGCCCCGACACGATCGCGACTGCGCCGTTTTGAAGCCGGTCGATGTTTTTCTCAACCCGGGCGTCCGGGCTGAATTTCCGGTTCTGCGCGCGCAGGACTTCCACGACCGCGCCGCGTATTGTGACATCAAGATGTACTGCTCTCGCCGCGGCGCGAATTCCTCCTTCGTCCGGCGGATGTCCATAGAACTGCTTTACGCGGTCAAAATCCTCATTGAATGCGGCAAACAGCTCTGTCGTTTGCGGGATTTCGGAGAAACGGAGACAGTCGTACTCCATCGAGGATGTGATGATACACGGCGCGTTCCGTTGCAGCAACCGTCGCGGCACAAGCACGGAACGTTTTGCCCTGTGGTGCGTCTAACCTTTAGCGCGCGCCATGCCAACTCGAGTGTGATGAGCCCTTGAGATTCAGCAATCTCTGTCGAGCGACCGTCTTTCTCGTGACCATTGCCGTCACATTGACACCGATACGCTACTCCCCTGGTCAACAGAAACCCCCGACGCTATTCGTCGCTACGCGCCTGGTCGAGGTCAGCGTTGTGGCTGATGACAAAAAGGGCCATCCCGTATCCGACCTGACGCAAGACGACTTCCACCTTTTCGACAAAGGCCATGAACAGAAAATCGCGCGGTTTGAATTCGTCAGCAGCAGCTCGATGATCGCTGCCCCGCTAAATCTTTTGCCGAATGTGTACACCAACCTGCCCGGGCAACCGAGCAGCATCCCCAATAGCGTGACGATTATCCTGCTGGACCGTCTGAACACGAGTTTCCTCGACCAGTCCTGGGTCCGCCCGCAAATCGTCAAGTATCTCGGGCACATTCAGCCAAGGGACCGCGTCGCGCTCTACACCTTGGGGCCCGGCCTTAACGTCCTGCACGATTTCACGAGCGATGCCTCGAGCCTGATCGCTGCCTTGCACAGCCTGCAGAGCACGCGTTCACCCCAAATCGAACAGGCGGCCGTCCCGGATCCCGAGAAGAATCCTGCACTGCAGGATCTGCGGCAAGCGGCAGAGAACAACCCAACGTCCTTGCGAACTCAGCAGCTGATCAATGAATTGACGGCCTTTCTGACGGACGCCAACAATCAGGATATCGGCGCCAATCTCGATGACCGGGTCCGCAAGACCCTGGGCGCCTTTAGCTCAATCGCACAACATGTCGCCGGTTTTCCAGGCCGAAAGAACCTGTTGTGGGTTTCCGGCGCCTTTCCCATCCAGTTTGACGCCGATATCGGGAAACTTCCGGGACATCAGAATCGTGATTATGGAGAGTCCATCGAGCGCACAACTCAGCTTTTGAGCAGCGCGAATGTTGCGGTTTACCCGGTCGACGCCCGCGGCCTAATCCCCCAGGACTTGGCTACAAGCGCTCCCATGATCTCCTCTCGCCGGGACGCCGTCATTCCAGCACTTCCTCCGAGCCTGGACCCGAACGATCTGGCTGTCATCGAGGAGATAGCCCACAACACAGGAGGCCGCGCGTTCTTCAACACAAATGATATCGAGAATTCCATCGCACGGGCCGTTGACGATGCGCGAACCAGTTACATCCTGGGCTACTACCCCGACAACGCTCAATGGAACGGCGAGTTTCACGAAATCAAAGTAAAGGTCGACCGGCCGGGTGTTCGTGTGCGCGCGCGTTCGGGCTACTTGGCTACGCGTTCGGCTCACATGACGGAGAAAGACCAAAACACGATGCTCCTCCAGATTGCTTCGAGCCCCCTGGAATCCACAGGACTCGCCCTGTTTGCAAAGCTCGATCCTCGATCGTCGAGCGGCTCTCGCGACTCCGTGGATGCATTCTTGAATGTCGATCCTCGCGGTCTTACCCTGAACTTCGCAGACGGACACTGGACCGGGCACGCCGTCGCAGCCTTCATTCCGCTTGATGCGAGGGGACTCCCCCTCGGCAACGGCATCGTTGAGCAGACTGTTGATATGAACTTATCGCCGCAGACCTATCGACGCCTGATGCAGAGCGCGCTGAAACTTCAAAAGAGGCTTACGCTCGAACCGAAGGCCGTTCAGTTATGCATTGTTGCAATCGACGAGAGTACCGGACGAGCTGGATCGGTCCACATCCCCGTCGTCAGAAACTCGCAAACACAGCAATCCCAGTGAACGAGGCTCCGGGAGGCAAGTTCGCTAGCCGACTGCCACGGTGGATTTCATGCTCGCCACAAGGGCTTCAATCTCCGGTCTTGCCGTATCGCTGACGGGCAAAAGCGGCAGGCGAGGGATGCCTCCGTAGTATCCGAGCCGGTCCATCGCCGCCTTGAGGCCCGCGATGCCGAAGCTCGTCATCAAACTGGCTGCCGGGGCAATGGCCTGTTTCTTGATCTGGTTCACACGTCCGCTCTCGCCTCGTCGCGACGCTTCGTATAGATCCACGCACGCTTCCGGCACCACGCACGAAATCGCAAGAATCGCGCCAACTGCGCCTGCTTCGAGCGTCTCGCCCAGCGTGAGCGCTGATCCCGTCAGGGCGCTAAATCCCTTTGGCGCCGACGCCACAATGTCTTTCATCCGCTGCACGTTTCCGGAACTCTCCTTTATACCGACGATATTTGGATGCGTAGCCAGCTTCGCCGCCAGCGGCGCCTCGACCGTGTAGTTGGTGAACATCGGAACGGAATAGATCAGCACCGGAATCGGCGATGCATCCGCCACGCGGAAAAAGTGCGCCGTTTCCGCTTCGAATGTGAGAGACGGTTTGTAATAGCTCGGCGTCCGCACCAGCGCCGCATTGAATCCCAGCGCCGCTGCCCGCTTCGTGTGCCGGATCGTCTCAGCCGTCGACTCGGCTCCCGTTCCCGCGATCATTACTTTCTCCGAGCTCGCTGCTTCGCGTGCCGCACCCCACAGTTTCTCGATTTCGTCCCATCCAAGCAGAACGGACTCGCCCGTCGAGCCGTTCATCACGTAACCGGACACTCTGGTCTGGTTGTAGCGCTCGATATTCTGACGCAGGCGCTTCAGGTCAATTTCGCCGTTGGCGGCGAAAGGCGTCGTTAACGGAGGAAAAATGCCGCGCAGTTTCATAGACCGGAATCTTAGCAGAACCCCGTCTACGACCAACGATAGTATTTCACGGCAGGAAAAATCAACTGGCAGACGTGACTCGCTGGCCGGGTGGCGCTACCGGCGACCCGGTCGCGTGCAGTTCCTGGAGCGCGGCGACGTTCCCTGCCCCCTCAGACATGGCGCGGATTCCCCGCGCTGCCGCAATTGCCGCAGAGATGGTCG
Source organism: Candidatus Acidiferrales bacterium (assembly GCA_035945715.1). Lineage (GTDB taxonomy): Bacteria > Acidobacteriota > Terriglobia > Acidiferrales > UBA7541 > DAHUXN01. Next base: position 91,156 of record DASYZX010000009.1, read on the forward strand.
TGATGCAGGGCATCATGTAGCGCACGGCCGCGCGGCGTATCGATTTCTCGTCGTAAAACGATTCGCGCCCCAGCGGCGTATTGATAATCAGGTCCACTTTGCCTGTCTTGATCAAATCCACGATATTTGGCCGCCCCTCGTTTACTTTATATACGGATTCTGCCTCGATTCCCCCGGCCCGCAGTGCCGCTGCTGTGCCGCGCGTCGCCACAATCCTCAATCCCGCCGCCGCCAAATCCTTGGCCAGCGAAACTAAATAGCGCTTGTCGTGGTCGTTTACGCTGATGAACACGGTGCCGCGCTTCGGCAATCGCTGTCCGGCTGCCAACTGCGCTTTCGCAAATGCCAGCCCAAAATTGGGCGAAACTCCCATCACCTCGCCCGTCGAGCGCATCTCCGGACCGAGAATCGTATCCACTCCGCGGAACTTGCTGAACGGGAAAACCGGCGACTTCACGCAGTAGTATTCCCTGCTGCGAAGCTCCGCGACCCCGTCGAACTCCGTAACCGACAGATTCATATCGCGCAGTTTTCGCCCGGTCATCAGCCGCGCCGCCACTTTCGCCAGCGGCACTCCCGTCGCCTTCGACACATACGGCACTGTTCGCGAAGCCCGCGGATTCACTTCCAATACGTAAACTGTGTCGCGCTGAATCGCATACTGCACGTTCATCAATCCGACCACGCGCAGCGCCTTCGCCAAATTTGCCGTGTGCTCTCGAATGCGGGCGAGCGCCTCGGGCTTCAAAGTCACCGAAGGCAGCACACAGGAAGAATCTCCCGAATGAATCCCCGCCTCTTCGATGTGCTCCATGATTCCAGCGATGACCACATCCCTTCCATCTGCGAGCGCGTCCACATCGACTTCCGTCGCTTCTTCCAAGAATTGATCGACAAGAATCGGCCGCTCAGCACTCGACCCGCTTCCCAGCCGAGCCGCCTGCGCCGCGCACTCTTCCACCGTCTTCAAGTCGTACGCAATGACCATCGCGCGCCCGCCCAGCACGTAGCTGGGCCGCACCAGCACCGGCAAACCAATGGTCGCTGCAACGTTGACCGCTTCTTCCGGCGCCAGCGCGGTGCCATTTCGCGGCTGCGGAATTTTCAAGTCGTCCAGCAGCTTTCCGAAGCGCCTGCGATCCTCGGCCAGGTCGATCGATTCCGGCGCCGTGCCAATGATCGGCGCGCCGTTGCGCTTCAAATCCAGGGCGAGGTTCAACGGCGTCTGTCCGCCAAATTGCACGATCACGCCTTCTGGCTTTTCACGCTCAATCACCGACAGCACATCTTCGAGCGTCAGCGGTTCGAAATACAGCCGGTCCGCAGTGTCGTAATCGGTCGAGACCGTCTCCGGATTGCAATTCACCATCACCGTTTCGTATCCGTCCTCTTTCAACGCAAACGCCGCGTGGCAGCAGCAGTAATCAAACTCGATTCCCTGCCCGATGCGATTTGGTCCGCTCCCGAGAATCACGATTTTGCGCCGGTCGCTGGTGTCCGCCTCGTCTTCTTCTTCGTAAGTCGAATACATGTACGGGGTGAACGACTCGAACTCCGCTGCGCACGTGTCCACGCGCTTGAATACCGGCCGCACGCCGTGCTTCATCCGCGCTTCGCGGGCTTCGCTCGCCGGAGTATTCCAGATATGCCCTAATTGCTCGTCGCTGATGCCGCTGCGCTTTGCCTCTTTCAGCAGTTCCCTGGAAACGTCGCCCGCCTTCGTCGCCGCCAATTCGTTCTCAACTGCAACCGCCTCCTCCATCTGCCGCAGAAACCACGGATCGATCTTCGTCAGCGCAAAAATCTCATCCGTCAACATTCCTCGCCGCAGCGCAGTCAGCAGCCAGTGAATTCGATCCGGCCCCGGGGTGTGCAGCTTTTCGCGCAGCACCGCGTCGACAATTTCCGCGGGCGGCCGCCACGGCGAATGCGGTTCGAGCGACCGGATCCCTTTTCCAAGCGCTTCGGAAAAAGTGCGGCCGATGGCCATCACTTCGCCCACCGACTTCATCTGCGTCGTCAGCGTAGTGTCCGCGCCGGGGAACTTCTCGAACTGCCATTTCGGGATCTTCACCACGACATAATCAATCGTCGGCTCAAACGACGAAGGCGTTTTCTTCGTGATGTCGTTGGGGATTTCGTCGAGCGTCATTCCCACAGCCAGTTTTGCCGCAATCTTTGCAATCGGGAATCCCGTCGCCTTGCTGGCCAGCGCCGAGCTGCGCGAAACGCGCGGATTCATCTCGATCACCACCATGCGCCCGGTCTGCGGATCGATCGCGAACTGAATGTTCGAGCCGCCCGTCTCCACGCCGACCTCGCGAATCACCATGGCCGCGGCGTCGCGCATGCGCTGGTATTCTTTGTCCGTCAACGTTTGCGCGGGAGCCACCGTAATCGAATCGCCGGTGTGTATCCCCATCGGATCGAAATTCTCAATCGAGCAAATCACCACGAAGTTGTCGCGGCAGTCGCGCATCACTTCGAGTTCGAATTCCTTCCAGCCCAGCACGGACTCTTCAATCAGCGCCTCGTGCACCGGACTGGCGTCGAGCGCCCGCGAAATCGCCTCCGAAAATTCCTCGCGATTGTACGCAATCGATCCGCCCGTCCCTCCCAGCGTGAACGAAGGCCGTATCACCACCGGATAACCGAGTTCGTCGGCCAGCTTCACCGCGGTCGGAATATCCTTCACCACCGCCGAAGCGGGAACTTCCAATCCGACGCGCTGGCATGCGTCCTTGAACTGCAATCGATCTTCAGCCACGCGAATCGAATCGACCGACGCGCCGATCAGCTTCACGCCGTACTTCCCGAGAATGCCGCTCTCCGCCAGCTCCATCGCTGTGTTCAATCCCGTTTGCCCGCCAACTGTCGGCAGCAGCGCGTCGGGCCGTTCGCGCGCGATAATCAGCTCCAGATATTCCCTCGTGAGCGGCTCGATATAGGTTCGCTCGGCAATCTCCGGGTCGGTCATGATCGTCGCCGGATTCGAATTCACCAGCACGACCTGGTATCCCTCGTCGCGCAGCGCCTTGCACGCCTGCGTCCCCGAGTAATCGAACTCACACGCCTGCCCAATCACAATCGGCCCCGAGCCGATAATCATGATTTTCTTTATGTCAGTTCGTTTAGCCACTGTTCCGTGTCACCCCAGCCCCGGAAGATCGCCACAGCCTTCGTTGCCCCATCGATGGTAGCTTCAATCATCCCTTCGCCTTGTGCGGTGGTAAATTTTCGATCGAATCGCGGCTGCTGCGCCGATAATCCCGCCAAAGATCGCAGCCCAAGCATCGCCGGAAAACCACCCGTGGCTTGGCGGGTTCCCCTCTCTGATCAACGCGTTTCCTTCATCATCGCCGTGAACTGCTCGAACAAATACCTCGCGTCGTGCGGACCCGGCGACGCTTCCGGGTGGTACTGCACGCTGAAGATCGGCAGCGTTTTATGCCGCATCCCCTCATTTGTGTGATCGTTCAGGTTTACGTGCGTGATTTCCACTTCGCTTGACGGCAACGAATCCGGATCCACGCAAAACCCGTGGTTCTGCGCCGTAATTTCCACTTTTTCCGTCAGCAAATTCTTCACCGGATGATTCGAGCCGTGGTGCCCAAACTTCAGCTTGAACGTCTTGCCGCCGAGCGCGAGTCCGCACAATTGATGCCCGAGGCAAATCCCGAAAACCGGCACGCGCCCCAGCAGCTTGCGAATGTTCTCGACCGCAAAGGTCGCCGGCTCCGGATCGCCCGGCCCATTCGACAAGAAAACTCCATTCGGTTTCATTGCCAGAACGTCTTCCGCAGATGTCGCCGCCGGAACCACCGTCACGTCGCATCCGTGATCGACCAGCAGCCGCAGAATGTTCTGCTTGATGCCGAAGTCGTATGCCGCGACCTTGTATTTCGGCTTTTCCTCAGCCTTGCGCGTCGCAGCCGCCGCACGCCAAAGCGGCCCTGCGCTGCTCGCCGCTTGGGTCCGGTATCCCGCCGCCAGCGCAATTGACGAGCGCTCCCACCGATACGGCTTCGCGCAGGTCACCTGGCTCGCCAATTCCCTCCCGGCCATCGGCGGCAACGTTCGCGCCTCCGCGATCAGTTTTTCCGCTGCCGTTCCGTCTGTCGCGACCACCCCGCGAAGCGCGCCCGAGGTTCGCAGATGCCGAACGAGCGCGCGCGTGTCAATGTCCCAGATCACCGGAATCTTGTAGCGTTCGAGATATTTGTTTGCAGTTTCGCTCGCGCGCCAGTTCGACGCAACCGGCGAAAAGTCCCGCACGATCAGCCCTTCGATATACGGCCGCGCAGACTCCTCATCATCGAGGTTCGCGCCAACATTCCCAATGTGGGGATAGGTCAGGCAGACAATCTGTCCCGCGTAGCTGGGGTCGGTGAAAACTTCCTGATATCCGGTAAGACTGGTGTTAAAAACAACTTCGCCGCCACGGCGGCCATGAGCGCCCGCCGCACGTCCTTTAAATACTCTTCCGTCTTCGAGCGCGAGTATCGCGCTTCCCTCGTGCGCCTGCTCCAGCGTGTCCTCCGTTGCGTCTCATCTTAACACCGGTTGCAACTCGCGCTTCCGGCCCCGATTACGGCGCCGAAATCTCTCCGAACTCCCGGAACGGCCAGTACGCAAACACTGCCTTGCCGTAAATGAACTTCCGCGGCACCGGGCCGAAAATCCGCGAATCATTCGAGCTGTCACGGTGATCGCCCATCACAAAATATTCGTCCGGTGGAATCTTAATCGGCCCGTAGGTGGAATCGTCAAAGTAGCCCGCCGGCACGTAGGGCTCTGGCACGTGCAGCCCGTTCACGTAAAGCTCGCCCGCGCGAATATCCACGGTGTCGCCGGGCAGCGCAATTACGCGCTTGATGAACGACATCGACCGATCGAGCGGATACCAGAACACCACCACGTCCCCGCGATGGATCGGCTCAAAGCGGTAAACATACTTGTTGATGAAAATGCGCTCCTGATCGCTCAGCAGAGGCGCCATGCTCGTGCCTTCCACCTTCACCGGCTGGTACAGAAACACAATGATGAACGCAGCCAGTCCCAGCGCGATGGCCACGTCGCGGCCCCAAATTTTCAATTCACGATTAAAGGAAGAAAGCTGCTGCGGCTCGATTGGAGAGGTGAAGTTAGGGCTCGTTTTCTCTGCCATTCCCAGCTACACCTCTATATACCACGCCGCCGCCCTTCCGCCAATGCCCAATCCTTGGCGGCGTTGAACCGTCTCCACTCCCGGCCAAAATTTAGATGCACTTTCCCGCCTCGGCGTAATTCATCCAACTGTGTCCGGATTGGACAAAACGGCATGGTCACTCCCGGACGGTCGGCACTGTTGCCGGTTTCTTTCGCCTTAGCGGCCTTGGGGGGCCCGCCCGCGCTCTCCTCCCACTCTGCCCCTGCGGGGCTCGACAAACTTCATGACTTCCTGCGTTTCCATCGTTGGCCCAGCTTGGGTGATTCTGACTGTCCGTAACATCCTCTGCGCCCGCGTAAACGCGGCCTCGCGGTGCCATTCGGCGCTCCGTTCGCGCTGTCCTGCACTGGACTTGGCAGCGGTTGAGCACGGGCATGCGCCACCGGCCGCGGCTGCCTCTAAACCCTCGAAGCTTTCCTCTGCGACGGCGCCCCGTCGGCGGCCCTGTCGAGGAACCAGATGGTCTCGCCTTCGGGTTGTAGCGCCGCTACAGGAAGCTTTTCCGTCTCGGAGTCCGTATCTCGTCGCAGTGTCGCAACAATTTCCGCTTTGTCCGCGCCCGCAACCAGAAAATACGTTGCGCGCGCCCGCCGCAGGACGGGAAACGTCAAACTGATTCGTACCGGCGGCTCCGCCGGCGCTTTTACGGCAACGGCCCACCGCTTCTGCTCGGCAAGCGCGGGAGAACCCGGAAAGAGCGACGCCGTGTGCCCCTCGACGCCGAGCCCCAGCATCACCACATCAAACGATGGCCCGGTGTCCGCGATAAAAGTCCGCAGCACCTGTTCGTATTCTTCGGCCGACTGAGCCGCCTGCGGAAAACTCGTCGGAATCGGATGAATGTTCTCTGGCGGCACCGGAGCGTTTTTGAACAGCGACTCGCGCGCCATTCGGTAGTTGCTCTTCGGATCGTCGGCGCCGACGAAACGCTCGTCTCCCCAGAAAAAATGGGTCTTCGCCCACGGCATTTTTTCGCGGTACTCGGCCGACCAGATCCGGTACGCGCGTTCCGGCGTGTGCCCCCCGGAAAGCGCAATCAAGCAGCGCCCGCGCGTGCTCACCGCCTCGGTCGCGGCGCGCACGCACTCTTCGCTCGCTGCGTGGCTCAACGCGTCGAGGTCGGGATAAACTCGCGCCCTTCGAATTATGCCTTGGCCCATGTTCGCCCCAAGTCCTTCAGCAATTCATCCGCCTCCGCCGGCCCCCAGCTCCCCGCCGCATAGGGAACGACCTTCGGCTTATTTTCGAGCAGCGGCGTGTACAGCTTCCACGAAGCTTCCACCCAATCGTCGCTGACAAACAGAGTCGCGTCGCCCTGCAATACATCGAGCAGCAGCGTCTCGTAGGCGTCCGCAAGCGGCTGGAAAACTTCTGAATACCGGAAATGCAAATCGCTCCTTTGAATCTTGATTCCTTGCCCCGGCGCTTTAATCTCGAAATACAAATCGAATCCTTCATCGGGCTGAACCGCAATCACCAGAGAATTCGATTGAATCGTGTTTCCATCGAACGGCTTGAAAATCCACACCGGAGGTCGCCGGAAATTCACTACGATTTGACTCGACCGCGCTGCCAGCCGCTTCCCCGTCCTCAGGAAAAACGGCACGCCGTGCCAGCGCCAATTCTCGATATTCAAGCGCAGCGCCACGAACGTCTCCGTCTGCGAATCCTTCGCCACGCCCGGTTCATCGCGGTATGCCGGCACGTCCCTCCCGTCAATTTTTCCCGCCGCGTACTGTCCCAGCACAACGTCGCTGAGTTTTATCGGCAGCACCGAATGCAACACCTTCACTTTTTCGCGCCGTATTGCGTCTGCCTGAAACGCCTCCGGCACTTCCATTCCTGCGAGCGTCGTCACCTGCGTCAAATGGTTCTGAATCATGTCCCGCAAAGCGCCCGCGCCTTCGTAGTATCCCGCGCGGTGCTCCACGCCCAGGCTTTCCGCCACCGTAACCTCGATGCTTTCGATTCGGTCGCGATTCCACTGCGGCTCGAACAGCGCATTCGCAAAGCGAAAGACCAGCAGATTCTGGACCGTCTCTTTGCCAAGATAATGATCGATGCGGTACACCTGGCTCTCATCGAAACTTTCGTGCACCACCTTGTTCAAGTCCTGCGCCGACTTCAAATCGCGCCCAAACGGCTTCTCGATCACCAGTCTCGTCCATCCGTTGCTCTTGTTCAGCCCCGCGCCTCCCAGCCCGGCAATCGCCAGCGGAAACACCTTCGGCGGCAGCGCCAGATAGAAAACGCGATTCCCCGGCAAACCATTGTCCTTCTCGATTTGCTCGATTCGCTGCGCCAGTTTCTGATAGTCTTTATCCGTTCCTCTGCCGATGGACTGATAGAAAACTCTCTGGTCCGAAACCGTCTGCAGGATCTGGTCCTGCGGAATCTTCGCGTTCTTCAGATCTTCGCTGCATTTCGCACGGAAGCTTTCATCATTGACGTCCGTCTCAACACCAACGCCCAGGATGATGCTCTTCCATCCCACCGCCTTTCGCGCGATCAATCCGTTCAACGAAGGCAGCAGCTTGCGCCCGGTCAAATCGCCGGTCGCCCCCAGAATCACAAACAGATGCGGCTCAACTTCTTCGGCCATGTTCTCCCCTTCGTTCGATGCGCCAGTCGTCGGCGCGGGCGCACGCCTGAAAAAAAACTCTAGGCCGTCGCTCCGACCACAACGCCCAGCTTGGTCAGTTCCTGTTCGAGCTGCTCCGCGCCCTTGAACTGAATCGTGTGCATTCCCAACTCCTGCGCGCACTCCAGATTCAGCGCCCGGTCATCCACAAACACCGACTCCTCGCCTTTTCTCTGCGTGATGCTCAGCGCCAACTGGTAAATCGCTTCATCCGGCTTGCGTACCCCGAGGTAGCACGAACTGAGGAACACATCGAAGTAATCCCGCAGGTGGAATTTCTCGATGCGGTAGCGATTCAAATCCCGCGACTCGTTGTTCAGCGCCGAGATCAAATACCGCCGAGTATTCGCATTGGCCAGACGCCGCATGAATTCCAGCGACTCCGGCATGGCTTGCGCCTGGGTGTACACGAAATCCTTGAATTCCTGCCGCGTGAACTCCCGCTTGCGGTAAAAAATCACCCGATCCAGATATTCGTCGAGTCCGAGCTTGCCGGTCTCAAATGCGTGCAGCACCAATTCATGCCGCTCCTCGAACTCCTTCCAGTCCAAATGAAACTTTTCCGCCGCCAGCTCCCGCGAATCGCGGTCCCATCCATTCGTCAGCAGCACTCCGCCAATATCGAAAAACAGCGCCGTGACCTCGGCCACCTTGCACCTCGCGCTTCCATTCTAATACCCGGAGAACTCTTCGGCGCGAATATCGTCTTCGTTTACTCCTCGATCCAGCAGCAGCTTGTGCATCGCCGTCAGCATTCCGCCCGGCCCTGCCAGGTAAAAAATCGACTCGCTGAGATCTCGAATCGACTCGCTCAGCATTTCCTTGGTCACAAACCCGCGCTTCCCGCTCCACGGCCGCGAAGACTTCTCCATCTCTGTCATCGTCGCAATCAGCTTGAAATTCGGATTCTGCTGTTCCGCTTGAGCCAAATCATCGAGAAACGCCGAATCCTCCGGCCTGCGATTCGAATAGAAGAGCGTAATCTTGTGTCCTAACTTGTTGTGCGCCGCGTCCATCACCATGCTGCGAAACGGGGTGATTCCAATTCCCCCCGCAATGAACACCGCGGGCCGGGTGTCTCGCGTATGCAGCTTCAGGTCGCCCCACGGCCCGTCAATTTCGAGCGTCGTCCCCAGCGGGATTTCCTTGAGCGAACGCTTCATCGCCGTGTCGCGCATCCGCGTCGCGAACAGAATGTCCGGCTCGTACGGCGCGCTCGCGATCGAAAACGCCCGCGAATTCCCCTCCCCGTCCGTCTCCGGCGGATTCTGAAGCTTCACCTCCATCGCCTGCCCCGGCTTGAAATCGAACCCCGCCGGCTTCTCCAGAAAAAACGCCATCGTCCCTTCCGCTATCTCTTTCCGCGCCTTCAACTTCATCGGAATCGTCGTCGCCACTGTCACGTTCTCCTTTCGCGCGCAAAACCCACCGAACGCCCTCGCGCCGCCATCGTCGCGCCGTGACCCTGCGCTTGCCTCTCCCCGCGTGTACCATAGATGATATCAACATGCCTCAAGGCTCACGAAATCTCTCGCCAGTCTCCTCGCAGCCGCCTCCACCCAAGCGCGCCGCCGCAGCTTCCTCCTTTTCCTTCACGCTGCGTCCGGTCCCGCCCTTCCGCCTCGACCTCACCGTCTGGACACTGCGCCGCCGCCCCGAGAATATTCTCGACCGCTGGGACAACCAAACCTACCGCCGCGCTCTTTCTCTCGCCGCAAGCGCAGGCAATCAAGTCATCGAACTCGCCGTCGAGCAAATCTCTCACGCCGCGCATCCTCGCCTCCGCGTCACCGCAAACGGTTCGGGTTCTGCTCCCGCGCTTCAACCCCTCATTCGCGCCACTCTCGAACGCATGCTCGGCCTGACCATCGATCTCCGCCCTTTCTATTCCTTCGCCGCAAAACAGAAAGCCCTGCGCCCTCTCACCTCCGCGTTCACCGGTTTCAAGCCTCCCCGCTATCCCGCCGTCTTCGAAGCTCTCCTCAACGCCATTTCTTGCCAGCAGGTTTCCTTGGACGTCGGCATGATGCTCTTGAATCGCCTGGTTGAAAATTTCGGCCGCACCGGTCCGGCCAATCCCTCCGCGCACGCTTGTCCTTTGCCCGAGGATCTCGCCGGCATCCGTCCCGGCACACTTCGCGCCTTCGGCTACAGTAACAATAAAGAACGCGCCATTCTTGAACTCAGCCGCTCTGTCGCTTCCGGCGATCTGAATCTCGAGTCCCTCCATCAACTCGACGACGGCGACGCGCTCGAAAAACTGCTCGCCATTCGGGGCGTTGGCCGTTGGTCCGCAGAATACGCGCTCCTGCGCGGCATGGGGCGCCTCAATATTTTCCCCGGAGACGATGTCGGCGGCTGGAACAACCTGAAAAAGCACCTTCGCCTTCGCGCGCGCCCCGACTACGCAAAAGCCCGCAAGCTCGTGGCGCCCTGGAAAGATTACGCTGGCTTGCTCTACTTCCACTTCCTTCTCGACGGCCTCCGCAACCGCGGCGTCCTTTCATGAAAAAGAGACCATCGGCGAAGAGGCCTGCCTCTGCCGCCCCGACAATCTTCACCGTCGGCCACTCCAACCATTCCATCGCCGACTTTCTCGCGCTTCTCAAATCTCACCGCATCAAACGCCTCGTCGACGTGCGCACCATTCCGAAATCCCGACACAACCCCCAATTCCACCGCGACGCTCTCGCCGCTTCCCTTCGCCGCGCTCAGCTCGCCTACACCCCCCTTCCAAAACTCGGCGGCCTGCGCCACGCCCGCGCCGACTCTGTCAACACCGGCTGGAACAATTCCAGCTTTCGCGGCTTCGCCGACTACATGCAAACTCCCGAATTCTCCGCTGCGCTCGCGCGGCTCGAAAGGCTCGCCCGCACCAAGCAGTGCGCCATCCTGTGCGCCGAAGCCGTCCCCTGGCGCTGCCATCGCTCGCTCATCGCCGACGCGCTCGCTGTGCGCGGCTATGCCGTAAAACACATCATGACTCCCACACGCGCCAATCTTCACAAACTCACGCCCTTCGCGCGCGTCCGCAGCAAGCGCATTACCTATCCGCCCAACAAATCCACCCGCGCCTATGCTCGAACGAAAGCCGCCGTAAGAGCCGCTCGCAACTCACGGGAAGATGGAATCGCGCCGAAGAACGAGCCAAAATCCAAGCCATCAAAAAGGAGCGCCTCATGACAGCCGAAGTTCCCGCCAACATCGAGTGCGACCAAGTCAACGCGGGCTTGGCCGTCAGCGATATCCCCGGCGCAGTGGACTTTTACAGGAACCGACTGGGCTTCAAGTTCGGGTTCAGCTGGGGCGATCCGCCAACCTTTGCTAGCGTGACTCTCGGCAACGTGCAGATGTTCTTGCAAAAGGGGACGCCCGACCCACAGGGCTGCACGGTGTATTTCATGGTCGGAAATGCCGACCAGCTCTATGAGTTTCACCGCGCCAATGGCGTAGACGTTGCTGCGGAAATCGGTGACCGCGAATATGGAATCCGCGACTACACCGTACGGGATCTCCACGGATATTATTTAACCTTCGGGCATAACCTGTTCAACCTTGGTCCGCCCATCAAGATCGAGCGCGTGGATGTGCCGCTGCGCTTGGAGAAACGGCTCGCCGCTCTGCTTGGTGACTTAGCCGAACACAAACGCATGAGCGTCACCAGTTGCCTCGAAGAACTGCTGCTGCATACGAACGAAGGCGTCGGACCACACACGAAAACCACTCTCAAGTACATTCAGGAATTGAAGAAGAAGCACGGCGTCGACTACGACAGCCATGGCAGTTACCGTTTTTCCGAGGAGCCTTAATGGGGCGCGCCGCTGCAAGAGACGAGGACACATCCGACGATGGAAATCGCCCGCGTTTACGATGACACGTCCGCCAAGTCACCGAATGTTTCGCGCTACCTTGTCGAACGCTTGTGGCCGCGCGGAATCAAGAAGGAATCGCTGCACCTCGATGGCTGGCTCGCCGATGTCGCGCCCAGCACCGCTCTGCGGAAGTGGTTCGGACACAAACCCGAGCGCTGGCCCGAATTTCGCAAACGCTACCTCACCGAGCTTCACGAAAACCGAAGCGCCTGGGAGCCTCTTCTCGAAGCCGCTCGCCGTGGCAACGTCACCCTGCTTTACTCCGCCCGCGACACCAAACACAATAGCGCCCTCGTCCTCCGCGATTTTCTCAACTCCGAACTGACAAAAATAAATCGGCGTGACTCGAGAATGGTCTCTTAGAAGAGTTTCCGCAGAAGTTCGGCGCGGTCGATTTTCAGGAGTTTGCTGCCCTCTGCAAGAATTGCGCCGGGCGTCCCCGCCTGAAGCCGCCGGTGTGCCGGAATCGCGACAGGGTGCTCCGGATTTTGGCGGCTGAACGCAGCCGCATATGGCTCGCTCTCCGGCGAGTTACCTCGTAGCCGACTTTCCTCAGCAGCCTCGCCAGGTCAGCTCGCCCGGGAGTTTCGAGCAGAGAGAACCTCGTCCTGAACCAAGTGGCAGTTCACAGCGTCGTGAACCGTCTTCTTGAGGCCCTCGAGGGTATTGGCTTCCCTAAATAGGGAATACCCGGGCGCGCGAGCTTCGTATCCGCCGTCTGCTCGCTCCTCCACAGCAAAAATAATCGCGCTTTCCGCGACAGAACCTCCTTTTCGAAATCATCACCCGAGCGGTGGCATGTTACCCCCGAATTTGACCGCCGGTTTTCAATGCGGTTGCGGCGCTAGGGGCGGCTCTGGCCGCCAGTAGAATCCCAAACTTTCCGGCGACGGCAGTACTTTCACGCCCGAGAAATCGCCTTCGAGCGCGATGATCGCGTTCATTTTGTTCTGCACCAGATTCGTCAGCGCGTCATAGCGCACCAGCACATTCGCAAGATACGTTTCGTGGTTCTCCGTGCGCCAGCGCTCGGCGTATTCGCCGCGCAACTGCGTCAGCTTCTCGCGCAAATCCTGCAACTCGCCGTTGATGGAGCTGATCACTTCCAGGTTGTCGTACACATTGTGCGAACTGCTCATGTTCATATACGCGTTCCAATACGCCGCGCTCATCTCTTGCGTGTATTCCAGTTTCATTCCCAGAAAATCCAGGCGCTGCGCCGCAAACACCAAATCATCGAGCGTGTCCTCGTGCAGCCGCGCCTTCGCGCGGTTGTCCAGCAGCGACTCCCAGGCATTTTCCGCGTCCACGCGCATCGCATGCGTCACCGGAGCCGCCATTTCCGCAACGTCCGAGCCATCCTGCGAAAAGGGATCCGCCCAGAAATACGCAACGTGCGACGCTTCGAGTTTTACGCCGTCAAGCAGCGTATTCGTTGCTGCCAAGTTATCCAAAATGCCTTGAAACGTATGATCCGTGTTCCTGTAAAACGCCCAATCGTAGCTGTCGCGAAACTGCGCGATGTCCGATTCGCCCGCCTGCCACGAGCAGGCCGCGCCAAACACCAGCCCCGGCCAATCCATCCCGCCCAACTCTTCGCCCATATCTTTCCAATCCGTATTCAACACGCCCAGCGCGCCATACTTCTGGCCGTCACGCGTCAGATTCCGGATATTCGTGAACGAATCGTTAAAATCCGGATACACGCGGCGCCAGTTCGAAATTCCCGGCGACACAACAATCGGCAAGCCCGCATCCTGAAACGGTTTCAGCCGGTTGTCGTACGATGCTTCGTTGTCATACGTCCAGACGACCGCAATCAAATCTTTCGGCAGCGTCGGCAGCAGTTGCGGGAATTTCTCCGCAATGTCCGCCCAGAACATCGCTTGCTTGTGATAGGACTTCAACATCGCGTCCAGTTTCGCGATGTGCGCCAAATAAACCGGCCCGAGCCCCTGCTGGGCGATCCAGTCTTTCGTTTTCCCCTGCCCCAACTCAAACGTCTCGTCCGCGCCGATGTGAAAGAACGGCCCGGGGAAAAGCGGCTCCATCTCTCCGATCAGTTTCCCCAGCAAATCGTAGGTTCCCGGCTGCGTCGGCGTCAGCACCGACCCGTGCGGAATTTCCGCCAAGTCGCTGTACAAATCGTAGCGAAGAATATTGTGGAGATGCCCGAACGTCTCCAGCTCCGGAACAATCGTAACGTAGTATTTCTGCGCGTAGGCCACCAGCCGGGTGATTTCCTCCGGCGTCAGCGCATCGGGCGGCGCAAAAATCTGATTTCCTTTCACGGTAAAAACGTCCTCCATGTACAGCGCGTACATATTGATCTTGTAGCTCGCGAGCGTCCGAATCTGCTCTTCCATGAACTTCTCTGTCGGAATCGGCCCGCGGCTGATGTCGTTGCTCACGCCGCGCCACTTCATCGCCGGCCAATCGCGGATCGCCACCGCTGGACACTCCAACCCGTTCACAAGGGCTGTCATTCCGAACCCAGCCGCAGCCGTTTTTGCTGCCGACGGCGCTGAGGAACCTGCGTCTCGATTCGCTGGTCGCAGCAATTCCCGCAGCGTTTGCACGCCGTAAAACGCTCCTTCCTCGCTCGCACCTCCGACCAGAATTCGCCGATGGTCCGCCAAAATCGCGTAACCCTGAGCATCCGATCCGTTCTGCGCCGCAAGCCCGCTCGCGCCCAGCGCCTCGCGCAATTTCGAATCCTTCGTCGCGTCGCCAATGTAAATCAGATCCGATCCTCGAGGCATCTCGCGCGCATCCGAGACGGTCAGTTTCCACCCCGTCCAGCGCTCGATTTCGTCCGACAGCATCTGCGCGCCCTGAAAGCCCCGGCGGAATGCTTGATCCATAACGATTCTTGTGTGCCGCGTCACGCGAAAATTTTCTCCGGCTATTTCTTTCACTTCGCGCGGCTGTGGAATCAAGTGCAAATTTCCCGCCGGTGCCTGCGCTTGTCCCTGCGCCCTCACTCCTCCGTTCGCCGCCCGCCCTCGCGGCCCGACGCACAGCCCACACATCGCCAGCACCGCTCCGCAGATGCCCCGCTGGTACCCGTTCATGATTTCTCCTCGCGCGAAACTGCGTAGTATACTCGCGCCGCCGCGCCTGCGCCGCAAATCCTTCGGCCGCGGAAGGAGCCCGTCATCGTGAAAACTCGCCCCATGCAGATTCATCTTCTTCTCGTCGCCATCGCCCTTCTGCCGCTCGCCGCGATCGCCCAGTCCGATTCCGCGTCGCTGCCCGTCCCCTCCATTCAGCAAGCCATGGAAATGAAATCCGTCTCCAGCCCGCAAATTTCCCCGGACGGACGATATGTCGCCTACGAAATGACCCATACGGACTGGGAGCAAAATGCGTTCGTGCGGCAGATTTGGATCGCAGTTCCGGGGACCGGGCAGGCCTATCCGCTGACCGAGGGCAAACAATCGAGCACGGATGCGACATGGTCACCGGACGGAAAGTGGATTGCGTTTCTTTCGTCGCGCGAATCGGATTTGCCGGACGCAAAAAAAGATACGTCGCAAATTTATTTAATCTCCCCGGATGGAGGCGAAGCGCGGCAAATCACCAACGTCGAAACGGGCGTCGACAGTTTCGATTTTTCGCGCGACGGAAAGCACATCGCGTTCACTTCCGCGGACCCGGAATCCGAAGCGCATAAGGCGCGCGTGAAAAAATACGGAGACTACAACATCATCGACGGCGACTACACCATGACGCATCTGTGGGTGATTGACGTCCCCGCGCCGGAACGCATGGAGTTGCCGAAGCCGGTGCGTCTCACGTCGGGACAAGATTTCACCGTGCGCGGCTTTCGCTGGTCTCCTGACGGCACACGCATCGCATTCGACGCGACCAAAGACCCCGCGCTGGCCGATGGCGGCACGGCGAACATTTACATTCTCACCCTCGCCGACAAATCCGTTAAAAAACTCACCGAAGCGCCCGGGCCGAACGAGAATCCTGTCTGGTCGCCGGACGGAACGCAAATCGCGTTCAACAGCCATAACGGCGATCGAGATTTCTTCTACACCAATACGGTCATCGACGTTGTCGACGCCAAGGGCGGCCCGCCGAAAATCCTCACGTCGAAATTCGACGAAGATGCGGGCCTGATGGATTGGTCGCCGGATGGAATTTATTTCCTGGCGCAGCAGCGCACCTACAGCCACCTTTTCCGCCTTGACCCGTCGAGCGACGCCATCACGCGGATCAGTTCGCCGGATGATATTCACGCGTTCGGCATCTCGTTCACGCACGATTTCAAAACCATCGCGTTTGGCGGCTCTACCGGCGATAACCAGTTTTCGGAGATTTACGTTTCTCGGGTGGACTCGTTTGCGCCGGAAAAACTGACGGACATCAGCGCGCAGTACGCGAAGTTCCATCTGGCCACGCGACAAGTGATCGAATGGAAGTCGGGCGATGGCACGCCGGTGCAAGGAGTTCTGATCAAGCCTGCGGATTTCGATCCCTCAAAAAAATATCCGCTGATGGTGGAGATTCACGGCGGGCCCACGGGCACGAGCATTGCGGCGCGCTCGCCGGACCGCTACTATCCCATCGAACTTTTCGCGGCGCGCGGCGCGGTGATTCTTGAACCGAACTATCGCGGCTCGGCAGGCTACGGTGCGAAATTCCGCGCGCTCAACGTCCGCAATCTCGGCGTGGGCGATTACGCCGACGTGATTTCCGGCGTGGATTACGTGATTTCTCAGGGCTACATCGACCCGAAGCGCGTCACTTCGATGGGCTGGAGCGAAGGCGGCTACATTTCCGCGTTCATAACGACGTCGAGCGACCGGTTTTGCGCCGTGTCCGTGGGCGCGGGCATTTCCGATTGGATGACCTACTACGTCAACACGGATATCACGCCCTTCACCCGCCAGTATCTGCATGCGACGCCGTGGAGCGACCCTGAGATTTACAAAAAGACTTCGCCGATCACCTACATCAATCACGCGCACACGCCGACGCTGATTCAGCAAGGAAGCCGCGACGCGCGCGTGCCGGTGCCCGACTCCTGGGAGCTTTACCGCGGGCTGCGGGACCGCGGCGTGCCGGTGAAATTCGTTCTCTACCAGGGCTTTGGCCATCCCATCACCAAGCCCAAGGAGCAGCGCGCGGTCACCCAGGAGAATTACAACTGGTTCGCCCACTATTTGTGGGGCGACCCCCTGCCGGACGACTTGCAGTAGAGTGGCCGTCCTGAAAACTGCGCAAGAATTATCGATTCGAAATTCCGAAGACGCTCAGTTCGAGCCAGTCGGCAGAATTTCCAATCATTCGAGCCCAGCGGCGGCCTGCTCTCGATCTGTGTCAAGTATAGAATCGCCGCGGCGCTATCGGCGGGATTTGGCGTGGCCCCAGCCGTAGGCGCGGAATTTGTCGGTCGATTTGACGCGGACGCGCACGCCGTCGAGTTCGAGGGGAATGGGATTGTGCGGCTTCCCTGTTTCCACGAAGACCATGACGGCGGCTTCGCTCGGATTGTCGAGGCTCGAGGTGACGCCGACGCCGAGAATGCCGGGCTGCTTCATCAGCGAGGCGGAGTATTTTTCTTTCACGGTTTTCGCGGCAGCGAGATCTTCGGATGTGGGATTCGCCGGGCCGGGGGCGCCTGCGCTCTTCACGAATGCGGCGGTGGACTGCGGATCCAGTGCACCGGATTTCGGAAGCGAATCGACGGAGATGACCCGCGTGGGCACTCCGGCGACGCTGTGCGGAATGGAGCTCACCAGCGGCTCGCCTTTGCGAAGGAAAAGGATAATTGCGGCGCGATCAGGGCGGTCGAGACTGCCGGCGACTCCGACAGCGAGGACGGCGGGATGCTCAGTCATGAGCTGCGGCGTGTTTTGATTTTTTACGTTTTCGGCATTCGAGAGTTCCGCGGCGGAGGGCGAGGCGGTGGTTTGCGCTGTGGCGCCGAGCGCGTCGGCACCGGAAGAGGTGCAGCCTGAGACAACGTGGTCGCTGGTGCCGACGAAGGATGGAACGTTTGGCGGATTGCTCGTGTCCGCGAGATTATTGAGAACGGTTTGCGCGGGCGCGCCGATCGTGTCTGTGGAGGAACCGGCGTAGAGCAGGGCGATGGGCTCGGCGTTGGATTGCGCAACAATCAGCGAGCCGGAGTCTCCCCCGGCGCTGAAGGTGCCGCCATTAATGGCGACCTGGTTGTTGTAGACCGCGGTGAAGCTGGGACCGCCTAGGCCTTGAGTGTATTGCACGCGGATGCCGTCGACGTTGATGGCCTCGACGGTCGAACAGGTGAGGCCGGTGCTGCGGCCGCTTTTGGCGACGGCCGTGGAATTGGGAACGAGGGTTCCCGAGAAAACCGTGCTGGAGGGACCTTCGTCGGTCGGAACGCCGCCGGAAGTGGAGTCACCAAGTTCGATGATGGTGCCACTGCTGTCGACCGCGCCGGAGACGACTTGAGCGATGGCGGCGTCGGCAGGAGGGCTCGGCTGCTGGAGGTTTATGAACTGCGAGAGATGCGCGACGGTGCTGCTGCCGGAACTGGCTACGCACGGATTTGGTGTATCAACCAGGCCGGGCTGGATGATGTTGTCGCCGAGGGAGCCGGCGTCACTGTCCGCAAGAACATGATTGTTGCTGAGAATGTATTGCGTGCCGGCGCGCGTGACGAGCGAACCGAGAGTGCCGCTCTCGCATTCAGAGGCATTGACGTTGTTGGCGTTGCCGCCGGAGGTGCCGAGCTTGATGGGGAGATTTTGTGCGAGCTGGTTGGGAGAAGTGACGGTGACCGTCGCCGAACCGGAAACCGCAGGATTGGCCTGCGAGACCGCGGTCACACTCACGGTAGTGGTCTGGCCGCTCGAGGCGATTGCAGGCACCGATTCAGGAGCTTGAAACGTGCCGCCCGCGCTGATGGTTCCCACCGAAGCGCTGCCGCCTTGAATGCCGTCGACTTCCCAGGTGACGCTTTGATTGGACGAGCCGTGGATGGCCGCGGAAAACGAGGTCGTGCCGAGAGTCTGGACGATTGCGGTGGAAGGTGAGACGACGATGCTGACGGTCACAGTGATGCTGGCCTGGCCGACCGCAGCCGTGTCGGCCTGCGAAGTGGCGGTGACGGTGACGCTGGCCGGATTCGGCACCAGTGCGGGCGCAGTGTAGAGTCCCGCTGAGGTGATGGTGCCGTTGGCGGAGCCGCCGGAGACCGCCCAGGTGACACTTTGGTTGGAGTTATTCATGACCGTCGCCAAGAATTCGATGCTGCCACCTGCCGCAACCGTGGTGATCCCGTCGTCGGTGACGGTCACGCTGACGGGCGGGTGGGAACCGCCGCCGCAAGCAGCGATTCCGGCCAGCAGGGACGCGATCAGGACGAAAAAGAGGACATGTTTGCGCATGCACTTCTCTCCGAAGAAGCCCGGGCTGGGATTACAAACTGTTTCGATGCGAATTTCCAGTTGGTACAGGAACACCCGAAACTACGATGCAGGCAAAGCGCGGAGAGTTTCTTCGCACAGCGGATGGAGGGACGCGGATTAAGGACGGCTCGCGCGCTGCGATTTCTGGAAATACGGGCACGCGGAGGCGACGGGACATTGGTCGCAGAGAGGATGGGAGAGTTTGCAGATTTCGCGCGCGTGATGCTTCAGAAGGAGATAGGCGCGAAGCTGCGCGTCGATGTTTTCCGGGAAGGCGTCGCGAACGGCATCTTGCGCGAAACGGTAGGCGGCGTTCCACTTTGCCTGCACCCAGTCGGGATTGCCGCCGAAAAGACGAAGCGCGGCGTGAACAGCGTTTGCGGGAATCGCGGCGACGGGAGCGGTTCTGGTGAACAGGAGGATCTTGTCCGCGGCGGAGTCGCCGACGGTTGGGAATTTTTTCAGAGCTTTCCTTGCTTCGGGAAGAGGGCGCTTGAGGGCGGCGCGCATGTCGCCTGAGAACTCGTCGAGGACGCGCGCGGCGATTTCCTTCAGGCGAAACGCAGTGAGTTCGGGCTTCATCACGCTGGGGCGCACGACTTCGCGAAGTTTCGCGTCGGGCGCGTCGAGAATTTTCTGCGGGGCGAGGCCGATTTCGGTTTTCAGCGCGCGAAAACCCTTGTCGCAGCGTTCCTCGGACTGCGGATAGCCGCAATTGCGATGAAGGAGCATTTCGTAAGGAGCGGTGGGCGGGGGCGCCTTGGGTTTTCCTTTAAGCGCAGGCAAAGCGTAGAACTTGTCAAGACGACTAAATGTCGCGACGAGGCCGGCGGGTCTAGGGGCGGACTGGGGCATAGATTGGGCCGTCGAATGGTAACATCAAGCTTTCGTCTTTGGTAAGGCCGCGGCGGACAAGACCGACAAGACTGAATTCCTGCGGCGACTCGGTCTCCGCCGAAGCACGGAGACCGCCGAACGCTTGGAGACAAACCGACCAGGGGCGCTTGGCCCCCGCAAAGCCCCGCAGGACGGCGATTGCGACCACAGAAATCGTGGCGTACAATGTGCGCCCCATGGCACACGCCTCATCGTTGATTGGCAGCGCGATTTCCCATTACAACATTCTGGAAAAGCTAGGCGGCGGAGGGATGGGCGTGGTGTACAAGGCGAAGGACACGCGCCTGGGCAGGAATGTGGCATTGAAGTTCTTGCCCGAAGATACTTCGCACGACCCGCAGGCAACAGAAAGATTCCGGCGAGAAGCGCGCGCGGCGTCCTCACTCAACCATCCGAACATTTGCACGATCTACGACGTCGGCGAGTTCGAGCAGCGGCCGTTTATTGCCATGGAATTGCTCGAGGGGCAGACGCTGAAGCACCGGATTGGTTCGAAGGCGCTCGATATTTCCGAGCTGCTGGAGATCGGAATACAGATCGCAACTGGGCTCGACGCGGCGCACGCGAAAGGGATCGTGCACCGAGACATCAAGCCCGCGAATATTTTTCTGGTGGAGCGGGGACAGGCAAAAATTCTGGATTTTGGTCTCGCGAAACTGACGGCGGCAAGGCCTTCTCTGGAATCAGCGGGCGTAACCTCCATGCCGACGAAAGCGCAGAGGCTCCACGACGAACAATTGACGAGTCCCGGCAGCTCGATGGGCACGGTGGCATACATGTCTCCGGAACAAGCGCGAGGCGAGGAACTGGATGCGCGATCCGATTTATTCTCGCTGGGCGTCGTGCTGTACGAGATGGCTACCGGAGCAGTTCCCTTCTCGGGAGCGACGTCAGCGGTGATTTTCGATGGAATTTTGCATTCCCTCCCGGAACCCGCAAGAGAACTGAACTCGCGGGTGCCGCTGGCGCTGGAGAATATCCTGAGCAAGGCGCTCGAAAAGGACCGGGATTTGCGTTGCCAGACTGCCGCGGAGCTGCGCGCGGATTTGAAACGGCTGAGCCGGGACATGGAAGCGAACCGGCGGCCGGCGGCGAAGAGCGACTCGGGTTCCGCAGCGAAAGTTGAGGCGGTGAGGCAAAAATCCGTGGCCGTGCTGTACTTCGAGAATCAGAGCGGTGCGAAAGAGGATGAGTATTTTCGCGACGGAATCACGGAGGATATCGTCACGGAGTTATCGAAAATCGCGCAACTGGAGATTTTCCCGCGCTCGGAAATGCTGGCGTTCCGCGACAAGCCGGTGACGGCGCAGCAAGTGGGGCAACAGCTTGGAGCGGCGTACGTGCTGGAAGGATCGATTCGACGTGCGGGCAACCGGGTGCGAATCACCGCCCAGCTCGTGGAGGCGTCTACGAGGCATTCGGTTTGGGCGGAGCGTTACGACCGGCAACTCGAAGACGTGTTCGCGATCCAGGAAGAAATCGCGCGGAGCATCGCGCAGGCGCTGCGAATCACGCTGACACCGCAAGAAGAAAAGATCATCGCGCACAAGCCGACGGAGAGCCTGCAGGCCTACGATTTTTATTTGCGCGGAAGAAGCTACACGCGGCGGGAGAACATCGATTACGCGCTTCAAATGTTCGAACAGGCGATTCAACTGGATCCGAATTTTGCGCTGGCGCACGCGGGGATCGCCAACCTGTGCGGGCTCAACTATGAAATCCGCGAGCAGAATCCGGGCTGGATCGACCGCGGACTAGCGGCATGCGACCGGGCAACGGCCCTTGCGCCGGACCTGCCGGAGGTGCTCGTAGGGCGCGCCCGCCTGTTTTATGCGCAGAAGAAATTCGAGGAGGCGGCGCTACTGGCGTGGCGGGCCATCGAGCGCAAGTCCGATTGCGAAGGCGCGTGGAACATTCTTGGGCGCGCGTACTTCGGCTCGGGACGGAACGAAGAGGCAGCGGCGCTCACCGAACGCGCCATCGAAGCCAATGGCGACGACTACAACGTTTATATTCCGTACCAGCAGGTTCTGGATCAGCTGGGGCGAAAAAAAGAAAGCGACCGCCTGCGCGACCTGCAAGCGAAGGTTCTCCGGCAGCAGTTGGAATTGGTTCCTGAGGATGTGCGCGCCCGCGTTCTGCTGGCAGCGCTCCTTGCGTATGCCGGGAACGCCGAGGAATCCATCCGCCACTTACAGACGGCGGTAGCTCTTCGTCCTGGCGATGCGAACACGCTCTACAATGCGGCCTGCGGCTACGGAGTGCTTGGACGGAAGACAGACGCACTGGAGACTCTCAAGAGGGCTTTTGCGGCGGGATACGGCAACCCCCATTGGGCCGCAAAAGATTCCGATCTGCATTGCCTGCACGACGAGCCTGAATTTCGAAAACTGGTTGGCCTGAGCGAGCGCGCTCGAGGAACGAACTGAATTCTTTCAGGAACGCCATTCCCGCTGAAACACCGATACATCGAACCATCGGAGACTGGAAGTCCTCCCACAAATGCCGCAACGTCGCTTTACCTCAGGGGCCAAAGCCCTCATTTTTCGAGCGGTCCATGCCGGAGCTAAAGCTCCGACCTCCTGAGCACCATTCGTGAGACGGCTGCAGCTCCTCGTTCACGAGCGGGAAGCTTGGCTGCGCGGGCGTCAAGGGATAGCCGTTTGTTGTAACAGCGGTGCCACATGCGAAGTTCGCTCCGCAGAGTGGAAAGTGCGGTTGAAAGTTCGGCGGAAAGTTGTCACTCTAGGAAGAACCCAGCCAAGTCTCACGCACAGATGGGCAATCTGTGGAATAAGAATCGCGAAGGCCCTGCGGGTCTGGAAAGGTTGCAATATGCTGAGGCAGTTGGCAATGGCGTGCGCGCTGGCGCTGGTGGCGTTGCCTGCATACGCGCAAGGACCACAAGCCGGAGTCGAGCGCGGGATGACTCTTGAACTGGGCGGTGGATTTGACTATACGCAGTTCAATGCTGCGGGCTGGCCGAACGATTACGGGTATTACGGATCGTTTGGCCTGAATATATTCAGTTGGCTGCAGGTGTATGTGGATGGTGACCAGCAGTTTGGGTCTGTTCCCAACGGAAACACGAGACTCTATGCAGATCATGGCGGGGCGCGGTTCTACTACCGTCCGCGATACTGGATGATCCATCCGTTCGGCGAAGCGTTGTTTGGAGTTTCACGGCTGGATTTGAACTTAAACCAAGCGGGGCAAAAGTTCTCGGAGAACGGGTTTTCGTTTCGCCTGGGAGGCGGAACGGACGTGAAAATCAGCCGGCACTGGTCGGTGAGAGCGTTTGAGGCGGACTATTATCGGACGCCATTTTTGCAGACTCATCAGAACAATCTGTGGCTCTCCGCCGGGATCGTCTTCAAATTCGGAGAGCACCAATACCCGCGATAGCCAGGTATATCCCGCGGTGCTACACTTTTCCTATGGCTAAGAAAAAGACAGCTCGCAGGAAAAGCAGGAACCGCGCGGTTGCGAAGAAACGTCGCGGCAGGAAAGTGGCGCGCAAAAAAACGGCGGCGCGGACAACGCGACACCACGCTGCGAATCTGCCTGCCCGGCGGCGGCGACTTTCCCAGGGGCTCGATCCGGGGCGCGCTATGGTGATTCCGGAGAGCGAACCGGAGCGTTCGCTGGCGGCGGGACAATCGGGCGATGTGCAAGGGCTCTCTGGCGTTGAAGATGTGGATTCCGAGAGCGTGGAAGAATTGGCGGAAGAGGGGCAGGATTACGAAGCCGAAATTGTGAGCGGCGTCGAGCGAGCAGCGGACCGCGCGGGGGAGGAAGTTCGCACCGACGTTGATGACGGTGACGAGGAACGTCCGAAGCCGGAGCGACAAACTCTGTAGAGGTCTTCGTGGGGGTCACGCCTCCACGTATTTTTTATTTCTTGAGTTTCCCGGGGTTTCATTGTTAATGCTGGCGTAGCGATTTGTGTGTGAGGGGCGCCTCGCCCAAAGGACAGGGCCTCCCCAGGCAAGGCTACAAGATTAGTACTTGCGATGGCGGCAGCGAACGATAAAATCAATGGCGCGAAACGGCGTTTCTGGAAAGACTCTGAGAATCGATGCAACACGATGGCACCGGTGCGGGTTCCATAGTGGTCGAAGCGGAAATCGCACGAATGCGCACGGAGACAGCTCTTTAGTGACCAGGCCAATACACATGGAAGCGCACACCGGCATTTCGCGACGACCCAATGAGAGGACAGGTGGCGGATGAGAATTGCGAGCGTTGCGGGCGCGTTTCCCAAACACTACTTTAACCAGGAGGAATTGGTCGAGGCCCTCAAGTTGTATTGGGGCGACCGGCTGAAGCGGCCAGAAATGCTGGACAAGTTGCACGCCAACGTGAAAGTGCGCGGGCGGTATATGTCCATGCCGCTGGAAAGCTATTACAAGCTGAAAACGTGGGGCGACGCGAACAACGCATGGATCGAAACGGGGTTGGACATCGGCGAGCAAGCGATCACGAAAGCGCTCAAGCCGATTGGATTGCCGGCTCGGGAAGTGGACGCGATTTTTGTGGTGTCGGTGACGGGAATCGCGAGCCCGTCACTTGACGCGCGACTGGTCAACCGGCTGGGGTTGTGTCCGAACATCAAGAGGAATCCCCTGTTCGGTCTTGGCTGCGTGGCGGGCGCGGCGGGAATTGCACGGGCGGCAGACTACGTGCGCGGGTATCCGGGACACACGGCGATCCTGCTGGCGGTGGAGCTTTGCTCGCTGACGATTCAGCGCGATGATTTGTCCATGGCGAATCTGATTTCGGCAGGACTGTTTGGCGATGGCGCGGCGGCTGTGATTATCACCGGCGACGAAAGAGACTTCCAGGGGCCGGAGATTGTTGCGACACGCTCGACCTTTTATCCCAACACGGAACGGACGATGGGATGGGACATTTCTGAAAAGGGATTTCAGATTGTGCTTTCCCCGGGCGTGCCGGACGTGGTGAAGCAGAATCTGGGCCGCGATGCGGATCAGTTTCTGGATGATCTGGGACTGTCGAAGAAAGACATTTCGAGCTGGATTTTCCATACAGGCGGGCCGAAGGTGCTCGAGGCGGTGGAAGACGCGCTGGAATTGAAGAACGGAGAGCTGGAAGCTTCCTGGGAGTGTTTGGCCAAGGTGGGGAACCTGTCTTCTGTGTCCGTGTTGCTGGTGTTGGAAGACGTGATGGCGAATCACCGGCCGGAGCCGGGAAGCTACGGAATTCTGGGGGCCATGGGGCCGGGATTCTGCTCCGAATTGATTTTGCTGAAATGGTAAGGCCGGAGTCGGAAGACCGCCGCAAACCGAGCCGCTCCGTTGCAGCTGTCTTCGTTGGGCCGTGAAGATCGCTGCCAGACCTACGCACACGCCTGAAGGAATCCGAAAACAGGGAAAAAAGTAACAACGAGATAGGCGATTCCTGCATCTTGTAGTGTAGCGCTACAAGGGTGCTCTCCACGACCGCCCGAGCGGCCCAAGCCGCGTTTCAGTCCTGTTGCTTTCTGTTCGCCGAAAGGCGTTTCCGAGTCGAGATGACGAGTTCGATCAGCACCGACGTGTTCATCGTTGGCGGAGGGCCTGCCGGCCTCGCGACGGCAATCGCAGCACGACAGCAGGGATTGCGCGCCAGCGTGGCCGACTCCCGGCGTCCGCCGATCGATAAATCCTGCGGCGAGGGACTGATGCCACATGGTGTGGCGGCGCTGCGGAGTTTGGGCGTCGCGATTGAGCCGCGCGATGGAATGCCGTTTCGGGGAATCCGGTTTGTTGATCACGAACTGAGCGCGCGAGCGGATTTTCCCCGCGCGTGTGGCTACGGTATGCGCAGGACGACCCTGCACCGCTTGCTGATGGAACGGGCTCGTGAGGTTGGCGTCGAGATGCACTGGGGAACGCATATGCGGTACGGAGGGGCGCAGAGGTTCTACGCCGATGGTGAGGTGGTGCGCAAACGATGGATCGTGGGCGCTGACGGGCAGAACTCGGGCGTGCGGAAGTGCACGGGTTTGCGCCCGAAGTTTGAGGGCGCGCCGCGGTACGGCTTTCGCAGGCATTACCGGATCGAACCGTGGTCGGATTACGTGGAAGTGCACTGGGATTCGCGATCGGAAATTTACGTCACGCCAACGGGTGCAAACGATGTTTGCGTCGCGGTACTGACGCGAAATCCAGGGCTGCGAATTGAGGAAGCGCTCCGGGAATTTCCGACGATCGCGACCCGGCTGGCGCACGCGACGCCAACTTCGAGAGAACTGGGGGGCGCCTGCGTTTCGCGTTCGTTGGAAGAGGTTTTGCGCGGAGATGTTTTGCTCGTCGGAGACGCTTCCTGCACGGTTGACGCGATCACGGGCGATGGATTGTCGCTGGCGATCGAGCAGGCAGTGAGCTTGGCCAAAGCGCTTGCGAAAGACGACCCTGCACTCTATGCGCGAGAGCATGGGCGAATTGTACGACTGCCGAGGATGATGTCGCGGCTGATGCTCATGCTCGGGGAACGCAGATGGATGCGACGGAGGGCCATTACGCGCTTATCGAATCATCCGGGGATTTTTGCCAGGATGCTGGCGGCGCACGTCGGTGAATTCGGCGCGGCGAAACTGACTTTTCGCGGGCTTCCTGCGTTCCTTCGGAACTTCCTCAAAATGCGCATGGACCGCCCGGTGCTCTCGCCCGGCGAACTCGACGGGTCGCAAATGGAATCGTGATGAGCATTGGAAGATCGCTGCTTGGCCTGTTCGGGACGGTGATTGTTTGCGCCGGTGGGGCCAAAGGGCAAAGCGTTGCGGTGAATCTTGATCCGGCGCAGACGCAGATTCACTTCACGCTCGGCGCAACGATGCATACAGTACACGGCACGTTCCGCCTGAAGAGAGGCGCGATGGAAATCTCCACAGCGACGGGAAGCGTGCAAGGCGCGATGGTCATCGACGCAGCGAGCGGCGACACGGGCAATGCCAGCCGCGACCACAAAATGCATCAAGATGTCCTGAAGAGCGCGGAGTACCCGACGATCGTCTTTGTGCCTCAAAAAGTTGACGGACGCGTGTCGCTCGATGGGCCTTCGCAGATCGCAATTCAAGGGATGATTCAAATCATGGGGGAGCAACACGCTGTTACCATTCCGGCAAAGACAGACATTGCCCAGGGAAAACTCAGCGCGGCCTTGGAGTTCACGATCCCCTATGTGCAGTGGGGATTGAAGGATCCGAGCACGTTTATTCTGCGTGTGGACAAATCGGTAAAAATCGAAGTGCAAGCTTCCGGAACTGTGACGACGTCCAGACGGTCGCGTGCCCGTGGCGAGCTTCGCGGAAGCCGTTCGACCGAGAGCGCTGCGAGGATCAAGGCGAGCCGTTCGCTTGCGACAGGTCGTGTTTGCGGGACAGCTTGGGGATGAGAAACTGCTGCAACAAGTTGTCGGCTGCGGTTGCGGCAATGCCGACTCCTGTAACCTCGAAAGTCAGGGCAATCCCGTTGCGGTTCTGGGGCGGATAGTAGGTGTTGGCAAGACCGCCCGACGCAAGATTTCCCAGAACACTCGAATAATTCGGCTGCCAGTGGCCGTTGTCGCCTTTGCAAATGACCGAGTTGGCGATGGCGTAGAGAATTCGCGATTTCTTGCTTCCGGTGGACTTGTAGAAGTAACGCGGGTCTTGCTTTAGGATCGCCGGAAAGATGACGCTGCCGAAGATTGCGCCGCTCGCAAAATCCGCATAAGAAGCGCCGTAGCGGTCGCCGTAACCTGCCGCTCCCTGGCCGTATCCCGGAAACTGGTTGGTGGCCTGCTGCATCCCGGCGATGGCTCCGATCAGCACAAACGTGACCGGGTCGATCGCGTCCTTCCATGCCAGTTCGGATTTTTGCCTGGGGTTGAGTGGAGCGGCGTCAGCGACATAACTGACATAAAAATTCGGGAAGACGCCGAGCACGCGCTGCTTCTCTTCGACTTTTATTTCGCGCTCGGCCACGACTGCCGTGGGCTCGACGGTCACGGTTGTGTTTACGGTCGCCAGAACCAGGGTAATGGGCGGAACGATGTACATTTGGCCGGCAGCTACGACGCCGGAGAGAGTTTGGTCGGCGAATGGCGACGCGGTCACGGTGATGTGGAAGCTGCCGGGAGGGACGCTCGCGAAAGTGAACTTGCCCTCGTCGTCGGAAGCGGCCTGAACTTTTGAAGGCGGAGCACCCTGCGTGAGGGTCAAGACAGCGCCGGAGATGGGATTTCCGTGATTGTCGGTGATCGTTCCCGTAACGGTTCCCGTCGAGGCCTGCGGCGACTGCTGCACGACCGCCGTCTGCCCGGGCGTCTGCTGAACGGGGGATTGCTCGGCAAGGGTTGCGGAGGCAAAGCAAAAAGAAGCCGTCGCGAAGACAGCGAGGGCCGCGAACTGGAGCGCGCTACGAATCGGGGTGACCCCTTTCATCGAATATGCCAAAGCCGGGTCGTCTTTGCCAGCGCTCTCCGCACCGGGCTCGCAGCAAGAGTTACCGGTGTTTTGATTCGCGAAGGGCGCGGAGGGTTTTACGAAAAAAACAGAGCCGCTTGCGGCAGAAAAAAACCGCCAGACTCGAGCACGCTCGCCTGAATGCGTTTCGCTGCTTTCGTTCTATTTGTAGGCGACGACCAACCGGTCGATGCCGATGGCCTGTGCCGCCAGTTCCGCACGCGCGAAACCCGCGTCCGTTGACATTTTCTCATACTCGGCGAAGGTATAAGCGTCCCCAGCGGGCGTGGTGGCGAGCATGATCAGGCTGAAAGCCGCTGCGGTAGGCGGCGAGACACGGTCCGAATTCGGGACCAGGTCGACAATGGCGGCTCGACCGCCGGGCCGCAGCGCCGAGTGCACCTTGCGCATGAAAGCCGTACACGCTGGCTGGTCGAAGTGGTGCAAGAAATTGGTCATCAGCACCAAATCGTATCCGCCGCCGAAATCCGTCTCGAACGCATCACCGGGAAGCAGATGATAGCGATCGGCGATGCCGGAAGCGCGGGCGTTTTCGTGAGCGACGGCGAGAACGTTGCGCCAATCGGAAGCGTAAACCTGGGCGGCGGGGTTGTGGCGAGCGACGGCAATGCCGAACATTCCATGGCCTGCCGCGATATCGAGCACCTTCTGCGCTTCGCCGTTCTTGCGCAGTTCTCCGGCCAGGACTTCTGCGGGCATGCTCATCATGGGTTTCATGGCGCGCGCAAACTCGACCCAGTCGGGATTTTCCGCTTCGAGCGTGCCAAGCCCCAGCGCAGTGCCTCCAAGGCGCACGGCTTCCGTCAGTTTTTCGTGGGCATCCTGGACACGCCGCGTGAGCAGAAATTCAATTGCACCGCCAAGATAGGCGGGCGAATGGCGGTTCAGGAACAGCGCCGAATCAGGCGCGAGACCGTAGCAGCCGCCTTCTTTCGTCAAAAACTCGTGGATCGTAAGAAAGTCACACAGGATGCGGACGCCTTTTTCAGCGGCTTTGCAACGCTCTGCAATCGCCGAGGGCGTGACTTTGCCTTCCGCAATGGCCGTGAAAATCTCCAGCTCGATTGCCGTTTTCATGGCGGCCGTTTGCTGATGGGCGTTTACGGTGTTGAAGAACCTTTCCGGTGTCGGTTGCTGCTCGTGCGCTGCGGTTGCCAAAGTGCACCACCTTTATGGGGAAAAGTGCACGGAAGTCTATATTGAACCGGGCGCTCCTGGGAAGGAATAAAAACTCGAGGAATCGCTTGGAATCGCCCGAGGCGGAGCGCCGATCTGCCTAAAGGGCCTTTCTCTTCTTGGCCGGGGCCTCCTTGGTTCGGGGAACGACGCGAAGCGGCTCCTTTTTATCCGAGGCCACCTGTCTCGCGAGGCTTTTCTTCAGGGCCTCCATCAGGTCGATGACCGGCGTGACGGCATGGTGCTGGACGGCGGTCACTTCCCTGCCGGCAGTCTTGGCGTCGACGAGGGCACGCAGGCTGTCCTGATAGGTGTCGCTGTATTTCTCAGGCTGAAAATCCGCGGCCAGATTTTCGATCAACTGGCGCGCGAGGGTGCGCTCCTGCTCTTTGACCTCGGCCTTGGCAGTGCTGCCGGATTCAGCGGAGCGGATTTCGTTTGAATAGAACATGGTGTGGAGCGTGAGGCCGCCTTCACGCGGGCGAATAATGACAATGTTCTCGCGATTGTGCATGCTGACTTTGGCGATGCCTGCGTATCCCGCCTGCTGCATGGCTTCGGTGAGCAAGCGATAGGCTTTTTCGCCGCCCTCGTCGGGCGCGATGTAGTAGGAGGCATCGAAGTAGACCGGGTCGATTTGGTCGAGCTTGACGAATTCCAGAATTTCCATGGTGCGCGCGGATTCAGGTTCGACTTTTTTCAGCTCTTCCTCAGTGAACAGGAGGTATTGCCCTTTTTCGTACTCGTAGCCCTTCTCCACTTCGGAGCGCTCGACCATGCGGTTGCAGGTCGGGCAGAACAGTGGCTGCTTCAAACGGGTGTGACACTCCTTGTGCAGCTGATTGAAGCTGATGCGTTCGGTGCGCGCCGCAGGAGACAGGCGAATCGGAAGCGAAATCAAACCGAAGGTCAGGAAGCCACTCCATGAGCTTGGCATAGTTCCAAAATTGTACATTGGCCGGGCCAAGCCTCCAAGCAGCGTGCTCAATTGATATGGCGAACAGAAGGCGAACATGAAACTGGCTCATCCACGGGGCGTCGGATGAGCCAGCTGGGGTGGTGGATCGACTGAAGACCGTTTTGCCGTTCCCTCGCGCGCAACCGCACATTGCATGGGGATTCTTATTCGCGAGTTACAACGCCATGAATCTGCTGTAAAAACGGGGGCCAGACTTGACGGCTGGACGCCACCCCCCTGCATAGGAATTCTGGGTACTAGCGTGGATCTTGGGTCGCCTTCTCGGGCTGCTCTTGCTTCGCGTGCCGCGCCTCCTGCTGACAAAGATAGGCCAGAATGTCGGTCCTGCCGGCATGTTGCGCCCAGCCGGCTGGCGTCGCCTGCCAGAGGATGTCCTTGATATCAAGCCTCGCACCGCGTTCGACCAAGAGCCGCACGACTTCACCATGACCAGCCAGGGCGGCCTGGTGCAACGGGGTCGCGTGAGAATGACCTGGGCTGTATCGGTTGGGATCCTCGCCTGCGTCGAGCAACAATCGGACGATTTCGGCATGTCCAAACTGTGCTGCCAGGGCAAGCGCGAACTGACGAGTCTCGCCATCTGCGGGTGCAAGCAGCCGGCGGGCATCCTCGGTTCGTCCCAACGCTGCCGCTACGGGCAAATCGATACGCGCGCCACGGGCAATCAGAGCGTGCACGGCCTCGTCCTCACCCTGCAGGGCTGCTCGATGTATAGCGGTATTGGGATCCGCTCCGCGATCGCAAAGGAGATTGATTAACGGAGTTTGCGCGTGACACTCCCGGGACACGCGGCCTGTCGCGACGAGCCCCAAGGTTCGGTTTGCTGCAGCTTGTCCCGCGCCCGCGTCGAGAATGACTTCGGCGATCTCGACGATGTTCTTTGGCAGAGAGAGGTGCCGAACAGGATTCTCGGCCACAAACTCCAGAAGAGTGGGATTGCGAAAGTAGTTGCCGCCTTCAAAAACCACGCGTTGATGGACGAGCTTTGGATGTTGGTTCAGGTGGGCGCGCAGACCCTGTGTATCGCCTTGATCCAGAAGGTCCACGGCGCGGCGAAATACGGGGTCCTCAATGCGCTCGTGGTGCGGCAAGTTCAACTGGTCGGCGGGTGTCGGTTCTTCGATATGTTTTTTTAACCTGGCCCAACTCGGAAATCCACACTCCCGTGCGATGGTGAGTTGGGCGTCGCTCAGGCGTAGTGTGACGCCAAAGATTTCGGCGTCTGTAGCCGTCACAAAACGGGGATGGAATTCCCTGATTCGCTGGGCCGCTCCCGCATTGCGAGCAGTAAGATCGTTAAGCAGATCCTTCGCCTGATACCTGAGATGATTGAGATTGGGATTTGATGGGAGGCGCTTTACGGGCATGACGAACTTCCCTTCGTGAGCCCAGGTCGGCGTTTTGCGGGAGGAAAGTCAGTTCGTACGGCAAGTTGTTAACCAATCAGGTGGACTTCTGTCCTCTCCGCCGACCGGTGGCGCCCTGTGCGCTCGGTGATGTTAGCACGAGAATGGCCGCGTGCGGATGGCAATTGCAGCTTTTGAGCCGAGCATATAGGCTGGGGCACAGCTTGTGGAGGATGGCGATGAAACGCTGCGTACTGTTTGCGTTGCTGGCATTGTTCGCGTCGGTTGGTTACGCGCAGGAGCAAACGCCACCCGAAATTCCCTACCGTTCTGTGCCGAACTTTCTGAAGCTGCCAACGGGCATGTATCTGGGTGAAGTGTCGGGCGTGGCGGTGAATTCCAAGGGCCACGTGTTTGTGTTTTCGCGCGGAAATACGAGCGGGCCAGCGTACGGAGCCGCAGCAGCACAGCTGCTGGAATTTGACTCGCACGGAGACTACCTGCGCGAGATCGGGCACAATTTGTACGCATGGTCGTTCGCACACACGGTAAAAATCGACGCGCAAGACAACATCTGGGTGACCGACAAAGGCTCTGACCTGGTCATCAAGTTCGACCTCGAGGGACGCGTGGCGATGGTCTTCGGGCGCAAGCAGGAGGCGTCGGACGAGCACACCGGGCCGCTTGCGCATCCGAAGCCGCCGCTGCCACCGGTCGATGGAATGTTCCGGCAAGTCACGGACGTGGCGTGGGACGCGGAAGGAAACGCATACATCAGCGACGGATACATCAATTCGCGCATTGCGAAGGTCGACAAGAGCGGCGACTGGCTGATGTCGTGGGGCGAGCCGGGAAGCGGGCCGGGACAGTTTAGTACGCCGCACAGCATTGCGGTAGACGCGCAGGGGAACGTTTATGTGGCCGACCGCGGCAACCGGCGCATTCAGGTGTTCGACGGAAACGGAAAGTTTTTACGGCAGATTACAATTGATGTGCCGGCCCCTGCCGGCGCGCGTCCCGCAATTGGCAATCTGCCCGCGAATCCCGCCGCTTTGAAGGGCACCATGGCACCCGGAGCGCCGTGGGCGATTTGCATTACGCCAGGGCCGCATCAGGTGCTGTACAGCTCCGACGCGTATCCGGGACGGATTTACAAACTGAGCCTCGATGGAAAAGTTCTCGGGGTGCTCGGCCAGTCAGGCAAGCAGCTGAAACAGTTCGGATGGATCCACGAGATTGCATGCCCGTCGGAAAACCAGCTGTATGTGGCTGAACTGCTGAATTGGCGCGTGCAGAAGCTGATTTTGATGCCCGCAAAGTAATGCGAAGAACGCCATCCTGGAAGGCATACGCCTGTCTATGCGGACAGCCGCTTTCGTTCAATATGTGAGCGACCAGCCGATGAGGGTGGCCGCGAGCACGACGATTAGGGCCATCACGCTGACCAGGCTCAGCATCCTTCCGTGACCCAGCAGTGAGTCGCGCGTCTGGCGATGGCCGCACAAGAGGGTCAGCACAAAACCGACCGCTCCCCACGCCAGCACCGGAGGCAGGCCGCGATAACGCCCGATCATGGAGAGGAATTGAACCGGGACTTGACCGGCAGGTACCCACCAAGGAATCATCGGCGTCACTGACGCGGCGACTACAAACGTGAGCAGCTTCTTCGTGACCCACCGCTTGATCTTGGGACGCGTTCCCCGGAGTTTGGCGCGGCGCCAAATGAAATAGTCCCACGCAAGCAAGCCTCCGATGATGGGGAGCCATCCGTACATCGCGGCTTTGTTATCGAACCAGAGCCATGCGCGGAAGAGCCTTCCGGCGTGGTGCGCGTAGGCGACTCGCGGGAGCACCAGCCACGCCGCAGCCGAGTTGCACGCCGCCGCCGCAAAAAACGTGACCAGACTCATCAATTGAAGCCACTGGCGTGTAGGCACGGCTCCGCAGCTGATGCAAACGCGGTGTTTGGGCTCGAATTCCTGCCCACAACGCTCGCAAAAGTAGTCCTGCACCAGCGGATTCGCGGTTGCGGCCATTACGACAAGGGTAGCCCTCGGTGGGCCGGACGGCTACTGTACCGTGGTGCAGACTTAGCGCAGGTACTTCCGCTTGGCCGCGTCTTCCGGGTAGTGGAAAGGCATTGAATCTAGGGAGCTTATCCAGCATCCGGTGCAACGGGGGTTTACTTGGGCTGCGAACGGGTCCAGCTCATTTCGACGCGTACCGGAATGTCGTTCTTGATGGCCATGGCCAGGAGCGACGGGGCTGGAATCTTGAAATCGGTGAGCGTCGCGGGGATGGTTCCGGAAAGCTTAATGGCGCTGCCTTGAGTCACGAGTTGAAAGGCGATCTGTTTGTATTGCGCTGTTTGGCCAGCGAACTCAACCTGCAAATCCGCGTGAACCGTTCCAGAGGCAATTTCGCTTTCCGCGAACTGCGTGCGAACAACAATCATCGGAAACTCCGCGCCGCGCGTCACCTGCAGCATATGCAGGTCGCGATTGCTGTCGCCGGAATCGAACGACTTCACCGGCGCAGCAATGAGAAAATTGCATTGGCCGTTCTGGCAGACGCCCTTGCCCTTTGCCGCATGGCTCACGCCGTCCACTTGATGCAGCGGATGGGAAACGTGATAGCTGAGTGTGGAGCTTTCGAGAACCCAATCGGTGTCCGCATGAACCAGTTGCGGAAGCGCTAGGACGACCAGCGCAAGCCCAAGATTACGAAACGTGGCTT
Source organism: Candidatus Acidiferrales bacterium (assembly GCA_035945715.1). Taxonomy (GTDB): domain Bacteria; phylum Acidobacteriota; class Terriglobia; order Acidiferrales; family UBA7541; genus DAHUXN01. The sequence goes on from DASYZX010000009.1 coordinate 125,891, forward strand.
TTCGATGTTTCAAGGCCTTTTCTCCCCGTTCGCATCCGCCGACGATGCGCCTAACTCTGCTTGCGCGCGAGAATCGGTCAACGTCATCGGCTGCTGAGAATGATGCCCGCCAAAGATTGCGAGCGCGTGATGTACGTCATGCTTGGCCGGACCTGATCGGAGCGAGACGGAGAGAATCGCGAGGCCGTAGGCCCCAGCGGTCACGATGGCGACTTGCCCGTGGTAGTGCGCGATTCCGTGCACGCGCTCACCCTTGCTGCGCTGCGAAAATGCCATTTCGCCGAGGATGGGAGTGAGGATCATTCCCGGCCCGTGGATCAGCGCGAGCGCCTTGTGGAGCTTGATGTTGCCCTCGGTTTTGGTTCCGTGAATCTTCGGCGCAAAAATCGCAAAGTAAGCGCTTGAGAAGTACAAACCCGCTGTCGCCGAGCCCAGAGCAGCGTGGAAGGTACGATCCGTGGTGCTGGTTGCCTTTCCACCGGCAAAGATGCCGGTCAAGACCGTTGCCGCCAGCGGAGCTACGGTGATGAGCCCGAGCTCCTGATGGATTTTCAGCATCTGTGAACGCTTATTGAGCCGCGCCTGCTCCTTTGCATTCCCCTGAGCCTGGGCCGATGAAATGCCCAGGTCTTCGAGCGAAAGCGCTGCGGCGAGGCTCATGCTCAAGAGTTGCGTGGCCCCCGCTGCGAGCGTCACTCTGGATTCTTTCGTGTCGAATCCGTTGGCGGAGATGGAAACTTCGTAATCGCCCGGCGGAAGATTCGCAATGCTGTAGGATCCCGATCGGTCGGTTTGCGCCGAGATCACCTGGCCCGTCACGGCGTTCTTGACTGACACCTCGGTGTTCGCGAGCGCCGCGCCAGAAGTATCGGTTATCTTGCCCGACAACGTCGCCGTGGCAGTCTGCGCCGAGACTGGAGTTACCGTTGACGTGAAAAAGACGAGGACGAAGATTACCGCGCCAACATGTTCCAAGGTTCCTCGGTTCACCTGAGGTCCTCACATCCCGGGACTTGCATCCGGACGGAGAGATGCCGCGGCCGGCACATTGGGATGCCCTAGCAGGCCGATTATATAGAGAAAGAGAAGAAGACCGATGGATTTCGCAAAGAATCAGCGGGCGAGGCTATAAGCCGGATTTTGTACGCTGCGCGTCGGGCTGAGACTGCTCCCAGCACAAAACGCTGCATGGCGATCATTCCTCTGCGCCTGCGATCACTCGACAGGCTCAATGCGGCCTACCCGAGGGTTGAAAAGCTGCGGGCCGGGCCAGCCCTACCCTCCTATTTGGCCTTGCTCCACGCGGGGTTTGCCGTGCCTCCGATGTTGCCACCGGAGCGGTGGGCTCTTACCCCACCGTTTCACCCTTGCCTGTGCGTCACTTGAACAGGCCAGCGAGAGGTTCTGCCTCCAACCGGCCGCCGAGTGCAATCCTCACCGGCGGTTTGCTTTCTGTGGCACTTTCCGTGGCAGGATCCTCGCGAATCCCACCCCCTGGCGTTACCAGGCGCGTTGCCCTTCCGTTCCTAAACGGCGGAGTCCGGACTTTCCTCCAACACCGATCGCCTTGCGGCGATGGCACCAGCGATCACCCGCCCCGCCCGCCGGATCCGATTATAGCGGCGGGGAAAAGCCATATCAATCGCGGTTTCCGGTGAAGGATGGGGTGTGGGTGTTTGATGTCATACGTCGCACAGAGCAGGGACGCCGCCTGGGGCCTTGACAGTTGCGCGGTGAGCGCGTGGGGCGTACCATTTGCCCCAATAGCCCTGGCCCCGGAATGCGCAAGGCCGTTCGCCACGGAGAGCTATCCCCAGCGGGCTGGATTCGTCAACAGGCAGAGCAACGTGACGAAGCAATCCACTTCCACAAGACCGATTGAGACGCGGGACCTAACCGGAAAACTTGTGGGCCGTTTCGCCATCGACGCTCGCCTCGGCGCGGGCGGAATGGGAGAGGTCTATCGCGCCCGCGATACGAAATTGCGCCGCACCGTGGCGTTGAAGCGCATTTCGGCGAACCTGTGGACAAACGAAAAATCCCGCGAACGGCTGTGGAAGGAGGCGCTCTGCGCGTCGCGGCTGAACGATCCGCACATTGCCGCGATTCACGACGCATTCGAGGAACAGCACGAAATTTTTCTGGTGATGGAGTACGTCGAAGGGCAGAGCCTGCGCGACCGAATGCGGGCGCCACTTTCGGTTCGGGAGTTCCTGCCGATCGCCACACAGTGCGTCGCGGGACTCGCGGCAGCACATCGCGGCGGAATTCAGCATCGCGACATCAAGCCGGAGAACATTTTACTGACGCGCGACGAGCAGGTAAAAATCCTGGATTTTGGCGTGGCACGCCGCCTGCCGGGAGACACCGAAGGAACGACCATCGACTCGCTGACAAATGACGGCTTGATGGGAACCATAATTTACATGGCGCCGGAGATCATCGACCAGAAAACTTCCGACGACCGCGCGGATTTGTTCTCGATGGGTGTGGTGTTCTATGAAGCGCTCGCCGGGCGGCATCCGTTTCGCGGAGCGACATTTTTTGAGTCCTGCCAGCGAATCGTGAAATACACCCCAGCGCCGGTTAGCAAAATGAACGCGGAAGTGCCGCAAAAACTGGACGGCATTATCTCCCGAATGCTCGCGAAACTGCCTGCGGAGCGTTATGCAAGCGCTGCCGAAGTCCTTGCGGCTTTGCAAGATCTAGAGCGCGAGCGTGACCGGAAGACTCTGACCGTGCCGGCGCTTTCTGAGAAGAAAACGTTTTTCGGCTGGAAATTCTGGACAAGCGCGGCGGCGTGCGTGGCGATACTGGCTGCGGGCGGATTTTTTGCCTACGGGCGGCTTCAAAAACCGGTGCTGGCGGAGCACGCGCCCATTCTGATCACGGATTTCGAGAACCGCACCGGGCAAGCCGCGTTCGATCAAACCGTGACAGAGGCTGTGCGCGAATCGCTCGAACAGTCGCACTATTTCCGTGTGATTCCACGTTCTCAGGTGCACGAAGCGGCGCAGCGAATGGGACGCGGCAGCATAGCGCGCGTGGATCGCTCTTTTGGGCGCGAGATTTGCATGCGTGAGAATTGCCGCGCTGTGCTGGCCGGAACGGTCGTCGGTACAGGACCGAAATACGAAGTTACCGAAGAGCTCGTGGATCCCGCGAGGGACTCTGCCGTGCTGGTGGAAACAGCGACGATGGATTCGCAGGCGGACCTCTATGCCACGGTGGACGTCTTGACCAAGAAATTGCGGAAGGGTGTGGGTGAGTCGCTAAAGCAGATTGCGCAAAGCAGCCAGCCTCTTGCGCAGGTGACCACGTCTTCGCTTGCGGCGCTGCAGCGGTATTCGCAGGGCCTCGACCTGTTTGAAGCAGGCGATATTGAAGGGTTTCTGCCGCTCGCGCAGAGCGCCGTTGTACTGGACCCGAATTTTGCAATGGCCCACCTCTACTTGTCGCGCGCGTACTCCTCGCTGGGGAACGCCGCGGCTCAACAAGAGAACCTGGCGGCAGCCATGCGCGGACTCGACCACGTGACCGACCGGGAGCGGCATTTGATCCTCGCGGAAAACTACGAAGTGCAGGAGTCGTACGAGAAGGCTGCTGATGAGTTTCGCTTGCTTACGGAAGTCTATCCCGACGACATGGAAGGATTCCGCGGGCTCGGCGAAATGTCAATTTGGACGGGACGCCCGGAAGAAGCGGTACCTGCAGAACAGCATGCCCTGGAGCTGGCCCCGCACAGCGCTGTGGATTATTTGCGGTTGATTCTTTACCTTGACCGGCTGAACCGCTTTGACGAAGCCCTTGCGGCCTACGACAAAGCAAAGGCAAACGGCGCCGACAGCCCCCTGCTCCGCTGGGGGACAGGGTTGGCCTATCTGGGAGAGGGTGACACGAAAGGCGCGCTGCGCGAGTTCAAGCTGCTCGAGAGCGAGGGCGGGCAGGATGGCGAGAGCCTTGCCTCGCTCTATCGAGCGCGCGTGCTGATGTATCAGGGGCGGCTCGAGGATGCTACCGACGAGCTGCGCCACGGGTTGCTGCTGGACGAAAAAATGAACGACCAGGGATTGATGCCGGTGCGCCACTATTTGCTCGCGGAAATCCTGCTCGAGCGCGGGCAGATGGCGGATGCGCGCGCGGCGAAAAATGAATTGACCAAAGAGGCTCTTGCCAGCCAGCAATCCGAGGACATGCGAAGAGCAGGAGTCATCGCCATCGAGCTGAATGACCTTCCCATGGCACGGAAACTTCTCTCCAATCTTGCTCGGGTGAGCGCGCAGCACGAGAGCCAGTTTCTGCAAAGCTGCTACTACATGCTGGAAGGCTCGCTGAGTTTGGCGGAGAAGCGCGTGGACGCTGCGGCGGAAAGTCAGCGCAAAGCAGCAGTGTTTTTCCCGCGCTACGAGGCCTATTTTGCTTTGGGCGATGCCCTCGCTGCGAAAAACGACTGGGCGGGCGCGTCGCAAGCCTATCAGCAGTATTTGACTTTCGAGGGTGAAATACTCCAGGACGACTCGTCAAACGATTGGGCGCTGGCGCATCTCTCGTTGGCCAGAGCGCTTGCGCACACGGGCGATGCGGCGCAAGCGCTCAAATACTATGATCAGTTTCTGCAATTGTGGTCGGATGGAGACCGCGATTTGGAAGTGCTGGAAAAAGCACGTCGGGAGAAAATGGCGCTCAGCAAGGCCAAGCAAACCGGTTCGGGCCAGTAAGGAACCGCATGAGTGGATGAGCGGAAATTCAATCGGAGGCATACATGCCGAACGGACAAGCAACGAAAAAAGCCGAAGGAAGCTCGAAGCTGACCCTGGAGCAGTGGGAACACATTCGCAAGTGCCACATCAACGTGCTCGTGAACAAAGAGAAGGATTTGGTCGAAATCGGCTGGATTGTCCGCTGCGGAGAAGGCCAGTGCGCCCTGCCGCATACAACGGTTTCCTTTTATGCTTGCCCCAAGAGACCCTGTCCGCCAGGCATCACATAGTTCGAGTCGCTCTAAAAGAGTCGCCGACAGCCTCCGAGTTCTAGAACTTAGAACAGCGGGTGTGCGTGCGTTCTCTGTCGAGCGCACGAACAGTCTGCTGGAAACGCGCGCGCCGGAAACAGCATCAAAATTTCATGGTTGTACTTGCCCGCAATCACCGCCGACTCGGACGGCGTTTGCCTGGCACGCGGCTGGCTCAGAACAACTTGCTCAAAATTGGGAGAAATTCATGCGCCGTGTGGCAAGCGCGCTTGCGGTTCTTGTTCTAGCTTTCGCTGCGTTGGGGCAAACGAAGAAACCTGCTCCTCCTCCCCCGAAAACGCCGCAGTACGGGCACTGGGGACCGTCCGGCTACCACCTGGTGCGGACGATCCCGATTCCCGGCAACAATTCCTACGATGGACTGGAATTTGATCCCCTGCGGCGGCGGCTGTTTGTGGCGCACGGTGTCCATGTGGTTGTCTTGAACCCGGACACTGGCAAAATCGTTGGTGATATTTCGCACACGCTTGGCGTTCATTCCATCCTGCTCGTGCCCTCTCTCGGACGTGGCTACATCACCGACGGGCAGACAAACGATGTCACGATTTTCGATTTGGACACGCTGAAAGTTCGCGGTATCGCGCCCACTGCCGATGAGCCCTACGCCATCGTGTACGATCCGGTGTCCAAACGAGTCTTCACCATGAATCACCGCTCCAGCACGGTAACGGCAATCGACGCGGTAACGGGCAACATCATCGGAGACATCGCCCTCGACGGCCAGCCTGCAGGTGGCGTCGCGGACGGAAAGGGCCACATCTACGTCAATTCGGAGAGCACCAGCGAGGAACTCGAGATCAATTCCAAGAAGCTGACCATTATGAGCCGCTGGCCGATGTCGCCCTGTATCGAACCCAACGGTCTTTCCATCGACCTCAAGCGGAGGCTGCTTTTCGCCGGATGCCATAATGATCGGATGGGGATTTTGAATGCGGACAACGGACAAGTGCTGGCCGCGCCCGCTGCAGGTTCGCACGCCGGCGTGAGCCGATATGACCCAGTAACTCAATACGCCTTCACAGCGAACGACGACGGGACGCTAACCATCGTGATCGAAGCCGCGAACGATCGTTTTAATGTGGTCGAAAACATCGAAACGGAGCGCGGCACGCGCACCATGGCACTCGACCCCACCTATCACGAAGTGTTTCTTGTAACGGCACAGTATGAGCCTGCCGCGAAAACGCCCGGCGCTCAGCCACAAATCGTTCCCGGCACGGTGCACGTGTTGGTCTACGGCCGGGATTACAACTACCGCTGATCGTCTCGACGCCGACGCGCATTGAAACCGCAGGACCTCGCTGGCCGTCCATAGCAGCGGAGACGCCCGTCGGGGATGCGAGCATGTGGCCGAACGCGCGCTGCTTTTGTGTCCCTGCGAGTAATCCCATTCGATTCGACTGAGGAGGAGTCTGCGATGAAACAGCATCCAAGAGTGCGCGCACTGATCCGGGCGGTCACGCTGTACACCGTAGCGTTTTTTATCGGAATTGCGCTGGTGTCGTCCACGCGCACGTCGGCGAAGCGGCACGTGACGGCCAACTCTCAGAGCGCTGGGGCGTCGGGCTACCATCTGCTGAAAACAATTCCGGTTCCCGGCGACACGGGTTGGGATTATTTGAAATTTGATCCGTCCTCGAAGCAGCTCTTTATCTCGCGGGGAGATCATGTTGCGGTCGTAAATGTCGAGACGGGGAGCGTGGTGGCCGACATTGGCGGCATGCAGCGCATTCACGGCATCGTGCTCGCACCTGAATTCAATCGCGGATTTGTGACCGACGGACAAGCAGCCAAAGTGTGGATTTTCAATTTGAAGACGCTGAAGGTCATCGGCAGCGCGGCCGCGGCGCCCGACGCCGATGGCGAGGTTTACGATCCCGCGTCGAAGCGCGTCTTCACGATGAACGGCGATTCAAAATCGTCGACGGTGATCGATGCAAAAACCGGAAAGGTCTTGGGCACGATCGACCTTGGCGGCGGGCCGGAATTCCCGGTTGCGGACGGTCAAGGCCACGTTTACGCCAACATCGAAACGACAAGCGAAATCGTGGAGATCGATTCGAACACCATGAAGATCACCCATCGGTGGCCGCTCGCGCCCGGAGAATCACCGAGCGGGCTAGCGATGGACCCGACAAATCGCCTTTTGTTTTCAGGATGCCACAATAAAATGATGGCCATCGTCAATGCCGACACGGGCAAAGTGATTGCGAGTCCGGCGATTGGCCAGGGTGTGGATGCAACGCGGTTCGATCCGGGCACGGGAGATGCGTTCAGCTCAAACGGCGACGGCACGCTGACGGTGATTCACGAAGATTCTCCGGCGCAGTTCAGTGTTGTTGACAATGTGCAGACCGAACGCGGCGCGCGCACAATGGCTCTCGATCCCACAACGCATGAAGTTTTTCTGGTGACGGCGAAATTCGAACCGCTTCCGGCAAATGCGCCGCCGCGGACACGGCGTAAGATGGTGGCGGGAAGTTTCCACGTGCTGGTATTCGGCAAAGATTGATGCAATGCCGCCACGTGCACGGACATTGCCTACTTGCTCCGTGCACTGGCGGATTTCTATGAAAATACAGTTCGCCGCGACCCTTCCCGCTCTCGGTCTGTGCGGTCCATCTGTGGCGCGAGGTCAGTCCTCTTCTCCGGGCAACATCCAACACCAGTGAATCCGAGGGACTCATGCCGCATCACCTGATTCAGGTGGCCCCTCTACCCTTCCTCAAGAAAATGGGCGGTCAATTGGGCTTTGGCCACAACTCGGTCGCGCTGGTGGATTCGCAAACACGAAAGACCGTGGCCCACAGCGAGAGCTTGTCGTTCGCCGTTTATTTTTTTGCAAGGAGTTTGTCGAAGGCGGCCTCGTCGAGAATGGCGACGCCGAGAGATTGGGCTTTCGCGAGTTTTGAGCCGGGGTCGGCGCCGGCGACGACGTAATCGGTCTTCTTGCTCACCGATGAAATCACTTTGCCGCCGTGAGACGCGACGAGCTGGCCTGCCTCTTCGCGCGAATGATGCTCCAGCGTGCCGGTGAACACAAATGACTTCCCCGCCAGTCGGTTGTCCGTGACCGCGCGACGTTCCTCCTTCATGCGAACGCCTTTTTCGCGCAGACGTTCGATTAGTTTTCGATTGGCCTTCTCCGAGAAAAAATCGGCCACGCTTGCGGCCACTTTCGGGCCAATCTCGTGGACTTCCATTAGCTGCTCGGCGGTCGCGTCGGCGATTTTGTCCATAGAGCCAAAGTGTTCTGCAAGCAACTCGGCGGTGCGCTCGCCTACAAATCCGATTCCCAGTCCATAGACCAGGCGCGAGAGCTCGTTCTTCTTGCTGGCGGCAATTTCGTCCAGCAGATTCTGTGCGGACTTTTCGGCCATGCGTTCGAGTTCCGCGACGTCTTCGAGTTTCAGTCCGTATAAATCGGCGAAATCCTTGACGACTCCCTTCTCGACAAGCTGGTCGACCAGTTTGTCGCCGAGGCCGTCGATATTCATCGCGTGCCGTCCCGCGAAATGAATCAGCGATTCCCTGCGCCTCGCGGGGCACATCGCGTTCACGCAGCGGTACGCCACTTCGCCTTCCACACGATGAATGTGAGTGCCGCATTCGGGACACTTCTCCGGCACAACGACCGGCGCTTCTTCTTTTCCGTGTTTGACGACTTTGAGGACATGCGGAATCACGTCTCCCGCACGCTCGACGAGCACCGTATCGCCCGCGTGGATGTTCAGGCGTCCCACTTCGTCCATGTTGTGCAGCGTTGACTTCACGACCGTCACGCCGCCGATCGGCACTGGCTCGAAAAACGCAACGGGCGTGAGCGTACCCGTGCGTCCGACGTTGAAGCCAATGGCTTTGACAAGCGTCGTTCCCTGCCGAGCGGCCCATTTGAAGGCGATCGCCCAACGCGGCGCTTTCGACGTGAATCCCAATTCGTCCTGCAGGCCTACGTCGTTGACTTTCACCACGACACCGTCAATTTCGTACGGCATTTTTTCGCGCTTCGCTTCCCATTTCGTGCAGTACTTCTCTACTTGCTCGATGCCGTCGCAGACTTCGAAATCGGCGCTGGCCCGGAAACGCAGAGCTTCGAGCGCTTCGAGAGATTGGGAGTGTTTCTTGAGCGGAACGCGCGCGCCGGAAAACAGGTAATATGCAAAAAACTCCAATTTGCGCGAGGCGGTGATTCGCGGGTCCAGGACGCGAACTGCTCCAGCCGCAGCATTGCGGGGATTGGCGAAATGCTTGCCACCGGTGGCTTCCTGCTGGCGGTTCAACCCTTCGAACGCAACTCGCGTCATCATGGCTTCGCCCCGTACTTCGATATCGCGCGGCAGGTTCAGTTTTTTCAGCGCGCCTAGATCGAGGCGCAGAGGTACGGAGCGAATCGTCTTCACGTTGGCTGTGACGTCTTCGCCGGTCTGGCCGTCGCCGCGCGTGACGCCGCGAACCAGCAGGCCGTTTTCGTAGATCAGCGCGAGGCTCAATCCGTCGAACTTGTGCTCGGCGACATATTCGATTTTGTCGCGTCCGGTCAGTTCGCGCGCGCGCCGGTCGAATTCGCGCAGCTCCTCGTAGCAGAGCGCGTTGTCGAGGCTCATCATCGGCCGCGCGTGGCGATAGGTCTGGAATCCGCCGCGAGGCGTGCCGCCGACCCGCTGCGTCGGCGAATCGGGAGTGACGAGACCCGGATGCTCTTCCTCGATGGACTTGAGCCGCCGCATGAGCTTGTCGAATTCCGCATCGGAAATTTGTGGCTCGTCGAGGACATAGTAGCGATATTCGTGGTGGCGAATCTCTTCGCGGAGCTTTTCGAGCTGTTTCGTCAACGTTGCGCTAGCAGCCATCCAACCCTCGTTTCAGAACGCAGCATTCACTCGCCGGCCGGGCCGGGGGAAAATATTATACAATGCCGAGTTTTGAAACCTCTTGCTGCAACTCGGGAAGTGCGGCCCATGCCGGAACAGATTCGTAACGCGGTGATTATTTACAATCCGACGAGCGGGCGCAAACGTTCACGCCGATTGCGCGCGATTGAAGAAGCGGCGCAAGTTCTTCAGGCGTCGGGAATCGACGCTCAACTTCTGCCAACGACGGCCGCGGGTTCGGCGACGGAACTGGCTCGCGACGCGGCGCAAAACGGCTGCGGGATGGTTGTCGTTTGCGGCGGCGACGGAACGATCAACGAAGTCGTGAACGGCATCGCGGGCACGGATGCGCCGCTCGCCGTGCTGCCTGCGGGAACAGCGAATATTCTAGCGAAAGAACTGGGTATTCCCTGGGATATTCCTGCCGCAGCGCGTTTGATCGCACATGGCAAGCTCGTGCGTATCGCCTTAGGCCTGGCGCAGTGGCGCGCTACCGAAAAGCACGCCCGCTCCATTCCGACACAGCGGTATTTTCTGTGCGTCAGCGGCGCAGGTCCCGATGGAGCGATCGTGCACGGCATCGACGTTGCCCATAAGGCACGCGTAGGCATTCTCGCGTATTGGCTCGAGGGCCTGCGGCAGTTTTTCACCTACTCTTTTCCGCCGTTTACAGTCGAATCGGCAGAAAGGACCCTGACCGCGAGCCTCATCGTCGTGGGCCGGACAAAATATTACGGCGGGCCATTTCGCATTACCGTTGGCGCCAGCCTGTTTGAAGACTCGTTTGAACTTGTGGCCTACACTCGACGAAGCCGACTGGGCATACTCGCCTGCCTGCCCGCAATCTGGATGGGCCGTTTGCAACGCGTGAACGGAATCCAAACTTGGAAGACGTCCCGATTCAGGTGTCAGCCAGTCGACGGCGCCGAAATTTTCTCGCAACTCGACGGCGAGCCGGCCAGCGCGCTTCCGGTGGAATTTTCGATCGTTCCGCAGGCGCTGACGCTCGTGCTTCCTGAAGGCTTCTCGCCCAATGGTGCGTAGAAAGAGATTTCGATGGACCCTGTAACACACGCGCTGGTTTCCGCGACGCTCGACCGTGCCGGTTTGCGGCGCGTCGCACCAAATGCGATGCTCATTCTCGTAGTTTCCGGCACGGCGGCGGACTTGGATTTGCTCAGCTACTTCGGCGGCGCGGGCGCATATTTTCATTACCATTTCGCCCTCCTGCATTCCATCCTCGGCAGCGTCATCGTGACCATTGGCCTCGCGCTCGCTTTCCGCGCGCTCGGACCGCGCGCCGCGCGGGCGCAGCCGCCGCGTTTTGCGCCAATCCTGCTTCTTTGCACGATCGCAACGGCCGTGCATCTCCTGTTCGACTGCCTCGGCGCGGATGGCGTTCAGCTCTTTTGGCCGTTTCGCAACCGATGGTTCGCTTTCGACCTCTTACCGCAGATCGATCCCTGGATTCTCGCCGTCATCATCATCGGCTTGCTGCTGCCAGCTCTTTTCCGGTTGGTCGGTGAAGAAATCGGCGAGCGCAAGAAAAAGAAAACCGTCTCCAAGGGTGCGCTCGGGGCGTGCATCGTCATCGCGCTTTACGCCAGCGCGCGGGCCGTGCTGCATCAGCGCGCGGTCGAGACTCTTCTCACCCACGATTACCACGGCGCGGCGCCTCTCGTCGCGGGCGCGTTTCCCGATTCCGCTTCGCCGTTTTTGTGGCGCGGCATGGTTGAGACGGCAAATACAATCGAACAAGTCAGCGTCCCGGTTGGCTCCGGCGACCAATTCCGCGCCGATTCCAGCCTGACAAATTACAAGCCAGAGAGTTCCCTTGCGCTGGATGCGGCGCGCCATGCTCTGCTTGCGAAGCAGTTCCTCGCCTACGCGCGCTTCCCGTTCGCCGACACGCAAACCATCCCAAACGGGAAACTCGTCACAATCCGCGATTTGCGCTTTCCGCAGGACTCTGACTTTCCCGGAAATGTTTGCGCGGTGATAGAACTAGACGGAGGGCTCCGCATTCGCAGCGAGGAGATCGACTACGCAGGCTCAGCCGGAGGTCCGAAAGAATAGTCCCTCTTTCTTACGACGAATGCGCGCGCGTCGCAGGTTTCAGCAACCATCGAGTGAACAGGTAAATCACTCCAATCAAAACGAGCGGCGCGATAATCATGATCGTTTTGTTTCGCATCATGATGTCTTCTATGGCTAGACCGTATTTCAGCGCGAATAGTCCCTCGACCGCGTAACGCAGGCCCCGACCGATGAGCACTCCGAGAAGAAACGTGCGGACGGGAACCTGAGCCATTCCTTCCGCGATTACGAAAGCCTTGAAGGGAAACGGCGGAGGCAAGATCGAGGGCAGAAACACGCTCAGGAATGCGTGACGGTGGACAAGCCCCTGAATCCGGCCGGGCGCCTTGTGGCCGTGCCGCTTGCGATAGGCGGCCCCGCCTTTTTTGGCCAGAAGGTAGAGCCAGATGCACCCGGACAGAGATCCGGCGGCGGCCATTCCCGCGTAATAGAGCATGCGGGCGTGATGTTGCAGGACAAAGTCAATGAAAAGCAGATCTGTAATGAACGGAAACGACAGAACCGAGGAGTCCAGGAAGGCGACAACAAACAATCCGGCGCCGCCAATGGTGCCGACAATGTGCGTGAGCCACCCGGGAAGTTTCGGCGCTTTCACGGCCGCCCTGTCTTTGCCGTAATCAAGCGGCGCATTGTAACAGAGATGCCGCATGCGGTGGCTGAGGCTCTACTGGCATATCCGCAGCTCCGCGAATTCCGCTGGCGGGGCGAAACTAAGCTATACTGCGGTTCCATCTGAGGAGCTGAAAATGAAAACCCGAGCCGTTTCAATTGCCGTTTTGCTAGTTGCAGTTCTCGCGTTCGCTCGATTGGGATTCACCCAACAAGACAAGAGCAAACGCCCAAGTCCGCCCGCCAGCGCGCAGTTCACTTTTCCCGACGGCAAGACACTGAAGATTGATTATTCCAGCCCGCGCATGAAGGGACGCAAGGTCGAGGGGGGTCTCGAGCCCTACGGACAAGTTTGGCGCGTCGGCGCGAATGAGGCTACTACATTTGTTACCGATACCGATCTGGTCGTCGGCGACAAGGAAGTCCCTGCCGGAAGCTACACGCTCGATGCGATTCCTGATCCCGGCAAAATGGACGTTGATCCTCAGCAAGAAGACTGGAATATGGGGTATCCCCTACCCGGGCGAGCAGTACGATTTCGCCCGCACGTCCATGGAAGTGCAGAAGCTCCACGGGGATCCTCTTGAGGACTTTACAATTTCATTGGAGAAAGCAGGAGACGGCTGTTCGATGAACTTTGACTGGGACGTCACTCGCGCCACAATCCTGATCCGCGAAAAGAAGTAACAGCGATTCTCGCGCAGGTTCCCTCTCACCTCGTCTGCCTGCGCCGGTGCAGTTCCTGGTTTCTGCTGCCGCGGGTACTATCCGCATCTGAGTGGCGGCCAGATTATGTGTTTTTCAATCCTCAGGATTGGCCGGCTTCCATGTTATGAAGCTGGAGAGGAAGAGCAAAGCTCCGGCAGGAAAAATGTAACGATGGGATCTTTACTGCGAGAAAATCGCTGCCGGCATTCGGAAGGCGCCATTTGTTTGAACCCGCTCGTTTCATGTCATATCGCCTTTAAGACGCTCGCCAAAACCTCGGAAGAACTCCGTCGTCGCCAAGACAACCAGCAGGACCACGCAGAAAGCGACATACCAAAACATTGCGGGAATTCTAACTGCTTGCCCTAGCCGATCGAACCTCCTTGGCAGCGTGATCGGTGAAACTGAAAAAGCCATTCAAATTGGGACTGCACCCGGTCGAACATGCACCCGGTCGACATTGACGAATTCGCGGAATCCTGTTACAAACACTTGTTTCGGGTGGGGTCTGCATTTGAGCCTGCACAGGCTCTCCATGAGGAGTTCCATCATCCGTAATGAGGTCTTTACCGGCGGTCTGAACTGATTCTCTAAGTGTGTAAACGAGGAGGAGTGCTGATGGGTAACTGGCTCGCAGGCAGTTTTTCGCTACGAGGCCGATGGTTCGGCGCGGCAAGCGCCGCAGTGAAAAAAATGGGCGCAGCCGGCGCTGCGCTGACGATGCTGAACGCCGCGGCGTATGCGCAGGGTGCATCGGAGGCTGGTGGAGAAGCCAACCTGAAAGTTCCGGATCTTTCCCAATCGCAGTTTCTTGGCGTCAATGGTCACACGCTGCTGCTCTGGGGGATTTTGTTTTGCATCTTCGGGCTATTCTTCGGGCTGGCGATTTACGTGCGCCTCAAAAATCTTCCCGTGCATCGCTCGATGCGGGAAATGTCCGAACTGATTTATGAGACATGCAAAACGTACCTGATCACGCAGGGGAAATTCCTGCTGCTGCTCGAATCGTTTATCGCGGTCATCATCATCATCTACTTCGGAGTGCTGCGGCATTTCGCCGCCAGTCAGGTGATCATCATCCTGATTTTCAGCATCATCGGAATCTGCGGCAGCTACGGTGTGGCGTGGTTCGGCATTCGCGTGAATACGTTCGCGAATTCACGGACGGCGTTCGCTGCGCTTCCCGGAAAACCGTTCCCGATTTATCGCATTCCGCTCCGTGCGGGCATGAGCATCGGCATGATGCTGGTCAGCGTTGAGCTGCTGATGATGCTCATCATTCTATTGTTTGTCCCCGGCGATTATTCCGGGCCGTGCTTCATCGGCTTTGCCATCGGCGAATCGCTGGGAGCGGCCGCGCTCCGTATCGCAGGCGGCATTTTCACGAAAATTGCGGACATTGGCGCCGACCTCATGAAGATCGTCTTCAAGATCAAAGAAGACGACGCGCGCAACCCGGGCGTGATCGCCGACTGCACGGGCGACAACGCAGGCGATTCTGTCGGGCCCAGCGCGGACGGGTTTGAAACGTACGGCGTGACGGGCGTCGCGCTGATCGCGTTCATTTTGCTCGGAGTCAAGAGTCCCGTGGTACAGGTCCAGATGCTAGTCTGGATTTTCGTAATTCGCGTCGCCATGCTCGTTGCGAGCGCAGTCGCGTATTTCGTCAATGATGCCATCGCGAAGGCGCGATTCGCCGCGGCCGAGGAAATGAACTTCGAGTCCCCACTTACTTCGCTCGTGTGGATCACGTCGCTCGTCTCCATCGCGCTCACGTTTTTGATTTCCTATTTCATCATTCCCGACATTGGTGGCGATCCGACGCAATGGTGGAAGCTCTCGATCATCATTTCTTGCGGCACGCTGGCCGGGGCGATCATTCCAGAACTCGTGAAAGTCTTCACTTCCACCGAATCGCGCCATGTTCGTGAAGTCGTGCGGTCCGCACAAGAAGGTGGCGCTTCGCTGGATATTCTCTCCGGCTTCGTCGCCGGCAACTTTTCTGCATACTACCTGGGCCTGACGATGGCCATTCTGATGGCTGTCGGTTATCTCATCAGCCTGCAAGGGCTTGGAAACATGATGATTGCGGCGCCGGTCTTCGCGTTCGGCCTGGTGGCCTTCGGATTCCTCGGCATGGGCCCGGTGACGATTGCCGTGGACTCCTATGGGCCAGTCACCGACAACGCGCAGTCGATTTACGAGCTTTCGCTGATCGAAAACGTTCCGGACATCCGGCAGGAACTTCAGAAGGACTACAAAATCACGCCGAATTTCGACCGCGCCAAGGAATTGCTGGAAGCGAATGATGGCGCGGGAAACACCTTCAAGGCGACTGCCAAACCCGTGCTCATCGGAACCGCCGTGGTCGGCGCAACCACGATGATTTTTTCGATCATCATGGCACTGACAAACGGCATCACCGTGAACGTCGACAAGCTCTCATTGCTGCACGCGCCATTTCTGCTCGGCATCGTTGCCGGCGGCGCGATGATTTACTGGTTCACGGGCGCGGCGACACAGGCGGTGACCACGGGCGCCTACCGCGCGGTTGAATTCATCAAAGCGAACATCCGGCTCGAAGGAGTGGAAAAGGCGTCCATCACGGACAGCAAGAAGGTTGTTCAAATCTGCACGCAGTATGCGCAAAAAGGGATGCTGAACATTTTCATTGCCGTGTTTTTCGCGGCGCTGTCGTTCGCGTTCGTGGAGCCGTTCTTCTTCATCGGCTATCTGATTTCCATCGCGATGTTCGGCCTTTATCAGGCTATTTTCATGGCCAACGCCGGCGGCGCATGGGACAACGCGAAGAAAATCGTGGAAGTGGAACTGAAGCAAAAAGGCACGCCGCTGCATGACGCGACGGTCGTCGGCGACACGGTGGGCGATCCCTTCAAGGATACTTCTTCGGTTGCGCTCAACCCGATCATCAAGTTCACGACGTTGTTCGGATTGCTCGCCGTAGAGCTGGCGGTACAGCTGACCGCGCAAACGGGTGGAGGATTGACCCACATACTGGCCGCGATCTTCTTCCTGATTTCGTTCTTTTTCGTTTACAAGTCGTTCTACGGAATGCGCATCAAGTCGGCAGAGCGCGCCGAGGCTCGCGAACGCGAAACTGCGTAAGACGTGCGGCCATCACAGAAACGAAAACAACAACGGGGAGCAGAATTCGCTCCCCGTTTTCCGTGAAACTACACCTTACATTTTGTAGCGGCCTAAGTCTTCGTCGTTTAAGTTCTCGAGCCAGCGCTTCAATTCTTCGTTTGAGGTCTTCTCAGCGCCGCCGGAGATCTGCGAGCTCTTAAACACTCTCTCTTCCACGTAGATCGGGCAATCCAATCGCAGGGCCAGAGCCAGCGCATCACTCGGACGGGAATCCATGGAAATGATTTCCCCACCGCGTTCCATCCAGATGAGCGCGTAGAATGTGTCGTCTTTCAATTCACTGACGACAACCTTGTTGACGTGCACATCGAGCCCGAGCAAAACATTCTTGAGTAGGTCATGCGTCATGGGCCGCGGCGTTTGGACTTTCTCGATTTCGAGCGCGATGGCGTTCGCTTCGTAGATCCCCACCCAGATGGGCAAAGTTCCCTGGCCTTGCACTGCCTTGAGAACAACAACGGGCATGTTGGTCACCGGATCCATCATCAAGCCGCGGATTTTGACTTCGCGCTCGGTTTCGCGCTTCCCGACTTCGACAGCTTTCCGCGATACTTCCTGGCCCTGTCCCCAGCGCGTCTTTTCGGTCAATCGCTCACGCAGCAGCTTTTCGGTCAATCGGTCAGGCTCTTCAGACGGCAATTCGCGTTTTTTGCGCTCTTCTTCTTCCGCTTTACGCTGCTCTTCCAGTTTGCGCTCTTCGTTGCGATCCATGGGGCCCTCCCTTGCGGACCGGATTAGGCGACGTGCTCGCCGACAAGGCTATTGGGCCCGGCTCCGGTGATCTTGACTTGGCAATATTGTCCCAGAAGATTTTGCTCGGGCGAAGTGAAATTTACGATGCGATTGCTGGTGGTGCGGCCGGACCATTGTCCGCGTGATTCGTGTCGGGCGTCCACCAGAACTTCGAATTCACTCGCGAGAAACCTCTGGTTCTCCAGGATTTGAATCTCGCGCTGGCGCTGCTGAAGAATGGCCAGCCGCCGGCTTTTCACGTCCTCCGGAACTGCGTCCGGCATCTCTTTTGCGGATGTATTGGGACGCGGCGAATACTTGAAAGCAAAAACGCCGTCGAATTTCACTTCGCCGAGGAGCGAGAGAGTCTGGGCGAATTCCGCGTCGGTTTCGCCGGGAAAGCCGACAATGGCGTCGGTAGTGATACTGAACGGCCGACGCCCGCCGCGAATCCAGGAGATTCTTTCAAGATACTCTTCGCGTGTGTAGGTGCGGCGCATTTCCTTCAAGACGCGACTTGAACCCGATTGTACGGGCAAATGAATGTGCTCGCAGAGCGTTGGCACGGAATCTATGGCCTCGACAATCTCAGGGGTAAAATCGTTCGGATGGGAGGTCGTGAAGCGAACGCGGCGAATCCCGGGTACCGCGGCAACGGCGCGAAGCAGCTGTGCGAAATTCATCCGGGCTGCGGAGGGGTCGCGGTAGGAATTGACAGTCTGGCCAAGGAGTTGAACTTCGGTGAAGCCATCCTCAACGAGATGCCGGACTTCGCTGAGAACCGCCGCGCTCGTGCGGCTGCGCTGCGGCCCGCGCGTGTGAGGAACGACGCAATAGGAGCAGGCATAGTCGCAGCCTTCAATGATCGTGAGATAGGCGCGAACTGGATTATCGCGGCGGGTGACCTCGGTTTCGAAGGTTTCGTCGGTGTCCAGGCTCAGGCCGGTTACGCGCGTGCCGCCGGACTCGATTTCCGTGAGCAAGGCGGGTAAGTTGCGGTAGCTTGCCGAGCCGCAGACCATCCGAACCCACGGGGCGCGCTCGAAGATGTGTTCGCCTTCCTGCTGCGCGACACAGCCGAGGACACCAATGACTTTGTTTTGCCCTCGCTGGCCACGAAAATCGTTTAGGCGCGTAAATACCTTCTGCGCAGCCTTTTCGCGGATGCTGCACGTGTTGAACAGGACCATGTCGGCGGAGTCGGCCGCTTCGACCTGGCGATAGCCCCGGGCGAGCAGCACGCCGGCGACTTTCTCCGAGTCATGCGCGTTCATCTGGCATCCGAAAGTTTCGATGTAAAACGAGCGGGTCTGGTCACGCGAGGGAGTCCGATCAGAGACGAGCGCGGCCGGCTTGCCAGTCAGAGACGCAAGAGGAATATCGATTCCAGATCCCATGGTCAGGGGTAAAGTCTAGCACAGGGCACGTTGCGGCGCAGGCGGGGCGGAAGCTCACAGGAATGTGTCGTTTTATACACGGTAGAAATATCGGATTACGATGGATTAATTTGACCGTCTCTATGGCGTGTGCTACGGTAATTTTTGGCGCCGGGACGCTTCCCCTGAGGAGATGAGGATATTTTGCATGTTATCGGTGTGATTTTTGTCGGGCGCCTTGGCGCGATCTTTTTCCAGACGAGTTGGGTCGCGCGGACCGTGCTCCTGGTTCTGCTCTTCCTTTCGCTTTTCTCCTGGGCCATCATTTTCCAGAAATATCGGTTGTTTGCCATCGCTGAGCCGCGCACGCGGCGGTTCATGCAGCTTTTTCGGACCGGGCGAGGGCTACCCGATCCCAATACGCTGCGGGCGGGTTCGAGCGGCTCGCCCTTCGTGAGCGTTTACGACGCGGGATACCGCGAATTGGAAGGCCAATTGGCAGGCGGGAATCCGCATCCGGCGGGAAAATTGAAGAATCCGCGCGCGATACTGGTGGAAATGCAACTGGCTTCGGCCGACGAAACACGCCGGATGGAAAGCTGGATGCCGTGGCTGGCGACAATCGGCTCGACTGCGACATTTATCGGACTTTTCGGGACGGTCTGGGGCGTGATGGACGCGTTCTCGGGATTGGGAGAGGCGGGAGAATCGAGCCTCCGCGCTGTGGCTCCTGGCATTGCGGACGCGCTGATTACGACAGCAATGGGACTGGTCGCAGCGATTCCGGCAGTGATCGCCTACAACATCTACGTTCACCGCATCCGCGATTTCGCGGTCCGCATGGACAATTTCGCGACGGAATTCGTGAGCAAGATCGAGACGCTTTACAGCTGAAGCCGAACCGCGATGGCGAACATACAAAGAGAGCCGGGGACGACGCTTTCCGACATCAACATCGTGCCTTTTGTGGACGTGATGCTGGTGCTGCTGGTGATCTTCATGATTACCGCGCCGCTGCTGGAATCCGGGATTCAAGTGAATTTGCCCAAGACGAAGACGGTGAAAGAAGTCACGCAGGCGCAGATCATCATCAGCATTAACCGGGCGCAGGAGCTTTTCTTGGGCAAGAATCCGGTGAATATTCACGAGCTTGGGCAGAAAGTTCTCGCCTTGGACAAGGACCTGGAGCACACGCCGGTTTACGTGAGATGCGACAAAATTGTGCCGTTTGGCGTCTGGGCAACGGTAGTGGACACTTTGCGGCAATCCGGCATCACCAATATTAGCGTGGTGACAAAGCCGATGGAGGGCAGTCCGGGCTCATAGTGAAATGGAGATAAACCTTCCTTATCATGAAGCGCCGACTTTGAAGGCCCAGCTGGGCTATTCGGCGGCGTTCCACGTCATTCTGTTCGGCGCGCTGATCTCGTCGAGCATTTTTTTGCGTAACGGGGCGTCCTGGGGTGGACCGGGCGGGCAGGGTTCGGTGACGATCAATTTGGTGGGAAATGTTCCGGCAATTCCCTTGCCCAAGCCGGATATCGCGACGAACAGCCGCGTTGTGGACAACACTAAAGGACTGTATCAAACCGAGGTGCCGCCGAAAGCGATACCCGCACCGCAGCCGAAAGCGCCGCCTCCCGATGAATCGAAGGCCATTTACCTTCCGAAGCTCGACAAGGACAAACAGCCGGAATACCTAGGCAAGCCGTCGAAAGTGCTGCCGAACAAGGCGCCGACGCCCGAGAATGCAATTCCTTACGGCAATGGGGGATCACCACAGGTTCCGACATCGAGCTTCCGGCCCGATCAGTCGAAGCCGGGCGGGATATCCATTTCCGGATCGAACGGCGGGAGCTTTGGCGCGCAATTTCCCTGGTACGTCGAGGCAGTGCAAAGGCGGGTAAGCATGAACTGGCAAAACGCAGCGTCGACCGTCGATCCGACGGTGTCATTTGCCCCGCCCGGGGTAATCACGTTTACGATTCTGCGCGACGGCACGGTGACAAATGTGCAAATCACGCAGTCGAGCGGAAACCAGTCGGTGGATACGTCGGCGATTCGGGCGGTGGAAAGCTCGAGCCCGCTCGATCAACTGCCGGCGGCGTATCCGGGACGTTCGGTAAACGTGGAATATACGTTCGAGTTTCACCGGCAGTGAGGAGACGGGAACCGGAATGAAAAGAGCTTTGGGGCTTTGGGTGCTGCTTGGGGCTATGGTGGCGGTGGCTGCGCCTTGCGGATGGGCGCAGGGTTCGCAAGACTGGTTCAAAATTGAAACGCAACTCGGCGTGCAGAAAGTGAAGCTGGCGGTGCCGCAGTTTAAATCCGCGTCGCCGCTTGAACAGACATTCCACCAAGTGCTGACCGATGACCTGAGCTACTCGGGAATCGTGGATATGGTCAGCCCGAGCTTTTATCCTGTGAATGTTCCCAGTGTACCGAATGAACTCAATGCGCAGCAGTGGAGCCAGGCGCCGGCAAGCGCGATGATGGTCGCGTTTGGCAATTTGACCGCAAATGGCACTACCCTGACGCTTTCCGGGTATCTTTACGATGTGCGGCAGACACCGGCGTCGTCGATTCTGGAGAAAATCTATACGGGAGACGCCACCGACGAAGGCGCACGGCAACTGGCGCACGAGTTCGCCGATGATATTATTTCGCGGTTGAGCGGCGGAGTGCCGGGGATTGCGCAGACGAAGATTGCGTTCGTCAGCAATCGCAGCGGGCATAAGGAAATTTGGGAAATGGACTATGACGGCGCGAATCAGCGTCAACTCACGCATCTCGGGTCGACATCGCTGACGCCGCGATGGTCGCCGGACGACTCGCGGATCGCCTTCACGTGCTTCGAGCCGTATCGCAAGATTGTTTCGGCGCAGATTTGCATGTTTTCGATGATTACGAACAAACTGATTTCGTTCCCGCACTATCCGGGGACAAATTCTTCTCCGGCGTGGTCTCCCGATGGAAGCCAGCTTGCGTTCATGGCCAGTTTCCAAGGAAACCCGGACATCTACGTAGCGAATTCGTTTGGGCTTCAGATGCACCGGCTGACGTATTCGCTCGCAGTGAGCACGTCGCCGACGTGGAATCCGAAAACCGGCAATCAGATTATTTTTGTGAGCGACCGGGACGGCCTGCCGGATCTTTTTGAGATGAATTCCGACGGCGGGAACATGCAGAAGATACCTCTTTCTGCGGCGACGGGCGTGGCGGCGGCGGATTTGCCCGCGACAGGCTACGTCATTGATCCGGCGTGGTCACCGAATGGCCAATTGCTGGCATTCAGCTGGCGCAGGCCCGCGGGAAATTATGATCTATACGTGATGGATCTGGCGACGCATCAGTTGATTGAACTCACGCGGGACTCGGGACAAAATGAGCGGCCGAGTTGGGCGCCGGACGGGCGGCACATCGTATTCGAATCGACGCGCAGCGGGACCTTGCAGGTCTGGTCGATGCTCGCGGACGGAACTGAACCGCGGGAATTGTCTTCGGCGGGGCGGAATGAGTCGCCGAACTGGTCTTGGCATTAAGCTGCGGCATTGAGTTTTTGTGCAGTTATCCCAGGGGTAGTTGTCTTAAAGGAAGTTTGCTTCAAATCGATTTGAATCGTAGGTCCGAATTATTTTAAATATATCGGCCCTGATCTGATCTCTCGCGCAGCCCAGGGCGCGAAGGAGGATTCTCGATGGAGAGCAGTACTATTCGTAGAATGTCGCTGTTGATTGCAATGTTCACAACGCTGGCGTTCGTGGCCGCTTGCAAGAAAAAAGTGGCGCCGGCTCCGCCGGCACAAGCGCCTGCCCCAGCCGCTCAGCCCCAGCCGACGGTTACACTGAACGCGTCGTCAACGATGGTCCAGAGCGGCCAGAGTACCACGCTGAATTGGACTTCGACGAACGCGACGGATCTTGACCTCGAGCCGGGCGTTGGAAAGGTCCAGGCGGAAGGGTCAACGAACGTAAGCCCAACCGAGTCGACCACCTACACCATCACGGCGAACGGGCCGGGCGGCTCGGCAACGGCAAATGTGCAGGTGACTGTGTCCGCGCCACCTCCGCCGCAGGAACAACCCAAGGCCAACGTGGCGGACCTATTCAACCAAAACGTCACCGATGCGTTCTACGATTACGACAAATCCGAATTGACGTCGGACGCGCGCGCGGCGCTGCAGAAGGACGCGGAGTTCTTGCGCTCCTATCCGCAGATTCGCGTGACGATCGAGGGACATTGCGACGAACGCGGTTCGGAAGAATACAACCTCGGGCTGGGCCAGCGGCGCGCAGACGCGGCGAAGCAATATCTGGTGTCTCTCGGAATTACCGGAGACCGTCTGCAGACGATGAGCTGGGGCAAAGAACATCCGTTCTGCACCGAGCATGAGGAGAGCTGCTGGCACCAGAACCGGCGCGCGCACTTTGTAATGATTCAACAGCAGTAGTAATCTGCAATCAGGCCGCGGGCGCTGCAGCCGGCGTGGTTGCAGCGCTTCGGCGCACCATCAGGAGGCGCTTTATGCGTGCAAGAACTGTCGTGCTCTTCTTGGCCGTTTTGCTGGCAGGCGCGATGGGCGGAGCGATGCTCACTCCGCCGACGGCTGACGCTGTGTCGCGCGAAATCATTCAGATTCAACAGACGGTCAATCAGATTTTGCAGAACCAGCAGGACCTTAAGACCGACATCGATACGAAGACCGCGCAGATGCAGACGCTCGTGCAGCAGTCGCTCGATGCCTCGAATCATTTGAGCCAGACCATGGGCGCACTGCAGAAGACTTTGCAAGACGCTTCGGCGAACAACGGGGCTAACAATAGTTCGCTGACGCAGGAGATGCAGAGCGTGTCTGACAACATGCAAGACATGCAGGGGCGCGTTGGCAAGCTGGCGCAGCAGATGACGGACATACAGAATACACTGCAACAGATCAGCGCTAGGGTTTCGTCGGGCGGAGCGCCGGCCACTGGCCCGGCCACGGGAGCGAATCCAGGGACGATGCCGCAGACGACGGCGCCAGTGGGCACGTCCGGAAACGGCGATAGCCCGGCGAATCAAGCGCCACCCGCGGCGAGTCAACCCCCCGCGTCGAGCCTGGCTCCCATTTCCGGCGACACACTGTATTCGAATGCGACACGGGACCGGAACAGCGGCAACTACACGCTGTCGAAGAATGAGTTCAACGACTATCTGAAGAATTTCCCGGATGGGCCGTTCGCGCCGAATTCGCAATTCTACCTCGGCGAGATCGCCTACATGCAGGGAGATTACGGCGATGCAATCTCAGCCTACGACAGCGTAATCACCAATTATGCGCATAGCACCAAGGTGGCTCCGGCGATGCTCGAGAAAGGCCGGGCCCTGATTGAAACCAAGAAAACCACGAGCGCTCAGCACGAGTTTCGCGAGCTGATGCGGCGGTTTCCTGGCACGGACGAGGCGAAAAAAGCAGAAGCTGAGCTGCGCAGCATTTCGCCCCAGTAAGCAATCGCTTCGACGACACGAACACATTCGATTCCAGGCCACTTCAGGTATACTTTCCCCGTCTTTGATCTCACCATTCAAGGGAGTTTCCTATGTCCGTGAACAAGGTAATCCTCGTAGGCAGGCTGGGACGCGATCCGGAAACACGATTCACGGGCGGCGGGCAGGCAGTCGCGAATTTCTCAGTTGCCACCGACGAGACGTACAAGGACCGCTCGGGCGAGCGCCAAAAGCGCACCGAGTGGCATAAGATTGTCGTGTGGGGGAAGCAGGCGGAGATTGCCCAGCAATATCTGAGGAAGGGATCTCTCGTCTTCATCGAAGGGCGGATTCAAACTCGCGAGTGGCAGGACAAAGAGGGGCAAAAACGCACTAGTTTTGAGATTGTGGCAACGAATTTCAGGATGCTCGGAGGACGCGCGGAAGGAGCAGCGGCGGCGGGAATGGGCGGCGGCGGAACGTCGCACAGCGCAGACCACGAGCCAATGACGATCGAAGACAGCTCTGGCCCAGAGCCGCAGATTTCAGACGAAGATATTCCCTTCTAGCGCGGCGCGTACCCGGGATCATTTCTCGGCGCGGTTTTCTGCAGGCGCAGGGTTGGCAGGATGCGCGTCCGCGGATTCCTTGGCTTCCAGTTCGTCTTCGTCCTCGGGCGATTTCAAGGTAGGCAGAACCAAGCGCGCGATCAAGCGTTTTTGAATCCGCGTGTCACGCTTCATTTTGCCGTCGCGAAACTCGAGAGCGCGTTGCGAATACGCTGCGATGTCCGGCTCATGAGTCACCAGCACGACGGTCAGCCCTTCGTCCTCATTCAGCCGCTGCAAAATGTCCATGATTTCGACGCTCGTCCGGCTGTCGAGATTCCCGGTGGGCTCATCGGCGAGGAGGATCGATGGATGATTAACGAGCGCGCGAGCAATCGCGACGCGTTGTTGCTGGCCGCCGGAAAGCTGCGAAGGATGATGCATGGCACGTTCGGCGAGGCCGACGCGTTCGAGAGATTGCTTGGCGCGCGCCACGCGCTCCGCAGGAGGAATTCCAGCGTACAGGGTCGGCAGCTCGACGTTTTCAAGCGCGGTCGTGCGCGAGAGCAAGTTGAACTGCTGAAAGACGAAGCCGATCTTGCGATTGCGAATATGAGCCAGTTCGACCTTGCTCAGCTCGGACACGTCTGTGCCATCGAGGAGATAGCGGCCTTTGGTCGGGCGATCCAGGCAGCCGAGAATATTCATCAATGTGGACTTGCCCGAGCCGGAAGCGCCCATGATGGCGACGAATTCGCCGCGCATGATTTCCAGCGAGACGCCGCGGAGAGCGTGCACCTGAACCTCGCCGAGATCGTAAGTCTTGTGGACGCTATCGAGAGTGATTACGGCTGCTGTTGCAGACAGTTGCGAGATTTCAGATTCTCCTGGAACAGATATTTCAATTGGCATAATTGGGGTTTGCGAACAGCGGGTTCAGTGGCCCTGTTGCTGTTGTTTCTGCCTTTCTTCGTCGAGGTGTTTCAAGAATGCTTCAAACTTCACTTTTTGATCCGGGGTCAGGATCGCGCGAATATTATCGCGGCCTTGCTTGTGTAACTCATCCCACTTCGGACTCCATTCCGCGCGTTCTTGTTCATCGAGCGCACGTGCGTTTGCGCGCTGCGCCGCGACGATGGCGTCAAATTTTGCGGTTTGGTCCGGCGTCAGCTGCAAAACACTCTTCATTTCGCTCGACAAGCGATGTGTCTGGCTCGCATGAACGTGCCGGTCCCAGAGACGGGCTCCCACTGCACCCAGAGCGATCCCCAGGACAAACAAAACAACGACCAGAGAGACGGCTTTTCGCTTATCGTTCATGGTGTCTCTCGGCTATGGCCATCAAAACCTCGTCGCTATTGGACGGGACCGTTGACACCGGTACAGTGAAAATGTCCGGTTGCTGCGCCGCCATTGACGTTACCGACGGTTGGCTGTTCACCCTTATTCCGTATGCGAAAAGAAACGCGAGCAGCAACGCGGCCGAGAACGTCAAACGCCACGCGATCGCTTCGAACGGCCGCCAGAAGCTCGTCTGCTGCTCCACCCATTGCTCCGCAGCATTGATGCGAGCCATGACAAGGCGCGCGAATCCCGCGCCCGGATCGCTGGCTTCCTCAAACGCGCCGGTCACGAGCTTTGAAGAAACTCTCAGGTCATCCAGCGCCTCCCGGCAATCGCCACACGTTTCGAGATGCGAACCCACGCGGTCCGTCATTGCGCGCGGCAGTTCGCCCTGCAAATAATCATCCAGAAACGGCTCCAGCTTTCTGCAATCTCTATTGGCCTTTGGTCCTGGGGTCATCGGGGTTCCGAACCTCCACTTTTCCTGACTTCATTACCAACTGAATGCGAAATTCTTCGGCGATAATTCGTCGCCAGACGGCGCCGCGCGCGAAATAGCCTCACTTTCACCGTGTTCACATTCAAGCCCATCATCTTGCCGATTTCCTCCACCGCGAAGCCCTGAGCTTCCTTGAGTATAAGCATTGTGCGGTCTTCCTCAGCAAGATCGCTCAACAAGCGTTCGACAATTTCTCTCAGCTCTGCGCGTTCTCCGGGATTGCTCGCTTCGGCGCTATCACTCACAAACTGTTCAACGTGACGGGCCTGTTCCTCGCTCAGATCCGACTCGTAGTTCAGGGGCCGCACCTTCTTCTTCCTTAGGTAATCCCAGCACTCGTTGACAGCGATCTTGTACAGCCACGTCGAAAAGGCCGAGCGCATGTCGAAACGCCGAATCGAAACATAGGCCTTCAGAAACACCTGCTGCGCTACGTCTTCGACGTCTTCGCGCCGGCGCAAAATCCCGCCGACCACCGCGATTACCCTCTGCTGATGCCTGAGCACGAGCTGCTCAAAAGCGCTGCTTACACCCTTTTGCGCCTGCATGACCAGTTCGCGGTCATCCGGTTTGGCGGACCGAGCCCGTACAGGAATCGCTACCGCAGCTGCGCTGGCTGCCACATGTTTTGGGACGTTATCCATGCGGTTTTGGTTTCATCGCTATTATACCCGTATCGTGTCAGTTAGCTCTTGCGGTAACCATATGTTTCATGTGACAATCCCCTCATGATAATCGGAGAGCGGTTGCGCACACTGCGCGAGTTCAAGAAGCTGTCCCAGGGCGATATCGAAAAGCGCACGGGGCTGCTTCGCTGTTACATCTCTCGCGTCGAGAACGGTCATACCGTTCCGGCGATCGAGACGTTGGAGAAGCTGGCACGAGCGATGGAGATTCCGCTGTACCAGCTATTCTACGACGGCGAAGAGCCACCCGAACTGCCAAATCTTCCGAAGCGCAAGTCGTCAGATGACATTGCGTGGGGAAGCGCGGGCAAAGAGGCACGGTTCCTTGGCCGTTTCCGTCGTGCCCTCGGGCGCATCGATGAAGCGGATCGCCGCCTCTTGTTTTACATGGCCCAGAAAATGGCCACCCGCTAAAAGCGGTCATTTTCCCGTGTAAACTGGCGCGCTACTCCCACTCGATGGTGCTGGGAGGCTTGGAGCTGATGTCATACACGATGCGTGTGACATCGCGAACTTCGTTCACGATACGAACGGATATCCTCTCCAATACGTCCCAGGGCAAGCGCGCCCAATCGGCAGTCATGGCGTCTTCCGACGTGACCACGCGAACCGTGATGGTGTAGCCGTACGTTCGATAATCACCCATCACACCCACGCTTCTCACCGGCAGCAATACAGCAAATGCCTGCCATACTTTGCTGTAGAGCCCAGCGCGACGGATTTCTTCCACCACAACCGCATCCGCACCGCGGAGAGTCTGAAGTTTATCCCTGGTCACTTCACCCAATAGTCGAACCGCTAATCCGGGGCCGGGAAACGGATGTTTCAAAAGTATCTCGTCCGGAAGACCCAGTTCCCTGCCGATCAGCCGGACCTCGTCCTTGAAGAGGTCGCGAAGAGGTTCGATGAGCTCGAACGGCAGGTCTTTGGGAAGACCGCCAACATTATGATGGGTCTTGATGACCGCCGAAGGCCCTTTAACCGAAACGGACTCGATCACGTCAGGATAGAGCGTTCCCTGAACCAGAAATCGCATTTCGGAATTGGAGTCACGCGCGAGGCGCTTCGCTTCTTCGGCAAAGACGGCGATAAACTCGGCACCGATTCGTTTGCGTTTTTCTTCAGGGTCGGTGACCTCATCCAGCCGCGCGAGAAAACGCTCGGAGGCGTCCACGCCCTCGACGCTCAGACCCAGCCTCCCTTGCAGCAGGTCCAGTGTTTCCTGGAATTCGTTCCGCCGCAGCAAGCCCGTATCAACGAAAACGTTGGTCAACCGGTCGCCGATTGCGCGGTGAACAAGCACAGCGGCAACTGTGGAATCCACACCGCCGCTGAGCGCGCACAGAGCCTGCGCATCGCCGACCTGCCTGCGAATGGCCTCAACGGCGTCGGAAATAAACGAGGTGCGACTCCAGTTTTTCTTTGCGCGACAAACTTCAAAAACGAAATTGCGAAGAATCTCCGAGCCGCGCTCGGTATGTTGAACCTCCGGATGAAATTCGACGCCGTAAAGGTGCCGTGAGGAGTCTTCGATCGCTGCAACAGCATTATCGGTGCGGCCGATGGTCTCGAATCCGGAGGGCAAACCAATGACATGGTCGCCATGACTGTTCCAAACTTTCAAGTGCTCGGGAAGGCCGCGGAAGAGCGTTGAGTCTTTTTCCCGGTCGAGCGTCGCCGGGCCGTATTCCCGGTGGTCGGCTTTCACCACATTGCCGCCGAGCGAATGAGCCATCCACTGCATTCCGTAACAAATCCCCAACACAGGAAGACCAAGGCGAAGCACGCGGCTGTCGCAGACCGGCGCTTCTTTGTCGTAGACCGAGCTGGGGCCGCCGGACAGGACTACGCCAGCCGGCCGGAGGCGTTCAATATCGTCGATGGAGGCGGTGCACGGGAGAATCGCCGAAAACACTTCCTGTTCGCGAATACGCCGCGCGATCAGCTGAGTGTACTGGCCGCCAAAATCCAACACAATTACGCCGCCCGGCACGTTCATGCTGAAAGTTCCCTTTCGTCCACGCGTATGTGGAATCTTGCTATCGCAAAACGATGTTCACCAACTTGCGCGGAACGACTATGACTTTCGCGATGGTTTGACCGTTCATTAACTGAGCGATTCGCGGATCGGCGAGCGCTCGCTCCTTTGTTTCCTCTTCGTTCAAACCATCTTCGACCTGAATTTTCCCCCGCACGCGACCGTTGATCTGAATAACGACCTCAAATTGTTCCTCTTTGGCCAGGTCCTCGCGGAACTGGGGCCAGGAAATACGCCCGAGGCCGTCGACATGACCGAGCATCTCCCAAAGCTCTTCACAGATATGCGGAGTCATGGGCGCGAGCATCAGAACGAGCAATTCAATCAGACGCTTCCCGACCTCGGGCCGAGCCTCCTGCTCGAGCGGCTCCTGCGCCTGAATCTCATTGTAATACTCCATGATGAGCGCAATCGAGGAATTGAAGTGCCAGCGAACTTCAAAATCGTTCGTGACACGTTTGAGCGTCTGATGCGCCTTGCGAAGTAGGAGTTTTTCTTTTGCTGACGCCTGCGCTAGGTCGAATGATTCGCTCATCCTGCCTGTGTTTCGCAGATTCGCAGCGTGCCGGTCAACGAGGCGGTACACCTTGTTGAGAAATCGAGAGCAGCCTTCAATGCCATCCTCGCTCCACTCGAGATCTTTCGCAGGAGGAGCGGCGAAGAGTGTATACATGCGCGCGGTGTCGCAGCCGTATTTCTGGGCCATTTCGTCGGCGCCCACGACGTTCCCGTGGGATTTTGACATGGCGCGCCCGCCTTTTTGCACCATGCCTTGAGAAAAAAGTCGCCGAACGGGTTCGCTATGCCGAATGAGTCCCAGGTCGCGCATCACCTTGGCGAAGAATCGCGAATAAATCAGGTGCAGGATCGCATGTTCGATTCCGCCAATGTATTGGTCGATGGGAAACCAATACTGAACGTTCGCCGGATCATACGGAGCGCGGTCATTATGCGCATCGGTATAACGATAGAAATACCACGAGGAGTCGACGAAGGTGTCCATCGTGTCCGTCTCGCGTTCGGCAGGGCCGCCGCATTTCGGGCAGGTTGTGTTCAAAAATTCCGGAACATTGGCGAGCGGAGACTTCCCTTCACCGGTCAGAACCACCTTCTCCGGCAAGCGAACCGGCAGCTGGTCCTCCGGAACACCGACCACGCCGTCTTTCTTGCAATACACCACCGGGATCGGCGTGCCCCAGTATCGCTGGCGCGAAATGCCCCAATCCTTGAGGCGATAGGTTGTTTCCGCCTTCCCGAACTTCTTCGCCTCGGCATCCGCGGTCATTTTCCCGATGGCCGCAGGCGATTCCAGACCGCTATAGGGCCCGGAATTGACGGAGCGGCCGTACTCGGTGAAAGCCTGTTCCATTTGGTCCGCGCGCGGCGTCGAACCGTTGAGAGGCTGCACAACAACCTTGAACGGTAGGCGGTATTTTTGTGCAAACTCAAAATCCCGCTGGTCATGAGCCGGGACGCACATCACGGCGCCGGTGCCATACTCGGCCAGCACGAAATTGGCTGCCCAAACGGGCAGGCGCTCGCCGGAAAACGGGTTCAGTGCGAACCGGCCCGTAAAGAAACCGACCTTTTCCGCCGTCGCTAGGTCTGCTGCCTTTAAGTTCACCTTCCGCATGGATTCCAACTGTCCCGCCATCGCATGGCTGCCCGGCACTCGTGCGATCAGTTCGACCAGGCTCGGATGATGCGGAGAAAGCACCACGGCGGAGGCCCCGTAAATCGTGTCGATGCGCGTCGTGAAGACTTCGAGCGGCGCGGCCTGCATCTCCGACAGTGCGAATTGGACGCGTGCGCCGCGCGATTTTCCAATCCAATTCTCTTGCATGACGAGGACCCGCTCGGGCCAGCCCTCCTTCAGTTGGGTCATGTCCGCAAGGAGCTCGTCAGAGTAATTCGTGATCCGCCAGAACCACTGCTCGATTTCGCGTATTTCCACCGCGGCTGATTCGTGCCGCCAGCAAAAGCCGTCCACGACTTGCTCGTTTGCCAACACGGTGTGGCACTGCGGACACCAATTCACTTTGCTGAGCTTGCGATAGGCCAACCCGCGCTCCAGCATTTTCAGGAAAAACCATTGGTTCCAGCGGTAGTACTCCGGCTCGCATGTAGAAATTTCGCGACGCCAATCGTAGCTGAAGCCGAAGCGCTGGCAGACAGCCTTCATTTGCTGGATGTTGGAATTCGTCCACTGGCGAGGAGGGATGCCGTTTTTGATCGCTGCGTTTTCCGCAGGCAGACCGAACGAATCCCACCCAATCGGATGCAGCACGTTGAGGCCGCGCATGCGCTTGAAGCGCGCCACGGCGTCGCCGATGGAATAGTTGCGCATGTGGCCCATGTGCAAAGTGCCGGAGGGGTATGGCAGCATCTCCAGAACGTAGTATTTCGGCCGCGCGGGGTCGCGGTCGGCATTGAACGCGCCCTGCTCGTTCCAGATTTTCTG
Source organism: Candidatus Acidiferrales bacterium (assembly GCA_035945715.1). Lineage (GTDB taxonomy): Bacteria > Acidobacteriota > Terriglobia > Acidiferrales > UBA7541 > DAHUXN01. The sequence continues at coordinate 157,526 of DASYZX010000009.1, forward strand.
CCACTTCGCTTCGATGCGCTGCGGATCGTACTCGCTCAAAGTTGCAGTCATCCTCTCCGTCTTGCAGACTTTTTCTGTGCCTGAGTTTTTCGCGAAATCCGTGCCGCGGCCGCCAGCCCGGGGCCCTTTTTGCGAGGTCGGAGAACAAATCCATCTTTCGCACCACGGATGCTGCGCGGTTTTTGGCCAGCAAGCCGCCAGAGCATGTCGACATTCCTGCGGTCGTCGCCGGGACGATCGATAGGCGTTTCCAAGATAAACGCGCGCCCTGCGAGCTGCCGATGGTTCAGGATTCTGCGAAATCCCTCCAGTCTGATCCTGCCTTTGCCAATGTGCTCGTGACGGTCAAGATGCGAACCAAGAGCGCCCTTAGAGTCATTGACGTGGACAACAAAAACGCGCTCCAGGCCTACTGTCGTGGAAATTTCGGCGAGTGCACGATCCAATCCTTCCGCGCGGCGAAGGTCATGGCCCGCCGCGAACAAGTGCGCCGTGTCCAGACACACACCCATGGGCAATTCCGCGCAAAGATCCACAATCCCGCGAAGTTCGGAGAAGCGCGAGCCCACCGAAGTGCCCTGCCCGGCAGTGTTTTCGAGCAGAATTCGCAAGCCCGCAAAATTGATGCCACGGGCAGCTTGTTTCAGCCCATCCGCGGTGGCGGCGATCGCAGCTTTCATCTCAACGCCGCAGGCGCAGCCGGGGTGCATCACAAGAAAATCCGCACCGAGCGAAACGGCGCGGACAAGTTCGTCGTGAAAAGCCTGAATGGAGCGCACGCGCAAGACGGGCTGGTGCGAGGCAAGGTTAATTAAGTAATTCGTGTGGATTACGAGCGGGCCTAACTCGAGTTCCTTGCGCCGAGCACGGAATCGCGCCGAAGAGGCTTTCATGGCTTTCGATCCGAGGGTTCCACGGCTCCACATCCTGGGACTGGATGAGAAAATCTGCAGCGCGTTCGCGCCTAACCCATGCGCAATATCAAGCGCGGAACACACGTCTCCGGCTATGGAGGTGTGGATTCCGATGCGCATGCTGCCGTCAAGCCAGACTGGGAGCAACGGCTTGGCTTCGGGTTCGGGGCGGTATTCGTCGCTGGGGATATACGGCTGAATTGAACTGTGGTGAGGTTCTTCCATTCCCTCGGAGTCGCGTTTCGTTTGAAACGTGAATGAACATTCTAGTGGATTCTTCCGGCTTTCGCAAACATCGGAAACAACTGCCTCTTGACTCGGGGCTGAATTTTCCCTAGACTGCTGACGGTTATGATTCTCGCGAACGCGCAGCGATATTATTATTCCAGCTTTACCTACCGCTATCCTTACAGGGTAGCGGCCACGGTAGAGCGTGCGGGCGCAGGGTACGAAATGTAAAACCAGCGCAAAAGCTCACTGGAAGTGGCCGCAAACCCCAAGACAGGGTTTGCGGTTTTTTTTTGGTTCCATAGTGCTGCGGAGGCCCCAGCGAAACCCCGGCAAGGAGACTGAGATGACGCTCAATGATCACCGAAGGCGCATTGACGAAGTGGACCGCGAACTCGTGCGTTTGTTGAACCGGCGCGCGCAAATGTCGATCCAGGTGGTACAACTCAAGAAAGACACGAGCCTGCCCATGTGGGATAAGACTCGCGAAGAAAGCATCCTTCAACGCGTGCAGCGCGCGAATCCCGGGCCGCTGGATGCTGCGGCTCTCCTAGCTATCTTCCAAACGATTCTCGAGGAATCGAGGCGTGTGATTACAGAACGGCTTTCGGAAAGAGAAGCTGTAAATGTAGCGGAATGAGCGTCCCATTCAACACTCCCGATTCGGAAGAGCATATTCGGCCGATTGCAGTGCGCAGGCGCGATGCAGTAGACTGTTTTATTCGCTTCCGCTGCGGAAACTTGTCCTTCGGGGTACCGAGGCAAAACGAGATTACGACACCAGGGAGACCATTGACATGCTGGTTGTAATGCAGGCTCATGCCACCGATGAGCAAGTTCGAGCGGTTTGCGAACGCATAGAATCACTGGGCCTGCGCGCCCATCCCATTCCCGGATCAAATCGCACGGCGATTGGCATAACTGGAAACTCCGGCGCCGTGGACGTGGGCTCGCTCGAGGCCATGTCCGGCGTCGTCGAGTGTATTCCGGTCAGCAAGCCGTACAAGCTCGTGAGCCGCGATGCAAAGGAAGAGAATACGGTCGTGAAAGTGCCGACGCCGGCGGGCGAGGTTTCGATCGGCGGCGCGAACCTGGTGATGATCGCCGGTCCATGCGCAGTCGAGAGTCGCGAGCAAGCAAGAAAGGTTGCTTCGCACGTGAAGGCAGCTGGCGTGCATCTTTTCCGCGGCGGCGCGTATAAACCGCGCACTTCCCCCTATAGTTTTCAAGGCCTTGGCAAACCCGCGCTCGAGATGATGGCGGAGATTCGCGACGAGTTTGGCTTGGGAATCGTGACGGAAGCGATTGATAACGAAAGCCTTGATCTCGTCGAAGAGCATGCCGACGTAATCCAGATTGGCGCGCGCAACATGCAGAATTTCTCGCTTCTCAAACGTGCAGGCAAGGCAAAGAAACCCATCCTTTTAAAACGAGGAATGTCGGCTACGCTGGATGAGTTTTTGATGGCCGCCGAATACGTACTTTCGGAAGGGAATTATCGCGTGATTTTATGCGAGCGAGGAGTGCGGACGTTCACCGACCACACGCGCAACACGCTCGACTTGAGTGTAATCCCGGCGGTTCAGCTGCGCAGTCATTTGCCGATTCTCGTCGATCCCAGCCACGGAACGGGACGCAGAAATAAAGTGCTCCCCTTGTCGCGTGCGGCGGTGGCCGTTGGCGCTGACGGCTTGCTGGTCGAGGTTCATCATGATCCTGATCGTGCTCTTTCCGACGGAGCGCAATCGATCGTTCCGGAGGAACTAGAGTTGCTGATGACCGAGGTCCGGGCAATTGCGGGCGTGGTGCATCGCACCCTCAACTGACGCAGCTGCCGTGCCGCTCCCATCCGAGTCCAAATCGCCAGGCCGTGAATTCCGATGGAACATACGGCTGGTCCTTATCCTCCTCGTCTTGCTTGCCATCGCTGCACGCGAAATCGCCCTCGAACACCGGCCGTCGTTTCTGCGACCCGGCGGGCATTTGTATGCCTATGTCGCAAACTCCGCGGACGGCACACTTACAGTCATCAATTTAGTCACACTCGCGGCCACAGCGACCGTTTCCGTTGGACCAACACCAAGCGGAATCCGAGCCCATCCGAAACGCAGCGAAATCTGGGGCGTAAGTACGTCGGGTGGATACCTCTGGGTCTACGATACGAAGGTTGGGCGAGTTGTGGCCCGCACTCCGGTCGGGTCGGATCCCTACGCGGTGGATTTTTCCCGCGACGGCGAGCACGCCTATGTCGCGGTTTCGGGATCAGACAGCGTTGCGGAGATTGACTGCGTGTCGCGCCAAGTCATCGCGCGCGCCCGCACGGGCAAGCAGCCATGGATCGCTCGTGTTACGCCGAATGGAAAACTCATCATCGTGACCAATCGCGGAGACTCCACGGTCTCCCTTTTGAATGGGTCCACCTTCGTGAATATTGCAACGATTCGCGTGGCGTCTCAACCCGAACAGGTTGCCGTGCTGCCGGACAGTTCGAAGGCGTACATCTCGTCTGGCGACTCTGCCCGCATCTCCATCATTGACCTTCGCAAGCCCGCTTTGATCGCAAATCTAGAGCTTGGCGGCAGGCCAGCCAGTCTGGTTATGAGCGGCGATGGCGGTGAACTCTACATCCCTTCGCCCGAAGCCCATGGACTCATCGTGGTTGACACATGGACGAATGATGTGGCCGGTTATGTCACGTTGGGATCTTCTCCAGACGATGGGGTGCTCTCACCGGACGGGCAGCTTCTCTACGTTTCTGATCCGGGCGCGTCGCAAATCGTGCCAGTACAGATTCGGCTGCGGCAAGTTCTGCAACCTATCGCCATCGGATCGCAACCGGGGGTGCTGGAATTCGCGTCGCTCGGAGACACGTTGCTTGCAGTCGACGCGGGATCGGATCAGCTCGCTGTGATCCGTACCGAGGGTTGCTCCCAGGCTTCCGGCAGCCCCGCTGGCTGCCTCATCAATCTGGTGCCGGTTGGAAACGATCCTCGTGGCCTTGCTGTCAAGGAGTTTTGAACTTTGGAACTCGAGCCACGGAGCACGCTACGGGTTCAGGCTACTGAACTGTGATCGTTAGATTCACGGTCCGCGACGTGCCCGAGATTGCGCCAGTCGCGACAACCGTGTAGCTTCCCGCCGGAGTGCCACTCGACGAAGCTTTCGTTTCGCCGCCCCCGCACGAGCACATCAGCAGAGCGCCCGCCAGCAGGAATGTCAAACGAACGCGGCGCTTCCGCTGCTGCCCCCAATTCCAGAGCCACAGGAATAGAAACGTGAGCAGCAAGAGTCCGGTGAAGAAAGGGCCTTGACTGCCCGGCGGAATCTTGCGAACCAACCGCGGTATCGCGCTGCGCGCCGTGCTCGTCACCGACACGCTAAAGCCTACAGGCTGGGTTCCCGAAACTGCCAGTTGCTGCGGCGACAGTGTACACGTTGAAGCTGGCATGGGGTCGGCACACGACATCGCGACCGTTCCTGTAAAACCATTTACGGGCGTCGCCTGCAGGTTGAAAGTAGCTGTCTCGCCTGCGCTTATCGTTGCCGACGTAGTACCACCGGACCCAATGCCTAACTGAAGGTCCGTGGCTGTGCCGGCGACGGGAATCTGTTGAGGACTGCCAGCGGCATTATCGGTAACACTGAGCAAGGCGGCGCGCGATCCTGTCGTCGTGGGAGAGAACGCGACATTCACGGTACAACCGGAGCCGGCAACGACAGAGACCCCAGAGCCGTTCGCTCCGACACAGCTCCCCGACGCTTGAAAATCGTTAGGGTCGAAGCCGGTGAATCCGACATGGGTGATCACCAGCGGACCGTTCCCACTGTTGTTCACCTGAACGGGCTGGCTGGCAGTCACCGCGCCGACAATCTCCGAGCCGAAAGCAACACTTGATACGTTTAACTGCGCTTCAGGCGCCGTGCCAGTCCCGCTCAAAGAAACAAGTTGCGGTGATGGAACGGCATTATCGGAAACCGTGAGCGAAGCCGAGCGAGAGCCCGTACCGGTCGGAGCGAACGTTACGGCAATGGCGCATGCGCCGCCGACATTCAACGTGGCACTGGACCCGGGGCAATTATTCGTTTCGGCAAAGTCACCGGCATTTGCACCGGTGATGCTTATGCTGGAAATCGTCAGCGGGCCATTTCCCGTGTTTTGCAGCGTTATCGTTTGGGGAGCGCTGGCAGGCATACCGGGGTTTTGGCCAGCAAACGTCACCCCAGAGGGTGTGAGTGTTACTCCGGCCGCAGTACCGGTCCCTGTCAACGCCACAGTTTGTGGGGACGAACCCGCGTTGTCAGACACGGAAACGGCGGCCGATCGTGGACCAATGGCTGTGGGTTGGAACGTAACGGAGATTGTGCAGGTTCCGTTAACCGCAATCGTTGTCGGCGCAAGGGGGCACGTATTCGTTTCCGGAAAATCTCCTGCATTCGCGCCCGTCACACCAATGCTCGATATCGCGAGGGGAGCCGAGCCTGTGTTGGTGACGCTGATCGGCTGCGCTGCAGTCGCGGTGCCTACATTTTCGCTACTGAACGTGAGTGAAGTTGGAGCGAAGACAATCGCAGGCACCGCCGCGACTTCAGTCCCCGAGAGTGAAACCGTCAATGTCTGCGTCGAATTATTCACGGCGTCGGTAACCGAGAGCGCGTCCTGTGCGGAGAGGGAGAGGCCGGCAGCAGGCGGGTTTGGCTCATTCGGGGCGAATTGCACAGCGATTGTGCACGTTGTACCAGGAGCAAGAATCGACGCAGGCAAAGCACAGGTATTGGGACTGCTCAACTCAAAATCCGTTGGGTTCGTTCCCTGAAACGGCAACTGGGTTATGTTTAGATTGTCCGGGCTTGTGTTCGTAAGCGTTATGGACTGGGGCGTCGACAGCTGACCCTGGGACGTGTTCGGAAAACTGAGCGTGTTTCCTGGGAACAGCGTTACGCCCACGCCCGTTCCGGTTCCGTTGAGGATTAACACCTGGGGGCTGCCGATGCCATCATCGGAAACCTCGAGAGAGGCGGTCTCCGGACCGATGATCGAAGGCGCAAAGGCAATTGAAAGGTCGCAGGTTCCGGTCGGCGAAATTGGCGAGCTTGTCAAGCAGGTATTGAGCGTGAGCGAAAAATCGGTGCTGTTCGGGCCTACGATGGTAGCGGAATTGACGTTCAGGTTCGCACTACCGTCATTTGTCACAAGAACATCGAGCGGAGGCGACGTCGTTCCGTCAGCGAAAGAGCCGATCTGAGCGACGGCAGGATTGAAAGCCACGCAGCCAGACGCGCTTGCGTTCACCGCCACCTTTGTCAGCACGGCATCGGACAGTGGCGGAGTTTCCGCGCAACTCGTGCACGTGAGCTGAAGTCCGGTTTGTGGATTCCCTGCCAGCGGAAAGTCAGGTGAGACGGTATCGCCGAACAAGATGGCATCGCCGGCCGTATCGGCGCTCACGGCGTTCGCTTCCGCGGTGACCGTGCCGCCAAGAAGTGTCGTACCCAAAAGTGACGCCGTCCCCGCGACGGACGGATTAAATTGCGCGAGAAATGCATCTTGGGTTCCTGTGAATCCCTGCAGCGAACAAATGCTCGGGAAATTCGACGATGTCGTGGTCCCCGCCACGTAGACCTGCGTCGGCGAAATGGCGGTCACTCCTTGGGCGGCGTCCGTGCCGCTTCCGCCCACGTAGGTAATGTACTGCAGCGCCGGCACTCCTCCCGATTGACTGATAACGGCAAAAAAGCCGTTCTGAGTCGCTCCGCTTCCAAGGGACGACTGAAAGGGCGCATTCGTGACGCCCGAAGGCGGAATCAGGTCGGGTGATTGGGTGAGGCCTGTCACATAAGCGTCCGCGGGGGTTGACGTATCGGTCGCAATCGAGAGAGCTTGATCCGTCCCGCTTCCACCCAAAAGGCTCGCATATACGAGCCCGTTTGAGCCCGAGACGACAGGACTGATTTCCATGACAAATCCGTCGGAGTTGCCGCCGCCGTAACTGGCTTGAAAAGGATTGACCGCAGGAAACGTGGCTGAGGACGACGTAAATCCTGCGACGTAAGCGTTTCCACTGGTATCGACAGCGACGCTCGCGCTGCCCACGGTCGCTGTGATTCCAAAATAAGTGGCGTAGAGCAACGTTCCGGTTGAGTTGAACTCCGCAAACAATCCGTCGTTATTCGGAGTCGTCGGGGCGCTTCCCGTACCTTCAAAAAGCGGCTGGAACGCGCTTGGTGTTGCTGGCTGGGGCAGATCAACTGAAGTCGTGTCGGAAGTTACGAACGCGTCTCCGCTAGAATCCGTGGCGATGCCACCACCGGTCGAGTTCGACAGGATTGCACCCGTTCCCTGGGTTGCTTCCGCACCACTTCCGCCATAATACTCGGCATAAATTAAGCCGTTGCCTGTGCCATTCAGCTTGGACACGGTCAGATTGATCGGCCCTGCGGGAACGCCCCCGAGTGTAACCGGGAAGTCGCGAGAGGTGGTCCATCCGAGTATCGCAAGATTGGGCGGCGACGCTGAATTGTCAATCGCTACCATGCCTCCCTGGTCGTTGCCGGTGCCTCCTAGGAACGTCAGATACTTCAGCGACGCGGCGCCAGTCTGTGTCGGATCGATCTTCGCTGCAAATAAAGTTGAACTGCCGCTTGCGGGACCGCCGGTAAATGTGGCGGGTTCCGAAAATGATGCAAGAGTCGTGGTTCCCCCGACGTAGATATCTCCGGATGAATCTACGGCGACGCTATTTCCCTTCTCCGCGCCGTTACCGCCGAGGAAGGTTGTGTAGGCCACGGAAATCGCCGGGTCGATAACGATCGGCAGGTCCGCACGATGTCTGCCGACAGTGAATCCTACCGTATGGCTGTCGAGCAGCCGGTATCCACCGCTGACGTCTAGGCGCGCCGCACCATTCAATTGATAAATACGCGGGCGCTTCATCGCCACCTGACGCGCACCGACGCGCATGTTCAGGTTGCCCGGCTGGTCTATGCTGAGAGGGCCCGCTCCCCGCACTCGAAGTCGAATCCGTCGCAAATCAGCATTCCGCGCGGCAATTAGGTCGTATTCGAGCCCGTGCTTGCCGCCATAAAACTTTGCATCCACTCCGGGATAGAGCCGGTCGTATCGCACAGCAGCGTAATGCGGGATGTTCGTGTGCCAGGCACGCGGGTTCGGTCCGATAAGATAATTTGTCTTGCCGGGAAGCAGACTTTCACCCGATGGCTCATTGCTCCGCTCCGCTCCGGAAAACTCCAGCTCCAAGAAATCGGATTTGGCCGACGGGAGCGGCTTGCCGTTTCGCGCCGGACTCGTCCACGAAATGTCGATGCCGTCGTTCGTCAGAAAAACCGTTGCATCGTTTGCGCGCGCTAGGAACTTGACGGACGGGTCAGCCTGTCCAAGATTCGGCTCGAACGCCCAGCCCAAATTCCCGAGCCTTTGCGCGGCGTCCTTGGCCGCTGTCGCCGATAAGGACAGCTGCGAAGCACCGGGGCGCCCACCGACAAAATGCACCGATCGAGGGGTTCGCCACGCGAGAAACAACACCGCCGCTGCGCTCAACACAACTCCGCTGCAGACAAACGAGCCGCGTCCGTGGCTGCCCGAGGCTGGTGAGATGCGCCGCGATGACCGGACAACTCTGCCGTTCACTGTAAGACTACGCGCTCTTAGTTTTGGGGGTTAGAAATACGGATGGAACTATACGCGACGGGGAAATTCTGTCAATCATTTGCTGACAAGCCATTATTTCGAAAACCGAACATCCTGTGCCGGTGCAACCGGCCAGGCAAAGAAATCCTCGCCCAGGGGCAAATCGATAAGGCCTTCTCGCGGCACCAAATCAAGAGCCAATCCTTCGCGCCAAAGAGAAACACCGAAGCGAATGGCCGTTTGCCCTGCCAGAGTGAACATGCTTTTCGCGAAACCTGCTTCAATAACTTTTCCAACGGCGACGGAAAGACGTGCGTCTCGACGCTCCCATTTCAGCCCATCCTGTTCGGCGGAAAGGGCCAGCAGCTTTCCATTATGGATGCGCACAGAGATGTGAAGCATCGCGGCCACCCCGAGAGTAATGCGGAATTCACAATCCCCAAGCTGAGCAAAACTCTCGCACAAAGGATCGATGCGCACGAACAAGTACTCTTCATTGAAGCCGTAGAAGATCTCGCCGATGAACTGCATCTGGCCGTACATCGCGCCGCCGCGCCGGATGGTCGAGTAATATCCCGCGCCCAGCCACTCGAAATACGAACTCACACGACCGTCCACCTGCACTCTGAGCCAATCCGTTGGCGGGGCCACCTGGGAGACAGCGTGCGTGCGCTTGATTGGCTCGGACACGCTCGGCGGCACCGCCTGCCCCAGCGCAACGTACGCCTCGGTCAAATGTTTGCGGTAAAGCTCATCGAATTCTGCATCGGTCGACGAGCTATTCTCCGGGCCGTACCACCAGCACCAGTCGCTGCCTTCCGCCGCAAGAAGCGCCTCGCGTGCTCGCGGAAGGTTGATCTTGTCGCGATTTTCATTCCGGACGTTCACCTCTTCACTCTCGACCTTGGCGTAAGCCTCTCTGGCATTTCGCAGTAACTCCCATGCGCGTATGTCCTGCGAGTGCCCGATCCAGATATCGAAATTCGCGTTTATCCAAGAAGCCGGAAAAATTCCTTCCAGCGTGCCGACGTCACCCGCCTGGGCGATTGCTTCGCTCACCGTAAGCGCACGGATGTCTGGATCGCCCGCAATGCGTTCGTAAAGTTGGCGCAAGAACTCGCGACCATTCCCCGGATAATATTCCCATGCATTTTCGCCATCGAGAATCACAGCGACCGTTGCTGGCTTGCCCGGGTGGGTTCGATCGCCGATCCTACGCAACCGCCGGTGAAAGTCTTCTGCTGCTTCGGAGGCACCCATGCGCGCATACACAAACCCGACCAAATCGGAAAGATAGTGGTCGCGAAAGAAGCCGTAAATCTCCCGCCCGCCAATTCTGAACTTCCAAGGTGAGTACAATTCCCGGGCGTTTTCGGGAACACCATCGGCGTCGCGCCAAAAACCGATATTGCGAGTGCGGCCCAGAACGCCTTCATCGGTCGCAAACCAGCGGAAACCCAATTCCGCCGCGATTCCCAGGATTTCGTCGGAAACCGAACCCTCCGAGGGCCACAGCCCTTCCGGCGCCTTGCCAAAAAGCCGCGCGTGATAACTCTGTGCGCGGACGAGTTGCTCCTTCGCATCTTCTGGAAATCGAAATGAAGGCGTGAGCGACGGACTGTGCGGATTTGCAACCCGCGCGATCTGTGAATCACAGAGCAGAGGCAAGATCGGATGATAAAAAGGAGTCGTGGAAATCTCGATTTGCCCTCTCTCTGCCGCACGCCGATACTCCGGAAGGACTCGTCGAAGTAATTCCGCCTGCTTGGCGCGCAGATTCTCCTTGTCGAGCTCTGAAAAACTCGAGCCCTGCCGGACCAGTGCAGAAACAATCGCATCGTTCGCCAGGTATTCCTCATCCATCCACGCCAGCTGTGAAAGGATCTGCAGATCGCACCAATCGCGAACGCCGAATTGCTCGGATGCGCGTTCGTTTCCCAAACGCTGCGACCACTTGAAGAGTTCCACGAAGCGCGGCCAGCGACTCATCAACTGTTCATGATTCAACTGAAACGCGCGATGCAGGATCTCATGCTTCTCCGCTACAGTTAACTCTGCAGAAGATTTGAACGCGACGTCGAACCACGGGTCATTGAATTTGCCGCTCGCGTATTCTTCGATCTGCCTGGCGAGCGACGGAACCACGTTGAAAGTCGCATGGACCTCCGGAGTCGCTTCCAGAGCGCGCACCATGCCCCAGTAGTCTTTGACGGCATGCAGGCGCGTCCACGGCAAGATGTAGCGGTGGGTTGCGGGGTCGCGGTATTGGGGCTGATGCATGTGCCACACCAGAGCCAAGTGAACACGGCTCATGCGGAACGGCCCTTCAATGCGCTCCTGTTGCTCATGCTAGAATGCCTTGCGCTGTATGCGCATTCTCGATCGATACATCTTTCGCGAAGTGATCGCCGACTCGTGGCTTGGCCTGGCCGTTTTCACCTTTGTGTTTTTTGTGCCCCAGCTCGTGCGGTTGATGAACCTGGTCGTGCAGCACGCCGCAACGGCAAAGGAAACCGCCACACTTGTTCTCTGCTCTCTTCCGCCGGTACTCATTTTCACAATTCCAATGTCGATGCTCGTAGGTGTCCTGATTGGCCTGGGGCGGCTTTCTGCGGACAGCGAAATCGTCGCTCTCAACGCCAGCGGCGTGAGCCTTCGCCGCCTCCTGCTGCCCATCGGCGGCATCGCACTCGCAGCCACGATACTGACGTTCTTCATCACCCTTTGGCTAGGCCCGCTTTCCCTGCGAACTCTCACCTCGCTCGAAGACCGCCTCCGCGTTTCTCAGGCGTCTCTGGCCATCCAGCCGCGTGTTTTTGACGAGCGTTTCCCTCACCTCGTTCTCTACGTGGAGGATGTCGCCGCGTCCGGCATGCACTGGCGAGGTGTCTTCCTGGCGGATTCCAGTTCTTCCACGGTTTCGAAAATCACCGTAGCAAGAAATGCCATTGTAGCCGCCGATCCGCGAACGGGCAAGATGAGCCTTCATCTGGATGACGTTTCCAGTCACGAGTACGACCCACAAAATCCAGCCCACTACGATCTCTCAACGTCTGCGGACGAGTCCATGAACTTGCCTTTTTCTGGCTCCGACAATGCCGCAAATAGCCCTCGCGCTCCGAACGATCGCGAGCGCACTGTGCACCAACTACTTTCGGTCAGCGGGCCTGCTGCCGCCCGCACCGCTCGTGCCGAGTTCCAGCAGCGCATTGCGTTGCCGATTGCCTGCTTGATTTTTGCTCTGCTGGGCGTGCCTGTAGGTGTGCGCCCTCGCCGCGGCGGGCGCGCTGCCGGGTTTGTAATCACGATTCTACTGATTTGCGGTTATTACTTGTTTTTCGTCACGGGCGTTCATTTCGCGCAAAACGGCATGCTTTCGCCGGTGATCGGCGTGTGGACTGCGAATATCATCGCCTTCGCAGTCGCGCTGGTCCTCCTGCGGCGCATCGAGCACATTCATCCAGAGGCGCGCTGGCTCGACCATCTTCGCCGCAGCCTTTTGCATCAGCGGAAAATGCGACGGGAAGTAGCGAGAGAAACGCCCGCAAATTCTCCGGCGATTGTCCGCGCAACGCTGCAAATCGAGCCGTCCCGCCGCAGGAAATATCGCACCTGGGCGTTCCCTCTGATTTTTGATCAATACGTTCTCGGCACGTTCTTCTATTGGATCGTGCTGATGCTTGCCAGTTTCATGATCTTGTTCGACGCCTTCACGTTGTTCGATCTCCTGGGCGATATTGCCAAGAATCACATTCCCATTTCCGTTGTCGTCAATTACTTCGCGCACTTGCTTCCTATGATGGTCTATCAACTCCTGCCCCTCGCCGCGCTGGTCGCGACACTGATCACGCTAGGCCTGCTCGCAAAAAACAACGAAATTACGGCCTTCCGAGCGTCCGGCGTCAGCTTGTTTCGCCTGGCTCTGCCCTTGATCCTGGCCGGTGTGCTCTTGAGTGGCGCGATGTTCCTGCTCGACGATTCGATCTTGCCTTACGCAAATCAGCGGCAGGACGCTCTGCATGACCGCATCAAAGGGCGGCCTGCGGAGACTTACTTTCAGCCAACTCATCAGTGGATATTCGGAGCGCACGACAATATTTACAATTACCAGCTCTTCGACCCGGACAACAATTCGTTTGGCGGCCTAAATGTCTTCGAACTGAATCCTTCGACTTTCCAGATTCAACGACGCATCTATGCAAATCGCGCTTACTGGGAGCCCAATCTGAATTCTTGGATACTGGAAGAGGGCTGGGTCCGGGACTTTTCCGACTCGTCAGTCAGGTCGTACACCCCGTTCCGCGTTGATTCGTTTGCTCAAGTTTCGGAGCAACCCTCTTACTTCAAACGCGAGGTCTTTCAGTACAACCAGATGAATTGGTGGCAGCTTCGGAGTTACATCCGCAATTTGCAAAAAGCAGGGTTTGAAACCTCTCGTTTGTCCGTCGAATGGCACAAGAAGATCGCTTTCCCGCTGATCGCTACGATCATCGTTTTTCTGGCGATACCATTCTCGCTGCTCGTCGGTACGCGCGGGGCCGTCGGTGGAATTGCGCTTGCGGTCGGTATCGGGATCGCGTATTGGTCGATTGCCGCTCTTTTTGAAGCCCTGGGTGCGGTTGGGCAGTTGCCGCCGTTCTTGGCTGCTTGGGCTCCGGATGCCGTCTTCGCCTTCGCCGGACTATACTTTTTCTTGAAGATGCCTACCTAAACGCGGCAGGCGCTGCCGCCTGGAGGATCAGGCACGTGATCGCGCGTTCTTCGCGGCGGCTTTCTCTTCCAGGACAGCTTGCGCGGCGGCTAACCGCGAAATCGGTACGCGGAAAGGCGACGCACTCACATAGTTCATTCCTGCCCGGTGGCAGAACTTGACGCTTTGCGCGTCTCCGCCGTGCTCGCCGCAGATGCCGACCTTCAGGTTCGGCCGTGTTTTTCGGCCGCGCTCAATCGCCCATTGGATCAGCACTCCCACCCCTTCCTGATCGAGCGTCTGGAACGGGTCGCCAGTAAAAATTCCCGCTTTTTTCTCGTCCACGTACTCAGGGAGGAATCTGCCGGCATCGTCGCGCGACAAACCCATCGTTGTTTGTGTGAGATCGTTAGTACCAAATGAAAAAAACTCGGCAACTTCGGCGATCTGATCGGCGAGCACCGCAGCTCTCGGGAGCTCGATCATCGTACCGACCAGATATTGAAGTTTAACTTTATGTTCTGAAATGATGGCGTCCGCTACTTTACGCGTTTCCTCCTCCAAAATCTTCAGTTCTTTTTTTGCCATTACGAGCGGATGCATAATCTCAGGAAACACTTTAATTCCATTCTTCTGGCATTCAATCGCTGCTTCAATGATCGCTCGCACTTGCATCTCAAGAATCTCTGGATAGGTGATTGCAAGCCGACAGCCTCGATGACCAAGCATTGGATTCGCCTCGTGCAACTGTTCCACGCGGCGAATCACAGCCTCGACGGGGACTCCGATTTTCTTTGCCAGCTCTTCCTGCTGCTTTCTCTCGTGCGGGACGAATTCATGAAGCGGCGGGTCGATCAAACGAATCGTGACCGGAAAACCGTTCATCGCCTCAAAAATGCCGGTGAAGTCACGCCGCTGAAATGGCAGCAGCTTATCGAGGGCGCGCTTGCGGGCGTCCCTGCTATCGGCAATGATCATTTCCTGTATGGCCAGTTGCCGCTCGGCACTTTTCGCCGGCTGCTCGAAGTCCTTGAAAAACATGTGCTCGGTGCGGCAGAGCCCGATACCCTCAGCACCCATGTCTCGCGCCCGCCGCGCGTCGAACGGCGTATCCGCGTTTGTGCGAACGCCCAGGCGCCGAATCTTGTCGGCCCAACCCATCACGACCGAATAAGCTTTCGACGGTTCTGGCCGAGCAAGCTCGATCTGCCCCTCGTAGACAATCCCCTCGCTCCCGTCAAGCGTCAGCCAGTCTCCCTGAGAGATCGCGCGTCCATTCACGTGCATCAATTTCTTCGCGTAATCAATGTCCAACACTTCGCAGCCTACCACGCAACACTTCCCCCAACCGCGCGCGACTACCGCGGCATGGCTAGTCTTGCCTCCTGTCGCTGTCAGTATTCCTTGCGCGACGTGCATCCCGCCTACGTCCTCCGGACTTGTTTCGCGCCGGACCAAAATCACCTTCTCGCCGCGCGACGCCCACTCTTCCGCTTCGTGAGCACTGAAAACCGCCTTCCCTCCGGCGGCTCCCGGGACCGCGTTCACGCCGGTCGCGATCTTCCGCTTCGCAAGATCGTCTTTTTTCGTCGCAGGTGCGATGACCGGGTAAAACAAACGCTCCACGTCGTCCGGCTGAATTCGCTGGACCGCCTCCTCGCGAGTGATGAGTCCTTCGCTTGCCATGTCCATTGCAATGCGAAAAGTGGCCGCCGGCGAGCGTTTCCCCGTTCGGGTCTGGAGCATGTAGAGCTTTCCGTTCTCGACGGTGAACTCCAGATCTTGCATATCACGATAATGGCGTTCCAAGGTTTTGCGCACGCCTTCAAGTTGCTTGTAGACTTTCGGCATCCGCTTGGCCATCTCGCCTAACTGCATGGGAGTGCGAATCCCCGCCACAACGTCCTCGCCCTGCGCGTTCAGCAGAAAGTCGCCGAAGAAGTCCTTCTCACCCGTCGAAGGATCGCGCGTAAAGCAAACGCCTGTTCCCGAGTCGTCTCCCGTGTTCCCAAAGACCATCTGAACCACATTCACAGCCGTGCCCAGCAACCCGGTGATTTTTTCCACTCGCCGGTAAGTGACTGCCTTCTCGCCCATCCACGATTCAAACACGGCGCCGATCGCACCCCAGAGCTGCTCCTGTGGATCCTCGGGAAACGGCTTCCCTGTCTTCTGCTGGAAGTAATCACGATACTCTCGGACGAGTTCCTTTAGCCCATCGGCTGGAATCTGCGTGTCGTCCTTAACCCTCAAGCGATCCTTGAGGTTTCGCAATTTCTGTTCGAGTTCATCTTTTGGCAAGCCAATTACCACGCTCGAGTACATCTGCACGAACCTGCGATAGGCGTCATAGGCAAAACGCTCATTGCCTGTCTTGCGTGCGAGCGCTTCGACCGACTGCGAATTCAAACCAAGATTCAGAATCGTCTCCATCATTCCCGGCATTGACCGCGCTGATCCCGAACGCACGCTGACCAGCAGCGGATCGCTTCGATCCCCCAGTTTTTTCTTGGCCACTTTTTCCAGGTGCGCCAGATTTGCCTTTACCTGTGCCGCCAGTTCCTTCGGATGCTTTCGCTCATGTTTGAAATAGAAGTCGCACGCCTCTGTCGAGATCGTGAATCCCGCCGGAACCGGCAGTCCGATTCGCGTCATCTCGGCTAAACCCGCTCCTTTGCCACCGAGAATGTCTTTCATCTGGCCGTTGCCTTCCGCTCTACCCGCTCCAAAAAAGTACACGTATTTCACTTGAGCCCTCTCCTTTGCAAATCCCTTTGCGGCTAAACCGGCCCGTGTCGGCGGGTCGACATGGCCCACGACACGACCGCCTAGCTCTTGGTCTCTTCTGCCATCTCCGCGAAATCCGCTATCGTCGAAAACTCCCGCAGCAGACTCGCCAGCAGCGCCAAGCGATTTCTCCTCACCGCTTCATCCTTATCCATCACCAGGACGTCGTCGAAGAATCGATCGACCGCTGGTCGCAATTCGGAGATTGCCTCAAGCGCTTCTTTATAATTCCCGGCGCGTTTGTGTTTGCCAGCCCGCCCCGCAAGTTCTTGCGCTTCCCGATGGAGAATCCGCTCCGCATCCACTCGAAGCAGATCCGCATTGACCGTCCCCGTCCGGCCCCCATCCGGCCCGGCCTTCTCGAGAATCTTTCGAATTCGCCGGAACGCAACGGCAAGCGGTTCAAAGTTTTTTGAATGCCGGATCGCTCTGAGGGCAACAATCCTGCTGCGAACATCCACCAAGTCATCTGCGCCCGCAACCATGGCGGCGTTCACCTCGTCATAGGCGAACCGGTACTTCTCGCGGAACAAATACTTCGCGCGCTCGAAGATGAATTCCAAGACCCGCTTCTCTACTTCAGGACTTACTTCAAATTTCGGCGGATGCAATCTCAGTCCATTGGCCGTCGTGGAGATTGCCGCAGAGAGCGACAGCGGCAGGCTCCGCTCCAGTAAAATCTGAACGATGCCTGAGGCGGCTCGTCGCAAGGCGAAAGGATCACTTGAACCAGACGGCACAATGCCGGCGGCGAAGCATGCCACCAACGAATCCAGCTTGTCGGCAATCGAAACCACACACCCGGTCAGGTTGCGGGGAACCGTGTCCTCTGTTCCGATCGGCTTGTAATGATCGTAGACAGCCCACGCGACCTCTTCATCTTCTCCCTGAGCTCTTGCGTAGAGTCCGCCCATGATTCCCTGCAACTCGGTAAACTCGCGCACCATCTCCGTTGCGAGATCGCACTTCGCAAGCTGAGCCGCTCGGTCCGCAGCGCCCACATCGGCTTCATGGACTCCAGCATCAAACCAGTTCCGCGCAGTCTTTCGGGCGATCTCGCACATGCGCTCGGTCTTGTCGCGATAGCTCCCCAACCGGGACTCAAACGTTATATGCGCCAGCTTCTGAGCGTAGTCGGCCAGCCGACACTTCTGATCCGATTGCCAGAAAAACTCCGCGTCCGCCAACCTGGCGCGCAACACCTTCTCGTGCCCGCGTCGCACGAGTCCGGCACGATCCTTATCGAGGTTGATCACCGCTACAAAGTGCGGGGCGATTTCGCCCTCGCGGTTCTCCAATGCAAAATACTTTTGATGGTCGCGCATGACCGTAACGATTACCTCAGACGGCAATTCGAGATAGCGCGAATCGAAGTCCCCGCGGATCACCGTCGGATATTCGTTCAGATCGATTACGAGGTTCAGGAGCGCGGTGTCTTCGCGGACCTGCCACTTCCCTTTCACGGCAGCGCTTCGGATCTCCCGCTCGATCTTCTTGCGGCGGTCCGCTGGGTCAACCAAGACGAAATTGCGTCGAAGCTTTGGGACATAGTCTTTCGGGCCTCGCACTCGAATCTTCGAGCGGCCAAGAAACCGATGCCCTTCTGTCGCATCGCCGGATGTGACGCCCTCGAAATCAAACGGAATGACCTCCCCCCTCAGCAGGGCGACGAGCCACCGCACCGGCCGGACGAACCGCGCTCCTTTCTTTCCTGTCCAATACATCGAGCGCGGGAAACCCAACTCCTTCATCGCGCGTGGCAGAGCTTCTGCCAAAATCTCACGCGCCGCCCTTCCCCGAATCAGCAACCGTGCAGCAAGGTATTCGCCCCGCGGAGTCATGGTCGTATACAGCGCCGAAATGGGAACTCCTTGTTTCTCGGAGAAGCTTTCAGCGGCGCGAGTCGGCTGGCCGACATTATCGAAAGCCACTGACTTCGGCGGGCCCAGCACTTCCTTCCGCTCGTCCTCCTGCGACAGCATTACCGCATTCGACATCGCTACCAGTCGACGCGGCGCCGCACAAACGGAAACCGGCGAAACCAAGAGCCGATTGACTTCGAGTGTTTTCTCAACTATTTCTTTGAGTTCGATGGCAGCCTTGGGTAAGACGCCCGCTGGAATCTCCTCGCATCCAATCTCGAAAAGAAACGGCGCGCAGTCCTTCATCTTTGCACCTGGCTGGATGTTTCTCTCGCCGCAGGTAGAGAATCGTTCCATCCGTACGCCGCGCAGTAGTCGCGCGCGATCTGGCACGACAGTGTTCGAACTCTGGCAATCAGTGCTGCACGCTCGGTTGTCGAAACCGCTCCCCGCGAATCGAGTATGTTGAAGAAGTGCGAACACTTCAGGCAAAAGTCGTATGCCGCGAGGATCGGTGCTTTTCGTCCAGATTCCGCTTCCCGGTCGCGCCGCGCTAATATCGCCTTGGCTTCCTTCTCGCACAGATCAAACATTTCGCGCGTTCGCTTTGCATCGGCCCATTCGAAGCTGTAGGTTGAGAATTGCTCCTCTTCCGGGAGCCGGATGTCTCCGTACTTCCTGTCACGGGACCATCGCAGCTGAAACACGCTGTCTACGTCCTGGAGAAACGCCGCAATCCGCTCCAAGCCGTAGGTGAGTTCACAGGAAACCGGATCCAAATCGAGTCCACCCGACTGTTGGAAATAGGTGAACTGTGTAATCTCCAGTCCGTCCAGAAGCACCTGCCAGCCCACCCCCCACGCACCCAATGTGGGAGATTCCCAGTTATCTTCCTCAAACCGAATGTCGTGCTCCTTCAAGTTAATCCCCAACGCCGTCAAGCTATTCACATAAAGACTCTGGACGTCATTTGGGGACGGCTTAAGTATCACTTGAAGTTGTGTGTGTTTGTACAAGCGATTGGGGTTTTCTCCGTACCGTCCATCCGCCGGGCGCCGGCTTGGCTGAACATACGCGACTCGATATGGATTGGGCCCGAGCACACGGAAAAAAGTCTCGGGGTGCATCGTGCCCGCTCCGACCTCCACGTCGTAGGGTTGTTGGATCACGCAGTCCTGTGCGGACCAGTAAGCCTGCAGCTTGAAAATCAAATCTTGAAATAGCAAACCGTCACGCTTCCCCATCTTAATGTTTCTCTTTATGGTGGTTCTGGTCATGGCCCGGCGAGGCATTCAAGCCGTCTCCAACATTTCTCGCGCTTTCAATTTGCGCTCGATCTGATGCTCGAGCAAGTCTAACAGGTATCTCGTGAGGTCTCTCAGCGTTGCCTCGGAAAACTCCCCCGGGGCGAGCTTGTCGAGCCTCTCGCCCAGCATCTTGCGGCCAGCGCGAATCGCGTCTGCGGAGAGCGCCTCTGTCCCCGAGGTGCGGCATCTCGCGCAAGAAATCTCTGACGTTGCGGGATTGGCGTACGCGGCAGCGGCTAACTCCGAACCGCAACGCCCGCAGCGGTTCAGCGATCCAAGCCAGCCTCCCAGCCGCACCGTCCACAACGCAAAATACGCCAGAGGTAAGGCTGATTCCCGCCGCTGTTTGATTGTCTGCGCGGAAAGCAGCAGCAACCGAAATGACGGATCGGCAGGCTCGCGGTCCGGCAGTACCGCCTCGGTGATTTCGGCCATTAGCGCCAGCGTCACCCCCGCCGAATAGTCCCGGAATGCCGAGACGAAAGATTCAATCAACTCACACTGACTGATCCGGACCAGCTCGCGCGTCTCACGCTCAAAAAACCAGATGCGCACATGGGACATCCGCTCGAGCGCCGCGCCGAATCGACTCTTCGTGCGCCGCGCGCCTGCTGCCACGCCACGTACGCGTCCCATTGTCCGACTGAGAAAACTAACCAATCGGTCGGCTTCACCGAGCGGATAGCTTTGCAGAACAATTGCTTCGGATTCACGAAGTGGCATCGGCGTCGGGTCGGCGCGCCGACTGTTCTGCGCGCTTCAGCACGCTCGAACCGCGCGCAGCAAGGCTAATCTTTATCACAGCATTGCGCAGCGCGCAATCGATCCCCGCAAATTTCAACAGATTAGCCATTCGATTACTTCTTTTCATTGCTGCGTCTCTCCACTACAGTACGTCGATGCCTCGGCGCAATCGAGTCTCAACTGTCGATGTCACCGGCGTCGGCATCAACGCCACCGACACGATCATCCGCCTTCCCCGTTTCCCAGAGTTCAATTCAAAACTTGAGTTTTCTTTCGCGTGCGTATCTGCCGGAGGGCAGGTGGCCAGTGCCCTGGTTGCCTGCCGTCGCTGGGGATTGTCGGCGCGCTACATCGGATCGGCCGGCGACGACTCCGCGGCCGCCTTGCAGTCTCTCGAATTGCACAGATCCACAATCGAGGCTCACTTCGTTCGCGTACGCAACTGCTTGAGCCAGCTTTCCTACATTCTTGTCGATGGCCGCTCCGGGGAACGTACGATTCTCTGGAAACGCGATCCGCGTCTCACTCTCCGTCCCAAGCATCTTCGGTCACAGTGGATCAAGCGCTCCCGGGTTTTGCTGGTCGATGGACATGACGCGGGCGCTGCCGCGCGCGCTGCCCGCTGGGCGCGCTCAGCCGAGATCCCTGTTGTCGCTGATGTCGACAACCTCTATCCGGGAATTGAAGCGTTACTTGAATACACGGACTACCCCTTTGTCTCCTCCGAATTTCCTTCACGTCTCCTCCGAGATTCTGATCTGCTGACTGGCCTTCCTGAGATTTCCAGACGCTTCGGCTGCAAGGTTACTGGCGCAACGCTTGGACGCCTCGGCGCGATCGCATGGGACGGCAGTCGATTTCACTATTGCCGGGGCTACCGGGTTGCGGCCGTCGACACCACCGGAGCGGGCGATGTCTTTCACGCCGGCATCGTCTACGGGATTCTGAAAAACTGGCAGCTTCATGTAATACTTGAATTCAGTTGCGCTGCAGCAGCTCTAAACTGCACTGCGCTGGGCGCCCGCGGCGGCATTCAATCTTTACATGAGATTCAGAGTTTTATGCGACACGCGCGTCGTTCTGAATCTGCCTTCTCCGAGAAACAACTCGAGCAGTCCGCTCGCAGACTTGGTGAACGTTCATGATTCCCTTGAAGAATCTTCGGCCGCGCATCCACTTTCCGTCCGTAACGTTGGGACTCATCAGTGCGAATTTCATCGTCTTTTTTTACCAGCTATCGCTGTCTCCGAAAGCTCTTCAGGCATTCATCACAACCTATTCCGTGATTCCCGCGCGCGTGCAGCTCGCTCTTGCAGGTTCACACTTTACTTTAGCTCAGGCATTCGTGCCATTCTTTACCTCGATGTTTCTGCATGCCGGCTGGCTGCACATCGTTGGCAACATGTGGTTCCTTTGGCTTTTCGGACCTAACGTCGAGGATCGCTTAGGGCATTTCGGCTATCTCGGTTTCTATGTTCTCTGCGGTCTTGGAGCTGGCACGGCTCAAACCCTGTTTAGTTTGGGGTCGCAGATCCCTTCCCTCGGCGCCAGCGGAGCCATCGCCGGCGTCCTTGGGGCGTACGTCATCTTGTACCCTTCTTCGAAAATCTTCACATTGGTTACTCTCTTTTTCTGGTGGTTTTTTGCGCGCTTGCCGGCAGTGCTTTTTATCGGCCTGTGGTTTCTGGTGCAATTCCTAAGTGGAGTGAGCTCGCTAAGCAGTTCGGCCGAGGGTGGCGTTGCTTGGTGGGCCCATGTTGGGGGATTTCTGCTGGGAATGCTGCTCGTATCAGGAATGCGCCGCAAGCAGCCGTATGATTCCTACGATTATTCTTGAGGTCCTAAGCCCCCGCCCCGGCGAGCCCCTGCTTGGAAATACGCTCCGCCATCCAATCTCCAGCTTCCCGAGTGCCCATGTTCCCACCGAGATCCGCTGTGGTTTTGTCTTCGCAGACAGCAGCGCGCGCAGCATCGCGAATCAGTTGCCCTTCGCGCTCCAGCCCCAGATACTCCAGCATCATCGCGCCCGCAAGCGTCGCGCCCATCGGATTTGCGATGTTCCTACCGGCAATGTTTGGCGCAGAGCCATGGACCGGCTCAAACAACGACACCTCGCCGGGATGAATATTCGCCGATGGCGCCAGCCCCAGCCCACCGGAAAGTTGCGCTCCCAGATCGCTCAGGATGTCGCCGAACATGTTGCAAGTAACGATCACCTGAAACTGCGACGGATCGCGCACCACTTCCATCACCAACGTATCCACGAACAAGTGCCGCGTCTCAATCTCCTTGTACTCCTCTCGTATCTCTTTCCAGGCGCGCTGCCACAGCCCGTGCCCGTACGGCATGGCATTCGATTTATCGCTCATGCACACCCGTTTCAATCTCTTGCGCCGCGCGTAGTCGAATGCATACCGAAGGATCCGCTCCACTCCCTTTCGCGTGTTCACGTCCTCCTGCACGGCGACCTCGTCTGCGGTTCCCTGCTTGAAATTCCCCCCAACCCCGGCGTACGCGCCCTCGGTATTCTCGCGAAACACGATGAAATTAATGTCCTGCTCTGCGCGATCTTTCAACGGCGTCAGCCGGCGTTCAAAAAGGATGCACGGTCGCGCATTCACGTAGAGATCCAGTTTGAAGCGCAGTCCCAGCAGGATGTCCGCTGCATGTTGGTTCGATGGCACGCGCGGGTCTCCCACCGCGCCAAAGAGAATCGCATCGAAGTTCCGCTGGAGCATCTGCGGCGCATCGGCTGGCAGCGTTGTTCCATCTTTCAAAAACCTGTCCGCACCCCAGTCAAAATAGGTAAAGGAAAGCTTCTGGCCCGTGACCGCGCAGGCCGATTCGAGCATCTTCACTCCCTCGGGAGTCACTTCCTTCCCAATTCCGTCGCCAGGTATCACAGCGATGCGTTTTGCTTCGGGCATCCTTCACCTAAAGTCTTACTTTAATTAAGCGACTGACCTACCCAATACAGCTCTCCCCGACATGGCTCATGCCCCGGCAGTTTCCGCAGGGATCACTTCCGTCCCCGGACCGAACTCCGCCACGTAAACTCCGGCCAAAATCAATCCGCCTCCCAACAACAGCGCAACCGTCGGCCTCTCATGAAGAATCACGACTGCCAGCAAGGCGGCCAAGGGTGTCTCAATATAGGTCAACACGGCCAGTCGCGATGCGGGCATATGCGCCAGCGCCCAAAAGAAAACAAGATATGCGCCTATTGACGAGACCAGCACTGTGTATGCCAGTCCGAGCCAACCCACTATTCCCACGGGACCCCAGTCCAACCGCGCCACCTCCCGCACCACGAGCGGCAGCAAGAAAATCGCACCAGCCAGATTACAGAATGTGTTCATCGAAATCGTATCGTACTGCCGCGCAACCTTCTTGGCCAGCACCGTGTAAAGCGCAAATCCCGCGGTTCCTCCGAGCGCAATCAAATCGCCCACCCACGTGCCCGCATGCCCGTGCAACTCGTCTCCTGCCACCAGGATCGCCACTCCCGCAAAGCATGTGGCCATGCCGGTGACCTTTGCGCGGGTTATTTTTTCGAGCTTGTACGCCCGTGCCAGTAGCAGCACAAGGATCGGCCCTGTAGCAACGATGAGCGCCGAATGGGCGGCCGTGGTGAAATCGAGCCCCACGATGAACAGCCCGCGGTTGACCGCCACGCCCCAGAAGCCCAGCACCGCAAATATCCAGAGGTCTTTTCGATTGAGACGCGAGCGTCGCTTCTGCGCGAAGTAAATCGGAACCATTAATATTCCGGACAGTTCGATGCGAAACGACGTCAATGCCCACGGATTGATGTGCCCCAGCGTAATCTTGCCAATGATGAAGTTAAACGACCACCCGAGCACCGTCAGCAGGACAAGCGTATACAAGAGCGCAGGATGGCGCGACTGTTCCACCGATTACGCGAGCACCTCGCTTCGAACCGTCACCTTCTGAATTCTTTGAAGTATCGGTTCATATCCGATTCCCGGCCCGTTCGGCACTTTAATCGTCCCTCGAGCCGTTACTTCAATTTCCGGTTCGACGATGTCCTCCTTCCAATAGCGCTTCCCAGCCGCAACATCACCAGGCAATGTAAAGTTCTCCAAAGTCGAAAGCGCGATGTTCTGCGCCCGGCCGATTCCCGTTTCCAGCATTCCGCCGCACCACATCGGAATGCCGCTCCGCAGGCAGAGATCGTGGATCTTGCGCATCACCGAATGCCCGCCGACGCGTCCCATTTTCATATTGATGATCTTGCAAGCGTCGGTTTCAATCGCCGCTACAGCGTGTTCGTATTCGTGAATGCACTCGTCCAGGCATATTGGCGTCTTCAACTGCCTCTGCAGCTTTACGTGGCTGTAAATATCGTCCCAGCCCAGCGGCTGCTCAATCATCATCAGTCCGAATTCATCGAGCTGTTTCAGCATCGGCACATCCTCAAGCGTATAGGCCGAATTGGCATCCGCCATCAGCCGGATCTGCGGCCAGCGCTTTCGAATGGTCTCAACAAACTTGACGTCCTTTCCTGGTTTTATTTTAACTTTGATCCGCTGGTAACCGGCTGCGAGTTCCTTCTCCACGGTTGCCGCCAACTCTTCTGGGCTCGACTGGATGCCAATCGATACTCCACTCGCGATTTCTTGCCGCGTCCCGCCGAGCAGCTTCCACAGCGGAATGTTCTTCTGCTTTGCTTCCGCATCCCAAATCGCGGATTCTAATGCGGCTTTGGCCATGTTGTGGCCGCGTGTGTGCCCCAGCATCGACCAAACATCTTTTGCCGCGCCGAATTCCCTGCCCCGCAAGTCCGGCCACAAAAAATCGCGCGTGATCAGCCACGCGGTGTCGATGTTTTCCGGCGAATAATACGGCTTCTCGTCGGCCACGCATTCTCCCCACCCCGTCACGCCGTCCGCTTTCACTTCCGCCAGCAGAATTCGCCGCTCTGTCGTTGTTCCGAAACTTGTTTCGAAACGCATCGCCAGCGGCATGCGAATCTCCCGCAGCGTTACTCTTTCAATGCGCATTGAGCCCCTTTTCCCCGTCTTTAATTTGTGGCAATTTGCGGAGTCACTACCTCTGCTTCCTCCAGCACGTAGCTCGCCTCTCTCGACCCAATTTCAAGCCCGGTGATTACGTACCCGGCCTTCATATGCGCCAGGAACTGTTCCCGCATTTCCCTCTGCACCTGCTCGCCTACGGACGGCTCCGCTTGCTTGCGCACACTGATATCCTGGGGAATCGTAACGCGCACCGCGCCTCCGCTGACTCGTGGAGTCTCCCCCCGCATGATTCCGTTCACGCGCGGCGAATCCAGATACCACTCCGCCATCAACCGATCCGTTGGCAATCCCGCATGCAAAGGACTCTTCGTGATCCCATAGCAATTCGGGATATATCGCTTCACGACCGCACCGAGCCTGTTGATATTGAAGTGTGCGTTCTTCAATTCCAGGGGATCAAATGTCCATTCCACCAGGTGAATTCCGCGCCCCAGACAATCGTTTCGCTGCGCCAACTTCAACATTCGTCCGATGCCCCGGTCGCGAAACCCCGCGAGCACCGCGGTCATGTGCGAATGAATGATGGGCTTCCCTTCCTGTATCCCCGCAAGGCCTAAAGTGAACCCCACCATCTCGTTGCCGGCAAAAGCCCCGAGGGTCTGCCCGCCGGTTTCCCGGGCCACAACGAAAAGCGGCAATGGCACAACCTGGTCCTGCCCCCAAGTGACCAACTGCAGCCGCTCGCATTCTTCATATTCTTCGAGCGCCGAGCAATGCCGCACCGTAATCGGCAGCCGCGCTACGCCCGAACCTTCGACTCGTTCCATAATTCTTCCATCTCTCCGCGAGGAACGTCGGCGAGCCGACGTCCGTTCTCGAACGCCCTTTGTTCCATCCACTGAAATCTTTTGGAGAATTTCTCGTTCGCGCGTTTCAACGCCCGTTCCGGATCGACACCGTTGAACCGCGCCAGATTCACTAGAGAAAAAAGCACGTCGCCAATCTCCGCTTCCACTTCCAGCTGAACTTTTACCCGTTCCGCCTGTTGGCCGCTCAGTGCTTGGCGAACTTCATGTACTTCTTCATCTATCTTTTCGAGAATTCCGTCCGCATCCTCCCAGTCGAAGCCGATATTCGAGGCCCGCCGCGTCAATTGGTAGCCTTCCAGTAGCGCCGGAAGTCCTCGCGGAACTCCGTTCAATATCGACCGGAACCCTTGTGCCGTTCGAGCACCCGAAGCGATGGCTCGCTCCTCTGCTTTCAGCTGCTCCCAATTCCTAACGACGGCGGCCGAATCCCTTGCTTTCACTTTGCCAAACACGTGAGGATGCCTGCGCACCATCTTTCGATGCACCGTGCGGATCACATCTTCGATTGCAAACCTGCCCGCTTCCGCTGCCAGCTCCGCGTGAAATACGATCTGAAGCAACAGGTCG
Source organism: Candidatus Acidiferrales bacterium (assembly GCA_035945715.1). Lineage (GTDB taxonomy): Bacteria > Acidobacteriota > Terriglobia > Acidiferrales > UBA7541 > DAHUXN01. Next base: position 184,139 of record DASYZX010000009.1, read on the forward strand.
CCCAGCTCTTCAGCAAACTTCCGTGCGTCACCGGCGTCCAGAGCGTCCAGAACCTCGTAGGCCTCTTCAATCAAGAATGGCCGCAGGCTCTGGTGGGTCTGCTCGCGGTCCCACGGGCAGCCGTTCGGCGCGCGCAACCTCTTTTGCAGCGCGACGAGCTGCTCAAAAAGTTCCCCTGTGTCTGGTCCGGCACGGCGACTGCGAGCGGGCCGTTGCACGCTTCGTGCTTTCCGTTTCTGGGCTTTCGCGCCCTTGGTACGCAATGCCACCCGGAATCTCTTTTCGCGCAATCGCACACTCTACGGCACGCTTCCCGCTGTGACAAGGGACAATATGAAATTCTCCCCCTGCCGTGACGCTTGCTATCCATCAATGGTAAACTGAATTCGGAATTGTTGGTCGCAACCGGAGGAGCGTTTTGTGGCTGATTCGAAGCACGAAGAATCGTTTCGCGTCGTTGACCGGCGCCTCTTCACCTCGGAAGGCGAACTGCGCCCTGAAGTAGCGGAAGAGCAGGTCCGCGAGCAGGCACAATCGCCGCCCACGACTGCGCCTCGCGACGCGGCCGGTAAATCCGCATCCGCGCCTGCCAGTGCGGTTCCCGAAATGCCCTCGCCCAAGCCCGACAGAAACTTCCAGATGCTCATCGATCTTCTGGCGCGCAATGCCGCCGCGCTGCTCGGCGGCATTCCCGATCCCGGCACCGGCCAGCCTTATCTCGACCTCGAAGGCGCGCGAGAAATGATCGACATGCTGGATACTTTGCGCGAAAAGACACGCGGCAATCTCGCTCCCGAAGAAGATCGCCTGCTCTCGGAAGTCCTCGGCAGTCTCAAGCTTTCGTATATGGAAATCTCCAAGGCCGCTGCCAAGTCCATGCGCGAAGGTGCCAAAGGCGCGCGGTAGGTTCATGTCCTCGGGAAACCCGCAGCCGGCTGTGCACCGGCTCCATGTCACTGTGCTCGGATCAGGCACTTCCATGGGCGTTCCTACCCTTGCGTGCCGATGCGAAGTCTGCCTCTCCTCGGACCCACGCGACCAGCGCACGCGCCCTTCCGTGCTGCTCTCTTACAGCGGCCGCAACGTCGTCATCGACACAACACCTGATTTTCGCCAGCAAGCGCTGCGAACTGGCCTTACCCACCTCGACGCGGTTCTCTACACGCACGCTCACGCTGACCACCTTCTCGGTCTCGACGACATTCGCCCATTCAACGCCAAGCAGAAGTCACCCATCCCCGTTTATGCATCTCAAGAAACACTTTCAATTCTTCAGCGCACCTTCGCGTACGTCTTCGAGCCGCAATCGTCCGAAAGTTCGATTCCTCAAGTCGAACTTCACCCTTTGACCAGTGAGTTTGATCTCTTCGGCGCGCATTTCACACCGATTCCCGCCCAGCATGGCCCACTGACGGTTCACGGCTTCCGCATCGGCTCGGTCGCCTATCTCACCGATTTCAGTTCCGTACCCGACTCTTCCAAAGCTCTCCTGCACAATCTGGACCATTTCATCCTCGATGCACTCCGCTACACTCCTCATCCTATGCATTCCACGGTTGACCAGTCGCTTGCCCTCGTTCGCGAACTCGCGCCACGCCATGCCTGGTTCACGCACATCTGCCACGATCTCGCCCACGAAGCAACCAACCGAAAGCTCCCCGCGAACGTGCGCCTCGCCTTCGACGGCCTGGCATTCGAGGCCGCCTTCTGATGCCGTTCACCGTCGTCCAGTCGCCCGATGAGTGGTCCGCCAAATTTCGCGCGAATTCCCGCGCGGTCCTCACGATTGGGAATTTCGACGGCGTCCACCTCGGCCACCAGCAAATCATCAAAAGCGTCATCGAACGCGCCCGCCGCGAAGGTCACATCGCCGCCGCACTCACTTTCTGGCCGCATCCGCTGCGCGTCGTTCGACCGGAAATTGCGCCGCCGCTGATTGACACGCTCCCGCAGCGTCTTGCCCGTCTCGAATCTCTTGGCCTCGATACAGTTTTCGTTCTGCCGTTCGACCACTCCGTCGCCTCTCTCTCCCCAGGTGATTTCGTCCGGCGCATTCTCGTCGAGACCATGCACGCCAGTGTCGTATGCGTCGGTGAGAATTTTCGCTTCGGCCATCGCCAAACTGGCAATGTTCCGATCCTCCGCGAACTCGGCCGCACTCTGGGCCACGGCTTGAATTTCGACGTCGAATGCATACCCCCGGTGATCCTGCGTGGCGTGATCGTTTCGAGCAGCGCTATTCGCGCCGCCGTTTCCAATGGCCACCTGCCGCAAGCTGCACGTCTGCTCGGTGGTCCATTCCCTCTCGCCGGCGAAATTCGAATCGGCACTGGCACTGGCCGCCGCTTCGTCTTCCCCACGCTGAATCTCTCCACCGAACAGGAACTTCTCCCCGCGCGCGGCGTCTACGCTACCGAAGCGGTCGTTCTGGGCCGCAGCTATCGCTCGGCCACAAACGTCGGCATTCGTCCTACCTTCGATGGCTCCAAGCTTGCCATCGAGTCTCACCTCTTCGACTTTTCCGAGGAAGTCACTTCCGGACAGATGGAAGTCCGCTTCTGGCTCCGCCTGCGCGACGAGAAGAGATTCTCCGGTCCCGAAGCCCTGCGTGCCCAAATTGAACAGGACATTGCTCGAACCCGCGCATTCTTTTCCCGCCTCGACGCGTCCCGCCGCCTCGGTTTCGGGCGATAACCTCACTCGGCTGAACACAGTCTCCTTCTACGAATGCCCAGACCTTGCTTCGCAGAACTGGTGTGGCTTTTCTTTTCGGCTTACTCAGAGAGGATGTTTCGATTCCTGGCCATACAGGATCGATCTATCCATTGGCCGCTAGCTTTTGGCATTTCCTGCAGTACCCGCCAATTTCCGTTCGCGCCAGGGTAATCTCCATCGCGCAGTCCTGCTCGATCTCTTTCTTCAGTTGCTCGTAGAGCTCGCTTTCGAATTCCCTTACTTTGCCGCATCGCAGGCAAGCGACATGGATATGGTCCCGCGGCCCGTGGCTCTCGTAATAATGCTTATGCCCGCGCAAATGCAGAAGGTCTAGCTCGTCGATCAAACCATGATGCTTCAGCAGGTCCAGCGTGCGGTAAACCGTCACGCGGGTGATCTGCGGATCGATCTTCTGCGCGCGCAACAGAATCTCTCCTGCGTCCAGATGCCGCGGCGCCGTATCCATCACTTGCAGCACAACTCTGCGCTGGCGCGTCAACCGGATCGATCGTTCCGCTAACTGTTTTTGGAGTTGTCCCGGTTTCTCGTGAACGTTAATGCGTTCGCCCGTGGAAACGCGTCGAGCCGCGATCTGCGCCATTTCTAATGTCTCAAAATGTCAAAGTAGGTTACGAATCCAATGACCGTCAGCAGGAAAATCAATCCCGCGGTCAGAAAACGCTCCTTCACTGCCACGCTCAAATCGCGCCGCAAAGATCCTTCAATCGCCAGCATCAGCACGTGCCCGCCGTCCAGTATCGGAATCGGCAGCAGATTCAAAATTCCAAGGTTGATGCTCAAAAACGCCATGAATGTAATGAACTCCGTCATCCCCAGCTTTGCCGCTTGCACGGAAATCTTCACAATTCCCACCGGCCCTGCCGTATCTCTGAGCGAAAAACGTCCGGAGAAAAGCCCGCCAACGAACGAAAGGATCTGCCCCGAGAGATCGACATTCTTATCCCACGCTTGCCGCCCTGCTTCAAAAAACGGATAGGACTCGCGCACCATTTCGCCAGGCCCGAAATTCGCGCCGATCACCCACCGCTTCCCGACACCGTCTCCCGGATCGGAATAGACCGGCGTGATCGTCACGGTGAACGTTTTTCCCTCGCGCTGCCCGGTGACAGCGAGCGCCTGGCCGCCCGACTGTGTGATGGCCGCCATCAGCACGTCGCGATTCGCGACCGCAACGCCATCGATCGACGTAATCTGATCTCCGGGTTTCAAGCCCGCCTGGATTGCCGGGTCGCCCCGCGCCAGTGAATCCACTTCCACGCGCGATTTCGGGCAGCCCAGCACCTCGCAACTGTATGTCAGGTTCTCCGGCACCATCTCGCTCAGCGCAACCGTGCTTCCAGCGCGGTCTACGGTGAGCGAAATGCTGCTTCCCGGCAGGATCGAAGCGTTCGAAAGCGCCTCGTTCCAATTGGATACTTTAGCTCCGTTAATCGCGACGATTCTGTCGCCAACCTTGATTCCGGCCTTTTCCGCAGGCGATTTCGGAATGACTCCAGCGACGTTCGCAGGCTCGTGGAAGTATGCCGGCACGGGCACGCCTGTTATGTACAACCCCCACATCAATACGACCGCAAGAACAAAGTTCATGAACGGTCCGGCCAGAATAATGAGCAGCCGTTTCCATCTTGGCTGCGCGAGAAACTCATCCGGCGCGCCGGTCCGTTCCTCTGCGGGATTCTCTCCGGCCATTTTGACGTACCCGCCGAACGGAAACACAGCGAGACGGTAATCGGTTCCGTTACGCTTCCACCCAAAAATCCGGTTTCCGAATCCGATGGAAAACACCTCCACGCGCACGCCGCACAGCCGCGCGACCACAAAGTGGCCCCATTCGTGGACCAGGATCATCACCCCTAATCCAATCGCCGCCGCAACAATTCCCACCCATGTGTGCGTCATAGACTCTTAGTTCTTCCTTCGCTCAATTTCCTCTCGCGCCATTCGCCGCGCTTCGGCATCCGCTCCCAGCACATCATCCATATTGTTAAACGTCACGCGCGGCATCCGTTCGAGCACTTTTTCGATCACTTCTGCGATTCCCGTAAACGGCAGCCTTCGCTCCAGAAACGCCGCCACGCTTTCTTCGTCTGCTGCATTCAACGCGCACGGCGCTGCGCCGCCCGCGCGCATCGCCTCCCATGCCAGTCGCAGGCACGGAAATTTCCCAAGTGACACCGCTTCGAAATCCAGCTTCTTCAGCCGAGACCAGTCCAGTGCAAGTCCGTTCGATGCCACACGCTCCGGATAGGTTAGCGCATATTGGATCGGCATACGCATATCGGTCGGCCCAAGCTGTGCCAGAATCGAACCGTCCACAAATTCCACCATCGAATGAATCGTCGATTGCGGATGGATTACCACGTCGATCTGTTCGGGTCGCATCGCAAAGAGCCACCGGGCTTCGATCACCTCAAATCCCTTGTTCATCAAGGTGGCGGAATCGGTCGTGATTCGCTTCCCCATCTTCCAATTGGGATGCGCTAACGCCTGCTCGGGGGTCACCTTCTTCAGCTTCGACGCGGGCATCTTTCGGAATGGCCCTCCTGAGGCAGTGAGTACCAGCTTCTTAACTTCCCGTCGCTCGCCCGCCCGCAAACATTGGTGAATGGCATTGTGCTCGCTGTCGACCGGCAGGACCGCTTTGCCTTTTTTGTGTGCCGCCGCCATTACCAGCTCGCCCGCCGCCACCAGCACTTCTTTGTTCGCCAGTGCCAGATTCTTCCCTTCTTGCAGAGCGTGGTAGGTCGCCGGCAATCCAACCACTCCCACCGCCGCCGACAAAACAGTGTCCGCATCGGGGTGTGTCGCCACGCGCTCCATTCCGGCCGTGCCACAGAGAACTTCCGGCATCCTCGGCAATTTCGCTGCCTTCAGTCGCTCTTTCAGTTCTTTCGCGCCCTCGCACGTCGCTGTGGAAACCACCTGCGGGCCGTACTTTTGCGCCTGCTCGGCGGCCAGCTCCACATTCTTGCCTGCCGCGATCGCCACCACTTCGAATCTGCCGGGAAGCGAATCGACCACCTTCAGACACTGCCGCCCGATGGAACCCGTCGATCCGAGTATGGAGATTCGTTTCACGAGCTTCGATCGACTACATTCGCCCTGGCAGGAGCCATCCCGCGGCGAGCCATACGACTGGCGCGGCAAAAATCAAGCTGTCAATGCGGTCCAGCATTCCACCGTGTCCCGGAAGCATCGCGCCGGAATCCTTCACTCCCGCGCCGCGCTTATATGCTGATTCTACCAGATCGCCCACTTGCCCCGCGATATTCGCCAGCGCCGCTGTTGCCAGCCAGGCCGTCAGGCCTCCGTTTTGCCACCGCGCAAAAAAGTATCCAACGACCAGCGACCCGATAATATTCCCCACGGCTCCCTCCCAGGTCTTCCCGGGCGAAAGCGCCGGCGCCATTTTTACCCGTCCCATGGACTTGCCGGTGAAATAGGCGAGCGTATCTCCAGCCCAAACGACCGCCAGCGCGAACAGCACGAGCACCGGTCCTTCCGGCAGGCGTCCGTCCATTCGTATGAGGTAACTGAACGGCCAGGCCACGAAAATCAGTGCGGCCGAACTCGCCGCGATTGCGGGCAGCACGTCGGCAATCGAGACACGGCTCGCCGTTCCCATCAGCGCGGCTCCAAACAAGAAGACAAGGAACACCGCTTCGTTCGACAGATAAACCCCGAACCTCACGTTGGTAATAATTTCCGTGCCCGAACCGAGCCGGTGCAGTTCCGCATTCCCCGCCAGCCATTGCGAATAAAAGAGAATGACAGTACACACCATGGTCCAGATCGAAAACGCGCGCATTCCGACTTGCGAGGTTAGTTTGAAGAACTCCTTTACAGCCAGCAAGGCAACGACTGCCGCAACGATAGCGACCAACCAGGAAGGCCCGAGATACACCAGCGCCACGACCGCCGGTATGAGAATCGCCCCGGTTATAATGCGCTTGACCAACCCTCAGTTCGCTCCGTTTCCAGACTCGCGTCCGAAACCGAGTCCCCCATAGCGCCGCTCGCGCTGCTGAAAGTTAAGCAAAGCTTCCAGGAGCTTCTCGCGCGTAAAATCCGGCCACAGCGCGTCGGTAATGTAAAGTTCCGCATAGGCAATCTGCCACAACAGAAAATTGCTGACGCGCATCTCTCCGCTTGTGCGAATGAGCAGGTCCGGATCCGGCAGACCTGCCGTGTACAAATTTTGAGAGATCGTTTCCTCGTCCGCACGGAACGCAGACAGGCCGTTCAAGCGTACCCGGTCGAGAATCGCGTTGAACGCATCCACCAATTCCGCCCGCCCGCCATAATTCAAGGCGACAACCAGCTTCATCCCCGTGTTTTTCGAAGTAAGTCGCATGGCTGCTTCGATATCTCTCTGAACTGCTTCTGGCAATTGTGCGGCGCGTCCGATCACCAGCAATTGAATATTATTCTTATGAATGGAGGGCAGTTCTTTCTTTAGGTATTCGCGCAGAAGCCGCATCAGGAAATCCACTTCCGCCTGCGGCCTTCTCCAGTTTTCCAGGGAAAACGCGTACAGAGTGAGGGCCGGGACTTTCAGCCGTGCGCACGCTTCGATCGCTTCGCGCGCAATTTTCACGCCGGCGCGATGCCCCGCGATGCGCGGCAAGTGCCGCTTCTGCGCCCAGCGCCCGTTTCCGTCCATGATGATGGCGATGTGCCGTGGCAAACGCTTTAGATCGATTTTTTCCAGGAGCGCTGCTTCGCCGCGGCCGGCAGGTTTTATCAGTTCGATCGCTTTCACTCGGAGTCACTCGACGGATTCACTTGAAAAACTAACACAACGCCGCGGGAGCACGCAACGCGCCGACGAGTCGCGCGGGCACCAACGCGTGCAGCAGCAGGAACTCGGAACGCCTGACTCAACTGCCCGGAGAGAAGATGGCGAGGTACCCGTAGGCGGCGGTGACGATGATGAGCGCCACGCTGATGGCCCATGCAAGGAGGTTAAAAGGCTTGCTGTTTACGTACTTGCCCATCAAGTCTTTGCGGTTGATGAGCAACAGAATCAGCACCATGACGAAAGGCAGCCAGATTCCGTTGCCGACTTGGGAGAGAACCAAAATCTTCAGCAGCGGAGCGCCGGGGATCAGGATGACCCCCGCACCTGCCACAATCAGCGCGGTGTAGAGCCCGTAAAAGGCCTTCGCGTCGCGGAATTTGTGGTCCATACCGGCTTCGAATCCGAGACCCTCGCAAATGACGTGAGCCGTCGAGAGCGGCAGCACCGATGCCGAAAAAAGAGACGCGTTCAGCAGGCCAAAGGCAAAGAGCCACCCGGCCCATTTCCCGGCCAGAGGAGCCAGCGCCGAGGCAGCTTCGGCAGCATCCGTGATGTGCGTATGACCGGAAGCGTTTAGCGTGGCCGCGGTGCAAACGATGATAAAGAACACGACAGCCATGCAGGTAATGCTGCCGACCAGCACGTCCAGGCGGGCATGCTTGTACTGGCGCAACCCGACTTTTTTCTCGACATAGCCAGCCTGCAGGTAAAAGAACTGCCACGGCGCAACGCTGGTGCCAATGAGCGCAATGAGGGCAAGCAGATAGGCGCTATTCACATGAATTTCGGGAACGAAAGTCTGTTTCGCAGCGAGGAACCAATTGGGTTTGGCGAGAAATGCGGAGGCGATGTAGGAAGCATAAAAGACGCAGGCGACGAGGAATATCTTCTCGACCTGACGGTAAGTTCCACGAATTACCAGCACCCAGACAGCGATAGCGGCAATGGGCACGGCGATGTATTTGCTCACTCCGAAGATCATCATGGATGCGGCAACGCCGGCAAATTCGGCCACCGTATTGGAAAAATCGACGGCCAGGCCGGCAAGCATTACGAAAAACGTTGAGCGGAAGCCGAACTCCTCCCGAATCAGGTCCGAGAGCCCCTTGCCCGTGACTACCCCCATACGCGCGCACATTTCCTCGCTGACATAGAGCGCCACCGTAAGTGGAATGATGGTCCAGAGCAGGGCGTAACCCAGTTGGGCTCCGCTGAGGGAATAAACGGTGATGCCGCCGGCGTCGTTGTCGACGTTGGAGGTGATCAAGCCTGGGCCGACAACCGCGAGAAACAGAGCGATGCGTCGCTGCCAATGGCGGCTTTGGCGGCGCACACTGTCGCCGCGGGCGCGTAACCCTTCCAGTCTCGTGTTGATGCTCGTCCAATTCATTTCAGCGATTCCAAACTCCGCTGCAAACGACTCAATCCTCAGCGCACCTTCGCGTGCAGTCGGCTGACAATGTCATCCACCGTAATCGAGCCGATTGGATGGCGCTCATCGTCGACGACCGTCAAGCTGCGCAAGTTATACTTGTCGAAGAGCTCGAAGATTTCGCGTTCCTCGACTTCGGATTCCACGGATATGAACGGCTCGCTCGCAAGCGCAGCCAGTCGCTGATCCTGTGCCGCCAGCACGAGTTTCGCGGCCGACACCGTTCCTGCAAATACCGCTTCGCGATCGATGAGCACAATGGTGTCCAGTTGGTCGAGCGCGACCTCGTGGAATCGGATGTAGTCCACGACTTCAGCCTTCGTTGCATCCGCGCCAACCTCCACAATCTCGGTATTCATCATTCCTCCGGCGGTATTCGCATCGAACTGCAGAAGCTGCCTCATCTCCGCGGCTTCGTGCCTGGGCATTTCGCGCAACACGTCGCGCGAAGTGTCCGCGGGAAGATCCGCAAGGACATCGGCCGCCTCATCCGGGGGCATCTCCTCAAGAATCTCCGCCGCCCTTTCCGGTGCAAGGGTTTCAACAACTTGGGTCCGCAGCCGCTTATCCAGTTCGCCGATCACTTCGGCGGCGGTTTCCTCATCGAGCGAGCCAATGATGGAACTGCGCTCGTCAGGAGAAAGCTCTTCCATAATCTCAGCCAGATCGGCCGGGTGCATCTTGGCCAGCTTTTGGCTAGTGAGCCGGAGTTTCACGCGGCGCAACGGATCCGGCTCGATCAAATTCACGAACTCCCAAGGAATGAGCTTCGTCGGCAGCTTCCCTTGAATGCGCCGGATCATCGAGTGCGTAGCGACGCCCTGTAGGAGGCGGCCAACCGCCCCGGTGAGACCGACATCCACGCGAGCGATGCGAAGCTCGATATTGCCGTTCGTCTTGTGCTCGGCCATTTCGAGGTCGTTCACGCGGACGACCTTCCGCCCGTGGGTATCAATGATCTGCTGATCAAGCAGGTCCTTGCTGACCCCCAGCCAAGCCTCATTCTTCGTGTATGGCTCAAGCTGCGTTTCGCCCACGGTAAGCTTCAGCGTGCCCGGTTCGGCCGACGCGATTTGGTCGTACCGCGCGATCAGTGGCTGGTATTTGCCTCGGGCGAGCAGGACGCGGCCGATGCGGCCCCCCTGCTCCGGTTCGAGGTAGAACTCCTTTACGCGGCCTACGGGATGCCCCTGGGCATCGTAGACCTGCGAGCCCAACAGTTCAGTTGCGTGCAACATGACCGCCTCCCACGTCCCTCTCAATTCGCCGAACCCGCCTCAGCACACAAAAAAAGCCCGTGGCCGGACTCACATCCGACCACGGGCGGAAATCTCTCCGCCGTATCAGGCCTGGTCGGCTACGGCCTCCTTGCCCTCACCCTTCGTGCCCTGCAGGCCCCAAAAGCCACGCGGCTCAATCCCCGTCCAGGCCGCTCGCGGTGGCCGAGACGGGCGTCTCCCCCCGGGCTCCAAGTTGGAAGAACGATCCACTTCAGTTCTCTCCATAGTCAAGTTTACTTGTTAAAAGCAGATGCAAGAATTGTCAAGCGCAGAGTGACGATTCAACGCATTTTTTCCTTTGGAAACACCATGTTCGTGACCTTCAGGCCCTTTTGGGAGCAATGTGCGGCATAAAGCTCGAAATACGACGCGGTAATGTAGTCGCGGGACGAGTAGCCGAGGGCTTTGGCCGCGCGGTCAATGGCACGGCGGGAGCCCTCCAGTTCCAAAAAGACCCCGATGGGCGTTTCATCGAGGTCGATATGGAGGCGAGCTTCCCGGCCGACTCGGTATTTGGTTCGATACTTTTCATATTGAAACCACCGGCGCAGGCCGATTCCGTCGAGCATAGCGGCGAAGCGGGCGGCACTCCTGAGCCGAAATTCGATTTCCTCCCTCTCCTTGTATTTCGATGGGCGGTTGCTCCGGCCGATGGGACCCTTGAACGTTAGCAAGCCCTCACGAGCTTCACCCGGCCGCCGCTTGGGGCGAGCTTCGCCTGTGGCGCTGGCCTTCGCGCTCCCCTCCCATCGAACTCGTAGGATCGACCTCAGGCGGCGGAGCTGGCCGTCTGGCGTATCAAACAGGGCGTTGTGCTCGTAGAGCCGCTCGATGCGCTCGGCGCCGATGCTGCGCAGCCGGCCGATGAGTCTGGCGATATCAGGAACTGGCAGCTTGACCTCGATTTCGCGATTCCTGGCCATGGGCTTGTTCTTCGCTGGACGGAAGTATAAGCCGAGCACGGCCCCCGCGAAAAACGCCTTGCTTTCACGAACCACTTCGCGTGTTGCCAAAGCGAGCGCGAGCCGCGATAATCTTGTTCGCTTCCACCGAGAATGGCCGATTCATGACCGAACCCACCACCCCGCTGATGCAGCAGTACCATTCGATTAAGCGGCAGCATCCTCGGGCGCTTCTGCTGTTCCGCCTCGGCGACTTCTATGAGCTTTTCTACGAGGATGCCGTCGTCGCGGCGCGCCAATTGCAGATCACGCTGACCTCACGCAATCGCGAAAGAGGACAGGCCGTGCCCATGTGCGGAGTGCCCTATCATGCCGCGGAAAGCTACATCGCGCGCCTGATTCGCGCGGGACACAAAGTGGCGATTTGCGAGCAAATGGAAGACCCTTCCCGCACGAAAAAACTCGTCCGGCGCGAAGTGATTCGCGTTCTGACCCCGGGCACTGCGACGGACTCCCCGCTGCTAGAGACACGCGAGAATCATTTCCTGGCGTCGATTGCGCGCAACGGCAGCGGGAAGCCGATTGGTTTGGCGTTTGTCGATTTTTCCACGGGCGAGTTTCGCGCAACGGAGTTTGGCGGACCGGCCGCGGAGGCCCGTCTGCAGGACGAATTGGCGATTCTGAGGCCGCGGGAGATTCTGGTGGCCCAACAAGCAGCGACGCTTTTTCCCGAACCGAACAGGCCTGCGGCGGTCGGGTTGAACGGATTGGGCGCAGCGGAAACGCAGCTGGAACCCTGGGTGTTTGAAGCAGCGCATTCGGAACGGATATTGACAGAACATCTCCGCGTAGCGACGCTCGATGGGTTTGGCCTCGCAGGGCACGAACAGGCCATCGCTGCCGCGGGAGGGCTGCTGCACTACCTTCGCGAAACCGCGGCGATTAGCGCACCCGAGGCAACCGGTGGAAACGGCACCGCAGCAATGCAAATGCGCCCCGCTGGACGCGGGCTGGAACACCTCGACCACATTGTTTTCTACCAGCAGCAGGACGCGCTCGTACTGGATCACGTAACCGTCCGGAATCTGGAGCTCGTCCAGCCCGTGCCGGGCGATGAACCCTCTGCCACGTTGCTCTTTGCGCTCGACCGTACTGCCACAGGAATGGGCGCGCGTTTGCTGCGTTCATGGATCTTGAGGCCCTCGATTGAGCGCGACGAAATCGAAGCCCGGCTGGATGCTGTCGCGGAATTGAAGAGCGCTGTGGTTGCCCGCGACGAGGCTGGCCGCGAACTGGGCAAAATCTTTGACTTGGAGCGCCTGACGAGCCGCGTGACTCTGGGAACGGCAACGCCACGCGATTTGCTCGCGCTCCGGCGGTCGCTCAGCACAGTTCCCGCGATGCGCGGGATACTCGTCCGTTGCAAGACGGCGCGCATTGTCTCGCTGCATTCACAACTGGATGAGCTCGAAGATGTGCGTGAATTGATTGCGCGTGCCATTGCGGATGAACCCCCAGCTCTGCCTACTGAGCCGGGCATCCTCCGCCGCGGGTTTAACGCAGAACTGGATGAACTGCGTGATTTGAGCAAATCGTCGAAGCAGACGATTGCAATGATGGAGGAGCGTGAACGGAAACGCACAGGAATCGCTTCCCTGAAGATACGTTTCAACAGCGTGTTCGGTTATTACATCGAAATTTCCAAGGCGAATCAGCATTTGGCACCCGCCGATTACACGCGAAAGCAGACCCTGGTGAATGCCGAGCGCTTTACCTCGCCCGAATTAAAAGACTACGAGCGCAAGGTTCTGGAAGCGGACGAGCGCATCATCGAGATCGAGCGGCGATTGTATCGCGAGGTGCGCGAAACCATCGCTGCGCAGGCTTCGCGCTTGCGGCAAACGGCCGCGGCGATTGCGCAGATTGACGTGCTGGCAAATTTCGCAACGCTCGCGGCGGAGCGCAATTATTCGCGCCCCATCTTTAGTGAATTCGAGTGCGGGCACGCAGACAACGCCGCAGGACGCGGCGACCTTTTCATCGCCGGAGGACGGCATCCGGTAATTGAAAACCTGCTCGAGCAGCGCGGCGAACGGTTCGTACCGAATGATGTTTATCTCGACGACCGACAGCAGCCCATCCTCCTGATTACCGGGCCCAACATGGGCGGCAAGTCAACCTATCTCCGGCAAGCGGCACTGATTGTCGTCATGGCGCAGATCGGCTGTTTTGTCCCTGCAAATGAAGCGCGCCTGCCACTCATTGACAGAATCTTTACGCGCATTGGCGCCTCCGATAATCTGGCACGAGGCCGCTCGACATTTCTGGTCGAGATGAGCGAAGTCGCCGCCATTCTCAACACGGCCAGTTCGTCGAGCCTGGTGCTTCTGGATGAAGTGGGACGCGGCACAGCGACTTTTGACGGATTGTCGATCGCCTGGGCGGTCATTGAACACCTGCATCAGAATGCGCGCCCTCGTACTCTTTTTGCGACGCACTATCACGAATTGACGGAGCTCGCCCAGCTCCTGCCCGGCGTGAAAAACGTGCACGTCTCGGTCCGCGAAGCGGGCAGTGAAATTGTGTTCCTGCGGCGCGTCGAGCCGGGCGCTGCTGATAAAAGCTACGGCATCGAAGTGGCGCGCCTCGCGGGGCTGCCTGCGCCGGTAATTGCACGCGCCCGCGAGGTTCTGGCCGAACATGAAAAGAGCGAACATCAACTCACCCAGGAACTTTCGCCGGGCGCAGGTGCTCCGCCCGAGCCCGTGATGTTCGCGCCCGTGAATCAGGAAGTGCTGGACGCGCTGCGCCGCGCGGATCTCGATAATTTGAAGCCTCTCGAAGCGCTCAATCTTCTTGCCGCGCTCAAGAAGCAGCTCTCGTGAGCTCGAACTCTCGGGGAAAGCTCGTGCTGGGATTGATGTCCGGCACATCCGCCGATGGGATCGACATCGCGCTTGTCAGAATCTCTGGACCCGCCCGATCTCCGCATGCCAGACTCGTCGCTTTTGCGGATTTCTCGTATCCTTCAGCCGTGCGTGCAACGGTGCTGCGCCTGGCAAACGGCGCGTCCACAACCTCGCGCGAGATCAGCCAGCTCAATTTTCGACTCGGCGAGCTTTTTGCTGGCGCCGCGTTACACGCCTGCAAACGATTCGGCGTCTCACTGAAGCGCGTCGCGCTGATTGGCTCGCATGGCCAGACGATTTATCACCAAGGAGCCGCATCCCCGCTTCTGGGCGCACCGACCTCCTCCACGCTGCAAATCGGCGAACCCGCGGTTATCGCACAACGCACCGGAATCACCACGGTCGCGGATTTCCGTCCCGCGGACATGGCCGCAGGCGGACAGGGCGCGCCGCTCGTACCCTTCGTTGATTACTTGCTTTACCGTCACCCGCGCGTTGGACGCATCGCGCTGAACATCGGCGGAATCTCGAATCTTTCCGTGATTCCCGCCGCGGCATCGCCGCGTGATGTTTTTGCGTTCGACACGGGGCCGGGCAACATGATTATTGACGCCCTTGCGGCACACTTTTCACGCGGCCGATTGCGATTCGACCGCAATGCTGCGCTCGCGCGGCGCGGGCACCTGGACGGCTCGCTCCTGCGCCAGCTCCTCGCCCATCCCTTCTTTCGCAAGCCGCCGCCCAAGAGCGCTGGACGCGAGGAATTTGGAGCAGAATGCACAGCGCGACTGATGGCGCTCGCAAAACGGGGGCGCGTGGCGCCCGTTGACGTGATTCACACAGCTACCGCCTTCACTGCCGCGACAATCGCTCAGGCTTGCGAGAGATTCGTGTTGCGGCGCGAGCGGCGTATCGGTGAGATTGTGGTCGCCGGCGGCGGCGCCCGTAATCCTCTGCTGATTGCCTATCTCGCGGCGCTTCTTCCTTCGTTGAAACTCGTTCCTGCTGACGCTCTTGGTGTCCCCGCTGACGCCAAAGAGGCTTTCGCCTTCGCCGTTCTCGCTTACGTCTCGTTTCATCAGCGCGCGAACAGTCTGCCGAGCGCAACGGGCGCGCGGCATCCCGCCGTCCTTGGAAAAATCTGCTATGCGAAGCCGCGCTGACCTGCCGCTCACCCTTCTCGCACTTCTTGTTTCCCTGCCTTCGCTTCTTTTCGGTTGTGCCTACGGCCGCTCGGCAAGGGATTCAACGACGGTAAATTTCCTGCTCGAATCCATGCCCACCAATCTCGATCCGCGCATCGGCACGGACGCATTCTCGGAACACTTGGACTATTTGCTCTTCGACAGCCTGCTGCAGCGCGACGACCACCTGAATCTCGCACCCGACCTCGCCGAGAAATGGGAAATGCCCGACGCGCAGACCTACGTTTTTCACCTGCGGCACGGCGTGCATTTTTCCAACGGCCAAACCCTCACTTCCACGGACGTGAAATTCACGTTTGATTCGATCCGCTCCGGCGGGATCAAGACCGCGAAGCGCGGCGCGTTTGCGCTCGTCGATTCCATCGCTGCGCCGGATCCGTGGACCGTGATTTTCCATCTGCGCGCCCCCTACGCGTCATTCCCTCTGAACCTGATTCGCCAGGCAGTCGGCGTTGTACCGCGAAATGCGGGCGCGGATTTCGCCCAGCATCCTGTCGGCACAGGCCCCTTTCGTTTCGTCAGCATGGTCACGGACGAAGAGATTCTCGTCGAGCGCAATTCGAATTATTTCGCCGGCGCGCCAACTCTCGAACGAGTGCGTTTTCGCATCGTGCCCGACGCGCTGGTACGCGCTCTGGAGCTGCGCAAAGGGTCGGGCGATGTCGAGTACAGATCGCTCACCCCTGACATGGTTGACGCTCTCGGGCGCGATCCCAACATAGAAGTCACACGCGCCCCCGGGACGACTGTTGCGTATGTCGCTTTCAACATGGACGATGCGATTCTCAAGCACCAGCAAGTCCGCCAGGCGCTCGCTTACGCGACGGACCGCGGGGCACTCATCAAATATTTGCTGCGCGGCCAGGCGCAACCAGCCGACAGTTTGCTGCCGCCAAGCCACTGGGCCTACGACCCGGACGTCGCGCATTACGCTTACGATCCTGCGCGCGCCAATTCCCTGCTCGATGCCGCAGGCTTTCCGCGCGGTGCCGACGGCATTCGATTTCATCTCGCGCTGAAGACCTCCACGGACGAAGACACACGGCTTCTAGCCGCCGCGCTGCAGGACCAGTGGCATCAGGTCGGCGTGCAACTCGATTTGCATTCGCTGGAGTTTGCGACTTTCTACGCGGACATCACACATGGAAGCTTCCAGCTGTATACACTGCGCTGGCTCGGCGCGAATCTCGATCCCGACATTTTCGATTACGTTTTCAACAGCGCGAAAACTCCGCCGGCGGGCGCAAACCGCGGCCGTTATCACAACGCGCAGTTGGACACCTTATTGCAGCAGGTGCGAGTAACCAGCGATCAAGCAAAACGAAAAGAAATTCTGACGCAGATTCAGAAAATCGTAGCGGAGGACGAGCCGTACATCAACTTGTGGTATTACGACAACGTTTGCGTACACCGCAAACGCCTTACGAACATTCGACTTTCCCCTGGCGGAGACTTCGACCTCCTCCAGCACGCCACAGTCAGTAACAACTAGCCTTCGGGCTCGATCACCTTGCGTATTTCCGCTTCAGGAACAGCGCCTTCGCGAATAATGGACCAATCTTCGCCGCGCAGCGCAACAATTGTAGACGAGAGTGTCGCGCCGGTTTCGCCACCATCCAAAATGAGCGGCAGTCGGTCGCCCAACTGTTTGACGAGCGCGGCGGCGTTGCTGCACGCCGGAAATCCAGAGAGATTCGCGCTCGTGCCCGTAATCGGCCCGCCAAAACATTCAATCAACTCGCACGCGACGTGAGATTTCGGCCAGCGTAGCGCGACGCGACCACTGTTGCCGGTGACTTTGAGCGGGAGGCGATGCGTCGCTTCCACAACGATCGTTAACGCGCCGGGCCAGAATTTCTGCGCAAGGTCGAAAAAATGCTCCGGCAAATCGCGCGTGAGAACGACCGCCTGCTCCACGGAATTCACGAGAATCGGCAACGCTTTCGTCTCCGCGCGCCCTTTCACCTGAAACACCTGCTCGATGGCCGAGAGATTATAGGGATCGGCCGAGAGGCCATAAAAGGTGTCCGTGGGAATGCCTACCACTCGGCCGCGCTGGATGAGACTTGCGGCATAATGAATGGCGTGGGATTCAGGCGCGTCGATTGAGACTTTCAGGACTTCCGCTGGCAATGGGTTCGCTCGTGCGGCGCCCCGCTCAAGCCGCAATGACGAGAAAAACTATCACAGGCACCGCAGAGGCGCAAGCGCACTCGCCGTGTAGCTGTTCACCGGCGGTCTGCACTTGCAAACGGGAGCTCCCGGGTCGCGCCACGAAACAGCCGCTTGCGTTTTCACTGGAAAAACGGAGAATAGTTCGCCATGCTACCAGAACAAACCTGTCCGAAGTGCGGCCGTCGCATGCTGCTTTATCGCTGCATTCATAAAAATTGCACCACCGAGCGCCGCGTATGCGTCGTGTGCGAGTGCGGCGGGATTCGCCCACCCATTCCCTTCAAGCAGACCAGCGTCTTTCCGGAATGCCACGCCGACGGCATGCTCCTCAACGACGAAAACCGCAGCTATCGCTAGACCCGTTCGCATCTCGGCCCAGACCGGCAGCCGCTTGGCGAATCGCCGCGCCGTCTGTTACGCTCCAAGCAATGGCCGCACCGAGTCGAATTCCGCCGTCGAAAGGCGCGCCTGCACGCTCGGGAGCGGCGACGGGCGCTCCCATCACTTCGCGCGAGAATCAATGGCTGAAGACATTTCGCGCGGCGCTGCGTGCATCGCGCCCTGAGGAAAACCGCATCGCGCTCGAAGGCCTGCACCTGGTCACCGAAGCGATACGCTTCGGATTGAAGATTGAAGCGCTGCTCGTGAGCGCTTCGGGCGAAAAGCATCTCACTCAGATGGAATCGCAACTGGATCGTTCGACGCACATTTTGCGGACGAGCGACAAGCTTTTTGCCTCCGTGGCCGACACGGAAACGCCGCAAGGCATCGCGGCTCTCGCCCGCGCGCCGGAATCGAAGCTCGAAGACATGCTTATCTTTGATCCGCTGGTGATTGTGCTTGTCGCGGCGCAGAATCCCGGAAACGTGGGCGCGATTCTGCGCTCGGCGGAGGCGTTTGGCGCAACCGGCGTGATTGCGACGCGCGGGACAGCACATCCGTATTCACCGAAGGCGCTGCGCGCTTCCTCCGGGTCATCGCTTCGATTGCCCGTGATCGCCGATTTGGCCGCGCCGATCGCGCTCACACAGCTGCGCGTCTCCGGCCTGCAAATCCTCGCGGCGTCGGCCTCGCAAAACTCCAAGGCGAAGCGTCCCGACGAGCTGGATCTTCGCGCGCCCTTTGCGCTGCTGATCGGGAACGAAGGCGCGGGGCTTCCCGCCGAAGTCGAGCGCAGCGCCGACGCGCTTGTCCGCATCCAACTTGCTGAGCCGGTGGACTCGCTGAACGCTGCTGTAGCTGCTTCGCTCATTCTGTACGAAGCCGTGCGTCAGCGCCGCGCAAAGGCATAAAGTCAGCGAAAAGACATGAGCCTTTTTCGTTCCATCCAGCCCGAAGAAGACGAGCCGCAGGGATCCGCTCCAAGGCCGCTCGCCGACCGCATGCGTCCGCGCACGCTCGATGAGGTGCTCGGGCAGGAGAATCTGCTCGCTCCCGGAAAGCCTCTGCGCATCCAGATCGAGCACGATGAAATCGTGTCGATGCTGCTCTGGGGCCCTCCCGGCTGCGGCAAAACCACTCTCGCCCGACTGATTGCCAAGACGACGCGCTCGGAATTCGTGCCGTTCAGCGCGGTGATGTCCGGCATCAAGGAAATCAAACAGGTGATGGCCGCAGCGGAAGGCGCGCGCCGATATGGACGCCGCACGGTCGTTTTCGTCGACGAGATTCATCGCTTCAACAAGGCCCAGCAGGATGCATTTCTCCCATATGTCGAAGCGGGCACGATTCTGCTCATTGGCGCGACGACCGAAAACCCCTCGTTCGAAGTGATCGCCCCACTTCTCTCGCGGATGAAGGTATATGTGCTGCAGGCGCTTTCGAGCGAACAGATTCTCTCGCTTCTCCAACGCGCCATCGCAGACAAAGAGCGCGGCCTCGGCAACGAGAATATCGAGATTCCCGGCGAAGTGCTGGAGCGCATCGCGCAGATCGCCAACGGCGACGCGCGCGCCGCATACAACACTCTGGAAGCAGTAATTCTCGGCTCGGAACCCGCCGCCGACGGACGCCGCATCGTAACGCGCGAGCGGCTCGAGGACGTGCTTCAGCGCAAATTGCTGCCTTATGACAAGACCGGCGAAGAACACTTCAATCTCATCTCGGCCTTGCATAAATCCGTGCGCAATTCCGATCCCGACGCTTCGCTTTATTGGCTCGCGCGAATGCTGGAATCGGGAGAGGACCCTCTGTACCTGGCACGCCGCATGGTGCGCATGGCCAGCGAAGATATTGGCCTCGCCGACCCAAACGCGCTGCAAGTCGCGCTCGCAGCGATGAACGCATTCGATTTCCTCGGCGCGCCGGAAGGGCATCTCGCACTTGCTGAGGCCGCTGTTTATCTTTCCCTCGCCCCGAAATCGAACGCGGTGTATGCGGCCTTTGGCGCTGTGCATGAGGATTTGCAGAGCACCCTGGCCGAGCCGGTGCCGCTGCACCTGCGCAATGCCGTGACCGGACTAATGGGTCATCTCGGCTACGGCAAGGGCTACCAATACGCCCACAACTCGGAAGAGAAAGTTACGGACATGACTTGCCTGCCCGAAAGCCTCTCCGGACGCGTCTACTATCATCCAACGAACCAGGGGCTGGAGGCGCGGATTCGCCAGCGCCTGGAGGAGATTCGGCGCATCAAATCAAAACCGGCTCAAGCTGCGCCGGTCAAGGACGAAAACGTGAGGGATCCGAAACGATGACGCGTCGTAACGCGCCGGCAAGCGGCTTCCAAAGATTTCCGCGAATGGCGCTTCTCATTTTTCTTGGGGCAGTTCTTTTTGCATTCCCACTCGCCCAGCGCGCGCTGGCTCAGCAAAAGCCGCTTGCCGCAATCACGCTCGATTGCCGAGCGTTTGCTATTTCATCCGACGGCCTGACCGCCTGCGTCGTTTTCCATCAACTCGGCTTCAAGAAGAACACCATCGAGCGCGACAACGTCTGGACCGTGACCGCCGACAATAAAAAGCGGCGGGAAATCGTCGATGGTGTCAAGCTGGTCCAGACGGAGATTCCCTTCAGTTTCAAAATTCTGCAGATTGCTTTCTCTCCGAGCGGAAAACTCCTGACTCTGCAGATGAATATCGCGGAAATGCCGGGCGGGAATGATTCCATTCAGGAAAGCAAGCTCGCCGACCTGATGGACGTCAATGGAAAAGAAATTCCCGTGGCGGGGACAAAGACGAGCGTTATCGAAAATGCGGTTCAGGCAAACTGGCTGGCGGACGATCAGAGCGTCGTCTATTTGCTGCCTTCAGACGAATCCGACCTGCTCTATCAAATCGGCCTCACTCATCCCGCGCAAGGCAAAGGCAACGTCATTTTCAACGGGCATCTCTTTACCGCGGTCGACTGGGACCCGGCCCGCAGCAGCGCCATCGCCATCGAACGCAACAAGGATTTCGATGCTCCCATCAAGCTGGTGCGGTTAGACTTGCTTCATCAAACCGACACGCCGCTTGCCGACCTGAACGCATATCTCGGCAAGCTCACACTCTCGCCTTCCGGAAACAAAGTCGCGTATTTTGTCGACGGCGACACCCTTGAGGTTCGCAATCTTTCGCACCCACAGACCGCCGTCACAGTTCGTTGCGCGTATGGGACGTTTGCGTGGGGACCGGACGAAACTCGTATCCTGCTCAAGCGCGGACCCGAAAAGCAGGCCAACGACCTCGTCTGGGTTTCGATTCCCAGCGGCGACCTCACGCCGATACTTCATGACTTGATTTTTGGCTCATTTGCAGTTTCGCCGGACGGACATCTGATAGCGGTCGCCGAGCCTGGATCAGATCATGTGGAAGTCTACCCCTTGAAGTGATTCCCCCTATTTTTCCGCGAATCTTCGGAAGAAACTGGTCGGCTCCCACGTGGGTCGCGCCGAATCGTCGGCCACGCGGTCTGCAAGCATATACAGCAGATAGCAGAATTTGCCGGCGGCCTCCTGGTCTACTTTCTGGTTCGTATCGTCCGATGGCTCGTGATAGTGCGTGTGCACCCAGTCATTGAAGACCTTTTCCTGTGGCGAGCCTTTCTCGTAGCCGAATTTGAAGGCTAGCGCGGGAATCCCCTTCTGCACGAAGCTGTATTGGTCGCTTCGAATGAAGCGATTCGCCTGTGGCTGCTCGTCTTCAATCACCTGTACGCCGTCCGTCTTGCCAGCCGCGCGAATGTCGTCGCCGAGCGTCGATTCGTCGAGCCCCTGCACCTGCAAATATTGCAGAGGGAAGAGCGGCATGAACATATCCATGTTGATGTCTGCGACGATCGCATCGGAAGACACACTAGGATGGTTCGCGAAATACCACGAGCCCAGTTCCCCTTCCTCTTCGCCGCACACAGCCAGAAAAATCACCGACCGCTTTGGCTTCACATTGGACAGACGAAAATCGCGCGCGATCTGAATCAGCGCAGATACCCCCGCGGCGTTGTCCATCGCGCCGTTGTAAATGTCGTCGCCGTTCACCGGCGCGCCAATCCCCAAATGGTCGAGATGCGCGCTGACAACGACGAACTCCTTCTTCAACTCCGGATCCGATCCTTCTAATTCACCAACAACATTCGGCGCCTCCACGTCCGTTTGCACTACTTTAATCTTTGCGCGAATTCTCACGGCGAGCGGAAACTTCGGAAGCGGCTGGTGCGCCTTCGCCATTGCCATGATTTCGGCCATCGTGTGGCCTGAACCCGCGAAAAACTCGTCGGCGTCCTCGGGATTGATCGAGAAAGAAATTTGCCTGCCCGGATCGCGGCGCAAGCTCTCGTCGGCAAGTTCGAGCGTCGGCTTATGCCGGTTGCCGGCGATTCGATCCCAGGGGATCTCCTGATTCGCGGTGTTGAATATCGCAGCCGACCCGATCGCGCCCGCGGCCTTCATTGCCTTCCACCGTTCACCCGACGACTCCTTGTGCGCGCGCAGAGGATCTTTGATGGACTCCGGACCGCCCGTCAGATAAATGGCGATCTTCCCGTGCAGATCGACAGTGGCAAAATCGTCGTAGTTCGCTTCGGGTGCCGAAATTCCATAACCGACAAAGACCGCTTCCGCGTCAACTGCGTTCACTGCATCGCCCGCAGGGGAGAGGATCACTTCCTTGCCCAAACTGAGCGGAGTCGTTTTCTCGCCCCGAACGAGCGCCATTGAGGAATACGCCTCGTCAAGTTCGAGACTTTTGAATTTGACGGGCTGGAAAAACCCTACCGTTCCGGCGCCTTTCAGCCCTTCGGCTTTGAATTTCTCAGCGACATACCCAGCAGCGGCCTGATAACCGCCGCTCCCCGTCATGCGCCCCTGCAAATCGTCGCTCGCGAGAAAACTGACATCCTTCCACCAGCGGCTGCCCTCCGCCTTTGGGTTTTGCGGTACCTGCGCGAGTGCGATGCCGCAAAAAGCTGCGCAAACCGCCAAAACGCCCAAAGCTCGTCGTGCGTGAAAAAGTCGCTGCCGCGTTTCCTTCATTTCGCTCTCCGCCGCCGGTTTATCGGAACCGTTTTGCATGTTCCTTAAAAATACATACATCCATCGCGACAAAAAGGCCTGCATCGCGAGCCCGCCTCGCCGCTTCTTCGTTAATCACGCCTTCTTGCAGCCACAACGCTCTCGCACCAATCGCAATCGCGCTCTCGGTGACTTCCCTGACAAATTCCGAACGCCGAAAGACGTCCACGATGTCCACTGTTTCGCGAATATCCTCCAGCCGCGCTACCGCCTTTTCGCCCAGGACTTCCGTCTCGTTTGGATTCACCGGAATGATCTTGTAGCCCGCGCGCTGCAAGTAACTTGCCACGCCGAAGCTCGGCCGCATGCGATTCGAGGAAAGGCCGACGACGGCGATGGTCCTGCTCTCTTGCAGGAGCTTGCGGATTTCATCGCCGTTTTGTTGTTCTGTGTCCATTCGACCTCGAGCTGCGCGCTCGGCGGCGTTGCGGTGCGCGTTTGCCGTTTCCGTGGGTGACTGGAAGCGGAGAGGCCGCTCTTTTCTCCGCCTTCACCACCATCTCCTCCAGTTCGGCGATTTCCTCTCGCGAGACGTGGCGATACTGACCCGGCGGAAGCGCACCCAATTCGATGTTACCGATGGCAATGCGTCGCAGTTTATCGACGCGATGCCTCGCAGCAATCAGCGACTGGCGAAATTCATCTTTGCTCACGCCGCTCATCTTTAGATGCCACCATCCCGCAGGCATGCCCTTTGCTCGCTCCAGTCTTACGCGGCTGCGGCGCTCGGCGTCGCGAGTTTCCGCTTCGCTCAGCGCGCCATCAATCTTGCACAAGTATTCCTGCTTCAATTCATGCGCGCGCATCATGCGATTCGCCAACTCGCCGTCATTTGTCAGCAGCATCAGACCCGAGGCGTGGTATTCAAGGCGTCCAATCGGAAAAACACGGCCCGGCAGCCCGCGCAAAAAATCCGCGATGGTTCTGCGTCCTTCCGGATCCTGTAGCGTCGCCACGACTCTGTCGGGCTTGTGCAGTGCGATGTAGACTTTTGTCTCGCTCGCGTGCAGCAACTTCCCGGCCACCCGAATATGGTCCCGCTCCGCATCGGCCTTGGTGCCAAGCTCTGTGACAACCTGCCCGTTCACGGCGACTTGCCCGGAGGAAATCAGCTCCTCCGCGTGACGCCGCGACGCCACACCCGCCCGCGCAATTATTTTTTGCAACCGCTCTTGCATGAAGATCCAGCGGAGAATCTTAGCAGATTGCGGGCGTACGGGCTTGCGGACGGACGCGTTTCTATTTCTTGTCAGCGAGGGCGCGATTCATGATCTGTTCGGCGATTTCGGTCTTCGCGTCTGCATAATCCTGCACGCGCTCCCAACGCCTTTGGCTCAGCGCCAGTTTCGCGCGCGCGTAAAGCTCCCGGTCGGCGCCGTTGTTGCGCAGCCAGTCCCGAAAAATGAGCATACGCTCGACTTCCGCGCAGTCCCGCGAGAAAACATGCAAATTCGTCTTCGGCTTCGGTCTTTGGAACATTCTGTGTTCGTACCATTCGGGCTCACGAATGCAAAGGCGATACCCAGCAGCCGCCAACCCCGGCGCATATGCGGATTCTTCCCGCGAATCCGCCACTACAAGAACTACGTCAATCATCGGCTTTGCGGCGAGCCCCGGAACAGCAGTCGAGCCAGTGTGTTCAATTCGCAGCGCACGCTCGCCAGGTGCTGCGCGAATGCGTTCCGCCTCGCGCGCAAAAGCCTGCGGCCAGCGCGTATCGTAGTCGACTACGTGGACCTTCCCTCCAGGCGCTCGTTCAGTCACGGGACACCGAGCGGCTTCTGGGGAAACGAGGCATTCCATCTTCAATATGAGGGCGTTCGAGCTTCATTCCAACGAGCTAAGCGCCGGCGGCTTTCTCGTGCGCATCCGCAGCGAACGAATCGGCATCCTGAGAGTTCTGTGCTGATGACGCGGCATCTGCCGCAAGGGGAGAAGCGGGACCGTTCTCTTGTGCATGTAGCTCGGTTTCGGTGCTGTCGAATACCGCTTCCACTGACGGCGACGCCATTTCAGCGGCAAGCGCTGAGTCCGACGGCGGCGCTGTTCCCAGCCCGGCTTCATCTGTCGCGGAAGCCTGCTCTGCGGTCGGGTCCGCGCTGGCGAGAACTCCCGGTTCCCCGGACGCTTCCTCGGGCTCTGTCAGCGCAATCCCGTCATCCGCGCCCAGCGCGGCCTGCGCCAGTTGCTCAAATTCTTTCAGGCTGGGAAGTTCGTCCAGATCCGCGAGGCCGAACCGCATCAGAAAATCCCTCGACGTGCGGTACAGAATCGGCCGGCCCACAGCCTCTTTTCGCCCCGCGGTCGTAATCAGCCGCCGCTCCAAAAGCGTCTTTACCACGCCGCCGCAGTTCACTCCGCGCACCTCGTTGATCTCCGGTAGTGTCGCTGGCTGTTTGTACGCAATTACCGACAGCGTTTCGAGCGCGGGCATGGTCAAGCGCAGCGGAGGCCGCAGGCTCTTGATGAATCTGCGCACGGCTTCGTGATGCTGCGCCTTCGTGTACATTTTCCAGCCGCCCGCGACTTTGCGAATCTCGATTCCGCGCTCTTCCGCCGCGTACGATGCCACTAATCTGTCCAGCGCCGCGCGGACTTCCACCTTCTCTCCGCCGATTGCCGCCAGCATCTGGTCGATCGTCGCTGGCTCGTCCGCTGCGTAAATAATCGCTTCCAGCGCGCTCATCAATTCCTGTTCAGTCATCCAGTCACCCGCGACGCCTTTCGTTCCCCGCAACGATTGCTCTTAGCCGACTCCCAATAGCATACAGCCCGTACACCACGAGCACTCCTCCCGAAAGAAAAATTCCATAGAAAGTCGCGGCTCTTACCCAGTCAGGAATTCCTACGAACTGTTCCCCGGCAAAGGGAGGCCACTCCAAGCCCCACTGATCTCTATACGGCGGCGGTGGCGATGACCCCACCCACATATCGCACACAAACGCAATCAGCAGAGCCAGGATGACGATATCGATCGATAGCAACCACTTCTTCTGGCGTTCGTCCATTGCTTCGAGACTTACTTATCGGCACGGCCCTGCCTTACAGATACTCTTCATCAATTTTCGCGATTGCGCCGCCACTCTCGAACACCGCGTCGAACATTTTGTGCTTTTTGAGGAGCACGTCGCCAAACGTCTTCTCCTGCACCAACTCGATCGCCTGCATGCGCACCATTTCCAGCACGGCCAGCAGCGCCACAATCATCGAGCGCCGCGACGGGCACGCTTCAAAGAATCCCGCGAGCGACAAAGCCTCATCGCTGGCCACGAGCCGCGCGCGCAACTGCTCCATCATCTGCGCAACCGTAACAACCTCATGCGCCAACTCGATTTTCGCAACGGCGCGGCGGCGCTCCATCACCTGCTGGAACACGCGCACCAAGTCCACGAGCGACACCACCAGCTCGCCTTCCGTTCCCTCGTCTTGATAAAGCGACATATCCGGGTGCGACCAGACATGCGCTTCGAGCTGCTGCTTTTCGTAAAGCATCTGCGCGGCGTTCTTGAATTTTTCGTGTTCGAGCAGCCGGTAGACCAGTTCGTTCCGCGGGTCTTGCTCCTCCGGAGGCGCCAGCGGATCGGCGGGCAGAAGCATTTTCGACTTGAGGTGAATCAGCGTCGCCGCCATGTACAAAAAGTCCGCGGAAATATCGACGTTCAGCTTTTCCAGCTGATGCAAATAGTCGAGGTACTGCTGGGTGATCTTCGCTATGGGAATATTGTGAATGTCGACTTCCTGCTTGCGCACCAGGTCCAACAGCAAATCGAGCGGGCCCTCATATACAGGAAGCTGAATCTTGTAGTCCGGTTGTGCGTTCGCCGCCAAACGTCACGCTCCGTTCAAAATGTCGTCCGTGAATCGCATTATACGCCCGATGCCGGTGGTGCGAATCTCTTCACCAGCAGCGCAATCGTCAGCCCGATGCAAAACAGCAGCGCCAGCACGCCACTCACGCGCGACGCCATGGTCGCCGCCGCTCGCGCATGCGGCACCCGCGTCATCGGCAGCACCACGAAATTCATAATCACGTAAACCGCGCCGCCGTACACAATGCCGCAAATCGCGGCCTGGCGCGTCAAAATTATCATCCTGCGACTCAAAAGATAAAACACCACCGTCCACGTCATCGCAATCGCATAATGGATCACTACGCCGAGCGCCACCGACACGCCGCCCATGGCGAACGACTTGCCGTCAATCAATCCGCTCGCGATGTATTGAAAAATCTGATACGGCGTGATGTGTCGGAACGCGTTGAAGATGATGTTCTCGGAAATGTCCAGCGTGCCGGCCACGAGGCCAATCCACAACACCGTCCAGCCTGTATGCGCTCTCCGAACGTCCGCCAAACTCATCTAGCTCGTCAGTTTCGTCGACGCCACTCCCAGAACCTTCATGCTCTTCCTGTCCTGCAAAAACACCACCACGTTCACATCCTTGCGACTCCACTTCGAATTGATTTTCACCTTCGCGTCGCCGCTGAACGCCGCGTCGCCCGAGCCCTGCGCCACGCCAACCTTGTGCAAATAGCGCAGAACCGCCGCATGATACAGCGTGTGGCCGGCGTTTTCTCCTGCCTTCACCGCAGAAGACAATCCGTCCTCGGTCACGGCAATCCAAACCTCCGCCGGATCGCCGGCCGCGTCGCCTTCGAGCTTGCCCACGGAAATCTTGAACTCACCATTCCCTTTCGCATCGAGACTCGCTTGCGTGACGCTCACGTTCGTCTCGGGAGCGGCCGCGGCGGCATCAATGGCGTTTTGGGCTCTTTGTCCGTCCCCGCCGGGGAATTGAGCCTCGCCATCAATCACCATTTCCGGCGTGTACGGATTCGGCTTCGGCGTTTTACCGACGTACTCCATTTGACGCGCGGTCCAGTCTCCCGAGGAGAAGGGATCGACCCAGCCGTATTTGTTCCAGTAATCCACGTGCTCTTCGATGACGATCAGGTCAATGCCCGGCAGGGGCTCCGTCTCCATCTTCTTCGCCAGCTCCTCGGCGGGTGGACAATCCGAACACCCCTCGGCCGTAAACAGTTCCACGAGAACGGGCTTGCCGGCGGAATTTGCGGCTGACGCTGCTGCCGGAGCTTGCGCTGTCGACGGTGTCTGCGCGCTCGCCGGAAGAACAATCGCCCCGCAGAAAGCGAAAGCCACAAGCGATGCCTTCCGCACTGATCCAAAAGGAATTCTCATTGGCGCACCTCCGCTCATCTTTCCTTTAAGCATACCTCCAGATGCCGAGCCAGATAAACCTGCACAACGAACGGTCACTGGCGCCGGCGTTCAACACCCCAATGATTTCTACGATGCGCAGGGAAACCTGTGAGTTTTCCCCACTGGAGAGGCACTTGCCCTCCCCTGAGCAGAAACTGAAGGGCCGCCACCAATCCCCGCAACGCGCTTCAAAAAACAATTCCTATTGCGCGCCTGATCCGCTTGCTTGCCCTGAGCGAAGTCGAAAGGCCCTGAGCACGTTGGCGAAGGGCGCAAGGTATTCAGCTCGCGTTCACTTCCCTTGGGTCACCGCCGGAGCAGCCGGCCGTCCGGCACCTTCCCAATTGAACACCGCTTTGCGCACGCGCTCCATCGTTGCCTCGGCGACTTTTTTAGCGCGCTGCGAGCCCCCTTCGAGCACGTCCCACACTTCGCGCGGATTCGCTTCGTACTTCGCGCGGCGCCCCTGAATCGGCTCGATCCATTTCACGAGAGCATCGGCCATGAGCCTCTTGCAATCCACGCAGCCGATCTCGGCGGTGCGGCATTCTCGGTCCACGCGCTCGATCCGCGCGCAGTCCTCGGCGGATTTGTTCTCCGGAAACAGATTGTGGTACGCGAAAACGGGACAGACCTCCGGTCGCCCCGGATCCGTCCGCTTGACGCGCTGCGGGTCCGTCATCATGTTCCGCGTCTTCGCGCGAATTTCCTCCGGCGTGTCGCTCAGCCAGATCGCGTTGCCGTAACTCTTCGCCATTCGCCGCCCATCCGTCCCCGGCACTCGTGGCGTCTCCGTCAAAATCACATCCGGCTCTTGCAATGGCTCTGTCACGCGCACGAATTCCTTCTCAGACCCCAGTGAATCCAAGAAGTTCTGTATTCCAACCTGAGCCGCATGTCTTCGCACGTGCGTCAGCGTACCCTCTCGAATTTGAGGCCGAACTTCCAAAGTATTCTTCAAAAACTGCATGTGCGCGTCGCGGTCTACCTTTCCAAGAATGTGTTGCCAATGACTCGTGTTTTCCGCGGCGAAAAGACTTTCGGCTAACTCCAAACCAAACATCACGTTAAATCGCCGCACCACCTCCCGCGTCATCTCAATATGCGGCGCCTGATCCTCCCCGACCGGCACCAACAGCTTCTGCCCTGGCTCGCCGTACATCACAATGTCCGCGCTCTGCAGCAGTGGATAGCCGAGGAAGCCGTAAGTGCCCAAGTCCTTGTCGCGCAAATTCTCGATCTGCTCTTTGTACGTCGGCACGCGCTCCAGCCACGAAAGCGGCGTAATCATCGAGAGCAGCAGATGCAGCTCCGCGTGTTCCGGCACGCTCGACTGGATGAACATCGTCGCCTTGCGCGGGTCGAGCCCTACGGCCAGCCAGTCCGTCGCCACTTCCAGCGTGTTCGTCGCTACCTGCGAGCTGTCCGCGTAATGCGTCGTCAGTGCGTGCCAGTCCGCGACGAAATGATACGAATCGTACTCGTCCTGCATGCGCACCCAATTCGACAGCGCGCCAAAGTAATGCCCGATGTGCAGCCGCCCCGTCGGCCGCATCCCGCTCAGCACCCGCGCCTTCCGCTTCGTTTGACTCATGTTCTGCATCATGCCCCGGCCCTGGACATAGACTCCAATTCACGCATTCGCCTTGAGCAGTTCCCGCGCAATCACCGTCCGCTGAATTTCGCTCGTTCCCTCATAAATCGTCAGCACGCGTGCATCGCGATAATAACGTTCCACGTCGCTCTCGCGCGAGAAGCCCTGGCTGCCGTGAATCTGCACCGCCTTCGCACACACGCGATTGGCCATTTCGCTCGCATACAATTTCGCGCGAGACGCTTGCGCCCCGCGACGCGACGCCGCAACCGCCGCGCCCTGATCGCGCATCCACGCCGCACAATAGAGCAGCCCGCGCGCCGCTTCAATTTCCGTCTGCATGTCCGCGAGCATCCACTGGATCGCCTGAAACTCGCCAATGGCCTTTCCAAACGCGCGCCGCTGCTTCGCGTACTTCACCGCCGCTTCGAATGCCGCCTGCGCCAGCCCCACCGATTGCGCCGCGATTCCGACGCGCCCTCCGTCGAGCGCCTCGAACGCGATTTTCAGTCCCTGCCCTTCTTCCCCGATGCGATTCTCCACCGGCACGCGCAAATCATCGAACGAAAGCTCCGCAGATTTGGAAATGCGCAGGCCCATCTTATCCTCGAACCGCGCCACGCGAAAACCGGGAAACGTCGCCTCGACAAGAAACGCGGTCACGCCCTTTGCGCCCGCAGCAGGGTCCGTTTTCGCGAACACAACGTAAACTCCCGTCTGCCCGCCGCTCGAAACCCAGCTTTTCGTCCCATTCAACAAGTAAAAATCGCCGTCGCGTATCGCGCGCGTTTGAATCGCCGACGCGTCCGAACCTGCCTGCGGCTCCGTCAGGCAAAACGAGCCGAGAATCTCGCCGCTCGCCAATCGCTTCAGATATTTTTTCTTCTGGGTTTCGGTGCCAAACTTCCAAATCGGCACCGCCACCACGGAATTCGTCACGCTGAGGGTCACCGCCGTTGAAGCGCAAACGCGCGCCACTTCCTCCAGCATCACCGCGTAGCTGACCGTGTCCATCTCCGCGCCGCCCCACTCCTCGGGAATGAGCATTCCGCAGCAGCCGAGGTCGCCGAGCTTGCGAAGTTCTTCGGCGGGAAATTTCTCTTCGCGCTCGTAGGCGCGCAGCACCGGACGCATCTCCGTCTCCATGAACTGCCGCACCGTGTCGCGCAGCACTTTTTGTTCCGAGTTGAGCGAGAAATCCATCTGCCCCTTACTTTCGTCGAACGCGTTATCTTAAAACGAATTCCCGCCCTCTCAAACGCCTTTGCAAAATCACCGCGCCCCGTCGCCGCGTCCTCGCGACACGCTAATTATCCTTCGAGAAGTTCAGCGACTGGAGAATCGCCATCGTTGATGATCAGAATTTCCTCTGCTAATATCCCGGCGTAACGTCGGAGACAGAAACTTGGGAACCCAGCCCGCCAGCCCTGCAATCGGCTTTGTTAAGTATTTGCTGCCAGCATTTCTCCTTTCGATCGCAATCTTCGCGCCTTGCGCTTGGCCCCAGCAAGATACCAACACCTCTCAAACGCAAGCCTCGCCTTTTCGTTTGATCAATTCGGTTTCGGGAAGCAAAGAGGTTACGAAAAACGCGCAGGAGACGATCGTAGACCCCCGCACCGTCTTCCATGTGCCTGAGGACAATCAAATTGTTGTAGTTTTTCAGCTAGAAGGCCCCACAGGCGCTCACCACCTGGAAGGAAGGTGGCGGAATCCAGAAGGAAAAATCGTGTCCGTTGGCGATGTCGATATGCAGACGTATACGCCGAAATTCTTCTGCTACTTCAGTCTCTCACTGCCCGATTCCGTCACGTCGGGCCTCTGGGCCGTCGAGCTTCAAATTGACGGCTATCCGTCGGGAGCGCACACTTTTCAAATCATCTCAGCTCCAAAGCCTGCCCCGCCTCCGACCGTGACGCCCCCGACCGCAGCGGATGTATACCAGCAAGCTGTCGCCGCAAGTGTTTTTATCGACAATCAAGATTCGAACGGAGAACTTGTTAGACAGGGTTCAGGGTTCTTCATTGGCAAAAACTTGCTGCTCACGGCATTCCAGATAATCGATGGCGCCAATTCTCTGCAAATTGGTTTTCCTGATGGCACACATGCAACGGTAAATCAGGTGCTTGCCTGGAATCGCCGCCAGGATTGGGCAATTTTGAAGGTGGACGCACCGAAGGTTCAACCTTTGGAACGAGCCAAAGCCGGCTCTTGGAAAGTAGGAGACGTCTGCTACCTGCTCGGCGCTCCAAATGAATCTAGCCGAACCATCCAAAATGTCGGCATCACAGGCATTCAGGAAACTGCCGATACTGGCGAGCGCCTAAGCACGTCGTGGACGGGAGAACCGCTGGCGATCGGATCTCCCCTGCTTGATGATTATGGCCGCGTCGTCGGAGTTCTGGGAGGCAATCTGTTGCCCGGCGTCGAAAGCCTTCGCCGTAGCGGCGTCACAGAGTTTATCTTGGCTGGCGTTGCCCCTGAAAACTCAGGCACACCTCTCGTTGTGCCAATCTCGGCAATCCCGGAACAGTCGAATTCCAGTCAACCCGTGACGCTGAGCGCCCTCGCCGCACAGGGCCTCTTTATAAAGCCACTCTCACGAGACAGCCAGGTGATGAGCGGTGTGTTGTGCAGAAACTATCAGGAGCTCGGACATGTCGCTTACTCCCCGGTGGGTCAGACATTCCAATTTTCGCGTGCCAATGACTCACTGGCGGTTGTGATCACCTGGACGCCCGACAGGAAAACGAAAGCAACCATGCAATTTCAAGTCTACGACTTAGATAATCATCCGGTCGGAGAAACCCGCCTCGAGAAAATCAGCCTTGAGCCTCGGGTGACGGCGTCCTCCGCAGTCAAGATCGCTCTTTCGTCGCTGAGACCAGGGATGTACCGAATCGACCTTCTACTTGGAGATGCTCCACAGTGGCGCGAGTTCTTTCGGGTAAACGAATAGCAGCTCGACGGGTTGCTTAAGCGCTTCCGCGGTCTTCACATCTTGATTAATTCCCTTAGCCTTCGCGTCTGCGCCCGGCTCACCGGAATCTCACTGGTCCGTTTGTCGCTCATTTTCAGCATGAAGCTCGACTTGAACCACGGCACCACTTCCTTGATGTGATCGATATTCACCAGATACGACCGGTGCGCGCGCCAGAACCGGGCCGCATCGAGCTGCGATTGCAGCTCCTCAATCGTGCGGTAGTTCGACACGCCTTCCGAATCCTTCGTGAAAATCGTGATCGTCCCGTCCTGAATTGATGCGTACACCATTTCGTCCGCGTCGACCAAAAACATCCGCTGCTGCGCCTTCAGCAGCAATTTCACATGCTTGCCCGTTTCCGGCGGCTTCGGCGCGCCTGCCCCAAGCTGCCCGACCAGCGTCTCCAGCCGCTCCACCGGCGACGTTTGCGCCTCGATCATTTTTTTAGCGCGCTGCACAGCCTTTGCCACGCGCCCTTTGTCGAACGGCTTCAGCACATAATCCACAGCGTTCACTTCGAACGCCTGCACGGCGTATTCGTCGAACGCCGTCGCAAAAATAATCTGCGGCATCTTGATTTTTTTCTCGGCCAGCTTCTTGATCACGCCGAACCCGTCGAGCCCGGGCATCTGCACATCCAGAAAAACCAAATCCGGATTGTGCTCCCTGATCAAATTCACCGCGTCCAGGCCGTTTTTCCCCTGCCCGATAATCGCGACTTCCGAAATGCCTTTCAAAAGGAACGCCAGCTCCTCGCGCGCGGGCCGTTCGTCGTCAACGATAAGCGTTTGCATCGGCATGATTTGTCTCGTCGTAAATTTCTAGCGCCAGTATACGCAATCCCCGCCGCCCCTGCCAATTCGCGCGAAGCCTCTAGGCGATGTCGGCGTTCAGATCTAGGTGAATATGTTCTTCATTAACGGAGAAGAACGTGCGAGTCTTTACTGTGAGGTCAAGTACCGTCCCGTTCTCATTTTGTTTGCCACCCTTCGGCCAGGGGCCCTGGCAGCTGGTCGCACAGCACTTCTCGCCCCATACAGCCGGTTTGCATTAAAAGTTTCTTCCGTTTTGCGCCGTATTGCGCGCAAAGTTTCATTCTTGCCCCTCAGCTTGCTCTGGCGAAGGGCCACTGGTTTCTCTATGATGGTCCCTCGGAGAACACCATGAGCCCACGCGCAAAAATCCTGTCCAGCGAAACCCTCTTCCATGGACGCGTCTTCGACGTCCGCCGCGAACAGGTGAAAGAACCCAACGGCCTCGAAGCCACGCGCGAATTCGTCGTCCACAACGGCTCTGTCGTCGTGCTCCCCGTCTTTGAGGACGGACGCATGCTGCTCGTCTGTCAATACCGCCATTCCGTTGGCGGATATTTGTGGGAACTCGTCGCCGGCCGCATGGAGAAGGGCGAAAATCCTCTCGGTGGCGCGAGGCGCGAACTCCTCGAAGAAACCGGCTACTCGGCAGGTCAGTGGCAAAAAATCCTGGACGTCTTCCCCACTCCTGGATTCGTCAGCGAACGCATGGTCGTCTACGTCGCGCGCGACCTTCGCGCTGGCACAGCGCATCCCGAAGAAGACGAACGCATCACCGCCCGCGCCTTCTCTCCGCGCGAAATCGAAGGGTGGATTAGCGACGGAAAACTCCGCGACGCAAAATCCGTCGCCGGCATTTTGTACTACCTGCGCTTCTGCGCGACGAAGCCCGCGGCCAGTCCTGGACCGTCGCACACTTCCCGCCGCCGTCAACAATCGCGCCGTTCCCCGCGCCGTCGCAAGAAGGCCCGCCGCTAAGTTCGCGTTTAGCCTGTCATCCGGAGCGGAGCGGCCCTTTGCAAAATCGAAGCACCTCGTCTCGGCTTTCACCTTTCCGGGTGTGCCAGACTGATCTTCCGAACGTGGGGACCTTTGCCTCTTTCCCTTCCGGAAATGTTTCGAGAGAACCTTCCACTTCGCTCTGTCGTGCGCGCGATGTACTCCCGTCAGCCAGCCCTCCGCCTGCCTTTAGTGATTTTTTCCAGCCACTGGCCACGCATCCCTAGCCACTCGCTTTTTTTCAACTCTCAACTATTAACTCTCAACTGTAAACTGTTCCCATGCACGGAACAGTGAAGTGGTTCAACAACGCCAAAGGTTTCGGCTTTATCGGCCGCGACGACGGCGGCCCCGACGTTTTCGTCCACCACTCCGGCATCCTCGGCGACAAATTCAAGACCCTCCGCGAAGGCGACCGCGTCGAATTCGACACCGTGCAAAGCCCCAAAGGCGAACAAGCCGCGAACGTCGTCAAACGGTAACCTTCGCTGCGAGCTTCCGTTACTTGCTCCGCGTCAGGTTCAGCGCCAGCGATCCCCCGCCCTGCGACCATGTCCCGTCAATCTCGGAATCGCCTTTCATCTTTCCTTCGTACGTGCCGCCAATGTCGGAGCATTCGAAATGCAGCGCGCCGTCCTTGTAGGTAATCGACGAGATCTTGATACCCGTGGCCTGCTGGTCCGGACTGTCCATCGTGCCGGTGAGGCTGCCGTCCTGCGCCTGCGTGACATGCACGACGAGGTGAAGACTGTTCCCGCCGCCCACGTCCAGCACGCCGTTCCAATCCCCGACCACGGCCGGCTTCGGAGCGGCCAGCGAAACAAGCGAAACCATGCCAAGAACAAAAAGCACCGCTGTTGCGCGGCGCAGGCCCGTGAATGCGCGTTGAGTTCTCATCTGCATTCTCCGTTAAGTTGCGATTTGTGGCGGCGCTGGAATCCAACGTGGCAACCACCCTCGCCGCCGCATGCCCAACTTACGCGCCGCCAATCGAAAAGTTTCCACATCGTAGGATTCTTTTACATTTTTGTTTATCGCCGCTAGGGGCCCAGACCTATGTTGGCGCTTATTTTGCTGTTTCGCGTGTTGGCGATGTTCTGCTTGTTTTACGGCCTCTATTTCGTAGCGAAGAGCTTCGTCGTCGCCGAGACGCACAAAAAATGCTTCCTTTTACGACTATGCTGGGCCATTTTTCCTGATTTGGCTCTCCCTCATTGGCGTCTGGTTCACGCAGCCTGGAATCAATCAACTCGATGTCCAGACCCTAGGAACAGTCGAAGCACAGGCCTAACCTGCATGACGTCCCTGCCTTTTCAACCTGATTGCCTCTATAATCCCCCCATGGAAAGACGTGAAATCGCCCCCATATGGGCGTCACCATGCTGAGGCACAAACAGCAATTTTGGATCGCCCGTCGTTTCGGCTTGGCACTCTTAGCGGCTTCCTCCCTGCTGCTCTGCTCCTGCAAGTCCCTAACTGCCGACGCCAACCTCGCCGAACAGGGGGTCGCACAATTCCACTCTCAATTGGACGCGGAGCAGTACGCTGCTCTCTACGCAGCGGCCGACTCCGAATTGCACAAAGCGACAGGCCAGAACGATTTCGTCAAGTTCCTGACAGCCGTACATCGCAAACTCGGCAATGTAAAACAATCCAACCTTCGTGCCTGGAATGCCTCGTGGCACACAGGCCAGGGCACTCTCGTAACATTGACCTACGATACGACGTTTTCCGCAGGTTCGGGCTCCGAGCAGTTCGTCTGGCGCATCAGCGACAACCGGGCGTTACTCTACGGCTATCACATCAACTCCGCCGATTTGATCGAAAAATAAGCACCTTAGCGACCAAATCGAACTGGGTGATCGGTCCTCAATCAGCTTCATTTTGATCGATGCCCCCTCTATAATCCCTCCATGGAAAACCGCGAAATCGCCCGCATCCTCCATGAAACCGCCCAGCTGCTCGAAATCGACGGCGCCATCATCGGCCGCTATCGCAGCTACGAAAAAGCCGCCGAGCTGATCTACAGTCTCCACGAGCGCGTCGAAGACCTCGCCAAGGACCGCAAAAAGCTCACCGAACTCCCCGGCATCGGCGACAACATGGCCGAGCACATCGACGAAATCCTGCAAACCGGCGACTACGCCCTCCGCAAAAAGCTATTGAAAAAATATCCGGCTACAATGCTCGAAGTTCTCTCCCTCCAGGGCCTCGGACCCAAGAAGGCCGCCTTTCTCTGGAAGGAGTTCAAGGCCGGCACCGTCGAGGCCGTCGCAAAACTCGCTCGCGAACAAAAACTCCGCGACGTTCCCGGCTTCGGCGAAAAGAGCGAAGAAAATATTCTGAAAGCCGTCGAATTCTTCCAGCGCTCCACCGGCCGCTTCCGCGTCAACGCCGCTGAAAAAACCGCCGAGCAGGTCACCGAATACATCCAGCAGCTCGGCAGTCAGATCGATCTCATCACTCCCGCGGGCTCCTTGCGCCGCGGCAAAGAAACCATCGGCGACTTGGACTCCATCGTCGTTCCCGCGGGCAAACCCTCACAAAAGAAAATCGACGCCATCTGCGAACACATTTTGAAATTCCCGCCCATCGAACAAATCCTCGCGCACGGCGAAAACAAAGTCAGCTTCCTTTTGCCCAATGGCATGCAAGTCGACGTGCGCGTCATCCCCGCCGACAGCTACGGCGCCGCGCTCCTTTATTTCACCGGTTCGAAGGAACACAACGTCGCGCTGCGCGGCCGCGCCAATGCCATGGGCTACACGCTCAACGAGTACGCACTCACCACGCTCAAGGGCGGCAAAATCGTCGCCTCCCGCACCGAAGAAGAAATCTACTCCAAGTTGAAGCTCCCCTACATCGAACCCGAATTGCGCGAGATGACCGGCGAAATCGAGGCCGCCGAAAACGAAAAGCTCCCCAAGCTCGTCACTCTCGCCGACATTCGCGGCGACCTCCAGATGCACACCACCGCCTCCGACGGGAAACACTCCATCGAGCAAATGGCCGAGGCCGCGCGCGAACTCGGCTACGAATACATCGCCCTGACCGACCACTCCAAAGCGGTCACCGTCGCCAATGGCCTCGACGAGCGCCGCACCCTGCAACAAATCAAAAAAATCCGCGAAGCCGAAAAAGCCGTCGGCGGCATTCGCCTGCTCGCCAGCAGCGAAGTCGACATCCTCAAAAACGGCTCGCTCGACATGAGCGACGAAGTCCTCGCGCAGCTCGATCTCGTCGTCGTCTCCGTTCACTCCTATATGAATCTCGACAAGTCCGCGATGACCGAACGCATCCTCGCCGCCATCGAAAATCCTTACACGCAGATTCTCGCCCATCCCACCGGACGCCTGCTGCTGCGCCGCGATCCCTTTGATTACGACATGGAAAAAGTCCTCGACGCCTGCCGCAAGAATAGCGTCGCCGTCGAATGCAACGCCTATCCCGACCGCCTCGATTTGCGCGACGCGCATCTCCGTCTCGCGAAACAGCGCGGAGTGAAAGTCGTCATTTCCACCGACGCGCACGCCACCGTCCAGCTTCGCGTCATGAAATACGGCGTCCAAACCGCGCGACGAGGCTGGCTCGAAGCCCGCGATGTGCTCAATACCCTCCCCTTCGAAAAATTCCTCGCCGCCCTCCGCCCTAAACCAGCCGCGCGCACCGCCTCCGCCCGATAGCCGTGTAGCGCAGAGCGGTGGCCGCTTTTGCCAAGTCTGCGGCTGTTGCTTTACGTAGCCCACGCCGGAAGACAAATTCAAAACTGACTCATTGCCCCAAGTTCGCTTCGCCAGGGGGGCCCCATCCCTTCGAGCCCGCACTGCTCCTGCAGCGAAAGCTGAAAAAAGGCGCGAAGGGCAGGAACCTTTTCCCCCCGTCGAGCTCCGGTGGGCTCTTTGCGCCTCGCCCGGCCAAGCATCTTTAGCCTCGTCGCCCCCCGCGCTAACATCCCGCCTCCCATCCCGTCCAACCCTTGGGAACTTTTTGGTGGTAAGCTGCGTACATTCAATCGGACGGGCCCAAGTTCACAGTCTCAGGAGGAGTCTCATGCGCCGCTTTTCATTAGCGTTTTGCGGAATTGCAGCTTTGGCAGCCTTCACGCTCGCCTCTGCCCTTCCTGCCCATGCCGAAGATTGGAGCAAGTCCTACAAGCTCTCCGGCCGGCCCACGCTGCGCGTCATCACCAATGACGGCCACGTCGACCTCTACAACACCAGCGGTGGCGCCAATGAAATCGACGCCCATGTCACTACCAACGGCTGGCCCATCGGTGACCGTGGCGTGCGCATCACGGAAAGCCAAAACGGCAACGAGATCACTCTCGAGGTCCGCGTCCCCACTTTCCATTTTTCTTTCGGCTGGAACAATCGCTCCGTCCGCATCGAGCTTCGGGTTCCCCGCGAAGCCGACCTCGATGTCTCGACCGGCGATGGCAGCGTCACTTCGCAGCCCTTTCACGGCCAGCTCCGCATTTCCACCGGCGACGGAAGTATTGACGCCGACGGATTGACCGGCCAGGTCCGCCTCCATTCCGGCGACGGCCACATTCGCGGCAACGGCTTTGACGGCGAGCTCCGCGCAGACTCCGGCGATGGCCACATTGACGTCAGCGGCCGCTTCGATACCCTCTCGCTCCAGTCCGGCGATGGCAGCGTCACCGCGGAAGTGAACTCCGGCTCCAAAATCGCAAACGACTGGTCTCTGCGCTCCGGCGACGGCAGCGTGAATCTCCGTTTGCCTGACGGCCTCAACGCCGATCTCGACGCCCACACCGGCGACGGCCACATCACCATGGATTTCCCGATTACCGTCTCAGGCACGATTTCCGGCAGCACCATTCACGGCAAGATCGGCTCGGGCGGTCCGCCGCTGGTGGTTCACACCGGCGACGGCTCGATTCACATTTCGAAGATGTAGTCCCCGTTTTGTGGCCGAAGCGTCGTGGAGGATGAAATGAAGAAGCTGGCGTTACTTCTCGGAGTCCTTAGCCTGTTGTGCGCCGCTCCTGCAGCTCTTGCGGGCGACAGCTGGACCAAATCCTGGACCGTCTCCGGCAATCCCGCGGATTTGCGCCTGGACGCCGACTACGGCACTGTCCACGTCGTTCAGGGCGCCGTAAACTCCATCCACGCCGACATCACCACGGCCTACTGGAGCATCCCCTCCGACGTCCAAGTCTCCGACACGCAGGAAGGCAACCATGTCGAGATTCGCATCCGCACTCCGCGCAATCACGGCGGCGGCTGGTTCCACTGGCATTCGCCCAAAGTTCAGATCGAGCTGCAAGTCCCCGACGGCTCGCATCTCGATCTTCATACCGGCTTCGGCGACATTCGCGGCGAGCATCTTCACGCGCAGGCCCGCGTCGACACCGGCTTCGGCGGCATTCACTTCCCTGAATTCAGTGGCCAGCTCAATGGCGACACGGGCTTTGGCGACATCACCGCCGATGGCCGCTTCGACACGTTGCAATTGAAGAGCGGATTCGGCAACGTGCGCGCAGAAGTGAACTCAGGCTCGCAGATTCACAACGATTGGCGCCTCGAGTCCGGCTTCGGAGACGTCACTCTGCGCGTTCCCTCGGACTTGAACGCCAACATTGACGCAGAGACCGGATTCGGCCACGTCTC
>DASYZX010000010.1:0-52566 GCA_035945715.1 Candidatus Acidiferrales bacterium
GTCCGGCACCGGCTGCCGGCGCGACTTGCAACGCAGCAGGGTTGCTCGACCCCGTGCTGGGCGTCGCGGCTCCGCAGAAGAGCGGATATAACTTCACCTACACCTCGATCGCCGCGGTTCCGCCGATCGTAGCTCCGGCGACTTGTGCTGCTGCCGGAGGTGCGGGATTTGTGATTGCCGGGAGGCCGATGAAGGTGGGAACGACCGGGCAGCGCACGTTCTGCTCGGATGAGTCGGGTTCGATCTTCTTCGACCCGGCCGGTGGAGCTGCGCCAGCCACGGAAGCGGCTTGCGAAGCCCTCACGGCGCTCGGAACAGGCCAGTAGAGATAGCCCAGGTAGCGTCCAAAAAGGGGAGAAGGCTTGCCTTCTCCCTTTTTTATTTTGTGCCGCCTGTGATTGACCGCGAGAGAGTCAGTTCACATCGAGAGAACGCTGAAGGCTTCGGTTTCCATCGCGTCTTCTCTTCGAAGCGGGATCCACCTTAGCAATAAATCCAACCGAACGGCCGATCTTCACTCACCGAGACCTAAAGCTCGAGCGCGACCCGAGGGGGCAAACCCCGCCCCTGTGCTCAAGGGGCACATCGGAAAAGCTCACGAGGTGGAGGCGGCGACGATCGTGTTCACGTGGATTTGCACCGTGTCTGTCACACGACGGGCATAGCCGCCGGCAAGAGTGACGGCGACGGGGACACGATGGCGGCGGGCGTAGTCGAAGACGAGGACGTCGCGGCACCGGAGGCCTTCGATGGTGAGGGAGAGGCCGCCCAGTTGGTCTTCGCAATAGGGGTCGGCGCCGGCGACGTAGAAGATGAGGTCGGGATAGAATTCGGTGAAGACGCGCGCGAGATGGGAGTCGAGGATGGAGAGATAGTCTTCGTCGCCGATGCCGTCGGCGAGATCGGCGTCGAGGGTAGAGGGCGGCTTGTGTTCGGGGTAGTTGTGCTGCTGATGGATGGAGAAAGTGAAGACCGAGGGATCGTGGAGGAAGATGGCGGCGGTCCCGTTGCCGTGGTGCACGTCGGTGTCGATGACCACGGCGGTACGGATGACGCGGTCGTGTTGGAGGCGGCGAATGG
The DNA here is from genome assembly GCA_035945715.1 of Candidatus Acidiferrales bacterium. GTDB lineage: Bacteria > Acidobacteriota > Terriglobia > Acidiferrales > UBA7541 > DAHUXN01. The sequence goes on from DASYZX010000010.1 coordinate 1,081, forward strand.
CGACGGCGACGTCGTGGATGACGCAGAAGCCTTCGCCGTGGTCGGGGAACGCGTGATGGAAGCCGCCGCCGATGTTGACGGCGACGCGCTGCGAATTCGATAGAGCGCGACGGGCGGCTTCGATGGAGCCTCCGGCGGCGAGCCAGACAGCGTCGATGAGTTCCCCGGAGTACGGGATTTCCATGCGGAGGATTTCGTGGGGAGCGAGAGTGCCGGTTTTGAGTTTGTGGAGGTATGCGGGAGTGTGGACGCGGAGAATGTCGTCGTCGGAGGCTCGTAACGGTCGTGGTAGATGAGTGGAGGCGCGGGCATAAAAAGCGAGGGTAGCGGGAATGGGAGGAGATGGCAATGTTCGGGAGGCTGGGTGGCTGGGGAAGTAGAACGGGTCCGGCAATCCGGTTGGGCCCCGGGCAGCGTATATGAGGTAGAGTGGTGCGTGCTAAGATTGGTGGCGATGCGGCGGATACAGGCTGCGACGTTGATTGTAGCGCTGTTCGCGGTGCCGCTCGCGCTGGTGGCGCGAGGGTACGCGGGTGCGTCACAGGAGTGCGCGATGTCTTGTTGCCGCGGGCGTCATGTGGCCGCAATGAAGATGAAGTGCGCACATGCCGCGCAGGGCCAGGGCACGCAGAGCGCGATGTGCCAGTGCACGGAGCACGGGCCGGATTTTGGATTGAATTGTCCGCTGCCGCCGTTTGAGTTGGGCGCGGGCGTGAGGCTGCCGGTGATGAATCTCGAGCGGGCCGTTCGCGGGGCGATGACGATTTCGCGTTCTACAGGGTACTTCCCTCCTCCGTTTAACCCTCCAAGGGCGTAGTTCGCAGCGCGAAAAAAAGACGGTGACATTTTTGTCCGCAAAACCTTCGCGACAGGTGCGGAGGTTGAAGCGATCCCACAAAAGCCCCACGTTCGAAAGGCGAGGGGCACCCGACAAAATCGGCAAAACAACAGCGAAGGGCTAAAGAGCAAAGGCACACCGGCTACCGAAGCAGGGAACATTGCGGGACAACCTCGCGCGAAGAGCGTGTGCGACAAGGAAGAAGGAATTTGTCACCGCGAACGGGCATAGGAGCAAAAAGACGAAAGGCCGGGGCGAGGCCCTTCGACTCCGCAAAAGGCGCTGCCCTCAGGATGACAACGTAGCGCGGAGGACGCCTGCGGCAAAGACCGAGGCGTGAAGTGAGAGGAGAAGGAATGCGAATTACACGATCCGTGTTGGTGGGAATTGTGTTGTGTTTGTGCGCGGGGATGGCGTGGGCGACAATTTTTGGGACGGTGCAAGGAGTGGTGCACGATCCGGACCACCGGCCGATTGTGGGAGCGAGCGTGGTGTTGAAGGCGGCGAATTCCGACTGGGCCCGCACGGCCGCGACGGATGCGAATGGCGAGTTCCGGATTGAGGCGGTTCCGCTGGGAGACTACGTGATTACGGTAAGCCAGACGGGATTCGACACGCTGGAGCAGAAAATCACGGTGGTTTCGGGGACGGCGCCGGTGCTGCATTTGCCGCTGAACATCTCGACGCTGAATCAGAAAGTGACGGTGACGAGCGCACTACAGCCAGCGAATACCGATACGGTGACTCCGACGACGATGGTGAGCCGGCCGGAGATTGCGGAGACGCCGGGAGCGGACCGGACGAACAGTTTGCAGATGATTACCGATTACGTTCCGGGAGCGTACGTGACGCACGACCAGCTGCACATTCGCGGCGGGCACCAGGTGAGCTGGCTGATCGACGGCGTGCCCATTCCGAATACGAATATTGCGACGAATCTGGGGCCGCAGATCGATCCGAAGGACATCGATTATCTCGAGGTGCAGCGCGGGAGTTATGACGCCGAATATGGCGACCGGACGTATGGGGTGTTCAATGTGGTGCCGCGCAACGGATGGGGACGGAATAATGAGGGCGAAGTGGTAACGAGCTTCGGGAATTTCCTGCAGACAAACGACGAGGTGAACTTCGGCGGGCATACGGAGCGGCTGGCGTATTTTGCGGCCGTGAATGGAGACCGGAGCGATTACGGGCTGCAAACGCCTTCGAGCGAGATTGTGCACGACGCGGAGAACGGGTACGGAGGATTTGGGTCGATCATCTTCAATAAGGACGCGCAGAATCAGTTTCGCGTAGTGACTTCGCTGCGGCGCGATTATTACCAGATTCCGTTCGATCCGGATGCGAATGATGCAGAGAATCAGGTGTTTCCTTCGTCGGGATTGCGCGACGGGCAGCACGAGTCGGATGCGATGGTGGCGTTTTCGTGGGTGCGGACGATACGGTCGAATATGCTGCTGACGGTTTCGCCTTTTTACCATTACAACAGAGCGAATTATGCCGGGGCCGCGAACGATTTGCCGATCAGCACGACGGATAATCGCGGGTCGAACTATGCGGGAGGACAGGCGACGTTCAGCATCAGCGTTGCGAAAAACGATGTGCAAGCAGGATTTTATGGCTTTGAGCAGCGCGACAGCCAGTTCTTCGGGCTGATTTTCAACGATCAGAGCAATCCGAATTTCACTTCGAATGAGCCGGCGACGGGAAACTTGGAGGAGGAGTTTGTGGAGGACAAGCTCCGGGTGAATTCGTGGGTGACGCTGATGGGCGGCGTGCGGCAGTCGCATTTTTCGGGAGGGCCGACCGAAGCGTCGGCGGGAGGGAGAATCAGCGACGACACGACGAGTCCTCGAGTGGGCGCGGCGGTGCGCGTGCCAAAAGTGAATTGGGTGCTGCATGGATTCTACGGGCATTTTTACCAGGCGCCGCCGCTCGAGACGGCGTCGGGGCCCCTGCTGCAATTCGTCACCGAGCAGAATTTGGGATTCATTCCGCTGCACGGAGAGCGAGATGAGGAGCATCAGTTTGGCGTGACGATTCCGGTGCGGGGATGGACGTTTGACGCGGATAATTTTCAGACAAGGGCGGTGAATTTTCTGGATCACAACAATGTGGGTGAATCGAATGTGTTTTTCCCACTGAGCATTCAGCAGGCGCTCATTCGCGGATGGGAATTGACGGTGCAGTCGCCGGAGCTTTGGCGCAGAGGCACGGTGCACTTGGCATATTCGAATCAGGTGGCGTTGGGGCGTCCGCCGATCACCGGCGGGCTGACGGATTTTTCGCCGCCGGCGGGATATTTTCCGCTGGATCACGATCAGCGGAATACGCTGAATGCGGGATTCAACGCGAATTTGCCGGAGAAAGTGTTCGCGACGGCGAATGTTTACTACGGGTCGGGATTTACGAATGGGGATTTCAATGCAGCGACGGACCCGCACCTTTATCTGCCGGCACATACGTCGGTGGATGTGGGGCTGGGGAGAAGCTTCGGAGAGCGATTTACGGCGTCGGTGAACGCGTTAAATATTGCGAACCGGAGATTGCTGATTGATAACAGCGTGACATTTGGCGGATTTCATTGGGATGATCCGAGAGAGGTCTATGTGGAACTGAGGTACAGGTTTCATTATTGAAGAAACGTCAGAAGGCTGCGGCAAAGCGGCGTCGGGCTCCGGCTACGCCGGAGTCCGCGAAGCGGACCGCCGCACTCCCAAAAAGCACCCACAGATCGCCGCCTGCGGAGGCCGCCTTGGGTACGCCCGGCTGGGGATGGCTGTAACGGCGGAAGCAGATTCCTCGCGCCGCTCGGGATTGACGCCGAAATGCGGTTTCAGCTTTCGCGGTCGAGGATGAAGTCAGGGACGGCGAGAAGGGCGCGGCGGAATTCGGAGTCTTTCAGGACGCTGAGGCATTCTTTCGCGCGGGTGGCGTATTCGACGGCGAGGTGGCGGGAATGTTCGAGTGCGCCGGAGTCGCGGACGAGCGAAGTGATCTGCTCGGGACGGACGGACTGAAAACTCTTTTCGCGGAGGACGGCCGCGACGAGTTCCCTTCCTGCAACGTGGCCGTGATGCGCGTCGTGGCTGCCGCCATTCTGGGGAGAACCATTTTGACCCGCGGCGGCTTCGAGCGTGATGTTTTGCGCGCCGGCCGGCGTGCCGTTCTTGAGCGCGAAGATCAGCGGCAGAGTTACCTTCCCTTCCTTCAAATCACTGAGGACGGGCTTGCCCAGCTTTTCAGAGGAAGCGGTGAAATCGAGAAGATCGTCAACGAGCTGGAATGCGAGTCCGGCCTGAAGGCCGTATTCGGCGAGGGCGCGGCGGGTCGAGTCGTCCGAGCCCGCAAGGACGGCGCCGAGTTCCGCGCAGCCGCTGAAAAGGCAGGCGGTCTTGCGGAAGGAAAGATCGGCGGCTTCACGTTCGGTGAGGTCGATGCGATCGAGGCAGGTGAGCTGAAGAAGTTCGCCTTCGACCATGTTTTGGGTAAGGCCGATGAGAATGTCGAGAACGGTGAAGTTGCGTTCCTGGAGGGCGACTTTGAACGATTGCATGTAGAGCCAGTCGCCGGCGAGGACGCTCATATGATTGCCCCAGCGAGCGTTGGCGGACGGGCGGCCGCGGCGGGTGTTTGCGCCGTCGATGACGTCGTCGTGAACGAGCGTGGCGCTGTGAATCATTTCGACGACCGCGCCAAGAGAAACGGCGCCACTACCCTGGTAGCCGCAGGCTCCGGCGGCGAGCAAAAGGAGGGCGGGGCGGAGGCGCTTGCCGCCGCCTTCGCGGAGGTAGCTGCCGATTTCGGCGATGGGTTGAATCGCTTCGCCGGTTTGGACGGCGATTTCGCGCTCGACCAAAGCGAGGTCGTCACGAACGAGATCAAAAATTTCGCGTACGGTTAGAACGGCGATGACAGCCTCCACCCCAGATGCTAGACGACCGCGCTACGGCGTTGCGTTACGCGAGCCGGAAAAAACGGAGGAAATTGTCCGCGGTGGCTCGCGCGATCTCTTCCGGAGGTAAGTTTCTCACATTCGACAAGGCGCGCGCTACCTCCACGACGTTGGCGGGCTCGTTGCGCTTGCCGCGAATGGCCTGAGGCGGAAGGAAGGGCGAGTCGGTTTCGAGAAGGATGCGATCGAGCGGAAGGGCAGCAGCGGTTTGAAGAAGATGCGCCATCTTCGGATAGGTGACGTTGCACGAAAACGAGACGAGGAAGCCCATGTCGAGACCCCGCAGCGCGTCGGCGAGCGAGCCGGTGAAGCAATGGAACACTCCACCGAGGTTTGCGGCGCGCCAGTTTTCCTCGTCGAAGATGCGCAGACAATCCGGCCACGCGTCGCGGCAATGAATGATGACCGGGAGATTGGCTTCGCGAGCGAGAGAAAGCTGGCGACGAAAGACGTTTTGCTGAACGTCACGCGGTGAATGGTCGTAGAAATAATCGAGGCCGATTTCACCCCAGGCGAGGACGCGAGGATGTTTGGCGAGGCGCGAGAGTTCGGTGAACCATTCTTCAGTGGCGAGTTTGGATTCGTGAGGATGGACGCCGACGGTGGCGTAAATCCAGTCGTGTTTTTCGGCGAAGGGGATGGCGGCGTCGAGGCGGTCGGAGGCAGTGCCGCTGCCGATGGCGAGGATCTTTTCTACGCCAGCTTCGCGGGCGCGGGCGAGCATGGCGTCGCGGTCGGAGTCGAACTGAGGAAATTCGAGATGAGCGTGAGAGTCTATGATGTGCAAGACGGGTTCCCTACGCAGCTAAGGGATTACGATCTGTTTTTGAGCGCCATGGAAATAGGATGGCACGAAATGTGACCGCCGAAACAAAACCTGCAGGCAGGTCGGACACCTCCCGGAACACGTGCTCGTCGTTTTGGATGGCGAACCCCGCCAAGTGCCGCAGAATTCCGCCTTCTTCGCAAATTCGCCGCATGGATCTCCGGTCCTGCCCGAAAACAAAGAGAGGGAACGTGGCGCTCATTTGAGGCGGGAGCCGGGAGGGACGTCCTCGGTGAAGGTGCAGAGGACGGGTTTGCCGTCGGGGCCGGCGGAGGCGGCGACGATCATGCCATTGGACTCAACCCCGCGAAGCTTGCGAGGTGCGAGGTTCGCGACGACGACAACTTTCTTGCCGATGACTTCTTCGGGCGTGTAGGCGACGGCGATTCCGGCGACGACCTGACGAACTTCGTCGCCGATGTCGACGAGGAGCTTGAGGAGTTTGTCGGCGCCAGCGACGCGTTCAGCAGACTTGACCACGCCGACGCGCATTTCGATTTTCGCGAAATCCTCGATGCCGATTTTGTTGGACGCAGGAGCGGCAGGAGCGGACGGCGAAGCGTTCGATGAACCTGCAGCGGCCGCAGCGGCGGCTTGGGCGGCAGCGGGGTTGCGAATTTCGTCTTCCATGGCTTCGATCCTTTCGAAAGCTTCTTTTCTGTCGACGCGAGGAAAAACGGCTTCGGACGCGCCGATTTGAAATACGGGCTTTTGTTCCCTCCACCAGCCGGACGCGAGAGACTGGGATTCGAGATTCGTCGAATACCCAAGCTGCGACCAGATTCTTTGCGTGGCGTGCGGAATCACGGGATGAGCGAGGCGCGTGACCGTGCCGAGGACGTCGTAGGCGGCGAAGAGAACGTTCTCGAGGCGCCCCCACTTGGATTTTTCCTTGACGAGGACCCAGGGTTGAAATTCGACGAGGTATTTGTCGACTTCGGCGATCAGGCCCCAAATGGAATCGAGGACGCGAGAAAAATCGTAGGAGTCGTAATAGCCCGCTACTTCTTCGCAGACCGTTTCTTTGAGGGCCGCGACTTCCCTGTCGCGGTCGTTTTCTTCGTTGGGATTGCGTGCGGGAACGCGGCCGCCGAGATAGGTTTGGATCATGGTGAGAGTGCGGCTCGCGAGATTGCCGAGGCCGTTGGCGAGATCGGCGTTGTAGCGCGTGAGGAGCGAGTCGCGGCTGAAGTTTCCGTCCTGGCCGAAGACCATTTCGCGAAGCAGAAAATACCGAAGCGCGTCGACGCCGAGAACGCGCGCGATGGGCTGGGGATACTGCATGTTGCCGCGGGACTTGGACATTTTCTCGTCCGCGAAGAGCCACCAGCCGTGGGCGAAGATGCGCTTAGGAAGCGGCTCATCCGCAGCCATGAGAAACGCGGGCCAGTAGACGGCATGGAAGCGTAGGATTTCCTTGCCGACGAGATGGAGATCAGCGGGCCAGTAGCGTTCGAACTGGAGTTCGTCGTCGGCGTAACCGACGCCGGTCATATAACTGGTGAGCGCGTCATACCAAACGTAAAAAATATGTTTTTCGTCGGCGGGAAATGGAATGCCCCACTTGAAGGAGGTGCGACTGATGGAAAGATCACGAAGGCCGCCACGAACGAAGGCGAGGACTTCGTTGCGACGCGTGTCGGGCTGGATGAAATCGGGTTGCCTTTCGTAAAGTTCGAGAAGGCGATCCTGGAATGCAGAGAGCTTGAAGTAATAGTTCTCTTCGCGGACGCGCTCGGTAGGACGTTTGCATTCGGGGCAAAGATTTCCGGGGAGCGGCTCGTCCACGTACATTTCGTCGAACACGCAATACTGGCCCTCATAGCTGCCCTTATAGACGTACCCGCGGTCCTGGGCTTTGCGGCAGAGCATCTGGACGGCGCGTTCGTGGCGGGGCTCGGTGGTGCGGATGAAACGATCGAAGGGAATATCGAGTTCGCGCCAGAGCGAGCGATATTCGGCGGAAATGCGGTCGGCGAATTCGAGCGGAGTGGTGTTGGCGGCTTTGGCGGCGCGTTCAACTTTCTGGCCGTGCTCGTCGGTACCGGTGAGGAAGACGACGTCGTAACCGCACATGCGTTTGTAGCGGGAGATGGTGTCGGCGACGATGGTTGTGTAGGTATGGCCGAGATGAGGGCGCGCGTTCACATAGTAGATCGGCGTGGTGAGGTAGAACTTCGGCTTGGGCGTTTCGTGGCTCATCGGGATTTCGCCATCCGGCTATTTTGCCGATTCGCCCAACTTTTGGAAATGGAAATTCGCAGTCGAGAGAACTTGCTTGAGGGGAATGCCCTTTTGCGCGGCGATGCGCTGGCAATCCTCGTATTCAGGGGCGGCGTTAAGGACCGTGCCGTTGAGGCGGGAGATTTTCATGCGGATCGAGCCGAGGGGAGTCTCGACAGGAACGGTTTCGCGATTGAGGGTCTGGCGATGAACTTCGTAAGTGCGGACGCCGATGGTGGTGGTCTCGTGAAAAATGAGATCGACGAGGCGGCCGCGATTGGAGACTTCGCAAAGAATCGTAACCAGCTGGCCGGGACGATTCTTTTTCATTTGCACCGACGTCGAGAAGACGTCGAGGGCGCCGGCGGCAAGAGCGCGCTCGACAAAGTAGCCGTAGATTTGGGGGCTCATGTCGTCGAGATTGGTTTCGATGACGGAGACGAGAGCGTCGGCGGGCGCGGCGGTTTCCTGGGCGATGGATTCGCCGATCAGAATGCGCAGGACGTTGGCTTGCCCGGCGAGATCGGCGGAGCCGGCGCCGTAGCCAACCGAAGCGAGCTGCATGGGCGGCATTTTTCCGTAGGATGCCGAGAGCGTGGTGGCGATGGCTGCGCCGGTGGGAGTGACGAGTTCTTTTTCGATGCCGGAGGAAAACGTGGGTGCGCCGCGAAGAAGCTCCGCGGTTGCGGGCGCGGGAACGGGGAGAAGGCCGTGGTCGGTTTTGACGCGACCGGAGCCGGTATCGAGAGAGGAGCAGGCAAACGACTCGATGCCGAGAATGTCGAAGCCGATGGCGGCGCCGACGATATCGATGATGGAGTCGACGGCGCCGACTTCGTGGAAATGAACTTTTTCGATGGAGATGTTGTGGACCTTGGCTTCAGCACGGCCGAGACGCTCGAAGATTTTGCGGGCGTTTTCGGCGGCGCGCGGAGAGAGAGAGGCGGCGTCGATCATCTTGAGAATGTCGGAGAGATGGCGGTGATGGTGCGAGTGGCCCGCTTCGACGTGGACTTTCGTGGCGGAGATGGCCTGGCGCTTGACGTGTTCGGTGGAAATGGACCAGCCCTCGAGGCGCAGCTTGCGCAATTCGGTTTCGAGCTGGCCGATGTCGAGGCCGGCGTCAACGAGGGCGCCGAGGACCATGTCGCCGCTGATTCCGGAGAAGCAGTCGAAGTAAGCGAGTTTCATTGGTGTCGGGCAGCGTGCACAGAATGCGTCACGAAGAAAATGCGAAAAGATGATAGTAAGCTGGGGTCGAAGGAGTGTCAAACGCTCCGGGACAAACCTCCTGGGATCTCGGTGCATCGATAGGATTGCATCCGGCGATACCATGGGATGTGATGAGCGTTACGCTGCCAGTAACTGCGCCGCGGGCACAGAATCCTCGGGAATAATTCGCGAAACGAAGGGAGAAAGGTGATGCGTCGACCGCTTATTACCTTGGCGTTTATCGTTGCATGCGTGACCTTGCCGCCGGCGTCCGCTCAAACTACCGACGCGGGCTATGACACACTGTCGCCCTCGCTTGCGAGCGTTGCCAAGTCGATGCAGGCGACGATTCGCCGGAACCTAGCGGACGCGGCAGAAGAGATGCCCGCCGAGGAATATGCGTTTCGGCCGACGCCGCAAGTGCGGACGTTCGGTCAGCTTATCGGTCACCTGACTGAGGCAAACTTTTTCTTCTGTTCGCAAGCTGCTGACAAGAAGTATCCTGTGACGACCGACTACGAGAAGATTCGAGACAAGGCCACGCTCGTCAAGGACTTGCACGATTCCCTGGCCTACTGCGGTGCCGTTTACGCGGCGACAACCGACGCTAACTTCCTTCAGCCAGTGAAGGTCAGCTACGGCCCAGGATCGGCGTCGAGCAATACGGTGCGGGGCGCGGTGCTGATGTTCAACACCGCGCACAACAACGAGCATTACGGGAACATCGTCGTGTACATGCGGCTGAAGGGCCACGTCCCGCCCTCGACGGCTCGGGCCCAGGCGCGAAGAAAGTAGCGCTGTTCGGGGAGCCAATCCTTCCGGGCGCGCCGCCTGTCCCGGATTCCAACGACCCTAAGGTCTTTTGACGGACCTGCAGTAAGTTCCTATAATCGCTTACCTTTTTTGAGAAATTCTGACAAGCTGCTGCGAGAAAAGGCGTACGTCTGCTGACTTTTCGCTATTTGTGTCGCGGCCGAGACAAGCGAAACTAGCGTAGCAGCCGAGAAAAGAGGAACGTGTACCAGGAAATGGACAGGCGGGTGCGGGATGGGCTGAGCGAGTTCATTCGCGCCCAATATGCCGAGCGCGTGAATGTGACGACGGCGCGTCCGCCGCAGATCGAGATGGGCGAAGTGGCGTCGCCGGTGTGTTTTGAGCTGGCGAAACGGCTGAAGCGCGCGCCGCGGCAGATCGCGCAGCAAATTGCGGCGGCGATTGGGAAGATCGAGGGCGTCGAGCGGATTGAAGTGGCGGGCGCAGGGTACTTGAATGCGTTTCTGGACCGTGCGGCATTTTTTGAGGTGGCCGTTGCGGGTACGCGCAGCGGAATTGCCGGCGCGAGCGCGGATGGGCCGAAAGCGATTGTGGAACATACGGCGATCAATCCGAATAAGGCGGCGCACATCGGACATTTGCGGAATGCAGTGATTGGCGACACGTTCGTGCGGCTGCTGCGCGCGGCGGGACGGCGCGTGGAAGTGCAGAACTATATTGATAACACGGGCGTGCAGGTTGCCGACGTGATTCTGGGATTTGTGCACCTGGAGAAACTCTCGCTGGCGGAGGTGCGGGCGCTGGCGGTGACCAAGGGCCCGCGGTTCGATTACTACTGCTGGGATTTGTATGCGCGGGTGACGCAATTTCTGGCGGAAGACAAAACTCGCCTGACGCTGCGCGCGCAGATGCTCAAAGAAATCGAAGAAGGACACGGCGCGAACGCGGAGATGGCGGAGTTCGTGTCGACGGCGATCTTGCGCACGCATCTCGAGACAATGGACCGGATGGGGATTGATTACGATTTGCTGTCGCGCGAGAGCGAAGTGCTGGGAATGAAGTTTTGGGACGCGGCGTTTGCGATGCTGCGGGAGCGCGGGGCGATTCGCATGGCCACGACGGGCAAGCAGTCGGGCTGCTGGATCATGCCGCTCGGCGATGCGCCGGAGGGCCAGGCGGAGCAGGCCGAAGAGGGCCTGGCGGACGCAAAGATTATTGTCCGGTCAAATGGCACGGTGACCTACGTCGGGAAGGACATCGCCTATCACCTGTGGAAATTTGGACTGTTGAACAAAGATTTTCGATACGCGAGATTTCACAGGCATCCGGATGGGCGCGAAGCCTGGGTCACGACGATGGACGGGCGCGAAGGCGGCAGCGATAGCGTGCCGAAATTTGGGGATGCGCAGGAAGTTTTCAACGTGATTGATTCGCGGCAGAAATATCCGCAGCAGGTGGTGCGCGAAGGTTTGCGCGCGCTCGGATTCACCGAGCAGGCGGAGCGTCTGACGCACATTGCGTACGACGTGGTGGGGCTGACCCCGCGATGCGCGGCCGAACTGGGATACGCGGTGACGGACGAAGATGCGAAGCGCCCGTACATCGAAATGAGCGGGCGCAAGGGTCAGGGCGTGAAGGCGGACGATTTGCTGGATCAGATGGAGAAGCGCGCGCGGGAGGAAGTCGAGGCACGGCACAGGGATTTTTCCGGCGCAGAGCGAGCGAGCGTGTCGCATGCGATTGCCATGGGGGCGCTGCGGTATTTTTTACTGAAGTACACGCGCGGGACGATTATTGCATTCGATTTCAAGGACGCATTGAGTTTTGAGGGCGAGACGGGGCCGTACTCGCAGTATGCGGTGGTGCGCGCGCGGAATATATTCAGGAAGAGGGGGGAGCAGGATGCGACGCTTTCCATTCAGACGCTCGGTGAGGCGGCGAAGGCTGCGGCGAATTTGTTGAAAGCGCCCGAAGGAAATGATCTGTGGGAATTGCTGCTGCTTGCGGGATCGCTCGATGCGCGAGTGGAAGCGGCGGTGAGCGCGCAGGAGCCGGCGTTTGTGGCGAAGTATTCGTTCGAGCTGGCGCAGGCGTTCAACGTGTTTTATCACAAGCATCACATTCTGTCGGAAGAGGACGCGACGAAGAGAAACTTTTTGCTGCTGCTGACCGGGATCGTCGAGCGGCAACTCGTGACGGCGCTGGAGTTACTGGGGATTGAAGCGCCGGAGAAGATGTAAGTCAAATCCCACACGGTGCCGGAAACCGCATACGACCGGGCACCCGGAAAAAAGAAAACGTCGCACGGGTAAACGCGGCGACCGGTAGAACAGTTCGGGAAGGCGTTTTGGCAGGGCTGAAAGCCATGCCCTTCTGAAAAGCACCGACGGACACGGCGATGCGCGTTCGATCGCCGCGGCGATCGCTACGCACACCTTGAATCTTGTCGCGTGCTTCGCGAATCATTGATTGGGGAGCGAGATGGGAACTTTCTCAACGCCAATTCGCGAAACGCCCCCGCAGGCGGGCGAGACGGCTCCTGATTTTGCGCTCGCGGATTCGACCGGTGCGCTGCGGCGGTTGTCGGAACTTTGCGCCTGCCATCCGCTGGTTCTGCTCTTTTATCGCGGGCATTGGTGACCGTTTTGCCTCCGTCAGTTGACGGAGTATCAGCAACATTACCCAGCCATTCGAGCGGCGGGAGCAGAGCTCGGGGCTCTTTCGGTGGACGGGCCGCAGAAATCGCAGGCAGTGCGCGAGCAGCTTGGCCTGTCTTTTCCCATCCTGTGCGATACCGAGCGGGTGGTGGTGCGGCAATGGGGCGTCTACAACGAGCGCGAGAAGGGCGGGATTGCAAAACCTGCGGTGTTCATTCTGGATCCTGGGCCTGTCGTTCGCTGTGTTTCGGTGGATGAAGTGGCGTCACGAGTGCCGGCTTCGGAAATCGGCCGAGCGTTGCGCGAGGGAGGTCGAATTTCGTCGCCGCCGCGACGGACCGTGATTCCGCGGCCGGGCAACTTCTTCAGTGCGACTCGGAACTCGATTCGTTTTGGGGTTCGCGAACCAAAGGAAAAGACGGAGTAACCGAGCGCGCGGCGCTCGAGTTCCCACCCTCTGCAAAAACCGCAGAGCATGACTCGCCCGGGGCCGGGCAAGCCCCGCCCCTACAAGAGCGAACGTCCCATGCACAGAGCGCGAGCATGGGAAACCGTTCGCGCCAGCGAAACAGCCACGCGAAAAAGTCGCTACTGGCGCATGGCGAAGTCGATGAGGGTGCGGACGGCGATGCCGGTGGGGCCGGAGGCGGACCAGGGCTTGGCTTCGTCGCGCCAAGCGGTTCCGGCGACGTCGAGATGGACCCAGGGAGTGTCTTCCGCAAATTCCTTGAGGAACCAGGCGGCGGTGATCGAGCCTCCGCCTTTGCCGCTGCCGGTATTGCGAATGTCGGCGATCTTGCTCTTGATCATTTCCTGGTATTCGTCGTCGATGGGCATGGGCCACATTTTTTCGCCAGCGGCGCGAGCGCTTTCGAGGACGCGGTCGAGAAATTCACGCGGCGTGCCGAAGGCGCCGACGTGGACGTTGGCGAGAGCGACGACGATGGCTCCGGTGAGTGTGGCCGCGTCAATGAGATGCGTGGCGCCGAGTTTTTTGGCGTAGCAGATGGCGTCGGCAAGGATGAGCCGGCCTTCGGCGTCGGTGTTAATGACCTCGATGGATTTGCCGGACATGGCGATTTGGACGTCGCCGGGCTTTTGCGCGCGGCCGCCGGGCATATTTTCCGTGGCGGGGACGACGGCCATGACTTCGATGGATGGTTTGAGACGCGCGAGAGCACGAAGCACGGCAAGCATAGTGGCTCCGCCGCTCATGTCGGTCTTCATTTCTTCCATGTTGGCGGCGGGCTTGATGGAAATGCCGCCGGTGTCGAACGTGACGGCCTTGCCGACGAGAGCAAGGATGGGCGAGTTCGGTTTTTTCTGCGCGGGACGATAGCGAACAACGATGAGACGCGGCGGCTCGGCGCTTCCCTGCGCGACGCCGAGAAGAGCACCCATTTTGAGTTCGGCGATGCGCGTTTCGTCGAGGACGTCGAGTTCGAGGCCAGCTTCCTTGGCCATGGCTTCTGCGCGGGAGGCGAGGATGCGGGGAGTCAGGCGATTGGAAGGCTCGTTGATGAGATCGCGGGCGAAGTTTTCAGATTCGGCGATGATTTTGGCGCGGTCGATGGCGGCTTCGATTTCGGCCTGGGAGTTTCCAGGGAATCCGGCGAGTGCGACGCGATCGATGGCGCGATCAGGCTTTTTGTCGGTTTGATATTTGTCAGAGTCGTATTCGGCATGGAGGATCCCTTCGACGATGGCCTGAGCCGCGTCAAGAGTGCGTTCATTTTGGCCCGCGAGGAATGCGAAGGATTTCACGCCGCGCGAACGAAGATAACGGAGGGCGGCACCGGAGATTTTGCGGAGTTCGGCGTGGGAGAATTTGTCGCGCTTGCCCGCGCCGATGAGTAGAAGCTTGTGGGCGGCGAGTCCCTGCGGGTAATGGATGAGAACCATTTCGAGAAACTTGCCGGTGAGTTCTCCGGAATCGGCGAGGGGCTTGATTTTGCCGCCGGATGAGCGATCGAGTTCAGCAAGGGGGCCCTCGAAGCGCGCTTCTTTGTCTTTATCGCCAAAAACGTAGGCAACGACTGCGTCGGTGGAGATGGATGAAAACGGCTGAGCTTCCAATTGGAATTGAATGGACATGTTCTCCTTTTAGTGCCGCTTGTAGCGGTGCATTGCTTCCCGGGCTTCGCGCTTGTCTTCTTTTTCACGTTCGGCGCGGCGGCGATCCCAGAATTTTTTGCCGCGGGCCAGCGCGAGTTCGCATTTGGCCATGCCGTCGCGAAAATAAATTTTCAGCGGAATCAGGGTAAGGCCTTTTTGCTGAACCTGGCCGCCCAATTTATTGATCTCGCGGCGATTGAGTAAAAGCTTGCGGGCGCGCAAGGGGCCGTGATTCCATGGGCCGCCCGGGCGGTATTCGGGAATGTGACAATTCATGAGCCACACTTCACCGGCTTTGACTTCGGCATAGGCGTCGCGGAGAGATCCCTTCCCTTCCCGCAAGCTTTTGACTTCGGTGCCGACCAGAACCATGCCGGCTTCGAGGCGATCGAGCAATTCGTAATTGTAAGAAGCGGCGCGGTTCTGAGCGGCAATTTTAACGGCGGGCACCTCTTTCTTTTTCGCGGTGGCCTTTGCCGCGGGGTTGGCTGTGGTCTTCGTCGAGTGCTTCACCGTCGGTATGATATGCGACGAGGAAGAAAATTCAAACTCGAGCACCAGCAGAACCGCGACCTGAGAATCGGACTCGGCGACCGTTGCTTGGTACGACATCTTGGAACAGTCACAAAGATGTAACGACAACGCGCGGTTTCCTTGTTGCATCCTAGTGGGAATGCTAGACTCTGGAATAAACTCGTTTTCAGCGGAGGGTGCATTGCGCCGAGCGTTAGTCACTTCTTTTGTGACGTTTGCGGCCGTGGCCATGGCAGGGTGCGGCAGTACTCACAAAGACAACCAAGCATACAAAGCTGGGTTCCGGGCCGAAACCATCGGCGACTATGACACCGCTGTCGTTGAATACGACAAGGCGCTCAAGAGCGATCCGCTGAACACGGAGTTCAAACTGCACGACCTTCAGGCGCGTTTCGCAGCAGGACAGTTCCACGTAGAGCAGGGCGAGAAGGCACTAAAGAAGGGCGCGCTCGAAATGGCGCTCGGCGAGTTTGAAAAGGCGGAAGCATTGGATCCGTCGAGCACAATCGCGCAGCAGGACGCACAGAAGACGCTCGAGCAGCTCGCCAAAGTGAAAAACGAACAGCAGCCGAAGCCTGTGGGGGAAGAAGCGCCGGAAGACCTCGAGTTGATGAGCGCGCCGCCGGAATTGAAGCCGCTTTCGCGTGAGCCGCTGAATCTGAAGGTGCCCAACGAAGACCCGCGCATGGTTTTCGAGACCATTGCGCAACTCGCAGGGATCAGCGTGATTTTCGACCCTAATTTTCAATCGAGGCCAGTGACGGCTGACTTTGACAATGTGACGCTCGAGGAGGCGCTGAACGCTGTGTGTCTCGAGAGCAACGCGTTCTGGAAGCCCATAACCGACAATATTATTTTCGTCGCGCAGGAGAGCCCGGAGAACCGCCGGAAATATGAGGACGAAGAAGTGCAGACGTTTTATCTGCACAACATCTCAACCCCGCAGGAATTGACCGAAGTGACGACGTTGCTGCGGAGTTTGATCGATTCGCCACGAATCGCGCCGGTACAGAGCATCAATGCGATCGTGGTGCGGGCGACGCCGGACAGGCTGATGCTGGCGAGCAAAGTCATCAACAGCATTGATAAGCTGAAGCCCGAAGTGATGGTCAAAGTGGATGTGATGGAAGCGCGGCGGGACCACGAGCAGACTCTGGGAATTCAGCCGGGGACGAGCGCTTCGCTGACGTTCACCGGTTTGCCGACCTCGACGAGCAGCAGCACCACGACCGGCTCGACAACGACGACGACTCCGACGCTGCCGCTCAACGGGCACCTGACGACGGGCGATTACAGCCTGACGCTGCCGGGTGCGACTTTGAATGCCCTGCTGACAGACAGCACGACGCACCTTTTGCAGGACCCCAACGTGCGCATCGAGGATGGAGCGACGGCGAAGCTCGCCATCGGAGATAAGGTGCCGATTGCGACGGGAAGCTTTCAGGCTGGCGTGGGCGTGACAGGCACAGCGGGCGTCAGCCCACTGGTGAACACCCAATTTCAGTACCAGGAGGTGGGCGTGAATTTGGAGGTCACGCCTCATATCCACCCGGATGGGCAGGTCAGCATGAAGATCGTAGTCGACGTCTCTTCGGTGGCCAGCGAGCAAAACATCGGCGGGATCGAGCAACCGGTTATCGCCCAGAACAAAATTGACGAAGGAGAGATCACCGTCAGAGACGGTGAAGTCAGTATGCTTGGAGGGTTGATTACACGGACGCAGGCGAAAAGCATCGGCGGATGGCCCGGACTCGCGAAGATTCCGTTC
This sequence comes from Candidatus Acidiferrales bacterium, assembly GCA_035945715.1. Taxonomy (GTDB): domain Bacteria; phylum Acidobacteriota; class Terriglobia; order Acidiferrales; family UBA7541; genus DAHUXN01. Next base: position 17,983 of record DASYZX010000010.1, read on the forward strand.
TTCCACTACTTCTTTTCGAGCCAGGACGTGACGACGGAAGACGACGACATCGTAATTGCGATCACCCCTACGATCGTGAGAATGCCAAGCATTACCGAAGATGACATGAGAACGCTTGCCACCGGCACGGAGACGAACGTGCAGGTATATCCGAAAGGCATGGACGGTCTTACGCCGTCACACCCGGACGCGCCGGCTCCGGGAAATCCCCCGAACAAGCCTCAGCCAGGCGCGCAGGGCGGCCAAGCTGCCCCCGGGGCGGCACTCCAGTTCCAGCCGCAGGCGGTCTCCCTGAAGCCTGGCGACACGATGACGATTGGACTCGCCGTGAGTAATGTACAGGACCTTTACTCAATTCCGCTGCTGCTGCGGTACAACCCGGCTGTGATTCAGGTCGAGGATGTGCGCAACGGCGGATTCTTGTCGGGCGGCACGCAGAATATTGCGATTGTGCATCAGGAGAACCAGCAACAAGGGCAAACCGTGATTTCCGCGACGCGCAGCCCGAATACGCCGGGAATCAGCGGCTCAGGAACGCTGTTTGGCATTGTGATTAAAGCGATTGCGCCGGGAACGTCTCAGCTCGAGATTCTGCAAGTCAACGCGCGCGATTCGCAGCAAAAGCCAGTGACGCTGACGAGCGGCGCGGCAAGCGTGCAGGTGCAGTAACCATGGGACGCAGGAGACAAGGAACGCCAGAAAGGGCGAAGTTCGCGGCTTGCTCGATGGCGGGCATGACGCTCATTGAACTGATCGTGGCGTGCGGGATTCTGGTGACGGTTTCGGCGATGGCGGTTCCAATGGCTCGAGTGCAAATCAAACGCGCGAAGGAAACGGAACTGAGACGCGACTTGATCGAGATGCGCGACGCGATTGACCGGTACAAGGATGCGGCGGACCAGAATCTGATCAAGGTGGAGGTTGGAACGGAGGGCTATCCGCCCGACCTAGAGACGCTCGAGAATCCGGTACAACTGGCAGGCGCGCCGGACCGGCGGGTACGATTTCTCCGCAAGATTCCAGTTGACCCGATGACGGGAGGCACGGACTGGGGCCTGCGTTCGGTGCAGGATGATGCGGACGCGGACAGCTGGGGCGGGCAGGATGTGTTTGACGTGTACACGAAATCGACGGGAACAGCGCTGGATGGGACAAAGTATTCGGATTGGTAGAAGACGTGAATGCGCGCGGCAAAATTCGGAGAAGGAGCGGCATTGATGCGGGCCGGTTGCGGCGCCGTGCCGTGGCGGGATTCACGCTGCTCGAACTGATGTGCGTTGTGACGATCATGTTGATTCTCATGGCAGTGGCCGCGGTTCGGTATGACAGGTCGATCCAGCGAGCCAAAGAGGCGGCGCTGCACCGGGACCTTTCCGTGATGCGCGAAGCAATTGAGCAATATACGCTCGACAAGGAACAGGCTCCGCAATCTCTGGATGATTTGGTGAGCGCGGGGTACCTTCGCGAGATTCCAGCTGACCCGGTGACAGGCGCAAAAGACTGGGTCACGGAAAGCTCCGATGTTCTGCTGAGTCCGGATCAAGAATCGGGCGGCGGCATCAGCGACGTGCATTCGCCTTCAGACAAACAATCGGCGGTTGAGGGCAGTGCTTACAGCACGTGGTAACCCGGCAGCCCCCCCGCATTTCATCCCTCCCCTCTAAAACAGCGAAGTTACGGTCGCTTGGACAGAGAGCTGTTTTCCGCCGCGTTCGACGACCAGGTTTTTCACTGCTTGGGGCTTTCCCTGCAACTGTTGCAGCACGTCCGCCAGCGGTCCTTTCACGGTCCAGCCGTTTATGCTGATGAGCTTGTCGCCTGGGTGGACGCCCTCGACAAGATCCTTTGCAGCACATTGGGCCACGCCGCTGACCGTATAGGTGCCATCCGGACCCACGCCGATCACCACTCCGACAGCGTTCGGAGCCTCCTCGGTCCGATCGGCCTGTCTTTCGAGATAGGTGACCCCGTGCGGGTAGTCGATTTCGACGCGAAAGGCCCGCAACAGGTTCCCGGCAATGGAGCCGACTATCGGAGCGGTCATCATGGAGGACATCCATTTTTCGAAGGTGCCCGGCCGACGCGTGACCACGCCGACACGCGGCAAGTGAAAAGTGCCCCACTGCATTTCTGGAATGCGAAGCATCTCGGCTTTGGCGTCGAACGCACCGCCAATCATGTTTGCGGCACCGACGGCTCCGGTGCAGTGCGGCCAATCGCGATGCGCCGCCTGCCATTTGTCGATGAGCGTTTGCGAGACCATGGTGTAGGCAGCTCCTGTGTCCAAAAGAAAGCCGTACTTTTGGCCGTCGACGGCGAGTTCGATGCGCGGAAAGCCGGACTTCGCGGCGATGGGCGACGGTACGGGGATGCCGCGCGGTTTCAGGACGCCGGGCTGCGCCATCGTGAATTCGCGCCCGGGGTAATCGAAGACCACTTCGTATTTCCGCAGCACGCGAGCAGGCAGAAAGCCTTCTGCTCCGCTTCCGGGGGAGAACTCGTCTTTTGACCCCACGGAAACAACGGCGCTGACGTCAGCCAAATCAAGCGGCATTTCGCCGATGCGAATCTGCGGCGAGCTCACCGGCTGAAATGTTTCGCCCTCCTCTTTCGACGGTGGGCCGATGGTTTTCAAAGCCAAATCCCGGCTCAAGGATTCAGAGAGGATCACGGCACCGCCGCCAGAATCGACTTGAAAGCGGGCCCTGCGGAGGGAACCCTTTGGACCGACACACATCAACTCGACAAAGACCCGGTTGTCGCGCAGGTCAATCGGCACCCTGCCAGAGGCCGCGGTCTTGCTTCCCTGCCCCTTGACGCGCGGCTCAGTGGAAGGTTGTGCTGAGGCCTTTAAGGGAACGAGCAGCACGGCCAGCGTCAGAAGAACAAGCACTGCCGTCGGCATGGGCCATCCTTTCCTGGTCTTCGGCATTGACCTCCTTGCGCTGTCGAATGTAGTCGACGAGGCGAGCGTTAGCAAGTTCAAGGCAGAGAGGAACCGAATTTCGATGTAACATTTAGCCTCGTCATCCGTATCAATACGCTTAAGAAGTTTCGACGAGGTTTTCAGGAGACGGCCGATGGCACTAGGAAAATCGCTGATTGTCTACCGCAAGGAAATCCGGGATATGCTGCGCGACAAGCGCACCATACGGTCGATGGTCATCATGCCGCTGGTCGCGTTCCCGCTGCTTTTTCTCGGCATCGGCTTTGTTGCCGCTCATTTCTCAGGCGAGGCGAAAATTGAGGTCGCGCCGGTGATGATTCGCGGCGGCGAGGATTCGCCAAAAGTAGTCGCGGCCCTCCACGCACTTTCTACCATCCAAATCCTTCCCTACCGCAACGACGCAGTCCAGGAGGTCGCCAACAAGGACATTCGGGCATTGATCGAGATCCCCGCCGGCTTCGATACGGCCATCGGGAGCCAGCATCCGAAGAAGGTCTCGATCGATTATTTTAAGAACAACGACAAATCCGAAGAAGCCGAAGACAAGATCGAGAAGTTCTTTAACAGCTATCGCGATCAGCTCGTCCGACAGGAGCTTGCTGCGCGCGGTTTGCCTCCGACGTTGATGGACCCTTTCACAGTGGATTCCGAAAACGTGGCTTCCGCGTCGCAAGTCGGCGCTGCGCTATTCGGCGGCTGGATTCCCTATCTCATCATCATCTTTTCCTTTACCGGCGCAACCTATCCCGCGATGGACCTCGCCGCCGGCGAGAAAGAACGGGGCACGATGGAAACTCTGCTCTCGAGTCCGATTTCGCGGACGGACATCGTACTCGGGAAGTTTTTCACCGTGGTGACGGCTTCGGTGGTTACCGCAATTCTTTCTCTGATTTCCATGGGCGCCTCGTTTGCGTGGGCTAAACCAAAGTTGATGGCGGCGGCGCACACGACTTTCCAGATGTCCATCGAACCGAGCACTGTTGCCGTGGTGGTGGTGATGCTTCTGCCCCTGGCAATCCTCTTTGCGTCTGCACTGCTGGCTGTCTCGCTGCTTGCGAAAAGCTTTCGCGAGGCGCAGACATATGTTGGGCCGATGAGTTTTATCGTGATTGCTCCGGCCGTGATTGGCGCCTTCCCCGGGATCGAATTGAACTGGAAGACCGCCCTCGTCCCCATTCTCAATACCAGCCTGGTGAGCAAGGAAATCATCGGCGGCGCTTATCCCTGGCTCTACATTGCCGCGATCTTTGGGATGACATGCGTTTATGCGGGAATTGCTATTGCATGGGCGGTGCGGATGTTCAATCGCGAAGATGTGCTGTTTCGGACCTAAGGCAGCAACCCCGCAGTATGTGAACGGGTAGGCCGTCTTCGACCAGACGCCCACAGCGGATACGTCGCCAGAGAAATCTCGCGGCCCAGGTGGGATGGTTCGTTGCGAGGGCTCCGGCCGTGCTGCAGTTGACCAGGGCCTGCTGTGGCCTTAGGCGCATGGCATTTCGCTTACGACAGCAGCCGTGAAGCCTCGTCCCACAACTCGCTACAAAGAACGCCTGCTGGCCGGTCTTGCGCCAGTTTCGCCGACTGCCCGGCCCACATTTGCATGCGCTGTGTGTCTCCAATGTTTTGCGCCGATTCACGCATGCCGCGAGTCAGCCCGCGCTGCACCGGGTACGGGGCTGGACGAGGGGCGTTCGGCTCGGCCGCCGCCCGTGTGTAGGCGTTTGCCACACCGCGTCCCGGACGTCCACTAAACGCGCGGGTAACCATCGTCTCGTGCGCCTCAGTATGCGCAAGCTCGGCTGCGTAAGCACGAGGTATGTTGGCCTCCGGGCAGCGCAGAAACCCGGTCCCGATTTGTACGGCGCTAGCGCCCAACACCAATGCCGCAGCGATTCCGCGCGCATCGGCGATTCCGCCCGTAGCAATCACTGGGAGCGAAACGGCATCAACCACCTGTGGCACAAGAGCCATCAGCCCAACACTCTGCCGCTCCGCGTCGTCTGGCTGAAAGCTGCCGCGATGGCCGCCGGCTTCGATGCCTTGCGCAACGATGACGTCGGCACCCGCCTTTTCAGCAGCTCTTGCCTCGGCAACCGTAGTCACTGCGGCAAACCAGACGATTCCGCGTTTCTTCAGTTCCGCAGCGAATGGCGGCAGATAAAGGCCCATAATCGAGGAGATGACCTTCGGGGCTGTGGTCAGGACAGCCTCCGATTGCGCTTGGAAATCAGGCAATCGCAGGTCCCCTGCTTCGGGCGGAACAGGTGGTCCCCACTGGGCCAGAAAATCCCTTTCTCGCCTTTCGAGCTCCGCATCCCGCTTTGGCGGCGGATCGGGAATCCAAAGATTAATCTGAAATTCGCCTGCGCTCCCTCTGCGGAACTCTGCACTCCAGTTCTTGATCTCCTCCGGTTGCATCAACAGCGCCCCGCAGCCTCCCAGCCCGCCTGCATTGGCTATGGCGACGGCCAGCGACGGCGGACAAGCTCCCGACATGGGGGCCATGAGGATGGGCAAACGAATTCCGAGCCAGCTCGCGAACTGCTGCGCGCGTTGCAGCGGCGATCTATGCTTGCTGTCCAACATCCACCCCCGACGCCAATACTGTACAACAAGCCCGGCCTGCCATCCGTCGTTCTGTCCTCTGGAATACGGCGTATTCTTCGCAGTACAATCGGCGCGCAATTTTGGTTGTGAGGGCTGGGGTGACAGGGGCTCGCTTGTGCACGATCTCCGCTTTGCTTTCTGCGTGCTCTGCAAATCCGAGGATCGGCTGGCGTCGGCACCCCTCGTTTCTCGACCTCGGCATCGAAGCGAACGCTGCCATTTGCGAAACGAATTTATTGAGAGAGGACCCGCTATGTTGATGACCCGTTGCGTTTTGCTTTTTTGTCTCTTCCTGGCATTGCCGGCGGCATTTGCGACGCCTGCGCCACCGGACCAGCCCACCAGCGCACTCAGTTGGCGCAGCGTGGGTCCTTATACCGGCGGGCGCGTCACGACGGTCGCCGGCATCGCTGCCGAACCCAATGTTTTTTACATGGGGACGGCGGGTGGAGGCGTCTGGGAGACCGAAGATTACGGCCACACCTGGAGGAATATTTCCGACAAGGACTTCAAGAACAACAATATCGGCGCTATGGCGATCTCGCTCTCCAATCCAAAGATGATCTACGTGGGCACTGGCGATTCGGCTCCGCGGAATACGGTCCTGACGGGTGAGGGGATGTATAAGTCGACGGATGGAGGAAAGACGTGGACATCGATCGGACTCGGCGAGACGCACATCATCAGCTGGATCCTTGTGGATCCGAACAATCCCGATGTGGTGTACGCAGCCGCTCTGGGCCATTTGTTCGGACCCAATCCGGAGCGAGGTGTGTTCAAGACGACCGACGGAGGCAAAACCTGGCAAAAGATTCTGTACGTGAATGACGATACTGGCGCGATCAGCATGGCGATGGATCCGTCCGATCCGCGCGTGGTCTATGCCGCCATGTGGCAGATGTCTCGACGACACTGGACATTTTCGAGCGGCGGGGCGGGCGGCGGCATCTACAAGACGACCGACGGAGGGGCTAACTGGACCAACCTCTCGCACCGCGCGGGATTGCCGGCGGGCATCTTCGGAAGGGTGGGCATTGCGGTGGCGCCGAGCAGTCCCAACGTTGTGTACGCGCTGATTCAAGCAGATTACCAGGGGCAGGCGGGAGGCTTGTTCCGGTCCGACGATGCGGGCCAGAATTGGAGCCTCATCAACAACAGCATGGACATCACACAGCGCGCCTTCTATTACATGAATGTGTATGTGGACCCCAAGGACCCCGATACGATCTACCTGCCCAACGTCGGAGTATATGTGTCGCACGACAGGGGAAAGACGCTGACCGCCCTGCATCCGCCGCACGGCGACAACCATGTGTTGTGGATCAATCCGGACAACCCCCAGATCTTCGTTGAAGGCAACGATGGCGGCGCGACGGTCACGCAGAATGGAGGCAAGGCCTGGAGTTCGGAGGACAACCAACCCACCGGGCAGTTCTACCATGCGAATCTCGACGATGAATTTCCGTTCCATATCTATGGCGCCCAGCAAGACCGGAGTTCGGTCGAGGCGCCGAGCGCCATGCCTGCCGGGAGTATCCCGGCAGTTTGGACAAACATACAGGGCGGAGAGATGAGCTGGGTAGTGCCGACGCCGGGCCGGCCCTGGATCACCTACGGGAGCGGGTATTACAGCATGGAGTGGAAAGAGGACCGCAGGGCAGGCCTGATCACCAATGTGAGTCCTTGGCCGGAATACAAGTTTGGACTTGCGGGGACCGAAATCAAGTATCGTTATGGCTGGAATCATCATCCCGTAGCGTTTGCCCCGGGCAACCCGAAAGAGCTGCTGATGGGAGCGAATGTGCTGTTTGAGACGCTCGATGAAGGCAGCCATTGGAAAGCGATCAGCCCGGATCTGACGCGCGACGACAAGACGAAGCAGGGGCGGCCGGGAGGCCCCATTAGCGCGGATGTGACCGGCGAGGAGATGTTCGACACCATATCGTCGATCGCATTTTCGCCGCTCACCGACAATATTATCTGGACGGGATCGGACGACGGCTTGGTCGACGTGACCACCGACGCCGGCGGGCACTGGAGCCAGGTGCGGCCGCCGGAGTTGCCGACTTGGTCCACGGTCACCTCGATCGAGCCTTCTCATACGGACGCGGGCACCGCCTACGTCTCGGCGAGCCGGTATGACTGGGATGACTTTCACCCCTTCGTATACAAAACCACTGATTACGGCAAGCATTGGACGGAGATCATCAGCGGGCTGCCGGACGACCAGTACATCGAGAGCGTGCGGCAGGATCCGGACGATTCCAATCTGCTCTTCGCGGGCACGAGCGCAACGGTGTACTTCAGTCTGGATGGCGGCCAGCGGTGGCAGCCGTTGAACCTCAATCTGCCAGCAGTACGCGTGAATGATGTAGAGATTCAGCCGGAGCAGCATGCCGTAGTGCTCGCGACATTCGGACGTGGTTTCTGGGTGTTGGACAATCTGCAGTTCCTCGAGCAGTTGGGGCAGACCCGGACGGTGACTGACGCGCCGTACCTATTCAAACCCCAGCAGGCGTGGCTCGTGACGCGGCGCACGGGCGGGTTTGGTGGCGCACAGGGAGCGGGAGGGGAGAATCTGGCGCCAGGAGTCACGGTGTTCTTCCGCCTGCCGGCCGATTACAACGGCAACGTGCCGGCGAACCTGAGCTTTACCAACGCAAGCGGCAGCTTGATCCGCAGTTTCACGTTGCACCTGAAAACGAAAGCCAAGCCAGAGCGGCTTTCGGACAACCCGGGAGTGGCGCGAAAACAGCAGGAAGAAAGGTCGACGGCGGTCGAGCCCGGTATGAACCATTTGCAGTGGGATCTGGCATACTCGGATGCAGTGGACGTGAAGGGCATCTTCAATTCGGGCTTTGCGGCCGCCCCGCCGGTAGGCCCGGAAGTGGTGCCTGGTACATACTTCGTGACCCTGACCTATGGCGGCACGACCGAGAAGCAGCCGTTGGTGGTCAAACTGGACCCGCAACTGCAAGCCACGCAAGCGGAACTGCAGCAGCGTTTCGATTTGCTAATGCGCATTCACGACGCGCTGAACCGGCTCGATACCAACCTGAACGAGGCCATAGACGCCCGCAACGCCCTCGAGAATGCGGTTGCCGACAGGAGCGTCTCGGGCGATCAGGCACAAACCCCACTGGATAACCTGAACCGTGACATCGACAATCTGGTGGATCTGAAGATCCAATCCGGCGAAGGCGCACTCGTGTATCCCGGTCGGCTGCGCGCCTGGCTGACCTCGATTGCAGGCCAGGTGAGTATGGCATTTGTGCCGCCCACGCCTGCGATGGTGCAGGTGGCCGATGGATACATCGATGATGCGGGTGAGGGCGTTTCACATCTGCAGTCCGACGTCGCCGCTGCTAACAAAGTACTGAAAAGGTGAAGCGCGATTACCGGCGAGGACGGGCGATGCGAAGCGTCGGCTCGGTTTCCGGCGTGAGAGCTCCGTTGTCGCGCGTCGAGCTCCTGAAGCACGTTCAGGAAATCAGGATATCCGTAATCAGCTGACCGGGCGGCATTACGAAGTCGAAACGGACGGGTGTTGCCGTGTGGGTGCAACGGAAGCACTTTGCGATTCGTAACTTGTAACCACGCTCAGCGAACCTGCGTCATAATCGAGACAACGTTCGCGGTATCGGCCGATCAGGCTCCCCGCCGAACACAGTGTGCCGGAGAGAAATGCGTAAGCGATTTGGCGGGCTGATACTCTGGGGCGCGATTGTCTTGGCGGCGGGCATTTGGTCCAGTCCGCAGGCTGTCGCTCGTCCAGCTCCCCTGTTGTCGGCTGGAGATTGGGCTTCGGGCGGTTTTGATTCTTCCCGGCTTCCTACCTCGACTCTCACCGTCCCGGGCAACAAGCTCGGTCAAGGGGCACTCTGGAGGGTCTGTGGGTCCGGCGAGACTCTGTTTCCAGCGGCGAATGCGCACCGGAGACGTCGTCGGGTTGTTCGGTGTTGCCGTCAAATCCTGAGCGTCCGGCTGGCGGCTGCCAGACCCTCGACGCCGAAGCCAGCTGCAAGTCCACGTTCTCCCCTCTCGCTTGAGCGCCGGATTCGCCCCCCTCCCGCAGTTTAGCGGTTTACTTCATCCCCTGAATTCCCAGGCTTCCCATGGAATCGTCTGGGCGGCCAATTCGAGTGGCGGCCCTCGGCCGATCGCAGCGAATCGATCGCTGTCGCCGTTTCGCGGCGCACTCTAGCCAAGCGAGGGTACTGCGAAGAGAAGTTCGAGATGCGCTTGAGGGACATAAACGAACGGGAGGAACGATGGGACCCGTAAGTCACAAGAGTAAGCGTTGCCTTGTTGTCGTCGCAGTCGTTCTCGGCGTAGCCACAACAGCTCGGCGCGTTGCTGCGCAGTCGGCCGAGCCCGCGCCGAAGGTCTTCACCGTTCAGCAGGCGGTCGAGTTTGCCTTGACCAACTATCCGGCAGTTCGAGCTTCTCTCGAGCAGTACAACGCCGCACGCTCCGGCGTGGGGCTCGCGAAGACCAGCTACGCGCCCGTTTTGAATGCGGTGGCACAGGAGGAACGCGGAACGCGGGAGAGCGTTTTGGGTGTATTGATGCCGCAATTCCCGACGGTCATGACTGGAACCGAAGGCACAGTCTCGCCCAACAACGGAACTTACTGGGTGAGCGGGATGGGGTTTCTGTTCTCGTGGGAACCGTTCACGTTCGGGTATCGCCGCTCGCTCGTACGATCGGCGGAAGTCACGGCCAGCCGCACCGCGGCTCAGGTCGATCTGACGCGGCTCGGCGTGTCCTCGGCAGTCGTGAACGCCAGCCTGGCCCTGCTGGCGGACGAGCAACGGGTAAAGGCCTCCGAAGCCGACGTGACGCGGCGAGAGGTTTTTGCGCGTTCCGTCCATGCGTTGGTGGATGCGCGCCTCCGGCCGGGTGCCGACGGCTCGCGCGCGGATGCGGAGTTGGCGGTGGCGCGCACCCAATTGATCGAGGCGCAGGAACGGGAGGGCGAAGACAATGCCTCGATGGCGGAGTTCCTCGGCATCGCCGGCACCCCGGTCGAGATCCAACCCGGCCCGCTCCTCGATGCGCCTCCCGAACAGATTTGGCCGCAACCGCCCGCCACCAAAAATCCGGCGGCGGTCATTGCGCAGCGGGAGATCGACGAGGTGCAGTCGCGTATCAGCGTGCTAAACCATTCCTATTTCCCCCACTTTTACGTCGAGGAGCTGACCTCAGGCCGCGGAAGCAACGAGCTTTCAACGGCCAAATCCGCTCCGGGAGCCGCCGCCGGTGGTCTTCTGCCGAGCGTGTTCAACTGGCAAGCCGCCCTCACGGCCCAGATGAACCTCAGCGACTGGTTCGCGCGCCACGAGCAGCGATCCATTCAACTGGCCGATCGTCGGCAGCAGGAAGCGCTGTACACGGAAACAGTTCAGACGATCACAGGCAAGGTGCAGGAAGCTCTCGCCACTCTCGACGGCGCCCGGCGGGTGGCGCAGAACACACCAATCGAGCTCGAGGCGGCGCAGCAAAGCGAGGCCCAGGCGCGCGCCCGTTTTCAGGCAGGAGTGGCAACGATCGTCGACGTGGCCGAAGCGCAGAGGCTACTGGTACAAGCCGAAATCGACGATTCGCTCGCGCGCCTCCGAATCTGGCGCGCGCTCGCTCAACTGGCCGCCGACGAAGGCAATTTAAGCCCGCTGCTGAATTTGGCGAAACTGCCTTAGGAGCTCCGCAAAATGTGGCTGATACGCTTCACACTACGCAGGCCAATTACGACGATGGTGGCAGTACTCGCCATCGCGGTCGGATCGGTGTTGGCGCTCACGCGCATGCCCGTCGACATCTTTCCGAATCTCAATTTGCCGGTGATTTATGTGGCGCAGCCGTATGGCGGCATGAGCCCGGCGCAGATGGAAGGCTACCTTACCTACTACTATGAATATAACTTTCTATATATCGCTGGTCTCCAGAGCGTCGAGTCGAGGTCGGTCGAGAACTTCTCGCTGTTGAAGTTAACGTTCCTGCCTGGCGTGGACATGAACCAAGCCCTCGCACAGACGACTTCTTACATCAGCCGCGCGCAAGCCTACATGCCCGCCGGGACTGTGCCGCCCTTCGTGCTGCGCTTCGACGCCGGCAGTGTGCCGGTGGGCTATCTCGTTTTTTCCAGCCCCACCCGGAGCGTGGACGAGCTGCAGGATCTGGCGCTCAATCAGGTTCGCCCGCTTTTCACGACCCTTCCCGGCGTTTCGTCTCCCTCCACCTTTGGCGGCAGCAGCCGCACGATTGTGATTCACGTCGACCGTGAAAAACTGAACGAATACCGCATGTCGCCAAACGAGGTGGTCAAGGCGCTGCTTTCGGGCAACGTCATCGCTCCGGCAGGCGACGTTCGCACAGGATCGCTCGACCGCATCACGCCAATGAACTCCGTCGTCGCGGATATAAGCAATTTGGCAGACCTGCCCGTACGCACCGGCTCCGGACCCACCGTTTTCGTTCACGACATTGGCTGGGTGGAGGACGGCCACGACCTGATCCTTGGCGACGCCTTGATCAACGGGCACCGCACCGTGTATCTGCCGGTGACCAAGCGTGCGGACGCTTCGACGCTCGCGGTAGTCAACGAGGTCAAGCGAAGCATCAGCCGTTTCGAGGGCGCCCTGCCGCCGGACGTTCAACTCAGCTTCCAATTCGATCAATCCGGCTATGTGCAAAACGCGCTCAACTCGCTGGTTCGCGAGGGCGCTCTCGGAGCGTTGTTGAGTGGGCTGATCGTGTTCCTCTTTCTGCGTGAATGGAAAAGCTCGATTATCGTGATTCTCTTCATTCCGTTCTGCTTGGTCGCCGCCGTCGTCGCACTCTGGCTGAGCAACCAAACCACCAACATCATGACCCTGGGCGGACTCGCGCTCGCGGTGGGCATTTTGGTTGATGAAGCCACCGTCGAGCTCGAAAACATTCACACGAACCGCGCGCTCGGATTGGGCGCGGCCCACGCGGCGTTTGAAGGGACCCGGCAAACATTTACCCCACGGTTCCTGGCCATGCTTTCCATGCTCGCCGTCTTCGCCCCGTCGCTGCTCATGAACGGCATGAGTCGATCGCTGTTCGTCCCGCTTTCCTTAGCGGTTGGTTTCGCCATGATCGCGTCGTTCCTGCTTTCCAACTGCTTCGTGCCAATACTTTATATCTGGACCGAGAAGGGCCTAGAGGTCCATGAAGCCGAAGCCGGCCGAAAGTGGAGTTTTGCGTGGTTCCGCGAACGTTACGCAGGCCTGCTGCGGAGGTTTCTGGCCCGCCGTCGCGTTTTGGTCGTGATCTACCTCGCCCTTGCGGGGTTAATCCTCCTCGGTCTCGGGCCCCGGGTCGGCCGCGAGATTTTCCCGCGAGGTTCGGCCTCGCAATTTCAGCTCCGTCTTCGGGCTCCAGTCGGAACCCGGTTTGAAGAGACCGAAAAAATCACGTTGCAGGTGCTGGACACGCTGAAACGGCAGGCTGGACCAGAGAACGTCGAGAACAGCCTCGGCTACGTGGGCAGCTACGCCCCCAGCTATCCGGTGAACCTCGTATACTTGTGGACCAGCGGCCCGCAAGACGCAGTGCTGCTGGTGCAATTGAAGAAAGAGGCCCGAATCCGCATCAGCACATTTGAAGAAAAACTGCGCCCCATTCTCGCTCACGATTTTCCCGAGTGTTCCTTTACGTTTGAGCCAGGAGATATGGTCAGCCAGATCATGGATTTTGGCTCGCCGACGCCCATCGAAGTGGCCGTTAACGGAATCCACCTCAGCACCGACCATGCCTATGCGGAAAAGGTCCGCGAGCAATTGCAACGCAACCAGTTCTTCCGCGATATCCATTACGGCCAGCCGCTGGAGTATCCGAGCCTCAACGTGGACATCGACCGCGTGCGCGCCGGCCAACTCGGACTGACCGTCCACCAAATCGCCCAGTCGGTCGAAACCGCCACGTGGTCGAGCCGCTTCGTCTCCAGGAATTTTTGGCAGGACCCAAACACCGGCATCGGCTATCAGGTGCAGGTCGAGGTTCCGCAGCAACAGATGAAGTCCATCGATGACCTGGCCGGCATTCCGCTCGTCGAAGGCGGCGGCTCGAACCACCCGAACTTGGGCGACGTAGCGCAGCTCAGTTATGGCACCGTGGCCGGCGAGTACGACCGTTACGACATGCAACGGCGGTTGACCTTGCAAGCGAACGTCGTTGGCGAAGATTTGGGACGAGCAGCCAAGCAGGTCGATGCCGCGATTCGAGAGGCGGGCCCGCCACCCCGCGGTGTCACCGTTCAAGTGCTCGGTCAGCTAGCTCCTCTCTACCAGACGTTTAACAGCTTGACGCTCGGGATCGTGTTCGCCATCGTTGCCATACTCCTGCTCCTCGCCGCGAACTTCCAGTCTTTGCGGCTTGCCTTCACAGCAGTTTCCACCGTTCCGGCAGTCCTCAGCGGAGTCGTGCTGATGCTGCTTGCGACCGGCACGACGTTGAATCTCGAATCTTTCATGGGCGCGGTCATGGCAGTGGGAGTCGGAATGGCCAACTCGATCCTTCTGGTCACGTTTGCTGAAGAAAGGCGGCGGAAGGGACTCGATTCGTCCGAAGCTGCCGTTCACGGCGGAACAAGCAGGCTTCGAGCCATCCTTATGACGAGCATGGCGATGATCGCAGGCACCATCCCCATGGCATTGGGACTCGGCGAGGGCGGAGGCCAGTCCGCGCCTCTGGGACGTGCGGTGATCGGCGGTCTGGCTGCCTCGCTAGCCGCCAGTCTGATTATCCTGCCCGCGATTTTTGCGTTATCGCAACAAAGAGCAACGACAGCATCTGCTTCGCTTGATCCCACGGACCCGGAAAGCCCCTACGCCGTGGAGCGACCATCGATTACTGAATGAGCCTAACATCCAGGAGCGATCATGAAGCAAGCCACAGTTCAGCTTTCGCGCAAGCTCAGCCCGCGTAGCTACCCGGTCTTTGCGATTGCCGCGATCACTCTGTTTGTTCTCACGGCCGGTGCTTGCGGCACGAGCGGCGGGGAAAGCGCTTCGGCGGACACTTCGAAAGCGGCGGCGGCCGCGGCCGCCCCTCCGGTCGTGGACATAGTGAAAGTTGTGGCTCGGCGCCTCAACATCAACACGCCGCTCCCGGGCGAGATCGTCCCTTACCAGGTTGTGGGGATTTTTCCGAAAGTCACTGGGTTCGTAAAAACGATGAGCGTCGATCGCGGATCCCGCGTGAGAAACGGTCAATTGCTGGCTGAGCTGGAAGCGCCCGAATTAACCGCTCAGAAAATCGAAGAGCGAGCGAAACTGGAAAGCGTCCAATCGCGCGTCAACGAAGCGCAAGCCAAGCTCGCCGCCGACGAAGCGAACTACCAACGCCTGCTCGTTGCAGCCAAAACCCCCGGGGTGATCTCAGATGATGAATTAGAAACAGCACAGAAGAACGCCGACGCCGACCGCGCCCGGGTGAAGAGCTTGCAAAGTTCCACGGACGCTGAGGAGGCGACCCTTCGCTCGGTTGAGCAAATGGAACGTTACCTGCGAATTACCGCCCCGTTCGATGGAATCATCACCGAACGCAACGTGCATCCGGGAGCGTTGGTCGGCCCGAGTGGCGGACCGAATCAGAAGCCGATTCTCCGGCTCGAGCAGACAGCGCGCTTGCGCCTGGTGGTGGATATTCCTGAAGCTTACGTCGCTGGTGTTCGGGAGGGAAAGAAGGTGAACTTTACCGTGCCATCCTTTCCTGGCCGCGTATTTCGGGGTACGGTCGCCCGAATCGCGCATTCCCTCGAGCCGAGGACGCGAACCATGCCGGTCGAACTGGAGGTCGCAAACCACGATCAGACGCTCGCCCCGGGCATGTTCCCGACCGTCTTGTTCCCCGTCGAGCGAACCGACGCAACACTGTTCGTGCCGGGCTCAGCAGTAGCAAGGACGACGGAGACGGACTTTGTCATCCGCGTTCGCGATGGCAAGGCCGACCGCGTAAGCGTGAAAACAGGGGCCTCGAACGGCGGCCTGGTCGAAGTTTTCGGCGATGTGAAAGCAGGTGACGACGTGGTTTTGCGAGCTTCCGAGGAGCTCCTGGGCGGCAGTGCGATTTCCCCGCGACCGGTGTCCTGGCCGAATTGAAGGCACTCTGAGCAGTATGTTTTTGCAGGATTGCTGGTTGCCGGGGCCTGCCACGCACCGAACGGGGTCATTGTTCCATTTCGAATTGAATTATTTCGTCCCTCCATCTCGTTCGACGCCTCGGAAAACTGAGCACGTGCCGCAAGAGAACCGTTTTCAAAGGTTCCGAAAACAGCACGCAAGGTTCTGAAACCGGAACACGATGAAAGCGGAGGTTGCTCCTCCAAATTGGCTGTCTTCCGAATCACTTTGCGGATATACTTCGCGGTGTATTTCAGGTCCATTGACCGACACGAGAGAAGCGCGATGACTTTGTTTCCGCTCCGCGCCTTGAAGTGGCTGCTCGCTGCGCTTCTCCCGTGCCTGCTTACGGGCCTAGCCCCGCGCATCTCAGCCCAGCAGACGCCCGTGTGTGCCGCCTCGCCCGAAGTGCAGACTGCGATCGATCAAATCCCGAGGAACCAGCCAGTCGGCGAATCGCAATATCAATTCGTACTTGCTCGTCGCGCCGCTCTCCAAAATCTCATGCTCCGTTACCCGGGTGACGTATTCGTGGAGAGCGCTTATATCGGAACCATGCAGTTCTACTACGAGTCGGACACGGTCAAAGCAATTGCCGAGTACAAAGCGCGTCACGAACAGCAGCCGGACAATACCCGGATTACTTATCTCTATGGCACGACCCTTGTCGGACGCGACACGCCAGGAGCCATCCAGCTTTTCAATGAGGCCCTCGCAAAAGACCCGAAGTTTCCCTTGCCGCACTTGGACTTCGTAACGATCTACACTTCGCCCAATTTCCTCGACAAGGCAAAGGCGATCTCGCACGAGAACGCCTTTCTTGCCGCCTGTCCTGCTGCTCTGCAGGGCTACAGTTCTCTTAAGCAGATTGACGATAAAGATCTGATCGCTCAGTCGATTCCAAAGTTGCGCCAAATCCTCGAATCACGAACCGATCCCGAGGCTCTCGGCGCTTACTCCACTTTGTGGTCGCTCGAATTCAAGGTACGTCCCGCCTCCGAATACGACACGCTTCGCAAGCAGGTCTCTGCCGACGTCGCCCGCATTCGCGCCCTGAATCGCCAGGACCTCATCGCATGGTGGTCTGCTCTAGAGGATGGCTACAAACTTGCCAACGATCCAAGAAACTCCGACTGGGCCAAGGACGAACGCGAGAGGCGCCTTCCCTACGCCTGGGAACTGCTCTCCGAGGACCAGTGGCTCAAAGATCATCCATACCCGAACGGCGACGCTCCATTCGGCGAGAAGCAGGCCTACGACCGCGAACTGCTCAAGCAGTCCGACGACTGGATCAAGCAGCGCCCTGATGCGATCTTCATTTGGTATGCGCGTCTCGGACCGATGGAAGACCTCGACGAGATTCCTGCTTCCGAGGTGGAAGCCTGCATCAACCACATGCTTGAATTAGCCGAAGCCGATGCTGGTCCGAACCCCATTGACTCGAACACTCGGTTCCAACTCACTGAGGCCATTTACAAGCGCAACCTCGATGCGCAGCAGGAAGTGGAAATGGCCCGTAAAGGAGTGGAACAGCTCGATGCCGAAGCAAAACAGCCCCCGTATGATCTCTTTGACGGGCAGAAGGAACTCGAAGATTCGAGTTTCTATCGCATCGACCAAAAAACGCAGGGCCTCTTCTATGAAGCCGATGGCTACGTCCGGATGAAGCAGCCCGACGGCGCACGCACGGCTCTCACGCAGCTTGCGCAATCGCTCCAAACCATGAAGGCCCAGGTAAACGATAAAGACGGCCGCCGCAAGGCATACGCGGCGCAGGAATCGCTTTATTGGAATGCCATGGCTCACTTCGCACAGCTTCAAAACCGAAAGCTCGACGCCATGGCCTGCTACCAATCCGCTTTGCTCGACCGCCTCGACACGGGCGCTCTTCCCGCTCGAGGTGAAAAGGACAACCTCGCCGGCGACGCCCGCGCGCTTTGGGCCGATCTCGGCGGCACCGATGACGGGTGGAAATCGTGGTATGGCGACCGCGCAGACGCGATCGCCAACCAATCTCATCTCAGTTGGGAGACCGCCCAGGATCCGCTGCCTCCCTTCCAGTTGACCGACCTCCAGGGCAAAACCTGGCAGCTCGCCGACTTGAAGGGCAAGGTCGTGTTTCTGAATTTCTGGGCTTCTTGGTGACACTTCTGCGGCGAGGAGTTGCCTCGCCTCCAGAAGTTGATCGGCCAATACAAGGGTCAACCCGACGTCCTTTTCCTTTCGTTCAACATGGACGATAATCCCGGCGCGATCGAGCCGTTCATGACCGAGAAGAAACTCAGCCTCACGGTCCTGCCCGCCTACAGCTACGTGACCAACACGCTCAAGGTTTTTGGCATCCCGCAGAACTGGATTGTGGGCGCCGACGGCGTCATTCACTTGAAAGGCGTCGGCTACGACTCCACGGAAAAATGGGAACAAGGCATGCGTGAGGCCATCGAAAAAGTCCGCTCTTCGGGAGCAAACGCGCCAACGCCAGCTGCCACAGGGACGGCCCCTCCGCCGGGTCGTTCTTTGATGTGATCCGTCACCCTCAGCTCCTGAATAACTTCGGACCGGTTCGCATTGCATCCCGTCAAACAACCGGCAGGTCCAGTTCATGCGTGAAACAGCGTCACCCTGCCGGTTTCGATGCGGCGCGCTTGGCGCCGCCAGCTTTCACCTTGCCCGTGCATTGACCGCTTGCGAGGTTCCTTAGTAGGCTAAAGACAGTTGGCATCTGCCGAAATGTCTCAGCAAATCTCTCGGGCTAGTCTCGACGTCCAGATCGCGTTGATCGTATTGCAAGGGTTCCAGGTACTCTTTCTGTGGCTGCACGATTGGGTTCCGCTTGGACCGCTCAACGACGTCAAGGCAGTACGCAGCCAGGACACCGTGTTTCGTCTCGTCGTCGTGACTCTCATCCAAAGTGTGCCGTTCACGATCGGTCTCCTGTTTAGCTTGTTGTGTTTTGGGAGAATGTACCCGCACTGGCTTTACTTGTGGCTTTGGATTAGCTACAGCATTCTCTTTGCGGGACAGATTCGCGCTTGGTGGATACCCTACCTTTTCCGAGCCGAACCGCAACGCGCCGCTCGTTATCAGATCATGTTTGGCAATACCCACCGTTTCCTGCCAACCCGTAATGGGCTTGCCCCAAATACGGCGCACATCATGCTTCACCTGGCAACCGCTGCAACGCTGGTGGCTCTCACGGCACTCTGAAAAACAGGATTCTGCGGTTGCAATTAGCGGACGGCCGGCAACCCGCAAGCGATCGCGCGAGGCCCGTCACTCGCCAGGAATGGCCGCAATGCGGATTTGTTCCCGCAAGCGGACCCGGCTCCCAGTGCGTTCGTGCCGCATAATCCGGTTCTTATGCCCGCTGATTCCAATGTCTAGGAGAAGAAGAAGGCCCGGTCACGCCCTGGACGAGTGCGCGCTTTCTGGGGGCGCGTGACGGAAGGATTGGCGCTTCAGCAGCTTTGGGGCCAGTTCTTTTCCGAGGCCAAGGCAAGCTACCATCTCTACTCAGAAGACGTTGACTGGAAGGAGATCGGCCAGAGATGCGGTCGATTCAGAAGGGTTTTGCGATGGCGGATGTGCATGCCTTCGCCTGCTACACCGGCCAGCATGACGACATCACCTGCCTCCTCCTCCACATGGAACTGCAGAGACCAATCGACCGCCTTCCCTTTTTCCAGCCCGACGGTCAGGTTCTTGCACCCAATTTGCACCAAGTTTCTTCGACCAGCCGTGGACTCCGCCAGTTGTTCTTGACGACTTGAATGCGCACTTGGAAGGCTGTGACCACCGAGTGAGCGAAGCCGTTGTGGCGAGGGACCCTCGTGGGTTGTTGCCGCTTCCGGCAAATCGGACTTCACAACCGTCGATGAATGTCAGCTATGCTGGTTTATGATCGAGGCGTACACAGATCGTCCGCTGCGTACAGTGTGGGAGGCACGACGGAATGGCCCCGATTCTTCTCTGGCTCATTTTGGTCCTGTGCCTTCTGATCTCCGTGGTCAAGTACGTGATGGGGATGATCCTGCGGTTGACCTCACCAGGCATCAAGATTCAAAAGGATTTCAGCTGTGAGCCAACCGTAAGCGTATTGATGCCCTGTTATAACGAAGGCAAGACGGTCTACGAGACAATCGAGAGCATCAGCAAGAGCAACTACCCCAGCGATAAGTTTGAAGTGATTGCGCAGGACGACTGTTCGGTCGACGATAGTTACGAATGGATGCTCAAAGCGCAGCGAGATTTCACTAACATTCGCGTCAGGACAGGTCGGAACGAGGCCAATAGCGGAAAAGCACGCTCCGTATGTAACGCGCTCCAGTTGTCAACTGCAGAGATCATAATTTCCATCGATTCTGATTGCATCTTTGATCGGGAAGCAATTCGCGAGCTGACTTCCTGCTTTGCGGAGCCCCACATAGGATCGGTAGGGGGGAGAGTAGGTGTCCGAAATCCCAACGACGGCGTCATTACCACCATTCAGACGATCATGTACTATTTTGCATTCCAGCTTTATAAGATTCCGGAGAACTGGACGCGCAGCGTCGGCTGCATTAGCGGCTGCCTATTTGCGGTCCGGCGCGAATTGCTTCTGGAAATGGAGCCGGCCATCCGCTCTCGGCACTGGTTCGGTGTTCCGGTGAACCAGGGCGAGGATCGATTTCTCACGCACCAGACATTGCTGCACGGTTACGGCACGTATATCAACAATGACGCGCTCTGCTGGACCACCGTGCCGAACACTTTGTCGGTATTATTCAAGCAACAACTTCGCTGGCGGCGAAGCATCGTGCGTGATTTTTTCTTCACGCTAAGAACGCTGCCCCAACATGTTTGGAAACTGCACCCCAACACAATTCTGACGCTGATGCTAGTCCCGCTGGGAGCGCTGGTCGGACTTTTGGTGGCGATAACCATGTTGACCTCGAATCCACTGGCGTGGGCCGGACCGGTACCAGTGTTGGGAGCCCTGGGAATTGCAGCAGTGCTGAGCTGGGTGATCAAGAAATACAGCGTGAAAGAGACGCTCGCCCACCCTCTGGCGTTTGGCGCCTATGTAGCGTGGTCGGTTGTCAGCAATTTATTTCTTACGCCGCTGGCACTGTGCACGATGGATTCCGCGGATTGGGGCACACGAACGAAACGACAAAACGAATCGGAGGCAGCGGCACTTGGGAACACCAATCGCTAGCGACGATCCTGTGGAATCAAAAGCCGGATCACGCCCTCTGAAGACACCCGTTCCGGCGGGACAGCCTCTGCTCTATAAGTCAGTGCTTACGCTCTATCGGGTCTTCGCTATTGTGGTGCTGTACGCGGTGCTTGGCGGCATCGTCGCTTACGCGTTCGTGATGGGCTTTTACGCGTTGAACAGTTCGTGGGCTGCGCCGGTGATTCTCTCTGCTACCGATGAGAAGAGCCTCGATTTCAGGGAAAAGCTGGTAACCAGTCAGCAGACCATCGAAGACCTCAAGGTGGATACAAACAAGCTGGAGAGCGGCGTAGCTGAGATGAGCAGGCACCGCAGCGCCCTGCTCGAGCTTGAACCCCAACTGAAGGACGCTATCGCACGTGAAAAAACGCACAACCTGACCGCGGGCCCAAAACTGGCGACGCTTGACCAACAGAAACAGGCCGATAACGCGAAAACCCAGAACGTGCTCGCACAGCTCAAGCAACTCGAAGGTGACATAAACAAAGACCTTGCAGCTGGACTCATCACGAAGGGTGATGCCGCGAGTGAATTGTCAGCATTGAATCAGGCGGAAGGCTCCTACACCGACAGCAAAATCGCCGAAGTTCTGCTGGGCGACAGCGTCCTCGATAAGACCACCACAGGTACCGACTCTCTGAACGTCCTGGTCAGACAGGCTGAATTGCGATCAGAAGTCGCACAGCTGGATATCGCCATTGGTGTGGCTGAGAAACAGCTTCAGGAGGATTCGCGACAGATCGATCGACTAAGGCAGGCCATCGTCACAGCGAAACAAAGCCCCTATTACCTCAACACCTCCGGCGGTCAGACTCTGTATTTCGCTTTTGTTCCTTACACCAACCAAGCCAGCGCGGGGGTGGGCAGACCGATCTACGACTGTTATCTGAATATGATCCTTTGCCGCAGGGTGGGTGTGGTGAAGCAGATATTCACGGGCGAAGAAGATGCGCTCCATCCGATCTTCAAAACGGCGCTTCGCGGGTTTCTGATCCAAATGGATCTCGAGCATGCCGACTCCGCGAAATCCGAGACAGTATTCCTGGGCCGCAAGCCGTTATTGTTCTAAGGAGAACCCGAATGCTCCCTACGAGCTGGAAGCTTGTGTTAATCTCTGCCGCGATTTTGCTGTTGCCTGCATTTGCTGCGGCGCAGGCAGAGCAGCAGGATTATTGCGCGTACGTCGTTGAGCAGGCGCAGGCCGAGCGGGATCTGCTGCGCGCGCCCGTCGCGGCGGCAGGGCTGACTCAGCCCGAGACTGGCTTGCCGACCCAAGTCGTCGCAGGAGTTTCCCTTGGTCTCTCCGACTTAAGGAAAAGCAGTCTGACCATGGACGCAGCTCGCAAGAATTGCGCGCTTTACAACGCGACTGTCGCCGCGCAGCAAAGTGTTCAATATGCACTGTCCGGCCTGGAGAAAGAGGCTCTACAGAACAGACTGGCCCTAATCGACCAAGCCTCGAAATCGCTGAATGCCTGGATGGAAAAAACGGCAAAGATGATCGAGGCGCAGAACGCCACCTATCCGATGCTCTTCTCCTTGCAGACGACGAAAATCAAGCTGGACGCTGACCGCGCGGATACGCAGCTAAAAATCACCGCGCTTTACACGCCGTCGCTCAGTGGCAAACCGTTGAAGGAACTGGTCACACAAAAGCGAAACGGTGAAGCGAACGAGCAAAAAGCGCTCGATAAGCTGAATCGCCAGAATAATTGGGAGGTAGCGCTCTCTGTCGGCGTCCATCAACAGGTCAATCCGATTGCGCAGGGCACGCAGCCGTATGGTGCGGTCACAATCAGCTATAACCTTGCCAGCCATGCCATCGACAAACATCTGGATCGTGCCGCGGAGGATTACGACGAATGGAAGAATACGCAGGAAGGCGATGTTGTACGCAACGCCGAAGTCCTTCGACAGCAATTAGTGGAAAGCATCTCGGCGCAAGAGGCCAGGCTCAAGGCCCTTCAGGAGGAAAGCAGCCAAATTGATAAGAACCTCCAGCTTGTCCTGAATCCAGATACATCAGCGGCGTTCGACTTCCATAACCAGCTAACTGCTACACAGTTGCTTCTGCAAATCGAAACCGGTGACGCAGCTTTTCGAATCGACAAGTTGCGCGAGTATTTAGCCAGGAACTACTGATTGAACTTGGTTTCGAATCGGACGACATTGCGCGTCACGCCGACTTCCGTCGCCGAGCAGTTGGGCGGGGTCCCGGACCATAATTGCACCAAGTTGAGACCAAAATCATCGCGCTTGCCCTGTGCCAGAGAAATCTGTGCCCGCTGGCTTGCTCAGCCGCCAGCCCGGCCCGGCGGCTTTCCAGAAACGACGGTGCGAGCGAGCGCAGATCCTATTCAGCAGCTGCTGCGCTCTTCATGAGACTGCTGAGCTGGGAGACATTCGCGTTGCTCGTATCGCCCACAACAAAATACCGCAGGCCACCGGCGCTCCACGTCTCCACCCAGAACGAAGCGTGTTGCCTTGGAATTCCATCCGGGCCTAACTGTTTCCACGCCGCGCGCTCCTCGAAAATGAATACCGACAGCCGGTGCTTGCGATATTGAAAGAGCAGGCCCGCTCCTGGTGTTTGCCCGAGATAGGCGACTCGGCCGCCAAGCAGCGCGAACGGCGTATTCGTCAAGTCCGGCAAATTCACCGCAAATGGCAATTTGCCCTCGAACCACGGTTTCACGGTGTGCTGATCGGTCGACACCACGTCCACGGGATTCGCGCTCGCCAACGCCGTCACGTGCATGTCCACCACCTCGCGCAGCATGGCCATCTCTGGCGAGAGTGCTGGCCGTCGCGCAATCCACACCGCTGTAAGCAGAATTGCCGCAGCAGCGGCGAGCGCAGGCGCCCATAAACCGATCGCGCGCCACTCACGCTTGCGAGGCGGCACTTTCTTTTCGATTTGCCGCCGAAATTCCACGCTCGGCGCATATCTTCGCGCCGCCGCGCGTTTCACCGCACTCTTCAGTTGCAAGCGGCTGGTGATCTCCGCCGCGCAGGATGCGCACCCGCGCAGGTGCGCACCAAGCTCCCGCTGAACATCCGGCGAAAGTTCGCCGTCCACAAATGCGTCGAGCTTGTCATTCCACGCTTTGCACGCCATCAGGCCCTCACAACCTTTTCACGCAAATTCTCTCGCAGAACGTTTCTCGCACGCGCGAGCCTGGACATCACCGTTCCTGCCGGAATTCCGAGCGTCTCGGCAACTTCGCGGTATGGCATCTCTTCCATGTCCGCGAGCAGCAGTACTTCGCGGAAGGGAATGGGCAGCTTTTCAATCGCCTCGCGAACAGCTTCCTCGTTCATTTGCTCAAATAGGATCGACTCCGGCGTTCCTTCTGTTGCGCGCGCGAAGGCCGCCTCTTGCCCTTCGTCTTCCAGCGCAACCGTCCGCGTTGCCGCCAAACCACTGCGCGAATTCAGGAAGCTATTGCGCAAAATGCGAAACATCCACGCGCGGAAGTTCGTCCCCTGCTCAAAAGACGACAGTCCTGCGAGCGCCTTGGCGTACGTTTCCTGTACCAGGTCCTCAGCCTCTGTGCGGTCTTGCGCGAGCCAGCAGGCGAAGTTGTACAAAGGATCGAACAGCGGCAGCGCCAGTTCCGCGAAGCTCCCGGTCTGCTCGTTCACTTCCCCGTAAGGGATAACCAAGATCCTGTCCTTTTATTCCCGCAAATCGTTCCCAATGGTGTGTTTCTTTGATGTATAGCAAGGAAAAAGGACTCTTCGCTGGAATAAATCCCGGTCTCCCTGGTTAGCACGAGTGTAGATCAAGCGAGATGAGAGCGAGTGTCACGAGGAGGCTTGAATGCCAAAGGGAAATATCATCACCGACAATTTGAACGAAGACGGAATCGACCGTCGAGGCTTTCTGAAATGCATGGCCTGGGCCGGCACAGGCGCGGCCTGTGTTCTGCAGGGTGGCGTGCTCCAGTCCTTTGCACTCGGCGATTCGGCCATCCGCGGAATGCACAAGAGGAAGGGGGAGCTCGCTTTCGTGCAAATCAGCGACAGCCATATCGGCTTCAACAAGGCAGCCAATCCGGATGTGGTCGGTACGCTGAGACAAGCGATTGCGAAGATCAACGCGCTGCCAACTCCGCCCGCATTCGTCCTGCATACCGGCGATTTGTCGCAGCTCTCGAAACCCGAGCAATTCGATACGCTCGCACAATCGCTGAAAGAGATCCGCACCGACAGGATTTTCTACGTCCCCGGCGAACATGACGTCCTCGACGACAACGGCGCAGCCTATCGTGAACGTTTTGCGAAAGGCTCTCTGGGCGACGGCTGGTACAGCTTTGATACAGGCGGGGCGCATTTCATCGGCCTCGTCAATGTGATGAATCTAAAAGCAGGCGGTCTTGGCAATCTCGGTCCAGAGCAACTTGATTGGCTCGAAAAGGACGTGAAGCATTTGAAGTCCAGCACGCCCATCGTGGTTTTTGCGCACATTCCGCTTTGGTCGATTTATCCCGAGTGGGGCTGGGGCACGAGCGACAGCGAGCAGGCGCTTTCTCATCTGAAGCGCTTCGGCTCGGTCACAGTGCTCAATGGCCACATTCACCAGACCATGCGTAAGGTCGAAGGCAACGTAACGTTTCACACCGCCATGTCGACGGCCTTTCCGCAAGCCGCTCCCGGTATGGCTCCCGCGCCCGGACCGATGAAAGTGCCAGCGGAAAAGCTGCGCAGCGTCCTTGGCGTCACGGATGTCAATTTCATTCGTGGCCACCACACGCTGGGAATCACGGATTCGACCCTTGATTCCGCAATGTGAGCATCCTCGGAGGGGAGCACGATCGTTTTGCAAAAAAAGAAAAGGAGAAACTATGAAGCGAAGGTATCGGAATATTCTGTGTACTGGAATCATTGCACTCGGAGCGATGCTGGCGCCGCGTTATGCTCGAGCGCAGGACACATCGGGCGGTTCCATGCACTCCGACTCGATGTCAAGCAAGTTATCGAGCAAGATGCCGTCAAAGTCGTACGGCGTTGAGATCAGGGATTTCGCGTTTGGGCCTATGACGCTCACGGTGCCGGTGGGAGCGACGGTCACATGGACAAACAAAGACGAAGAGCCGCATACGGTCTACAGCAACGATGACGTGTTCCGATCGAAGGCTCTGGACACGGATGAGGCGTTCTCATTTACGTTCGAGAAGGCCGGGACATACAAGTATTTTTGCTCCGTGCACCCGAAAATGGTGGCCACGATCATCGTTGGGGCGGACAAGAAGCCTGTGGCAACGGACCAAAAAATGGACGGAATGCCGATAAGCAAACTCAACTGACCGAGCCAACCAGTCCTCCCTCGCGGCAGACTCGTGGAATGGCGGGATGCGAGTCTGCCGCTCCGTTTCAGCAGCTTTGTGTCGCGAGCAAATTGCGCGAGAGCGGCAACATTGCACCCGCCAAACATGCGGTTGGTTCTCGTGAGAACCGCCGCGCCAACCGCAGTTGTGCCATGGAGTATGTGTCACCTGCATTTCGCTATCGTGGGACATCAGTTTCCGCGCAGCCGAATTTTTGGGAGTTGCCGAAACAGACGAGACCCGGCCGCATGAGCGAATGCGGCGCGGGCCTCGGAGTTAAGTTTACAGAATGTTCGCGGCAGGGCGAGCGGTTACGGGTGGAACTCGATCAGCGTCGAGTAGTTGCTCTTCGACGTCGAGGTCACACCAACCGCCCACATTCCGCCGCCTGGAACCGTGGTGACCGCGGCGAACCCGCTGTCGCCACCGTTTGACGGGTTCGGCACGGAGACGAGGGAAAAGGCACCGCTGGTCCCTTGAAGCACAAGCGGGTCGTGGAGGTCGGTTGTGGGGTTGATAGCCCATCCGACGACCCAAGTCGTGCTGTCGTTCGCTATCGTGACGGCGAAGGGATCATTTTCACCGGTACCCATGGTGGGAGTTGACTGGATGGCCAGAGACGTTGACGCGCCTGAGACCACATCGCTCGTGTAGGGCGCGGTGTCAGTTTCCTGTTCGCCGACTACGGTGAGTGCTGAGGCGGTAGCCGTGATCCCGAGAGGCAGCGCCGAAGCGGATGGGTCGGCGGGGCTGTTGACGACGCTCCACGCGGTTCCATCCCAGTGTTCAATGAGCGCCACGCCGGGGAACGCGGAGTTGGCCTGCTGGCCGATGGCGTAAACGTCATTCGAAGCCAGCGCCTTAACGGCATAGAACTGATTGCCGTTCGAGCCGGCGTCGACAGCGCTGACGACCGTCCAGGCCGAACCATCCCAGTGTTCGGTGAGGGTGTGCCAGAGATTGTTGGCGTCCTCAGACGCGCCAACCGCCCAGACGTCGGTGTCGGTAACAGCCGCAACGCCATAAAGGATATTCTGCAAGGCGCCAGGGCTCAGGCTGGGCACTACTGACCAAACTGTGCCGTTAAAGTGCTCGATAAGTGTCTGCTGCTGGAATTTGCCGCTGATGTAATCACCGACCGCCCAGGCCTTCCCGGGAGCCGGCATTGAGACTGCTTGTAGAATGTTCTGTTGTGCACCCACGTTAGGCAGCGGAAAGGCGGTCCAGCGGTTTCCGTCAAAGTGCTGGGCCAGCGTGTTGAGCGGGGCATTTAGGCCCGGACCGTAGGCCCCCACTGCCCAGACGTCCGTTGCTGCGGCGGCAGAAACGCCGGCCAGAATGTTGTCTTGATTGCCGAAGCTGAAGGCCGGCACCTGAGTCCAAGTGGTGACGCCGTTCAGAGAAACGGCCGAGGCCGGCTTCCCTGCGCCTTGCACCGAGATCGTGTCGGTGCTCGTCGGGAAGACGAAGGGCGGCGGCAGGGTGGGAATACTTGTCGAGCCGGTCACTGCAAACAGAGGGGTCATTAGATTGGCCGTGCAGGCATTCGCGAGGCAGCTCAGGCCGAAGGTTTGCTCCAAAGAGGCAAGCAGAGAAAAGTGATTGAGGCTGGTCTTGTCCGTCACGCCGCGCGGGCCGTGACTGGTGATGACGATGGTTCCCACGTTGCTGTTTGCAGTGCTGCCTTCGTCGAAGGTGATGACGATCGCGTTGTTGTCGCCGGACTGCCATGTGGACGAAGAAGTGATTTCGTTCACTATGCTGCCTACAAAGGCGTCGGCTTGCGCAATCAAGAAGCTCTGCTGCACCGACGATGTGGGGCCGGAGTCCACGCACCAGGGCGGAGCGCCGTGCATGTCATGGCATTCGTCAGGAACAATGTAGCTCAAGTTTGGAACGTTCCCCGCCTGGATATCAGCATTCAACTGCGCGAAGGGGAACATTTTTCCTAGATCCGCTGGGTTCTGCAGGTTGACAAAATTCACGATGCCGTTGTGCTTGGCGACGTATTGAGTGTCGGCATCGGGGATGCCGTTGCACTTGTCGGGATAACAATAGCCGCGATATCCGGCGTAGGGCATGTTTTGGAAGTAACCTCTCCAGGTTTTTCCTGCAGCGTCGAGTTGAGACATCAGGTTGGGAGCGTTGATCGTATTTCCGGGAAACCAATACGGGTCATCGGTGGTGATGCCGAACGTGTCGCCTCCCAGCATGCCGACATAGTTGGGCTCGCTGGGATCGCCGACACCAGAGTAGTTCGACGCCAGCCCGTAATCGTTCGCGAGCGCAGTCAGGATGGGAGCGTCCTGATTGCCGATAACCTGCTTAATTCCTTCGCTCTCCAGGATGATCACGAACACGTGGTTGTACTGCGGGAAGCTCTGCGCCATCAGCGGCGAAGGGAAAGCGGACAAAATCAGAGAGAAGACGAACAGCCCGGACAGCAGACAAGCTCTTCGGTGATGCATAACGGCTCCTTTCATGGAAAGACGTTCGGTGTTTCGAGGCTGCGAAGGCGGGCAACCACAGCTTCTTACCGTAACGCGCAAGACGGATTACCGTGGTGTTAAATTAGAGTGAATTGTGTCGCGATCAAGAAAATTAAACGACCTATAACGCGAGAGTCGACTGGAGCAGAGTGCTCCAATTCCCGAGTATTCATCTGAACCTCTCTGCCTTGGCGAGTCTCATTGCGCGCGTAAGGATGTGCTCGGTCCGCCCCATACGAAAAAAGCTTACGGTGAGCGATAAGTGTTGACTCTTGACGGACGTCGCCCAGCAGCCTGCCCAACCCTCGTTTCTCACACTTGGGAATTTGCGAACGGCCGAGTGGCCGTGACAGCGCGAAAGGGGCGTTACGATTGACAATCCGGGCACGGCTGCGTAGGCTCGCCAGCGGAACTTGCCTCATGATTGGCCAAACCCTCTCGCACTACCTGATAACCTCCGAGCTAGGCCGTGGCGGCATGGGCGTGGTGTATCGCGCTCACGATCAATTGCTGAATCGCGACGTGGCCCTGAAACTGATGCGCGAAGATGTGGTGAAGCAGTCCGAGCGCCGCGCCCGCATTCTCGTGGAGGCGCGCGCGGCATCTGCACTGAATCATCCTGCAATAACGACGATCTACGATGTCGGCGAGACGGCTGAGCATCTTTTTATCGTAATGGAGTTGGTGCAAGGCCAAACGCTTCGAGACCGCCTGTCCTCAACCGGCCCGATGGAAGCTCTCGCGCTTACGCGGCTGGGCGCGCAAATCGCCGAGGCCCTTGATGCAGCACATTCTCACGGGGTCGTTCACGGTGATATCAAACCCGAAAACATCGTGATCCAGGCAGCGGGTGTTCCAAAGCTGTTCGACTTTGGGATCGCGCGCCAGATGGCAGCCGAGACTGCCACCCTCACCCGCTCCGTGCATGATCTTGGTGAAACTCCCCGCGCGGCGATCGCCGGAACCGTAGCATACATGCCCCCGGAGATTCTGAGAGGCGAGCCGGGCGACATGCGCTCCGATCTATATTCCTTAGGCGTGGTCTTGTTCGAGATCGTGGCAGGGCAGCGCCCGTTTGTCGGGCCAACGATTACGGCTCTGATCTCCCAGATCCTTCGTGAGCCTGCGCCGCGTTTAGGCGGTGCGGATATCGTGCCGCAGGAACTTGCCCGAATCGTCCAGAAACTGCTCGAAAAAAACCTTGGCTCGCGCTACCAAACAGCGCGCGAGGTGCAGGTGGACCTCGCGAATCTGCAGCGCGATCTGGAATTCGGCGCTCTGCTTCCCGCCGCGGTGCTCGGAAAACGCTCGGTCGCCGTGCTGCCGTTCAAACTTCTCACACCGAATCCGGAAGATGAGTACCTGGGTGTCGCCCTGGCGGACGCCGTTATCAATCATGTGGGAGCCAGCGGCGAGGTGCTGGTTCGTCCGATCAACACGGTGCGCCGCTATGATAAGCAGACGGTGGATCCACTACTGGCGGCGCGCGAGATGAATGTCCACATCGTTGTGGACGGCAGCATTCAGAAATCCGGCTCGCGATTGCGCGTCCATGTGCAAGCCTGGAAGGCAGCGGATGGAACAACGCTGCTTACGGGCAAGTACGATTCGGAGATGGCAGCGCTTTTCGAATTGCAGGATAAAGTCGGAGAAGCACTTGCTCGCGCCCTTGGGCTTAAGGCATCCGGTTCGCCCGAATCGTCGCTTGAACCTCCGACGAAAAACCCGAGGGCCTACGAATTATTCCTGCGCGCTATAGAACGGCTTTCTCGCGTTAACAGATGGGACACGCGAACTGGCATTGAAATGCTGGATGACGCCACGAAACTCGATCCCCATTTTGCCGAAGCATGGGCGCGGTTGGCAGGCGCGTGCGTATTCATGGCCGGAACTTTTGATCCCATGCCGAAGTGGTATAAGAAAGGCGAACTTGCGATGCGGCGCGCGCTGGCATTGGATCCCACCAATGCGCAGGCCCATTGCGCGCATGGCCGCGTTCTCTGGACGCCGTTCAAGGGATACAAGAACCGCCAGGCGCTGGTGGCTCTCCGGGAATCTCTGCGGCGGAGTCCCGGCTATCATCCTGCGCTCGTTTGGCAGTGTCTCATCTTTCAGCACGTTGGGATGCTCGATGAGGCCGTCGAGGGATTGCAGACCGCGCTCGCTGCTCACCCTGATGACGGATTCGCCCTCACATTCCTGGGGCAAGTAAAAACGTTTCAGGGGAAATATGAGGAGGCCGAGCAATACTTCAAGCGCGCCATCACATTAGACCCGGCAAGTTTGTGGGCAAACCTTTTTTCTCCGAGTGTCCCGCTCTATGGATCGAACCCGGAACCGGCTGTGGAGATGATCAAGACCGCACAGCATTTCTTCCCGGGTGACGCATTGCTTACCAGTTGGGAAGGCTTGCTCTGGGCGAAACGGGGCAATTCTCGCCGAGCCGAACAGTTCCTCGAGAAAGCTCTTAAAGTCGGGAAGTCCGTCCTGCACACGCATCACATGTGGCATACGGCGGCGGCAGCCTACGCAACCCTTGGTAAGCCGGAACTCGCGGTCCCTCTGCTCTCGCGTGCAGCGAAGACCGGCCTGCCAAATTATCCGCTATTTCGGGACGATCCTCATTTTCAATCCATGCACAAATACGGACCGTACTTGCGTCTGCTTGCCACAATCAAAAAAGAAACCGAGGGCTATCGGCAGGAATTCGGAAACTCTTGAGCTTCCGTCGTAGTACGCGCAAGTCGGAGACCGGCCCGCTTCCAGATACGGTTGGGGGTGGGTGACTCCATTTTCAGGAACGCTAGTCGTCAACGGCACCAGGACGCAGAAGTGTGCCATCAAGGAGCAATTGAATATCGCCTCGGATAGTTTTGGGTGCGAGAACTCATCCAGATACCAAAATACACTTTAACGCACCTTCGAGTATATGTATATGCAGGTTCCCCGTGAATGATGACCCTTGCACGGCATTTCTTCGCGTACCGAAATTGACTTAGGTAGTGGCCCTGCAAGTCCCTTGACTGCAAGGGTCGACCCCGCGGAAATTGGCGTGCGGAAATCACAACCTTTTTCGCACGACCATTTCCGCTTTCCGGATCGCGCATTTTGCGACTCAGTAGGATTACTTCCGGATAGCCCGTGAATGATCGCCAGGAAGAAAACACAAATCGCACGTTCGTGTGAGGGTGTTCAAGGACAATTTCTCGCTTAGCTATGTATTGTGGCTTATTCGTCTCTTAGCGCAACCATGGGATCGAGCCGCGCGGCGCGGCGCGCCGGAATGTAGCAAGCGACCAAGGAAACGAGCGCCAGCAAGGCGGCGGCCGCCGACAAGGCCACCGGATCGAAGCTGTCTACGTGGTACAGAACGCTCGACAACACTTTTCCGACAGCCAGTGAAAGCAAGAGCCCGACGGCACCGCCAATTCCGAAAAGACTCATCCCTTCGCGCAACATCATACGAAGAGCATCTGAGGCGCGGGCGCCAAGTGCCATTCGAATACCGATTTCGCGCGTTCGCATTGCCACCGTGTAGGCTCTCACGCCGTACAAACCGATTGCCGCCAGCAGCAACGCGACGCCTCCGAAGATCATGAACATTCGGGCCCCGGTGCGCACAATCCATAGGCTGAAGCTTCCCTCAATGTGCGTGCGCAAGGTCGTGAGTGCGATTATAGGGAGGTGCGGGTCGACCGCTCGAATTTCCCTACGCACAGCTCCGAGCAAGCCGGCCTCAGCTTGCGGGTCTTGTGCACTGGTCATCAAATGTATATTCATATCGGATTGGTAGGCTTGTCCGAATGGCACGTAGATGTGAGGCGGCCTCTGGGTTCCGATGATGTCCTCTTGAATGTTTGCCGCGACTCCCACAACTTCTGCGTCGAGTGGAGGTTCGTTGCCGCCATTGGAGGCCAACCGAACACTTTTGCCAATGGCCCCACCTCCCGGCCACAGCTTTTCGGCGGCAGCTTGATCAAGAATGGCGACGGTGTGCTTAGAGACCGCCGCGTCCTGCGCTGTGAATGCGCGTCCGCGCAGCAATGGAACCCCCATTGTCTGGAAATAGTTGGCGCTCACGACGTTGTACCGACACGAGACTACGCGGCCAGAACTCGCGCCACCCGGCGCCGAGGATGTCGCAGCGCCCGAGGGCTGAACGTCCTTACCGAGAGATATCATTCCGAACGGAGTGGTAGCAGCAAGGCTCACGGACTCGACGCCGGGAATCGTTTGCAGCCGGTCTATCACTGCGCGGTAAGTTTCGCGGGTGCGCGTCTCATTGTAACCCTCAAGACTTGCGTCCACTTCCGCCAGTATTTGCCCCGACACACGAAAGCCGGGCTCGACGCGCGCCGCTTGCACGGAACTTCGAACGAATAGTCCAGCCGCGCTGAGCAACATCAGGGAAAGAGAAACTTGGCCCATCACCAATAAATTTCGCCGCGAGAAAATCGCACGCCCCCGGCCACATTGAAAATCCGCGCGGTTGCCGACCTTGAGTCCTGCAGAGAGGTTCCAACCGGAGAGATTCCATGCCGGGCCAAGGCCGAACAGGACCGTGCTCAGCACGCAGAACCCAATCGTGGCGACAAGCACGCGCATGTCGGGCCCCGCAGAGTACACCAGATCGATCGGAGCCAATCGCGACATGGAATGCACGAGCGCATCGGTGCTCCAGTAAGAGATCGCGAGTCCGGCCACGCCGCCGGCAAGCGCGAGCAGAAAACCCTCTACCAGGAGTTGCCGCAGGATGTCCGCGCGGCTGGCACCCAGTGCCAGCCGGATGGCGATCTCTTTCCCGCGGGTCGTGCCACGCGCCAGCATCATGTTTGCCACATTGAGGGAAGCGATGAGCAGCACAACCCCCGTCACTGCGAGAAGCAAGAGCGCCGGAAACATCACGCCGGAGTCACCCTCCGGCGCAGTGGAAATGCCCATTCGGGGCAGCGGCTGCGCAAGGAAGGTCTGGTTCTTATCGTCGTCCGGGTAGGCGCTTGCGAGCTGAGAAGCCACAGTTGCAAGCATGGCGTCCGCCGACTTTTGTGACAGGCCGGACCGAAGACGCCCCACCAGCACGAGGTCGTGATTGTTGCGCGATGCCAGAGAGCGGCTTCCGCCTTCGAAATCGTTTATCGCCATTTCATAAACGCCCAGCGGAAGATACAGATCGGGGCTGATCAACGCCGTGGTACCAGTGAAGTCCCTGGGGGCGATGCCCACGATGGTATAAGTCCGGTTGTTGATGCGGACTCCCTTGCCCAGCAACCGCGGATCAGAGCCGCTTTTCTTCCAATATGAATAGCTAACAATAACAACGGGAATAGCCGAAGCGGGCTGTTCTTCGGCGGGACTGAATGATCGTCCCTGAAAAAGTGGCACTCCGAAAGTAGTAAAGTAATTCGCCGAAACGATGTCCGCAAATACTCGGCGAGTGGTCTCGCCCTCCGTGAGACCCACCATCGCCATGTTATGGGCCAACAGGCTCGAGAAGGCGCTGCCATTTTCGCGCAGCTCCACGTAATCCGGATATGAAAATCCCCGATAATTCCCTTTGACTGCATCGCGGCTGTAACAGCCGACCACTTCCGCAGGATTACGAACGACCAGCGGCTTCAGCAGGAAGGCATTCACCAGACTGAATATCGCCGTATTGGCCCCAATTCCCAACGCGAGCACGGTCACGGCCGCGCAGGTAAACCAAGGATTCTTACGGAACATCCGAGCTCCAAAGCGCACATCGCGGAGCATATTTCTCATACGATCTCCCCTGGCTTGTTAATCCTCGATTGCTATAGCTATTACGCGCAAAGAGGATTAAAGGTTCCCAACCCACGTGTAC
>DASYZX010000011.1:0-6181 GCA_035945715.1 Candidatus Acidiferrales bacterium
AGCTTATGCAGATTTTGCGGAAACACGGGATAAAGGACGAGAATCCCCGCTTTTCCGAGATCGTGAAGCTTTTTCGCGATTTGCGGAGCGGGAAGGCCTGACAGCCAGAGCGTGAATCTCCCTACGCGCAGCCTTGGCTTCGGCCGGCGGCAAGGTTTCCAAATGAGCCTGAATTATCTCGGCCGCTTCTGCGGCAGCAATATCCAGCTTTGTTTTCTTACGTGGCATAAAGCAAGAATACTCTCCTCGCGCGACAGGGCGCAACACATACATTCCGGTTCTCGCGCATGTGGATAATGGTTTTAACGAGTGGAGCCCCTGAGAAGCAAGCCGAGTTACGACCAACGATTTTGTGTCCTCGCGCAGGCCCGCGCGTGTCCTATAATATTTGTCTGTTTAGCCCGCGCCCTCATAGGAGGAATCATGGCTACACCGTCACCGATCATGTCCACTCGCCCGCAAACGCAATATCTCCACGACGCGCTCGAGGACTTGAAATCGAAGCATCAATATATTCAGCTCCGCATCCTCGAAGGCGAACAAAAGCCCATCGCCACAATCGACGGCAAGGAAGTCATCAACCTCAGCTCCAATAATTATCTTGGGCTGACCACGCATCCCAAGCTCCGCCGCGCTGCCATTGATGCCATCCGCAAATACGGAGTCGGCTCCGGCGCCGTCCGCACCATCGTCGGCACCATGAAAATTCACATGGAGCTCGAAGAGCAAATCGCGCGCTTCAAAGGCACCGAAGCCTGCGTGGTTTTTCAGTCAGGCTTCACTGCGAACGCCGGAACCGTCTCTGCAATTCTGGGAAAAGAAGACTTAATCATCTCCGACGAACTGAACCACGCCTCCATCATCGACGGCTGCCGCCTCTCGCGCGCCACAATCAAAGTTTTCAAGCATAAAGACATTGCCGATTGCGAACGCATCCTCCAGGAAACCAAGGACTGGAACGGCCACAAGCTCCTCGTCACCGACGGCGTTTTTTCGATGGAAGGCGACATCGCGCCGCTTCCCGCGCTTTGCGACCTCGCCGAAAAATACAATTGCATCATGATGGTCGATGATGCGCATTCCTCCGGCGTCCTGGGCCGCAACGGCCGCGGCACCGTCGACCATCTCGGCTGCCACGGGCGCGTTGACATTCAAGTTGGCACGCTCAGCAAAGCCATCGGCTCGATCGGCGGTTACGTTTGCGGCTCTCGCGACCTCATCCAGTTCCTCTATCATCGCGGCCGCCCGTTCCTGTTCTCGACTTCACATCCGCCCTCCGTCACCGCCACGTGCCAGGCCGCCTTCGAGCTTCTCGATTCCGATGCGGGCGAAAAGCTCATTAAGCGCCTCTGGAGCAACACGAAATTTTTCAAGCGCCGCCTCAAACGCCTCGGCTTTAAAACCGGCAAGAGCGAAACGCCCATCACTCCCATCATGGTCGGCGAGACGGACAAAGCCTTCGAATTCTCCCGCGAGCTTTTCCAGGATGGACTGCTGGCCATGGCCATCGGCTATCCCACGGTGCCGCAAGGCACAGCGCGCCTGCGCACGATCGTCACCGCCACGCACAAGCGCGCTGACCTCGAGCGCGCCGCTGAAATCCTGGAGCGCGTCGGCAAAAAACTCGGCGTGATCTGACGCGCAACTAAGATGGTCCTGCGCGAAACGCCGTATTCAGAGAATTTCAAGGATGTTTGCCATGAGCAACGGAACCAACAACAAGATCGAGCAGCCCGAGAAAATAAATCCGTCCCGTTACTTGCAACCTGATGAGCCGGAAAACGGCGAGACCGATAACGTCGACGAAGCTTCGCGCGAATCGTTCCCCGCAAGCGATCCACCGGCATGGATGGTGAGACGGAAACACGATGAGAAAAAGTTATAACCGCGGCTCAATTGTTCCTCCGCAATGCCCTCGTTGAGAATCCGAATTGGCAAGGAATCCGGCCCGTCGCCCCCTGGGTACATTTTTCCGGAAGTGTTACATTTCCACCCAGCAGGCCTTGCCAAAATATGTTTCAACTCTCTTGTATGTCGCTACAAATAAACAACCTATCTTTCGGAAGACGAGTTGCTAAATAGACGATTTGCTGGCACATCAGGGGGAAGTGTGACTCCTCGCTCGCACGGTCTCCCAGGGATTTGACAATCTCCAGGAGGATCAACATGAATAGATTTGGTTTCTCATTTCTTGCTGTTGTCGCTCTCGCCTTCACATGCGTCGCGCAGTCGGCGAACCAGCAACACCGCTCCAGTCAGGACCAGGATCACTCCCGTCCCGCGCAGCAAACGAAATCTTCGCCTTCAACCAGCAAGCAGAGCGGCGCGCAGGCTTCAGCGTCCGGCTCGGCCAGCGCGTCGGCAAATGCCGGAGGGACGTCAGCGGGCCTTTCCTCCGGAACGACTATCAATACCGAATTGCAAACCACGCTTGACGCGCGCAAATGCCATCCGGGTCAGCGCGTTGTTGCGAAGACCACGCAGGACGTCAAACAGGACGGCCACGTGGTCCTGCGAAAAGGAACGCAACTGATTGGCCATGTCACCGAAGCCCAGGCCAGAACGAAGGCAAACGCCGAGTCTTCCGTCGGTATCGTCTTCGACGAAGCCGTTACGAAGAAAGGCGAGGAAGTTCCGTTCCACGCCACGATTCAAGCGCTGGCCGCGGCACAGTCCACGTCAGCCGCTTCGCTTGACAACGACATGATGGAACCTTCCAGCGCTCCGATGGGCCCCGGCGGCGGCTCTATGGGCGGTGGCGCGATGGGCGGCGTCGGCTCGACCGTGGGATCAACCGCGGGCGCGACACGCGGTATAGCCGGAAGCGTACCTCAAACGGCTAATGGCGCAGTTGGCGCAACTTCAGCCGCTGCTGCTTCGGCGGGAGGTAATCTCCGCGGCTTGAACGCGGCTGGTCAGCTGACTTCGGCCAGCAGCGGCGTCATTGGCTTGAATGACATGAACCTCACGTCCGCAGCCGCCAATTCCACGCAAGGCTCGGTTGTTACCTCCGCGAAACGCAACGTGCATCTGTCTAGCGGCACGCAGATGCTCTTGCGAGTAAACGGCAACTAGCTTGCGCTTTCTTTAGGGCCGTGCGAAGCTGCCGCTTTGCACGGCCTTTTTTTGTTGCTTGGCCCTCAAAGCGCGTTTGTTGACTCTTTATCTATCGCTGGCGCACTTCGGTACTGCGGAAAAGCACCATATCCCGCCACAATTGAGACTACTACCCTTGCTTGCCTCTCTTGCGAGCAGGAAAAGGGATGGGATAATCCATGCAGAAACCACGACGCTTGGGAATTCTCCCGTTGTCGCTATGCATTTTGATTTGGGCGGCCGGTTGCAGCCATGCGAACTTTAACTTCGGCGGAGGTGGCGGCGGTCAAACGGCTCCGATGCTTCTGACGTTCCACGACACACCAGCCGCTGGCATCACCGTTACCTCGTTCGAAGTCACGGTTTCAGGCGCCGTGCTGCAACCCGGCAATGTGTCGCTGCTGGCATCGCCCCAAACCATCGAGCTCACCCAGCTCCAGACCAACTCCGCTTTCCTCTCGACCACCAATGTCCCGCTTGCAACGTACACGAGCTTAACGATTACCTATGCGAGCCCGCAGTACACATTCTTGAATGATTCTGGCGTGTCAGTCACCGTCGGCGGCCAGCCGTGCGCTGCGGGAGCTTCCTGCGTCGTGACCACTCCGACA
Source organism: Candidatus Acidiferrales bacterium (assembly GCA_035945715.1). Classification (GTDB taxonomy): domain Bacteria; phylum Acidobacteriota; class Terriglobia; order Acidiferrales; family UBA7541; genus DAHUXN01. Next base: position 3,708 of record DASYZX010000011.1, read on the forward strand.
ACTTCGACGCTAACGCTCGCATTGTCCAGTCCCTCTTTTCCCTCGGTCGTCGTCGGCGCGACCAACCAGACGTTGCTCGAAGTCGACGTCAACTTGAACGACATCATTCAATCCGACTTCTCCCTCAATTTCGCCAACACGGCGTCTGGAGCTGTCACGGTCACTCAATTCACTGGAACAGCGGGGACCACTGCGATCGGCAATTTCAACGTCACAGGTCAAGTCGCCTCCGTCTCAACGAGTCCTACCAATCAATTCACGCTCACCACCCCGGCGGGAAAAACACTCACCATTAAGGCCAATGCGGCGGCATTTGAATTTGCGCGCGCCAATTGCACGAACAACAATTTTACCTGCCTCGCCGCAGGCCAGATCGTTGACGCGAACGTCGACATCTTCAGCGACGGCTCGCTCAGCGCCACCGAAGTTGATTTCGACGATGCCTCTGGCACCCAGCAGGTCAGCGGCACCATCGTCACGGAGAACAACTCTCCACCCACAAGTTTCCAAATGATTGTTCACAACACCATTCCGCCGGTCGCCAGCCTTCCTCCCGGAACCCCGGTCACCGTCAACATCGGCGGCACCGCTTCATTTGTAATCAACAACGGCTCGTTCGTCTTGCCGATAGGCGCCAATTTCGCCTCCACCTCCGACGTAATTGTCGGCCAGGAAGTGGAGGCACGCGTAGCATCGGGCACCAGCATTTCGAACGGCGCATTCACCACGGATCGTCTCGCCCTCGAGCAAACGCAGCTCGAAGCCAACGTCAGCTCCATCAGTCCGCAAGCTCAGCCGTTCCCGTTTTTTGTTTTCAATCCCTTGCCCCCGCTCTTTACCCAGGCGTCAGTGGGTCCAGCCACCCAGCTTCAGGTGGATATCACAGGGGCGGGTCAGAGCGGTGGGACCATTTTCCAGAACCTCACTCCGCTCAGTCTCGCTGGGGTTACGGTCGCCCAGAAAGTGACCGCTAGTGGATTTCTCTTCAACACGACTGGCACCGTCGGCTCTCCCACAATTGTCGCCACCACAGTTCGCGGTGAAGTGCCAGGCACATAGAATAATTTCGCGGCGAAAATAAAAAAAGGCCGGGGGTTTTCCACCCGGCCTTTCTAATTCGTTCGCAAAATTCTAAAGCAAATCTACACGGCCACCGGTGCGGTTGTCGCGGACGTGCGCCGGAGATGCCGGTATATCGCGATTGCTATGGCGCCCATTCCCCACCAAATCGCAACCAGCTTCACGATTGTGCCCGCATGATACGGCAACAGTTCCAGGCCGTGGAGAATCACCAACCCAAGAGCCAACCGTCCGAGCAGCGCACCCGTGCCTTCGCCCCTCCCCAGCAAAGCGTCGCCAATCCACGTGCTGACGAAAGTCTGCGACGCGTACAGCGCAATCGCATAAATCAGAATTGTCGCGATTCCCACGCCCAGTCCCACCATCGTGATGCACACGATAATCGCCACAATCGGCGTCGCGATCATCGCAACCACTCCCAACCCCAATGCCGGCAAAAATCTCCGGCTCGCCTGCATTCCGTCGGCGAAAAACCCGGGCAAAAGCAAAATCAGCGCGAGGCCGAAAACAAATGCAGCCCCCCACAGCAACGCGCGATGCCACCAGTAGCGCCCGGAAGAATAGTCAGGCCCGGTTTTCACCAGCGTGAATACCAACGGGCTTGCCAGCTTCGCCCCGGCATCCACGATCGGTTTGTGGAAACCCGAGTACGTCGTCGATCCTGCCACTTCCGCTTCCGATCCTATATGTAGATGCACGCTGCGGAGCTTTGCATTGCCGCCCACCGAACCGCTGACTTCCAACTCCGCCGCTCTTCCCATCAGGTCCCGGCCGATTCTGCCGTCCACTCGTCCCTCTGCACCTTGGAAAGTGAAACTGCCATCCACCTGCCCTTTCGGGTTCAATTCAATCTCTTCGCCCGCCGCCAGCACGTTTTTCATCACTTTCCCGTTGATCGTGATCATCTGGCTCCAGTTCCGCACGTTCCCGTCAACCTGTCCGTTGATCCGTGTGGTCTGGCAAAAAGTGAACACATCGCCCGTCACGTGGCCGTTCACCTCGGCCTCTCGGCCCCAGATGAACACATCTCCGTTCACCGTTCCATCGATGCGAATGTAATCTCCTGCCACGAACAAATCCGTATTCAGCGTTTGTCCCGCCGCCAGCGTGTAGCTCGGATTTCCGTGCTCAATGTCTCCCGCATGCGCGGCTGGCGCGCCGAGAAGCAAAAACGGAATGAGCAATATCACAAGCGCGATGTTCCCGAGTGCCACGCCGACGGTGACTCCGTGCCGCCAGAACCGCTTCAGCAGCGCCAGCGCCAGCATCGAAAACGCCGCCACCGTGAAAAATTCCACAAAACTCAGCACGCTCGACCATCCCTTCCAGAATGCGCCGCTAAAAAAGAGCATCGTCATCAAATTTCCTCCGCTGAACCCTGCCTGATTGAGCTG
>DASYZX010000012.1:0-20218 GCA_035945715.1 Candidatus Acidiferrales bacterium
TATCTGCAAGTACGCACGCTAAAAATATTCATTTACTACCGGATTCTGCTCGGTATAGTGATTCTGTTACTATTCTTCCACATGGGTCACGCGCGCTAGCGCCCACGCGTCCCGTGCGATGCTGAGGCCTTCCCCCACAGCTCAGGAGCAATTGTGCGCATATTCGCTTTGACCGAAAACCGCCGCATCAACGAACTGGCCGGCTTTGTGGGCATCACGCTGGCTGTGTTGCTCGCGCTGAGTCTACTTTCCTATTCGCCGCAGGACGCGGCATTCAATGTCTCCGCCGCAGCGCCCGCAGTCGGACCTTCTCACAATTGGATTGGACCCATTGGCGCGCATGTCGCCGATCTCTTTTTTCAGGGCGTCGGATACGCCGCATTTCTCTTCCCTGTTGGACTGTTCCTCCTGGCCTTTCGCCGTTTTCGCAGTCAAAAGGTGAACGCGCCGATTGCGAAAACGATTGGGTGCGCGCTATTTATTTTTGCGCTGCCCGCCGAACTCTCATTGATCGGCGCCCCCGAAGTGCGTGGCGCGCTGCCGCCCGGGGGAATGTTTGGCGAGCTGATGGCGCACGTTTTGCGTTCCGCGGTTAATTCCATTGGAGCGAACGTTGTGGCATTGGCGTGCATTTTCGCGGCGTTGCTGCTGACCACGCCGTTCACCTTTGCGGGCACGGCAAAATGGATGCGCGGGCCGTTGGGCGCCGAAGGCTTCCTGGGCAGGCGAATCCTGGCGCTGGTTGACCGCGTGAAGGACTGGCGCGAAGCGCGCGAGTCAGAGAAGCTGCGCAAACGCGTGGAAGAAATCAAGATTGCCGGCAGGCCCGCGGTGCCCGCGCAACAAAAAACAAAAATCGCGACAACGATAAGGGACATCGAAGAAATCGAAAACGAGGAAAAACCGGAGCCGCGCCGCGTTGCACCGGTGATCACGTTCAGCGAACCCCTGGAAGCCGCGCAGTCTCCGCGAAAATCATCGAGCACTGAGCCGAAAATCGCGAAGGGAAAAATGACCTACCGGCTGCCTTCGCCGACATTGCTGCGGGGCGCGGAGCGCAGCGAGCGCATGACCGAGCCCGAACTAAAGGAATACGCGCGCGCGATTGAGCAGAAGTGCGCGGAATTCGACGTGGCGGGGCACGTGACGCAAATCAATCCTGGGCCCGTGGTCACCACGTTTGAGTTGAAACCCGAAGCAGGAATCAAATACAGCCGCATCACCGGACTTGCGGACGATCTGTGCCTCGCATTGAAAGCCGAATCGATTTTGATCGAGCGCATCCCGGGGAAATCGACCGTCGGAATCGAAGTGCCGAATCCGCATCGCGAAACGATTGCGTTGCGCGAAGTGATCGAGTCGCCGGAGTTCTCGCATTCCTCCACAAAATTGGCGTTGCCGCTTGGCAAGGACCTCGTCGGACATATTCGAGCGGCCGATTTGGCGCAGATGCCTCACTTGCTGATTGCCGGCGCAACGGGCACGGGCAAGAGCGTGTTCATCAACTCCATGCTGATGGGCATGCTCTACAAGTCGACGCCCGACGAACTGAAAGTGGTGCTCATCGATCCGAAGCGCATCGAGCTTGGGCTTTACGAAGACATCCCGCATTTGTATACGCCGGTCGTCACGGATCCGAAAGTTGCGTCGAACGTGCTGCGCAACGCGACGAAGGAAATGGAGCGGCGCTTGAAGTTGCTGGCGCAGCGCGGCGTGCGCAACATTGACCAGTACAATCGGACATTCGAAAAAGGCCAGCCGATGTCGCTCTTTGACGACGTCGAAGAGAGCGAGCACAAGCCGCTGCCCTACATCGTGATCGTCATCGACGAGCTTGCCGATTTGATGATGGTCGATACGACGAACGTCGAGGAGTCCATCACGCGGCTGGCGCAAATGGCGCGCGCGGTGGGCATCCATTTAATTTTGGCGACGCAACGGCCGTCGGTCGACGTAATCACCGGCTTAATCAAGGCGAATTTCCCGGCGCGCATTTCGTTCCGCGTGGCCAGCAAAGTGGACTCGCGCACGATTCTCGACACCAACGGCGCTGAATCGCTCCTCGGACGCGGCGACATGCTGTATTTGCCGGCAGGCTCTTCGCGCATTCATCGCATCCATGGGCCGCTCGTCACCGAACAGGAAGTTGCCGCCGTTTGCGAATTCTGGCGCGATCAGGCCAAGGCGATTTACAACGAGGAATTGCTCAAGCCTCCGCGCGATGAAAATGCCGCGAGCGCCGACGGCTCCGGCGAACCGGGCGGCGACGAAGTTGACGACGCGCTCTACCAGGATGCCATCCGCGTGGTCTGCGAAATGGGCCGCGCTTCTACTTCCACTTTGCAACGGCGATTGCGCGTGGGCTATGGCCGCGCGGCGCGCCTAATCGACTTAATGGAGAAAGACGGAATCGTCGGCCCGCCGGACGGCTCGCGCCCGCGCGAAGTCCTCAAGAAAAAAGATTGGATGCGCGAATTCGACGAATCCGTGAAATAGGCTCACTTCAGACGCTTTCATTCCGAATTGACACGTCAACAGAGCACCCGTAAAATCGCTGATTGTTCCCGTGCCGAGGTAGCTCACCGGTAGAGCGCGGCCCTGAAAAGGCCGGCGTAGGCAGTTCAACTCTGCCCCTCGGCACCATCTCTCTCTGTTCTGGAGCCTGGTAATGAGCAGGAGAATGGTCGGCCTCTAATTTTCTCGATATTGACCAGTTCCCCGCTGGTGTGGGCACAGAAACAGAAGATTCAAATTGAGGCCTGCTGTTGGCAACGCATCCATCGCTAAATCCTTCTCCGACAAAAATCTGCTTGACTGGTCGAGAAACCATCTCCAGCGCGGCAGCCATTCCCTTGAAGTCGTAGGAGACCGCGCATGCGCGAGCGGCTACACTCGATGGGTCAAGAACGAGCGAAATGAAGTCGTCGTTAGTGATTCGGAATCACTAGGAGCGTAAAGCTTCCGGGGATCATTGGTCCGCGGCGGAAGCGTCTCTCGCGCTCCGTGGCATTAGGAGGCGGCGGACCGAATTTGGCCGTCACCGAGTAGAGCGTGTGCGTGGACGTGTCGCACTCCATCGTGCGCGCGCCCATGTCGGTTTTGACGTTGCCCAGCACGGTGAATTTGTCAGGCGAATCCTCGTGCACAATAGTGATGTCGCCTTCGCCCTCGGACGCAAACGCGAGTTTAGGTCCCGGGTCAAAACGCACCGCGTCGTTGCCTCTGCCGCCGATGGGCAGCGTGGCGACAACCTTTCCTGCGTCCGGATTGAACACAACCATCACCCCGCCATTATTTTCACCGCCGCCATGACAGCCAATGAAGATGCGCCGCGTCTCCGTATCCATGGCAACTCCCGAGGGGCCTTCGCACGGCGCCAAGGGCCACTGATTGACGACCTTGAGCGCGTGCGTGTCGATGTCCACAATGGTGCTCAGGTCTTCCATGACGTTGTAGAGGTGCCCTTTGCCGTCTGCAGCAGCTGATTCCGCCGCTCCGGGGATGTCGACGACACCGGCCATGTTTCCTGTCGCGGCGTCTACAGCGACATCCTTCTTGCCGTGGGTCAGGCCAAAGACGCGATCCGAAGCGGGATCGTAGACGATGCCGTCGGAGCCGCCTATTGGCAAAATGATCTGCTTGATGATGGCCAGCGTTTTCGGGTCGAACTCCGTAAAACTGCTTACACCCTGCTGCCCGCTGCTATTGCCGGAATTGCTGGTGAAACCGTGATTGTCCTTTTGAGAAATGACGACGCCATGGCTGCGCGGAGTCGGCGCAAGCTTGCCGACAACCTGATTCGTGTCGGTGGAAATAACGAGAATCTCATCGCTGTGCGAAACAAATAGATGATGGTTCGCTTCGTCAATCCCGAGGTAATCCCAGAAGCCCTCGTCCGGCAGCGGAATGGAAGCGGAAAGATGGTAGCCGGCCACGTTATCGGACATTTGCGGCGGCGCTGGCGCCTGTTGGGCGGCTAGGCAAGCGACTGCCGCAACAATGACGGCGATGCTGAGAATCCCATTGCGCATGTGCGTCCTCCTAATTTCCATCAGCTTTCCAGCGCTAGTTCCCGGCCAGCCGACGCGAAAACTGTCGATCCGTGTTTCCGCCAGTCGAGTCAGCCAGCCACGCATTCTGCCATCTGCTCGGCGTCAAGTCCAGCGGACCTTGGCGCGGAGCATCGCACCCTGGCTCGTCCGAAATGTGGCTTCCTTCCGCATTAAGCCAAATCATGTCGACTGGTATGGGGCTGATTCGATCAACGGGTTCATTCAGTCTGTGAGTAGGCTTCGATCCTTCAATTCTCTCGTCTCAAAGAGGTCATACGAATCAGCGCAAGCGATAAAGGCAGATCGAACGAGCATCGTTCCGGCCCATCTTGACGCAATTCACACGCTTTTCGCGGGCTAGCGGGAGAACGTGGCGAAGAAGGAATTGCGACCGGAGCGGAGATCCTTGCCGTAGCCGAGGATTATTTCGGCGCTGTCCAAGACGTGAATCTTGGTTTGCAGGCCAGTGTCCCACAGCCATTTGGGGGAACCGAAGAAGCCCGATGGATCGTAGACGTCGCCAGTATCGAGTAACGGGCCGAGTTTCACGGTGAAGAAAGGATTTTCGTAAGCGATTTTGTCGAGTTCCCAATTAACGAGCGTGAAGTTCCGACCGAGAGGAGCGCTGCCTTTTTGGCCGTCATTAAGTGCGGGATGGCCGTGCAGCCAGAGATTAGTGTCGCGGTCAAAGCCAAGAGTGAATAAATCGTCAAAGGGGACTTTGCCGAAGGTGACGCCGCCGCGCAACCGCGTTTGTATCTCGTAATCCTCGCCCTGCGCTTGCGGGAACCAATCGGCGGCGAGTGAACCTTGGAGTCGGCCATAGTGGCCAAGAGGATTGGCAAAGAACGCACCGAGTGCGCCGCTGGCACCGGCCAGGAGCGTGAAGCGCCTTTCCGGAAAGCGGATCACAAATCGTTGGACACCAGAGTGGAGTTCGAGGGCCGAGCCACTGGTGAAAAACGAGGCAGCCGACGCGGGGATGCCGGACAAAGTGCGGTACTCACGATCGGAGTATTCGATCCCGCCGCGCCATTGCCAACGACTACTTTCGATGAAGTGAATTTCAGCTCCGGCGACGGCCTTCTCCAGATTTAGGCTAGAGGGAGACGGCGCGGACGGAACGATGGTGTTGGATACGTTCCAGTTCTCGTCGCGGGCATCATAATACAGCCGAACGTGGACAGCCGGGTTCTGGAAAAGCGGAGCGTCAAGTTCGCTCGATAGGCGGCGTTTTTGATCATCCCACCGGAGGAGAGAGAGCCAGTTGAAGCCCGAATGACCGAGATCGTAAAACTGCGGATATACAGTTTCGAAAGGCAGTCCGCGCAGGAGCGAGAATAAACCTTGCCACTTGTCACCGCCCCAGCCATTTCGTTCGGCGGCGCGAAACGTGAGATCGAATGAGCCATCCGGTTGACCCGCGAGATCGAAACGCGTCCGCGAAAAGAGGTCGAGGGCATCGAGGCGGGTCTTGGTAGTGAGGTATTGATTACGGCCCCAAACGCCGTCAGGGGAGAAGCTGAATGCCCGGTCAAGAATGAGCGGGTCGAGAGACGGCTGGGGAGCGTAGGTGAGAGCGGCGAGCCTGGGCTTGCCCACGCGATTCCAATATTTCAGAGCGGCTTCGAGATTGTCCTCGAGGAAATAAATGGAGGCGATGAAATTGTTGGCATAGTCGTCATGGGGATCGATGGCGAGGGCTCGGCGCAGGTAGCGCGTGGCCAGCGCGTACTTCCTTTCGCGATACGCGATGCCGGCTAGTTCGGTGAGGAAGCGAGCGTCGCGGGGGTGACCTGCAAGACCGGCCTCGAAGGCTTCCCTTGCTTCATCCCATCGCTGTAGCTTGGCGAGGGCGAGGCCGCGGTAGAGTTCGAGATCGGCGGGCTCCCCGGGAGAATCCGGCACGGCCTGGACGACATCGTTCCAGCGGCCAGCCTCGTAAAGCTTTCTGACTTGGAGGAGTTTGTCCGCAGCAGGCGCTGCCGTTTGGGCGGCAGCCGAGCAGGGCAGCAGGATGAACAGCACAAGGAAGATCAATCGGACGGCACCGCCAGCAGGGCCCAGTTGCCGGTGTGACTCCATTCGGACTGGAATCCTTTGCGCGAGATGCGAAGCATTTTGCGCTGAGCGGGATCGTTGAGGAAGAGGAACCCTCGCGCGGGATCGATTCCGACAAGGACGACGTAATGAAGCGGGCCGAGCGGGCCGCTGGCATCGAGGCTGACGATGAGGGGACGACCGAGTTGGAGATGATGGACGAGATCGCTCCATTGCGCCTGAAACGCAAAGGCGCGATAGCCGGATTCGCGAAAATACCTCTGCATGCTCGAGGCGCTGATGCCACCGCTCTCGGGAGAAAACAGCGCAGCCTGGATTTTTTGCGGGTCAGCGGAAGGCGGGCTGGGCTGCCCCTTCTTTTTCGCCCAATATCGCATGACCATGGAGATCGACGCCGAGCCGCAACCTTCGCGCGATTGGGCGACGAATGGGACGTCGATCCAAAGGGCCGCCGTTTGCGCAGCAAAGGTACACGCCGCGCAAACGGTAGAGACAACGAATAGACCGACGACGGTGCGAAGTTTCATTAGCGAACGGCGACTATGATCAGGATTAAAGCGGCGATGGCCACAAGAATCAGCAGCAAGTCGTGGTTGGTGATGTTGCCGGCGGCAAAATCCTTTTGCGTCTTCTGGGAAAGAAGAGAGAGCCGCGCAAGCTCCTCGTTGTTGAGCTGCGGGACGGCGTTTTTGACTTCGCGATAGTCGATGTGGCCGGATTTCAGCGCCTGTCGTGCCGCCGCGGAGGAGAGGAAGTCTTCGAGCTGCGCGATATTTTGATGGCGCGCAGCGGAGGATGCGGCGACATCGCGTTGAAGATCCGCGGATGAGACAACGTGACTTTGCGCGATCGCTTCCTGCGGGATCGCCAGTGCCAGGGCCAGGAGCAACAGGAAGAGAAAATCGACTGTGCGTGAAACGAGCTCTTTCATCTTTCCTCCAGATATGGGAATTCAAGGCAGGCTGGTACAGAAATTATAGCTGGGCAATCTGGCGTGAGCAAGAACTCTGTGGAACACGGCGGATGCGGGGGAGCGTTTGCGACATTGCCGCTGCGCCCCAGTTTAGTGAGGGGGCTGGGGCTGAGTCCCGAATTGTCGGCTACTCTGAAGGAATCTCGGGCGCGAGGCGGGGTACTTTTGCCTAGCTCAATCCTTTACTCGGTCAATTTGGGCAGGAGCTAAAGCCTAGTTTTTCTGACTTCTTTCATGTCGGGGCCAGCGCTCCGACACTCTAAGCGTGATTTATGAGAAGGCTTCTATCCGGTGGTCACCTTCCAGTAGGTCGTGTAGCGCTCGCGGAAGATCTTGTAGAACGGCACGAGCTGCACCGAATCCGGCTGGCCGACCGTCTTGAATGCGAGCGAATCGCCGGGAACCAGCTCGGCCCAAGCCGTAGGCGCGCTGATGCTGGCCTTGATGGCAGGTGGCGGGCTATCCGGAACACGAGCACGGCGCTGGCCCGGAACCGGCGGAGGCATGTTCGCCGGGCGAGGAGGACGCGGCCCCTGCGGGCCATAAACGGCGTGGTCGGGCAGGTCGCTCGTGTCACCCATAACTCCGGCGAGAACCATTGGGCCGTACATCATGGCGAGCACCGTGGGATCGTCTGGCGTCGGCTGAGCGTGAAGGGACATGGGAGCGGAAATTTCGATTTTGTCGCCATTCTTCCAGGTGCGGTGGAGTTTCGCATAAGTGCTGGGCTCGGCGTGAACCTTCTCGTGCTTGCCATTGACCTTGACGGTGAAGCCGCTCTCGGCCCAGTACGGGACGCGAATGTTGACGTCCATCTTGACGGGATGATCGGCGGAGATGGTGAGCGTGGTCGAGTCCTGCTGTGGGAAGTTCGTCTCCTGCGTGACGCGCAGGCCCTTCTCCTTCCAATCAAGCTCGGAAGCGATAAAGAGGTTGACGTATAGATCCTTGGCGTCGTGGAAGTAGATCGTGTCCGCGAGTTTCGAGAAATCCTCCATACCAGTGCCGTCGCAGCACAGGAAGGAATCCCACGGAGTGCCAAATGTCCTGTACAGACCGGGATCCATGGAAACGAAGTACATGGTCATGCCGTTGGGATCAATCGCGCCCAGACGGAGGTTAAAGAGAACGCGCTCGTAGTAATCGAGCTTCGAAGGATCGCCGGTCCAGCCGTAGAGATGGCGGGTAAGCTTCATCATGTTATAGCTGCAGCAGCATTCTTCCGCGGCCGGGCCCAGTTCCTTCGAGATTTGGCCGGGTTCGTGCCAGTATTCGCCGTCGCTGGTGCCGCCGGTGCAGTAGATATGCTGAGTGGTGATGAAGTTCCAGAAATTATCGGCGATGTCGCGATAGCGCTGCTCGCCGGTAAGTTCATAGGCGCGGGCGCAGCCGATGATTTTCGGAATGTTGGTATTGGCGTGATTGCCGGACAAGCGGTCCTGATTGGCGGCGAGAGGATCGAAGATGTGCTTATCGTCGAAGCGACGCCCGGTATCGAGATATTCCTGTTTGCCGGTGATTCCGTAGAGATTGTAGTGCGCTTCGGCCATGCCGCCGAACTCGGTGCGCTGGACGCGGGCCATCTCCTCGTCGCTGAGCGGCTTGACCCAGGCGCCGGCCCAATGGGCCATGTTCTCCGCGGTCTGGAGGGCCTGTTCATTGCCGCAGAGTTGGTACATGTCAATGTGGCCGGCCATGATTTTGTGATAGGTGTAAAAAGGCGCCCAGACGGGCTTGTGAGCACGAAGGCGATCGAAAAATTCCGTGGGGAACGCGCTGAGATATTGGCCGCCGAGAGCCTGCTGGCATTTCGCGAGCTCGGCGACCATGAGGTCGCCCTTGGCTTTGACGCTCTCGTCTCCGGTGCTGGAGTACATCAACGCGCTGGCAGAAAGGAAATGGCCGCCGGTGAGATGGCCGCGCAGTTCCGTGGAGGGAGATTCCCAACCGCCGAGGGGTTCGGCGGTGGACGGCAGGCCGGCATTGACCCGGAACATGCGGAGCAGACGGTCCGGCGGAAGCAGATTCATGTATTTGAGGTTTGCGTTCATGGCGTTGAGGAACGGGCCGCCGCGCAGACGCACCTGGGCGAGCGGAAACGGCTGAACCTTGAGAGCCACTTTCTCTTTTACGGCCGAGCCGTCCGGCAGCAGGTTCATTGTCCGCGGGGCCGATACGAGAGCGCCGAATGCGCTGGCTGGCAGAATGGACGCGGCACCTGCAGCCGCGGCGGCAGCGGCAGCGGTCTTCAACATTTCCCTGCGCGAGGTTCTTTCCCTCAGAATACTCTGACGGCCCAAGGCCATGATTGCGCTCCTTCCGGAATTGTCTTGGCGGATGCCTTTATATTAGAGGCACGGCGCCTGATTCCGGTTCCAAGTCTCGCGAGCAGTGAAACCGACTCGATCCAGCGGCTCGCGACCGGCGTCCTAAACTCCTCGCCACTGCCTCACGGTCAGCGCCCGAGCGAACGAGAGTCTCGGTTCGCGTTTGATCGGCTACTCGGAAACAATTCCGATTACTTCCGAATTGACCATCACTCGGGAGCGGCGGCCGGGAACATCATCAAATCCCCAGATGTTTGTGCAAGATCGTTCCGAAGAAGAGTTGCGCGCGATCGGCGAAGGGCTATTCGTGCCGCGACGCGACCTGAGGTCGACGCGCATCGCGCGGAGGTCGGGAATATGTAACCATTCCTTGCACCCGATACATTTCTTGATCACAATCCTCGCGGTTGATGGATAATCTGGCGGCGAAATCGAAGCGATGAACCGACTCGGGACAAATCTCGCCTTCCGTCGCGCGGCACTCCTCGCGGTGCTTTCGCTGGCGGCCAGCACACTGCTTAGCGCATCGCGTTTCTCTGCCGAGAAGCAGCGATCCTCTGCCGTAGCGCAAACATCGGTCGACTACCTTCTCGTTGGCGGGCGAATTGTGGATGGCACCGGAAGTGCACCGCGACTCGCCGATGTTGGCATTCGCGGCGACCGCATCGCCTTCATCGGCAACGCCGCCGCAGCGCATCTTCACGCCACGGAAGCAATCTCGGCCAAGGGCCTAATCATCTGCCCCGGCTTCATTGACCCGCATACGCACGCCAACGCCTATGTGGATAATCCTGCGCGCCGCAACAATCTTAACTACATCATGCAGGGTGTCACCACCGTCGTCACCGGCAACGACGGTGGCGGGCCCATCGACGTCGCCGCCACTCTCGACAAATGGCAGCACAATGGCATCGGCACCAACGTCGCTCTTCTCGTCGGCTTTGGCACCGTTCGCAGCAAAGTCATGGGCATGGTCAACGCGGATCCCACTCCTGCGCAACTAGACCAGATGCGTGCCTACGTGCGCAGCGCCATGCAACAGGGCGCCTTCGGCTTCTCGACCGGCCTCTTCTACGCGCCCCAAAGCTTCTCGAAGACAGACGAAGTCATCGAGCTCGCGAAAGTCGCCGCTCAGTATGGCGGGTACTACGATACCCATATGCGCGACGAAGATTCGTATTCCATCGGATTGCTCGGCGCGATTGACGAAACTCTACGCATTGGACGTGAAGCGCATATTCCCGTGCACATCTCGCATATCAAAGCCCTCGGCCCCGCCGTCTGGGGCAAAAGTGTTGAAGCCATTGCGAAAATCAACGCGGCCCGCGCCGCTGGCCGGAACGTAACGGCGAGCCAATATCCCTATACCGGATCGGGCACCAGCCTGCCCGCCTCACTGCTCCCGCCGTGGGCCCATGAAGGCACGCGGCAGCAAGTCTCCGCCCGCCTCGATGACCCTGCGCAACGAGCCCGGTTGCTCGACGCCATCTCCGAAAACATTAACCGCCGCGGCGGTGCAAACACTTTGCTCTTCACCTCGCCGAGCCTTTCCGATCTCTACGCGAAAACTCTGGCGCAAGTTTCTGCCGCGCGCAAAACTCCTGCTCCCCAGACTGCTCTCGCAATTCTTCAGTCCGCTGCACACGACAAAGCGTGGGACGAGTTGGGTGTCATTTCCTTCAACATGAATGAAGCTGACGTCGACCGCTTCATGCGCCAGCCCTGGGTGATGACCGACTCCGACGGCTCGCCCGGCCATCCCCGGCTCTACGGAACTTTTCCGCGCAAGCTGCGCATCTATGTGTACCAGAAGAAGCTCATCACTTTGCCTTTCATGGTCCATGTCAGCACCGAATTGCCAGCGGAAATGTTGGGCTTGCACCACCGGGGTCTACTTCGCCAAGGGTACATCGCTGACATCATCGCTTTCGACCCTGCAACCATCGCCGATAAGGCCACCTACGAGCACCCCGAAGTTTTGGCCACCGGCATGAAATACGTTTTTATCAACGGCACTCTCGCCGTCAACGGCGGCAACTACACGGGCGCGCTCCCCGGCCGAGCTTTGCATCACCAGTCTCCGCACGAACCCTCCTGATTTTCGAATGTTCGCTTTCTTCATTTCCGCCGTGCGGCTACTGTTTCCTTTGATGGCACTAGCTCGGCTCTGTGGTGAGAATTTAGCGATGCATTGGCGACTGCGTGTTTGTCTGGCGGGCTAGCTGCAAACGTGGAACATTGCGCTCAGGTCCGCCTGATGCCGCAACTCCCGCACGCTTCCGCCAGCGTCCTTAAGAAAGAAGTCTCGAAACGTCAAGACGATGCTATTGTGTCGGTTTTTTGCGGTCGCGTTTATGTGATTCGTTCGGCGGCGAAGGGGCTGGAGGCTGCACGGTCGCAGGTGCAGAAATCGCTGGGAACGAGGATGGCTTCGCGAGGCTCGGCGAATCGTAAATAGCATTGAAGAAGAATTTGTAGGTCCCATGGGATTGCGCGCGCCACTGCGGCTTGAAACCAAAGAGAAAGACGCGGCCTTGTCCATACGCGACTTCGAGAGCCGCGGCTTTGCCTTCGATTCGTTCGGGATGGAGGAGATAACCGCTTGCGAGCGGGCTGACATTCGCGGGATAAGACGCCAGGACAGCGCCGCGGAAACCCGGCTTGGTATCGAAGACGGGACCGCGCTCGAACATGACAACGGGATCGCGGGGCAAGCCCCACAGGCCAGGGAGATCTGAACTCGAAAGCTCGACACGGAGAAGAGAGCCGGAGCAATAGAACGCGTCTTGTTTGAGATTCGCGAGGACATTGGTGACCGGCAGGCCCAACTGTTCGACGGCGAAAAGGGAGGCGTTGTTGAAGGTGATGAGCGTGCCTCCGCCGGCAACGAATTCGCGCAGGGATTCGACAACTTGCTCCCCAATTCCGCCGACATACTGGCCGGGTAGAGAGCCCGGAGGAAAGCCATCGAGAATCTGGTTCGGCGCAGCGTCAGGAAGAATGATGGTGTCAAAGCGATCGAGCAAATGGCTGGCTTGCATGCCGCCATTATCAATGGTGACAGGAGCGAATCCGTAACGCTGGAGAATCCAGCGTGTCCAGCCTTCGTCAATGTTGGCAGTCCAGCCGCGGTAGAGGCCAACGCGCGGCTTCTTGGTTTCGATGACACCGACCGGAGCGTGATCCACAGCTTCCACCGTCAGTGAATTTTTTTCCGCGCTAGTCGCCACGCGGTCTCGGGAAACGCCAGTGATTACGGCGGTTCCGGTTTGGAGACTGGCAGAATCCGAAGTCACGAAGCTCACATGACCGCCAGCAGCAAGAATTTCGTTGATGACCCGGAAATGTTCGTTCGTTTCCGGACGGCAGAGGAAAACCGGGCCGGCGCCTCGGATTTTGCCGACAGGCGGAGAGAATTGATCGAGCAGGCGAAGCCCAGAGCGCGCGGCGGATGAAACGGGCTGAAGCGCGGCGTCAACATTCACGCCCATCTGCATGGGGAGTGTCCAGCCGGCAACATCGTAGGGTTTGATGGGCGTGCCGTTCACGAGGAGGTCGGGATACTTCTGGGGCTCGAAAAGTTCTTTGACGAGACCGGCAAAAGGCTGGTCCATGAGGATGACCCAAGAGCCTGCGGGATACTCCCGACCGTTTGCAGGAAAGGGAGCGGTGGCCTGCTGGACTTCGATACCATTGAGCATCATTTTGTGAACGAGCAGGGCGGCTTCCGGCAAATCGCGCTGCTCGGTGGGAATGACATAGGCGTAGGGAGGATTATTCGTGAACCGCTCGATATTGTCGCGGCCAGCTTGATATTTGTTGTAGAGCAACTGCTCGCGATATTTCGCAGCAGTGTCCAGGACGGACATCGAGGCACCAACCATGTAGTGGACGGCGTCACCGAGGCGCCACCAGCCGCCTCTCCACGGGCTACTGTAGAAAATTTGGGAGCTGAGAGAGCGGTATTGCGGCGGGAAGTCGCGCACCGTGTAAAAATGCGGAGTGGCGTAGCCATAAAGCGCGGTCTCGGTAAAAAATGAAATCGAATTGCGGAAGATGCCGGTGAAATCCTGGAATCCCGGATACCAGTTATCGAATCCGACGCGGTCAATTGCGCCGGGCATGCCGTGCTCGTCGAGATAGGCGCCCATGTCAATGCCGAAAGCGTTGAGCCAACGCATGAGAATCGGCTGGATATTGGAAGAAATCGGCTCAACGAATGGCGGAATGAAAATGCGAGCGGGAAAAGGCGCGGTCTGGTGCTGGGTGTAAAACACTTCGGAATTCCACTGAAGTTCCTGCGCAGTCACCTCCTGTGATTCGAGCATGTTGTTCATGTACCCATCGCGATTGTTATCGTGGCCGACGTATTCCTGATATAGATCAGGCAGCGGGCTCACTTCGAAACTGGTGCCGAGATTTTTGCGGTACCACGCGACGACTTCATTCTGGCCGTCTGGATTGAGCGTAGGCCACAGGACGAGGATGACATTGTTCAGGATCGCATCGATTTGCGGATCGTTTTGCGCGGAGAGCAGCTGATAGGCGAGGACGATCGAGTGCTGCGCGCCGGCGACTTCGGTCGAGTGCATGCCGCCGTCAATGTGGACGAAAATTTTGCCTTCGCGAGCGAGGTCTCTAGCGGCAGCATCGTCGAGACCACGCGCCCAGGTCAGGCGCCGGTTGATTTCCTTGTATTTGTCGAGAGCGGCGAGATTTTCCGGAGAGGAGATGATGGCAATCTCCCAATCGAGGCCGCGTGTAGTTTTGCCAACGTGGATGATTTTTATGCGGTTTGAAGATTGCGCGAGCTTCGCAAAATAAGCGCGGGATTCGTCGTAATTGGCGAGGTAGAAGTCATCACCGGGATTATGGCCGAAGACGGAAAGGGGAGTAGGAACAGATGAGACGGCTGCGGCTTGAGGCTGTGAGACGGCAGCCCGTGAACAGACAAGCGATGCAAATAGAGCAAGAATAACGGCGATGAGCGTTCGTCTTGAATTTTGCATGAGGCGCACTCTACCGATTGCGGATGAGAATGTAAAGCGCTGCCGTGCGGCACCGCTATACGTGTTCGACTTTTCGGTGCAACCAGCGGCTTCCGAATCGCCGAATCATCTAAGCTTCTTGACGACCGTCAAGACGGCAAAACACCTTGTGATGACCTGGCATGATGGCGTGATGCCCGGCACATACGTGCGCCAGCCCGCGCAGTATCTTGTTGGAGTATTTTAGCCGACTGCTCCGACGTGAAGCTGCCGGGAAGGAGCACCCAGATGCGAGGATTCGAAGGCTTCGATGCCGAGAAATGCCTGGAAGATTGCCCGCGTTGCAACCGCTGTCCTCATACATCATTGCGGCGCATGCGCATGGAAGGACTAATCCAGCAGTACGAATTGCAGAATCTGCGTTACGAGACGGACCGTTTGCCCATGGCGCCGCCGACTGCTGCAGAATGGCACATGCTGGCGATGCAAGCGATGAACGGTTAGCTGGGCAACGCCGCGCAGCATCCTCTGACTGGAAATACACGAGCGGATTGCTCTTCCTCAGACACACGGATTAATCAGCCCGCTCTTTGGCTCTCACGATATGGGCTAATTTCGCAGCGGAGCTAACTCGGCATCGCGACCTCGCGGCATTCACGGCAGAGAAACCTAAACTCGGGGTTCGCGTTCATCCACCACAGCCGGCACGTCGCGCAACCATCGAGCGATTTTGACTCGCACTCCACGCAGGACTCGTCCTCTGGCACCAGGGGTTCGTGCAAGTACCTTTCCAAGGGTACCTGTGCATGGCAGCTGCTGCACTCGAGCATCGTCATCGTCGCACCCTCCTTGGTTTTCGAATAATTGAAACCCATTTTCTTCGCATAAAGATCCAGCACGCGCTGCGCGATGTGCTCAGCCGTCAAACCGAACGTTTGGATCAGTTCCCACGGCTTTCCGGAGAACCCAAAGCGATCCTCAACTCCAATCATGTCGAGTAACAACGGCTGCGCGAAATCGCTCCGTTCCCGCAAGATGGCGCCGGCGATCAGGTTGCCGAACCCACCTTTCTGATGCTCCTCCACCGTGACGACGATTTGCGTCTCGGTTGCCGCGGCAAGCAAGGACATGGTGTCGAGCGGCTTGATGGTGTGCATATTAATGACGCGTGTCTCGATTCCGAAGTCTTCCTTCAACAGCCACGCTGCGCGCATCGCCTCCGGCACCATCGGGCCGCACGCCACAATCGTCGCATCTTCGTTTTCGTTCGGATATTTGGTCGACAAGACGGTCTCAAAGGCATCGATAAATCGCGGTTGAGGCGCGCGGTATCGGATGATGTTGGCAACGCCGAAGCGATAAGGCGTGCCCGGCGTCGTCACCAACGGCGTCGCTTCGCGCGCGAACCGCAGATAAACAGGGCCGTCCACTTCCAGCAGGCAATGCCGCGTTGCCCTCTCGGTCTCCATGGAATCGCATGGCGCAACCATGTGCATATTGGGAAGAACAGCCATCAGCGAAATTTCTTCCAGCGACTGATGAGTGGCTCCATCCGGCCCCACCGATATTCCACCGTGCGCGCCCGCGATCTTCACGTTGAGATCGTTGTAGCAGATTGTCGTTCGCAACTGATCCCACGCGCGGCCCGACGCGAACACGCCGTACGTGCCCGTCACTGGGATGAATCCTTCCTTTGCCAGGCCTGCCGCCACTCCCATCATGTTCTGCTCGGCAATTCCGACGCTGAAGACGCGGCCTTGCCGCTCGGGGTGTTTCGCGGCAAAATCGGAGATGCGGATCGACCCCGAAATATCGGCCTGAATCGTGCAGATGCGTTCGTCGGCTCCGGCAGTCTCCAGTCCACGCCCGAACCCCATCCGCGTGGAGTCCATTTCCACCTTCATCGTGTCGCGAGCGTTCCACCAATAATTGCGCACCGCCATCGGTACAACATTTCGCGCCGTCGCCGCTGCGTTTTCTGCTTCTTCTTTTGCGCGCGACAGCATCCGTTCAACTCTCTCTTGCGGAACAGCGGGCGTGGCCAATTCGGCCATCGCTTTATCGAACTGTTCCCGATTGGGAGCCGTTCCATGCCACGATGCCCGATTCTCCATGAACGAAACGCCTTTGCCCTTTATGGTGTTGGCGAGAATCATGGTGGGATTGCCCCGGTGCGCCGCAGCAGCGCCAAACGCGCCCAGGATTTCACCCATGTCGTGGCCATCGATCTCAATCACGTTCCAACCGAACGTGGCGTACTTCAATCCCAGCGGTTCGACGTTCATTACATCCTGCACCCAACCATCAATCTGCAGCCGGTTCTGGTCCACGATGGCGCACAGGTTGTCGAGCTTGTAGTGCGCCGCGGCCATTACGGCCTCCCAGACGCTTCCTTCCTGATGTTCCCCGTCGCCCATGATGCAGTAAACGCGATAGGGGTCTTTCCGTCGCTTCGCCGCCAGGGCGCTGCCCACCGCAATGCTCAGGCCCTGTCCGAGCGAGCCACTCGAAATTTCCACGCCCGGCAGCTTTAAGCGGTTCGGATGCCCCTCGAATTTCGAGCCCAATCGCCGCAGCGACACCGTCTCCTCCAGCGGAAAATACCCGGCGCGGCCCAGCGCAACATAGAGCGCCGGCGCTTTATGTCCCGCCGACCAGAAAACGCGGTCGCGTTCCAGCCACGTCGGCATGTCGGGATCGTGGTTCAGCACCTTCAAATACAGCGCAGCCGCGATGTCCATAATGGAAAGAGAACCACCGGGATGTCCTGAGCCTGCGGCATAGATATCGGTTATCGCGATCGCCCGCATCTCCTTCGCAGCCTGCCGAAGCCCTTCGGCATTCAAGCGAGGCCCGCGACGCCTGTTTGTCGAATCCATGGTTGGTTTGCCTCCAGTCTACTGTGTCTCAGCCTGCATTGTGGTGATCACGGTTCGCAGTGACCGTGGTCACCCCGCCCTGTGATCTTCGCCGCTCTTGACATTACTGGCGGCGTGATAAATCCTGATCGTCGGCTGAGGAGGCGAATCGATTCATGGCGAGGGACGGCAAGATCGGGGTCCTGACGGGCGGCGGAGATGTGCCGGGGCTGAACTCGGTGATCAAGTCCGTGGTCTATCGCGCGAGCGAGATGAACCGCTCAGTGCTCGGCATTCGGAGAGGTTGGGAGGGACTCACGCACCTCGATTCGTCCCAGGAATCCGATCCGCGCTACGTCCGGCCGCTGACACGCGAGAACACACGCGCCATCGACCGCAGCGGTGGAACCGTGTTGCACACGTCGCGGACGAATCCGCTGCGCATCAAGAAAAGCAATCTGCCAAAACATCTTTCGCCATCGGAGTTGGAGCGCCTTTCCAACGACGGACAGACTTTTAACTTCACGCCAATCGTTCTTAGCAATCTTGAGCGCTTGGGAATCGGCTGTTTGGTTGTGATCGGCGGTGACGACACGCTGGGCTTTGCCACTACGCTGCACCGCGCCGGCTTTCCGTTAATCGCCATTCCCAAGACGATGGACAACGACGTGCGAGGCACGGAGTACTGCGTGGGATTTTCGACGGCCATCACGCGCGCGAAGGAACTGGTGTCGCGGCAGCGAACCACGCTGGGCTCGCACGAGCGCATCGGCATCTTCCGCATCTTCGGACGCGACGCCGGCTTCACGGCGCTCTACACGGCTTACGTCACTTCCGCCCGCTGCGTGATTCCGGAATATCCTTTCGACCTCGATCTGCTGGTGCGGCTGCTGGTCGAAGACAAGCGCGGCAATCCCAGCAACTATTCGTTCGTGATTGCCTCGGAAGGCGCCGTGTGGACAGGCCACAAGGCGGAAGACTTCGGCGAAGCCGACGCGTACGGGCATCGCAAAAAAGTCGACATCGGCCACGCGCTCGCCGAAATTCTCCGTCAGCGGACCGGAGAAGAGACCATGACGAGCGATCTGACCTACGATCTGCGCAGCGGCGATCCGGACGCTGTGGATCAGGTGGTGGCCACGACGTTCGCGAATCTCGCGCTCGACCTTTTCGCCGGAAACACCTTCGGCAAAATGGTCGCGGTGCGCGAAGGCCGTTACGCGCATACCCTCTTGCCCGATCCGGCGCTGGGCCCGCGCACGGTGGACATTGAAAAGCTTTATAACACGCAGCGCTACCGCCCGCGTTACACCGGCAAGCTCGGCGACCCGCTTTTCCTCATCTCCGCGTGACTCACATGGGCCGACAAAAGTGGGGGACAATTCCGTGAACAGAAAAAAGAAATTTTCTTATGCGTCTGGCTGTTGCCTGCTCGTTGCGATTCTCCTGTTTCCTCAGCTCTCTTTTCCGCAGACTTCAGCGTCGATACCAGTTACACGAAATCAGAAGCCAACGGCAACGCCATCCGCGCAACAATTAACTCCGGTCCAAATGTCGCAGCTCGAGCGCGCCCTCAACGACTGGCCGTTCCTTGCGAGATACCGTGAAGCCGATAAAGAGTTGCCGCCTCCGGCGCCTGACGAAACGCGCGTGGTGTTCATGGGGGATTCCATCACGGAAGGCTGGGGACGCAAGGAATCGGCAACGTCGCCGGATCGCGCTGAGTTTTTCCCCGGCAAGCCGTATATCAATCGCGGCATCTCCGGGCAGACCACGCCGCAGATGCTCGTGCGCTTTCGTCAGGACGTCATTGACCTGCAACCGAAAGTCGTCGTCTTGCTTGCAGGCACAAACGACATCGCCGAGAACACAGGCAAGATAACTCTGCGCGACATAGAAAACAACGTCGCATCCATGAGCGATCTCGCCCGAGCGAATGGAATTCAGCTTGTACTATGTTCCGTGTTGCCAGCGAGCGATTTTCCGTGGCACAGAGGGCTAGAGCCCGCCCCTAAGATTAGAGCTCTGAACGCATGGATCCGGGATTACGCCGCGAAAAATGGTTTCGTTTATGTGGACTACTACTCGAGCATGGCCACCAGCGGTGGTGGCCTCAAACCGGAGCTGAGTCTTGACGGCGTGCACCCCAACAAAGCGGGATACGAAATCATGGCGCCGCTCGCGGAGGCGGGAATCGAGGAAGCCTTGAAGAAAACACTTCCGTGACTCTCCGACGACAAATTATCGCTACTAGCTCACGGCTTTCTTCGCTTGCGCTTTCACTCTTGCCCAGCGCTTCTTCGCGGCCTTGGAAATCTTGGCTCTTCCGGACGCGGACAACACGCGTTTCTTGACGTTGGTCAGTTCGCGATCCGCGGAGCGCCCAAGTGCTTTCGCTGCGGCTCTCACCCCGTCCAATTCGTGCTGCAATTTGCCCAACTGTTTTTCGATTTTTCGTTCTTCGCGTTTGATGGCCGCTAGAATACTCATTCAATGCCTCCGTATCTTAATCCGTCGAAGTAAAAGCAAATCGTCCCCCAACCATGGCCTATTTTGCGGCCGGCGTTCCGACAGGCTCCGTCACTTTCGCCGCCAGACCTTCCGGCGACCACGTGTTCACGATGACCTGCGCCAGCCGCCCAATCAAAATCTCAGCTTTATTTTCGGGAGTCCAGGACTTATCCGCGTTGTCATACGTGAAAATGGAAATAATCACGGGACCGCGTTGCGTGTAGACCAACGCCACGTCGTTGCGCACATCGTCGAGCGCGCCGATCTTGTCGGCAATCGCAGAAAGATCTTCGCTGGCGTCGGCCCTCTCCAGGTAGCGCGGCAGCATGTCGCGATATTGCTGGTTGCGCATGATGGTGATCATCTGCAGACAAAGTCCGCGGTCGCCCATGTCACAGCGGTAGATGCTCTCCATGACTTTCGCCATTTCCTCAGCGGTCGTTTTGCC